>CAVXQV010000010.1:0-218433 GCA_963764035.1 uncultured Verrucomicrobiae bacterium
CAAAATAGGCGAGGCGCTCGAATTGGTAGCGCAGTTCCGGCTTCGCATCTTTCAGGCTCGGCTCGCATTTGGCCGTGACCACTTCCAGCGAGTGCGGGTTGAGCACGGATTTGAAATCGCGTCCGTCCTTCTCCGGCTCGGCTTCGGTGAACAGCCGGTCGTAGAGGCGGCACTTCGGCGTCAATCGCGTGCGCGGCGCTCACCCAATGAATCGTGCCCTTCACCTTGCGCCCGGCCGTGGCGCCGCCGGTCTTGCTGTCGAGGTCGGCGGTGCAGCGCAGTTCGGTGATGTTGCCGGCGGCGTCCTTCACCACTTCGTCGCACTTGATGATGTAGGCGTATTTCAGGCGCACTTCGCCGCCGGGTTTGAGCCGGAAGAATTTCGGCGGCGGCACTTCCATGAAATCGTCCTGCTCGATGAACAGTTCGCGGCTGAACGGAATCTTGCGCTTGCCCGCGCTCTCGTCTTCGGGATTGTTGACGGCGTCCAGTTCCTCGATCTTGCCTTCGGGATAGTTGGTGATGACGACCTTGATGGGGCGCAGCACGGCGAGCCGGCGCAGCGCGCGTTTGTTCAGGTCCTCGCGGATGGCATGTTCGAGCACGGCCACGTCGGTGATGCCGTTGTATTTGGTGATGCCGATGTTGTAGGCGAAGTCGCGCAGGGCTTCGGGCGTGACGCCGCGCCGGCGGATGCCGCAGATGGTGGGCATGCGCGGGTCGTCCCAGCCGGAGACGAGGTTTTCGTTCACGAGCTGCATGAGCTTGCGTTTGCTCATGACGGTGTAGCCGAGCGAGAGGCGGGCGAATTCGTATTGCTGCGGCAGCGGACGCGGCAGGTCGAGGCTTTCGAGAATCCAGTCGTAAAGCGGGCGGTGGACTTCGAACTCCAGCGTGCAGATGCGAGTGCGTGATGCCTTCGATGTAATCGCTCAGGCAATGCGCGAAGTCATACATCGGGTAGATGCACCATTTGCCGCCGGTGTGATGATGTTCGGCGTGGCGGATGCGGTAGAGCAGGGGGTCGCGCATCCAGATGTTCGGCGACGTCCACGTCAATCTTCGCGCGCAGGGAGCGTGTGCCGTCGGGAAACTCGCCGTCCTTCATGCGCTGGAACAGATCGAGGTTTTCCTCGGCGCTGCGGTTGCGGAAGGGGGATGGCTTGGCGTTGCGGCGGTATTCGTCGGTTTCCTCCGGCGTCAAATCGCAGACGTAGGCCTTGCCCTTTTCAATCAATTGCACGGCGTAATCGTAAATCTGGTCGAAATAGTCGGAGGCGTAAAACGGCTCCAGCGTTGGCAGGCGCGCGTCTCTCCGTGCGTGCCGTCTGCGGACAGAGGACTGCCGCGCCCTGCCAACGACGCGGGCAGATAGAAATCCCGTGTTGCCGTTGGTCGCGATGGTTTCCGGCGTCGCTGCCTTTCGGCTTGAGGCCGAGCTTGTCGTCCGCCCAGGCGCCGATGAGCCAGTTCACGTCCTCGGTGATGGAATCCACGTATTCGACGTCTTCCTTGGTCGGGTTGGTGTCGTCCATGCGCAGGTTGCAGACGCCGCCGAACTCGCGGGCGATGCCGAAGTTCAGGCAGATGGATTTGGCGTGGCCGATGTGCAGGTAGCCGTTCGGCTCCGGCGGAAAGCGCGTGTGGATTTGCGGGTATTTCTTCTCCGCGACGTGCTCGGCGACGATGTCGCGGATGAAATCGGACGGCGCGGCGGGCGTTTCTTTGTTTTCCAGACTCATAAAGTCGTGGCAGGCTAGCAGAATCCAAGGAAGTTGTCCAAACGAAGCCGCAAACGGAGCGCCGGTTTCCAAACCGGCGGGATTATGTTGTTGACGTAAAATTAAGATGATACACGGAAAGCCTCCCTCTCCGCCGCGAAGCGGGGGAGAGGGCCGGGGTGAGGTGGCGCTGATTTCAATTGAAAAATGAAATCCCCTCCCCATGAACCTCGTAGCGTCGGAGTCCCGCCGGCGGGTTGTATGGGCGTCCCGCCCTGCGAAAGAAACTGGCGGCGAGACGCCGCCTGAACTCGCCGCCGGGGACGGCGGCGCTACCTTGCGCCGGTTGAGGGGTTCAAAGCGCGAAATGGGGTTCGGAGAATTCTTACCCTGACCCTCTCCCCGCCTGGGCGGGGCGAGGGAAACTTCCGTCAAGTGCATAATCCCCCAAATCGGCGCTTTTCAACATCAACAAAAACACGCCGAATCGGAGTTCGGCGCTCCGGTCCAGTCAACCCTCACTCACCAGCGGCGAGAACTGCCGCGTCTCCGGGTCGTAGGCGAACAGTTCCGCCGTGGCGATTTTGAAAAACCAGCCGTGCAATCGCAGCGAGCCGTCCATCAGCCGTTCCTGCACGCAGGAATAGCTGTGCAGATTGTCGAGGCCGAACAAGACATTTTCCTCGGCGGCGGCGTTTGCGCGCGCGGTGGTTTCGGTGAGATGCGCGTAATCTTTTTTCAGCGTTTCCAAGCACGGGCGCCGCGAGCTGCAGCCAGTCGCGCAGGTGCGGCTGCGAATCGCTCACTGGCGTTTCGTCCAGCAGCGCGGAAATCGCGCCGCATTGCGAATGGCCGCAGATGACGATGTCGCTGACGCGGAGATTGTTCCACGGCGAACTCAATGGCGGCGGCGGTGGAATTGGTGTCGCCGCGTGGCGCTGGCGGGCGGGACGATGTTGCCGACGTTTTTGACGACGAACAAATCGCCCGGCTGGCTGTGCGTGATGAGTTCCGCCAGCACGCGCGAATCCGAGCAGGTGATGAACAGCGTGTGCGGATTCTGGCCCTCCTGCGACAGCTTGCGGAAGAGCTTCCGGTAATTGCCGAACTCGCTCGGTGCGGAACTTGTGGACGCCTTCGATGAGCCGTTGCATGGGTTAATCAAAATCAACCACGAAACACATCGAAACGGAACACGAACGCTGCGAACTTGCGTGGCAAGCGAAGCACGCCGCCGCTTTGAAATGGCCGGACACGTTAAGCTGTCGCCGCTGCGCTCTGCGCAGTCAAAATCTTTTTCGTGTCATTTCGTGGTTTGAAAATCATTGTGCAAGCGTTTTGTTCTTCGCGCGCGATTCTTCCATCAGCCGCACCTTGAATTTTTTCAATTCCTCCTGCAACCGCGCGTCGCCGACGGCGAGGATTTGCGCGGCGAGAATGCCCGCGTTGCGTCCGCCGCCGACGGCAACCGTCGCCACCGGCACGCCCGGCGGCATTTGCACGATGGCCAGCAGCGAATCAAATCCGTCAAACGCCTTGCCCAGAATCGGCACGCCGATGACCGGCAGCGTGGTGAACGCCGCCGTGACGCCCGGCAGATGCGCCGCGCCGCCCGCGCCGGCGATGATGACTTTCAATCCGCGCTGACGTCGCGGTGGAGACATATTCCTCCAGCCCGCGCGGATCGCGGTGGGCGGAGATGACTTTGGCTTCGCTGGCGATGCCGAATTCCGCCAGCGCATCGGCGGCCAGTTTCATCGTCGGCCAGTCCGAATCGCTGCCCATCAAGATGCCGACGAGCGGTTGTGATAGATTTTGAGTTCGCTCATTTGCGCGGCAAATTGAAGCGAAGAAATGGGGCGCTTGGCAAGAAACAAAGTAATTTGAATTCTGCAAAGGTGCGGAGCCTCGGGGCTCCGAACTGGGGTTGTATCTTGCGCCTTGCAACCTGCGTCTTTGCGTTAAACCATTCCCGCCGATGACGACCGCGAACAAAGTCACGATTCTCCGAATCCTGCTGATCCCGTTTTTCGTCGTCGAACTGATTTACTACGTTCGCACCGGAAATGAACTTCACCGGCTGGTGGCCATCTCTGACTTTTGCGTCGCCGCGATTTGCGACGGCGTGGACGGCTACATCGCACGGCATTACAACCAAATCAGCGAATTGGGGAGGATCCTCGATCCGCTGGCGGACAAATTACTGCTCGTTTCCGCCATTGTGCTGTTAAGCTTTGACAACACGCCCTATTTCAAACAGCAAATTCCGCTCTGGCTCACCGGAACCATCATCGGACGCGATTTGCTGCTGGCCATCGGGGCGGTGGTAATTCATGCTGGTGGTTGGCGAAAATCACCGTGCGCCCGCGCCTGACCGGCAAGCTGGCCACGGTCTTTCCAAATGCTGACGGTCATCTGGATTTTGCTGCAATGGAATTTGATCTTTCATGGGTGGCTGTTTGAAACCTGGATTCTTGGCGCGGGCGTCTTTACCGGTGTTTCCGGTTTGTTATACATTTGGGATGGCAGCAAGCAGTTAAGCTCCCATCCGGCGAGTTTGCCCACGGAAAAGTGAGAGCTTGTCTGAAAAATGGGTAGCGCGGGCGACTCGCCCGCCCCGGTCGGCGACTCGCGACCTGAATGGCGAAACGTCACCTTTAAAAAGGGCGCTTCCAATGGTTCGATCCGTTGTTTCCGTTCCGTCCGGCGGGTCGCCGGACGACACAGGCGAGTTGCCTGTGCCACCTGAAAATGATTTTTCAGATACGCATTGAGGTGCATCCGATTGGGAAATTTTGTTTGCAAACGCTGAAATCAACGTAAGCTCGGTCAAAATTTATGGCAAAGGAAATCCAACTGAAATTAAAGGAAGGCGATGTGGCGCCGGAGTTTTCGGCAACCACCAGCGGCGGCGGGAAGATTTCGCTCTGCCGGCTTCAAGGGCAAAAACGTCATTCTCTATTTCTATCCCAAGGACGACACGCCCGGCTGCACGAAGGAGGCCTGCGCCTTCCGCGACCAGTTTGCCGAAGTTCAAGAAGCGCGGCGCGGTCGTCCTCGGCGTCAGCACCGATTCCGTCAAGTCGCACGACAAGTTCGTGGAGAAATTCAAGCTGCCGTTCACGCTGCTGGCCGACGAGGACAAAAAGATTGTCGCAGGCCTACGGCGTGTGGGGCGAGAAGAGTTTCATGGGCCGCAAATATCTGGGCACGCACCGGGTGACGTTCCTCATCGGCCCGGACGGACGCATCAGGAAAATCTGGCCGGCCGTCAAGCCGGAGGAACACGCGGCGGAAGTGGTGGCGGCGCTGGATTGAAACATTTGACAAGGCATCGGCAAATCTGGAACATTTGGTCGAAGCGAAAGCGAGATTAACCATCAACCAAAAATATTATGGCAATACCTGTCGGCTCCAAGGCTCCCGATTTCATCCTCAAATCCAAAACCGCGTCCGGGCTGGTGGACGTAAAGTTGAGCGATAACTTCGGCAAGACCAGCACCGTGCTCCTGTTTTTCCCGCTGGCCTACACGAGCGTCTGCACCGCCGAGTTGTGCGACGTGACCAACGGCTTGAGCGCGTTTCCCGGCGCGGACTTCATCGCCATCAGCGTGGACAGCCCGTTCGCGCAGGAGGCGTGGGCCAAGACCAACAACATCCAGGTCCGGCTCGCCAGCGATTTGAACAAGGAAGTCATCAAGAAATACCAGGTCGTATTCCCGATGCTCGCCGGCGTGGGCGACACGGCGGCGCGCGCGGCGTTTGTGATTGATAAGGCCGGCGTGGTGCAATACAGCGAACAGACGCCGACGCCGAAGGACCTGCCGAATTTCGAGGCCGTCAAGGCGACGCTGGCAAAGTTGAAGTAAGATTTCCCGGCAGCGATCAAGTTCAGGCCGTCCGTTCGGGCGGTCTGAATTATTTACAGCCGCGGCGGAACATTTCCAACAGTCGCCCACTCGCTGAATGGATGCAGGCTGCCGCATTCGGGACAGGACGTGGCGGCGTATTGGGTTCCGCAATGCGGGCAGACGCCCTGCGTTTCAAACGTGTCGAATGCCTGCCGGCATTTGCCGCAGCGCCAGATGGCGCCTTGAGGCGGCGCGAGGTGGCATTCGGGGCAGGCGAAACCCTCGCGGCGCGGGGCGGCGGCCACTTTTGCCAGCGCCCGCGCGTGCATCAGGCCGTTCCAGCAGTTCAGCAGGATGAACACGCACATGATGCCAATCCAGATGGACTGTATCCAGAACGCATAGCCAATCAATCCGGCGACGCCAATCAGGCCGACGATGCTGGCGATCATCAAGCTGTGCGCCCGCCCCACAACAAACCACAACAACGAGCGCAGAATCTGGCCGCCATCCAGCGGATAAATCGGCATCAGGTTGAAGACGAGCAGGACGGTGTTGATGGCAAAAAGCATGTAAACATAAGTGTAAACGTCCGGGTTCGAGGCTTCCCAACCGGCGGATCTTCCGAAAATGAACAAAATCAAGAACAGCGGGAACAAAATGACGTTCACCAGCGGCCCGGCGACAATGCTCCACAGTTGCGCGCCCGGTCGTTGGGGGGCGAAACATAAGCCACGCCACCCAGCGGCCAAAGCACGATGTCGTGGGTCTGGCCGCCAACCGAGCGGCACGCCAGTTGATGGCCGAATTCATGCATCAACACAATCAGGAACAACGAAACGTATTCCAGCGCATACCAGGCCGGGGAATCGTATTGATGCCATTGGCTGTGGATTTGATAGCGAATAACCGCGACCACAAACCAGGACCAGTGCAAATAAACGGTAATCCCGAATAATTTGAACAACCGGATGGAGCCGTTTCGCGTTGGCATCGCCGGACATTGCCAGAGGCGTTGCGTCGCAACAAGATTTTTGAGCCGGCCGGTGGCGGATTGTGGCGCAGCCGTCCATGGCTGCGGGTTTCGGCAGCGTCCCGCTGCCGGGGCCGACCGTCCCTCTGAATCGGGCGGCGAGACGCCGCTCGAACCCGCAGGCGAGGACGCCCGCGCTACACATTTGCGGATGGTAAAAAGAACAGTGTTTGGATGCGCATGTTGGATTGTCATGGTTTGGAGTTCCGCGTTTACGCGGGCCGCCTGAAGGCGGAGCTCCAAGCAGGCTGCAAATTGGCCCGCATCGGCCGGAACTCCGTTTCCGTTTCGTCACCGGGCTTTAACCGGCCTGCCATTTGGATTGGCGCGCCGTTCACCTATGCTGGCATGGTGGTGCCTCTAATTTTGATTGTGGACGACGAGCGCGATTTCATCGAACTCGTGCGTTACCGGCTCGCCGGGTTGGGCTGCGAATTCATCGTGGCCGGCGACGGCGTGCAGGCGTTGAGCCAGGCGCGCCAGTTCAAGCCGAACCTCATCCTGCTCGACATCCTGCTGCCCGACCTCGATGGACTTTCGGTCTGCGAAATCCTCCGTCGCCAGCCCGGCACGAAGAAAATCCCCATCATCTTCATGAGCGCGCTGTCCAGCGAGGTGACCAAACGCACCGTGGCCATGCAGGCCGATGATTTTTTCACCAAACCGCTGGATTTGGACCGGCTCCAACTTCGCATCACCGAATTGCTCCAGCGCGAACTCCTGACGCCGAAATGAACTACGGAGCGCCGGCCTCCGGCCCGGTCGTTTCCAAAATATGCCGGGTCGGAGACCGGCGCTCCATAAAAAAACGGCGCGTCTTGCGACGCGCCGTTTCTCCGTTCTGGCATGTGCATCAGGGCACGAACCGCGTGACGGCCATGCTCCAGGCGCTGTAGCCGGTGAGGCCGCCCAGCGCCCGCACCTGCACGCCGGTCGCCGTGCCGGAGGTCAATCCGGGCAGGACGATCGAGCGCGCCGCGGACGAATACAGGACCGTGGTCCATTCGCCCGTGCCGGTGCGCGTCTGCACCTCGTAGCCATACGCATTGTCTATGGGCGTCACGTGCAACGTCAGTTGCGCGGGCACGTCCGAGTCAATGCTGCTGATGGCGGGAGTGTCCAATGCCACCTGCGCGCGGTTGGTGCTCGCCGGCACGAAGCCGGTGGAGAGCACGCCCGTGACGTTGTAACGATAGACCAGTTGGACGTAAAACGCCTCCTGGTCTAATCCGTCGAGGGCAAACTCGAGCGCATCATTCTTGGCCGCCGTATCCGCCTGTCCGCCGACCGCCGACGCTTCAATCGCGGCTTCCAGCCGTGCTTTGCGCGTGGTCAGGTCCACGGGTGCATTCGGATCCGGCGGCACCGCGGGTTCGAGGGGCACGGGCGGATTGGGAAGATCCGCCTTGTCCTTCATTCCCGTGATGACGGTTCCGAGGACCGAAACCACCATCTGCGGCGGCAGCCGATGATATGCCATACTTACTGTGGTTTTTTTCATAATTCAGCTTTCGTTGAATTGTTGATGAAATGGAAACATCCGTTGGAGGCCACCCGGCGAACTCACGTCGTTTCCGTTAACAGCAATGACTAAAGCGAAAGGGATGCCAAAGTCATAAGAAAATAACTTCTGAAATAATTGTTTCATTAGTCTCTAATACAAGTGGGACGGCAGGCTTAAAAAAAGGGAAACCGGAAAAAGGGGTTCCCCGCCCGGCAAAAATCACGATCCACCAATCGTCATTAAACGGGGGCCGGGAGCGATTTGATTGCCGACACAAAAGGCCGGATTGCGAACACGCTGTTTCTGCCTGCAAACAAAGTCGTTGTGATTCGCGACACGGTTCCGGTGATTCCAGACACGGACATCGTGAAGGCAAACACGGCGACCCTGCTTGCAAACAGGGCCACGTTGTTTATAGCCACACCCGGTCTGTTTGCGAACACGGACGTTGTGCTTGGAAACACGACTTTTCTGATTGCAAACAAAATGACCGTGCTTGCAAACACAGCCTCTGTGCTTATAAACACAGAACTTGGATTGTGTCTTTCGTGACAGAAAGTGTTCTGCTTCAGGACAAACCGGCGGCTTTGACCACGGGTGGACACGGCGTAAAGCCGCTATACGCGGATGGACGCGGATTTTTAACCGCGAACCACGCGAACCGCGCGAAAAACATTCCCTCTCCGCGCCGACCGAGATTCCTCGCTCGCGGGAGCGGGAGAGGATGTCCGCAGGACAAGTGAGGGTTGTTGGGGAGAAACAATTCGATGCGGAGAGGGCCAGGGTGAGGTGTCGAATTCATTTCAACCACGGATAAACACCGATGAACACGGATTTCAGATTTCCCTTGGCCCGTGAGATGGCTTGGCCTGTTTCACTGACAGCTTTCCAAATTTCCGCATTTGCCTTTTCAACCACGGATGGACACCGACAGGCACGGAATTTTTAACCGCGAACCACGCGAACCACGCGAAAGGAGCGCCGGCCTCCGGCCCGGCGGCTGGCAAGAAAAGGAAAACACGCCGGGTCGGAGACCGGCGTTCCGGGAGGGGGGCTAGACCGAATGGAGCGCCGAACTCCGATTCGGCGTGTATTGGTCTGCTCCGCGCCAAACCGGTGGAGCGCCGGCTTCCATACGGCAGGTCTCATGGTTGAGGATTCGGGCTGGTGTCGTCCATGATGGGAACCTGGTGTGCCCCGGCCCAATCCCGGACAAATTCCTTCAAAGCGTTGTCGCGATAGTGATGCCACTGCTGCAACACACCCAACCGGCTGGCGGTCTCCTTGAAATAGCGGAACGCACCCTTGCCCTTGATCGCCCGCCACAACTGTTCGGCAGCCGCACTGTCTTCCACCGTCCCAATGAACCGTTCCATCTGCCGGTATTCGTGGAAATCAAACTTGCCCGGCGCGGCCACGAACCGTTCGCCGGAATCCGCCACGACGGCCCTGGCGGTTTCCACCTCCTCCTTTTCCCAGTCCGCCAGGCTCTCCAACACGTCCTCGTCGCCTGTCTCCACGGCGCTGACCAGCGAATGCGCCAGGCGAACCACGCTGCCATTCTGGAGATCCACCCAGTTCCCAAACTCGTCGGAATCAAATTCGAGCACCTCGATCAATTCAGAAAGTTTCACCGGTTTCATGTCATCATTCTCCTTTGGAGGCTTGGCCTCGTCCTTGTCGTAGCTGCAGCAGGAACATACGCAAACGGAATTTAATTGAATGCCGGCCGCATTTCAAACCTGGCCTGGCCCTTTTTCGCGGATTTCAACTTTCTGCTTTCCAAATTTCCGCTTTCGCTTTTTCCATTTCCGGCGCAAACTCGCGCAACCTTCATGGATAAAAGAAAATGAAAGAAGCCGCCGCCCGCATCAAAATCAACAAGCTTCTGGAAGCTGCTGGTTGGCGCTTCTTTGCCGATGGAAAACTGCCGGCCAACATCCAGCTTGAACCAAGCGTCAACATCAAGTCGCAAGACCTCGACGCATTGGGTGAAAATTTCGAGAAGGCCAAAAAGGGGTTCATTGATTTTCTTCTGCTGAACGAAAAAGGCTTCCCGTTCATCGTCTTGGAAGCGAAATCCGAGGATAAAAGCCCGCTGGTCGGCAAGGAACAGGCCCGCAAATATGCCAAGTCCCAGAATTGCCGTTTCGTCATCCTCTCGAATGGCAACCTGCATTATTTCTGGGATCTCGAACGGGGCAACCCCTATTTAATCACCTCGTTTCCCACGCCAGCCTCCGTCACCGGCTACCAAAAATCAGTTCCCGACCCCAAGCGCCTCATCGAGGAAATCATCGGCAATGATTATGTCGTCCTGACCCAGCGCCCCATTATGCGTCCGAGGCCGCTTGGAAAAACGAAGCTGAACGCCCCGGCTTCATCGAATTAAACAGCCTCCGTTTCCTGCGGCGCTATCAGATCAAGGCCGTCAATGCGTTGCAACAGGCCGTCGCCAAAGGTTCCGACCGGTTTCTGTTTGAAATGGCCACCGGCACCGGCAAGACGCTCGTCGCCGCTGCCGTCATCAAACTTTTCCTACGCACCGGCAACGCCCAGCGCGTTTTGTTTCTGGTGGATCGGCTGGAACTTGAAGATCAGGCATTGAAAGCATTCAGAAAAGTTCTGGCGAACGACTACAAGAGCGTCATCTACAAGGAAAACCGGGACGATTGGCGGCGGGCGGAAATTGTCGTCACGACCGTCCAGTCGCTTCTGTTCAACAACAAATATCAGCGCTATTTTCGCCCACGGATTTTGACCTTGTTATCTCGGATGAAGCGCACCGTTCCATCGGCGGCAACGCGCGTGCCGTTTTTGACTATTTCATCGGCTACAAGCTCGGCCTCACCGCCACTCCGCGCGATTACCTGAAAAAGTTCGACAAGCACAAGCCCACCACCAACGACCCACGCGAGTTCGAGCGCCGCCTGTTGCTCGACACCTATCGCACGTTCGGTTGCGAGGATGGCCAGCCCACCGTCCGCTATTCTTTGCTGGACGGAGTCAAGGACGGCTTCCTCATCAATCCCACGGTGGTGGACGCCCGGACTGAAATCACCACGGAGTTGTTGTCCGAACAGGGGTTTGTTGTCGAATTCAAGGATGACGAGGGTGAGGACCAGAAGGAAACCTACAAGCAGCGCGAGTTCGAGAAACGCTTCTTCGCCGATGCCACCAACAAACTGTTCTGCAAAACATTTCTGGAAAAGGCCCTGCGCGACCCGGTCAGCGGCGAGATTGGCAAGTCCATCATCTTTGCGGTCAGCCAGAAGCACGCCGCCAAGCTCGCGCAGATTCTGAATGTGATGGCGGACAAAATGTTTCCGGGCAAATACCAGTCCGACTTTGCCGTGCAGGTCACGTCGCAAATTCCCGACGCCCAGCAGTTCACCATCAACTTCACGAACAACAATCTCCTTGGCTCGGCCAATTTTCTTTCCGCCTACAAGACCAGCAAGGCCCGCGTCTGCGTCACCGTCGGCATGATGACCACCGGCTATGACTGCCCCGACATCCTGAATCTCGGCCTGTTTCGCCCCATCTTTTCGCCAACGGATTTCATCCAGATAAAAGGACGCGGCACCCGGAAGCACAATTTCCTGCAACAACTGTTTGATGACGGCATCAAGGAAACCGTCAAGGAGCCGGAAAAAACCTCCTACAAACTTTTCGACTTTTTCGCCAATTGCGAATACTTCGAGGAGAAATTCAAATACGACGAAGTCATCAAGCTGCCCAAACCGCAGGGGCGGCGTGGCGAGGGTGGTGATGGTCCCAAGATTTATTCCGGCACCTATGAACATCTTGGCGACGATCTCGTTTCCATGCTCAAGGAGGAAACCATCGGCCTCGGCGGCATGAAGATTGACCGCATGTTCTTCCAGCGGTTCGAGGATAATGTCCGCGAAAACGAATTTATTTCGCCGCAGCGTTGAGGCCGGCCAGTGGGATCGGGTCATTGATTATGTGAACCGCGAGGTGTTCGACAAGCCCACGGAATTTTACTCGCTCGACAAGCTCCGCCGCGCCGCCGCCGTGGACCGCCGCCTGACGCTCCGCGAAATCTTGGAGAAAATCTTCGGCCTCATCCCGCGCTTCAAATCCAAGGACGAATTGCTGGAAGAGGAGTTCGCCAAGTTTGTCGCCGATTACAAGCCGGACGAAGCCGGAGCCATTCCGGCCATCAAGAATTATTTCAAGGCCTACGTCACCAGCGACCAGATTCGCGCCATCATCGAGTCCCGGCAATACACCGACCTCGCCACAAATCCGTTGCTGTCCACGCGCGACTTCAAGGCCGTGCCGGCCAAATACCGCACCCTCATTCCCGAATACGTCAAGGATTACGTCCCCGTTCAACAATTTGCCGCCTGACGCATGGAGGACAATTCACTTATTCCCAAGCATGGTGGCTACCGGAAGCTGAAAAGTTTTCAGGTGGCGCAGCTCGCCTACGACGTGACCGTGCGGTTCTGCGACCGCTACATTGAGAAGCGCAGCCGCACCCACGACCAGATGGTGCAGGCGGCGCGGAGCGGCGTGCAGAACATCGCGGAGGGCAGCCAGGCCAGCGGCACGTCCAAGAAGATGGAGCTAAAGCTCACGAACGTGGCCCGCGCCAGCCTGGAAGAGCTGCGGCTGGATTATGAAGATTTTTTGCGGCAGCGCGGGTTGGCGCAGTGGCCCAGAGAAGACGCGCGCCGCGCCGCCCTGATAGCCGCCCGCCCCGCCACCGCCGATGACGTGGCGGCCTGGGCGCAGGCGGTGCATGATGGACAAGATGGACGGCATGGACAGAATGGACGTGTTAAGACCGGACCGAAGTCCACCGCGTCCACCAAGTCCACGGCGTCCACCTTTCCCGAGATTGCCGCCAATGGCGCACTGGCGCTGCTCGCCGTGGCGTGCAGCCTGCTTGACCGCCAGATCGCCACCTTGGAAAAATCTTTTTTAACCGAAGGCGGTTTCACCGAGCGCCTCTACCGCATCCGCACCGCCCAACGCCAGCGCCCAAGTCCACCCCGTCCACCCCGTCCACTCAGTCCATAAAGTCCACCCATGTTAGACTCCGATACCAAACGCCGCATAGACACCGCCCGCGACATCCTCGTCGGCAAAGTGCCCGACCCCAAATCCCAGGTCGAGCAGATCACCATCGCTCTGATTTACAAATTCATGGATGACATGGATGCCGAGTCCGAGGAAATGGGCGGCAAGCGCAAGTTCTTCACCGGGGCGTTTGCCCGCTACGGCTGGGCCAAGCTCATGCGCGCCGGTCTGGGCGGCCATGAGACGCTCAACCTCTACGCCGAAGGCATCACCAAGATGCCGGAGAATCCCGGCATCCCGCTCCTGTTCCGCGACATTTTCAAAAACGCCTATCTGCCTTACCGCGACCCGGAGACGCTCAAGGCCTTTCTCAAGATCATTGACGAGTTCAGCTACGACCACAGCGAGCGGCTGGGCGATGCCTTTGAATATCTGCTCTCCGTCCTCGGCTAGCCAGGGCGATGCCGGACAGTTCCGCACGCCGCGCCACATCATTGATTTCATGGTCGCGGTGGTGGACCCCAAGAAAACCGAGACCGTCCTCGACCCCGCCTGCGGCACCGCCGGCTTCCTGATTTCCTCCTACAAACACATCCTCCAGGCCAACACTTCAGGCGGACGCCGGGTCAGGGGACCCGGCCACAACCTGTAGGCCCGGTGCCCTCACCGGGCGACTTGCTCACGCCCGACGACCGTGGCCGCCTCGCCAAGAATTTCAAGGGCTACGACATCTCGCCCGACATGGTGCGGCTCTCGCTGGTGAACCTCTACCTGCACGGCTTCACCGACCCGCACATCTACGAATACGACACCCTCACCTCGGAAGAGCGCTGGAACGAGTTTGCCGATGTCATCCTCGCCAATCCGCCGTTCATGTCGCCCAAGGGCGGCATCAAGCCGCACAAGCGCTTTTCCATCCAGGCCAAGCGCAGCGAAGTGCTGTTTGTGGATTACATGGCCGAGCACCTCACGCCCACCGGCCGCGCCGGCATCATCGTTCCCGAAGGCATCATCTTCCAGAGCCAGGACGCCTACAAAATGCTGCGGAAAATGCTCGTGGAAAATTCTCTCGTCGCCGTCGTCTCGCTGCCGGCGGGTTGTTTCAATCCCTATTCCGGCGTCAAAACCTCCATCCTCATCCTCGACAAATCCATTGCCAAGCAGAGCGACACCATTGCGCTTTTTCAAGGTGGAGAACGACGGCTTTGGCCTGGGCGCCCAGCGCCGCGCCATTGAGAAAAACGACCTGCCGCAAGTCCAGGCCGAACTGACCGCCTACCTGAACGCCCTCCGTTCGCAGTCATCCCCGGCGTCCATTCTGACCAAACCGTCCCAAACGACTCCGGCGTCCATCCCCTCCACTTCGTCCATGCAGATCGTGCCCAAAGAAAAAATTGCCGCGAATGGCGATTACAATTTGAGCGGCGAGCGGTATCGGGAGGGCGTTGCTGCCAATCATTCCTTCCCGCTAGTTTCCCTTGGCGAAGCAGAACTGTTTCAAGTTGAAAGTGGCGGCACACCCAAGTCTGATGTGGAGGAGTATTGGGGTGGCGGCATTCCTTGGGCAACACTCGTTGATCTGCCAGCTACCGATTTCATTTCGGAAATTACAGCAACCAAGCGAACCATTTCCGAGAAAGGATTGAAGGAATCTTCCGCAAAAATGATTCCTGCAAACTCGGTGATTGTCTCGACTCGCGCGACCATTGGACGGATTGCCATTAACCGCGTTCCCATCGCCACAAATCAAGGTTTCAAAAATGTCGTAATAAAAGATTCAGCGCGTGCCGTGCCGGAGTATGTTGCGCTGGCCCTCACCAAACTTGTGCCGACGATGCAGGCTTGGGCGACGGGCGGGACGTTTGCAGAAATTTCAAAGACCAAGTTTTGTGAGCTTCAAATCCCCTTGCCGCCGCTGGTGGTGCAGCGGGAGATTGTGGCGGAGATTGAGGGCTACCAGAAAGTCATCAACGGCGCCCGCGCCGTCCTCGACCACTACCGCCCCCACATCCCCATCCACCCCGACTGGCCAATGGTGCGGCTAGAAGATGTGACAGCCGAGGATTGCTCTCTTTCATACGGTATAGTTCAACCGGGCGATGAGTTTCCAGACGGTTTACCTATTGTTCGCCCCGTTGATTTGACCTCAAACTTGATACGCCTCTCTGGTCTAAAGAAAATTAACCCGAAAGCAGCAGAGGGCTACAAGCGCACCGCGCTTCAAGGCGGTGAGATATTGCTCTGCGTGCGAGGCACAACTGGCGTTGCTTCAGTCGCAGCGCCGGAACTCGCTGGAGCAAACGTTACACGTGGTATTGTGCCGATCAGATTCAATCCTGCTCTGACATTTCCATTGTTTGGTCTAATTGCTATTTGCTCTGAATTCGTTCAGAGCCAAATTCGCCTTAAGACCTACGGAGCCACGCTGCAACAAATCAATATTGCGGATATACGCGAACTCCAAATCCCGCTTCCTCCTTTGCCTGAACAACGCGCGCTTGCTGCGGAGATAGAAGCCGAGCAGGCGCTGGTGGGAGCCAACCGCGAGTTGCTCCAGCGGTTCGGGCAAAAAATCCAAACCACCCTCGCCCGCATTTGGGGAGAAGAAAAGCCAGCGGGAATTTGACCAATGGAAGAAGCCTACGAACTCGCAGATTATCTTCCGCTTTCGTTCAAGACCGAAAGCGATCAGGAAGGTGATGCCGCAGAACACGCCGGGCCGGAGTTGGCGCTCCGCCAAAATGCTTCGCCTCGTCGGGGCTTCGGGTTTGTGTCTTCAGTGCTTTTTTGCGGCCGTTAAATCCGTGTTCATCGGCGTTCATCCGTGGTTAAAAAGCAAAGGTTTCCCGACTTGGTGAGCGGCAGGAATACAGAAACAAGCCGAATCGGAGTTCGGCGTTCCACTGACGACACGTAAACACGCCGGGCCGGAGGCCGGCGCTCCGCTCGCGGCGGGGCGGTGGGCGCCACCTCACTTCGCGGGCGGCGGTTTCTTGTCTTCGAAATGCAGGATGAAATGGTCGCGATGCTCGAACATCAGGTCCCAGTCCGGCCCGGGATCCGCGTCCTTGTGGAACTGCCGTTCGTCCACGCGCGGCTCCGGCTGGCTGGCCACGTATTCCACCGCATAGGGGCCGGGGACATGGTCGAGGAAGAAAAATTTCGTGCCGGGACCGAATCCCTTGTCCATTTCCAGATCCTTGATCAGGTGCGCCGTCCGATGCCACGTCAGGCGGGATGACAGCGGCCCGCGAGCCGGCGGCAGCGGCACCTTGCGCTCCCATTTGCCATGCAAATCCAGCATTGATCTGGTCGGGAGCCAGTGCCGGATGCGGGGCACGGCATACGCAGCCCCGTAATGCGCATTGAAGGCGAGCGGCGGGATTTGCCGCTCCAGCGAATTGATTTCGTTGATGGTCAGGCAGGTGGTGATGACCAGTTCGTTGTGCTCCAGTTCAAAGGGGAAGGCCAGGAGGGAATCGTGATACGGCAGGATGAACGCCAGACCCGGCCCGGCCGGCAGCGCGATGATGGGCGAGCCAAAAAAGGCCAGCAGCAGACTCGACAGGTGCTCCCCCACCTTGTTCGGCACCCGCGCGCCGAACCGCTCGATCACGTGGTCCGTGAACGCCAGCCGCCGGCCCGAGATGCGGATGTCCGGCTGGAAATCCGCGCCGCCATAAAACTTGAACCGGTGCAGCGCCCCGCGCCGCGATTCCTCCGTGCTCTGTTGCACCACCGTAAGCCGCGTCACCAGGTCCGGGTCCGGCAGCGACTGGAGATGCAGCCCGTCCGCGCGCGCGGCGTTGAACAGGTTGCAGAACATCATCCCCGCGTGCTTGAGCAGGTCCTTATGGAAGCCGTCCCCGCGCCGGTCCGTGCGGGCGATGTGGCCCGGCAGCGCGCCCAGAAACTCCAGGTTCAGCGCGCGGTGCAGCAGCGGCAGTTGCGCCGTGTGCGGATACAGCCGGCAGCGCCCCTGCCGTTCCTCCAACACCTCGAAATCCGGGCGGAAAATGGATTGGAAGCTTTCATGTTTCATGGTTGTCAGGGCTGGCGGCATCGTAGGGCAACCGGCGGGCGGGGCAACCTAAAAGCGGACCGGCAAAAATATCTGGAAGTGCAACCACGGATGGGCACGGACGGCCCGGAGCGCCGGCCTCCGGCCCGGCTCGAAGGGTGTATGTTTCCAACACGCCGGGCCGGAGACCGGCGTTCCGCCAAAATGCTTCGCCCCGTCTGGACTTCGGGTTTGTGTTTTTAGTGCTTTTTTGCGGCCGTTAAATCCGCGTTCATCCGCGTCATCCGTGGTTAAACTCGCTTCATTTCCGCCGGGCCGGAGACCGGCGCTCCATTCTCACTCCGGCAATTTCAAAAATTCGATGAACTCCCGCATCAGCGGCGTCAGTTCGCGGCTGCGGCGGTGGAGGACGGCTTGGGCAATGCGCCCGGAGCCAAGGGCAGCGGCAATGATTATTTTGATTGCGCAAATGGCGGCACGTGGAGATTGATCCGGCGTGCCCGGATGGCTGCCTGCGAACGCCCTAATTGCCGGGCAATCGCCACATCTGAAGCCGTGCCCAGCAGGGCATCGTCTGCGGACGTCCACCAACTGTAACGGCCGTGCGTGTAGCGGATTTTCAACTCGCGCCGGTGGGATTCCACTGCCGTCAAGGTGCGACCCGTGCGCGCCGCGACTTCGGCGTCCGGCAGTTTGCCGAGCAAATGAATCTGGTCCGGCGTCCATTGCTGGGAATCCGCACGAGGGGCCGGGGGAATGTTCAGTTGGTGCCGCCTCCGTGTTACCGCTACCAGCGTGTGGCCCGTTTGTGCCGCCACGTTCTCGTCGGTCATCCGGCCCAGCATCGCCAGTTGTTCGGGTGTCCACGGCTGGCTGCGTCCGCAAGAGACAAGCTGGATTCGTAGTTTGCGCCGCTTGTGCGCGACCTGGCTCAAGGGAAGACCAGTTCGCGCCGACACTTCCGTGTCCGGCATGGTTCCCAACAACGCCACCCGCTCCGGCGTCCAAAGATCCGGCCGGAACCTTGGACAGGCTGGGATGCGTAACTTGGAGCGCTTATGTTTGACCGAGAGCACATCGTGCCCCGTGCGGGAGGCCACTTCTGTATCCGGCAATTTGCCCAGCAACGCCGTATCTTCCGGCGTCCACGGCTGGCGTTTGCCGCCAAACGGCGGGATGTTATATTTGCTGCGGCGCAGCACGATGGCGTTGGCGGTGCGCCCCAGCATTTCGGCCAGCATTTCATCGGTCATCGTCCCCAGTAACGCGTCCTCGGCGGGCTTCCACTGACGGTATTCGGGCATGGCGCGCCACGGGGCGATGCCCAAGGCGCGACGCCGATGATTGACCATGGTAACCGGAAATCCCAGACGCCGCGCCACTTTATTATCCGTGAACCGGCCCAGCAGTTCTTTTTCCGCACGCGTCCATTTCCGATAAGCCGGTTTTTTGGGGCATGGATCGGCACGGCCAACCAGTTTACGATAACGGCGGACCCCGAAGATGCTGCGCTTCAAGCGGCGGGCCACTTCCGCATCGGGCAGGACGCCCAGCAGTTTGATTTCTTCCGGCGTCCACGGCTTGGGTTTCACCCAGCAACAAGGAATTTTCAGGCGCTCGCGCATTTCGCGGACCGGATTGACTTTTCTGTGCAATTGTCGGGCCAGTTCATGGTCGGGCATTGTGCCCAGCAGACGAATTTCCGCCGGTTTCCAGTTTCGCCACGGGGGACGGGGGATGAACGGTGGAATATGGAATGCCCGCCGTTTGGCCCGCACCTGATGGGGCCGGCGAGCAAGCCGGCGGGCCAGTTCATGGTCGTTGTATTGGCCCAGCAACTTGATTTCGGCTGCCGTCCATCGGCGGAGGCCCTTGTAAAGGCCCATGCGCCGGCGTTCCCGCATCGCGACGACTTCCTTGATGGCGCGCCCCGTCCGGCGGGCGATGACAGAGTCGGGCGACCTGCCTAGCTGGGCCAGTTCGGCGGGAGTCCAATCCGCCCCGCTGCGGGACCAGGCGCGTAATCTCGTTTCCCCGCTGGCGGCCCGGTCCTCGGCCGTCTGATTGAGTTGAATTGAGGCCGGTTTCATCCGAAATGGAAATTCGTATCCGTATCCATATTTCCGAGGTAACTTGACAGCGATGCTACGCCGATGCGAGGCGATGGCAACGGGAAAAATCATCTGTGGCTATGGCAAATCAATTAAAACCATAGCCACAAAGATGCGCCAAAAGCTCAAAAAGAAAGCCCTTTTGTGACTCTTGTGCCTTTTTGCGGCCGTTAAATCCGCATTCATCCGCGTCATCCGTGGTTAAACTGGCTTCATTTCCGCCGGGCCGGAGACCGGCGCTCCATTCTCACTCCGGCAGTTTCAGGTGTTCGATGAACTTCCGCATCAGCGGCGTCAGTTGCCGGCTTTGGCGGCAAAGCACGGCCTGCGGCTGGACATAATTTCCCCCGGTCAGCGGCACGGCGGCGAGGGCGCCGTCTGCGATCTTGTCCCGCACGGTTACCAGCGGCAGCAGGGCCACGCCCGCGCCAATCTCCACCATTCCCATGACCATTTCCACCTCGTTTAATTCCTCGACGGGTTCAAACCGGTGGCGGAGGTTGTTGGGGACTTTTTCCAGATGCGCGGCGTGGGGCGCGTGCTTGAGGCCGATGAATTTCTGGCCGGCCAGTTCCCGCAGGCGGACGGCGGGCCGGGCGGCGAGGGGATGTTGCGGATGGCAGATGAAGAGGAGCGGCTCCCGGCGGGTGTGCTCCAAGACCAGTCCGGGCCAGCGCTGCGGATGGATGGTCAGGCCCAGGTCCGCTTCGAGGTTGCTCACGGCTTCATGCACGCCCGCCGGCGTGGCGTAACGCACCGTCACCCGCGCCGCCGGGTGCGCGGCCTGGAACCGGCGGAGGCGGGCGGGCAGTTGATGGAAGCCGATGCTGAAGCAGACGGCGAGGTGGAAGGAGTTGGCGGCCAGTTCACGGGCCTGCCGCAAGGCCGCCTCCAGCCGGCGGATGGTTCCGGCAATCCGCACGCCACACCGGCGGCAGAGCCGGCCCGCCGGGGTGATCTGGACCCTTTGCCGGTGGCAGTCGGCCAGCTCGGTTTTGAATTCCCGTTCCAGCAACGCGAGCTGGCGGCGGGCCGCCTTCCGGGTGAGGCCAAAGTGCCGGGCGGTGGCGGTGAGGCTGCGGGTGTGGGCGAGGTCCAAAAAAACCCTGAAGGTTTTCAGATGCACGACCGCTTTATGCTACAAGCCGGCAACAGCGTCAATACTTATGGAGCCGGGCGGGACGCGGAGCGCCGGCCTCCGGCCCGGCGAGTTGTCAGCATTTCGAAAACATGCCGGGTCGGAGACCGGCGCTCCGTGGAGAGATGCCGGGGGCGGAGAGCGGCGTTCCGTGGAGACATGCCGGGGCGGTGCCCGGCGCTCCGCGTTCCGCACTTTCGTTGACAGGTTGCGGTGGTTGAACCAACCAGACAAAAAGTGGAGTTCACCGGAACCGGACGTCCAGCAGTGTGGGGGGCGGCGGAGATTGAGCTCGCCTGCAAGCCGATTCTTAAAACCGCATGAAGAAATCCCAGGTCTCTTTTGAAATCCAGTTGACACTGGATCCGGGATCCCGCGCCGTATCTGTATGCGGACCCACGAAGGAGCCAAAGACCACGGGGTATTCCGGCTTGCACCCCTTGAATTCCGTGGTGACATGTGTGGCGGTGGTGGCGAGGGGTATTTCGGGCAGGTCAGTCACCCCGTTGTCTTCGAGGTGCTGTCAGGACGCAATATTTGCCGCCTTGTTTTAGCGCATCCGAGTTGATCCACCGGCAAGTGCCGTCCCGGGTGCCGGTCGTGCTGTAGAACGCAAGGGGTTCGTGCGTGTTGGTGGGGAGATAGATGTTCCAATTGGCCGGAGCATAACAGGCAACGGCGCGCAGATCTTTCTGGTATTCCAACGAGAGCGAGTAGGTGACCATCGCGCCGAAGCTGAAGCCGCAGCAAAAGATGCGGGAGGTGTCCACGTTCAGCTTGTCCTTGAACAGTGCGAGCATGTCGCCAAAGAAAACATGGTCTTTGTCATCGCGCGTCCGCCACGGGGCGCCGTCAGTGTATCCCTGGGGCGCCACGAAAATGACGGGGACATGGTCCCGTTCCGCATAGGTCTTGAGTCCGTAAAAATTGTTCTTCACCATCGTGGTCATGTTCCCGCCCATCATGTGCATGGCAAATATCAAACGGCAGGGTTTGTTTTTGTCGTAATTGGCGGGTATGTCAATAATGTATTGGCGGGCAAGACCGGCGCTCGTCATCGTGTTCGTGCAGATGCCCCTCTTGAAATCCACAAGCTCTTTGCCGCGACCGGCGCTGGGGATGGGAGCGTTCTTCAATTTACGGGAGGCATCAACGGATGATGAGGATGGACTTACGGTGCTGCACGAAGTGAATATGGCCAAAGCAATCACTGCGAAAGAAATGGTCTTTGTCATTGGGTTGTGTCCGGTTGAATTATTGCTTGAATTGATATTGCGTGTCGCGCGAACTCAATGCTGCGCGGGTGAGGGAGAATTGATTTTCTGACTCACCAATCACGGCCCGATGCTGCCAGAACGCAGTCCATGGCGTCAATATGCGGTTTTTGACGGGATTATGCACTTGACGGAAAATGACAGGCAAAGCCTCCCTCGCCGCCGCGAAGCGGGGGAGAGGGCCGGGGTGAGGTGGCGCTGATTTCAATTGAAAAACAAAATCCGCTCACCCTGACCCTCTCCCCGGTTGGGCGGGGAGAGGGAAACTTCCGTCAAATGCATAATTCCAGTTTTGACGGTTTTGGCCGTTTCGCTTGGGCTTGCCGGGTCGGTGCCCGGCGCTCCGTCCGGATCTGCCGGGTCGGAAACCGGCACACCTAATTTGACGTGCGGTTTTCTTGACACCATCGCGCGCAGACTTCATTTTCAATGGGTTATTTTGACGATTAAATGAACGCATCACACAATTTGTTTAATACTTTGCAGAAGTTCGACCTCGGCGAACGGCAAGTCCGGGCAATTTCTACTCGCTGCCGGCGCTGGAAAAAGCCGGCGTCGGCCCGGTTTCCAAACTGCCGGTGTCCATCCGGCTCGTCCTGGAATCCGTCCTGCGCAACTGCGACGGCAAAAAGGTCTCCGAGGCAAACGTGAAGGAACTGGCCAACTGGAAGCCGACGGAGACGCGCACGGCGGAAATCCCGTTCGTGGTCGCGCGCATCGTGTTGCAGGATTTCACCGGCGTGCCGCTGCTCGTGGACCTGGCGGCGATGCGCAGCGCCGTCGCCCGGCTCGGCAAGAACCCCAAAATCATCGAGCCGCTCGTGCCGGTGGATTTGGTCGTGGACCATTCCGTGCAGGTGGATTTCGCCGGCACCGCCGAGGCCCTGCAACAGAACCTGGAGATTGAATTCAAGCGGAACCGCGAGCGCTACCAGTTTTTGAAGTGGGGCATGCAGGCGTTTGACACCTTCAAGGTTGTGCCGCCGGGCATCGGCATCGTGCATCAGGTGAATCTGGAATACCTCGCCAAGGGTGTGTTGTCGGAGCGCCGGCCTCCGGCCCGGCACGATGGTGACGCCACGGAACAGGCCGGGTCGGAGACCGGCGCTCCAATCTATTACCCCGACACGCTCGTCGGCACGGATTCGCACACGACGATGATCAACGGCATCGGTATCGTGGGCTGGGGCGTCGGCGGCATCGAAGCGGAGGCGGGCATGCTCGGCCAGCCGGTTTATTTCCTCACGCCGGATGTCGTTGGCGTCCACCTGACCGGCCAATTGCGCGAAGGCGTCACGGCAACGGACCTGGCTTTGACCGTCACGCAAATGCTGCGCAAGGCGAAAGTCGTCGGCAAATTTGTGGAATTCTTCGGGCCCGGCGCGGCGGCGCTGCCCGTTGTGGACCGAGCGACCATTGCGAACATGGCGCCCGAATACGGCGCGACGATGGGCTTTTTCCCGATGGACGCCGAGTGCGTGAATTATCTCCGCGCGACCGGCCGCAGCGAGGAGCATTGCCGGACATACGAGAGTTACTACCGGGCGCAGGGCTTGTGGGGCATTCCGAAGAAAGGTGACATCGCCTACTCGCAGGAATTGGAACTGGACCTCGGCACCGTGCAGCCCAGCGTTGCCGGCCCGAAGCGCCCGCAGGACCGGATTGAGTTGCCCAAGCTGAAAGACGAATTTACGGCCGCGTTCTCCAAACCGGTTGCGGAAAATGGATTTGGCATGAAGGCCGGCGAATTCAGCACCACCCGCGCCGAAGTTTCATTGAACGGTCACGGCAAGGCGACCATTGGCCACGGCTCGGTGCTCATCGCCGCCATCACGAGCTGCACGAACACCAGCAATCCGAGCGTCATGCTCGCCGCCGGTCTGCTCGCGAAGAAGGCGGTCGAACGCGGTCTGACCGTCAATTCCGCGGTCAAGGCGTCGCTCGCGCCCGGCTCGCGCGTGGTCAGCGATTATTTGAACAAGACCGGCTTGCAGCCGTTCCTCGACAAGCTCGGTTTCAACCTCGTTGGTTATGGCTGCACGACGTGCATCGGCAATTCCGGCCCGCTGGCGGCCGGCCGATTGAAGAAGCCGTCGTAAAAAACAATCTGGTCGCCGCGTCCGTGCTTTCGGGCAACCGCAATTTCGAGGCGCGCGTCCACCAGAACATCAAGGCGAACTTTCTCATGTCGCCGCCGTTGGTTGTCGCCTTCGCGCTCGCCGGCCGCGTGGACATTGATTTGAGCCGCGATCCGATTGGCACGGACCAGGCCGGCGCGGCGGTTTTCCTGAAGGACATCTGGCCGTCGTTGCAGGAGGTCCGCGACCTGATGCAAACGCGCTTTGCAGCCGGAGGTCTTCCGCAAGCTTTACAAGGATTTCGCCGCCCAGAACCCGAAGTGGAACGAAATCCCGTCCAGCACCGGCGACGTTTACGAGTGGGATGCAAATTCCACCTACATCCAGGAACCGCCATTCTTCACGAGTTTCTCGATGCAACCGGGCAGCATCAATCCCATCACCGGCGCGCGGGCGCTCGCGATTTTCGGCGACAGCGTGACGACCGACCATATTTCGCCCGCCGGTTCCATCAAGAAAACGTCTCCGGCCGGAAAATATCTCATCGAGCACGGCGTGAAGGCGGAGGATTTCAACAGCTACGGTTCGCGGCGTGGCAACGACCGGGTGATGACGCGCGGCACGTTCGCCAACGTCCGCATCAAGAACCTCATGCTTTCGGGCACCGAAGGCGGCGTGACAATGTATCACGGGCCCATAGAGGGGTTTTCCATGTATGCCAAAGACGGACAGGGTGGTAATGTTTCCAACTCGCCCGGCCAGATTTTGTTCCCGCTAAAAAACACCTAGAGCCAATGAGCATTTATGATGCGGCAGTTGAATATCAGGAAAGTAAAGTTCCTCTGATTGTCATTGCCGGACAGGAATACGGCACCGGCTCGTCGCGCGATTGGGCGGCCAAGGGCACCAACCTCCTCGGCGTGAAGGCAGTCGTGGCGCAGAGCTTTGAGCGCATTCACCGCAGCAATCTCGTCGGCATGGGCGTGCTGCCGCTGCAATTCAAGGACGGCGTGACCGCGCAGACTTTGAAACTGGACGGCACGGAGACCTACGACATCGTGGGCCTCGACGCGAACCTCAAGCCGCAGCAGGATTTGACGCTGAAAATCACGCGCGCGGATGGGGAGTTGAAGAATGTATCCGTGCGTTGCCGCATTGATACGCCCATCGAAATTGATTACTACCAGCACGGCGGCATTTTGCCGTATGTGCTGCGGCAGTTGGTGGGCAGAGCATGAGCTTGCATTTCAGTCAATGAGCCGTCGGATAACCTTCGACGGCTCTTTTGTTTTCAGACAGAATGAATCATGCGTGAATTTCGCCGTGCCACTCCGGGGCCAAAGCCGTTTCGCCTGCCGCGTGCCGGACCGCCGCCCGGTTTGCCGGAGCGCATCATTGCCGCGTGCAATGCGGAAATCCGGCGGACAAGGTCCTGCGCGAGCAGCTCAAGGCCGAGCGCGACATCCTGCCAGCCGACGCGCGCGCAATTGCGCAGACGGTCTTCAATTATTTTCGCTGGCGCGGCTGGCTGGATTTGGGTGCGCCGTTGAACCTGCAAATCCGGAAGGCGCGCGAACTGGCCGCCAATTTTGCCGGTAAACCGGAATCTTTTTCCGACGCCAGCCTCGTCGAGCGCGTCGCGCCCGACTGGCTGCGCGGGGAGATGGAAATCACACCAGCCTGGGCGACGGGCGATTCAATCCGAGCCAAAACTCTGGCTGCGCTCGCGACGCGGGCAGGGGACGGCGCTCTGCGAAAAACTGGGCGCGGCCAAGCTGGAGAAAACGCTGCTGCCGGACGTGATTCATTACAAGGGCGAGGAGGATTTGTTCAAGCGTCCGGAATTTCATGCCGGCGAATTTGAGATTCAAGACATCGCGTCGCAGGCCGTCGGCTGGCTGTGCGCGCCGCAGCCGGGCGAAACCTGGTGGGACGCCTGCGCCGGCGAAGGCGGCAAACTGCTGCAGCTTTCCGCGTTGATGCAAAACAAGGGTCTCATCTGGGCCAGCGACCGCGCGGAATGGCGGCTGAAGAATCTCAAGCGCCGCGCCGCCCGCGCGCAGGTCTTCAATTTTCGCGCCGTGACGTGGGACGGCGGCGCGAAACTGCCCACAAAAACCAAATTCGACGGCATCCTGGTGGACGCGCCGTGCAGCGGCGTTGGCACCTGGCAGCGCAATCCGCACGCGCGCTGGACAACGGAGTTGTCGGACGTGAAGGAATTGGCGGCGCTCCAATTGCAATTGCTGGCCCACGCCGCGCCGGCCGTGAAGCCGGGCGGCAGAATTGATTTTCGCCGTCTGCACGCTGACGCGTTCGGAGACGACCGGCGTGGTGGCGGAATTCAACGCAAGATGTGCGGCGGATTTTGAGCCGATGGAGTTGCCGGAGATTTCTGAAAGCCAGAGCCTCCTCACGTCGGCTCCGACAAAACTTATCTGGCCGCAGGATTTGGGCGGGAGCGGAATGTTCATCGCCGGCTGGCGGCGGAAGAAACATTAACGCGCGGTTTCCAAAATCTTCGCAAGGATTATCCCTGCATGTCCTCATTGTGTTGTTGCGAGGCGATGCCGAAGGCGTGAATGATGTCGAGAATGAACGCGGCGTTCTCGCGGTTGAAATCGTAATAAACCGTTTCCTTGGATTTGGCCGGGCCGGGCTTGCGCGAATTGCCGTTCATGTCCAAAACCTGATTCATCGGCAGGCAGACATAGACCATCGCCTGATAGCCGACGGCGCGCTGCTTCTGCTTGAGCTGGATTTGCACCGAGCCGTGCGGCGTGGTTTTGGTGAACTGCGGCAAACGCTGGACGGCGCTTTGAAATCCGTCCGTGGCGGTGTTGGTTGAAATCTCAACCTGCACGGCCTGGTTTTCCTCAAATTCGGCTGGCAGGATTTTCTTCAACGCATCAATTTCGCGGATCAGATCGTTGGTCGAAAGAATTCCGAGCCGCACCGCTTCAAAAATGATTTTGGAAAGTTCATGGCCGTATTTCGTCTCGCCGTTGCGCTTGAACTTGATTTGCGGAACAACGCTGGGGCTGTTCGTGTTCGGAATGTCGTAGCCAATCTGCCATTCGAGGTAATGCTTTCCGCCGAGGACGGTTTTGGCTGGCGCGACGGGAATTCCGAAACCGTCTGGCGTCATTTCCTTCACGCGCACCTTGCCGGTCACGTCGGTCAGCGGCAGGCGGACGCGGACCGAGTCGCCGTTGGTGAAAACGAGCACCTGCTTGTAATCCGCGTCGGCGCAAAATGCGCGGAAGGCGAACACGAGAAAAGCGAGGCAACAGAATGACAAGCATTTTCGCATCGAAGACATTTGTAGACAGAATTCAACAGAATGTTCAGAACTCTTTCCGAAGCAATTCTGTCGAATTCCGTGAATTCCGTCAAAAACTATTTCTCCGGCTTCACGATGGAAACCACGAACGCATCCGGCTTGAGATATTTTTGCGCGGCGGCCT
This sequence comes from uncultured Verrucomicrobiae bacterium, assembly GCA_963764035.1. Taxonomy (GTDB): domain Bacteria; phylum Verrucomicrobiota; class Verrucomicrobiia; order Limisphaerales; family UBA11358; genus UBA11358. The sequence continues at coordinate 27,251 of CAVXQV010000010.1, forward strand.
TTGACCTGTTCCAGCGTGACGGCTTCGTATTTGGCGTCGTCCAGTTCCGCGCGCTGGCAGCCGAGGCCGTAAAGTTCGTCCAGCGCCGTCAGTCGACGCGAGGTTGCCGAGGTCCTGGCGCGCGATTTTCTTCTGGCCGATGATTTTGGCCTTGGCGCGCTTGAGTTCCTCGGCGGTCAAACCTTCCGTGCGCAGCAATTCCGCTTCCTTGAGCAATTCCGTTTCCACCTGCGCGGCCTTCGCCGGTTCGGTGCCGGTGTAAAACGCAAAATAGCCCGGCGCGAGTCCGGCCAGTTCTGCGCGCCGACGTAATAGGCCAGGCCGAGCTGTTCGCGGATGCGCAGGAACAGCCGCGAGCCGAGGTCGCTGCAACATTCCTGCAACAAGTCCAGCGCGTAACGGTCCTCGCTGTCCATCGTCGTGCCGGGGAAGCCGATGACCAGCACGGCCTGCTTCTTGTCGCGCGTTTCCTCGACGCGTTTCGGACGAAGTCAGAAGCGGGGCAGGGGACGTGCAAATCGAATTTGTCCGCTTCGCGGATTTTTCCGCCAATTTCCAAAAGCCTTTTCAACGGCGGCCCTGACATCGCCGGCTTTCACATCGCCGTAAATCGCCAGCACGCAATTGTTCGGCACGGCCAGCTTCTGATGGAACGACTTCAAATCGCCGGTGGAAATCTTCCCGACCGATTCCTCGGTGCCGAGCGAGTCCAGGCCGTAGCCGGTGTCGCCGAACAATGCGCGCCGCATCGCGACGCTCGCGCTCTTGAGCAAATCATCCTTGCGCGCGGAAATGCCGGCAATCTGCACCTCGCGTTCGCGTTCCAGTTCGTTCGCGGGAAAAGTCGGATTCAGCAGCACGTCGGCGAGCAAATCCAGCCCGGTGGCGAAATCGCTGCTCAACACCTCCGCGTTCACGCCAAAGCTGTTGTTGCCGCCGTAGCTGTCAATGCTGCCGCCGACGGATTCGATCTCCGTGGCGATCTTTTCCGCGCTGCGCGTCGGCGTGCCCTTGAGCAGCATCTTGGCGAGCAATTGCGTGATGCCGTTGTTCGCGGTCGTTTCCGCCAGCACGCCGCCCTTGAACGCCGCGCGAAATTCCACGAACGGCAGGCGGTGATTTTCCTTCACCAGCAGGCGCAGGCCGTTCGGCAGTTCAAATTTCTGGATCGGCTGGTCGCTGTTCGTTTCCACCGCCGCGGCAATCTTCGGCGACGTGCCGTTGGGCAGCAGCGCGTAGAGCGTGCGGTTTTCCGCCGTGAGATATTCGCGGGCGACGCGCTGGACATCGCCGTGCGTGACGCGCTTGACGGCGGCAAGGTAGCGCTCCGAGAAAGTGAGATTGTTCGCCGCGAGCCAGCTTCCGCCGAGGTCGCTGCGCCTGGCCCTCCATCGTCTTGCGCGTGGACAGCGTGGCGGAGATGAATTGCTTGGCCGCCTTCTGCACTTCGTCGGCGGAAACGGAAATGGATTTCATCTTTTCGATTTCGGCGAGAATCGCGTCGCGCGCGGCGGCGAACTTGTCCGCGTCCACAATCGCGCTGATGCCGAAGAGGCCGGGATTGCCGGGGCTGTAAGTCCACGCGTCCACGTGATGCACCAGGCCCTGCCGTTCGCGCACCTGCTGGAAGAGCCGCGAACTGCGTCCGCTGCCGAGCAACACCGCCAGCACGTCCAGCGCCGGCACGTCGGGATGGCGCAATTCGGGGATGTGCCACGCGAAATGCAAATGGCCCAGCTCGATGGGCGCTTCCTCGACGATTTCGCGCGCCGCCGTCTGCTTCGGTTCCTCGGGCAAAACCATCGGCGGCATCGCGCTTGCGCCTTGCTTTGCGCGTAAGCCGTCTCGGATTTGCGCCACGACCTCGTCGTTCTTCACGTCGCCGGTGACGACGTAGAAGACGTTGTTCGGCGCGTATTTCTCGCGTGTAATAACCGCGGATGTCGTCCGGCTTCAGCTCGTTGAAAATGTCCGGATAACCGATGACGGTGAAGCGATACGGACTGCGCGTGTAGGCGGTCTCAAACAGCCGCCGGCTCGCGCGGCGGCCGGGATCATCCACGTTCATGTCCATCTCGCGGCGGATCACGTCCATTTCCTTGGCCAGTTCATCCGGCGGCAGCGTCGCGTGCTGCATGATGTCGCACAGGATGTCAATCGCCGTGCGCGCGCCCGTGTTCGGCACGTCAATGTGATAGACCGTGCGGTCGAAGCTCGTGTAGGCGTTCATGTAACCGCCGGCCTCCTGCACCTCCTGGTCAATCCGGCTGCCGGGCCGCGTCGTGGTGCCCTTGAACAGCATGTGCTCCAGCACGTGCGACAATCCCGCGCCGAGCCAGCGGCCCTCGTGGATGCTGCCCGCCATCGCCCACGCCTGCGCGGAGACGACCGGCGCGCTGTGGTCCTCGCGCACGATGATGACGAGGCCGTTGTCGAGCGTGGTGAGTTTGACGCCGGGCGGCAGGGCGGCGATGTCGTTGGCGGATGAATGTGTCATGTCAAATTGAGTCGGATTGGAAGGATAATCGGAAATGCGCTTGGGGCAAACCAATTTGGATTGTCTCCGTCGGAAATTTAGCGCACACTCGCCGCACGGCACACAAATTATTCTCTTGATACATACCGAACCATATTTCACGACTGAATACGGGAAAGCCTTTTTGGGCGATTCATCGGAACTGATGAAGGAAATTCCAGATGACTCAATCAATTTGGTCGTGACGTCGCCGCCTTTTGCACTCACACGAAAGAAAGCCTATGGCAATAAAGAGGATCATGAATACGTCGAGTGGTTCATGCCTTTTGCAAAAGAAATCAGGCGAATTTTAAAAGAAAACGGCAGCTTTGTTCTCGATTTGGGCGGCGCGTATCGCAAAGGCTCGCCGACACGTTCACTTTACCAATACGAATTGCTCATCAAACTTTGCAATGAGGGCGGTTTCCATTTAGCTCAAGAATTATTTCATTACAATCCGACACGTTTGCCGACGCCAGCTGAATGGGTCACGGTTCGCCGGGTGCGATTGAAGGATTCGGTCAATGTTGTATGGTGGCTGAGCAAATCGCTAAACCCCAAAAGCGACAACAGGAAAGTTTTGCTGGCTTACAGTGATGCGATGCGGGATTTGCTGAACCGCCAGTCTTACAATTCTGGTCGTCGGCCTTCTGAGCATGACATCAACGCGACATCATTTCTTACGAACAACGGCGGGGCTATCGCGCCGAATGTTCTCGCTCTCGCCAATTCCGAAAGCAACAGCAGTTACATCACTCGTTGCAAAGAAAACAATCTTCAACTTCACCCTGCCCGTTTTCCCGCAGCGTTCGCAGCTTTTTTCATTAGTTTTTTGACGGATGAGGGCGACACCGTTCTTGATCCGTTCGGCGGTTCTGGCTCGACTGGAGCGGCAGCCGAAGGAATGGCGCGCAATTGGATGACAATGGAAATCAACGAAGACTATATCCGTGGTTCGGAAATGAGATTTCAAGATGACAACCAACCACTATTGTTAAAGGAGGCATCAGTTCCTTATGGCAAAAATCCTAAGAAAACCAAGGCTGCTAGATCTCGTCATTGAAGCGATCCATGCATGCGGCTGGGATGTTTTGATTCTGTCGTCACGCGACGACCACCCGTTCGCACTGTCCATGTTCAAAGGCGACACAAAAGTCTCGTTGCTGGTTTATATCTGGAATTTGACGCACGGTGGATTTCCACGAGACCCAAATGAATTTCGGATTCAGGTAACTGGTGTCAGTCAAATTGAACTTCGTGAAGGTTGGAAAACACTTTTGTTGGGTTGGTCTGATGATTTGAACGCTTTTGCGGGATTCGATGCAACCAAGCATCAAATTTCTATGTCAGGACGGTCTCCGTCCATCCAAATTAAACGTGATGCACTGGAAAAAGCCGTTAAGAATGGTTTTGCGACGCAGGCGCGGGACAATCAGGAAATCGCCATCGCTTTTCGTCCAGACTTTTTTACGTCTTACGTTTTAGGTTCATCTGAATTGCACCAAACCACTGCGGGTATTTTGGAGACGAGAGCACTCGAACGAATTTCACGCGAAGAAGCTGTGGACTTCGATCTTGAGGACATCGAACCAAAAGAGCGCCGGCGTGTATTGCAGACGGTGAATCGTAAAATTCGTGATGCGCGCTTTCGGGCGAACGTGCTTCGTGCCTACAGTCATCGTTGTTGCGTTTGTGGCATACAGTTGGATTTGCTTGATGCCGCACACATCATTCCGGTTGAGCACGAACGTGGAACGGATGAAATTAAAAACGGCCTTTCTCTCTGCGCCTTACATCATAGGGCTTTTGACCACGCTTTAATCACAGTTCGCCCGGATTACTCAATCGCCAGTAGTGAAAAGGAGTTCAAGCGATTGCGTGCAATTGGCTGGCAAGGTGGCGAAGATGAATTCAAAGAAGCCTTGCGTGACGAAATTTTATTTCCGCCGAAAAGACAGATTTATCCTTCACCCGAATACTTGGAGTTCGGTCAAACGTTGCGTGGTTGGATAAATTGACAAGAGCAGCGCCATCGGCTGGCCTATTTGTAGAACCACAAATTTTCAATCACATCCTCCCGCTTTGCGGGATTCACCCGCTCCCATCCATCGTCCCAACGGGACAACCCGACAATAGCCCGGCGTTTCAACGCCGGGTTGCTTGCGTGCGGCCATAAGTCCCATCGGGACGGCTGAAATTCATTTGCAAATATGGCCGCTGCTTGCGTAATGGTATTGGTATTTGTTCGGTCGTCCCTGCGGGATTTGGGATATTTTCGGCATTTAACCCGGCATTGAAATGCCGGGCTATTGTCATGGCGTCGCTCCGCGGCTTTGCGCCCCCTGCGAGACTCAGCCTCGACCCCACACCCGACGGGGAGGGGATTGCCCGCCCTACCGGCCAAATTCCAAAACTGTCTCATTTTGGCCACCCACCCTGGTCGAAGGTGAAAAACCGCTTTTTTTGATGATTTTGACCTAAACCGCCTCCAACTGGCTAAATTTAGCCATTTTTGCTGGTCAGTCGCTCTCCGGGAAGCCCTTCCCGCTCTTTGGGAAGCCTTTCCCCGTCTCCAACCAAGGCTTCCCGGCCTTGGGGAAGCGTTTCCCGCTATTCGGAAAGCCCTTTTCGGCCTTGGAGAAGCCTTTCCCCATCTTTGGGAAGCCCTTCCCGCTCTTCGGGAAGCCTTACCCCGTCTCTGGGAAGCCCTTCCCGGTCTTGGGGAAGCCTTTCCCCGACTCCAACCAAGGCTTCCCGGAGGCGTTTTTGGGCCGGCCAAAAGGCACTTTTTGTCCAAATGCGTGAAAATCACGCATCCAAACTGCCAATTTTCAATTTTATCCTCCCATTTGCAGATTCACCCGATTCCGGCCAATGGGCAAGGTAGGGCGCGTCACTCCGTGCGCGCCGTCTTTGTTGCAATCTCCCGCAAATCCTGAACCGCGCGCGGCGACAAGATTACTTTGAAATCCATGAAGGCAGTTGCTTCTCGACTTCCTCCAGCGGCACGCCCTCGCCGCGATCCAATTGGGCAAAGCCTTCGCGCACGCCCGCGATGAACTCAATCTCCCGCGCGATATCCGTCAGCGACGCGTCGTTGGGCAGCTTCTCCATCAGGTCAGCGACAATTTGTTTGTTGCTCATGGCTGTAATTCTACCACCGCTCCGAATTGAAGCAACGTGGTTCTGCGCCTGATGACGAGACCGTTGTCCAGCGTGGTGAGTTTGTGCCTGGGCAGGGCGGCGATGTCGTTGGCGGATGAATGTGTCATGTCAATTGAGCCAGATGGGAGAATAATCGGAAATGCGCTTGGGGCAATCCAATTTGGATTGTCTCTGCCAGACTTCCGGCGCACACTCGCCTCGCCATGCTTAGTTGGTTTAATTTATTTAGGTTTTTGCTTCCTTTCATCGTGATCTCCCAAATCGGGTGCAAGCGAGAAAAACCATTTGAAATACAAAGAATCACGATTCAAAGCGGCTCGGTCCAGGTTGATAATGTGAAACCTAAAGACAAACAAAGCGCAAAGATCTACGCTGAGGTTTTCGTAAATTCATATTTGAAAACGCTCAGATCGGTGATTCCTCCGGGATTTTCTGTTGGGCTCCCGTTGCTGGAAACGAATGTGAGTGTGAACCTGATTTATTCGGAGCAGGCAGATTGTTTTTTCATTTTTTATCCCTCCAACAAGAACGAACTGATTATTGAACCCACAGCATTGCCAGCCCAGTTGGTCGTATTTGATAAGGCTGACCTTGATGGATCAAATCTGGACAGCACGATCCGGTCTCTCTTGCCTCGTTATCAAGATTGGACAGCTCGATGGAAATACAGAAAGTGGCAGGTATTCAAGGTTTAACATTTCAAGCCGATGTTCCATTATATCCCACATTTAAGTGGTTTAGATTTGATCCGCATTCAAGTGTCGGAATTGTAGATGTAGCGTTTAAGAATACAAATACGGTGACACATACGATAGACCTATTGTTTTCATCCACAAATAATATCGGTATTTTTACTTCAGATAAAGCCTTTGCGAGCATTCGCGACCAAGCTATCATTTTAGGTGAAAGAATAGCGCAGGGCCAAATTGAAGAATTGGTAACCAGTTCCAATATTTTCAGAACGCCTTAGCAGATAAGGCCCTAGAACCATTCGCTAAGGTCATAGAGAGAACATTTCCAGACAAAGATAGACCTCAGTTTTAATTATCCATTATCGCAGTTGCAAACGCAGATCTCTGAATTAAAATCCAAGGCAAAGCAATTTGGAGTGCCTGAAAATCTACGCAGACGATTTGCTTGAACACGTAAAAGAAACGCCACAGCCTGATGGGGCTTTGCTTTATTATTATTCAAACTACATGGGATTCATGTTTCAGTGGCTGTTAATTGGGATCGCCCTTTTAGTTGGCTCATTTGTATTTACATCAAAGACATTCAGTCCAAAATCGCACTTTGGGAGTATGTTTAAGGGGATCAGCCTTCCAGTGGTTATCGTTGTAATCAATGGCTGGGTCTTTGAATCTCGGCCAGTTTACTTTCCATTCATTTATTGGCTGCTTCCGGGCCTTATTTTTGTTGCTGGTATTTTAATTACTTTGCTACGCGGCAAGAGGTCTTCGAACGCGAAATGACAGAGATTGTTCACGTTTTGAGCGTTTCCAGTTTCCATAAAATTGTCCCGTGTCAGTGCCGTCGGCTGGCCTGTTTGTAGAACCCCAAATTTTCAATCACATCCTCCCGCTTTGCAGATTCACCCGCTCCCAGCCAAACTCATACCCTCACCCGGCCTGCGGCCACCTTTCCCGTCCGACGGACGAGGGGCAGGGCAATCCCAAGGGGATGCAATCACAACCCGGTGTTGCGATCCGAGCGGTCAGGCGAGGAATGGCTACGCCGGGTTAACGTCACCAGGAGAAATCCCAACCCCAACGGGGTTGCATCACCATTTCGGCCAACGATGCAACCCTGTCAGGGTTGGTGAATCTATTGGAATGCCGACCCAAGGCAGCTCGTTCCTCGCAACCTTGGGCTGGATGATTTTCATCCCTTTGGAATGAGGCGCGCCGGTTTGCGCTTTGGCCGCCGTCGGTTAAATTGCCGTCATGCAAAGGAACGTTCCCTTGAGGTTCTCCGTTCTCGCGTTACTGGCGTTAATGCTCGCTTTCATTGCCGGCTGCAAGACGACTCCGCCGGTGGATTGGAACGCCCGCGTCGGCAATTACACTTATGACCAGGCGGTGACGGACCTTGGCCCGCCGGACAAGCAGGCGACCCTGACCGATGGCCAGATCGTCGCCAAATGGGTGACGCATCGCGGCGGCGGGACGAGCATCGGCGTCGGCACGGGATTTTACTCCGGCGGTTACGGCGGGGGCAGCGCCGTCGGCGTCGGCATGGGCCAGGGCCTGGGCAACCCCGACCGGGTTCTGACGCTCACGTTCGGCACCAACAAGGTCCTCTCCGCGTGGTCGAAGAATTATTGAGGATAGCCGGCCTCGGGTGGACAGAGGATTGCCTGCCTGCCTGCCTTCTTCCGTTTGAAGGAAAAGTCACCCGCTAAAGGAACAGCGGTTTCAGGTGCCGTTCGTAAAGGTTCATCGTCACGTTCCGCGCGACGATGGCTTCATTGGCCTCCAGCATCTGAAGGTAGCGGTCGCCTTTTTGGGCCGCAATCTTGAAGCCGACGTGCAGCAGTTGGCGGAAATGCGGATTGTAGTCATTGCATTTCGGGTCGTGCCGGAGCGCGGCGCAGTATTGCGCGGAAGTCCATTCGGCCACCGCCTCCTTCGTGGGCAGTTTCTTCGGGTCAATGTCAATGACCGTGGCATAGGGGGCGCAAAGCTCGGCGCAATGATCCAGCGCGTCGCAATAAATCTCCTTCGCGAGCGCCAGGGCGTCGCCGCCGGCCTCGGCCAGGCCGATGAGTTCCTCCAGCCAGTTGGTCCCGGCGGTCTTGATGTGAAGGCCGGCGCTGAACTTCTTCACCGCGGCGGCGGATGGCGGGGTAGATGGAAAACTTGTCGCTGCCGGAGTGGACGCTCAATTTCAGATTGTCCGGCAAGCCGTAACGCACGACGGCATGGCGCGATGACGGCGAGGTCTTCGTTGAATTCGCGCTCGAACTGCGCCACGTCGCCGGCGTAATCCACGCCTTTGTTGAACCGGCCGGTGAATTTGGGCGCGATGGTCTGGAGCGGGATTTTCTCGTCGCTCATCGCCGCGAGGATGACGAGCAGTTCCGGCGGCGTTTGCGGGCGGTCGGTTTCGTCCATGGAGACTTCGGTGATGAAGTTGCCTTCGCCCTTGGCCTTGGCGATGTGGCGGTAAATCTTGCCGGCGTCCTGAACGGCGAAAAGATATTTGGCGGCGACGCGCTCCACGTCGGCGCGGGTGGTTTGGATGGGCCGGCCGATGCCGGGGATTTCCAGTTGGCCGGCCAGTTCGGGATGCCGCTTGACGAACGCGGCGAGGTCCGCCGCCGGGGCGGTCTTGCCGATGGAGTCCGCCACGTCAATCGTGAAGAAATCGGAGGAAGCGAGGAAGCGGTCAACGGTTTCGAGGCGGATATGGTCGGCGTCCACGTGCCAGGGTTTCTTCCAGCCGAGTTCGCGGACGGCTTTCATGGCGGCGGCGCGCACGCCGGGCGGTTCGGAACCGATGATGGTGTGTTCGCGATTGGATTTGTTCCAGACCGGAACGATGTCCACGCCCTGCCTGGCGGCGAGGAGGCAGGCCTGGAGCTGGGCCTTGGCTTGATGGGCAAACCGGTCGCCCATGCCGAAGGAAAATCTGCCGAGTTGGAGCGTTGTCATCATGATGGCACGAGGTTAAAGGCTTTTGGCAAAGCCGCAACCAGAGTTTTGGCCGAGGGCGGCGGGCGATGCGGCCGCGACCGGCGGCGGGTTACGAACTCTTGTTCCGATAGACAACGACTTCGGGCGCGCAGTCCGTCGTGTATCCGGCCACCATGTCTTTCAAGTGCATCAGGGTCCAGGGCTGCGCGGAGTTGTTGCCGTTCTTGGTGAAGACGAGGTCGTCGGCCAGATAAACTGCGGAGTGGATGGCCTCGCCTTTTTTGTTCAACAGGAAGATCCGGTCGCCATACCGGCCCGGCCTGGCGATTCGGTAGTAGTGGGCCTGCAGGTAATCCACGGTGTATTTGGGCTCGGAGAAGCGGTTGTCCGGCGTCTCGTTGAAAAAATTCATGGTCGTCCAATGACAATCCACCGCCGGGTCGCCGGCTTGGGAGGGCAGGGGATAAGTGTAAAGGCGCGAGCGGGCGAACGGCGGGAGGAAATAGAGGATGCTGGCGGCGCTGCCTTCCGGCTCCCGTTTGAGCGAATCGAGGAACGGCCGGAGATCCATTTGGCGGACGCCGGGCGCGCTCCAGTAATTGATGAGTTTGTCAATGTCCGTATCCGGCCAGATGCGGACGCCGAGCAGGACGGCGGATTGGTGCGAGAGCGCCTCGATGGTCTGTAGCCGCTCGGTTTCGTCGGGGATGCAGCGCATCAGCGCCTCGAGGTCGCTGAAGCATTGCGCATCGCCGCGCTGGTAAAGCGCCTTTTTCAGCAACGCCAGGGTGGCGGCGCTGATCTTGGATTTGTCAAAATGCGCGTCGAAGGAATCTCCGGGGAAAAAAAACGGGAACTGCATCAGCGGGTTCGCGGCGCAGCGGGCCAGCACGGCGTAAAGCTCCGACCGGGCGCCGGGCGCCAGCGAAAACACCAGGTCGCTGTCCGGCGTGACGACCGTGCTGGCATTGGTGTAAAGCATGGTGGCCGGCGACAGCGCGCGGCCAATCTGGCCGGCCGCAAGCCCGGACGTTTGCATGAGCGCCCGGACGGCGCTGGGATTCATGCCTTCAAACGTCCAGGTTTCCGCGTTGTTGGTGTTGATTTGGAAGGCGGCATATTCCTCCGGCCGCTGCAGGTCAATGTCGCGCTCGATCAGTTGTCCCCACGGCGGGACGTTCGTCTCCTTGAGGTCAATCATGCCGTAAGGATTGGTGGCGGGCAAAAGCGCGGCGGAGTCAGGCGCCTTCGCGCCGCCGCCGGCGTTGCGGATCTTGACCACCCCATAGGTCGCCAGGGCCGAGGCCAGCACCAGGGAAACGCTGAAGACGATCATTCCCACCAGATGTAACTGAATGGTTACACCCGCGGTCGAATGCTGCTCGATTCTTTTCCTGGAGGCCATGGCGTTCTTAACCAAGACTACCGATACCAGAATCTGGATTAAGACAAAATTAAGAAGTGCAGTCTAACGCGCCGTTCCGCGCGTGCAAGTTTGATCTAACTCTTTATTTGCTGATGCCGCGTTCGCTGGCGCGGACGAATTCAATCAAATGCTTCACTTCCGGCAAGGGCGGCAATTGTTTTTCCACCTTCGCGATCGCGTTGGAAACCGTCAGCCCTTCGCGGAAGAAAATCTTGTAGGCCTGCCGCAGCGCGCTCTGCGCCTCCTCGGAAACGCCGTTGCGTTCCATGCCGGTCTTGTTGATCGTGCGCGTCTCCGCCGGGTTGCCGTCGGCCATCATGAACGGCGGCACGTCCTGCACCACCTTCGAGCAGCCGCCAATCATCGCCATCTTCCCGATGCGGCAGAATTGATGCACCGCCGCCAGCCCGCCGATGACCGCGTAATCCTCCACCGTCACGTGGCCGGCGAGCGTCGCGACGTTGGACATGATGATGTGGCTCGCCGAGCGTGCAATTGTGCGCGACGTGGCAGTAGGCGAGGATGGTGTTGTGCGAGCCGACGCGCGTGACTTCGCCGTCGCCGGTCGCGCTGTGGATGGTGACGTATTCGCGGAACGTGTTGCCGTCGCCGATTTCCGTGCGCGTCACGCCGCCTTTCCATTTCAAATCCTGCGTCTTCAGGCCGATGCTGGCGAACGGGAAAATTTCATTCTCCTTGCCCAGCTTCGTGTGGCCGTCAATGACCACGTGCGAATGCAATTTGCATTTGTCGCCCAGCGCGACGTGTTCGCCGATGACGCAATACGGCCCGATCTCGCAGCCCGCGCCGATTTTCGCCTTCGGATGAATGATGGCGGTTGGATGAATCATATCATTCGGCGGCTCGCAGCATGAACGTGACTTCCGCTTCGCTCACGATTTCGTCGTCCACTTTGCAGACGCCTTTGGCCTTGCCGATTTTGCCGCGCGACTTGGTCAATTCCACCTCGATGACCAGCACGTCGCCGGGCAGGACCGGCTTGCGCCATTTCACGTCCTCCGCCGCCATGAAATAGGCCAGTTGGCCCGACGTTCTCCGCCTGCCGCAGCATCAGGATGCCCGCGACCTGCGCGATGGCTTCCAATTGCAGCACGCCCGGCATGATGGGATGCCCCGGAAAATGTCCCGGAAAATACGGCTCGTTGTTCGTGATGTTCTTGAACGCGGTGATTTTGTTGCCGTCAATCTTCAGCACGCCGTCCACCATCAGAAACGGATAGCGGTGCGGCAGGATTTGCATCACCTGTTCGGCGTCCAGCACGCCGCCTTGCGCCATTTGTTCCAGCAGCTTCGCGGCCGTTTCTCCGTCTTTTTTTGACGGCGGGACCGGCGGCGGGCCGAACGTCTGCGCCGCGCGCAACGGCTTGTTCATCTGCGCGACAATTTGCCGGACGAACTCGCAATTCGCCGCGTGGCTCGGCTTGACCGCGATCAGATGCCCGTGGATCGGCCGGCCCAGCAGCGACAAATCGCCCACGATGTCCAGCATCTTGTGCCGCACGAACTCCTCCGGATACCGCAACGGCTCGGTCGTCAGCACCGCGTCGTCGCGGATGACAATGGCGTTCTCCAGGCTGCCGCCCTTGATGAGGCCGTTCTTGATGAGATATTCAATCTCCTCGAAAAAACAGAACGTCCGCGCGTGCGCCAATTCCTTCTCCCACGTCTTGGGCGTGATTTCCGTGCTATAAAATTGCGTGAACCGGCCCTTCCGGTCCGCGCTGGTGCAGGTGATCTTGAAGCCGTCGTCCGGGAACAGCGTCATCAGCGTCTCGCCCGATTCCAGTCTCAATCGGCGCGCTGGGCGTGAACGCCTCGCGCTTTTCCGCCTGCGGCGCGACGCCCGCCGCCTGGATGATTTTGCAAAACTCGCGCGAGCTGCCGTCGGCGATGGGCGGCTCGTTGGCGTCCAGCTCGATCACCGCGTTGTCAATGCCGCAGCCGGCCAGCGCCGCCAGCACGTGCTCGACGGTGTGGACTTTCACGTTGCCCTTGGCGAGCGTCGTGGAGCGGTTCGTCTCGGCCACGTTTTCCACGCGCGCCTCGATTTCCGGCTTGCCGTCGAGGTCCACGCGGCGGAAGCGCAGGCCGGCTGTTGGCCGGCGCGGGCAGGATCGTCATGTTCACCCGGTTGCCGCTGTGCAGGCCGATGCCGGAAAAACTGGCGGAACGATTGAGCGTTTGCTGGTTGAGCACGGCAGGATTAGACAAAACACCTGCGCAATTGGCAAGCGCAGTCACGCGGCCGATTGAGATCCTGCGCGGGCGCATCAAATAAATTTGTCCGACAAGAATGGCAGGTCATCGCTTTCCTCGACGCGACATGTCGCGTCGAACCAACTCGTCTCGCCGAAATCCGATGAAGGTGGAAGCGCGGACGTGTCCGCGCACTCCAAAGCCGCATTAACGGGGACGGAATTTGGATGGTGGTGGCTTTCTCCCGAATGCCGCTACGCCGAAACGGACTGGTAGGAGACGACGTGAGGAGTCCCTGATTGAAAATCCAAAAGCCTGAAATTGAAATGAGTCTCGTTACCTCGACTCCTACAATTCGCAATTCGCAATTGTCTTGGCTCTTTTCCGGTTTTCATTTCGGGATGGACGACGGGGGCAATTGGTGTTTGAATTCTTTTGATTTGAATGCCAGAACCAATTTGCAGCATCGCTTTCAATCCATTCTAAATTCGGAATTTATTTGAACAAACAACCCCGAACACCTGAAGAAATCTCCGATGAAAACCAAACACCTTGCGATCCACATCTGCCTTTTGGCGACGTTGCTGGTGGCTCCTTCTGCGCATGCCCAGTTCCAATGGGCCAATCGCATCGCCAGCATCGCCAATTGGCCCGAAGGCGAACCCAACATCGGATTGGCCTTGGATACCAACGATAATTGTTATGTAACCGGCTATTTCGATGACACGAATGATTTTGGCGGTGTTGCCCTGACGAACCAGAGTGTCGGCGGCTCGGACGTCTTTCTGGCCAAATACAACTCGACCGGCGCGCTCCAGTGGGTCCAACAAGCCGGTGCAAGCGTCGGAAATGTCAACTACGGACGAGGGGCCGGCGTGGACACCAATGGGAACATTTATGTCACCGGCGGCTATCAAGGGCCGGCGAAATTCGGCGGTGTCAACCTGGCCGCCACTTCAGGTGAACAATTTTTCCTCGCCAAATACAACAGCGCGGGCACGGTGCAGTGGGTCCAATCATCCACGGGTGGCAACGGAGACAATAATGGAATCGGGCTGGCGGTGGACAATGCCGGGAACTCCTATGCCCTCGCGGTTATGGATTACTCCGGCACTTCCATCACGTTTGGCACAAAAACGGTTACGGACGTCAAAGGCGGCACCACTTTTGCGATTCTGGTCAAATACAACAACGCCGGTGCCGCTCAATGGGCGCAATTGTTTGACACCAGCCAGGAGACCTACGCTACCAAACTCGCGGTGGATGCCGCCGGGAATGTCTATGTGCGCGGCACGTTCTACTCGGACATGACAATCGAAAGCAGCAGTCTGACGGTCAGCGCCGGTTCAACACAAAATGCGTTCATCGCCAAGTTCAACAACTCCGGCACCCTGATCTGGGTTCAGCAACCGCAAGGAGGCAACGTCGGCGAGGGTGGCGTGGCCGTGGATCCGGCGGGGAACGTGTTTGTTTCGGGCTACTTCAACACCGACCTGGATTTTGGCGGCGGCATCACTTTGACGAACGGGGCAAACAACAACGCCCTTTTCGGCGACGCTTTCCTCGCCAAATACAACAGCGCAGGTGCGATTCAATGGGCGCAGTCGGCTGGCGGCGCGAACGGCGGTTTTTATTGGGACCTTGCTCTGGACGCCCACACCAATATCTATGCGGCGGGGTTTTTAGGTTATGATGCTGCCATCGCGAAATATAACCCGGCTGGAACGCTCCAGTGGACATATTCGTCCGCCGGTCCGCCCGCGAATCCGGTTTCGTCGGGTGTGTTCAAATGCGCTGTTGATTCAACCGGCAATAGCTATCTGGCCGGATTTTACCAGGGAACGGCCACCTTCGGTGCAACCACGCTGCAATCGCAGGAAGCCTGGAATTTCTTCCTCACCCAAGTTTCGCTTAAACTGTTGGTGGCTACAACTTCATTGCCCGACGGGACGGTTGGCGTGGCTTACAGCCAGACATTGACGGCATCCGGCGGGCAGACGCCTTACACCTGGACGAACATTTCCGGCGGATTGCCTCCGGGTTTGACACTGGCAGCCAACGGCGTGATTTCCGGGACACCGACGACCGTCGTCACCACCAATTTTACCGTTCAGGTGAAGGACGCCACCAACGGCATTGCGACACAGTCGTTATCGTTGACCATCCAAGCCCCTGCGCCCTTGCAAATCACTACCACTTCGTTGCCCAACGGGACGGTTGGTGTGGCTTACAACCAGACGCTGGCGGCATCCGGCGGGCAGACGCCTTACACCTGGACGAACACTTCCGGCGCGTTGCCTCCAGGATTGACCCTGGCAACCAACGGTTTGATTTCCGGGACGCCGACGACCACCGATGGAACGTTTAATTTCACCGTGAAATTGACCGACGCATTATCCACGACGGCAACGCAGCCATTGACGTTAACGGTGTTTAGCCCTCCCGGTGTCACGCTTCAACCGACGAATAATGTGGTTACAGTCTCGCTCGGAAATAGCGTGACTTTAGCCGTGGCAGTGACGGGCACCGGCCCGTTCAGTTACCAATGGCAACTGAATGGAACCAACCTCCCCAACGGGATTATCAACACTGTAGCGGGCAACGGGATGGACGGTTACTTGGGCGATGGAGGTGCGGCGACCAATGCTGAATTGTATGTTCCCCAAAGCGTGTATGTGGACGCCGCCGGCAACCTGTTCATTGCGGATTCCGACAACAACTGTATCCGAGAGGTAGATGCCAACGGAATTATAACTACGGTGGCGGGCAACGGGACAAACGGTTACTCCGGCGACGGCGGCGCGGCGACAAATGCGGAATTGAGTATTATGTCCCAAGGTCCTCTCTCTGGTGTGGCGATGGACGCTGGCAATCTATTCATCGCCGATTGGGGTAACAACCGCGTCCGCGAGGTGGGAATCAACGGGATTATAACTACGGTGGCGGGCAACGGGACAAACGGTTACTCCGGCGACGGCGGCGCGGCGACCAATGCGGAATTGTATTATCCCTCCGGCGTGGCGGTGGACGCCACTGGCGACCTGTTCATCGCCGATTGGAATAACGGGGTCATCCGCGAGGTGGGCACTAACGGGATTGTCGCCACAGTCGCGGGCGGTGGATCCGATTATCCCGGCGACGGCGGCGCGGCCACAAATGCGGAATTGGATGTTCCCTCTAGCGTGGCGGTGGATGCCAACGGCAACCTGTTCATTGTGGATCAATATGGCCAGTTTATCCGCAAGGTGGGCACCAACGGGATTATCACCACGGTGGCGGGCAACGGGACAGCAGGATTCTCCGGCGACGGGGGCCCAGCGACCAATGCGGAATTGAATTGGCCCGAAGGCGTGGCGGTGGACGCCACCGGCAACCTGTTTATCGCAGATACAGATAACAATGTCATCCGCGAGGTTGGAGCCACCGGGATTATCACCACGATAGCGGGCAACGGGACAGCGGGATTCTCCGGCGACGGGGGCACGGCTTCCAATGCTGAGTTGAACGCTCCCGCTAGCGTGGTGGTGGACGCCACTGGCAACCTCTTCATTGCGGATTCCGCTAATACCGTCATCCGAAAAGTAACCATGCCCGGCCCGACATTGACGTTAAATAATGTCGGTCTCGGAAATGTCGGGGCGTATGACGTGGTGGTGACCGGTTCGTATGGGAGTGTCACCAGCAACGTGGTCAATGTAACCCTCGCGCTGGAAGTGACGACAACTGGACTGCCTAACGGCACGAATAATGCGGCCTACAGCCAGCAATTATCCGCCGCCTATGGCCAACCGCCTTATAGCTGGTCACTCATTGACGGTTCATTGCCATCCGGTCTGACTCTGACGACCAACGGTTTGATTTCCGGCACGCCGACGACCAACGGGACTTACAATTTGACCGTGCAGGTGACCGACGCCACCAACAATACGGCCACACAGATGCTCGCGCTGACGGTGTTTGGTCCCCCCAGTGTTGCGTTTATTCAACCGACGAATAATTCAATTATGGTCGCAACCGGAAGCGCCGTGAGTTTGGCCGTGTCGGTGATGGGCACCGGCCCCTTCAGTTATCAATGGCAATTTGACGGGACCAACCTATATTCTGGCAGCGGCGGTATCATCACCACGGTGGCGGGGGGTTATCTTGGCGATGGCGGGGCGGCAACCAATGCCAGCCTTATGCCGCAGGACATGGCTGTGGACGGGTCCGGAAACCTATTCATCGCCGATGGTCGCAATAATCGTATCCGCAAGATTGGCGCCAACGGGATCATCACGACGGTGGCGGGCGGTGGAAACAACGGTTTGGGCGATGGTGGCGCGGCTACCAATGCTGAACTGAGCGCTCCCACTGGCGTTGCGGTGGACACTGTCGGCAATTTGTTCATTGTTGATAAAGGTAACTTTCGGCTCCGCAAGGTGGACACCAATGGCAGCATAACCACGGTGGCGGGAAATGGAGACTACGGATATTTCGGCGACGGCGGCCCCGCGACCAATGCCAGCCTGAATTATCCGGAAGGCGTGGCGGTGGACGCCACCGGCAACCTGTTCATTGCGGATGTTGGCAATCAACGAATCCGCAAGGTGGACACGCACGGGATTATCACTACGGTAGCTGGCAATGGGGCATACGGTTACTCCGGCGATGGCGGCCGGGCGACCAATGCCAGCTTGAATTATCCAGAGAGAGTGGCGGTGGACGCCCGCGGCAACCTATTCATTGCCGATTATGTAAACAATCGGATTCGCCAGGTAGGCACCAATGGCATCATAACCACGGTGGCGGGCAATGGCACAAATGGCTACTCCGGCGATGGCGGTTCGGCGACCAACGCCAGCTTGTTTAATCCGTCCGGCGTGGCGGTGGACGGGTTCGGAAACCTCTATATTGCGGATATTTTTAACTTCCGCATTCGCCGCGTAGGCACCAATGACCTCATCACGACCGTGGCGGGCGGCGGATTCAACTACCCCGGCTACGGCGGCCCGGCAACCAATGCCATTCTGAATTACCCGGAGGGAGTGGCGGTGGACGGCTCCGGTAATTTGTTCCTTGCGGCGGATAACGACCACATATGCATGGTGAACACTCATGGCATTATCACCTCGGTGGCGGGAGGTGGCTTCACGGGCGACGGCGGCCCGGCGACCAACGCGATACTGTATGGTCCCACGGGCGTGGCGGCGGACGGCCTGGGTGATTTGTTTATCGCTGATTCTGGAAACAACCTCATTCGCCGGGTGGATCCCAACGGCATCCTTGCCACGGTGGCGGGCGATGGAACAGCAGGTTATTCCGGCGATGGTGGTCTGGCGACCAATGCCAGCTTGAATTACCCAGGGGGAGTGGCGGTGGACGGGATCGGCAATTTGTTCATAGCTGATTCCGATAACAACGTCATTCGCCGGCTGGATACCAATGGCCTCATCACGACCTTTGCTGGCGGCGGGTGGCCAACCTATCCCGACATCGGCGACGGCGGATCGGCGACCAATGCCAGCCTGGGTTACCCATGGGACGTGGCGGTGGACGGCTCAGGCAATGTGTTCATTGCAGACGCGGCTGACTCTCGGATACGCAAGGTTGATATCAACGGCCTCATCACCACGGTGGCGGGAAATGGAGATTACGGATATTTCGGCGACGGCGGCCCCGCGACCAATTCCAGCCTGAATTATCCGGAAGGGGTGGCGGTGGATGGTGCCGGCAATTTGTTCATCGCCGATACCGATAACAACGTCATTCGCCGCGTGGACACCAATGGCATCATCACCACGGTGGCGGGCGGTGGATTCGCCGCAGGAACGGACGGGCTGGGCGACGGCGGCCCGGCGACTAATGCCTTTCTCAATTACGTGCCGGGAGTGGCAGTGGACGGGTTCGGCAATTTGTTCATCGCCGATTCGGACGACAACCTCATCCGTCAGGTGAACCCCAATGGCATCATAACGTGTGTCGCAGGCAATGGGGAAGGTGGTTATTCCGGCGACGGCGGCCCAGCGACCAATGCCACGCTCAATGGCCCGACGGGATTGACCGTGGACGGGTCCGGAGATCTATTTATCGCCGATTCTGGGAACAGCCGCATCCGCAAAGTAATTATTCCAAGCCCGACATTGGTATTGAATGACGTAAATGGCGGAAATTCCGGGGCTTATGACTTGGTGGTGTCCAGCCCCTATGGCAGCGTCACCAGCAGCGTGGTCAATTTGACCGTCACACTTCCGCTCGCTTTGGTAGCGCCTCAAATCAGTGTTGGCAACAATCTGTTCTCGTTTCTGCTTTCCGGCCCGGCCGGCAGCAATTATGTGCTGGAAGTTTCCACCAACTTGTTGAACTGGAATCCGGTCAGCACCTCCAGTATCCCCGTCAGCGGCAACATTACCGTGAGCAATGCCATCAGCGGTTACAACAACCGGTTCTATCGGGTATTTTTGAAATGAATCTGATAGTGTCTCCTCATTGGCAGGGTTGATTGACGCCAAACTGGTTCAGGTGGATGAGGCGAATGATTTGGCCTTGCTCAAAGCGGACGGGAAATTTTCTCCATTGCCCATTTCATCCAGCCGGTCGGCGCAATTGGGCGGCACGGTGGCGACGGTTGGTTTTCCCGACATCGGTTTGCCAGGGATTTAACGCAAAGGCGCAAAGCCGCAAAGACCGCAAAGCAAACGCAATTTATTCTTTGCGCCCTGGCACCTTTACGTCTTTGCGTTGATTTTCCCGGCGGGGCGCTGGTGGATGAGCGGGGCAACGTGATTGGCATGGTGTCGGCCAAGGTGCTGGCGCACGGCCACCAATGCGGGGGCACGCTGGCACGAGCGGGGCGTTGCCGGAGAATGTGAATTACGCGGTCAAGAGCAGCCTGCTGTTGAGCTTCCTCGAATCGGTGCCGGCGGTTTCGGCCAAACTCAAAGCGCCGAACATGAAGGACGAGGAGTTTGAGGAGGTGGTGAAGTCGGCACAGGATGCCGCCGTTCTCGTCCTTGTTTATTAAACAACAAAGCAACGAAGGAACAAAGTTTTGTCGGCTTTGTTACTTTGTTACTATGTTTTAAAACCATGAACCGGCGGCGGCGCTGGTGCTGGTTTATTGATTTTTTGCCGCGAAAGGCACAAAAGGCGCAAGAGGTTTTCCCCCTTTGTGCCTTTTTTGCGCTTTTTTGCGGCTGATCATCAGAGCTGGCTGCTACCGTCCATCCATCCATTCGAGGATTTGTTTTGCCGAGGCCCGCGATGCAGAGATGAGAACCGCGTGGTCGCCGTTGATGACTTTGAACTGGCGCAGCATCGGACAATGTTTCCGCAGCCAGCGTCGCACGACAAACCACGGCACGATGGGGTCAAGCCAGCCGGAAATCGCAAAGACCGGAACGTTCACATTTTGCGCTATCGGACGCGGATCATAACTGGCGATCAAATGAAGCCTGTGCTGGGCCGCTTGAAAATCCAGTGGCGTCCGGCGTTCGAGGAACTCGTTGATTTTCGCGAGTGTTTCCGGCGAACGACGGAAACGATAACGGGTCAACGTTGCGTAATAGCGGGCGAAAATCCGGTTGGTGACCGGGAAAATGATTTGCGTGAGCAGAGCGAGGGCGATTTTGCCGGCAATGCGTTCCGCCCAACCCAACAGGCGGCTTGCCGGCAACCGCACAAATCCGCCGGCCAGGATGATTCCCTGCGGCTGAAATGTTTTGCGCGCGACGAGCGCCCACAACGGTTGCGAGCCGAACGATTCGCCGAGCAGCCAGCCCGATTGGATGCCGTTTTGCGCCAGTGCCGTTTCAATGGCCGCGGCGTAATCGTCCAATGACCACGTGAGCGTGCGCGGATAGGTCATTTCCACAAACCGGACTTTTCCCGCAACCGCATTGCAAAAGCTTCCGATGAGCGTCCAATCGCCATGCAGGCCGGGCAGGTAAATCAACGTCGGCAGCGAGGCGTGGCCGTGGATGCGAAGTTGGATTTCTTCTTCCACAATTCAGGAAACGGCTTTGCGCGCCAGGCGTTTCTCGCGGAGTGACAGGGCGGCAAGGATCATCACAACCACCGCGGTCACGATGACACAGAACGGCGCGAGATACCGGTCCAACGGCAGCGAACCTGCCATTGGCAGCCGGAGTTGCGCGGAGAGAATTTCTCCGCTGCCTGGAAATGAAGTTTTGGCGATGACATTGCCGCCGCCGCTCACCGCCTGCGAGATGCCGGAACTCGCCAGTCGGAAGATGGGAATGCCGTATTCGGCGGCGCGCACGGGCGCGACCAGCGCGTGCAATTCATGCTCGTGCCGGCCCCATTCGGCCACGTCCATCGTCGGGACAATCAACAATTGCGCGCCTTGCTTCACCAACTCGTCGGTGACGCGGGTGTAGCTCAAGTCGTAGCAGACGCAGAAACCGATCTTGCCCCACGGCGAACTCCAAAGCTCCTGCTTTTGCGCCGGAAGCCCGTCGTGGAAGAATTGGATCGGCACGCACTTGGCCTGCTGGAAAACAATGTCGCCGTTGGTGCCGATGACGAAGGCGGTGTCATAGTAATTGTTCGTGCCGACCGGGTCTTCGCCGCCCACCACCAGAAAGCGCGAATTGTGGCGGCACCAATCTTTGAGTGATTCAGGCACCGGGCCATGCAACGTGTATTCGCTCAAGACGAAAATCTGCGCGTCGGGATTCTTCTTGAGGGCATTGTCGAGGGCCTTGGGAAGAAGGGCTTCAGGCGGGAATTCCATCTGGACGCCGACTATCTGAAGCGGCACAGAAATTCTCCATCTACTGCTGGTGGTTGCCAGCATCGGCAAAACCAACAGGCAAAACAGGCAAAGGAGCAAAACGTAAATTATAATTGATTCCACTAAATTGATTTTGAGGAAACGCGAATAATGAACGCCGACGACGATAGCGAACACTAGAAATCCCATTCCATTCATTCCGAATCCGTTCAATTGAGGCGGCAAAATATATCCGACGTTCAGCCACGAGAATTTCAGATAATAGAGTTCGCTACGGAAATATTCCAGACCGGTCCAGATGAATGGAACCAGCCACATGGCCTTGGCCCGTCCCCAGCGCCGGATGCAGGCGCAGACAATGGCGACGAACAGTCCAATCCAGAATGCCAGCACCAGCCAAAGCACGATGGCCGCCATGCCGAAAATCTCCCAGAAACAAATCAATTGAGGCGCGACGCACAAAAGGCCGGTGGCCAGTCCAAAATAAAACGCGCGCCGGACGGTTTTCTGATGCGTCAATTGCGTCAGGCAGATGGCGTAGCCGAAAATGAACAGGCCAAAGGCCGGATGTTGCAACGGCGTGTAGGCCAGATGAAAGCAAATTACCGCTGCCAGCGTCCAGAACACGGATTTGCCCCAGCCCAAGGGCGGTTGGTTGTCCGGCAAGGTTGTCATTCTGTTTCCAACAGGTATTGGATGGTGATGAACGATGCGAGAAAATAATTGAAAGCCGGTTGCCATTTAATCTTCGCGGTCTTCATGCCTTCAATGTCGCGTCAAGTTGCCGTTGGCGTGAATTGAAAAAATGTTCGCCGGCATTGATAAAATGTATGCGCCGGCTTTCTGCCGAAAACCGCTACGCCCGCAGTTTCGGGAAGAACTCGTGCGCGGTTTTGCAGGTAGCCGCGCTCAATTCTTCGAGCGGGCAGGCTTTGACCTGCGCGACGACTTCCGAGATTTCCTTCACGTAAGCCGGTTCGCAGCGTTTGCCGCGATATGGCACGGGCGCGAGATACGGACAATCCGTCTCCAGCATGAATTTGTCCAGCGGCGTCGCGGCCACGGTGTCGCGGACGTTCTGGCCGTTCTTGAACGTGACGATGCCGGTGAAGCTGACGAGCGAGCCGAGGTCGAGAACCTGCCTCATGCGATCGGCGTTTTCGCCGAAGCAGTGGAACACCCCGCGCACCTGGCCGGCGAACGGCTTGAGCTGCGCGAGCGTGTCGTCGAAGGCGTCGCGTTGGTGGATGACACAGTTGAGCTTGGTTTCGACGGCGACTTCAAGCTGCTGATGGAAAAGATCGGCCTGTTTCAGCCTGTAGCGGGCATCGTCATCCGCGGTGCCGTTTTGCGAGCTGGGCAGGCGATGATAATCCAGGCCGATTTCGCCAATGGCGACGACCTTGGGATGCTTGCACATTTCGCGGAGGGCGGGGCGCAGGTCGGACGGCGCTTTCATGGCGTCGGACGGATGCCAGCCGACGGCGGCGTAAATCGCCGGATATTTTTCGGCCAGCCGGATGGCCCGTTCGCTGCTGTCGAGGCTGGTGCCAATGGAGATCATCCTGGTGATGCCGGCGGCTTCGGCGCGGGCGATGACCTCGGCAAAATCATCCCGATAATCGGGATAATCCAGATGGGCGTGGGTGTCGTAAAACATTTTTGATCTCCGATTGATAATTTAGGATTTCGACATGTTTCAATCCAACCGTTGGTGGTTAACGACCAGGATCCGCATGGGTGTCCGCGAGCTTTTGGTCAAGCGTATTGATCTTTTCCTGAATCGAGGCTTTGCCGGCGTAGTCGGGCGTTTCTTCGAGCAATTTCTGGTAGTCGCGGCGCGCGGCGGCGGTGTAATTCAGCGCCAGCAACCGGTCGGCGAGATCGAGCCGGAGGCGGATGCGCTGTTCCGGCGACGGCTTCAGGGTCAGGGCGCGTTCATAGTTGTCAACGGCAGCGGCGTTCTTTCCTTGCGCGGCGTAAAGGTCGCCGAGTTTTTCCGTGAGCACGGCGCTGTTGGTGGCGACGCCGGTGGTTTCGATCAGGTTCACGAGGTAGGCCGGCGAGCGGCCGCGGGCGAGGTCCACGTTCGCCAGGCGCAGGAAGGACCACTCGACGAGCGGGCTGTGGCGTTGGGTCAGTTCCTGGTGCAATTCCATCGGCTGTTTGGCAAACGGCCGGTAAAGCGGGTCGCCGACGACGGTGGTTTGCCAGGAGAGCGCCGGTTGCGCGGCCCAGGCGGCCTCGCCGAACGTGAACTGGGCGATGCTGAACCGCTCCAGGAACATCGCGACGTTTGGCGTGAGGGAGAGATACGGCTCATAGACGCAACCCATGGTGCAGGTCACGCCCTCGGCGAGGAAGGGGCCGCACCAGTTCTGCCGGGCGCTGCGCAGCGTGGACGCGCTGAACGAATGCAAATGATACGCAAAGGCGCCGGGCATGAATTCGACCTTCGGCAATTGAAACGGCCCGCAGGCCTCGCCGGAATACCAGCCGGCGTAAATGGCAATCTGGCTCATGGGAAAATCCACCGGGAAGAGTTCCGGCTTGTCGTCCACGATGGTTTCGAAACCCAGCACGGCGGCGACCTGTGCCGCGCCGAGAATCCACTGGTCACCGGGCAGATAGTTCATCTCGTTGGTGGTCAATCCCCGCGCATCGAAGTAGGCGCGCCCCCACAAACCGTCGCGTTCCGCCTGCAGCGCCTTGTCCACGAGGCCGCGCGCGATGTCGGCGCTGGGGCCGTCCAGCCGCGCGACCATGCAGAATGCCGTTGGTGGGATTGAGCCACGCGGCGTTGGTGGCGCCGTAGGCCCGGTTTCCCAACGGGCCGTCGAGCGGCGGCTTCGTTGCAATTTCCGGCAGCCACGCAAGCTCGGAATCCACCGCGGCCTCGTTGCGCCGGAACTGCGACGGCACGTTGGTGTTGCCAGCGCCCGGCCAGTCCGGGTCCGAGTCAATTTTCAGCGGCACGCCGTAGCAGAGGACGGCATAGCGGATTTTGGACTCCGTCACGCGCCGGACCACGCGCTCCGGCTGGCCGTTGGTCGCGGCATTGGTGAAGGAATTGAACCGCCAGAGGCCGCTGGTTTCCAACCGGCGCGCCAGCGGTGTTTGCAGCGAATCGGCGAATTCCCGACGCGACATTACCTCGTTGGTCGTCAAGGGAAAACCGAAGACCTGGTTGGCCGGAACCTGCCGCGCCCGGGCGTAATAGTCGGCCACCGCCCTGGATTCCGGCAGGCGCGAATTGTAAATCACGACCACTTCGTCGCCGCCCGCGCGGGCGAGCAGGGGCGCGAGGGCGAGCAGCGGCAGCAGCCATTGAACGCGGCCAATCTTCATGTGGTCATTTGACTCCCAACCCGCGGGAAATGTTCTGAAATAATGTGGTCACGGGGACGATCCGGGGCGGATTTCATTTCGATTTCCCGAACAGCGCCGCGCGCATACCCGGCATGGGCCGGTTATTTTGCTTGTCCCAGTAGCGGAAGCCCGCGCTCCAGTCCCAGATCGCCCAGCCGAGGCCATCGGCCTCGCACGCGCGGCGGAACGCGGCGTAAAAATTCGCGCGCGACTGTTCGTCGGCCCTGGTGTAGGCGCCAAATTCGCCGAGGTGAACGGGCCGGCCGTAATAATCCGACCAGGCGCGGCAGTAATGCAGTTTTTCCTCGAACGCAATCGGGCTGCTCGGGTTTTTGCCGGCCGGCAGCGTGTTGTAATTTTGAATCCAGCTCTTCACCCAGCCTTGCAATTTGAGCGACGGGTCGGGAACCAGCGGCGCGGCGGGCGGGCCGGGGAAAACGATCCCGGTGACCGGCGTGATTCCGGCCGTCCAGTTTGCGCCTTGATGGGTGAACACAAACGGTTCGTAGCAGTGGACCGACACGATGACGTTGTCATCCGGCGGGAGGACGAGGTTTTTCAATTCGTCAATGCTGCCCCAACTGCCCGGCTCGACAAAAATCGTCCGGCGCGGATTGGTCGCGCGGATTTCCGCGATGGCGCGCGCGTAAAGCGGATTCATCACGGCGGTGGTCGCGTTCTGGTGCGGCTCGTTGTCCAGCTCAAACGCGAGTTGCGCCGGGAAGGTCCGGTAATGCGCCGCGACTTGCGCCCAGATTTTCAGAAATTCATCGGTGGCCGCCGCAGGATTGGTGTCCAGTTCGTCGAAGTGATGGATGTTGATCATCACCGCGAGCTGATTCGCCAGCGCGTTGGTCACGACAAAGTCCACGCGCGAAAAAATCTCCGGCGACAACGCGAAGTCCGGCGCCGGGCCGGCGTAATAATGCCAGCCCACGGGCACCCGGACGTGGTCGAAACCTTCCGCATGCATGATGGCAAATTCACCCGCCGAGACGGTCACGCCCCAGTTTTGGCCGGGCGGCGCTTCCAGGTAATTGCCGAGATTGGCGCCGTGCCGGAAAAGCTTCGCCGCTTGATACGCCGGCGTCGCGTGGCTGGCGATGGGTTTCATCTCCGGCGGATTGGCCGGTTTGAAAGCGGTGTCGGTGGATTGCGCTTGGGTCCGGCAACCCGCCAAAACCGCCGCACCGAGAATGAGGAAGATCCGTTTCATGTCATTGATCACTCGCCACCTTCAATCCGTCCCAGGCGAACCACACGCCTGCCGGCAATTCCGCCTGCGCCTGGTCGTGGTCGTAATCATGCGTCAGGTGCGTGAAATAAGTCCGCGCCGCGCCGATGCGCCGCGCCGCCGTCAACGCCTCGTCCAGGTTCATGTGCGTCGGATGCGGGTTGGGCCGCAGCGCGTCGAGCACGGCGATTTCCACCCCGCGCACCTGTGTCATCGCTTCCGGCGGGATTTCCTTGCAGTCGCTCATATACGCCAGCCGCTTCCTGCCGCCCTGGATGAACAGATAGCCGTTCACCGTCATCGCGCCGTGCGGGAGGGACAGCGGAATGATTTCCAGATCGCCGAGCGTGA
Source organism: uncultured Verrucomicrobiae bacterium (assembly GCA_963764035.1). Classification (GTDB taxonomy): domain Bacteria; phylum Verrucomicrobiota; class Verrucomicrobiia; order Limisphaerales; family UBA11358; genus UBA11358. The sequence goes on from CAVXQV010000010.1 coordinate 53,894, forward strand.
ACGGGCCGGTGACGAGATGCGGTTCCGGCTTGAAATAGCCCCTCCAGATCGGGCGGCCGTCGAAGGCATAGACATACACGCGCTTGAGCGCGTCCATGGTTTCGGCGTTGGCATAGACCGGCAGCGGCCCGTCGCGCAGGTCCGAGAAGCGGCGGCAATCGTCCAGCCCCATGATGTGGTCGGCGTGCGGGTGCGTGAAAATGACCGCGTCCAGCCAGTTGATCTTTTCGCGCAGGCATTGGACGCGGAACTCCGGCGTGGTGTCCACCACGAGCTTGACCTGGTCCGTCGCGATGTAAATCGAGGGCCGCGTGCGCCAGTTCTTGGGATTGGCCAGAAACTCGGGCGGATACTCCTTGCCGATGACCGGCACGCCCTGCGAGGTGCCAGTGCCCATGAATGTGAATGAAAACGCCATGCTCTATTTTCGCCAAGCCTAGCAGATGCCCCGAGTCCGGTGAAGGAAAACCGATCCCGATGTGGTTAAATCCAATCAACGGTTCAGGACGCTGGAAACCCTGTTAACGCCTGAATGTGCCGGTCCCGCCCGGCACCCTAAACCGGCCCTCCGAATTAACTTGTAACCTTCCGGCCTTGGCGTCAGTCTGGCACATAGGGCTTGGAAATGAATCCAAGAGGGATGCAGCGACGGACAATAACAACAACCAAACAACCAACAAAAAATCACATGAAGACGAGAACTTTTCTCAAATGTTTAACTGTGGCGGCAGCCATGCTCTGCGCAGCCACTATCCAGGTTGTCGCACAACCGGGTGGCGGCGGCGGTGGTGGTGGCGGCGGCGGATTCGGTGGCGGGCGTGGCGGTCGGGGCATGGTTTTGACCCAGGACCAGATGCAGCAAATGCGTGATGCTTTGCCGGCGGATTCGGCCGACCTGACCGCGTTGACCACCAAGCTCACCGCTGCCCAAAAGGAAGCGGTGGATGCTGCGCTGGCCAAGGACGCGAGCGAAGCGACCGTGCGCGCGAAGATTGAGGCCGTGGAGAAGATCCAGACCGATATCGCCATGCTGCACTATACCAAAGCCGTGAAGCCGATGGCGGCTTCGGTCACGGATGATCAAAAGACCCAGATTGACGCTGCACCGGCCGGCACCTACATGATGATGTTCGGCGGCGGCGGCGGGTTTGGTGGCCGACGTGGGGGTGGCTTCGGTCGTGGTGGCGGTGGCGGCGGCGGCGGCGGCGCTAATTAATCCTTCCGCTTGAGTATTTCAGGCCACTGCGCGAAAGCGCAGTGGCTTTCTGCTTTTGGCCTGGACTTCTCCGTGGCGCGAGTTTGCCAGATCAACTGGATCGTTCCGCATGGCCCGGGCAAATTCAGTATTTTATCCGTGTTCATCCCCGTCCATCTGTGGTTAAAATCTTTTGCAGATGTTGACGACGCTGCGCATCAAGAATTTCGCCCTCGTGGCCGACCTCACGCTGGAACTCCAGCCCGGCTGCAACGTCATCACCGGCGAGACCGGCGCGGGCAAGTCCATCATCATCGGCGCGCTCAACCTCGTCCTCGGCGAACGCGCCGACCGCTCGCTCATCCGCAGCGGCGAGGATAGCTGCTCGGTGGAGGCGGTGTTCGACGTGACACAACTGCTCGCCCGGTCGTCGGAGCGCCGAACTCTGACCCGGCGCGTTCCGGGCGAAAACCCCCGGCTCGCCGGTTTGGAAATCGGCGCTCCGTCCGCGTTGAGAACCTTCCTGGACGAGAACGGCCTCGAGCCGTGCGAAGAGAATCAACTCGTCCTGAAACGCGCCTTCACCAGCGCCGGCGCCAACCGCCAGTTCGTCAACGGCTCGCCCACCACGCTGAACAGCCTGGCGACCATCGGCGAATGGCTCGTGGACATCCACGGGCCGCACGACCACCAGTCGCTGCTCCATCCGGCCAGGCAACTGGCGATTCTCGACGCGTTCGGCGGCTTGGAAAAGGAGCGCGACGCCTTTGGTGAACTCGTCCGCCGCCGGGCTGACTTGGAGAACGAGAAAATCCGCCCTCGTGGTGGACGAGAAGACTTACGCGCAGCAACTGGACCTGCTCCGGTTCCAAGTCCGGGAAATCACCGATGCCCGGCTGCAGCCGGACGAGGAGGAGCGGGTGGAACAGGAATTCAACCGCGCGGGCAACGCGGCGAAATTGTTGGAATTGAGCCAGGGCGCGCTCGAGGCCTTGAGCGAGAGCGACCACTCGCTGCTCACGCAATCGGGCGCGATTGGCCGGACGTTGCAGGAATTGCAGCGCGTGGACGGCGGTGCGGCCGGTCTGGTCGACATTGCATTCGCAGGCGACGGGCGCGCTGCGCGAATTGCAGTCGGAGCTGTCGCGTTACGCGGAGAAGGTGGACGTGGACCCGGCGCGGCTGGCGGAACTGGAGGAGCGGTTGAACCTCATCCATTCGCTCAAGCGCAAATACGGCGCGACGCTGGCCGAAGTCATCGCGTTTGGGGACGAGGCGAAGCAAAAGCTGGCGCAGCTTGAATCCCGCGACGCGGAACTCGCGCGCCTGAACGCCGCAATTGGGAAGCTGGACGCGGAATTGTTGAGCGCCGGCAGAAAGCTGTCCGCCGCGCGGAGCAGGATCATTCCACCGCTGGCGAAAGCGGTGGGCAAGCAACTTGGGGACTTGGGATTCCAGCAGAGCAAGTTTGACGTGGAGTTAAAACCCCTCACCCGCCGAGGACGGGATGAAGGGCGATTCGTTTTCCTCGACCGGCTTTGACGAAATCGAATTCCAATTCGCGCCGAATCCGGGCGAGCCGGCCAGGCCGCTGCGCGCCATTGCTTCGTCCGGCGAAATGGCGCGCGTGATGCTGGCGCTCAAGACCGTGCTCGCCGCCGAGGACGAGATTCCCGTGCTCATCTTCGACGAGGTGGACGCCAACGTGGGCGGCGAGACGGCCAACGCCGTTGGCGAGAAGATGAAGCAGATTGCGGCCAGGCGGCAGGTGTTGTGCATCACGCATCTGCCGCAGGTGGCCGCGCCGGCGGACGCGCATTATGTCGTCACCAAGCAGGTGAGGAACGGGCGGGCGATTTCGGAGATTGAATTGCTCGGCAAGAAGGAGCGCGTGACCGAACTGGCCCGGATGCTCGGCGGCCAGAGCGACGCGGCACGGAAACACGCGGAGGCGTTGTTGAAATGAGTGACAGTGGTAGCCACTGGCTTTTCGAGTCATTTATAGCTCTACGCGATTCGTGGAATCAGCATGGACAATAGAAGCAACAACAACGCCAAAGCGGCTACAAACCAAATGGCACGAATAATTTGATGCCGGACAACGGTGTCTTCGACGCGCCGGGAAACGAGGAAGGCAGCCAATCGGGCTGCGCACAAGATAAAAATCAGTGGCACCAAGGGGAATATGGGGTAGTTCGTAATCTTGTAGAACAGGCTCAAACTAGTGTAATTGCCGCCGTGCGGCGAGTTGGGATCCCAATTGTTGATGTCATCCAAGTCATTCCCCCCGCTCTTGCTGATGCCGTCGGCACCGCATGAGTAGAGGTCAAAGCTGTTGGTGTTATGAACTCCGGCATAACGATAAACATAATCATCGCCCCACGGATCAATTGGCTTTCGGTCCAGATAGGGGCCATGCCATCGGCTGGAAGAGATGTTTGTTGGACAATTCAACAATGCGCTGAACCCCTCTGATGTTGTGGGATAACGTCTGCAATCAACGGCAAAGGCGTTGAGTGCCGTTTTAATGCTCACGAGATCGTAGCGTGCGGCGGTAAGACGCGCCAGGTCCGAATGGCCATAGGCTACGCCGGAAATTGTCAGGAGAATTGACAGGGCGAGCATTCTCATACCATTTCAGACGCTCCAACGAGGTGTAAAGTAACACGTGACCGGGGGGGGCGAAGATCGGATGGACGTTTATCGCCGAAGCCTTTTCATCGCGAGCGCAATCATTGCAAATCCGACGCAGCCCCAGCCGAACCAGTCGCCGTGCCGGTTGTAGAAGGTCGGCGCGTGCGTTTGCAGCGGCAGGTCAATCGTCAGCGTGCCCTGGCCATAAACGCTGCCAGTTTTGTCGCGGAAAGTTTCCCGGACGCGACCGTTGGCGTCAATCCAGCAGGTGACGCCGTTGTTGCAGCAGCGGACGAGCGGGACGCCGTTCTCGACGGCGCGAAAGACGGCGCCGGCCAGGTGCTGCCATTGCTCGGCGCTCCGGCCGAACCAGCCGTCGTTGGTCAGGTTCACCAGAAAGCCGGTGTCGTCGCGGACGGCGCGGCGGCCGAGTTGCGGAAACATGTCCTCGTAACAAATCAACGGGGAGGCGGTGACGCGGAGGGGAGCGCGGATTTCCAGATCGGCCCGGGGAGAATTGGTGCTCAAGTCGAGCCGGATCGGAGTTCGGCGCTCCATTTGGAATTGCACCGGCTCGTTGCCGGCCGCAAAGCTGTCGGTGATGGGCGTGAACCATTTCACGAAAGGCAGCCAGCGGACGAGCGGGATGTATTCACCGAAGATGACGAGTTTCTGCTTGTGATAGGTCGCAGTCCAATGGCCGTCGGGGTTGAAGAGGAAGGCGGCGTTGTAAATGTCGTTGTCGTATTCGTTGCGGGCGTTGGGGCGCGGCACAGCGTCGTCGGCGTTGAAAATGAGCCAGACGCGGTGCGCGCGGAGGAGATTGGTGATGGCGACGTAACTGGCGGTGTCCAATTCGGGCACGGCGGATTCGGGCCAGATGAGGAGGTCGGTTTGTGACGCGTCCCTCACTTCATCCGATGGCGAGAGGGTGTCCGCCGGACGGGTGAGGGGAGGGTTGTTTCCATTGGTCAAGGCGGCTTCGCTCAATTGGAGCAATTGCCGGAAGCGGTTGGTGTTTTCGGTTTCGTCCCAGATCAAGGTCTGCGGGACGCTGGGCTGGACGAGGGTGAGGCGCAGGGTTGGGGCCGGCGGATTTGCGCCGCCCATTTGCGCGGCGCTGAACGCGAACAGGACAATGACGAAGGTGAGCGGCAGGGCAATTTCCGCCTGCCAGACGAGGCGCGTCGAGGGCCGGTGGAAAATCATGCGCGCGGCCGAATAAAGCGAGAGGGAACCCCACGTGACCAGAAACGAAACGCCATAAACGCCGGCGACCGAGGCGATTTGAATGAGCGGAATCATCCGGTATTGGGACGCGCCGAGGAAGTTCCAGGGAAAGCCGCCGAACAGCCAGCCCCGAATCATTTCGAGCGCGACCCAGACCGCCGCGCCGGCGAGCGACCAGACGAGGCGGCCAAGCCAGGAAGACGGCGTGAACCGTGAATCGTGAATCGTGACCAGCCAAACCCAGACCGCCGGATAGAGCGCGAGATAGGCGGACAGCGCAATCCAGCCAAGGATGGGCAGGCCGGCGACGGGCATGTGCAGCAGCCAATAAAGTGACGCGAGCCAGAAGGAAAGTCCGGCCACGTAGCCGATGCGAAAACTGTCGCCGCCGCTTTTGCCGGCGGCGCAGGCAAGCGTGAGCGCGGGCGCAACCCACGCGCATCCGGCGACGCCGGGCCGGGGAAAGGCCGCGGCGAGGACCAGTCCGGCGCCAACGGCGGCAAGGTAGCGGCTGCGGACGAACAATTCGTTGAGGAAACTCCGCGCGATGCAGAGAGGCGAATAACCTTCCAAGAAGGACGGGCCGAGTTTGGCGCAATTCGCCGCCTGCTTCACCAGCGCAGGGCTGGCATTGACGACGATGGCCTCTCGCGCGCCGCGCCAGACGGCGAGGTCGGGAGTGGAATTGCCGGCGTAGTCGAAGCCGCGTTCGCCGAATCTGGCGACGAGGGCCTTGAGTTTGTTCGGGCCGCGGAGATTGCTTTTGCCGTCGCTGCCGAGCACGTCGTCGAAAAGGCCGGTGTAATCGGCGACGGGCCGGGCCATTTGCAAATCGGACGCGGTGGCGAGGATGATTTTCCGTCCGGCGGACTTTTGTTCGCGGAGAAATTTCAGGAACGGCTCGTGGTAGGGCAGGGCCGCGGGATCAATCCGGACGCGGGCCGCCAGCTTCTGCTTCAGGAAGGCGCGACCGCGCGTCCACCAGAAAAGGATTTGAAAAATGGAAATTGGATTCCGCCGGAGCAGCCGGACGAGGGATTCCCAGAGCAGATCGGTCCGGATGAGCGTGCCGTCCAAATCCACGACGAGGGGGATCTCGTTGTTGGGCGGCGTGGCGGTTGATGACGGCATGGGCAATGTGCTGAACTCACCCGCGAAGCTAGAGGAAGGTGACGCCGGTGACAAGTCTCCCGCGCGGCCTCCCCGCTCGGCCGCGTGAACGCGGAACGCAGGGCAAAATAGCCGGGCCGTTTGCGGGCGCTGCTTTCCTGTCGCCGGCCGCTTATTTAATTGGCGGCCAGTTCGCGATCCTGATAGTGGTGGCGGTGGGCCAGCCGCAGCAGCCGGCTTTCAAAGAATCGCCACGAGACGGCCGCGGCCAGCACGGTGACGCCGAGCGTCAACAGGTTGACTCCCACAGCGCCCCATCCGGATTCGGGCCAGCCCAGGCGCTCGATTAAAATTGACTGGCGCACCGCCATGGTCGGTCCTTGAATCAGATACAGCCCATACGAAATCATGGCCACCGGCTTGAGCGCCGGGCGGCTTAACCAGTAATGAACGCATCCCCGCGGACTGACTTGCGTCAGCAGCAGGGTGCTGGCAAAGAAAACCGCAATCCAGGAAAGGCCGCCGATGGCAATCAGGGAAGCGCTCGTCGGCAGGCCGGAAAGCGCCAGGGCGACCATGCCCGCGCCCAGAAGCAAGCACGTCGCCCGCAGTTGATTCAGACGCTTTGAAATCCAATCCTGGAATCGCGCGTCCCGGACTCCGTAGGCGACCAGCACGCCCAGCAGCAACACATCCCACCGGCAGGGCAGCAGCACGATGGCGCCCGCCCCGGGTTGGCGGGGATCCAGCGGCCACAGAAAGAGGGCAGCCCGGAACAGCGGCGCCGTCACGATCGCTGCGATGATGAGTTTCAACAACTGATTTTTGTTGAGATGGCGGATCAGCGGTGGCAGCAGCAGATAGAATTGTTCTTCGATCGCCAGCGACCAGGCCGGCCCCATGTATCCCGGAGTCGTGAAGAGCAGGCCGTTGCCGAGGTTCTGTTGGAAACAAAAGAAGAGCATCAACGTTCCCCAGCCCAATCCCGCCAGCCCATGGCCCGAAAGGCGGGATTGCAGGCCCAGAACGAGCACCAACACCATGGGCGACAGCAACAGGGCATAAAGCGGAACGATGCGCAGGAAGCGACGAAGATAAAAAACACGGTAATAATTGGCCGCGCCGCGGTGGTCGAGCAGGATGCCTCCAATCAGAAAACCGGAGAGGACGAAGAACAGATCCACGCCGACCCAGCCGAATTGAGCGAGGTTGCGGAGCAGTTGGGCCGGCATGCAGATCGTCGCGAAATGTTCCAGGAGCACCAGGCTGATGGCTACGGCCCGAAGCCCGTCCAAATCGGGCAGCCGCCGGTTTGCGGGTTCGGATTTCGGTTGCTCAATGGTGGCCAATTGTTTCGAGCATAAGGAGGCAGTCACCACCTAACAAACATATTTGAAGCAGCGAACACGGCAACGATTCACCCGCAGCGCCAAACCGGGCCGTCCAAATCCGGTATCAGAACGGGCTTTAATCAGCCGTTGAGCGCGCGTTGGAGCAGGGATTTTTCGCGCGGGCCGAACTCCAGCTTCAACGCCTCGGCGCGGGCGGCGGCGGTCATTTTCTGCCAGGACTTTTGGAGGGCGTTGATCATCTTGTCGTCGGCGCTTTTGCCGGCCAAGGGGGCGAACTGAAATTGAAGGAACACGAGACAGAGCGCGTCCTCGAGAACGCGGCATTCAGCGTCGGCGGGGAAATTCTTTTTCAGATTCAAATCCTGCACCCGTTGGATGGTGTGGTCGTCATAACCGATGGCGTTCAAGATTTCACCGGCCTTCCGGGCATGGAACTTCTTCAGGTCGGCGCGCCATTTCAGATAACCGGCGCGGGTCATGGGATAGGAGTCGCGCGGGATTTCCCAGCGGCAGACGTGCTGGCAGCGGGCGGCGAGGCGGAGTTCCTCGGAAGCCTCCGGGCAAAGGCGCAGGACCCAGTCGGCGAGGCGCTGCGCATAAAGCAGTTCGCGCGGTTGTCCGTCTTCGCGGTTCGGGTCGCGGGAATTCTCCTCGTCGAAGCGGCGAAAGGCGGCTTCAAATTTAGCCTTGTCGCGTGGCTGAAACGTTGCGGTCATGGACTGCTTCTACCGGCTTTGGCGGCGGCGGGCAACTCCGATTTTGGAAGGCGCGCGAATGTTTCACCAACTTGCCTTGGCGCTTGACTTGGGCTTGTCGAGACTGCTACAAATAAGTCAACAGAAAACGGAATCAATCATGAAATTAAGCCAATTGAAATCCATCACGCTCACGGCCGTGGCGACCGCATCTCTCATCGCGGGCGCGGGCTGCGCGTCCAAGAGCTACGACAAAGGCTCGTCTGCGTCCGTGGCGGTCCAGTCCTCCGCGAGCCAGGTGGCGGTATTGTCCACCAAGGTGACCGACACGCTCGGGGCGCTGAACGGACTGGCCTTCAAGCCGGAGGGCGACTTGCGCAGCCAGTTCGACAAGTTTAATTCCGCTGTGAAAAGCCTGCAGACGGCGGCCAGCGATCTCGACGCCAAAGTGACCGCCATGCAGGGCCAAGGGCAGGCTTATCTCGACAATTGGAACAATCAACTGGCCGCCATCGGCAGCGAGGACATCCGCAACTTGAGCGCGGAACGCAAGGCGACCGTGACCACCAATCTGACCGCCGCGGTTGACAGTTATGAAATCACCAAAGGCGCGCTCCAACCGTTCCTGCTCGATTTGCGGGACATCCAGACTTATCTGAACAACGATCTGACCGCGTCCGGGGTGACCGCCATCAAGGCCACCGTGGCCAAGACGAAGACCGATGCCGTGCCGCTGCGGGATTCGATCAAAAAATTGCGGTCGGATTTCAGCGAGTTGGGGAAGTCGCTTTCGCCCGTGATGCCCGGCGGCAAATAGCGTGCGGTCTGCGCGCGGGCAGGAAGACCATCATCCGGCGCACGACCTGAATCCGGCGCCGGCCAATTTTCAACTTGGCAAAGCGGAGGAGAACTCATAAGCTGTGAGCCTTCGTTGCCTCGGTAGCTCAATTGGCAGAGCAGTTGACTCTTAATCAATTGGTTCTAGGTTCAAGTCCTAGCCGGGGCACCAAACAGCAATGAAATCGAAAATCGAAGCCATTCTTTCGCAAGCCGTCTTGATTCTTGCAATTTCAGTCATGACCGGCTGCAAGACCGGGCAACCCATCCATCCCGGCGCGGTTTGGCTGGATGACCGTGGCCAGGCGATTCAGGCGCACGGCGGCGGCATCATCAAATTGGGGAAGACCTACTATTGGTTCGGCGAGGACCGCTCGCGAAGCAACGACCCGAATTATCGTTACGTGGCGTGTTATTCCTCGACGGACCTGGCGCATTGGAAGTTCCGCCGGCAGGTCGTCAAGTTGTCCGACCCGGAGCAACTGGGCCGCAACTGGGTGCTGGAACGGCCCAAGGTGTTTCACAACGGGAAGACGAAGAAATTCGTCATGTATGCGCACATTGACGGCAAAGGCGGATACCGGTTTGCGAGCGTCGCGGTGTTCACCTGCGACCGGGCGGATGGCGACTACAAATACCTCAAGAGCTTCCGTCCGCTCGGCCACGAAAGCCGGGACATCGGGCAGTTCATTGACGACGACGGCTCGGCCTATCTGATTTTTGAGGACCGGCCCAACGGCTTCCACATCGCCAAACTTTCCGACGATTACCTAAACGTGGAACGGGATGTGGTCTTGTTCACGAACCATTTGGAAGGCGGGGCGGTGGTTCATTACGACGGCTGGTATTACGTCATTGGCTCGGCGTTGACGGGCTGGCGGCCCAATCCAAATCAATATGCCTGCGCCAAATCCCTGGCCGGGCCGTGGTCGGAATTCAAGGACATCGCGCCGCCGGCAACCAACACCTTCGGTTCGCAATCCACGATGATGTTGAAGGTCACCGGCCGGAAAACGACCTCGGTGATTTACATGGGCGACATCTGGAAACCCAGCACCCAATGGGATTCGCGTTATCTGTGGATGCCGCTGGAAATCGGCGACGGGAAATTGTGGCTGCCGAAGCCGGCGGACTGGACGCTCGATGTGAAGTCCGGCAGGGCGGTCATCACAGAGAGTGCTCCGTGATTTCCCGGACCTCTCCCAGCCGGCCCACAGAGCGGAAAGCACCCGGATCGTTTTGAGCCGGGGATGAATCTCCCGCTTGCTTTCCGGTGCCGCGCGATTAAGTTTGTTGCAGCAACCCGAATCCTTTATGTCCGGCATTCGCCAGACAAGCAATGCGAGCAAAGTCCTCTGTGTCATCATGGGCGGTGGCCGGGGCACGGGCTTGTTCCCGCTCACGAAGGACCGCGCCAAGGCCGCCGTGCCGTTCGCCGGCAAATACCGCCTGGTGGACATCCCCATCTCGAACTGCCTGAACTCCGGTTTCCGCCGTGTTTACGTCCTGACGCAATTCAATTCCACCCCGCTGCACCGGCATATTTCGCAGACCTACAAGTTCGGCCATTTCTCCGACGGCTTCCTGGAAATTCTCGCCGCGCAGCAGACCCATGCCCATGCCTCGTGGTATGAAGGGTCGGCGGACGCCGTGCGCAAGAACCTGTTGCATTTCTTGAGCCATGACTTTGAGTATCTCCTATTCTTGAGCGGCGACCATCTGTATCGAATGGACTTCCGCAAATTGCTCGAGCAGCACCTCGCGACCGGCGCGGAAATCACCATTGCCACAGCGCCGGTGGGCCGCGAACGGGCGGGCGCGTTTGGCATCATGAAGATCGCCGAGGATGGCCGCATCACGCGTTTTGTTGAAAAGCCACAGGGGATGGACGTTTTTGAGACGCTCAAACTGCCGCCACAAACGCAAGCCCGACTCCAGCTTCCTGGCGGAGAGGTTTTTCTCGCCTCCATGGGCATTTACCTTTTCAACCGCGAATTGATCCATCAACTGCTCGACAATCCGCTGTCCAATTTCGGCCGCGACATCATCCCGCGTGCCATCACCACGCATCGCGTTTTCGCCCATGTCTTCCAGGGCTACTGGGAGGACATCGGCGCGATCCGCTCGTTTTTTGAGGCGAACCTTGATCTGACATCGGAATTGCCGCGCTTCAACTTCTTCGACATGACCGCGCCGGTCTTCAGCCACCCGCGCTTCCTGCCCGGCTCGAAAATCAACGGCGCGGAGATTGACCACTCGATCATTTCCGACGGATGCATCATCAATCGCGCCCGCATCCGTCAAAGCATCGTGGGGCTGCGCACCATCGTCGAGACCGGCACGACCCTGGAACGCGCCGTCATTCTCGGCAGTGATGATTACGAATTGCCGGACGGCGACGGGCCGGCGGAACCGGCCGGCCTACCGCGCATCGGCATTGGCGCCAACTGCAAGATCGAAAACGCGATCATAGACAAGAACGCCCGCATCGGAAACAACGTGACCATTTCGCCCGCCGGCAAACCGGAGAATGTTGACGGCGACTGTTATTTCATCCGCGACGGCATCGTCGTCATTCCGCGCAAATGCGTGGTTCCGGACGGAACGGCGATTTAATGCCGGCAGTTTGCCATTTGCGATTTGCGACCTGCCTTGAAAATGAATCTGCCGGAACAATATGTCTGTATTGCAGTGTTGATGCCGCACGCGCCGGTGTTGGTGCCGGCGGTGAGAGGCACGAGTGGCAAACGGGCTGCGGCATCGGTGGAGGCGATGGCAGAGGCCGCCCGGCGGGTGGTCAAGGCCGGGCCGGAAGCGTTGGTGGTCATTTCGCCGCACACGCCGCGGCGGCGCGGGGCGTTTGGAATTTGGGCGGGCGGACGCGTGAGCGGTTCGCTGGCGCAATTTGGCGCGCCGGGGGCGGCTGTGGATTTGCCGGCGGATGAAAAGTTGGCAGAAATGATTGTCGAGGAAGCCAAGTCGCGCGGGCTGAAAATCTGGCGGTTGCGGGAAAATGATCTGGACCACGGCGCGGTGATGCCGTTGTGGCATCTGGCGGAGGCGGGCTGGCACGGACCGACGGTGGTGATGGGACTGAATTATCCGGGTGAAGGCGGCTTGGCCGAAATGGGCGCGGCCATCGCGACAGCGGGGCGAAGGGCCGGACGGCAGCTGGCGGTGCTGGCCAGCGGCGACATGAGCCATCGTTTGCAGGCCGGTGCGCCAGAGGGCTTTCATCCGCGTGCAAAAGAATTTGATTGCGCGTTCATCGAGTGTCTGCGGGCCGGGGATTATCGCAAGTTGCTGAATTTTGATTTGGAGTTGCAGGGCCTGGCAGCGGAGGATGCCGTGGGCAGCACGGTGGTGGCCGCTGCGGCGGCGAACTGGGACGCGACCGGCCACGGGGTGTTGAGTTATGAAGGTCCCTTCGGCGTAGGCTATGGTGTCGCCATTTTGCATCGGGCACCGCCGGAGATGGCACCCACCGGCAGCAAAGGAGGGAGCAGGCAAGGGCTGGGGTGGGTGGCGTGGCGTTCGATTGAAACGGCGTTGCGCGGCGGGGAGGGCAGGCCGGATGTGCCAACCGAGGGAATTCTGGGTGAACGGCATGGGGTGTTTGTGACCCTTTGCGGGCCGGGCCGGGAATTACGCGGTTGCGTGGGGACGTTGAAGCCGAAATTTGGCAACCTGGTGGAGGAAACATGGCATGTGGCGCGCGACGCGGCGTTTCGCGACGGGCGTTTTGCACCTGTGGCAATGGCGGAATTGGCGGAGTTGCGTTGCGAGGTAAGCGTGATTTTAGGGCTGAAGGAAGTGGCGTCGCCGGCGGAGTTGGACGCGGCGCGTTACGGGGTGGTCGTGACCGCGGACGATGGCCGGCGCGGGGTGCTGTTGCCGGCCGTCCCAGGAATCGAGACGGTCAAGGAACAACTCGCAGTTGCGCGGTGCAAAGGTGGCATCGGCGGTAGTGAGCCGGTGCGCCTCCAGCGGTTTGCGGTGAAGAAATTCGGCGGAATGAATTGAACGAACGTTATGGGCGAGGCCTTTGCAGAATCAAATCATCCGGGCGGCTGGTGGACGTTGCTGGCGGACGGACGGATCGAGTGCCGGTTGTGCCCGCGCTATTGCCGGCTCAACGAAGGCCAGCGCGGGTTTTGTTTCGTGCGCCGGCGCACCGGCAACGAGATCGTGCTTACAACCTACGGTCGCAGCAGCGGCTTTTGCGTTGACCCCATCGAGAAGAAACCGCTCAACCATTTTTATCCGGGCACCAGCGTGCTGTCGTTCGGCACAGCCGGTTGCAATCTGGGCTGCCGTTTCTGCCAGAACTGGGACATCAGCAAGGCGCGCGAGTTTGACAAACTGGCCGACGCCGCGACGCCGGAAATGATTGCCGAGGCCGCGCGGCGCGCCGGCAGCAAATCTGTTGCCTTCACCTACAACGATCCGGTGATTTTCGCCGAATACGCGATAGACGTGGCGGACGCCTGCCGCGCGCGCGGTGTCAAAACCGTCGCGGTGACCGCCGGCTACATGACCAACGAATCGCGGCCCGAATTTTACCGGCACGTGGACGCGGCGAACGTGGATTTGAAAGGTTTTAGCGAGGAGTTTTATCACCGGCTATGTTACGGCGAATTGCAGCCCGTGCTGGAGACGCTCAAGTTCCTGAAACACGAAACCGACGTTTGGTTTGAAATCACCTCCTTGCTCATCCCGGGCGAGAACGACGACGAACAGCAATTGCATTGGGCGGCTGAATGGATCGCGGAGAACCTTGGCTCCGACGTGCCGTGGCATTTCACCGCGTTCCATCCCGATTTCAAGATGCTCGAACATCCGCCCACGCCGCCGGCGACGCTCAAGCGCGCCCGCGAAATCGCCCTGTCCAAGGGTCTCCACCACGTCTATACCGGCAATGTCCGCGACCGCGCCGGCGGCAGCACTTACTGTCCGAGTTGCGACGCATTGGTGATCGAACGCGACTGGTTTAGGCTCGGCTGTTGGCGGCTGGACGGCAACCGCTGCGCCGCCTGCGGACAAGTCATCGCCGGGCAATTTGACGACACACCGGGAAATTGGGGCGGTCGCCGGGTGCCGGTGCGTCTGGGACAAACGCCGGGTCTTCGCGCGACGTGACTACGGTCATCCGCAGCGCATGGAGTTCACCGTGCTCGGCGACGGCGTGAACCTCGCCGCCCGCCTTTACCGGAGCGTCGGCGCGATTGCGTTCAAGGGCAAGACCAGGCCGATTGAAGTTTTCACGTTGCTGGGCGACCGTTCGCAGCCCGCGCCGGCGTGGCTGGCAAAGTATCACGATGGCATCCGCCTATATCGCGCGCGGCAATTCGCGGCCGCCGTCGCCCGTTTTCAGGAGGCCGAAAGTGAAATCGGCGGCGAGGACTATTTTTGCCGCATGTATGTCGAGCGCTGCAACGCTTGCCAGCGGGAAACGGTGCCGCCGGACTGGGACGGGTCGTTTGCGCTCACGGAGAAATAACGCGCGATTTTTTCTGCCCGCAAATCGTCGCGTTGGAGATTTCCGCGACTTTTTCTGCCCTCAGTTCCACGCGTTGGCGACTTTCCAAGCTTCCGGGGGCTTCAATTCCATGCGTTGGACGCGGACAAAATTATTTCTAGCTCCAATTCCATGCGTTGGGAGCAGAAATATTCAAATTTGGCTCCAAATCCACGCGTTGAGGCCTTCGGCGACTGGTTCCGTGCCGGAATCCGTCGTTTTCGTCCTTCCGTAATTTTGTCGGAGTCAAAAAGCTTGATTCTGGCTCCTCCGCGATTTTTGCGGACTAGGAAAGCTGCTTTCTGACTCCTCGGAGACTCCCGCTGTCTCGGAAAGCTGCTTTCTGACGCAGCTTGGACGCAGAAATGTCCAGAAAGCTCGTTTCCGGCCCCGATTTTCTTCACGTTTCCGCAGAATGCGCGATTTTCGGGCTTTTTGGCACAAACCGGAGCGCCGAGCACCGGCCCGGCTCGTTGAAAACGCACTGGCTTCGAGCCGAGCGGGTGCCCGGCGCTCCCATCGCGCTACTTGAAGATTATCAATGGCGTGACCTATGCAGGCACACTCGTCACCAGTGGCAACCAATCCGCGATCGTCAATCCCGGCAGCGGGCCGGGGATTTTCGTTTCGCAATTGCATTGATTCCGGCTGGTGGGCATGTTCCGCATATTTATCAGAAGTTTGAGCCGCCTTTTCATGAAGAAAAAATGGAACCTCGAAAAACTGGCAGGCGTTTGCCTGGGTTGCGCGGTGTTGCTGGCCTTGCCGCTGCGCGGGCAGCCGTCGGCGGCGACGGCGAGCCAGCAGCAACAGAATTTCCGGGATAGAAACCAATTGCGGCAACCGCTGGCTTCGCTCAAGTCGGGGACAAACGCGCCGGAAATGTATCCGGGGGAAAACGCGGACGTGGGGCCGCAGAATGTTTTGCGGCTGCTGCCGCGGCGGACGTGGCTGATGGCGCGGGTGTCCAACGGCTGTTCCAGGTCACTGGCAATTTGCTGATCGCGGTGAGTCTGGCGGGGGATTACCACAACACCTGTTCGTTCAATCCGCCGAACAATTCCCAGGACCGCTTCGACGGGATCGCGGGAGTGTCGTTCGCCTGGCAAATCACGCCGCGCGTGGTCGTCCAGCGTTTTACCAGTTTCAATACACTTGGTATCACCGGAATGATCCCAAGGACAACAACGCCTATTTGAACACTTTCGGCGCTTCCGCCTCCTATTATTTCACGCCAAACCTGCCGCTCCGGGTGTTTGCCAGCGATGCCATCAACGAAAGCGATTACACCAGCCAGGTTCAGGAATAACATGCCTGCAGCTTCGGCGCGGACTTGAGTTACACCTTCCGGTTCTGATTTCCCGATGATGGGAATGTAAATTAACGACAGATCAAAGAACCTGCGCGATGAATCGTTTCAGGTTCGGCCGGGCGGCTGGCCGGTTTAATGACTGCAACCGCAGCCGTGCCCGCAGGAGCCTTCCTCCAAATCCGCCTCGGTCGGCAGGCGGCCGAGCTGGAGCGTCTTGGCGACCTGCTTTTGGATCGAATGCTGAAGCTGGTGCAATTCCTCCTGCGCGTCCAAATACGCCACCGCCGCGGGGATTTTCAGGAGCACGTCGCGTTGTTTTTCGAAGTCGGCAATCTCCGTGCCGTCGAGCGTCTGGCCGTTGTGCTGCTTTTCGTGCAGCGCGTTGCCCTTGCTCATCACGGCTTCGTATTGGCCGCGCGCACCGGCGTCGGCCATGAACGTGTCAATCCGCTTGCGGATGGACAGCATTTCCGGCTCGTCCACGATGGTCTGGCAAAGTTCGCGGGTTTTTTCCTCAATTTTGTTCGGCATAAATGTCAATGTTGCGCACAATAAAGCATAACCGCCGGCAGAATGCAATGAGATTGACATCGGTGCGGCAAATCGCTAAAAACTTCCCACTCATTTATGCAGCCAATTCATCTCGCCTGGGTTGATTACACCATTCTCATCGCCTATGTCGCCTTCGTGGTGGGCATCGGCTGGGCGCTGGCGCGTTACATGAAAACGTCGTCGGACTTCCTCACGTCCGCCCGCTCCATTCCCACGTGGGTGACCGGCCTGGCGTTCATCTCCGCCAACCTCGGCGCGCTTGAACTGGTCGGCATGGCCGCCAGCGGCGCCAAATACGGCATCGCCACCGCGCACTTTTACTGGGTCGGCGCGATTCCGGCCATGATCTTCCTCGCGGTATTCATGATGCCGTTTTATTACGGCTCCAAGGCGCGCTCCGTGCCGGAATATCTGCAAATGCGGTTCAACAAGCCGGTGATGGGATTGAACGCTGTCGGCTTTGCCGTCATGACGGTGTTCGCCTCCGGCATTTCCATGAACGCGCTGGCCAAACTGCTCAACCAGCTTCTCGGCTGGAATTATCACTTCGCGCTGTTCGTCTGCTCGGGCGTCGTGCTGGTTTACGTTTTGAAAGGCGGATTGACCTCGGCGATTTACACCGAGGTGCTGCAATTCTTCATGATCGTGCTCGGTTTCGCGCCGGTCGTTTATCTCGGGTTGAAGGACGTCGGCGGCTGGACCGCCATGACCGACAAACTCCACGCCGTCGCGCAAAATCCGATGGCGCTGGATTTGAACAGCAAAGCGTTCGCGCCGGACGCCTGGACCAGCGCGTGGAAACCGCTGCTGGGCGGCCCGTCCGCCAATCCGATGGGCGTGGACGTTTTTGCCATCGTCTTCGGCCTCGGCTTTGTGCTGTCGTTCGGTTATTGGTGCACCAACTTCCTCGTCGTCCAGCGCGCGATGGCGGCAAAAAACATGACCGCCGCGCGCAACACGCCCATCGTCGCCGCCATTCCCAAGATGCTGTTCCCGGCGCTGGTCATTCTGCCCGGCATGTTGGCCGTCGCGTTGACCGCGATGCCGGATAAGGATTATCGCATTCCGCCGCCCATCATCGCGCCGGAGAATTACGCCAAGGCAGTGGACGTGATCAAAAACACCAATCCGCCGGATCCAGCCGCCGAAATCAAAGCCGTCAGCGACGCGCTCGGACAAAAAGTGAATGCGGACAAAATTACAGCGCTCATCACCGCCAATGCCGCGACGAAACTTTCGGACGATCAAATCAAGGAGCGCATTTACAACAGCGTCGCCGCATACGACTACGACAGCGTCATCTTCTCGCTCGTGAAAAAGTATTGTCCGGCCGGCTTGCTCGGTCTGGCGCTCACCGCCTTGCTGGCCTCGTTCATGTCCGGCATGGCGGGCAACGTCACCGCCTTCAACACCGTCTGGACTTACAACCTCTACCAGGCCTTCTTTGTGCCGAACAAGAGCGACCAGCATTATTTCTGGATGGGCAAGTTCATCACCGTCGTCGGCATCGGCTTGAGCATCGGCTGCGCCTATTTTGCGCGGCAATACAACAACGCCATGGACATCATCCAGCTCGTGTTCGGCTTCGTGAACGCGCCGGTGTTCGCGACGTTCCTGTTTGGCATGTTCTGGAAGCGCACCACCAGCATCGGCGCATTTTGCGGCTTGCTCGGCGGCATCCTGGGTTCAACCCTGTTTCACGCCTTCACTTTTGCCCACGGCAATCTGCCGGGGGTCAAGGGCGGTTACCTCGGCATGAAAATCGAATTCCCCAGCGAAATGGCCCAGAACTTCTGGCTGGCGGCGTTTGCCTTCACGGTCTGCTTCGTGCTGACGCTGGTGATTTCGCTGGCCACCAGCCGCACCAAGACCGACGAGCAATTGAAAGGCCTGGTCTATTCGCTCACGCCGAAAATCGTGGACCACGACGTGCCCGTCTGGCAGCGGCCCGCCGTCGTCGGCACCGTCCTGCTCGTCGCCTGTGTCATCCTGAACCTTATTTTCTGGTGAACCATTAACCAAAGAAAGCAACTGATTTTATGGGACTCGACATTCGCTGGCCAATCGGCCTCATGTTCACGCTCATCGGCGTGCTGCTCATCGGCTACGGCGCGGTCCATGCCGCCGACTCGGTGCGGCTCAACATGAACATCAACCTCATTTGGGGAATCGTGCTCCTCATCTTCGGCGTGTTGATGCTGCTGGGCGCCGCGCGCGGACGCAAAAACCCGCCGCCGGCCTGATCGCAGAACTATCTGACGGCCGGATTTCGTCGTCCCGGCGCAATTCCGTTTTCTATCAAATGAAACTACCTGAACTGTCCATCGAACTCGCCCGCGTCTTCCAACAGATTTACGGACGCGCCCCGCGCTGGTTCGTCGGCGCGCCCGGCCGCGTCAACGTCATCGGCGAGCACACCGACTATAATGACGGTTTTGTCCTGCCCATGGCCATCGAGCGTTACGCCGTCATGGCCGCCGATAAATCCATCGACGGCAAAAATATTATTCAGATTCGAGACGTCACCGGCGCCGAACCGGTGCTGATTGATTTGTCCGCGCCCGTCAAACCCGGCGCGCCGAAGTGGGGGAATTATCCGCGTGGCGTCGTCGCGGGCTGCCTCGAACGCGGCCTCAACCCCGGTGGCCTCGACGTCCTCCTGCATTCCACCGTCCCGCTCGGCGGCGGACTTTCCAGCAGCGCCGCGCTGGAAGTCTGCACCGCCACGTTGCTCGAAGCCGTCACCCGCAAGAAATTGGACCCCGTGGAAAAGGCGCTGCTTTGCCAGAAGGCCGAGCATGAATTTGCCGGCATGCCCTGCGGCATCATGGACCAGTTTATTTCCGTCATGGGCCGCGAAAATCAGCTCCTCCTGCTCGATTGCCGCTCACGCCAGACCGAACTGGTGCCGATGAACGATCCCTCCGTGGCAATCCTTGTCATCAATACCAATGTGAAGCATGAGCTGACCGGCAGTGAATATCCCGCACGCCGCAAGCAATGCGAGGCCGCCGCCAAGGCGCTCGGCGTTCCATCATTGCGCGACGCCACGGCCGACGCGCTCGGGCACGCCAAGGCCGGCATGGATCCCGTCGTCTATCGTCGCGCGCGGCATGTCGTTGGCGAGATCGAGCGCACCGTTCACGCCGCCGAGGGCATTCGCGCTTCGAACTGGCCCACCGTCGGCCAGCTCATGTATGCCAGCCATTATTCGTTGCGCGACGATTATGAAGTCAGTTGCAAGGAACTGGATGCCGTGGTGGAAATCGCGGAAGGCATCGGCATCAACGGTGGAGTGTGGGGCTGTCGCATGACCGGCGGCGGCTTTGGCGGTTGCTGCGTCGCGCTCGTGAAGGCCGATGCCGTCCCCGCCATCACCAAAAGCATCTCGTCGGCTTACAAGACCAGGACCGGCATTGACGCGACCATCTTCAGTTCACGCCCGGCTTCGGGCGCGACCATCATGAAAGACTGACGAGAAGTGTCAGCGACTGGCGGGTTATTCGCGCAATGCCGCCGAAGCATTTATCAAAGCCGGTCAAGAACCGCGTTCCGGGATCACGGCAGCGGTTCAATGTAGATTTTGCGGAGTTCCCATTCGCCGCCCTCGCTTTGCATGGCAATGGCGCCGGAAGACGCGCTGCAACCGGCGATTTCGTTCATCAACCTGCCGTTGACGAAGTTTTGGACGGTGTTGCTGCGGCAGACGATTTCGTAGGTGTTCCATCCGCCGGCTGGGTTTTCATTCGGCTGGCCCCGCAGTTTGATCTGGCCTTGTTTCAGGCCGTTCGTCCCGGCGAACATCGCGCCGCCCATGAAAATGAAATCGCCCTGATGGTGATATTGGCCCTGGTTTTCGATGCAATGGGGCCAGACCTGATCGGGCGTATGAACATGCACGAACACGCCGCTGTTGTCGGCGCGCGGCGCAATCTTCACGAACCGCCATTCAACGGTGAGCTTGTAGTCGCGAAAGCTCCGGTCCGTGCGGACGTAACCAAACGGCTGGCCGGTGCAGTGCATCAAGCCGTTGCTCACGGTGTATGTGTCCGCCGGCGGCGCGTTGCTGCGCAGGCAAAATGTCCAGCCGGAAAAATCCTTGCCGTTGAACAGGTCCATTCGCTCCGTGGGCGCGACGGGCGCGGGCAAATCCGCGGCGGGCAGGACGGAGGTG
The DNA here is from genome assembly GCA_963764035.1 of uncultured Verrucomicrobiae bacterium. Taxonomy (GTDB): domain Bacteria; phylum Verrucomicrobiota; class Verrucomicrobiia; order Limisphaerales; family UBA11358; genus UBA11358. Next base: position 74,503 of record CAVXQV010000010.1, read on the forward strand.
GAGAGGGAAAAGAGCAAACCGGCGATGATGGCAAAAGATTTCATGGGCGCAGTCTGTTGCCCCGCGCCAGAAACGTCAAGAATTCCGGCGGCTTGAAGAATCGGCTTCGGGCGGGCGACGGGTTTGAGTTTGCTGACCGCCAGCATGACCGATGCGTGTCATCGCCCAGCGCGCGTGCTCGGCGATCAACGGGTCGGGGTCGTGGGTGGCTTTCTCCAGATGGGGCAGGGCCGTGGCATCGCCGGTGTTGCCGAGCGCGACGCAGACATTCCGGAGCAGGCCGCGGCGTTTTGTCCGCAAAATCGGCGTGCCGGCAAAGCGCGACTTGAAACCGGCCTCGTCCAACTGCAGCAGTTCAATCAAATCCGGCTGCACCAAATCCGGTCGCGCCTGCGGTTTCATCAGGTTCCCAGCGCGCGCAAACCGGTTCCACGGGCAGGCGGCCAGGCAATCGTCACAGCCAAAAATCCGGTTGCCGATGGCCGGGCGCAACGCTACCGGGATGGCGCCCTTCAATTCAATCGTCAGGTAGGAGATGCATCTGCGCGCGTCGAGCTGGAACGGCGCGGTGATGGCGCCGGTCGGGCAGGCGGCGATGCAGCGGGTGCATTTGCCGCAATGATTTTGCTCCGGCGCGTCCGGCTCCAGTTCCAGCGTGGTGAGAATTTCGGCGAGGAAAATCCAGTTGCCGAACTTGCGGCTGATGAGGTTGGTGTGTTTGCCGACGAAGCCAAGTCCCGCGCGCTGGGCAAGGTCGCGCTCGAGCACCGGCCCGGTGTCCACATACCAGAGCGACCGGACTTTGCGGTCGGCCATCGTGTCAATAAAGTCAACCAGCGTTTTTAGCCGTTCGCCCAGCACGTCGTGGTAGTCGGCAAACCGGGCGTAGCGGGCAACAGGGCCGGCTGGCGAAATGACGAATGACGAATGACAAATGGATTTTTCCGACGCACTTTCGACAGCCCGTTCGTCATTCGACATTTGGCATTTCTCCACGTGATAGCTTGCCGCCAGGCAAATCACGCTCCGCGCGCCGGGCAGGACTTTTTGCGGATCGAGCCGCCTGGATGCGTTGCGTTCGAGCCAGGCCATCTCGCCGAATTGCTTTTCGGCAATCCATTTCTGGAATTGTTCCGCGCTCCGCGGGGAATCGGCGGAGGTGAAGCGGCAATCGTCAAAGCCCAGTTCCAACGCGCGCTTACGGATCGCCGCCTTCATGGCCGGCAGGAGGCTTCAAGGCGGAACTGATGCACCACCTGCTGGGCAACTTCGCGAACGGACCGGATGTCCGTGTTCAGCAGCACGTCGGCCTGTTTATAAAACTGCTCGCGCGATGCAAGCAGCTCGCGGATTTTCTTCTGCGGGTCGGGATCGTGGAGCAATGGACGATGCGCTTGGTTCCTGACCCGCTCCCAGATTTTGTCCGGCGAGGCCCAAAGGCAGACGACCAGCGCGTGCGTCTTCAGGCTGGCGAGGTTTGCCGGGTTCACCGGCAGGCCGCCACCGGTCGAAATCAAGGTTTTCACCCGGCCGGCCAGCTCCGCGACCACCTGGCATTCCAGCGCGCGAAAGGCCGGCTCGCCGTCGGCCTTGAAGATGTCCGCGATGGTTCGCGCCGGTGCGCGACACGATCAGCTCGTCCGTGTCGAGGTAATCGAAGCGCAACTGCTCGGCGACGAGGCGGCCGACGGAGGTTTTGCCCGCGCCCATGAAGCCGATGAGCGCGAGGTTGACGATGTGACGACCGTTGTGCATGAAAAAAGGCTAAAGGCTAAAGGCTAAACGCTAAAGACAAATTCGCGCGCTTCAGCCTTTTGCTTTCCCGTGCCACTCGACACTTTCGGTTTTGGCGGCTAAATTTGCCGCATGAAATTGCCGCCACTCATTCTGGCCTCGGCGTCTCCCCGGCGCGCGGAATTGCTGCGGCAGTTGCAGCCGGAATTTCAAATCGTCCCCAGCGACGCGGTGGAAATCATTGACCAACAGCTCTCGCCGCTCGAGCTTTGCCAGCTTAACGCCCACCGCAAGGCCCGCGCCGTGGCCAAGAAAATCCCCGACGCGCTCGTGCTGGGCGCGGACACGCTGGTGTTTCTGGACGGCGAAGTCATGGGCAAGCCGCGCGACTTGCCGGACGCGCGGCGGATGCTGTCGCGGTTGCAGGGCCGCACGCACCAGGTCGTCACCGGCGTGAGCCTGATATATTTGCAAGGCAGCCGCGAGAGGCTCTTTGCCGTGGGCACGGACGTGACGTTCCGTCCGCTGGTTGAAAGCCGGATCAGCGGCTATCTTTCCCGGATGGATCCGCTCGACAAGGCGGGCGCCTACGCGATTCAGGAACACGGCGACATGATCGTGTCCGAAATCTCCGGCTCTTACTCCAATGTCGTCGGCTTGCCGGTGGAGCAATTGCAATCGGAACTGAACGCTTGGCCGGCGGTTGGAAGCTGAAGCGTGCTTGCCGGATCGCTGGCATCTTGCCGGCGGGTTTACGGGCGGGACTTGGTGTTTGAAGCACGCCGACTGGAAGCGGGCTCGACCGAACATCAGCGAAGCAGTTCCTGCCACAGCAGCGCGCTCATGGCCTGGCCTTTCTCGAAGCAGTCCAGGTTGAATTTCTCGTTCGGCGAATGCGCGTTGTCATCCGGCAGACCGAGACCGAGCAGCAGCGAGTCCGCGCCGAGGATGCGCTTGAACTCGTTGACAATCGGGATCGAGCCGCCTTCGCGCATGAGCATCGGCTCGGCGTTGAAGGCTTTCTTCAAGGCGCGCAACGCCGCCTGCGCCGGCGCGCCCGTCGGCGGCACCAGATACGCCTCCGCGCCGTGGCCGGCCTCGATTTCCAGCCGCACCGTCGGCGGGCAGATTTTGCGGAGGTAATCGCAGACGACTTGCCGGATTTTGGCCGGACGCTGGTTCGGCACGAGGCGGCAGGTGATTTTTGCAACCGCACACGACGGCACGATGGTCTTGCTGCCATGGCCCTGATAGCCGCTGGTCAATCCGTTGATCTCAAACGTGGGCCGAGCGCTGCGACGTTCCATCGCCGTGAAACCGCGTTCGCCGAATAATTCCGGCGCGCCGACGAGTTTCTGCAATTGCCGGTCGGAAATCGGGAAGCGCGCCGCCTGCCGGCGTTCCAACTTCGAGAGCGGCGCGATGTCGTCGTAAAAACCAGGAATGGTGACGCGACCCTTTTCGTCGCGGACGCGGGCGAGCAGGCGGGCGAGCGCCATGGCCGGATTCTCCACCGCGCCGCCAAAGACGCCGGAGTGCAAATCGTGCGACGGGCCGTGCAGCTTGATTTCAAACGCGATGATGCCACGGAGCGCGTAAGTCAGCGCCGGGTGCTTCAAATCTGGAATCCCGGTGTCGGAAACGATGATGGCGTCGCAGGTCAGTTCACGCCGGCGGGCCTTGAGAAATTCTGCCAGGCTTTTGCTGCCGACCTCCTCCTCGCCTTCGATGACAAAGGTCAGGTCGCAGGGCAGGGGAGTTCCGGTTTTCAAATAGGCTTCGACGGCTTTCAGGTGCGCAAAGTTCTGGCCCTTGTTGTCCGTCGAGCCGCGCGCATAAATCGTCCGGCCTTTGATGCGCGGCTCGAACGGCGGCGATTGCCATAAATCGAGCGGCTCCGGCGGCTGGACGTCATAGTGGCCATAGACCATGAAATGAGGGCGCGAACTTTTTCCCGCTTTCCGTTTTCGGCTTTTCGCTTTTCCCCCCGGCGTTGTTGCCAGAACTATCGGATGCCCCTTCGTCGGGCAAACTTCCGCGTCCAGTCCGATCTTCCGGCAATGTTCCGCCAGCCAGGCGGCGCAGGCGGCCACATCCGGCTTGTGTTGCGGTTGGGCGGAGACGCTGGGGAAGCGGAGGTAGTCGCACAACTCGGCCACGAAGCGGGCCTGGTTGTGTTTGAGATAGTCGAGAACAACTTGCATGGTGATTAGCTAACCCGCGAATCCCGCGCTTGCCAAGCAGAACCCGCAAAAAAATTCGGCGGGTGCGGCGAAGACACACGTTTCACATCGCCAGCACCCGCCTTTACGCCCAGTTCTCGTTGGGCGAGGCAAACTTAACCCGTCGCGCCAGTCTGACAAGTGATTTTTGCAAATTAATTTTCCTCTTGGCCGCCGGCTTTGTATCTTCAGGCCACACGACCTTGCATCCATTGGAGATGCTTCAAACGATGATGCCGAAGAAATCACGGGTTTTGCGCTTTACTGGACTTTTGCCCTGCCTTTGTGCCCTGGCCTTTTCGGCTGCAGCCGAAGCGCCAGCTGATGCCAATCTGCCGTTCATCGTGGATTCGTGGACGGTGGAAAATGCCCCTCTAAAAGGCCCGCCGGACAATGAAATCGTCTCGATCATCCAGACGCGGGACGGTTATCTCTGGCTGGGAACCCTGCACGGGCTGGTGCGCTTTGATGGAATTCAATTCACCGTGTTCACCGAGAACAACACCCCCGGTCTGAATAGCGACCGGATTGTCCATTTATTTGAGGATAGCCGGACCAATCTCTGGGTTGGCACAGACGCGGGAGACATTCTGATCGTCAATCAAGGGCGGATCCAGGCTCTCAACCTCGGCAATGCCACGCACGAAAAACGGCTGGTATCGGCGACCGAAGATTTGACGGGCGCGGTGTGGCTTTATACGGCGGACGCCCAACTGGTGCGTTATCGGGGCGGCAAAATAGACACGTTGAACCTGAACTTTCAAACGCCGCCAATCACCCGGATGATCGCGATTGAAAAATCCGGCGAACTTTGGGTCGCCGATGTCGGCGGGATGTATGCCTTGCAAGCGGACCATTTTCAACCGAAGGCCGTGGTCATTGACCAATCGCTGCCCGCCGCGCGGTTGGATTTCATCCTGCCCAGCCGGAGCGGGGGAATCTGGTGTCTCAAAGACGGCCACGTGCTGAAACTTCACGGTGCGGAGCCGCAGACGGATTATGGCGCTTATCCGTGGGGCAACAGCACCATCAAGGCCGCCTGCGAAGACGCGGACGGTCACCTGATTGTCGGCACGCTGGGCAGCGGCATTTACTGGTATGGCGGCGACCAGAGCTATGAGCACATCTCAAAGAAAGAAGGACTTTCGTCCGACCTGATTCTTTCCCTGTGCCTGGACAAGGAAGGCAACCTCTGGGCCGGCACGGACGGCGACGGCTTGAACCGGGTCAAGCGCAAGGAATTCAGCACCCCGGCCAATTTGCACCCGTGGGTTGCCCAGTCCATATCCCCGGATGCCCACGACGGATTGTGGGTGGCGTTCAATGCCGCCGGCCTTTCGCACTGGACGACAAATTCACTTCAAGATTTCGCCGTCGGGCGGTATTCGAACGCCTGGACCGTTTTGGCGGACAAGGAGCAACGCGTTTGGGCTGGCACATATGGCGCGCTGGGCGAAGGTTTGTTTTTGCTCCAATCCAACCGGTTTGAACGCGTGCCCGGCACGGCAATCCTCGGCCCTCAAATTTTCGCCCTGTTTGAAGGACACGATGGACGGATTTGGGCGGGAACCCAGAATGGCCTGGCGAGGTTCGACGGGCAGAACTGGAAAATGTTCACCACGCGAGACGGCCTCGCCGACAACTCCGTGCGCGCCATCGCGGAGGACGCCGGGGGAAACATCTGGGCCGGCACGGAAAACGGCGGCCTGGCCTTGTTCAAGGGCGGAAAATGTGTTTCCTTTCGCGCCGGTGCCGATGGCCCGCCCGGCAATGACATTTCCTGCCTAGATCAAGAAACAAACGGCGTTCTGTGGGTCGGGACCGCCGGCCACGGACTGGCGCGGCTTGATAACGGGAAATGGGCGCGCTTCGCCAGCACAAACGGCCTGGCCAGCGACAACATCAATTACATCACAGAAGATGACGCGGGTTATTTGTGGATTGGGTCGGTCGCCGGGTTGATGCGAATTTCCAGGCAATCGCTGGACAATTTCGCGACCGGTTTGACCAATGTCATTTCCTGCCGGACTTACGGCAAGGCCGACGGGCTGCCGACGCGCGAATGTTCCGCCGGCTCGCAGCCCGCGACCTGCCGCACGGCGGACGGCAAATTATGGTTTTCCACCACCAAGGGCATCGTCTCCGTGCTTCCGGCGGAACTCAAAACCAACCTGCAGCCGCCGCTGGTGAAGATTGAGTCGGTGCGCGTGGAAGATCGCCAGCAGATCACCAACCGGCTGGTTTCGAGCTGGCCGCAATCCATTACCATTCCGCCGGGCGGCGAGGAACTGGAAATCCAATACACCGCGCTCAACTTTTCCGCCCCGGACCAGGTCCGTTTCAAATGCTGGCTCCAGGGCCATGAAGCCAGGCCGACGGACGTAGGCGCCGAACGCATCGCGCGCTACCCGAAACTCCCGCCGGGGCGTTACACTTTCCACGTGCAAGCGTGCAACGAAGACAACGTGTGGAGCGGACCTGACGCGGCCGTTCTGACTATCGTCGTCCAGCCGCAATTCTGGCAGACGGCGTGGTTCAAGCTGGGAGGCGTTTTTTTTATTTTGGCGATTGTCGCGGCGGTCGTTCGCTACATCTCCACGCAAAAATTGCAGCGCCAATTGCAAGTCCACCAGCAACGGGAAACGCTCGAACGCGAACGCGCGCGCATCGCACGGGATCTTCACGACCAAATTGGCGCCAACCTTACCCAGGTCGCGCTGTTGGGCGAAATGGCCGAAGCCGACAAGGACGCGCCGGCGGAAATCGAGCAACACGCGCGTCAGATTTCGCAAACCGCCCGGGAAACAACGCGCGGACTCGACGAAATCGTCTGGGCGGTCAATCCCGCCAACGACACGCTGGACGGCCTGGTCAACTACGCCGGCAAATACGCGCAGGAATATCTCACGCTGGCCGGATTGCGCTGCCGAGCGGACCTGCCGGCGCGACTGCCCGCGATTCTGATTCCGCCGGAAGTCAGGCATAACGTCTTTCTCGCGTTCAAAGAGGCCGTTCACAACGTCGTCAAGCACGCGCGGGCGACCGAGGCGCGGATTCGATTGCGCCTGGAGCCGGAACAGCTCATTCTGGAGGTCGAAGACAATGGGCGCGGCGTCCCCAATCTGGACTCGAAACAAAACCGGAACGGCATGCGGAACATGAAAAAGCGGATGAATGACATCCGTGGCGAATTTTCCATCGGCCCGGCGCCGGAACGCGGCACGATCGTCCGGCTGACGGCACCGATCAACTTGAAATGAACAATGAAGAATAGCAAAATCCAGTTCGCGCCGGCCGAACTCCAATTTCAGCCTTCAGCCTTCAGACTGCGACCTATTTGACCATGCCCATCACCGTTTCCATTGTCGAGGACAACGAAAAACTGCGCGGCACGCTGGCGCGGGTGTTGAACCGGGCCGAAGGTTTCAGTTGTGTGAGCCAGCATCCCAGCGCCGAGGACGCGCTCAAGGAATTGCCCGGCATCAAGCCGGACGTGGTGCTGATGGACATCAATCTTCCCGGCATTAACGGCGTCGAATGCGTCCGGCAGTTGAAATCGCTCCTGCCGGAGACGCAGGTGATGATGCTCACGGTGTATGAGGACACGGAAAACATTTTCAACGCGCTGGCGGCCGGAGCGAACGGCTACATGCTCAAGCGCACCACCAGCCGGGAGTTGATTGAAGCCATCCACGAGGTCAAGCGCGGCGGTTCGCCGATGACCATGCACATCGCGCGCAAGGTCGTCCAATCATTCCAACAAAGCGCGGCCGCGCAGCCGGCTGGGAAGCTGTCCGAACGCGAGCAGCAGGTGCTCGACCTCTTGAGCAAAGGGCTGATTTACAAGGAAATCGCCGACAAGCTGCAAATCAGCTACGAAACCGTCCACACCTACATCCGTCGCGTTTATGAAAAACTACAGGTGCGCACGCGGACGGAGGCCGTGGCGAAATTCTTGAGACGGTAGGCGGCTGCCTTCATTTATTTATCGCCGCGAAAATCAAGGCGCGCCCATGGAATGGCCAACGTGTTCCTTGGCCGTCTGAACCATTTTGTCAAATTCATCCTTGCCTCCAAAATGCAAATGGCCCGGTGTCCGGCGCACATGTTGCTTTGGCTCTGCGGTAGAACCTTTGTTCTATAAACCTGCACTTGACCTTTTACGGTGAACATTTGAGCCTTGCTGTGTCCAACCGATGATCATGCAGCAGAAATTTGTGCGTGTTGCAATCAAAATGACGAACGGCATTTTATGAACAAAGTTCTGATTCCTGCCTTGGTCGCCGCGCTGCCGCTCCTGGCTTCTGCGGCGGATTCGCTTACCGTTACGGCCGTCAACAAGCTGCCCATTGCCCGTGCCAGGCAGACGATAGAGTTGACCGCTGCGCAGCTCGCACCGCTGGGCGAAACCAACTTAAACAAAATTCACGTTAAGGACGCGGCGGGCCAGGAGCTGATTGTCCAGGCGGTGGACACAGATTACGACGATTATCACCGGCCGGACATCGTCATTTTCCAGAGCGATTTCGCGCCAAGCGAAACCAAAACGTTTGCCGTGACCGCCGGGAAGGTGCAGGTGTTCAAGCCGGAGGATTTCAAGGCCTACGGCCGGTTTGTGCGCGAGCGGTTCGACGATTTCGCGTGGGAAAACGATTTGATCGCCCACCGCACCTACGGCAAGGCGCTGGAGACGTGGAAAGGCGAGCCGCTGACGAGCAGCGCGATTGACATCTGGTCCAAGCTCCATCCGGCGCTCGTCATCAACGAATGGTATATGATGGGCGACGCGTATTATCATCATCCGACCAGCAACGGCGGCGACGATTATTCCGCCGGCGCCACGCGCGGCGACGGCGGGAACGGCCTGTGGGCGGCGGACAAGCTCTGGGTTTCGAAGAACTTCGTGATGTCGCGGCGGCTCGCCAACGGCCCGATCCGCGTAATGTTCGAGTTGGATTACGAGCCGTTCGACGTGAACGGCCAGCAGGTCGCGGAAACGATGCGCGTCACGCTCGATGCCGGCAGCCAAATGGACCATTACCAGGTGACGTTCAAGCCGGTCACCGCCGGTGAGCCGTTGACGGCGGTGGTCGGCCTCAAGTTGGTCAGGAACGAACAGGTGAATTTCAACGCCGCGCGCGGAACGCTGGCGATTTGGGAACCGATGGAAGGTAATTGGGGGATGCAGGGTGTCGCCGCGATCGTGGATCCGAAGCGTCTGGAAAGAATGACAGTGGACCGGCTGAACAACCTGCTGCCCGTGGACGCGCCGGACAACAAGCTTGATTATTGGGCCGGCTTCGCGTGGGACAAGGCAGGCAAAATCACCAGTGCGGGGGACTGGAAGAAATACGTGGACGAGTTTGCGCAAGGCGTCCAGTCGCCGATCGAGGTAACCGTCGCCGCCGGGCAATGACTTTTCTGGAATCTTTTCAAACCAAAGACGCAAATGAAAGATATCACCGGACGGTTTCAAAGTGTCTCGGCGAAACGTTTAATTTTCATTCTGCCGTTGCTGTTCCTGCTCGGCGGCGGTTGCGCAACAAACAACGCAAGCCGCACGGCGGCTTCCGGCGGCATCACGGACGCGGAAATCCGCGACGTGGTGACGCGGGTCGCGAAACACCAGCTTCACCCGCTGGCGGACGGGGATTATCCGGTGGTCACCAATCTCGACCAGGCGCGGGCCGCCAAGGTGCCTGAAGGCATCGAGTGGGATTATCCGTGGGGCGTGGCGCTTTACGGCATGTTGCGTTCAACTGAAGTGACAGGTGACAAAGAGGTGGACCAATTTGTCGTCCAGCACAATTTGATTTGCGCCCGCGATTATCGCTGGCTGGCCAGCCTGGAAAATCAATTCAACGATTTTCATGCCGTTACCAACATTACCCGCCGTGGCGCGCTTCGCCAATTGATCAGCCTTGGCAGTCTCGACAGTTGCGGCGCCATGGGCAATCAATTGCTCGAATCCATGATGCGTTACCCCGATCAAGTGACGCCGGAGGAAAAGGCGCTGGCCGCGCGGGTGGCCGATTGGGTTGTAAGCAAACAGGCCCGCCTGCCCGACGGCACGCTCTGGCGGCCCAAAGACCTGCACGGGACCGTCTGGCCGGACGACCTTTACATGGGCGGCGTGTTCCTAGTCCGCTACGGCATTTACACCGGGGACCGCAAATACATTGACGACGCTGGCAGCAACATCATTCATCAGGCGGCGCTGGAAGAGGACTCGGACGGGCTTTGGTTTCACGGGTATTTCATGGCCACCCATTCGCATGCTCCCTACAAATGGGGCCGCGGCAACGGCTGGGTGATGGTGACGCTCGTCGAAACCCTCTCGGCCATGCCCCAGAACGATCCGTTGCGCCCGCAATTGCTCGACATCCTGCGAAAACAGATTGACGGACTGAAAAAATTGCAGGCGCCCGACGGCATGTGGCGGCAGATTCTGGATCATTCGGAGTTCTGGGAGGAAACCTCCTGCACCGCGATGTTCGCCTACGGCATCGCCCGCGCGGTGAATCGCGGCTGGATTGACGATTCGAACATGGCAATCGCGCGCCGCGCCTTCGCCGGACTATCCAAAAACGTTACACCAACGGGCGCCGTCAACGAAACCTGCGAAGGCACGGGCATCGGCACGACTCTGCAATTTTACATGCAACGCAAAAGGCCGCCGGATGACCTGCACGGGCGGGGGCCGGTCCTCCTTGCCGGAACGGAAATCCTTCAGGCTGGCAGGAAATAATTTGAACATGCAGCCACAACTGGCCGAGGCGGTGCTCGGCGCTCCATCCTTTGGCCAGGTTCGGGGTCCAAAGCGAGAATGGTTGTCGCTGCTGGGTAAGATGTGTGCTGGCATCGGTTTGAGTCGGTTTTAGCGCTGTTTGGCTGGTTTTTCGCTCATTGATTGGATTTTCTGCGGTTTTGGATCGGGATCGGTGCTGTAAACTTGGGCGGGTTTGGCTCAATTTATGCCCTTTTCGGTGTAAATATCGTCAAGTGGCTGTCAACTAACTGGTTGCCGGATATGGCAGTGGGCAAGTTGAATTCAACTGGCGGAATGTCATTTCGTGATCTGTATTTGTTTCTTGGGCGAGTTGTACTGAATTTAGGCGGTTTTCGGTGTCAAATAATCAGTCAAGTGGTTGTCCACCAGATGGTTGTCAGGATATGGCAGTGGGCAAGTTGGATTCAACTGACGGCCTGCCATGTATGGGATGGGGCAAGCTGGATTCAACTGATGGGTGTGCCATGTATGGGAGGGGGCAAGTTGGATTCAACTAACGGTCTGCCATGTATGGAAGGGGCAAGTTGAATTCAACTGACGGCCTGCCATGTATGGGATGGGGCAAGCTGGATTCAACTGATGGGTTGCCATGTATGGGAGGGGGCAAGTTGGATTCAACTAACGGTCTGCCATGTATGGGAGGGGGCAAGTTGGATTCAACTGACGGTCTGCCATGTATGGCAGGTGGCCAGTTGAATTCAGCTAACGTCCTTGGCGGTGTCAAGGGAGGGGGGTTGAAACCGGCTGGCGTTCCGGGCGATGGTGGATGGGGGCAGTTGAAATCCACCGGCGGTCGGGGGCAACCGGCGGTGGCGTGCCGGCTGCGGGCGACGGGGCGTCTGCCGCCGAATGGCTGCCGGAAATGGGCGCGGGGGTAATCGGAATTCTCCGTCAGTGCATAATCCCAGAAATATGGGCAGTTTTTTGCTTGCCAAACCGGCAGGCCGGCGTTAGAACCCGTTCCAATAATCATGGCGTGGTCAAAAACAAAAATGGCCATCGTGGGTGGCGCCGTGTTGGTGGTGGCATCGGTCGCGACAACACTGTTCCTTCAGCGGCAGAACATCGCAGACTGGATGATGGTTGCCGGCGGGAAGCGCGCCGTGGCCCGGCACATCGCCACGCCCGTTAATTTAACCGGCCATTACACCACACCGGCTTCGGCGCTGGAAGATAGTGCATCTTACTGGGGGGAAGTGCCGTGGGAATTCCAAGTGTTCCACCACGTGCCGCTCCAACTGGACGGAATCATTTATCTGTGGGGCGCCGGCAATGCCAAGGCGGGCAACAATTTCCCCGAAGAAGTCACGGGCATCACCGTGAGTCAGAAGTTTGAAACCCTCTACGTCTATCATTGCACCTTTTACGTCTCGGCCAAGGGCACCCCGGTCTATGACCTGGTGTTCCGCTACGAAGACGGCGAGTCGGCCACCAACACCGTCCGCTACGGCACGGACGTGATTGACTTCAACACGCCCGGCGGCAAGAACATCAGGGGTCCTTCCGGCCACGACACCAAGGTGGCGTGGATCGGCTCGTCGTTCACGGCGGACGGCAAGCATCCGCTGCTCTTCAGCCTGACCGCCGTCAAAAATCCGCGCCCGTCCGCCCAGGTGGCGTCCATTGATCTCTTCTCCAGCAAGCAACAAAGCGCCGGCGTCATTTTTGGCATGACGGCCGGACCCGCCAGCCTGATGAAGTGAAGCACCGCCCGCGTTGATTATCCGTTGTGCGGAATCTCCATGGTGCAACTGATGAATTCGAATTCAGGCGGGTCGGCCTTCCGTCTCGGCAAAAATGTGCCGCACCAGATTTGGCCCGACGCCATGAGCCCGTCACCGGATGAATTGTTGAAATAAAGCCCGATGTAAATGCATTGAAACCGGGCATTCGTTCTGCAACCAGGGTGAAGAATAAAAACCGGGGCGTTTTCCGGTTCCAGCCGCATTGGCCGGTCTGCGGGTTGCGTCAAACCCGGCTTATCACAGGGAGTGCAGCTTCATGGCAACATCCATGCCGCCGCTCTTGGGGGCGGGGGCTGAATTTTCCACCGGCTGGTAGGCTTGCAGACGATAGGTCGCAATGAAATCGGCCAGGCCCGGCGTCGGGTGTTCCCTCGCCTCTTCCAACACCAGCGCGTTTCTGAACCGGCCCAGTTTCAGGTAGGTTTGATAAGTCTTCGGGATGGAAATGAACGACGCCAGCGGTTTTTGGCCCGCGTTCACCTGCGCCATTTCCCGGTTTAATTCGAGCATCTCCCGCCCGTTCGCCCGATTGGTCATCACCGAAAACAACCGGCCAAAGTAATTGGTGCCAAGCTGGCCGGCTTCCTGCTGGATTTGGTTCGTGGAAAAGCGCGAGAGCGTCAGCAGACTCTGGCGCTGTTGGGGCGTGACCAGTTCGATGCGCCCGACCATCACTCGATTGATGTCGGCGGGTTGCGAGATTTTGAGCGGCAGGTAGAAATCCGTCCACTCGCGCGGGACAAGGAAGAAAACCCGCAGTCCGGGGCTTTTGAAATAGGACGCCTCCCACGTGTTCAGCAGCCCTTGGGCTTCATCGCTGTGAAGCCCCTCCGACACCAGCGCCGACACCAGCGCGGCCCTCAATCTGTTGAGATTGCCCGCGCTGTAATCGCCGGTGGCGAATTCAGCCGGCGTGCGGGCCAGATATTTCCCCGAATCGTGGCCGAGCGAAAGGGACGGCAGCGCGCGGAAGGCGATCTTTCCGCCCGGCTGTATGTCCACCAGCCAAAGCGCGTGGATGCCCAGCGGTTTGTCACCGGGCAGTCCGTCCAACTGGCTCTGGAACCGCAGCTCCCCCGAACCCGCGTCGCGGGAAACCTTCAGCGGCGCATTGATGTGCGCGACGCCGCGATAGAACAGGAACCGCTCGCTTTCGCCCTCCGTGGTTTGCACCAATGCCGACTCCACGGCGCGGGGCGAGGTCCAGACGTGCGCGGTCGTCTCGGTCACCGGCCAGTCGCCGCCGACTTTCAAATCGTTCCATTCCAGTGCGCTCTCGGAACTCGGGAGCAAATGGGGAAATCCGTTCGTGCAGTCTTTGACTCCGGGCGCGTAGGTGGCGGCGTCCGGATAAAACTCCGTGAGCCAGCCGCCGTGGAATTTCACCCCCACGCTGATCGTCTGGATTTTCGCCTCCGATTTCGGCGGATGAAAATAAATCACCGGCGTTTCCAGCCGCATCGTTACATCGGGATGGCAGGCGGGCGCTCCCTTGAAAAAGGACCGCGGAACGTCTGACGGATTCAGCATCGCAAAGTTGTCCAGCCGGTGGACGAATCCCGGCACCGGCTCATCGTCCGTGTTGATGCCGCCGATGGCGCGGCCGGCCTCATCCTGCAACGAGGTGAACGTGCCCCACTCGTGGACCGTCCACTTTTCCTGGGCGCCCGCGCTCATGAAAAAAGGCAGCATAACGGCTCCGACGATGCATAAGGCTTTATTCATTGTCTTATTATACATCGCCATGGGGGAAACGTGCTAAAAAAAGTGTAAATAAATTGTAATGACCGCGGCCTCACGCTGCGCTGTTTCGGGCCGCCGTCAGGCCGCCACTGGAGGATAGAACAAAAAGCCGGAACGGTTTCCCGTCCCGGCCTTTCGTTTAGCCTGCCTGCTGGATTCTGATTTCAGCTTTCCGATTTCAGAATTTCAGCTTTTTTTCCGGTCAGTGCACCATGCAGGACATGGGCAGCGACCATTGGCTCTGGCCGGTGCTCCCGCCCAGCGCCCGGGCACGCACCTGTTGCGACGTGCCGGTCATCAGACCGGTCAACGGGATGGTGCGCGCCTGCGTCGAGAACTTGGCAGTTGTCCAGTCCGTGCCGTTCGCGCTGGTCTGCACCTCATAACCCACCGCGTTGGCGATGGGTGAGAGATGCACGTCCAGTTCGTTGGCCTTGCCATTGTCAATGCCCGTCACGGACGGCGTGTCCAGTTCGGACTGGCTGGTGTTCTTGCTCGCCGGCTGAAAACCGGACGTCAGGAACTTCGCCATATCATAACGTGATTCCGTCTGGCAGTAATAGGCTGTGGCATCCAATCCGTCGAAGGCAAACTGGAGCGCGGCATCTTTGGCCGCGGTGGCCAGCGTGCCCCCGCCCTGGCACGCCGTGATGGCGGCGTCCAGCCGGGCCTTGCGCGTGGTCAGGTCCACGGGCGCGTCCGGGTCCGGCGGAACGGCCGGCACCAGGGGAATCGGCGGTTTCGGAAACGCCTTGTTCCCCGTCAGGCAGGCGATGATCCAGCCCAGAAAGACCGAGGCCATCGCCGCCCCCACGCGTTTATATGTCAGGCTGACACTGACTACTTGTTGTATTTTTTTCATAAGTTTCAGACGTGTTACATGTTTTGTGTTTGCTGTTCTACAAAAGGTTCATCTGGAGGAAGCACTTTGGCTTCGCGCTGAACCCGGTTAACTAACGGCTGTGAATCCAGCACCCCCGGTGCCTGCTGGTTGTCAGTCCATTTGATAGTTCCCGCCTCATGAACTTTCAGTCCGGCTAACACCCTCACGCCGGCGCAAATCCTTGCCGGGCAATGGCATGATTGCCAAAACAGCCTTTTGCCCCCCTGATTTTCCACGATAAAAACCGCCTTTGCGATTATCGTCTCCATCACTTTGTTGATAAACACGGTGACCGTGTTTATCAACACAACGACGCCGATCACCAACACGGTCGCGCCGATTATCAACACAGTGACGCCGATTACCAACACGCTGACCGTGATCACCAACACAGCGACGCCGATCACCAACACGGACACCGTGTTTATCGTCGCCGGGGCTGTGTTTATCAACACGAAGACGCCGATCATCAACACGGTGACGGCGATCACCAACACACTCACCGTGATTATCAACACGGTGACGCCGACGATAAACACGATGAGCGGGATTATAATCACAGTGCCGCCGATTACCGACACGATGAGCGCGATCACCAACACAGCGACGCCGATTATCAACACAGCCGCCCGTATTCCCGATTTTGGACAGGACAGTGGATGAAAACGGGACACGGCAGGACACGGATGTTAACCACCAAGATACCAAGCCGCCGAGCGTTGATTTACTTAACGTGAATTTCAGGATTTGGGGGCGTAACGCGAATCGTCACCGGCGGGGGGAGGCGTGGGCTTGGAAGCATGGGCTTTGCGGTCATCAGCCATTTCGTAGGCGATGCGGAATTTTCGCAGTTCGTCCGCAATGTCCCGGAGCCGGGCGTAAAACATATAAATCACCCATGCGCCGATGAGCATGAAAACGATTTGAATCGCAATCATGCCCCAAAACCAGTTTTGATAAGTTTGCAGGTATTGGTTGGCGATAGCTTGCTGTTGCGCCAGTATATCATTTGGGTTCATTTGGCGGCACCTTCCACGATTTTGATTTCGGCGTCGGTCAGGCCGTAAAGGTCATAGACGCGCTGGTCTATCCCGGTGTCGAGCTGCTTGATTTCGGATTCAATCGCGGCGAGGTCGGCGCTGCCGGATTCCTCGGCAACGGATTTCATCAGGTCGCGGATTGCGCGCAGGTTGTCCCCGGCGCTGGCGTTGAAATAAACCAGCGGTTCGAGCAGGTTGACGAGCAATGGATAAATCGGCTCCGGCTTTTTGCCCTTGGTCCATTTGTGCTTGCGCGAGTTTTCATTCAGGAATTGCCGCCAGCTTGCATAAATGAACTGGCGCAACGCCTCATCCTTGAACGTCAGCCGCAAGATTGGCAACGGACGCGGTTTGTCTGCCGGCTTTTCGGCGACAACGGCGGTGAGCGTGAGTTCGTTGCCGTTGGATTCGAGGCGGATTTCGTGGACGAAGCCGGTGCGCTGCACGTCGTCAATCAGGATTTCCGAATTCACCGCCGCCGCGAAATCTTTTTGCAGGTAGTGCGCGAGCTTGCAGAGCGACGCGGTTTTGGCATCGTGGGCGATTAAACGCGACAAAACTTCCGGCAATTTCAGGCGTTGCTTGTGTGCGGCTTGAATCGCCTCGACGCGCCCGACGATTTCCTTTTCCAGCTTCACTTCGCGCTTGTTCTTTGGGTCAACGAGTTTGATCGGCAGTTTGTCGAGGAACTGCTTGTTTGCCGCAAAGTAACCGCCGCGAAAATTGGTGCTGATTTGTTTGAGGTAGGCATCCAACAAACTGCTGTTCAAAAGACCGGTGACAAACTTGTCCATCTTGGGTGAACCAAAACGAAGGCCAAAGCCACCTGTGGTTACGTTCACAAAATAATTCGAGCCGTCATCGTAATAAGCCGAAAGCTCCTGAATCATGTAAGGCGCGAGAATTTTGGGGGTTTCCCAGAACTCCAAATTCTTTGGGTAAAGTTGCCACCATCCTTTTTCGGCGAATTTACCATGCTCGCGCGCTCGCAATTGCTGCTCGTTCCTTTTGAGATAATCCCAAGCCAGCGGGAACTGCTTTGCCAATTCCTTTTCGGTCAAGAGTTCTGCCTCGCCTTTGGCGAGCTTGTAGGGAAACAGCACGAGATGCGTCGGCTGCGCCCAGCCGCGCCCGACCTGCCCGCTGCGGATAACCGGTTTGAGCAACGCCGATTCCAATTCGACTTCATTTTGCAATGACTCCGAAAACACCCTGCATACGTTCTTGTTCGGCGCGACGGATTTGAACAGAAAGACATCATCGGCGCTGGTTTGCAGACCGACGAAAACTTCCTTAGCTAGTTCACCGAGCAGTTTTCCGCCTGCTGCCGCCTTCTCCATCCACTTTGTCGTGGTGGCAGACAGGAAATTCCATGGCGCGGCTGTCAAACGTGACGCTGGCACTTTGAAGGATGGCAACGTCTCGTATTTTGATGCGAATTGCTCTAATTCAGCATCGGCGTAATCCACAGCTTCACAACCACCCTTGGCAAGATGCAGCAAACAGGTGTAGGTGCTGATCTTCGGGAAAATTTGCTGGTCGCCGAACGAGACAATATGCCGGACGTGTTTACCGTCGCTCAAAAGTTTTCGCACTGGCTCGCCGTATTCGGCCTGAAAGAATTTGTGCGGGCAAATGTAGCCGAAGAATCCGTTGGCATTGAGCAATTCCAGCCCGCGCTCAATGAAGCAGACATAAATGTCGAAGTTGCCGGAAGCCGCCGCGCGATAGTTCGCCTTCAAAAACTCCGCTGCCTCCGGCGCGTTGGCCTGCATCACCTGAATGCGCTCGTAAGGCGGATTGCCGAGGACGACATCGAAACCGCCGCGTTTCATCGCTTCGGGAAATTCCTTTTCCCAATCGAATGCGGCGTCACCGGCGACGGATTGGTCGGCGATGAGCGAGTTGCCGCGCTTGAAATTTTTCGTGAGGTTGGGCAGCAGGCTTAACGGCTGACCGCCGCGTTGCTTGCGCCGGATGCGTTCGAGGAACGGGTCGCGGTTCACGGCCATGTAGCGCAGCCAGAGGTTGAGCTTGGCCACTTCCACGGCCTGCTTGTCCAGGTCCACGCCAAAGATGTTTTCAGTGAGCACATGGAGCGGCGCGTCCAGCACCTCCTCGGCGATGACGAGGTCGGCGTCAAACAGCGCGCCATGGCCGTTGCGGTCCTTTTTGATGCGGCGGCATTCCTGATTGTAATCGTCGTAGGCTTTGACCAGCGCGTCGAAGGCGCGGAGCAGGAACGAGCCGGAACCCATCGCGGGGTCGAGCACCTTGATTTCACCAAGTTCGCGGATTTTGGCAATCGCGCCCTTGAAGTTTTTGTAGCCGAGCAATGTCTTCGCCTCGGCGAGGACGGGTTTGATTTTCTCGCCGAGCGTGTGGGCGACGATGTAATCCACGATATACTGCGGCGTGTAGTAGATGCCCTCCTTTTTGCGCAGTTCGTCGGTGTCCTCGATGACGACGCGCCCGCCATTCTGGAAAAGTTTGTGGGCGAGGAAGCGTTCATAGACCGCGCCCATCACGTCCGACGACATGAGGCCGAAGTCGTAACGGTAGAGGTGGCGGAAGGCGAGGAGTTCGCCCTGGCCGGATTCAAAGCCGCATTGGGCGGCGAGTTCCGGCGCGAGCGGTTCGTGGCCGATGACGGCGGAAAGCACGGCGTTGTCAATTTCAAGCTGGTCGCAAAGCAGCGGCTGCTCGAACAATTCGGTGTTGAAATCGTTTTTGATTTCCACGAAGAGCGATTCGCGCAGGATTTCGCCGAAGGTTTTGTCGGCGCGGGCGAAAAGGACTTCGTAATTGCTGTAAGTGCGGGCGAGCTTGTTGAATTCCACCAGCCGCTGGGTCTCCAGCATGAGGCAGAAGATGAAACGGTCGAGCAGCTGCTGGCTGGCGAGGGTGATGTCGTCGAGCGAACGCTTCGGGTTGCGCAGGGCAAAGCCGTTGGCGATGAGCAGCCGCCAGCGTTTGAGGTCGGCCAGGAACATCTGGTCGAGGCCGGCCCGCTTGTGCTGGTCGTAAATCTCGTCAATCCGTCCGGTTTCCAGATTTTCGAGCGCGAGCAGTTCCCAAAGTTCCTCGCGGCGCGGCCAGAGGTCATCCAACTTGAAGGAGAACGAAGGCGTGACTTCGTTGACGCGGATGAAATGGAGCTGGGCGAAATTGGTGAGCAGAATCCATTTGACCGGCTGGTCCATCGCGGTGATTTCGGGACTCAAACGGTAATTCTGAATGTAACGGTGGACCTGCTCGCGATGCTTGTCGAACAGGTCTTTGCCCCAACAATCCAACAGGCTCTTGGCTTCGACGAACATCAGCGGGCGCGCGGATTTCAGGAGGTAATCCACAGAATCGCCGAGGATTTTGAATTCCGGCTTGATGTTCTCTGTGCGGAAACCAAGCGCGTCAAGAAATGGCCGGATTAAATCATTGCACGTTGCCGCTTCCGGTTCCTGTTCGTCAAAACCGGAAGTCTGAAGGCTTTTCGCCTTGGCGATGAGCATTTCCAGTTCGGCGAAGAATTTATCTTTCCCGGATACGGTTGGCACGGCGAAGGAGTGTGCGCCGGAAAGCCGGCAGCGTCAACTTTTTGAAAAGCTGAAATTCTGAAACCTGAAATCGGAAATCCGTGTGCATCCGTGAAATCCGTGTCCACCCGCGGTTGAATCTCTTTCCGCCGCCGCGTCCTTGCGTTGAAAAGCGTTGGCGAATTTTGTGCGGTTCGCGGTGGATATCGGTTTCATCCGCGTAATTTACGGCGCGACGCCGGGAGTGATTCAATTCACTCGTTGTGCGGAATCTTGATGGTGCTGCCGCCGATAAATTCCCGGATGAGCGCGTCGCCGGGGATGAAGTCGCGGTTTGACAACTGCTTCTCCGTGAAGCCTTCGACCGATTCCAGCACTTCCTTCACGCGCTGGTAGCGGATGCGCGCGTCGAGAAACCCCGCGTAGGGCGCGAATTCCTCCGGCTTGGGCAGCAGGCCGTTGTCCCCGATGCAAAACGGTTTGAGCGCCGGCAGGTCAAAGGGCATTCCGCCGTTGACGACGTGGTCGGCCAGCCCCATCAGCGGGATGATGCTGAACAATTCGCCGTAGCGGACGTAATGCCAGTGCAGAATCGTGTTGAGTGCGGGGTGGTTGCGGTATTTCACGTCGCGCACCATGCGCCGGATGAGCCGGGCGTTGGTGAAGGGCATCAACCGTTTCGTGCTCCCGTCGCCTTCGTAGAGCATGTTCATCGCCTCGATGTAGATGCGAAACTGCGTCGAATTATCAATGCCCTCGGAGATGGGCGGGTAAAATCCATGCAGGCAATCGAGCAACAGGATGTGGTCCGGCTCCAGTTTCACCGTCTTCGTGCCGACGCGCCGGCCCTCCTTGAAACTGTAAACCGGCTTCTCCACCGGCTTGCCGTCGAGCAGCGCGCGGAGGTTCTCGTTCAACAACTGGATGTCCAGCGCCTCGGGGGTTTCGTAATTGCGGTCGTTAAGCCAGTCGGTCGGGTGTTCGATGGACGACCAGAAATAGTCGTCGAGGTTGAGCATGAGGAATTTCAAGCCGCGCTTCTTGAGCCGGGCCGTCAACTTGACCGTGGTCGTCGTCTTGCCCGAGGAACTCGGCCCGCTCACCCACATCATGCGGATTTTGTCGCCGGCGTTCAGGCGCGCGACCATCTTTTGCGCGGCCTCGTCCAACGAAGCGTCATAAGCCGCCAGCGCCGCGTCAATCACGCCCTTCATGCGCCCGCTGTGCGTCGTCTCGTTCAGGCTCGCCACCGTGTCCACGCCGTGCTTCCGGTTCCATTCGAGCAGTTGCGCCATGCGTTCCTGCGGAAAACCGTTGCCTACAAATTGCTCCCGGGTGATGGCGCCTTCCCGCAACCAGTGCCGGCCCCAGCGGTAGCATTCGTAGGCGCCGGCGGTCTTCAGAAAGCCGTAGCTGCGCAGCGCGTGCAACACCTCGTCCTGGATCATCTCGATCGTCGGCGGGAAATTGGAAATCAAATGGTGCGGCTCGGAATTCAGGCAGACAATGGCCGCGTCCGCCAGGAATTCCGCGACGCCTTCGTCCGAGCCGTGCGCGTCCATAAGCTTGTCATTCACGCCCGGCGCAAAATCCTGTTGAAAGCCGCCGATGGCCGCCGCCGCCCGCGTAATCGCCTTGACGATGCGGCCGGGGTCAAACCGCACAAGCGCGCGGTTGCGTTTCTGGATTTTGACGATGCGGTTGAGGACGGCCATCAGGGTTGATGGTAGTGCAAAAGCACAGGGAAACAATTTCTTTTCGGCGCCGGCGGATTTCAGTTATGAACGCTGCCGGTTGGTTCAGCCCGAGGAGGCTGCCGGCTACTTGTTCGTTGCCGGCGGTGAACCTGGCTGGCCGGGCGCTGGCGCTGGATTCCATTCCTTGTAATCCGCCGGCACGTTAAAAATGGACGGGTCCACCGGTTCTTCCCTCGCCGTCAGCAGCAGGATGGTGACTGTCTGCACCTGGCCGCCCATTTTCACCAGCAATCTCGATTTCACCACCATGCCCGGGAGCGTGCTGATTTCCGGCTGCATGCCCCGGCCCGGAAACGAGACGTTGGCGCGGTCCAGCTTGGCAAGCTCCGGCTGGATTTTGTCAAAGTCCGGAAAATTCGTGGCCACCCACAGCGTCTGAATCATGCCGTTGGTCTCGTTCCAAAGTTTCCGGTCGGCGGCCCACGCGAAAATCTTCGTGTCATAACTGCCCACCACGTCGGAGTTGCCCGTGTCCTGCGGTTTCGATGCCCCGGCGTCCGGGCTTGGTGCGTTCGCCGCCCGGCTGTCGGGCCTGGTGAACACCTTCTGCTGCGGCATCAATGCAATGGAACTGCCCGTGGTCGCATCCTTGATCAGGCTCATGTCGCCGGCACCCAGGCCGGCGATGTCCTGCCGGATTTTGTCGCCGTGAATCCGGATGGTGATGGAGACGAGATTGCTCGGACCGCCGAAATCGGCCTGTTGCCGCATGACAAAGTCCGCCCGGGCGGTCGCCACGGCGGCGATCAGGGAAAGGCAAGTCAACAGGCGTTTCATGTTGACTCAATGTTGCTTCAGAAAATGTTGGAAGAAAAGACCAAACCGGCGGCCGCCGCGCGCGTCAGTCGGTTTCGTCGTCGAAGTCGAGCAATCGCGCAAAATAAAAACATCCGGCAAGAACCGCCACGGAAAAACCCGTGATGAGCATCGCCTGCGTGCCGGGTTGTTTGAGGTCGTCCGCCCATTCGTCAATCAACAGGCCCGATTTGCCGTAAAGCTGGCCCATCTGCCGCTGCTCGGCGCGGTTGAAACCCTGCATGGAAAGTTTATCGCCCAAATCCGCGTCGCGGCTTCCCAGCCAATAGACCGCGCCGGCCGCCACGACGCCCAGGACCAGCACCAGAACGCCAATCTGCCGGAGCCGCCGCGCGCGCCGTCGGGAAGGCGGGACGGGGTCGGATGGCTTGTCATCAGTCACAACCGGAGCTTACCAGAAAATGCGTCGGATGAACAGGTGGCAAAAGGCGATGACACATCGGAATTCGATTTTCAATTCCCGGCTTTCCATGAACCGGAGCGCCGATTTCTGAATTGGCTCGTTGCGGCTGTTTTTCCGATTCTAGCCGATTCAGAGATCGGCGCTCCAATGCCGTGGTTCGCCTCCCAATACCCGGCCAGCCTCCGAGATCGAATCTTTTCATGAATTTCTCCCGCAACCGGTTCGGTCTGTCTTTTCCTTTTCGGTGTCTTTCCCGGCTTCTGGGCGGCGATGCTGATGGCCTTGCGCGCCCACTCGACCAGTTCCAGCGGCTGCTCCAAGACGTCCGGCGGCACTTCGTGATAGCTCATCGTCATCACCTTGCCGCGCGATGTGTAAGTGAACGGCCCCATGCCGCGCGCCGTGTAATCCGCCTGCGACGCCGCGTCCGTTTTGAAAAACAACCGCCCCTCGTCCAGAATCCCGAAGAAATGGTCGTCGGAATAGATCCCGTGCGCGCCGAACATTGCCTTGGCATGCACGTCCGGCAGCGCGCTCAACTGGTCGAGCACAAATTCCTTGAACGAGTCGTCCGGCATGGGACAAAAATAGACCCCTTGCACCAGTTCAACAAGTTGCTGTTTGTCATCTCCCACGCGCCGGGTGCTGCCACACACTTTCAACGTTTGGAATTCCGCCTTCAAGCGCTGCGATTGGGCAACGTCATTGGGCCGCCTCAAGGCGGAACTCCCAACAAATTTGCCGGTTTACGCGGGAGCAAGGTCAACACCCGCTCCTTCGCCTCCAGAATGATTGGAGAAAGGGCAGGGGCGCGGCGGTGCGCTCCGATCTTATTTCTTTGCCAGCGCGGTGGCGACCGCCTGGTCCAAATCATCGCCCCGCAATTCCTTGCCGATGATCGTCCCGCTGCCATCCAGGAGGAAATTGGCGGGAATGGCATCAATGCCGTATTTCACGGCCAGCGAGTTGGTCCAGCCCTGTCCGTCGTAGAATTGCGGCCAGGTGATGTTCTGGTCCTTGAGGTAACTCGACAACTCCGCCTTTTCATGGTCCAGGCTCACCCCGATGATCTCGAATCCCTGGTCGTGATATTTCTTATACGCCGCGATCACGTTGGGCATTTCCGCGCGGCACGGCCCGCACCACGTCGCCCAAAAATCCACCAGCACCACCTTGCCCTTTTCACCGGCCACGGACAGCGGCTGCCCCGCCACGTCCGTCACGTTGAAGTCTGGAAATTTCGCGCCGACCGCCAACGAATCCTGAATGGCTTTCGCCGCCTTCTCCGCCGCCTCCTGTGCCGTCAATTTGGCCACCAGCGGCGTGTCCTTGTAATCGGTCTTGAGCTGGGTCAACAATTCCTGCTCCTTGGCGTCGTCGTTCATGACTTCGCCATACAGCTTGGCCTTCATGAACAAAATCAGCGCCACGTCGTCCGTCTTTTCGCCCTTGTGTTCGGCCAGCAGCGCGTCGAATTGCTTGAGGTCGTCCGCGAGCGCCGCCTCGGTCCGCTTGCCCGCGGCAATGTCCGAATTGACCTTGGTGACCAGCTCCTTGAGTTCCGCGGTCGCGTCGGCGGCGGACCCGCGCTGGCAGGGCAGCAACAGCGCCGCGCCCACGAGCGCAATCGCGAGTCCGTTTCTGGCAAATCGGAATGTGTATGGCATATGACGACAACTTGCCATCGGTTGGGCGCAAGTCAACCGAAATTACGACAAACATAACTTTAACTTCTGCGCGCCGAAACCATTCCGCCCGCCGGTCTGGCGGTGTGTTCAAGGCGACGGGCGCAAATCCCCGGGAGATTTCGCAAAAAGCTACCTGCCTGACGCCGGCGCCGCGTTGGTTGCCTGTGGAACTGCGGGCGGTTTATACGGCGTATAATCGGCGGGCACTTCAAAGAAGGACGCGGGCACGGGTTCCTCCCTGGCCGAGACGAGGGTGGTGAAGGTTTTGTGCCCGTTTAACGCTTTTTCGGCCTTGACCACCATGCCCGGCAGCCGCCCCAATTCCGGCTGCGCGTTCCGGTGCGCCCCGCCGGCGTTAAACCGGTCCAACTTGGCCAGGTCCGTCCGGATGGACGCGTAACCGGGGAAGTTTGTGGCCACCCACAACGTTTCCGTCAGGCCGCCGGCGCCCGACCATTGGTAGATTCCGGTGTCGTAGCCATCCACCTTCGCGGTCCGGCCCGTATTCACCGCCGGGGCCGGCGGGTTGTCCATCCCATTGGTGTTGGGCGCGGCGGCGCGGTCGGCTTCCATCAAGCGCCGGCTTTCCGCGCCCGACCGTTTCAGGAACGTCTTCACCCGCGGGATCAAGGTGATGGAATCGCGCGTGTTCAGATCAACGATCACGCTGAAGGCGAAGCCGTCCGCGTCGCGCTCGTCCATGCGCATCCGGTCCTTCTGCACCATCAAAACGAATTGGTCCGTGACATTCGTGACGCCGGATTCCTGTTCCATCACCAAATCCGCCCGCGCGGCAGCCATCGCGGCCGCCAAAGCGGCGACGGTGCAGATGAATTTCTTTACCCGCGCGCCCGGACGGTTGGACACAAATTCCTTGAATGATTCGTCAGTCATCAATTGTAAATCCGTCGTTTCGGGAATCCAATCCTAACGGACGTTGCCGGCGGTGTTTTCGAGCACCACGTTCGAGAACACCGCCGTGTCTGACTTGTCCGGCAAATGGGAGCAAAAGCCGATGCCGCCATAGAACGGCCCGTTAATCTTCAAAGTGACCGGCGCGCCGAATTGGTGCATCGGTTCGCCTTGCAGGCTGACGAAGAGCGCGAACGAATCGCCGTGCTTCTCGATGCCGATGCGTTGGGCATTGGCCGTGACCAGGTCGTCGGGAGATTTGCCGCCGGGCAGGCCGCCGCGGCTGCCGATGCGATATTCCATGTCCGTGATGCGGACGTTTTTCTCCGGCCGTTGCGCCAGTTGGATCATGCCCGCGCCGTGCAGGGCCACGAACACCTCCTTGGAATCGTCGTCCAAGTCCTGGCGGATGATGAGCACGGCCTTCCGGTCGCCGTAGCCGTTCGTGTCCGGGAACGAGATGTCCGCCGCGAGCGAGGCGTCGCCGGACATTTTCTTCCAGAGAAAACGGAATTCATCGCGCATATACCAGACGTTGTAACCGGCGGAGTTGATGGTGTATTGCTTCGCGCCGGCGTCGTAACTGGCGCTGCCGGGGATGAGCGCGCCGCCGATGTCCGACTGGCCCTCAAACAAGCCGATTGGCGTGTCGAAATTCCGGCCGGGCCGGTGAAAATCCGCCGGTGGCGCCACCTGGACATGATTGGCGGAACCCGGCTGCGCCCACGCCGGCACGGCGGTGGTTGAATTGGTGGTTTGCGCGCGGATCAGGTTCGGCGCTGCACATAATGTCAGGGCCAGCAATGGGAGTTGAGCAACAAGTCTCATAAAGAGATGAAACTACAAATGCCCGCGACTCGCGCGGCAGTAAAGAAAAATCGTTTCCGTTGGAATATCGCCAGGATAAGAAAAGTTCGGGAGAATATCCTGTTCACTGCGCCCTGAACTGCCATTGTTTCGCCGTTCCCGTGACGGAGCGCGGGTGCTTGCTGCTCAACTATATCGGTGCGACAGAGTCGTCTTTCAGGTAGCCGGGATGGAATTCCGCCGGGAACAGCCTCCCCCGTTCGACAGAATGTGACGGCTGGAAGCTCCCAGGCCGGTGGGTGGCGGGGCAGGGTGTCCGGCTTCCGTTCCGGAGCCGGTTGGCGAGTTGTTTGACCCGTTCAGATGGCAAAATTGTTGTCAATTTGCTGGGTTTTTGACGTTTCAGCCACATCGAGCAACCCTTCTCCCTCACCGAGCAACCCTTCTCGACAAGGGAGAAGGGCTGGTCGGATCCAGGTATTGATCGCCGGGGCAATGATAGATTCCGGCTCCTTTTGCGTAGGCTCCCAAGGAGCCAATCAATGTGATCCCAAACCCTTGGTTCCCCTTCACTCCAGGATAAAAGGGATTTGTCGTGCTCGCGGCGGGGGAGTAGGTGGTCATTTCATTGGCGTTCACAGGAAGATCGTCATTTTGTTCATGCACATACATGAGCCAGCCCGTCTGTAATTGTCGCAGGTTGTTCCGGGAGCATGTAGATAAGGGGTTTGCGTGACTGAGCTTTCGCCAATACAGGTGGGTTGGAGGTGGGTTGGTTGAAGGAATGCAATCAGTTAGAGTTCCGGCATGGCTATTTTGCTTCCGCCCACCGGAACCCACCGCTTGCTCGAGTTGGTCTCGCCGTATGTGCCCGACGCCTTCATTCACGATCTGTGCCCGCGCCAGTTCACCGGCGGGCGGCGGTGTGCTTTGAGCGCGCCGCAGTTGTGGCGCTTGCATCTGCTGCCGTTGTTGACTTCGACGCATTCGCTCAATCTGGTCGTGGCCCAGTTATCCGTGTGCCTGCCTTTGCAAGTGCTTGGGGATCTGGAGCAGGGGACAGGTTCGAATCCGGTCGCTCCGACCATTTTCATTTTCCGGCCGCCGGAAACAATTGACATCGCCTCCGTGCGTCCCTAATTTCCCACCGCAAAGGCGCCCGCTTTGCCCCGAATTTGCGTTCGGGGATTTTTATTGTGGTGGTGGCACAGGCGTCCCGCCTGTGAGTTGTAAGGTAGAATACCGCACAGGCAAGATGCCTGTGCCACTAGATTTTATGGCAAACACGATTCTCGTTGGCGCCCAGTGGGGCGACGAAGGCAAAGGCAAAATCATTGACGTGCTCACCGAGCAGGCGGACGTGGTTGTCCGCTACGCCGGCGGCAACAACGCCGGCCACACGGTCATCGTCAAGGGCCGGAAATCGGTCCTGCACCTCATTCCGTCCGGCATTCTGCGCAAGAACAAGCTCTGCGTGATCGGCAACGGCGTGGTCTGCGATCCCCTGGGCCTCGTGCATGAAATGGATGAACTCGCCAAAAACGGCATCAAGGTCACGCCGCGAAATTTCGTCTTGAGCGAAACGGCGCACGTCGTTCTTCCGTATCACCGCGAACTGGACGGCGCGCGCGAATTGCTGAAGGGCAAAAACAAAATCGGCACCACCAAACGCGGCATCGGCCCGTGCTTACGGCGACAAGGCGGCGCGCGTCGGACTGCGCGTCAACGACCTCGTTGATCCCGCCAGGCTCGCAGAAAAGCTCTCCGCGCGAATCCAGGAGAACAACGCCGTCCTCAAATCGCTCGGCGCGAAACCGCTTTCGTTCAAACAGGTCTTTGCCGATTACGACAAGGCGGGCAAACGGCTGAAGCCGTTCGTGCAAAACACCGTCGTGCTCCTCCATGAAAAAATGCGCGAAGGCGCGGACATTTTGTTTGAAGGCGCGCAGGGCACGTTCCTCGACATTGACCACGGCACCTATCCGTTTGTCACGTCGTCCAACACCACGGCGGGCGGCGCCTGCACCGGTTCCGGCGTGCCGCCGCACCGCATGGACCGCGTTGTCGGCGTGATGAAGGCTTACACCACGCGCGTCGGCGAAGGGCCGTTGCCGACCGAGAACGCCGAGATTTCCGATCTGCTGCACGGCATGGGCCGCGAATTCGGCGCGACCACCGGACGTCCGCGCCGTTGCGGTTGGTTCGATTCCGTCGCCACGCGGCACGCCGCGATGGTCAACGGCATTGACGACCTCGCCATCACGAACCTCGACGGCCTGGACACGGTGGCGAACATCCGGGTCTGCGTCGCCTACCGCCGCGGCCGGACGCAATACGATTACGTCCCCAACGACGCGCAAATCCTCGCCGAATGCGAGCCGGTCTATGTGGAATTTGCCGGCTGGCGCACGCCCACGGACAAATGCAAGACCTTCAAGCAACTGCCGGCGAAGGCCCGCGAGTATGTGAAGGCGATTGCGGAATTGAGCAACGCGAAATTGTTTATCGCCTCCGTCGGTCCGGGCCGCGACCAGACGATTTTTGTTTGATGCCGGACCTCACTTCACGGAACGGATACGCCAGAAATTATTCATGCTCGTGTCCGGGGTATTGGTTATGACCAGCACGCCCCCGCTCGGAGCGGTGTTCGTGACCAGTGATGTCCAATTTGGATGGACGAGACTGCTGGAGCGTTCCAGCACGTAATTGACCCCGGCATCACCGGAATAGGTCAGCCGGACATCACCGTTGACCAGTTGTTCAATCGCAATCGAATTGTATCCCGGAAGTCCTGCGCTGCTTGAGCCAACTCCGGCCTTGCCGCCAATGGACGCAGCAAGAATCGTCGGGGAATTGAATTTGCCCGCCCAAACATTGACGCAGGTCTTGAGTTGGGCGTTGTAGTAATATCCGGCCACCAGAGCTGAATTGGTAGCGCCAAAAATCTGCGTCGGACATTCCGAATCGAAAACTATTCCTTCGCCATAATCGCTGCCCCAATTGATTCCCATGGCCCACAGACTGCCATCATTCTTCAAAAAGAGACTTCCGGAATCTCCGGCCGTGACTGCGACGACACCATTGGATATGATTTGTTCAGGGCGGTAAGGCCAATCAGTAGTGCAATCTCCAAGTTGTCCCGACTGATTCAAACCCATTCCCCACAAACTGCCGTCGCTCTTGATGAAAAGACTCTGATAATGAGCGGCAACAATGTTCACCACATTGGAAGCGACAATTTCAATGGGCAGCGGGGTGTTTTCTATATTGGTGCCACACCCCAGTTGCCCATAACCATTATGTCCCATGCCCCACAGACTGCCATCGCTTTTGACAAGCAGGGTGTGCCCATATCCCACGGCAATGCTTGCGACGCCTCCGTTGATGATCTGTTTTGGGCGCAAGACAATTTCGTCATCGTCTCCATCCCCAAAAGCTCCGTTATGGGTCCAGCCAAAAGCCCAAACGCTGCCATTGTTTTTCAAAAAAATTGTGAAAGTTTCGCCACAGGCGACGGCGACCACCCCGCTGGGCACAATTTTAATCGGATGGTCCGGGGTGTCGTAAGTGCCGTTGCCTAATGATCCGGAATCGTTGTTCCCCATGGCCCATAAGCTGCCATCGTCCTTGATGAAAAAAAAATCCCCCTTTCTGCATGGCGACCGCAGTGACACCGTTGGACACAATCAGATCTTCGGGTGTGAAGTATGCAGGGGTCAGGTGGTCCCCAATTTCGTTCAATTGCGCCTGGGTCTCGCTTGACGGCAGGCGGCCCTTTTGTTCCTGGTTGGCCTGCTTAATCAGTTCACCAAACTTCGACATTTTGCAGGCATTATCTCCCCTCCACAGGCTTCCATCACTTTTGACGAAATATGCAACCGTATCGTCCGAGGCAATTTGGACAATGGCTTGGGCGCCGGCGTCGAGCGCGAGCAGCAAAACCGCGCCCGACAGACAAAGTTGGAGAACGGTTCTTTTCACAGTCCTATTCCTATTTGAATGCCGGGCGCTTTTTTAATTTAATTCCATTCTACGGCACGGCAATCTCCACCGCGTTGCCCGGCTGGCTCTCGCCGGTCGCGTTGCGCGCGGTCACGGTCACAATCACCACCGTGCCCGATGCCAGCGTGTCCAGCGTGAGATTGTCCTGGCTGTCCTGCACAATCTCGTTGGCCGCCTCCGTCTTGCCGTCGGATTTCAGCACGGCGCGGACGCGGCAACTGTCGGCGCGGCGCGGGTCGTCCCAATCGCAGATGAGCAGCTTGCTGCCGGGCGCGCCGGCCGTCACCGTCAGATTCGCCGGCACGGCGGGCGTGTTCGGATCGGACGGCTTGTCGAATCCGAAGGCATACCAGCGGTCGTCGTCATCGGGAATCAACTGGTCCAGTTCCGTGCGCAGGCCGGACAGGCGGTTGCGCCCGGCGGTGATGCCGTTCAGGAAATTTCTGTGGGCGATGCCGGCGTCGGCGTTGCTTTGGTTGCTGTTGGTCTGGGCGGTTTCGACGGCGGCGGTTTGGGTGGCGCAGGCGGCGGCGGTGCAGGCGACGTCCTGGACGGTGGCTTCGCGCGTGGGATTGGCGGAGTAATAGGCGCGCAATTGCTGGAGGAGCACGGTGGGATCGTCCGGCACGGCGAGGGAGCCGGTGAAGCCGGCGGCCTTCCAGTTGCTGTTCCATTTCTCGCCGAGCACGGGCATGAGGCTGTGGATGCAGGTGCGGGCGAAGAGGCGGGCGTTGCTGCACACGGTGCGCAGCGCGGCGGTCATGGCGCATTTGTAGCTGTCGGCCGTGTTCCACAACATTTTGAGGCCGGGCTGGGCGGGCGGGTTGCCGCCGGGGCCGGCGGGCGCGCCGGTGAGGGCCACGAGGTCGGTGCGGATGTGGGCCTCGTCGTTGTGGGTCAGCCCAATGGCCGCACCGTGGGTCTTCGCGCCGTCGGCGGCGTCGGTGAGGTGTTGGACGAGGGGGTTATAGCCTTTGGGATTACTGTTATCTGCCATGTTATTCTCCGGATTTTGTGGTTTGTTGGTTAACTGACTGCAATTGAAGAAATAGCGTGTCGTTCCCAGCCTTTTTTGTGGCCGGAAACTGCCGGGGAACGTCGTTACCAGCCATTTTGGGGACCGGAAAATGGCGGGGAACGTCGTTACCGGCCTCTTCGGGGGCCGGCAAATGGCAGGGAACGTTGTTACCAGCCAATTTGGGGAGCAGAAAATGGGAGGGAGCGTCGTTCCCTGCCATTCCGGGGACCGGAAAATAGCGGGGAACGTCGTTACCAGCCTTTTCGGGGACGGGCAAATGGCGGGGAACGTTGTTACCAGCCATTTCGGGAGGCCAAAAATGCCGATGCACGCCATGCAGACCGATTCCTGGCCCGGCGCAATGGCGCTGCGCCGCGGGTGGCCGGGAGGATTTTTCGCGGGCAAAGGCGGCGGGTTGGGACAACACTATTCCTGGGGCAGGTCGCGGGCTGGTTGCGAAGTGTCCGGCGGTGGAGGTTCCGAGTGTCACCCGAATCCGCATGGGAGTGAGATGAGTATGGCCGTCAGCCATGAAGTGTCAACCGTATTTTTGAAAAACTAATCAATGGAGGGCGCAACTTGGCTCCGGCGACTCGTCATCTCTCGCCTGCATGATGGAATTCCGCCTTCGCCTTGCTACGGCGCGATCCGCCGCGTAATCTGCGGACCAGCAGATGAGTTCCGCCGTCTCACATTTAAGCGCCGCCGCCAGGGCGTCTTTGCCCAAGCACGTCGCCGTCATCATGGACGGCAACGGGCGCTGGGCCAAGCAGCATGGCCTGCCGCGCGTGGAGGGGCACCGGCGCGGCGCGGATTCGGCGCGCGAAATCATCCGCACGGCCGGCGAACTGGGCATCAAATATCTCACGCTCTACGCCTTTTCCGCCGAGAATTGGAACCGGCCCAAGGACGAGGTGGACGCGCTGATGAAATATCTCGTCCATTACCTCAAGACCGAGACGAAGGACTTGAACAAAAACAATGTGCGGCTCGAAGTCATCGGCCAGATTCATCGCCTGCCGGACAACGTGCAGGAGCATTTGCAGAAAAGCATCGCCACGTTGTCCACGAACAACGGGCTGACGCTGGTGATGGCGTTGAGCTACGGCAGCCGCATCGAAATCGTGGAGGCTGTCCGGCACATCGCGCAAAAGGCGAAATCGGGCAAGCTCGATCCCGCCGACATCAACGAGAAGGTCATTTCGGACCATCTCTGGACGCGCAACGTGCCCGACCCGGATTTGCTGGTCCGCACCAGCGGCGAGATGCGCGTGAGCAATTTCCTGCTCTGGCAGATTTCCTACGCCGAACTGGTCGTCACGCCGACGCTCTGGCCGGATTTCCGCAAGCCGCAGTTCTACGCCGCATTGGAGGAATACGCGCGGCGGAACCGGCGGTTCGGCGGGGTGTGAATTCGGCGGGGTATGAATTCAGTTTGGCGCGGGCGCGTTTTCGTCCACTTCCAGCCGCAGGTAATCGTAAATGATGCCGCTGGTGAGAGTGCCGGCGGGAATGGTCAGCTTCAAAACATTTTCCCCGGCCTTCATCACCGAGGCGTCGAACTCGATGTCGTGCTCGCTCCAATAGCCGCCGATGCCGTCGCGGTTGATGGTGGCGTTGTAGACAAGCCCGGTCACGTTGCCGATGGGGCTGGTCGTTCATGGTCGCGGCGATGCTGCGCGTGCCGACGCCGCAAATCGCCAGCCGCAACGTCGCCTTGCCGTGCGGCGCGTCGGGCAGATTGAAGGTAACGGACCAGGTCGTCGCGCGGCCCCGGCCGGTGCCGGTGGTGTTGGCGGGGTCTTCATTGTGCGGCACCTGCTCGAAGAACCAGTCCTTGCGAAAATCGCTCCTGCCAATGACGTAATTCACGTCGTTGGGGAACAGTTTCGGGTAT
Organism: uncultured Verrucomicrobiae bacterium; assembly: GCA_963764035.1. Taxonomy (GTDB): domain Bacteria; phylum Verrucomicrobiota; class Verrucomicrobiia; order Limisphaerales; family UBA11358; genus UBA11358. Next base: position 107,493 of record CAVXQV010000010.1, read on the forward strand.
TCGAGATACCAGCCCCAGTGGAAATAATCGTCGCCTTTGAAAAATTCCGAGCCGGTGCGGTTCGGGATGCCGATGTCCCAGATTTGTTTGCCGTAGCGGACGGGTTGCCAGTTCAGATTTCCGAGGTTCAGATTCTTCCCGCTGGTGACCACGACATTGGACACGGTGAATTCGCCCAGAACTCCGTCGGCAATCGCGTGCAGTGTGTAGGTGCCGGGCCGGACGTTGGGAATCTCGAAATTTCCCCGCGCGTCGCCGCGCACCCAGAACTCGTAATGCTTCGCGTCGTTCTGCCAGTCCACCATGCGCGGCAACCCAAAGCCGCCGCTGAACAGGCCGCCAGCCCGGCGGCCGAGAGACCGTGTTTGTGCCACCGGCAAAATTATTCTGATTGGTCACGGCTGCTTCGTCTTCACCACCACCGGACAGGCTGAATCCGCCGCCGGCGCCTCCTCCGCCGACCTCCGCGCCTGCCGCCACCGAAGTTTCGCGGCAATGCCCGCGGGCACATAATCCGGCGCGGTCAAGTCCGACGAGCAGGTTGCCCATTTTCAACTTCGGCGCTTGCGGGTCCTTCAGAACGATTTGCCCGCTGACGGTGGCGCGTTCGTCCTTGTGCGGATAATCCACGCCGTTGACCCAGTCGTAAGGCCACTGGGCGGTTTCGATTTTCTCCCTGGCCAGCGCGTCCTTCCACACCGCGTCATGGCTCCTGCCGGTGTTGCAATAAATCAGGAACGGCCCGATGACCTTCGTCCACGCGTCGGTCGCGGCGATGTTGCAGATGCTGCCGCCGTAATGGCTGCCGCGCCAATAATTCAGCAGCGTCGGCGGGGCGGGCGCCGTCAGGCTGCCGGTGAACGTGGCGTCGCGATGCGCGGAGAGTTCGAACTTGGTCGGCCCGCCGCTCAAGTATTCGACGCTGGGGTTGATGAACCAAAGGCCGACGCGGTTCGATGTGCTGGACCAGCCCCAGGTGCGGACGTTGAATTGGTTCGCGGAATAATCGTATTTGTGTTCGACCTGGCCCTTGTAAAGGCCGCTGTTCATCCGGCGCGCTTCCTTCATGTTCATCACCGTGCCGTGGTTCCAATCGTAGGCGGTGATCATTTCCAAATTCCGGTTGGAATCCACCGTCATCCAGTCGAACACGGCGTCGTTGAGCTTGAGGCAGAACCGCGATTCGCCAATCGAGGTGGCGGGATAATTTGTCTTGTGCTCAAAGATGGCGTAGGTGTAAAGGCCCGAACCGCCGCTGGTCCAGCGTGTAGCGGATTTCGATGTCCATCGCGATGCTGCCGCCGGGGCCGTTGCCCAGCGGCGTGCCGTTGTAAATGCCCTTCACGGAAACCTCGCCGCGCTGACCGCCATTGTCCTGGGGATTGATGGTGACGCGATTGTCATGGACGCCGCGCGCGGTGTTTTGCTCCCAATAACCGCCCGACTCCCGGCCCGGATCGGTGTCCAGCATCTCGAGACCGTGGTATTTGAGCGAAGTCAGATCGCCGGAAACCTTCGAGACTTTTGCCGTGAGAATGCCGTTCGCCAGCGTGTAGAAATTATCGTTTTCGGAAACGGTGACGACCGGCGCGGCCGTCAGAATGGCCGGCAGGAAAACAACCGCGGCAAGAATGGCCAGCCTGGACAATTTCATTATTCGGTTTGCGGTAATTCTAGACGCATTCCTGCACCGGCCCGTTACATTGAATTTGAACCGTGGCGAAGGCTCGGTTATTCAAACGCCGTGAACAAGACATTTCGTCCTGGTGTCCCCGGCTTCGGGGACGGCTCGGATCATGTCGCCATTGCCGGCGCCAAAGCGTCCCGAGCCAGAGCATCAGTATGGCGGCGCAAGCGCTTTGAGAATTCTGCTTATTTCGTCTGAACTCCGCGTCTTTGCCCGGGGTCCTTGGGTTTATGCCCTGGCCGCCGGCGGAATCCAAATCTTGTTTGCGCCCGATTCGCTGTTATGCTTCACGGCCTTTGTGAATATCGCGAAAGAAATCCAGAAACGGCGCACGTTCGCCATCATCTCGCATCCGGACGCGGGCAAGACCACGCTGACGGAGAAGCTCCTGCTTTACGGCGGCGCGGTGCAGCTCGCCGGCTCGGTCACCGCGCGCAAAAACCAGCGCGCCACGACGTCCGACTGGATGGAGCTGGAAAAGAAGCGCGGCATCTCGATCAGCTCCACGGTGCTGCAATTCGATTACGACGGCTACCGCCTCAACCTGCTCGACACGCCCGGCCACAAGGATTTCTCCGAGGACACCTACCGCGTGCTCACCGCCGTGGACTCGGTGGTGATGGTGATTGATGCCGCCAAGGGCATCGAGCCGCAGACGCGCAAGCTGTTCGAGGTCTGCCGCCAGCGCGGCGTGCCGATCTTCACCTTCATGAACAAGTGCGACCGGCCGATGAAGGACCCGCTGGCGCTGCTGGACGAACTGGAGCGCGTGCTGGGCATCGGCGCGTTCCCGGTGAACTGGCCCATCGGCGACGGCTTTGATTTTCAGCGGCGTCTTCGACCGCCAGACGAGCCAGATGCATCTCTTCGAGCGCACGGTCGGCGGCCAATATCGCGCGCCGGTTTCCGTCGGCGGCGTGGACGACCCGGCGGTGCGCGGGCAGCTCGACGACACGACGTTCAACAAGACCGTCGAGGAACTGGAAATGCTCGAAACCGCCGGCGAGGTCTTCGACGATGCCGCCGTGCTCGCGGGCAAAAGCACGCCGGTGTTCTTCGGCAGCGCCATCAACAATTTCGGCGTGCAGCTGTTGCTCGACGGTTTCCTGAAGCACGCGCCCGCGCCGAAATCGCGCATCATGGGCGGCATCGAAATCGCCCCGGAGAATCCCGCGTTCTCCGGTTTCATCTTCAAGATCCAGGCGAACATGGACCCGAAACATCGCGACCGCATCGCGTTCGTGCGCGTTTGCTCCGGCAAATTCGAGCGCGACATGACGGTGCATCACTCGCGTTCCGCGAAGAAGGTGCGCCTCTCCAGCTCGCACAAGCTGTTCGGCAACGAACGCGAGACGGTGGACGAGGCGTATCCCGGCGACGTCATCGGCCTCGTCGGCCACGACAGCTTCGGCATCGGCGACACGCTCACGACCGACCCGAAAATTCTCTACAAGGAAATCCCGCGCTTCACGCCCGAGGCCTTCAGCCTACCTGCACAATCCGAACACGGCCAAGTTCAAGCAATTCCGCCAGGGCCTGGACCAGTTGCTGCAGGAAGGCGTCATCCAGGCGCTTTACCTGCGCAATTCGTCCGTCAAAACGCCGCTGCTCGCCGCCGTCGGCCCGCTGCAATTCGAGGTCGTGCAATTCCGGCTCGAAAGCGAATACGGCGCGGCCTCGCGCCTCGAAGCCGCGCCGTGGACGGTCGTCCGCTGGCTGCCGCCCGACATGAAGGAAGACGATCTCGACGCGCTTTCGCTGCCCACCGGCGCGCGGCTCGCCTACGACATCGGCAAAAATCCCGTCGTGCTGTTCCAGAACGAATGGTCGGCGAATTATTTCGGCGAGACGAACAAAAACTGTCCGCTCTCCGCGTTGCCGGTGCAAACGGCGCGGAGGTAATCGGTTCGCTTTTCTCTGCGTCGCCAAAAACGAAACTGGCCGGTGCCAACTTCTTGCGATAGTCTGCGGACGATTGTCCGCTGTAACTCAATTGCTTCAGGCTGCCTCCGTCGGCGACCCGCGCGCCGCGACTGAATTGCTGCCGCTGGTCTATGACGAATTGCGGAGGCTGGCGGCGCATCGTCTGGCAGGCGAACGCAACGGCCATACACTTCAGCCCACCGCGCTGGTTCACGAAGCGTGGCTGAAACTTTCCGGCGACGAACAGCGCGATTGGAACGGGCGACAACATTTTTTTGCCGCCGCCGCCGAGGCGATGCGGCGCATCCTCGTGGACCGCGCGCGCCGCCGGCAGGCGGCCAAACGCGGCGCAGGTGAAGTTTGCCTCGACGCGGACCTAGTGGAAATTCCCGCGCCTGCGCCCGACGACCAGTTGCTGGCCGTGAACGAGGCGGTGGAAAAATTCGCGGCGGTGGATGCGCGCAAGGCCGAGCTGGTCAAGCTGCGTTATTTCGTCGGGATGAATTTTGAAGAGGCCGCCGAAGCGCTCGGCATCGCGGTGCCGACGGCCAAGCAATGGTGGACTTACAGCCGTGCCTGGCTCCGGGTGGAGATGGCCGGCTTGGCGGTGGCGTAGGACAAGCGTCGCGCCTGTCGCAAACTCACAAACTCCGCCTTGGGGCGTTCCAACGTTCCAAGTTTTGAATCGCTTCGGAGTGTCATAATTTTGAAAAGGAGACAGGCGCGACGCCCGTCCTACTCTTTCTTCCCCTTCGGCGGATGCGTGTCCCAGGTGCGTCCCGACTCCGGCTGGACCTGGGTGAAACCCATGCCCGCCGGTGGATTGGGAATGCGGATGAGATGATTGCAGGCCGGACATTGAATCTGCCGGCCGGCGAATTGCGCCTCGCACTTCAGCGGCTGGTCGCAATGGGCGCAGTAAAACTTGAATTCGGTTGTGTTCATGTCCTTCTGCCCACATAAGCGCAAAATCCGGACGAAAAGTATATCAAATCTTTTCCATACTTTTTGCCGACAAACCGCGCTTAATGTAGTAAATGGACGAATCTGATTCTGATATGAACCCAAAACCGCAACGCGAGGAAGCCCTGTTTCAGGCCGCCGTTCAACTGACCGGCCCGGAGCGCGCCGCATTCCTGGACAGCGCCTGTCGCGGCGATTCGGCGTTGCGCGCCCGCCTCGAAGCCCTGTTGGCCGCGCACGATCAACCGGCTGGCGTTTTTGCCGAGGGGGCGTCGCCGTTTGGAGTCCCGCCTTCAGGCGGCCCGGCGGCCCCACCAGCTAAAGCCGGAACTCCGAACGATCCCGCCGCCAAGACGACGATGAAGCTCGAAATTTCCGAAGCGCCGGATGAGGCCGTGGGCCAGACGCTCGGACGCTACAAATTGATGGAGCGGCTCGGCGAAGGCGGCTGTGGCGTGGTCTATGTCGCCGAGCAAACCCAGCCGGTGCGGCGTCGCGTCGCGCTCAAGGTCATCAAGCTGGGCATGGACACCAAGGCCGTCGTCGCCCGGTTCGAGGCGGAGCGGCAGGCGCTGGCGATGATGGATCATCCGAACATCGCCAAGGTGCTCGATGCGGGCACGACCGACGTGGGCCGGCCCTACTTCGTGATGGAACTGGTGCGCGGCATCAAGCATCACCGAGTATTGCGACCAGAACAATTTGAGCACGAAGGAGCGGCTCGATCTGTTCATCAAGGTTTGCCAGGCCATCCAGCACGCGCATCAGAAAGGCATCATCCATCGCGACATCAAGCCGTCGAACATCCTCGTGACGCTGCACGACGGCGTGCCGGTGCCCAAGGTGATTGATTTCGGCATCGCCAAGGCGACGGAAGGCCGGCTCACCGACGCGACGGTCTATACGCAGTTGCATCAGTTCATCGGCACGCCGGCTTACATGAGTCCGGAACAGGCGGAGATGAGCGGCTTGGACATTGACACGCGTAGCGACATCTATTCACTCGGTGTTTTGCTCTACGAACTGCTGGCGGGCAGCACGCCGTTTGATGGACAGGAATTGATGTCGTGGGCATTGATGCGATGCGGAAAACCATCCGCGAAAAAGAGCCGGTGCGCCCGAGCACACGCTTTGCGACGCTCAAAGACGAAGACTTGACGACCACGGCCAAGCGACGTTCGGCAGACAAAGCGAAACTGATTCACCAGCTCAAGGGCGATCTGGATTGGATCGTGATGAAGTGTCTGGAGAAAGACCGCACGCGCCGTTACGAAACGGCCAACGGGCTGGCGTCCGATCTCAAGCGCCATCTGAACAATGAGCCGGTCTTCGCCCGGCCGCCGAGCTCGGCCTATAGATTCCAGAAAGCGTTTCGCCGGAACAAACTGGTGTTTGCCGCCGGGGCCGCAGTAGCCGTCGCCTTGTTGCTCGGCATTGTCGTCGCCGCCTCGCAGGCGATCCGGGCCACGCACGCCAAGCGCGAGGCGGTGGCGGCGCAAGCCGGCGAATCGGTGCAGCGCCAAAAAGCGGAAGCGAATGAACAGCGGGCCGTCGAAGCGCAGGCCAACGAAGCCAGGTTGCGCCAGCAAGCGCAGGTTCAGGAACTCGCTGCCCGCCGCCGGGCTTACGCCGCCGATATGTTGCTTTGTCAGGAGGCGCTGACCGCGAATAATCTGAGACGGGCGCGCCTGTTATTGGACCGGCAACGACCGAAAGCGGACGAGGAAGATTTGCGCGGCTGGGAATGGCGTTACTTGTGGCAACGCTGCCGGGGAGATTTCCTCAGCACGCCGGTGAAACAAAGTGAACATTTTATCGGTGCCAGGTTCACCGACAAGGACAACAGCATCGTCACCCTCATGTATCACGGAAGGGTCGGCCTGTGGAATCTCTCCTCGGACCGCGAAGAGTTCGTGCTCCAGGACAATGGGAAGGGAGACGGTGGCACGCCCAATTCGGGTCGGTTGCAGATCACCGCCGATGGCGAATGGATCGCAGCGGCAAGCCGGAAGGACGATGGCGCATCCTTCGTCCGAATCTGGAACTTGCAAACCCGCTCCCTGATCTCCGAATTGACGGTCTCGACAGAATCTCCTGTCACTGCTCTGGCCATTTCGCCGGATAAGCGGTGGCTGGCGACTTATGTTGAGCAAAAGGAGGTGTCGGTTTGGAATTTGGAGACCCGGAAACGCACGGCGCAGTTTCCCGTTGCCCGAACGAACGGCCGCCCCATGGTAGGAGCGGTGGCTTTCTCCCCGGACGGAACGATTCTCGCGATTGGTGACGACGAATGCCGGGTGCGGTTGGTGGACGTCGGCTCGTGGACAGAGAGAATCACGTTACCCGGAGTTTTTTTTGGAAATGGAGTGATGACTCTGGACTTTTCGCCCGATGGTCGGTTGCTCGCGGCAGGGAGCGCCTTTTTTGATCCTCGCATCTTCGTTTGGGATACGAAGACCGATCAGCGAGTTGCAACTCTGGAAGGCCACCAGGGTTTCATCGCTGATGTGACCTTCTCCCCGGACGGGAAGCTGTTGGCCTCCGCCAGCGGGGATCAGACGATCAAGCTCTGGAACACCGACACCTGGCAGGTGGAGGACACCCTGCTGGGCCATCGGGACGAAGTCTGGTCCGTAAATTTTTCGTCCGACGGCAAAAGATTGGTCAGTGCCGGCAAAGATGGCTGTGTTCATGTTTGGCCAGCCTCGGCGAGACGTCAGGATCGGGAAGCGGTTGTCTTGCCGACAGGATGGTCTGTTTCTGATCTGAATCCCATTGGCGAAGTTTCGTTTCCGGATGTTTCTCCCGATGGCAGGACCATTGTGGATGTCTCCAGGCAAGGCAAAGTGCGTTTACTCGAGATGGCCACCCTCCATGAAAGACCCGTTCCCGATGAACTGGGAAACGATAATGTTGCCGGCTTCTGGCTCTCCCCGAACGAGATTCTCATCGGCAGCCGGTCGCCACTCCGAATCAAAACCTGGAACATCTCCAATAACGCCATCACCACCTACCCGTTGACGGCACAGGGTGACGTGCCGCAATTCAGTTTCTTCCCCCGTTCAAATTTGTTGGTGGTAGGAACAGGTCTTTTTAGTGCAGGAAACGTCACCTTGACAAGATGGGACACCGCATCCCGCAAGGAACTGGCATCCTACACCTTTGCGAAGCAATCGGAGGACATTCGAGGCGTGGCCATCTCTCAAGATGGACAATGGCTGGCCCTTGCCAATGCTGAACAGGTGGAAGTGAGGAATTTGACGACGGGACAGAAGATGCCCCCGTTTACGGCGTCAACGTATGGAATTCAAGGTCTGGCGATATTATCCGGTCCAAAGTGGGTGGTGACCGCAGGAACCGAAGCGCCGATCATCAATGTCTGGGACTTCACCACGCAGGAGAAAAAGTTTTCGCTGCCCGGCCACAACCTCGTTATCGCTCAAATTCAAGTTTCTCCCGACGAACATCGAATGGCCAGCAGCACCATCGGTAGCGAACCCATCAAAATCTGGGAGACCCAGGGCTGGAACGAAGTCGCCTCCATTGAGGGTCGTCCCGGGTTTAGGCTCCTCAGAGGAGGTTTCCTTCAGGATGGAAACACCTTTTCCGGCGTGGAGGTGAATCCCGAAACGCAGACCGTGGATGCCCGACTCTGGCGCGCGCCATCGTGGGCGGAAATCAACGCGGCGGAGGCGAAGGAGCCGCCTTCGTCGGACTTCGGCGGGCCAGGGAAAACAGAGAGCACACAACCATGAATCCGAATCACGAAGAATTGTTGTTTCAACTGGCATTGACGAAACCCGCCGCCGAGCGCGCTGAATTTCTCAACCGCGAATGTGGCGATGACCAAGCCCTGCGCCAACGGCTCGAAGCCCTGCTGGCCGCCCACGATGCGCCGGACGAGTTGTCGCCGAAGGACAAACCCGCCGCCAAGGCGACGATGAAGCTCGATCTTGCCGAAGCGCCGGACGAAGCCGTGGGCCAGGTCATTGGCCACTATAAAGTGCTGCAAAAAATTGGCGAAGGCGGCTGCGGCGCGGTTTATATGGCCGAACAACAGGAGCCGGTCCGCCGCCGCGTGGCGCTCAAGGTCATCAAGCTGGGCATGGACACCAAGGCGGTGATCGCCCGCTTCGAAGCCGAACGACAGGCGCTGGCGCTCATGGACCATCCCAACATCGCCAAGGTGCTCGATGCGGGCACGACCGAAGTGGGCCGGCCCTACTTCGTCATGGAACTGGTGCGCGGCATCAAGTTCACCGAGTATTGCGACCAGAACCATCTCGACACGCGCACGCGCCTGGAATTGTTCATCCAGATATGTCAGGCCATTCAACACGCGCATCAGAAGGGCATCATTCACCGGGACATCAAGCCCTCGAACATCCTCGTCACCCTGCACGACGGGGTGCCGGTGCCCAAGGTGATTGATTTTGGCATCGCCAAGGCGACAACGGATCAGCGGCTCACGGACAAGACCCTGTTCACGGCTTACGAGCAATTCATCGGCACGCCGGCCTACATGAGTCCCGAACAGGCGGAGATGAGCGGGCTGGACATTGATACGCGCAGCGACATCTACAGCCTGGGCGTGCTGCTTTACGAATTGTTGACCGGAAAGACCCCATTCGATCCCAAGGAACTGATGGAGTCGGGGCTGGACGCGATGCGCAAGACGATTCGCGAGAAAGAGCCGGTGAAGCCCTCGACCAAGCTCCACACGCTTCAGGGCGAGGAAATGACGACGACCGCCAGGCGACACGGCGTGGACATGCCAAAACTGTTGGGCCAATTGCGCGGCGACCTGGACTGGATCGTGATGAAGTGTTTGGAAAAGGACCGGACGCGCAGATACGAAACGGCCAACGGGCTGGCGATGGACTTGAAGCGGCACTTGAACAACGAGCCGGTGGTGGCGCGGCCGCCCAGCAAGCTCTACGAGTTTCGGAAGACGGTTCGGCGGCATCGGGTCGGATTTGCGGCCACGGCGGCAATCATCGTTGTGCTGGCGGCCGGTGTTCTGGTCAGCACCTGGCAGGCGGTGCGGGCAACGCGCGCAAAGGCTGGCGAATCAATTCAGCGCGAAAAGGCCGAGGCGAGTGAACAGAAAGCGGTCGCGGCGCAGGCCAATGAATCCAAACTCCGCGCTCAAGCCGAAGCGGATGAACTCGTCGCCCGCCAGCGCGCCTACGCCTCGGACATGAACGCCGCCGCCCAGGCCATCGCCGGAAGCAACCTCGGCCGCGTGCAGGATTTGTTGAACCGCCAGCGGCCCCAACCCGGCCAGAAGGATTTGCGCGGCTGGGAATGGCGTTATCTCTGGCAACAGACCCGCAGCGACGCCCTGTTCACGCTGTGCCAGAAATCCGGCGAGATCAATTCACTGTCCGCTTCCTCGGACGGCAACTGGCTGGCGGTGGGGCTGGTTCACCGGGGTGGTCTCTCGGTGTGGGATTTGCGGAACCGGCAGAAGGTGATTCGACTGGCCGAAAGCGACGTTGCGGTCAGGTGTGTCTTTTCACCCACGGCTCCCATTTTGGCATTTTCCGGAGTCAGCGTGCCTGCCCCCGGAGAGACCGAACGGGATACGTTGCGGCTTTGGAATGCGGTGACGCGACAGATGACAGCCGAAATCCCGCTCGACAATGTATGCATGGGGCTGGCGTTCTCCCGGGACGGCCAGACGCTGGTGACCTCCACCTATCACGGGCAGATCACGCTTTGGCGGATGCCCGAAGGGACCAAACTGGCCAGCTACGCCTGTGGACAAACTGGCGTTGATCCAGCAACGCCTTTCGCCGCCACGCCGGACTTGAGCCTCGCGGCACAAGTGATCGGGCCGAGTGGCGAAGAACGGATTCGTGTGATTGACCTGCACGACGGGAAGGAACTCTGGAGTGCGGTGGCGGCGAAACAATTTGTCACCGCCCTGGCATTTTCACCGGATGGGAAAACGCTCGCGTCCGCCGCCGGCTTCGACGAGTCGGGCATCCGGTTGTGGGATGTGGCCAGCGGCAAGGAAATCGGGCGGCTGGAAGGCCACCAGACTTGGGTCGGTTCCATCGTGTTCTGGCCGGACGGCAGCAAGCTGGCCTCGGCCAGCGCCGACCAGACCATTCGCATCTGGGACGTCGCCTCCCGAAAGTGCGTGGACGTGATGCGCGGCCATCGTGAGGAAGTGTGGCGACTGGCCTTGCTCCCGGACAACCGGACGCTGGTCAGTGGCAGCAAGGACGGCGAGGTCTGTCTTTGGGACACCTCCGTTACGCATCCTCGGCTGGAACGCATAACGCTGCCGGACCGAGTCGCCACATGGCGATTTTCCCCGGACAACCAGACCATCCTGACCGCGGACAGGAAGGGCCTGGTCGCGCGGTGGGGAGGGGAGGATTTTCAGCAAAAGGAAACGTTGCTGGACTTCGGGCAGGGCGAAACCAACGCCGGCTTGAGCGGTGCTTGGTTCTCCCGGGACGGTCGCCTGGTTGCTATCATCCGGACCAACGGCGTCGTCCAAGTCTGGGATGTTTCGCGGCGCGTCCTGCAATCCCAGTTCAAGATGGCGGCCAGTCAGAATTGGCACTGCGCTTTCAACAACCGGGGAGATCGGCTGTTTGTTGTTTCGAGTAGCGACTACCGGGTCCATGAATGGAATTTGGCGGTCCGGCCGAATGTGGAGGCGCAGTCCTGGCCCGCAGCGGTCGAGGAGAATGCCGCCTCCATTTCACCCGACGACCGGATAAGCGTGGAGCTGGGCGACGAGGGGGATGTGATCGTGAGAGACCTGATAGCTCAAACCAACTCAAAACCGGACTTGAGGTTCCTTGAACCGGGAGAATGCACGTTTTCTCCCGATGGAAAGCTTTTCGCCATGGCCAGTTACTTGGGCTATGCCCGGGTCTGGGAGACAGCAGGCTGGCGGGAAGCGGCCACACTGCGCGGTTTCAAGTTGGGTGCTGTAGGGGCAGGTTTCTCGCCGGACGGCAATCGGCTGGCCACTACTGCGGGTGCCGGGGAGGCGGCGCTCCACCTTTGGGATGTGGCCAGTTGGCAGGATGTGCTTACCTTGAAAGCGGAAGGTTCCATCTTTTATTCACCCCAATTTTCACCCGACGGCAACACCCTTGGGACGGATTGCAATGATGGCATCCTCAACCTCTGGCGCGCGCCGTCGTGGGACGAGATCAACGCGGCGGAGGCGAAGGAGAAAGCAGCAGGCCAACAGCTTTGAATAAGGGCAAGGAAGAACAGGGCATGGCGGATCTCGGATGCAACTGATGACGCCGCGTCAGTAGCGGGTCAATTTAATTGCAGCGTCGAGCCTGTGACTCAACATCGGCGCACAGCGCCGACACTGCACCAATCAGATTCACCCATCACCCTCCCGTGCGCAGGCTTGTTCATGCCCGACTCTCTGCTATTCTTCCCGTCTTGTGAACTTGATTTTACATTCAGATGGCAGCATTGCGCTCCGATTTCCGGGCTTCATTCGTCATTCGGATTTCGTCATTTGGATTTCCTGACATGTCCACCATCATTTCCGCCTCCGAAGTCACCGTGCGCTACAACGAGCACGCCGTGCTCGACGACGTCACGCTCGGCATTCAGGAAGGCGACCGCATCGGGCTGGTCGGGCGCAACGGCTGCGGCAAGACGACGTTCCTGAAAATCCTCGCCGGCCTGCAGGCGCCGGACAGCGGCGAAATTTCCCGGCAGCGCGATCTGGTGGTCAGCTATCTGCCGCAGGATTTCATGCTCGATGCGGCGAAGAATGTTCACGAAAACATCCGCGACGGCGCGCAGCACGTCCTCGACCTGATCGCGGAATTTGAATCGCTGCCGCACGACTCGAAACGGCACGAGGAACTGGAGCATCGCATCCAGGCGCTGGACGGCTGGACGCTGGATCGCCGCATCGAAATCGCGATGGCGCATCTGAATTGTCCCGCCGGCGACCGGCGCATCGAATCGCTTTCCGGCGGCGAGAAGCGCCGCGTGGCGATGGCGCGGGCGATTGTTTCGCGCCCGGATTTCCTGATGCTCGACGAGCCGACGAACCATCTCGACCCGGAATCCATCGAGTGGGTCGCGGAGTTTCTGGAAAATTTCGGCGGCACGTTTCTCGTCGTCACGCACGACCGCTATTTTCTCGACCGCGTCGCTTCGACGCATTCTGGAATTGAGCGACGGCAAGTTTTTTTCGCACGCGGGCAATTACACCGATTACCTGCTCGACAAGGCGGAACGCCAGGCGGCCGACGCGATCATCGAGCACAAGCGCCAGATGTTTCTGAAAAAGGAACTGGCGTGGGTGCGGCAAGGCCCGCGCGCCCAGCGCAGCAAGCAGAAGGACCGCTTCGAGCGCTATTACGACGAGGCGGCGAAGGACGGGCCGGTGATCGAGGAGGACGTGGAACTGGTCATCCCGCCGCCGCCGCAACTGGGCAATCGCACGGTGGAAGTCGCCGGCCTCGGCATGGAAATCGCCGGGCGGAAATTGTTTTCCGGTTTCAATTTCACGTTTGAAAACGGCAAGCGCGTCGGCGTCTGCGGGCGGAACGGCCTCGGCAAAACCACGCTGCTGAAAATCATCATCGGCCAGCTTGCGCCGACCGAAGGCACGGTGAAAACCGGCCAGCTCACGAAGTTCAATTACGTGGACCAGGGCCGGCTGCAACTGAACGAGGAGAACACCGTGATGGACGAGGTCGCCGAGGGCCGGGAGTTCGTGCAATGGGGCGAGGCGAAACTTTCGGTGCGCTCGTATCTGAAACGGTTTCTGTTCGCCGACGACCGCATCATGACGCAGGTGAAAAAACTTTCCGGCGGCGAACGCAGCCGGCTGCTGCTCGCGCGCATTTTGAAGAGCGGCGGCAATTTCCTCATCCTCGACGAGCCGACGAACGACCTCGACCTGCCGACGTTGCGCGTGCTGGAGGAGGCGTTGATTGCGTTCCCCGGCGTGGTGTGCGTCGTCAGCCACGACCGCTATTTTCTCAACCGCGTCTGCACGGACATCCTCGCGTTTGAAGGCGACGGCAAAATCCATCACAGCGTCGGCGACTACGATTATTATCTGGAGAAGAAACAACGCGCGGCGGCGGCGGCGGCCCGGCAAAGCGCCGCCATTCTCGCGACGAACAAATCTGAAAAGTCAGCGGCGCTCTCCCGGGATGCCGTCATGAAGACCGCGAAGCCGCGCAAATTGTCATTCAAGGAAGCGCGCGAACTCGAAGGCATGGAGGCGCAAATCCACGCCATCGAGGCGGAAGTGGCGCGCATCGAAGGCTTGTTTGCCGACCCGGAATTTTTCCGCAAACACGCGACGCAAGTGAACCAGCTCAACGACGACCTGGAAGCGGCGAAGGAAAAGGTCACGCAGCTTTACGCGCGCTGGGAGGAATTGGAGGCGGTCAAGGCCGCGGCGGAACGGCCGTGATGCTGCCGGCAAATCCGAAACCCACAGGCAGGATGCCTGTGCCACTATCGCTTATTGGATGCCGAGCAAGTCCACCTCGAACACCAGCGTGCTGTTCGGCGGGATCGTCGGGCTGGGACTTTGCGCGCCGTAAGCCAGGTTTGCCGGGATGACGAATTTGAACTTGTCGCCCACCTTCATGAGTTGCAATCCCTCCGTCCAGCCGGGGATGACGCGGTTCAGCGGAAAGCTGGCGGGCTGGCCGCGCGCGATGGAACTGTCAAACACCGTGCCATCGAGCAGCTTGCCCTCATAATTCACCGTCACCGTGTCCGTGGCCTTGGGCGAAACCGTGCCGGTGCCGTGTTTCAACACCTGATACTTCAAGCCGCTGGCCGTCGTGGTCATGTCCGCGTTCTGGCCGCCGGCGGCCGGGGGCGCGGCGGCAGCGGGAGGATTCGTGGGGGTATTGGCGTCGCTGCCGGGTTGGCTTGTCTTGCTGCAGCCGAGCAGGAACAAGCCCGCCGCCGCCATCATCGAGAGTCGTGAAATTTTCATAATCATTGTTTGCAATTGGTCACGGAACGAGCGCAGCATCCGCAATGCGCTCTCCTGCGTCAAGCCAACATACACGAACAACGGTGTGCGCCTGCTCAAACTCACCACGAAATGTTTTAAGGCAAAGACGCAAAGTTCTGACGCGGATTTCACGAATTGACACGAATCAAACGGCTGAAAGCCCGAAAGAAAATAGCCCAGGGCAAGCGCAGTGAAACGAGCGCCGCCCTGGGTTCACCTCCCAAAAAGTTTCCAAGCCCTGAAAGGGCGAAAGAAAATTGGAGAAGAAATGGAGGCGTCACCAAGATGACGCCTCCATTAACTAAACAGACCAATCAAACCGCGAACTCTTTGAACAAGTCGCTTTTCTCGATCTCTTCGACTTTCACTGTGCCTGGTGGCAAGCCAAGCGCGCGGCAGATTCCAGTTATGTCAGCGGCTTTTTGCCATGTTTCACCGTGCGTCAACAGGTAGTAGCCGGAATTCGCAATCGGCTGGTTTGAATACTCGGTTTGCCTTCCGTCGTTCCGCGTGTAGCTAAAGTCTAGCTGCGGAGTTTTGGACAGAAGGATTCCTCTGCTAAACTTGCAGGTTGCGAGCTTGGCAAGAACATCCCCACCTTTGATCTCGTATAGCCGAGTAACGAATCTGACAAATGATTCAGATGCTTTCGGTTCACAGATTATTTCTTTGTTGTCGGGAGACCAATGGACTTCGATCCGAATCTTCTTCGCCTCCTTGCGGCCACCATTGAACATTGGAGCTTCCTGGTCGAGACGATTAGTCGCGGATTCGTCGCGTGCTGCCAGATGAGCGATAGATTTTTCCTCTGACTCCGTCAGCGGGAGAGCAAGCTTGCGTTTCAAGTATGCCTTTGTAGCCAGCCTTGCTTGCCGGTTTGAAACCACGGAGTTCGCAACCATGCAAACATTTTCCCACTCTCGATTTTTCTTACTCCAATCGACCGCAGTAAGGTCAGCCAATCGGTTTTTCCAGTCTGTTGGATACTGTTTCACGACTTCAGCCCCCAAACCGCCGAGCGCGCGGAGGACAACGGAATGAGTCGAGATGTTTTCTTGGCGCAATTCAATCGGACGTAGTCCGTTTCTCACCCGCTGCCAATCGGGCATGAACTTGGAAACCGTCGTCCAGTAATCAATGCCTGTCGTGACCAACTCGTTGAAAAACGCATCATCGCTGTTCCGTTTTTCCGCCAGCAATTCTTGGTTGGCGTCATAAAGCGATGACAGCGTAAACATTTTTTCCGAGCGAGCAGGCAGAGAGACATTGTCCTTGTCCACCATGCCTTGAAACGCTGGGACGCGTTCACAGACTTCCAGCGTCACTTTGGCCAGCAGGTCGCGCTGGTCAAAAAGAATGTCGAGTGACTTGGCCGTTTTGACCACATAGCGATTCAGATCAGAAAACATTTGCTGAACGCGCTGTTTGTTTTCGTATGGAAAAAGCAGCACCGAAATGGCTTCTTCGCGGAGCGCGGGGTTTTCCTTGATTGCCTGCGCAATTGCCGCGCATCGGTGTTGCCCGTCATTGATGACAAAATTAGCCTCCTCCAAATCCATTTCCAAAAAACCGAGGCTGTCGGAATTGACCGGTTCAAAACGAACCGGGCATTTGTATGAGGCTGTGATTGACGAGAAGAGATAGCCGTCCTCATTGTCCAAAATATATCTGGCAATATCCGGTATCCGCTTTTTGTTGAGGACGCGCTGCTCGCGATCCTCCGCTGTGAACTCAATCCAATCCGTGAAGGTGAACATCTTGGGGATTGCGCTGAGTTTCATTACGCAGACGTAGTAGATACGCTGCCCGATTGTGGCCTGCATGGCCGGGAACTTTACTTTCATTTTGTCTTTCTAGAGTTCTGGCTTGTTATCACCGCTTCAGAGCGAACATCGCTCACACGGCTTTTATCCGAACTCAACGAAAGCATTTCTCGGCCATTTGTAGCCGGTTGTCAAGCCCTGTCTGAAAATAGATTCGTGAATTCTGCCGCCCTTTCAGGGCTTGGAAATTTTTTCGACGATTAACCCAGGGCGTCGCTCGCGGACTCGCTTTGCCCTGGGCTATTTTCTTTCGGGCTTTCAGCCCTTTGATTCATGCCAACTCGTGCCATTCGTGTCATCTCACGCCTGATATCGTTCGTCGCTGACCTTTTCCAACCAGACCACACCTTTGCGGTCGGGTTGTTCCCAAATGGCGATGTGCGTCATGGCCGTGATAGGCGCACAACCTGGAGAAATGGCGGTTTCCCCCAAGTTTCTCGCTAAATGGCTGTTTTTCAACCGCTTCTTGCACGGACCCGCGCCCAATTGACACGCTTCCGGCCAGGATTTACACGTCCGAACGGAGGATTTACACGCGGGAATCTTCAATTTAAACGCCCGAACGCGGCGCTGGCACGCGGGAACGGGCGATTTACACGACCGGATGGTTCGCTGACACCTCCGAATCCTTGATTTACACGCTCCCGGCGGTGATTCACACCGCCGCACGCCCGGCTGACTCGCGGGGATCGGACTTGATATGCCCGAACCGGCGGTTTGCGCGGAGAATTCTCTGGCGTTATTTGGCCTGATATTGTTCGTCGCTGACTTTTTCCAGCCAGTCAACCGCCTTGCCGTCGAGCTGTTCCTGAATGGCGATGTGCGTCAGGGCCGTGGTCGGTGCAGCGCCGTGCCAATGCTTTTCGCCCGGCGCAAACCAGACGATGTCGCCCGGCCGGATTTCTTCAATCGGCCCGCCCCAGCGTTGCGCGCGCCCGCAACCGGCGGTCACGATGAGCGTCTGCCCGAGCGGATGCGTGTGCCACGCGGTGCGGGCGCCCGGCTCGAACGTGACGATGGCGCCGGCGACGCGCGCGGGCTCGGTTCCCTTGAACGGCGAGTCAATGCGCACCGTGCCGGTGAACCAGTCGGCCGGTCCTTTGTTTGATGGCTGTGAGCCAATTCTTTTGATTTCCATGTTTTAATTCCTTTCTCTTTCGCGTTCCTTGCTTGGTCAAATGACAAATGGGACGAGGGCCTTCACCTGCCTGCAATAACCGGGATAGGCGTCCGGAAAATGCCGCAGCAGGAGGCGTTCTTCCTGTTTGAGCTTGATCCAAAAGGCAATGGCCATCAGCGGCACGGCCAGCCAGCCGCGGAGCAGGCTGATTTCAATGGCCGCGCCGAGGCACATGATCAGCAGGCCCGTGTAAATGGGATGCCGCACGAAGCGATACGGCCCGCGCCGGATCAATTCGTGTCCCTGCTTGAAGGTCACGTCGCTGCTCCAGTTGCCCGCCAGCGTCCGGCGCGCCCAGAGCGTCAGGCACAGTCCCAGCACGCAAACCGCGTCGCCCATCCAGCGCGCCCAATCCGCGTGCGGCGTGACCGGCTGGTTCCACGGCGGCGGCAGGCGCGGATACACCAGCAGGAAATAACTGAACCCGAGCGGAACCCGGTGCAGCAGCGCGGACAAAATACTCTGCCGCTCCGCAATCACCTTCACCCGCCGCGCGCTGACGAGCCAGAAGACGATGAAGACGAGCCAGCAACCGGGGACGATGTAATTGGAGACCGGGGCCATGCGGTTCAAAACGGTTTCAAGTCAGGGCATCGGCGTGCAGATCTCGACGAGGAAGCCGGAATTGTCGCGGACGTAGGCGACGGTCTGGCCCCACGGTTTGGTTGCCGGCTGGCTGACCGCCGTTGCGCCCGCGTCCACCGCGCGTTTGAACCCGGCCGGAACATCGGGCGTCGTCAGGGCGATCTCCACGCCCAACGGCGATTTGTCCGGCGCGGCGGCGGTCACTTCCTGCTTCAAATGTTCCCTGGCGAGCGCAACGCTGGCGAAGGCCAGCCGCGTCGCGCCGGTTTCCAGTTCGCCGTAAGCCTTGCCGTGGTCATCGTGAAAGAAGCGCCGGGCCAGTCCGAACGCCTTTTCGTAAAAAGCGAGGCTGGCGGCGACATCGTTCACATACAAAATCACATAACCGAGCGTGGGAGCATTCATGGTTTCAATTGTGGAATGATGCGCGTGACAAATAGCGCCACTTTATTTGGGCGCATCCACGCAATGTTCTTGTAGCGCAGCCGTCCACGGCTGCGGGTTCCGGCAGCGTCCCGCTGTCCGGACCGTCCGTCCGTTGGATTCGCGCGGCTCGCCCCGTGAAAGACCACCCGCCGGACGCCCCACCGGCGCTTCCCAGTTTATTTAGCGGGGCTAGACGCCGCTCGAACCCGCGGGCGGGGACGCCCACGCCACACTTTTGCCACGGGACGACAAGAACCGTGCGTGGCTGCGCCCCATTAATCGCCATCTGCATAATTCCGTTCATTTGGTCAGAACTTTCCGGTAAACATTTTGCGTCTTCGTCGCAATGTAGCCCAGGGCGGGATAAAAGACATGGCTTTCCGCGCGCCGGAAATCGCTGCGGACGACCACCGCCCCAGCGGCGACGGCACCGGCCCAGCGTTCGGCTTCCGCGACCAGCGCGCGCCCCACGCCCCGCCGGCGTTGCGCGGGGGAAACCACCAGCCCGGTGATTTCCACGCGGAACCCGGATTCGACAATGTGCGCGGCGTGCGCCTGCAGCCACCCGACGACGGCCCGCTGCGAATCTTCAGCGACGATCATCAAATCGGCGTCCGCATGGAGGATGGCGCGCAATCGTCCGGCGACCACCGCGGGTTCGGCGGCGTAGCCCAGGACCGAGCAAAGCCGCGCGATGGCGGCGGCATCAGCCTCCCCGGCTCTGCGGATGGAGATGGCCTTTGGTTCCATGGACATTGGCAACGGCTGAATATGCGTGCGGCCGGGATTTGTCCAGACTTTATTCAATTCCGGCCTGTGCCCCGCGCCAAATGGCATCGTCGGGCCGCTTCCGTCAGGGAGCGGCCCGTTGGCTGCGACGCTTAAACGGTAGTGTCCGAATTTGTAGGCGACGAGGTAACTCGCCTCGTGAAATACCTCACGCCGGGTCGCCCACGCCGGAGAGGATGGATATTTCACGGGGCGAGTCGCAGGGGGCGGCACTCCTTTCGTCGCGCCCTATTGCCAAATTAGTGGGATTATGTCGTTGACGTAAAATTAAGATGATACGCGGAAATCCTCCCTCTCCGCCGCGAAGCGGGGGAGAGGGCTGGGGTGAGGTGGCGCTGATTTCAATTGAAAAATGAAATCCCCTCCCCATGAACCTCAAGATCGCCAACTTGATTATCAGCGACTTGCGCATCTTGAGGTTGCAGGGGTTCAAAGCGCGAAATGGGGTTCGGAGAATTCTCACCCTGACCCTCTCCCCGCTTGGGCGGGGCGAGGGAAACTTCCGTCAAGTGCATAACTCCCCCAAATTAGGACATTGCCGCTTAAACGGGTGAATTGACGGTGCCAGCATTCCGGTTCAAACTCATCCTCCATGCCGACGGATGACAGAATAACATGAAGTTCGCCGCCCGATCATTCCTCCGTCTGGCGCTGGTGGCGATGCCCGTGGCCGCTTTCGCGGGCGAGTCAGGTTCGTCCAATTCGCCATCGGGCAATCTTTTGTTGCTCGACAGCATGGGGCGCGTGGTGGCGGTTTCGACGAATGAGGAACCGTCCGCCTTGCGGCCCGCGGCAGGCATCGGGGTGGAGCAGCAGCTACCCGAGCCAGCCAGAGGCGCCAGCATGCCGCAGGAAATTCAGCAACGCGCGCGCAAAGGCGCGGTTGGGTTCCAGTTCTTCCCCGCCACGCCGCCGCCGCTCATGCCGTATCTCGCAAGCCAGGACGACTACGGCAACACGGCCTTCCGTCCCGGCGCGCTCTTTCCGTCATTTGCTCCGCTGGAAGGACCGGTGCAGGGCGCAAAATACCGGCTGTCCGAATACGGTTTCCGCTATTCGCTGCAACAGTCGGTCACCGATGTCAGCATGACCGATGTGGCGAAAGGCGACAACAACCTGGGATACCACACCCTCGATTTCAAATCCAAGTGGGCGCTCTTCGACGCGTCCGACGCCGGAACCGCCGGCTGGGTCAGTTCCCAGTTTCAGGCCAAGAACAGCTTCCAGGGCGCCGGCAAAACGCAGTCGGCCAAATCCAATCTCGGCACCGTGACCGACCCCACCGGCATCTGGTCGTCCGTGAACGGCCTCCGCGTGCCGGAACTCGCGTGGCAACAATCCGCGCGCAGCGGCGAAATCGTCATTGTCGCGGGCATGGTCAGCCAGCGGAATTACCTGGACGGCAACGCCTATGCCGACAGCGGCCGCAGCAAGTTCATCAATTCCGCGCTGATTGACTCGCAGGTGCTGCCGCTGGCGGAATATAATTTTGGGCTTAACCTCCAGTGGCAGCCGTTGGATGAATGGTATGCCATGGCCGGAGCTTCCATGGGCGGCAATGATGCCGGCGACGCGCCCTGGATGGACTTCAGCGGCCGGAACTGGTCTTTGCCCGGAGAATTTGGCTACGCGCCGCGGGATTTTTTCGGCCTGGGCCCCGGCGTCTATCGCGTCCAGCCATTCGCGGCCGGGGTGAATGATTCCACCGGCGTCGGATTATGCTTCGACCTCCAGCAGCAACTGGGGCCGGACTCGCCGTTTGGCTGGTTCGGGCGTTTTGGGTTCGGCAGTGAAAAGGTGTCCGACGGCGCGGCGGCGCAGGCGGGCACCGGCTTCGTGATGCAGGGGCCGTTCAAACATCTGCTGCTGCAGCGGACGAGCAACGATCTTCTCGGCGTCGGCTTTGTCTGGAGCCAGCCATCGTCCACCACCAAGACCGTGTATCACGAGAATGAATATATTTTGGAGACGGTGTATGTGCTGCAACTGACTCCCACCATCAGAATCCAGCCCGACTTCCAGATGGTCCGGGACCCGGCCTTTCACAAGAACACCGACCAGGCGCTGGTCTTTCAACTCCAACTCGTCCTGGCGTGGTGACTTGGACCCAACCGGGACCGGCCCGTTTGCTGTGTCCGCTCACACAGGTGAATTGACGCTGCCGCTTTTCGGGCGCACACTCGCCGCATGGCAAAGAAACCGGAAGCGAAATCAGCCACCGAGACCCAGAGACGCGAAGTTGCCGAAGCAGAAATCCCCCTCTCCCCGGGGGAGAGGGTCGGGGTGAGGGCGGACAAGAAAATCGCGAAGCCAAGCTCTCTTCTCGACACCCGCGTCGTTTATTGCGGCGACAATGTGGAACAGACGGCACGAATGCAGAAGGAAGAAAGCAGAATGATGAAACCCGTCCGCTCTGCCATTCTGCCTTCTTCATTCATCCTTCTGAATTCGCCCGTGCCCGCCAGCCACTACGTCAAGGTCATGCTCGACCAGATTTTCGGGAACAACTAAAATTGGAAATGAATTTTGCGGAACGAATCAATTCCCTGCTGCGTCCCAAGCCAGAAGGAAAAATCCGTGTGCTGGATTTGTTTGCTGGTTGCGGCGGACTTGCCCTCGGTTTCGAGGCGCAAGGATTTGATACGCTCGGTTACGAACAAGACGCTGATGTTTGTGAAACCTACCGCCGAAATCTCAAAGGCGAATGCAAGCAAGTCACGTTGACGATTGAAACCCAGTATTTCCCAAAGGCGGATGTTATCATTGGCGGGCCGCCGTGCCAGCCGTTCAGCGTTGGCGGACATCAAATGGGCTTGAAAGATTCGCGAGACGGTTTTCCAATTTTCATTTCCGCCGTGAAACAAGTTCAGCCGGAGATTTGGGTATTTGAAAATGTCCGGGGCGTCCTTTACAGCAATCGTTGGTATTTTGAGCAGATTCTTGAAGCATTGAAGGCGTTAAATTACGTCATCGAGGTTCGCTTGGTCAATGCCGTGAATTATGGTGTGCCGCAGAATCGCGAGCGCGTGATTGTCGTTGGGCATCGTGGCGAATTTAAGTTTTTTGATGAAGAACCGAACCGGCTGACGGCTGGCGAGGCGCTTGGGGAATGGATGTTTCAAGCACCGCCAGAATCCAAGTTTCTGACGCCGAGCATGGACGAATACGTTGCCAAATATGAACGGGCTTCCTTTTGCATCCGCCCGCGCGACCTTTATCCTGACCAGCCTGCCCGCACCGTTACCTGCCGGAATCTCGCCGGCGCAACCGGCGATATGCACCGCATCCGTCTGCCGGATGGTCGCCGGCGGCGTCTCTTCGTTCGCGAGGCCGCCAGATTGCAAAGTTTTCCCGACTGGTTTGAGTTTAGCGGCGGCGAAACGAGCCAGTTCAACCAGATTGGTAATGCCGTTGCGCCATTGCTGGCATGGCATCTGGCTGGCTCGGTAAAAAAGTATCTTGCCACCACCAAACGGCTCACTTCGGGGGAAATTCTCTACCGCAATTTGCCCGACCAGTTTGCGCTGCCGCTCGAATTCAAGGAATCAAACGAAATGAAAATACCGACCTTTGTCATCAACCCAGACAAGCCTGCCAAGCTCGTGAAACTTTTCAACGAGTCGCTGCTGATTTTGTCCAAGTTCGGAATTCCGCTGGAAGGACTGAAGCCGCGCGAACTGGAAAAGATGGCGATGGCGTTCCTTGCTGTGGCCGATGTGAAGCGAAGTGCTGACTGGTCAAAAGCACGCCTGCGCGAAGGCAAGGACACGCTCAAGTCACGCGACATCATTGGGTATCTCAACCAACATTTTCAGGAAACAATCTCGATGGGTTCTTACGATGACATCCGGCGAAAAGATTTGAAGCTGCCGGTTGTGGCCGGAATCATCATCGCCAGCGCCAACAAACCAAACGCCGCCCGCAATGATCCCACGCGTGGTTATTCTTTGTCGCCCGAATATGTCGAAATCATCGGGCGGTTCGGGCAATCAGATTGGCTCGAAATGATTGAAGAATTCATGGCTGACAGACCAACATTGGCTGAACGTCTTGAAGCCGCACGGCAACTCGACCAAGTTCCAATCAAGCTGCCGGACGGCCAGACGCTTCAATTCAGTCCCGGCGAACATAACCTGCTGCAAAAGGCCATCATTGAACAGTTCCTGCCCCGCTATGGTTTTGGCGCGGAGGTTTTGTACATCGGCGACACCGCGAAAAAATTTCTTGTCCGAGATGAACAAAAACTCAAATCGCTGAAATTCTTTGAACTGGAGCACGGCGAATTGCCCGATGTCGTTGCCTATTCGGCCAAAAAGAATTGGCTGTTTTTAATTGAAGCGGTTCACAGTGCCAACCCTATTTCTCCCGTTAGCCTTTTGGAGTTGAAACGGCTCGCGAAGGATTGCACGGCAGACATCGTTTTCATCACCGCATTTCTGACACGTGACACTTTCCGAAAGTTTGCGCCAGAAGTTGCCTGGGAAACGGAAGTCTGGATTGCCGACGCGCCTGATCACATGATTCATTTTGACGGCGAGAAATTTATTGGCCCGTATAAGTCCCAATGACCATCCCGAACAAGGTGCAGGTGGGCGACAGGGGCGTGGATGGTCACATCTATCCCGTTTCCTCTGCCGCCACGCCATACCAGTTAAAGGAAGGCGAACTTTGATTGAAGGAACGCCGATATCCCATCCAGGTGAAACAAAAGGACAAGCCCGGCCGCCCGGACATAGACGCCTTCGAAGCCATGATGATGCGCGAGGATTGTGAGAAAGGCTTTTTTGTGTCGTTCGATTATTCATCCGATGCGTTACAGAAAATCGAATGCTTCTTCAAGCGCAGCCACAAAATCATCGTCGCCCTGATCGTGCAGGAAATTCTCGACGGGCACATTGCGAAGAAGCTGGCATGAGTGGGCGATGATGGGATTATCCAGATGACAAACCAAAATAGCCGCAAGCCGTTGAATCTGGCTTAATTGTGGATTATCTGCGTCCCCTGCTGCTGGCGCGGATGGACTTTTTGAGAGCCTGGACTTTCGGCGGGTTGGCAAAAGCCCCCCGCCGCAACGCCCCGTCAGGATGGAAAGCGAACTTCAGCGGCTCGTCTTTCCAGTCCGGCGTGTTTGTTTTGGTCTTGGGCATGTTTGACTGGCGGCTATTAACGAATGTCAGTCAAACCAAAACTAGGGCGGATTTATGATGCCAGCAAACAAATTCCCCCGAAAGATGCCGAACTGCTTTTATTCCATGACGAGGTTTTCGCATGGAGCGTCGGGATATATGACGGTCGCAGAGAGTTTGTTTCAAGGTGGAAAACCCCCGTTCTTTATTGGACTTTGGTTCCCCCGCGATCCCTGCTGTTCCTAGCTAAAGCAACCTCGGTTTTCAAACCGTAGAGAATGCCGTGAATTTTCTCCCACAATTTCTCTTTGGCGGCATATTGGGTTAATTTTCTATAACGCTTTGCTTTGATGCTTAAATCTGCCATCCGCAGGCTGTATTCTAAAAGGTGTCCGTATCCCAATAATTCAAACACCAAATCTATGTCTTGTGACATGTCATAAGTGGCCTGATTCAAAATCTCGTCCATCCGGTCAAACTTTTTTAACTCGTCCTCCCTCCACGGCGGCAATGGCGCGGGCGGCTCTTTTGGCAGGCGTTCTTCTGCTGCCTTTGCCTCTGCCTCCCAAATGGCTCTTAAACGTTTCGATATTGCCATAAATTCATGCCGTTTTGTAAATCAAACGCTTTCCAACGGCCTTGGTCAAACCAAAATCTGTGCGCTCGCCGTCGCTGATTTTACGGCAGTTGTGGCGGTGTTCAAACTCGGCCAGATACAGCGGCAAATGCTGTGCGCTAATGTGATGGAAAGTCCCCATTACGCCTCTTTTTAACAAGCTGAAGAACCCCTCGACATGGGCCGTCGTTACTACGTTTTCCCCTTCATGGCGGCTGTATTCTCCGGCCATGTGCTTGACTGATTTGTGTTCATATTCAAATTTCAAGCCGGTGTAGCCGGGATGCTGGTCGGTGTGGAGATTGGAGCCGATTTGCACGTTTTCGCGGATGGCTTGTTTCAGGTTTGCGCCGTTGACCGTCGGCATGATTTTACTGCGCACCGTGCCACCGCGTTGAACCATTGCTATCACCGGAATTTTGTTTCCAAGAAATCGTGACCCCTTGCCACTGGTCGCGCCGCCAATCAGGGTTTCGTCGGCCTCGATTGTGCCGGATAGTTTTTCGGTGTATCCGGTTTCCCGCAACGCATGGCGGATTCTGTGCGACATAAAGAGAGCCGTGCCATAGCTGCCGATTTCCAGAATGCGCTTCAGTTGGAGCGAGCTAATCCCCTTTTTGGAACTGCAAAGCAGATACCAAGCAATGAGCCATTTCCGCAACGGGATATGGCTGTCCTCGAATATCGTGCCGACCATCACCGAGAATTGTTTCAGGCACGCGCCGCATTTATAGACGCCAGCGCGGACTGCCTTTTTGCTGTCGGCGCGCGGTTCGAGTTTGTAAATCGGCTTTTCCTTGTGGTTTTTGCAATGCGGACAAACCGGGCCGTCTTTCCAAAGCACGGCTTCAAGGTGTTTCCGCGCCGTCTCGTCATCGGGGAAGCGGTCTATGATTTGAATGGGCGTTAAATCTTTCAGCGGCGATTTCGTTTTCATGCCGCCAACCTAACCCGCCATTATTGGTTTGTCAAGTGGATAATCCCAGGCGATGACACATTTAATTTGCGTTCCCGTTGGCCGGGGCGTAAATAAGCCAATAGCAGAGGCAAGTTAAATCCTGGCTTATTTATGAGAACCAAAATCCGCGCATTTTTTGTCACGCTGGCCTTTCTCGCTGGCCTCTATCAGTGTGCCGCCCAATTGCCAGTCATAACGTCGTTCAGCCAGAACGGGCAACTGGTCTGCGCAAACTTGGAAACGGGCACCGTGGCGTCGGTGGAATGGGCGTCGTCGTTGTCCGGGCCGTGGCACACCAACTGGGCGGGGCTGGACGCGGTGGCGGTGGATTCAAACGGCACGATCACGGTCGGCGTGCCGATGTTTTACCGCGTGCGCGGGGTGGCCGCCTATCCCGCCGGCATGACGTTGATTCCCGCCGGGACGTTCACGATGGGGGACACGCTGGATGGCGGGGCGCCGGACCATGACAATTTTCCCACGAATGTGACCGTGGCGGCATTTTACATGGACGTGACTCTGGTGAGCTTCAGCCAGTGGCAGTCGGTTTATAATTGGGCCACGAACCACGGTTATGGTTTTGACCATGCCGGCGCCGGCAATGCGACGAATCAGCCGGTGCAGTCGGTGGACTGGTTTGACGCGGTGAAATGGAGCAATGCGCGGTCGCAGCAGGCGGGCTTGACCCCGGCGTATTACACCGACCCGGCGATGACGCAGGCATATACCAACGGGGATGCAGCCGTCACCAATATGAACTGGTCGGCCAACGGCTACCGGTTGCCGACGGAGGCGGAATGGGAAAAGGCGGCGCGCGGCGGGTTGAGCGGGCAACGGTTTCCGTTGGGCAACATCATTTCTGAAACCAATGCCAACTACTATGGAAACACCGGCTACGGCTACGATTTGGGGCCGAACGGCTACAACGCAATTGGGAATGGCGGCACGACTCCCGTGGAATATTTTGCGCCGAACGGTTATGGACTTTACGACATGGCGGGGAATGTTTCAGTGTGGTGTTGGGATTGGTATGGAACGCCCTATGGCCAACCCACCACCAATAATCCGACCGGACCGGCAACCGGGAGCCTCCGTGTGGTGCGCGGCGGCAATTGGGGCAGCGATGCCTCCACTGTGCGTTGTGCCGCCCGCAGTGCCGGAAGCGTGAACGCTGGCGTCAATTATATCGGCTTTCGGTGTGTCCGGGGGCTTTAGTTTTTCGGACAACGACGTTTGCACCTGCCGGAAAGCGAATGCTCTGGCGCGCCGGCCGCGGCTTCGCCGCCCGCCCTTGGTTTGTAGGAGACGGGGTGACGAGTCTCATTTCAAATTCCGACGCCGGGTTTCAGTTTGAGCCTCCTTACGTCGGCTCCTGCGTCATGAAGAATAGCGGGGGTGAACTACACGATTGACGTGAGCGCCTCGGGCACGACCGGACAGGGCGATTGGAGCAGCCCCGCCAGCCGGGTTGCCGATTAGCCGGCCCTGCTGCCAACCCAGGGCGCGCCCTTTTTGTCAACTGCGCCCTGTAAAGACACTGCGATGGGCATTTTCAATTCATTCGCCAGACCAATGTTCATTTGTTACGTCGCAGGATGATGGTCACGGCGATGGCAACGGCGATGACTGCCCCAGCGGCCAGCGCGGCGACCAGTTCGTTGAGCTTTCGCCTTCGTTCCTGGCGGCTCAATTTCGGGAATAGAATTTTTGCGATCGTGTTTCTCATGCTGGAGTTTTTCACCGGCTGCAGCCGTCCACCGGCCGCCGATAGTGTTCTGGTGTTACGTCTCTGCTCTCAAACGATGGATCTCAAAACATTGCAGATTGTCTGAAACGTGGACCTTTTGGCGGAGCCTGCGGCATCACTAGCGGCAACGATGTCAGGGCGAGCTTCGGTTTTTGACGGCAAATGCTTTACGGGAATGGGTGATTGCACTGTTGTCTTAACGATTTCTTAATGATGAGTATGCGTCGTCTTTGACTTCGTTGTCAACACCGTTTTCCAGAGATGAGGCGCCTGGAAAAGCGGCAGGCAGCGGCTCAACCGGACCTTGGCAGCACGATGCTCGATGGCTCGCCAAAATGGTTGTAACCGGCAACCTGCAATGGCAGCCAACCAACCTGCAAGACCAAGGAGCATGTCTGCATGGCCGCATTTCCTCAATGACCGTGCCGATGAAGCGCTCGCCGTTCGTGGCGACCAGGACATCGGCGTGCGCGAGCAGCGGCGCCAGAACGATGGCGGACAAAACCAAAGCACCGGCGACGAAGCCCGGGAAACCGGAACGGTTAAGTCCGGGGTCCATGGTTCGGGCTAAAACTTGAACTGGGCGACGACCAGCACGCCATTGAAGATGAGGTTCACGCCGTTCTTGCTGGCGCCGCTGCCTTTCGACTCATCAATGGCCAGGGCCTGATAGCCGGCCGAGAGGCTGAACCACTTCGCAAAGTCGTAGGTCCCCACGCCCGTTGCAGACCAGGTCCAGTCGGTGTCGTTGTTGAGATCGAACCCGCCGCCGTCGCCGGAGAAATCCAGGTGAAACTTCGGAGTGAGGTATTGGCTGCCGCGCAGGCCGATGACCGGGTCCACGATATTCCATGTCTTGCTGCCGTTGAAGCCGTCTCCAAAATAGGGTGGCAGCGGCAAGACCCTTGGCGGGATTCCGAGCGAGTTTTCAACATAAAAGTAGCGGATGCCAGCGGTTCCGGCGAGGACGAAGGGATGTTCCGTCCCGGTCTTGATGAGGCGATAGGACACGCCGGCGTTGGCGATGAGAAGTTTTAACTCGTCGCTCATGCTCCCGTTCCCCGCGGAGAATTTCATATAACCGACGTTGCCAAACATTCCGAATTTCCCCTTGTTCGCGGCAAGGCCCAGAGCAAACGAGGCGTCGAGATGGTCCTTGAGCTGGCTAAAGTCAATGTTCACGTCCCGCTGGTGGCCGCGGACCGTGGCATCGCCGTTAACTTGTGGAGCCCAGAGCGGAATGCCCACGCCGAAGCGCCACTGGTCCGCGTCCGCAGCCGGGGTTGGAGTTATCGCCGGGGACATGGTGGGGGTGGTGATGGTGGCGTCCTGGGCCTGGGCCGGCGAGCCGGCAGCCACAAACGCGGCAGCCGCGAGCAGCAGGCGCATGGCACCGGTGGTTTTGTTTTTCATTTTTGTTTTCATTTTGTTTTGTTGTTTGGATTTTTGATTCTGTCACCAGCGCGGATTGAGTCCTTCAGTGCCGGACAAATTCTTGTTGAGTGGCAAGTGGCGAGTGGCGAGTGGCGAGGGAAGCACGGGCCTTCGGCCACCTGCCACTTTGCACTCTTGGTTGATTTCATTTCAGGTCGAATTGATGGAGTTTCTTCGCCGCCGTGCCGTATGGGCCGAGCTGGTAAACCGCCGCGCCGGCGGGCGAGAAGGTGAAGATTCGTAAACGGTTCGGCCAGCATCTGGTCGAGGTATGCGGCGGGGCGACGCCGGTGCTGACGTGGGGATTGTAATTTCGCGCCGCTCGTCTTCGGCACGAACGTGGACACGTATCCGATCAAGGCCGCGTCAGTGGCGGGATTGTCGTGCGGCGCGGTGAACGCGCCGATGGGGCCGGTTGCCTGCATGAACGGCTTCGCGGCGGCGATGACGTCCGCCTGCAGCTTGAGAATTTCCGGCGTCGGCTTCGCGCAAATGCCGGCCACGCCCGTCGCGCCGGCCGGGGCGTAGTAGTATTTGAACGCCTCCAGCTTTATCGCGCTGACGTTGGCGGCGGCCAACACCTTTTCTTCGGCGGCATAAAGCTGGTCCAAGTCCGCCGTGCGGACGAAACACTGGAGCATCGTGATGTGCGGCGTGTGCGTCGCATCCAGCGCGAAACCTTTCGGGAAGACGCCGAGCAGGCGGGCGTTGTTGGCGGCGGAATGTTGGAGCATCGTGGCGTCCGGTTCCAACAGGATGTCAATGGCGGTGACCGGGGACTGCGCGGCGGGGAAGACCTGTTTCCAATCGTTCTTCATGCTGACCACGGTCCAGCCCGATTTCTGCGCCTCGTCGTAAACCGCCTGCGTGAATGCACCCAGCTTCACGTCCGGCAATCCCTGCGCCGGGCCGTAGGCGTATTCGCGCGCCGCATCATCGTGCAGCACCAGCAGCTCAAACCGCGCGCCGCTGCCGGCCTCGGTGTATTCCAGCATCTCCTGGTCGCCGCGCGAATTGCCGAACGCCATGATGGGCCGGCGGCCGATGTGCTGGTTGATGCCGACGGGCTTGTCGGCCTTGTCATCATTGAAGTTCAGTTCCGGCAGGCGCACGAGCACGGCCTTGCCGTCGCGCATCTCAAACTTCGTCTTCACGCTGCTGCCGACGACTTGTTCCGGCGGGATGCCGTAAACCGCTTCCGTCCA
Organism: uncultured Verrucomicrobiae bacterium; assembly: GCA_963764035.1. GTDB lineage: Bacteria > Verrucomicrobiota > Verrucomicrobiia > Limisphaerales > UBA11358 > UBA11358. Next base: position 137,949 of record CAVXQV010000010.1, read on the forward strand.
CGGGCGCATGAACTCGATGCCGCCGCCGGAGACGATGAAGTTCTTGAAGCCGTTCGCGCGCAGGTAGGCGAGCACTTCGAGCATCGGCTGATAGGTCATGTCGGTGAAAAGCCGGCCGGTCTTGGGATGTTTCGCGGTGGCGATCCAATCCTTGACGATCTGCTCAAACTCCTCGGTGGTATTGCCCGTGTGCGTGGCCATGAGGAGTTCGAGGAGCGCGTGGTCGCCACCGGCCATCGCCCCTTTCAAATCGCCCTTGAGGATGCGAGGCGAACGGCTCCTTGGTTTTCCATTCGGGATGCTGACGGCGCGAGCGCCTTCACGCGGTCGAGCGCGAAGTAAAGTTGCACCGGCAACGGCTGTTCGCACCAGAGCGTGCCGTCGTTGTCGAAGGTGGCGATGCGTTCCGGCACCGGCACGAAATCCGGCGAGCCGGGCGTCGTCACCTTCGTGACGAAATCAATGATGGACTGCTTGGCCTGGCCGTCGTTCCACGAGGGCAGCGGATCGGCGGCACGGGCGATGATAGATGTGAAAGCCACCGTGCAAACGAGCGCGACGGCGAGCAGGCTTTGTTTGAGCATGGATTTCATAATCACGTTTTGTTTGTTGTTGTTTGTTTATTTCACGCAGGTTTATTTTTCGCTGGTGAAGTCGCGGGCCGGCCACCCGGCTAGCCCGCGTGTTTCAACAGCGAATTTCAGTTGCCCGTGGGCAGTTCAATGCTCACGCCATCTTTCTTCAGCTCCTCGCGCAGCCAGCCGAATTTCTCGTAGGCCGAGATGGTGATCGGGCCGGTGTAGCCGTCGCTCTGCAATTTGCGCGGCGGATAGTCAATGAAGGTCTTCATCACGCGCTGGAGTTCCTGCTGCATGACGGGGGCCAGCCAGGTGCGCTCGGTGAAGTTATTCATGAACAGGTCATAGCGTTCCTGCGGATCTTCCCACAGGTTGAAGATCTGCGGAACCGTGGCTACATAGGATTCGGGACCCTTCCAGCCGAGATTGCTGTCCACGGCCAGGCCGCCTGTGGCCTGCCCATCACCACCGCGCAGGTTGAACTGGAACTTGTATTGGTGATAGCGCACGGCGCCGGGGAGCAGTTCGTTCTCGGTGAAGTAGCACCACGTTTCGCGCGGGTCTTTGCCCGTGCCGAACAACACCGGCGAAATGTCGTAGCTGTCGAAGATCATCGGCTGACCGTCGAGATCCTTGGTCGGCAGCGGAATGCCGGCCAGCGCAGAAAAGGTGGCCATGAAGTCAAGGCCGCCGACGATGTCATAGTTCTTGGAGTCGGCCGCGATCTTGCCCGGCATCCAGGCGATGGCGGGAACGCGGTTGCCGCCTTCGCGGTCGGTGCCCTTGGTGCCGCGGAACGGCGTGTAGCCGGCGTCCGGATAGACGTCCTGCCAGGCACCGTTGTCTGTGGTCCAGAACACGAGCGTGTTGCCCTTGTCCAAACCGAGTTCATGGAGCTTGTTCATGATGTCGCCGATGCGCGTGTCGTTCTCGACGATGGAATCGGCGATACTTGGACTTCGACATGGATTTGTGGATGAAGTCGGGATGCGGCAGGTTCGGCTGATGCACCTTCATGAAGTTGATGTTGATGAAGAAGGGTTGGTCCGGGTTTTTGGCCGCGTCATCCAGAAACTCCAGACCGGCCTTCTCAATATAGGCGTCCAGATAGGGAATGCCGACGACGCCTTTTTCCGGCGTGTCCACATACTCGCCGTTGACCTTGAAGTCCTCATGCGGCGTCTCGCCCGCATTGCCGGACATCATGCCTTTGGTGACCTTTGCGAACATTTCGCGCAAGGCATCCGGCATGTCCGGGAACCACGCGGGGTCGGCATAGGTGTAGGCGTTCAAGTGATAGAGGCCGCAATACTTCATCACGTCGTAGCCGTGGGCATTGGGCATGGCCCAGTCGGATTCGCCGAGATGCCATTTGCCGGTGAAGTAGGTCTTGTAGCCCGCCGTCTTCAACTGGGAGGCCAGCGTCCATTCCGCCTTGGGCAGACCGCCGCCTTGGCCTTGGAAGGCCACGGTGGTCATGCCGCTGCGGTTGGGGAAGCGTCCCGTCTGCATCGCCGCGCGACCGGGTGTGCAGCTCGGCTGGGCGTAGAAGTCGAAGAAGGTCATGCCTTCCTGCGCCATCTTGTCGAGGGCGGGCGTGGGCATCCCGCGGCCAATGCCGCCGCCATAGGGGCCGGCGTCGCCGTAGCCGAAATCGTCCGAGACGATGAGGATGATGTTTGGTTTCCGGCCGGTTCCGCCGGAGGCGGCCGGCTGCGCCGTGGCGCAGGAAGTCAGACCGAGCGCCGCCGAGGCGGTCAACGCGGTCAGACCGTATTTGATCAGGTTTTTTCGTGTCATATGTTTCTTTATTGTTTGTTTACTGCTTTATTGTTGTTTAACTGCATTTTCTGTCCGTCGTGGTTCAATTCAGTCAGCGCCGGGCAAATCTTTTTATTGGATGAATGGATGGTTGGATTGATGGATTAATTCATGTTCGCGGCTGGAGTCCCAGCGCCAGTTCAATGGCGTCGAGCAGGGCCTGGTCATTGACAGGTTTGCGGAGATAGGCGACGGGCCGTCCGGCCAGCGCCCGGGCCCGCGTCTCGTCGGAATCGTGTCCGGTGATGATGACAATTGGCGCGCCGGACTTCGCGAGCCGGGCTTGAACGTCGAAGCCATTCACGACCGGCATGTGCAGGTCCAGCACCACGCAATCGGGTTTATGGCTGGGAAATGATTCAAGGAAATCGCTGCCGGAGGAAAATGACTCCGCATCCATTCCGACGGACCGCAGCAGACGCGTCAGGGCTTTGCGGATGGGTTCTTCATCGTCCACGACGGCTATGCGGGGTCGGGTTTTGCTCACAATGAGAAACCCTAGCAAAAGAGGCGGACGGTTGGGTATTAGACCTTGGACCTACGAAGAGAAACGTGTGACAGGTGGCAAGTGAAAGCTGAAGAATGGGCGGCAGTTTTCCATGCCGCCTGCCATTCGCCACTTGTCTCGGATTACTGGCTACTTCCGCCGATGCCTGCGCGCTCCGCCAGCCGGACGAGTCCGGCCAGCGATTCCACCTTCATCTTTTCCATCACGCGGGCACGGTGGATTTTGATGGTCTTTTCGACGATGCCGAGATCGGCGGCGGCTTGCTTGTTCAACTGGCCGGAGACGACATGGGTGAGCACTTCGCGTTCGCGCGGGGTGAGCGTTGCGAGTCGTTGATGAATCTCGTCCAGTTCGGCACGGGCGAGGCGTGCGATGCGGTCCTTCGCAAGGGCAACCTGAACCGCCTTGAGCAGGTCGCCGTCGTTCACCGGCTTGGTGAGAAAATCCAAAGCACCGCGTTTCATTGCCTGCACGCTTGTGGGGATGTCGCCGTGGCCGGTCAGAAAAATAATCGGGATGATGCTGCCTTTCGCGGTCAAAGCTTCCTGCAATTCCAGGCCGTTCAAGCCGGGCATCGCGAGGTCGAGCACGAGACAGCCAGAGGCGGAGGGGTCGTGGTGTTCCAGAAATTCCTGCGCCGAGCCGAACGCCACCACGTTGAGCCGTGCCGAGCGCAGCAAACGCGTCAGGCTCTTCAACACGGCGGCATCGTCGTCCACGATGAAGACTGTGGGGAGGGGATTCATGACTGTGGCTCCATTTGTGCCGGAATCGTGAAATGAAACACCGCCCCGTGCTCCGCGCCATTTGTGGCCCAAAGTTTTCCCCCATGCGCCGTGATAATCGTGCGGCACACCGACAAACCCAGACCCAGGCCGTGCGGTTTGGTGGTGAAGAACGGCTCGAAAACCTGTCCCAGTTTGTCCGGTGCGATGCCCGCGCCACAATCGGAAATGGAAAGGCGGACACTTTTGTCAGGGCACAACTCCGTGCGCACGACCAATTGACGGCCGGCAGGCGCGTTGCCGTTCATGGCGTCGCAGGCGTTCATCACCAGGTTGAGCACGACTTGTTGGAGCTGCACGCGGTCGCCCTTGACTGGCGGCAGGTCAGTTGCCAATTCGGTGTGCGTGACCACACTTTGATTCACGAGGTCGCTGCGAATCAAATTGAGAACTTCCTGCACCACGTCGTTCAGATCGAGCGGCTGATGCCGCACTTCGCCCTTTTTGAGCAGCAAGCGCAGGCGGCGGATGATTTCGCCGGCGCGCTTGTCCTGCTCCACGATGTCCTTGAGGATGTCGCGCACCTCGTTCAAATCGGCGTCTTCGTGCGCGAGGAAACGTTGTGCGGCCTGGGCATTGCTCAAGATGGCCGTGAGCGGCTGGTTCAATTCATGCGCCATCGAGCCGGACAATTCCCCGAGCATGGTCACCCGGGACAAGTGCGCCAGTTCCGACCGCTGCTGCAAGGTCTCAGCCTCGGCCTGTTTGCGTGCGGTGATGTCCGTCGAGACGCCGCGCACACGGACCGGTTTGCCACCGCTGTTGAACTCAACCTTGCCGCGCGAGATGATCCAGCGCATCCGGCCGTCCGGCACCACCACGCGGAATTCCGCCTCGTAGTGGCCGTCCCCACTGGTCGCCTTCGCCACCGCCCGTTGAAAAATTTCACGGTCGTCGGGATGGAGCCGTTGCAGAAACATCTCGAGGTCCAACTGCTCCGTTGGCGAGAAGGCGAAGAGCGCCCGCCATCGGTTGCTCGCCCAGATTTTGTTCCGCACCAGATCGCGAACCCAGACGCCGAGATTTGCCGCCTCGGTGGCCAGGCCCATCTGTATTTCGCTTTCCTGCAACTCCCGCCCCAACTGCGCCGCGCGGAGCGCGTCGCGGCTCAACTCGTAGCCCATGGCCAGCAGCACGGCCAGGAAGGGAAAGCTCACGACGATGGGTGTCCGCAGCACGCCGGCCGCCACCAATCCAGCCTGCGCCGACGAGAAAAGGATGAAAAAGGCCAACGGCCCACCCACAATTAGCGCGCGTGTTCTCGATTCACGCGCGCCGGTGCGCCACAGCCTGAAAGCGGCATCCACCACATACACAAACTGCACCAGGGCCGCGAACTGCCCGAGACGCACCCACGGATTGGAGGTCCACTCGCCGAGCATGGACACCGGCTCACCGAGGAAGTTGACCTGGCGCAGGCTTTGGATGGCGCTGATATGCAGGTTGAGTCCGGTGCTGAAATTAGCCACCACCGCAAGCAGCCGCAAGCCAAGTGCCGCCCCGAGCAGCCAGCCTTTCCCGGTGCCAAAGTAGAAATGCACAAATCCCAGGCTGCCGGCGGCCACAAACCCGTAAGCAAAATGCCCCCACCGGACCGCCGTCCCATAATCCGCCGGCGTCTTGGCATACATGGCACCCAACTCGCCCGCCGCCACCCCGATCACCCCCGCAGCCAGGATGAAGAAGCACAGATAAGCCCACGAACGCCGTTCCCGAAACCAGATCAACAAATAAATCGCCGCCAGCGTGAGGGACACGGACGCAATCATGGACCAGATGATGGTGACCCAACTCATGAGGTGGAAAGGCTAACAATCCGTCGTCAATAATGCCAGTCCGCTGAAAAAAGTTGGTTCACGCGCAAGAGTTTTGCTCCGTTGCGGGGACGGCAAGGAAAACGGGCCGCCCCCATTTGGGAAGCGGCCCGCGTGTTTCACCGGCGAAACCAATTACATTTTAATCACCTTGCCCATGCGCGGCGGTTGCACCGGGGCCGCCACGCCGTAGATGACGGTGAAGCCCGAACCGCCGCCCCACGTCGAGATGGCCGTGGGCGGATTCGGGAGCGCCGCTGCTTCGGGGTTGTTCCAGTTGTTCGCGGCCCAGACGTTGCCGGCCGGGTCAATGGACACATCGGTCAGCATCTGAATGCTGCCGCTCTTGAACACATGGAGGACATCGCCGGGTTTGGTGCCGGCTGGATGTCCGGTCGGGTTGGTCCCAGCCATAAGCACCACGGCACGATTACGCGGCGAAAGATTGCCGATCCAAACGTCGTCATTGCCGTCGAGATTCAAACCCCAGGGAACGTCCACCGCGCCATTGCCAGTGTAGCCTTGCGCGTCAATCTCGGTGCCATCGGGATGAAACATGTGAATGACGCCGGTGGACTTCGGATACGCCAGCATGGCCTGGCCCATGATCTTAAACTGCTCCATGATGGACGCGCCGTTCGGGACTGCCGGCATCGGAAAGTCCAGGGAACAATTGCTCGACACCCAGACATTCTCCTGCGAGTCCAGCGCGAGGCCGCGGACGCTGATGCCGCAGCGGAAAGTTTCCGCCTTCGACGGATCATCAGCGGGAAACCGGACCAGCGTGTCTGACTGGGAGTTGCTGACCCAAACGCGGTTTTGGGAATCAATGACGATGTCAAACGGCGACTTCAAACCGTCAACCTTGACGATTTTTCCGGCCTTGATTTCTCCATTGGGGAAATAGAGCAACTGGTTGTCGGCGCCGTCGGCAATCCAGACATCCCCGTTCGCGGCGACGCCAATGCCCATCAGGCCGAGAAATTTTTCCTTGAACGGGAAATCGCTTTCGCTGGCGACGGGCTTGCCGTTGAAATCCATCACGAGAATTTTCCCGTTGAAACTGGAAACCCAGACGCGGTCTTTTGTCACGGCGGTTCCCCAGCCGACGCCGTCAATGCCCATGCCGGTGAAGCCGGTGATCGCCGGCGAGAGCGCCGTGCCATTGGGCGCGAACTTGCCCACGCCGCCGCCGATGCTGTGGATGACGCCGGACTGTGAGCCGGGCATCCAGTTCATGCCGCTCCAGAGGTTGCCATCCGCGTCAAACATGAAACGGCCATTGGAATAGTCGCCGCCGCCGGAGAAGCACAACAACAGGCAGAAGTCGGGCGGAGTCCAGGCCAGATACGGCACGAAGGGCGCGCTGCGCCGGGCACCGTCCGCCGGCTGCGGATAGGCTTCATCAAACAATCCGTAAAGCTCCTTGGGCGCGGCCCACGGTTCGCGGGCGATGCCGGCCATCGCAGTGAGCGTGTTCATGGGCGCGACACCACTCGGCGGCGTGGCGGCCTTGAGAAAACGCATGCGCCAGTCGTCGTTCGCCCCGGCGGCGAAATAGCTGATGAGCGAGCCGAGCGTGTCCAGGTTGGCCATCGTCGTGGTCATGGAGCTGTTGAGCGGGTCGAGCAGCACCTTGCCCCAACCGCCGGTCGCGGGATCCACCAGGTTCGGCGTGTTTCCGGCGGCAATGTGCAGGCTCAACGGCTTGCCGGAGATCGCTTCTCCGTTGATGAAGCGCGCGGCGGTGAACGTCGAGGCCACAGTGGTGAGTTCGTTGACCGTGACTTTTTCCGGCCATGAGGTGCCGAGCAACGACATCAACGCGACGCCGTCCCTGGGGCCTTTGGCGACCAGATAAACCACGCTGTCCTTCGGTGCGGATTTGGCGTCCATCTCAAATTCGCCTTGCGCGTCGGTCTTGCCTTGCGCCAGTTGCGTGGGCGCGCCGTCGCCCGCCGCGTAGAGAGTGACTGTTGATCCGGCCACGGGCTGGCCCGCGATCAGGACATGGCCTTCGATTTCGCCGGAAGACCGGGCGGATTTTTCAGAGCTGCCCTCATGTTCGGTTTCGCAGCCGGAGGCAAACGCCAGCGCGCCAACGAGCGCGGCGGCAAGGAGGTTTTGTTGGAGTATATTTTTCATGGCTTGAATTGTTTACTGGTTTGATTTCACCTTTGCTGCCGGAGTTAAATCACTGTCTGCAAAACTTGTAAAGCCTTTTTCAGTCATCCTCTCATGCCAGGGCGCGGCTTGCATGGATGGCAGTCAGGCGGGAAAATGAACACCCAATAAAACGGGCCGCTCCCGGCTGGGAAGCGGCCCGCGTGTTTCGCAAGCGAATTATTGGGCTTTCGTCACCGCTGGCGGATTCCATTTGCCGGTGAGCGCGTCGGACTGCGGGCCGTAGAGCCTCATGCACAGGTTGAACGCCCCTTTCGGCGCGGGCAGCCAGTTGGTTTCCTTGTCTTTGCCGGGGCTTTCGTTTTGGAAATACAGGTCGAGCGAACCGTCCGCGTTAAAATTGAACGGCATCCAACTGCTGACGGCGAAACGGTTCAGCACGTTCGCGACTTGGAAGCCGTCGCTGTCATAAAGCGTGATTGACCAGAAGGAGTCCACGGGTGGCGTCGCGCCCTTCTCGAAATGCATCGTGTATTTGTTCGCGCCGTCCAGCGGCTTGCCGTCGGCGTCGGCCAGGTTCAATGGATAGATCGCATCCTCCGGGAGATTCGCGCCGAGGCCGAGTTGGGTGACGATGGCGCGCTTGAGATAATAGTTGCCATAAACACCCATCGTGTCTGTGTTCATGCTCCAGCCGTTCGCGACGCGCGCAACTGTGGGCACTTTCCATTTCATCAGTTGCTGCGCATCTGCTGGCGCGCTCGTCAACGCCGACTGCACGGCGGGGTTGAGTTTGGAAAAATCAAAACTCTTGCCGGGTTCGATGCCGATGCGTTTCATCTGCGCGATGATGGGCTGGTCGGTGATGTGCGGCGGGTGCAACTTGAGTAGTTCGGCGGCGCAGGTGAAATATTTGTCGGCGGTCATGGTGTCCACCTGCATCAACGGCGGCGTCTTCATGTCTGCCGTCGGATCAATCGTCACTGTCACCGGCTCCGGGGTCTTGCCCCATTGCGAGAGCGGCGTGACTTTGTAACCGGCCTGAACTTCATGCACGGCGGCGTAATCATCCGGACCGTCCGTCTTGGTGCGCCCGATGATCCAGACATAAGGCGTCGGCGCGGCGATTTGCGTGAAGCCGTCCGGCACCGTGCCGTTCCAGCCGGGCGGGGTGACGAGGAAATTACCCGCCTGCGTTCCCGTCGTCCGCCAGCCGGGCGACGCGAAAACATCCGACCACATGTCGAGCATCGGCAGAAGATAATACCGTCCGTGCGTGTCCGGCGCGGAGACGACCAGCGGCTCTTTGGTGAGATCGAGCCACGCGATGGAATAGAGCGTGTCGAAGTTCGGGCGCACGACGACCTTCATGTCCGCCGGCGGATACGCCGGAATGTTGATGAACATATTCATCGGGCCTTTGCCGAACTCTTTGCCCGGCTCGATATTCACGGATTGTTTCCGCGTTATGTCCATCGTCACGAGCGGATAGAAGTAAAGATAGGCGTCCACCGCGATGGCGTGCGCGGCTTCCGGCGTGATGGTGTTGTCCGCAACGGCAACTGATGCCATGGCGGGTGCGCTGGAGCCGGTTTTGCAGCCGGTGATGATTGAGGTTAAAGACAGCGCGCCAACGAGCGCGGCGGCGAGGAGGTTGTGTTGGTATTTGGTTTTCATGTTTGTTGTTTTTTTTAGCGGTTACTTCACTGGCTTGAATCTGGCAGTTGGCAAGGTTGGCGGCAAGGAAAAGGGCCGCTCCCGTTGGAAGCGGCCACCGCCAGCATCATTAGTTTGACGAAATTCCAGTTATCTATCATTCTGGCGGCATCATGCAGATGGGGATCTTGCGGTTGTTCTGCCGGGTGATTGAAACCAAAAACTTTTCCGTGGCGGCGGAACAGCACGGCGTCACCCACTCCGCCGTCAGCCAGGCCATTGCGCATCTGGAAAAACAATGGGGCGTCAGGCTGGTCACGCGCGGCCCGCGGGGCATCCGGGCGACCCGCGCCGGGGAGGTTGCCTGCGTCCATGCCAGCGGCATTGTCCGGCTGGCCGGCGAACTGCACCGCGCCCTGCGCCGCACCCGCGAGGCCGGCGACACCCGCATCCGGCTCACCGCCTGCCATAGCATCGGCCTGCACCAGCTTCCGATCTTTCTGGACGGGTTCAACGGGCGGCATCCGGAAATCCTCATCCATCTGAACTATGGCCTGATTGACGGCGTGCATCACGACGTGCAGGAAAACGAGGCGGACCTGGGCCTCGTCTGCTATCCCCGGCGGCGGCCCGGTCTGGTGGTGGATTTGTTCCGGCACGAACGGCTGATGTTCGTCTGCCACCCGCTACACCCGTTCGCCGCGCGCCTCGCGGTGGCGCTGGCGGAGCTGGAAGGCCAGACCTTCGCGGCCTGGAACGAGATCCGGTGGTCGCCTTTCCTGAACCGCATCCCGGACTGCCGGCGGCACCGGTTCGAGCCGCGCCACGAATTTGACCAGGTGGAAATGGTCAAGGGCGTCGTCCGAAACGGCGACGGCGTGGCCATCCTGCCGGAGAGCACCGTGCAGGCGGACGTGGCCGGCGGGTTTCTGGCGGCGGTGCCGTTCACGGACGGCGGCTGCACCGAGCCGCTGGGCGTCATCTACCGCCGGGCCAAAACACTCTCGCCCGCCATGAAAACCTTCATCCATGAGCTGAAACAATCGAAGCCGGGGACGAATTGATTTAACCACGGATAAACCCAGCGCGGCTGACGCCGCAACCAAAAAAAGAAAATAGCCGCAAAAGAACGCAGAGAACGCAGAGATATAAATTTCTGTCTTTGTGTTCTTTGCGTTCTTTCGCGGCCAATTCTTTGCCAAGAAAACAAGGATTTGCGGCATTGTATTACAGATGGACACGGATGCAAATGCGCTGAAGGCGGAAGGCGAATGAGGTGCATCGCCGAGACGCGGAGACTCCACCAAAAACTATTTTGATTTCTGAAAAATTAACTCGCCGTGCTCGACGACAAACTTCACTGGAATTTTTGGATTGTTGATGTCTTTGCCTCCTGATTCATGCCATTTCGATTCCCATTTTGAAAAATAGGGTTCGAGCGCCGCCGGCTTCATGCGGTAAATTGCTTGCAACTCAATTCCCTCATAAGTTGCCAACACCCAATCCACCTTCCGATATTTGGCAAGGATGATTGGATTCATGTGATGATGCGTTGAGAAGCTCTGCGTCAACAGGGTGTGCCAACGCAGGATTTGTTAATCCTTGCCGAAAGAGCAAGTCACGCCGAACCGACCCAAGTTGCGAAAGCGAAAACCGTTTCCTACCGCCGCCAAACGAAACGCCGTTCAAAAGCCACTTAAGAATTTTCCTTGCCGTCCTTCGCTCGCGGGAGCGGGAGATTGCCCCTCGCCCATCAGATGGGAGAGGGATCAAGGGTGAGGGAATGAATTGGACAGGTGAGAGTTAAACGGGAAAAACAATTCAGCGCAGGCCGGAAGAGGTGAACTGCGAACCACGCGAACGGACTCAAGGACTGACTCCTTTACCGAATACGATACGGCCTTGGAAATCATCATCGCTTCGATTTTTTGCCCTCGTTTGCGTAAGCCTGAAGAATCTCCGTAAGCATTGGTCCATACTTTTTCTTCAACTCAGGGCATCGCGACGAGTTCTTCAGTTCAACACCCTTGCGTTCACTGCGAATCAGGCCCGCTTCCCGTAGAATCTTGAAATGTTGCGACATCGTGGACTTGGGAATTTTCGTGTTGCCATTGGGCAAAAAGGCGGCGCAGTTCATGGTGCCCTCAGTCTGGGCCAGTTCTGCGCAGATGCGAACCCGGACGGGGTCGGACATGGCATACAAAAGGCCCTGCACGGTAATGTCCTCAAGAGATGGATGATAAAGCGGCCGCATGAACCAAACATATCACAGCTTGACATGATTGTCCACTTGTTCTATATTCCCGAACTAACGAACGTCTAGGTCAACTAAAACAGTTCGATTGTTCACAAACACAATGAAGGATAAAATATGAACGAAAGCATATTAATAACCGGAGCAAATATTGGGCTTGGGAAAGAGACCGCCCGGCAGTTGGCATTGAAAAATGAAACAAAAAAGGTGATTCTTTTCTGCAGAAACCAGGCGAGAGCAGAGGCGGCAAAAAAAGACCTCGAGGAGAAAACGGGAAGAAAGATTTTTGAAATTATTATTGGGGATGTTACGGATGCAAATTCTGTAAGAAAAGCAGCAGAAGAAATAACGGAACCTGTTGATGCGGTAATTTTGAATGCAGGTGGAGTAGTTGGGAAAACGGCTGCGAAAATTACGCCTTCCGGCATGAATGAATTGGCTGCCACGAATATTTTAGGTCATGTAATTCTGGTGGATGAATTAATTAAACGGGACAAGTTAAGGAAAACAGTTCTATCAGTCAGTGCGGAAGCTGTTCCAGGAGTAAAGATGCTCGGAGTAAAACCAGTTTCAATGAGGACTTCTTCTGTGGATGAGTTTGCTGCTGTTCTTGATGGATCCTATTTTGGCAAAAAGTTCAATGCATTGCAGGCATACGCCTATGTCAAGTATGCAGAAACCATGTGGACGTTATCAATGGCAAGAAAATATCCCAAGCTCAAGTTTATCGTTGTAAGCCCAGGGAATACAAAAGGAACCCAGGCGCCAGATAGTCTTCCCCCGCCAATGCGGTTTATGTTGAAGTATGTGATGATGCCTGTTGTATTCCCATTGATGGGCGGAATGGTGCATAAGCTGGAAGTAGGTGCAAAACGCTTTGTAGATGGCATTTCCGATGAGCGATATAAAAGCGGCGTTTTTTATGCCAGTAAACAGGGTAAGTTATCAGGGGACATGGTGGACCAGAGCACTTTTTTTACTGATTTGAAAAATACTGCATTTCAAGATAACGCCGATAGAGCAATTCACCAGTTTATAAATTAGGCTAGAGGGTCTGGGTGAGGTGTCGCACTTCAAAACCGGTCATGCAGCACGATGGCATCCGTCTCCAGCAGGCCGGAAAGAAAATTAGACGTGATCGTGACCCCGCGCGCCGCGATGATGACCGCCCGGACATCATCCAACGGCAACCGCCGAAAGCCATTGGATAACGGCAGCGTCTCGGCATGTATAATCAGAGCGGCAAAAAGGGATCAGCCTTATTTTCTCCGCGCGCTGCGCACCCGGTAAAGCCGCTCCGTGAAACCGCCTTCCTCCACGAAGGCCTTTTCCTGCGCGACGAGCTGCTTGTCCAACAGGTAGCACGCGAGGTTCAGCAGCGTGAGCGCGGCATTGGCCACCAGTTCTGCCGAGCCGGGCACACTCGGACGCACACGGACTTGCACGGACGCAGGCACGGACAGTTTTCCAGCTTTTCCCCGTCCTTGTCTGTCCGTGTCAGTCCGTGTTTGTCCACCGCGTTCCTCTTCCACCCAAGCCCGCACTTCCGCCAGCGTGGCGCACCGCCTCGCCTTGAAGCGCATCAGTGCAGGGTGTTCCGGCACCCATTGCGCCAGCCCGCGCTGCCGCAAAAAATCCTCATAATCCAGCCGCAACTCCTCCAAGCTGGCCCGGGCCACATTGGTCAATTTGAGTTCCGTTTTCTTGGAAGTGCCGCTGGCCTGGCTGCCCTCGGCAATGTTCTGCACGCCGCTCCGCGCCGCCTGCACCATCTGGTCGTGGGTGCGGCTGCGTTTCTCGATGTAACGGTCGCAGAACCGCACCGTCACGTCATAGGCCAGTTGCGCCACCTGAAAACTTTTCAACTTCCGGTAGCCGCCATGCAGCGGAATCAGTTTTTCCAGTTCATTCATTGCTCAATCGTGAGTATCCATGCCCGTCCGTGTTTGTCCAAGCGCGTGGTGCTGATGGGCAGATATTGCAGAATCAACGGTGCCAGCGCCCGCTTGCTGCCTTGATATTGAAATGGCTGGGGAACGGTCATGGATGAATCAACTTGTGCTCGACTGCCACGTGAAGGGTCAAAGCTTCTTTCGACGACGCACTTTATAGGCAGGCGATTTCTCACGAAGCACAAACGCGTCTTCAACCACGGCATTTGACTTTAGATCAATTTGCAGTTGCGCTTTGCCGAAAAGTGATCCGGTTTCATTCATCAGGCGCGATGCGGCCATCTTGCAATACGCGCTGTCCAACTCGACGCCGATGCTGTTCCGCCCATGCTTGAGTGCGGCGACCATCGTGGTTGCCGTGCCGCAGAACGGATCCAGCACCGTATCGCTGGCAAAAGAAAACATTTGCACGAGACGGGACGCCAGTTCCAACGGGAAAGGTGCTGGATGCTCCCGCGTGGAAGCGCCGGTGAGATTCCAAAATTGCTGAAACCATTTGTCGAACTTGTCCTTTGGAATCATGCTCAACTTGCGCTGCTCTTCAGTGGGCTGGCGATAACCGCCGGGCTTGCGCTGCATCAAAATGAACTCGATGTCGTTTTTGACAATCGCGTTTGGCTCGTAAGGTTTCCCGAGAAACTTCGATCCGTTGCTCACTTCATAACTTGCGTTGGAAATCTTGTGCCAGATGATTGGATTCAAATTGTCGAAACCGAGTTTGCGGCATTGCACGCAAATGTCGGAGTGCAATGGAACCACCGTGTGCCGTCCCTTGTTTTCCCGGCGTGATAAACACACATCACCGACGACGCACACCAGCCGGCCACCCGGCACCAGAACGCGAAAGACTTCTTTCCAGACACGATTCAGTTCAACCACGAATTCTTCGTAATCGGCAATGTGCCCCATCTGCCCCTGTGTCTCGTTGTAACGCTTCAGCGTCCAGTAAGGCGGCGAGGTCACGACCAAATGGACCGATTGATCGTCCAGAAACGACAAATCACGCGCGTCCCCCTGCACCAGACGGTGAAGCGTCGGGATTTCCTCGATCATTTGCGGCGTGGCCACAGCGTATTTCATAGCCGTTTGATGCGTCCGGTAAAAGCCGCGACGTGGGCCACCAGTGAATTCGCAAAGGACTGGAACGTCAGATCATTCGCTGGTTCGGAATAATCGCCGGTCACGCCCTTTTCCGCGTTCGACATCAAGAACGCAGCGGCATCATAATGCCTTTCGAGAACGAGTCGGCGGCAAAATAGTTCATAACGCTTCGCATAGGACGAATCGCGAAATTCGGGAAAGACTTTGAAATGCGGCTCCTTGACGCCGACCGGCGAAGTCGAGCGCTTCGATTCCTCCAGCAGAAACATGTAGCCAATCCACGGCCGCAGCGCCGACCCAAAGGCCTTTTCACGAAACGCCGTCCACAGATCCAGCGCGCTGCCCATCGCCTCTTCGGTGCGGTTGTTGAAATTGTTTCCAAACGAGGGGCCGACTTGCGACTTTGTCTCCAGCGCCGCCACCAGTTGATTTTTGACAACGATCAGAAAATCCCAGCGCTTGCTCGGACGAAAATAGCCCGGCAACTCAAGCGATTCGCGATAATAAATATGCGAACGGTCAATCCCGGCTTCAATCGCCAGTTTCGTCAGCAGTTCAATGAAGCCGTCCATTTGCGCGCCACCGGTGACGGCGCTTCTCAAACCCTGATCCGAACCGCCAGCATCGCGCTGCTTTTGCAACTGCTTCGCTCGCGTCTGCCAATAGAATTGCACCGCTTCCCGTGTGTATTTCGGAAGTTCGTTGAGCAGGCTGGTGTTATCCATTTCGGTGATTATGCGCAAAAAGTTGCGCTATTCAATTCATCATCGGCAAATTTATGCGCCGCCGTGGCGATGGACAACGCGGCGGAACCGCAGAACGGCTCCACCAGCCGCGTGGTGCTGATGGGCAGATATTGCAGGATCAGCGGCGCCAGCGCCCGCTTGCTGCCTTGATATTGAAATGGCTGGGGAACGGTCACGAAACGTGTTTCATCTAGCAATCAATCCAATTTACAAGTTTATGTATGACTTTTCTGACGTTTTATACTATTTGTTGGCTATGATTTCGTCGCTTCAATCATCTGTTTTATTGTGGCTGTCGCCTCTGTAAAACCGCGAGCGGTCAACGAATATCCCGTCTCTTTGCTTCCAGAAACTTCTGCTACAAATGCTTTTAAGTTGCTGTAAAAATTATTATCATCAAAGGCATCGTAATGTTTACAAGCATCCTTGAGTTGCGCAAGCTTCACACGTGGCACTCCTGTGCTTAGATACGCAGCTATCCCTTTTAACAAGACCACATTGAGCATTCGTGCTCTCACAGATTTGCCTGGAACCGATTTTGCTACTAAATCAATCTCGTCAACTCCAAGGCTAAATATCAACGAAAGTTTTTCAGCTACAAGACCACTTCTCCGAATCCATTTTTGTGCAACAGGGCTTATTCCATCAAGCTCACCGTGGGTTGCGCCGGATTGTTCATCGCTAGCATGTATTGCTCCTCTAGCCGGAGCCGGCTCAGGCGCCTCGTCTCTTTCATGTCGTGACACAATATCCGAAGACACCACGCTTAGATTTAACTTACGTGTTACATATTCGATGACGCGTTGCTGTGCTTGGGCATCAAGTCTCTTTAACGCATCGTGGACGGCACTTATCGCTTCAATTTCTTGATCTGGTTTTTCATTTGTTTCTTTCATTTTTAACTCCTGTTTTATTTTGTTGGCCATAAAGCATCCCATTCGCTCTTGAAAAACTCAAAAGCAAACTGCGCTGCTGTATAAGCGGCGTAGTCTTGCCAAGAGTCAGTTTTTTCTGCTGCGAAATCGCACACCGCCTTAAAAGAGACGAATCGAGGTTTTGGCTCTGGAGATTCGTGACAGGCACGATAAACACCATATGTTTCCATTTCAACGCCAATAAGTTTTCTCCAATTACGTTGAATTTCAAGAACCCGAGCAGCGTCATCAATTACCTGATCGGCTGCACCCAGCGGACCAAGGTGCAGACGATTTCCCGCTTTGGGAACATTCCCTGTCCACCCTTTGCGTATTTCTTCAAAACGCAGATGATTGCCCCGATACTTTTGAAGAACGCTACGAAGCCGTGCGTTTAAGCCTAAGGGATAAGGGTCTGGAAGAAATTCCCTAATTCCATTCTCCAACGCAACTTTGCCAGAATTGTAGTCAACACTTGGATCGGCTACCAGCACATCACCAAACTGCTTGTTGCTGGAATGCGTGCCTGCAGCTATACCGATCATGGCGACTATCCGCGGCCGGTATTGAAGCACAAGCTGTGTTGTCGCTATGGCCGCCGCAGTAAGTCCCATTGAAGTTGATGTCGTAGCGATAACTCTTAATTGCTTTCCCGTGTTGGTATGAAGCTTCGTTTCTTGGTAGATATGAGTATAACGGGCATTTCCAATTTCTTTCCATGCCTGTGCACCGCCAAACGTTTTAATTACGGCAGACAATTCTGGATATTCGAGAGCGCAAACAATGCCAATATCTGATTCAAATTCCTGGGTGTCAGAAACGTCTGGAAGAGCAAGCCCGCTTAAAGTCCTCAAGCGTTTAACTCCATTTGAAGTTAATGACCAAAGCAACGGTGGCCCTTGATCAACGCATTCCACATATGCCTCATACTTCCGAAGTCCGTCAGAAATATTCTTTGGAACCTCTTTTTTAAGACGAAGAGCTAACAGTTTCTGTATCTCCGTTGAAGTGACAGGAGTTTTATGCGCGTTGAGAAAAAATAGCGCCGAAAGAATCAGATATTGGTCCGTTCTTTCTTTCCGTTTCACCGCACTTAAAAATGATGCAAATTCCATAATTGCTTTTTACACCAATGCCAATCGTTCGAGCGCGTTACCACTAAATTCCAAATCCGGCACCGGATTTTGCTGACGCTCGGGCATTTCATTTGTAGGAGTCGAGGTCACGAGACTTAAATAAAAATTTCAATCAGAGACTCCTCACGTCGTCTCCTACAGTTTTGGATTGCAGAATCCGCCCATTTCCAAACCGAGTCGAGAATTTTATTGGGATTTTCAATTCAATGCGCCCCAGCGCCGTCGGCGCGGCATGGTCTTGCGTGAACCTTGTAGCGCAGGCGTCCCGCCGGCGGGTTGGCCGGGCGTCCCGCCCGGTGTTGGAACTGGCGGCGAGACGCCGCCCGCACCCGCAGCCGGGGACGGTCGCGCTACTCCGGCCCGGAGCTTCTTTTCCGCCGGCGCCGATGGAAGCCCTTCCGAGGTCAAACGCCCAGACGGTTTCAGAGTTCATGATTTTCTGCCGGTGCGGTAAGGGGTTTTGGCTTCCGACAGAATCATCGGCCCGGATTCGCCCTTCGGCGCGAGGGTGACGCGGACGGTGACGCCGAGCACTTCCGCCACGCGGCGCAACATGCTCAAGGAATGGCCTTCGTAGGCCGGCGATTCGAGACGGCTGATTTGCTGCTGGGAGGTGTGGAGTTTGCGCGCGAGGTCTTTTTGGGACAGGCCGGCTTTTTCGCGCAGCGCCGTGAGTTGCAGGGCCACGTCCCACGCCTCACCCGCCCGTTCAAAGCGCTCGGCAAAGTCGGGGTCTTTGAGCTGTTCTTCCAAAAAGAGGTCAAAGTTTGTTTTGCTCATAAATCATTTCTTGCCTGCCAGTCGCGCATCCGGTCACCATTTAACCGCAAAGAACGCAGAGAGCGCAGAGAGGAGCAGGGCCGGAATTCCTTGCGTTCTCTGTGTTCTTTGCGGTTGAGGTTCGGTCCAGACGAACTTGCGGATTTCAAATTTGTAAGCGCCAAAGTTGATCAGCAAACCATGTTCAAGCCGTGCCGATTTCAGATAGCCGAGGATTTGCGCCTCGTGCTCTGGGGCCAGCGCCTTCGCAGTCTTCAATTCAACGATCAACTCCCCCTCCACGAGCAGGTCCGCCAGATAGTCGCCGATCAGCGTTCCATCCTCGTCATGCACTTTGATCGGATGCTGCTGCTTCACGTCAAGGCCCGCCTTCTGCAGCCGATGCGCCAGCGCATTTTCGTAAACTTTCTCCAGGTGGCCATGCCCATGATAAACATGAATGTCATACGCGGTCTGCCGGACTTGGTCGCTCAACGCTTTGATGTCTTTCATAAAACCGGGGGTTAAAGTTCTTTGTGTTCTCTGTGTTCTTTGCGGTTGATTTTTTTGATTCATAAAACTCTACGGAGAACTCCATAAATGGGCAACATCAAATTTGGTGTTCACCGGCCAGCCATTGCTCGCGCGCCTTGTGTGCCTGCCGCGTGCGCCACATCCGGCGGCGACCGGCGGCGGTTTTGGTCTCGCCCCGCAGGAGAACCCTGGACCGAGGCCGCCGGTGGCAGGCGCAGCACTCTCTCCCACGGGGCAAGGCAAATTCCGCCGGGATGAGCAGGGATGCCCCAAATTCGTTGCCGCGCCGCACGGCAGTTTTTTGGTGGCCAGGATTCGACACCTCACCTCGGTCCTCTCCCCGTTCGCAGTGGAGAGGATGCGCAAAGTCAAACGCCCAGACCATTTCATTTGAAGCCGATTCCGGTTT
The DNA here is from genome assembly GCA_963764035.1 of uncultured Verrucomicrobiae bacterium. Lineage (GTDB taxonomy): Bacteria > Verrucomicrobiota > Verrucomicrobiia > Limisphaerales > UBA11358 > UBA11358. The sequence continues at coordinate 157,040 of CAVXQV010000010.1, forward strand.
GTCTTTCAGAACGTAATCTTTCATATCCCGATTCCCAATTTTGAAGCTGAAAGGCCATGCTACGCCCGTGGCCCCGTCCCGGCAATGGTTTTTCATTTTGTGCCCCTTGCGCCTTTTCGCGGCAATCAGTATCCGTGTCCATTCGTGTCCATCCGTGGTTGAAATTCTTTGCGCCGTCGCGTCTTGGCTTAAAGCCGTTTTGCGTGGTTCGGGTATTTGGCCGTTCAATGCCTGATTTCAGCTTTCAGCTTTCTGCATTTCAGATTTTGCAGGCTGCCGTGTCCCGTTTTCATCCACTGTCCTGTCCAAAATCGGGAAAACGGGCGGCTGTGTTGATAATCGGCGTCGCTGTGTTGGTGATCGCGCTCATCGTGTCGGTAATCGGCGGCACTGTGATTATAATCCCGCTCATCGTGTTTATCGTCGGCGTCACCGTGTTGATAATCACGGTGAGTGTGTTGGTGATCGCCGTCACCGTGTTGATGATCGGCGTCTTCGTGTTGATAAACACAGCCCCGGCGACGATAAACACGGTGTCCGTGTTGGTGATCGGCGTCGCTGTGTTGGTGATCACGGTCAGCGTGTTGGTAATCGGCGTCACTGTGTTGATAATCGGCGCGACCGTGTTGGTGATCGGCGTCGTTGTGTTGATAAACACGGTCACCGTGTTTATCAACAAAGTGATGGAGACGATAATCGCAGAGGCGGTTTTTATCGTGGAAAATCAGGGGGGCAAAAGGCTGTTTTGGCAATCATGCCATTGCCCGGCAAGGATTTGCGCCGGCGTGAGGGTGTTAGCCGGACTGAAAGTTCATGAGGCGGGAACTATCAAATGGACTGACAACCAGCAGGCACCGGGGGTGCTGGATTTACAGCCGTTAGTTAACCGGGTTCAGCGCGAAGCCAAAGTGCTTCCTCCAGATGAACCTTTTGTAGAACAGCAAACACAAAACATGTAACACGTCTGAAACTTATGAAAAAAATACAACAAGTAGTTAGTGTCAGCCTGACATATAAACGCGTGGGGGCGGCGATGGCCTCGGTCTTTCTGGGCTGGATCATCGCCTGCCTGACGGGGAACAAGGCGTTTCCGAAACCGCCGATTCCCCTGGTGCCGGCCGTTCCGCCGGACCCGGACGCGCCCGTGGACCTGACCACGCGCAAGGCCCGGCTGGACGCCGCCATCACGGCGTGCCAGGGCGGGGGCACGCTGGCCACCGCGGCCAAAGATGCCGCGCTCCAGTTTGCCTTCGACGGATTGGATGCCACAGCCTATTACTGCCAGACGGAATCACGTTATGATATGGCGAAGTTCCTGACGTCCGGTTTTCAGCCGGCGAGCAAGAACACCAGCCAGTCCGAACTGGACACGCCGTCCGTGACGGGCATTGACAATGGCAAGGCCAACGAACTGGACGTGCATCTCTCACCCATCGCCAACGCGGTGGGTTATGAGGTGCAGACCAGCGCGAACGGCACGGACTGGACAACTGCCAAGTTCTCGACGCAGGCGCGCACCATCCCGTTGACCGGTCTGATGACCGGCACGTCGCAACAGGTGCGTGCCCGGGCGCTGGGCGGGAGCACCGGCCAGAGCCAATGGTCGCTGCCCATGTCCTGCATGGTGCACTAAAGCCAAACGCTGAAAGTCCGGGCCGGACTGGCCCTGAAATCGGAAAGCTGAAATCAGAATCCGGCAGGCCGACAAAATCAAGGCCGGGACGGAAAACCGTTCCGGCTTCTTTATTTTGGTTGAAACGTAGGTAACGGAGGGAACAGAGGAAAGAAAGCGGGCGGCCCATGCGAGCCGCCCGTGTAAAGATCAATTTAGGCTGGTCGCTCGGACCTTTGCTCGCCGCCTCGGCCTCGGCCATCTTCTTCTGCATCTCGGCTTTCACGGCATCAAGGTTGAAGCTCGCGCCCTTTTGCATGCCGAGACGCCGCTACGCCAATCGCAGACGACGAAGCCGCGTCCGGCGCGCCAGGGCAGTTCGCTTTGGCGCGGGGCACAGGGGGCGCATCTCAAAATTTGAGGGGGTGTCCGTAATGGAAAGCCCTCAAATTGACCACCATTTCATCAACCTCCTGCTTGAGCCGGATCCAGGCCGTAGGACAGGCGTCGCGCCTGTCTCTGATCTTAAATGTTCGCCTTGGGGCGGTGTTTTCCCTCCGCGCGGGTCGTCACCCAAAAGTGAGGGGATTTCCTGGTTGGAGACAGGCGCGACGCCTGTCCTACGCAAGCGAATGCCCGCCTGGCGCTGATGGCGACTGCCTGGTTCGGGCTAGAGCAGGGTGTTAACGAGGCCCGGCGGCAAACTGTTGATTTTTTGATATGCGCCCTGGATTGATGTTTTCAGCGTTTGTAACTTGAACAATCGCAGCGTTGCTGTTACAAGAGTTTGATTATCCTGCAATAACATGCGTCTTCGCCTCAATCAATGTGTTGCCGGTATGGCGGTGGGTTTTGCGGCCATGACGTCCCCGGCCGCCATTCATTATGTGGATGCCAGCGGCACCAACCCGGTTTCGCCCTACACGAACTGGGTGACGGCGGCGACGAACATCCAGAACGCCGTTGACGCCGCCAGTTCCGGCGAATTGATCCTGGTCACGAATGGGGTTTATGCGACCGGCGGACGGATCTGGTCTGATTCCGGCACCAATCGCGTGACGTTGACCAACTCCGCCACCTTGCAGAGCGTCAACGGGCCGGCGGTCACGATGATTGTCGGCGGACGGGCGGTGGGAGCATCGCTGACGACCGCCACCCGCTGCGTCGGCATGGGCAACAATGCCGTGTTGTCGGGTTTCACTTTGACCAACGGCGAGGCCGGAGGAGGAAATTATCCCTCCGGTGGCGGAGTGGCCGGCATCACTGCCGGCAACTGCACCGTAACCAATTGCGTGCTCATCGGCAATCTGGCAACCAACAGCCTCGGCGGCGGCGCTTATCGGGCCACGCTCATCAATTGCAAACTCATTGGTAATTCCGCCGGCAAGGGCGGCGGTGCGAGCGCCTGCGCCTTGGTCAATTGCCTCGTGGTGAGCAACACGGCCACGTCCTCGGGCGGCGGCGTGTATGGTGACCACACCACCGGCGTGAGCAGCCTCACCAATTGCACCATTGTCGGCAATGCCGCCCTAAGCGCCGGCGGCGGCGTCAACAACGGAGGCAACGGCGCGATGAACAACTGCCTCGCCTATTACAACATCGCGCCCAGCGGAAGCAATTACGCCAACATCACGCTGAACAACTGCTGCACGGTGCCGATTTTGGCGGGTGACCTCGGCAGCACCTCCAACGCGCCCTGCTTTGTGAATCTGGCCGGGGGCGATTTTCACCTGCTGCCGTGGTCGCCGTGCCTCAACGCCGGCAGCAACAGTTACGCCGCCGCTGCCACCGACCTCGATGGCAATCCGCGTATCATCGCCGGGACGGTGGACATCGGCGCCTATGAATTTCAATCGCCCGTGCATTTTGTGAACGCCGGCAATACCGCGCCCGCGTCTCCCTTCACCGACTGGCCGACGGCGGCGACCAACATCCAGGACGCCGTGGACGCGGCGACGAATGGCGATCTGGTGCTGGTGACGAACGGGATTTACGCCTTCGGCGGCCGGGACGTTTACGGCAGCAACCGCGTGGCCGTGACCAGTGCGATAACGGTTGAAAGCATCAACGGTCCCGGCGCAACGATGATTCTGGGCCAGACCAATGGCGTCAATGTCCGTTGCGTCTTCCTCACCAACAGCGCGACGCTGGCGGGCTTCACCCTTACCAATGGCTCGTCGTCTGGCTCCGCGGGCGGCGTTCTGTCGAGCGGCTTCAACGATTCGACCATCTCCAATTGTGTGATCATCGGGAATCTGGCCTCCTCCGGCGGCGGCGGTGTCAGCGGCTCGTTCTATAACTGCACCCTCACCGGGAATTACGCCAATAACGGCGGCGGCATTTTTGCCGGAAACATGTATAACTGCCTGGTGGCAAGCAATTCGGCCGCCGATGGCGGCGGCTGTTATTCGGGCACGGCGTATAATTGCCGGTTCATCGGCAACACGGCCGGCAACGGCGGCGGCGGCTACAACAGTTTTTTCCAGAACTGCCTGCTCACCGGCAATGTGGCCAGCGGCAGTTTCGGCGGCGGCGCCGCCTATCAAAGCACGATCGAGAATTGCACGGTGGTGGCCAACCAATGCACCAGTTTCAACGGCGGCACCGTGGGCGGGGCGTATCATTGCGGCGCCATCACCAGCAGCATCGTTTACAACAACACCTCGTTTTCCCAGGCCGGCACTCCCAACTATTCCGGCGGCGGATTTATATACAACTCTTGCACCACGCCGCTGCCGGGCAATGGCTTCGGCAATTTCACGTCCGATCCGGCGCTCGTCAACCCGGCTGGCGGTGACTTCCATCTGCAATCCAACTCGCCCTGCATCAACGCGGGGAACAATTCCTACGCCACCAGCGCCACCGATCTGGACGGCAACGCGCGCATCGTTGCCGGCACAGTGGATGTCGGCGCCTATGAATATCAAACGCCAGCCTCGGCCATCTCCTACGCCTGGCTCCAGCAATACGGGTTGGCCATCAATGCCGGCACGGACACTGCGGATGCCGACGGCGACGGCATGAGCAATTACGCCGAATGGCGGGCCGGAACGAATCCCACGAACGCTTTGTCGCTGTTGCAAATGACCTCCGCCGTGCCGGCGAACAATGCTTCCGGCGTCACCATCGCCTGGCAAAGCGCCAGTGGCATCAATTACCTCGTCCAGCGCGGCTCCGATTTAATAGCGCAACCGGTGTTCACTACCGTTGCCACGGGCATTGCCGGGCAGGCGGGTGTCACGAGCTATACGGACGCCACCGCCACAAACAACCTCCCTTATTTCTACCGCGTAGGTGTGCAATAAACTGGACAGGTGGGGCGGCCGGGGGAAATCATCTCCTGCCGGTCACCCGCCGGGCCGTAACCGAAGCGCATGCTCATGCAGCCCAGACCAATGGCCGGGACTTCCAGATTGCCTAGTTTGCGCTGTTGCATGATTGAATCCTTTCTTGCCGTTAAATGTTGGAGCGAACTTACTTTAGGTGCGCTGAAGGCGCCACGGGAATTAGCCCGGTGTTGACGTGCAGCGGCTACGCCGGGAAATTGTCCCACAAAATATTTCCCCCTCTCCTCGCCGAACGAGGGCCGGGGTGAGAATTCTCCGAACCCCATTTCGCGCTTTGAACCCCTGCAACCTCAAGATGCGCAAGTCGCTGATAATCAAGTTGGCGATCTTGAGGTTCATGGGGAGGAGTCGAATGATTCCAATGCTTGCCCGAATGTGTTTGCAGATTTAACCTCGTCTCGTTTCACAAAATGAATTGCGCCTACACACACTTGGACAAAACAAATGGCCGAAAGTCTGCCTGCTGTCGTCCTGTCTTTCCCTATGAAAAGGACAAGGAACTGAACCGCTATTGTTACTGGGGCGTGTCGGCGGTGGCCATCCTCGGCCTGATCTACGGCTACTTTTACCAGCTTGACTACCTGATCGAATATTGAGCTGGTTCGGGCCGCCGTCCCGGAGCCGAGGCAACACGGTTGAAATGATTCTGTGACTGCATAAAATCCTCAACACAAACATTAAAAGATGAAAACGCCATCGCAGGGAAGCGGGTCAAGGATGCGGCGTGGGCGGACTGGAAAAATCAGTTCTGCAAAACGAGACCGCCGCGGTGGCCGCGCGCCAGCACCTCACCGGTCAAACATCAGCATCAGATAGGCGCCGAAGAGCAGCAAATGGACGCAGCCGAGCAGCACATTGGTGCGCGGCAGGGAAAACGTCAGAATGCTCGTGAGCAGAGTCAGCACCAGCATCACCGTGCCCGCCGCGTCCACGCCCAGCACCAGCGTGCGGCCGGTGGCGAGCGACACCGCGATGACCAGCGGAATGGTCAGCCCGATGGACGCCAGCACCGAGCCGAGCAGGATATTCACCGACCGCTGCAACCGGTTGGCCAGCGCCGCGCGGATGGCCGCGATGGATTCCGGCGTCAGCACCAGCAGCGCCATGATGAACCCGCCCAGTGCGGCCGGCGCTCCCAGTTTGAACACCATGGCATCCAGCGGTGCCGCCATCTGCTTGGCCAGCAATACCAGCGGCAGTCCGTAAGCCCCCAGCATCACCGCATGGTAAAGCGTCGAATGCGCGGAATGATGTTCCAGCTCCGGCGCCGCCACCGCGGCCGCCTCCTCCGGGGCCATGAAAAATCCGCGATGCCGCCGGTTCTGCACAAACAGGAAAACTCCGTAGATCCCGACGGACATAACCGAGAGAAACACCATCTGAAATTTTGAGAGCGTCGGCCCTGCCGTGGCGTGCGTGAAATCCGGCAGGATGAGACCCAGCACGGTGAGCGGCAGGATCATCACCAGAAACGCGTTCGCGCTTTGCAGATTGAAGCGCTGCTCGTGATGGCGGAGTCCGCCCAGCAGCAGGGCCAGCCCCAGAAAACCGTTCAGCACCAGCATAACCACGGCAAACATCGTGTCGCGCGCGAGCGTGGGTTTGTCCGAGCCGGTGGACATCACGAACGCCACCATCGCCACCTCCAGTCCGGTGATCGCCAGCGTCAGGAGCAGCGTGCCCGCCGGTTCGCCCAGCCGGTGCGCCAGGATTTCCGCATGGCGCACGATGGCGATGGCCGCCGCCAGGATGACCCCGCAGATGACGGCGAGCAGAAGCACCAGCAACCCGGACTGGTCCAACGCGGTGACAATCCAGCTTTTGCCGAGCAACGCCAGCGTCAAGGTGACGACGGCCAGAGCGAGCGGCCATTCGCGCCACCACGGTTCGCGGTTTTCAAGCTCCATGCGGAAAGTTTTACCGCGTTTGGAAAGCAGCGCAAGTCCCGCCGCCGGAAATATCCACGTGGCTGGTTGCAAACGCCCGACGGCGACGCCGCAAACTACGCCAGCACCGCGCGGGACGGTCCGCGCCGGACTGGCCACCGGGTCGTCGGCCGGCCTTAAACTTTGGAGTGCGCGTCGCCGGCTTGAAGATTTGTTTGATGACCGCCGGACCGGTTCGCTAGGATGTCAACGCATGACTGTTGACTCAATGACTGAAGTGGTGGAGAACATTCAGTCCATTTACACCATCGTGCTGGCCCTGGCCATTGCGGAGGCCTTCAACCAGGCGATCAAGGAGAACAAGCCGGAGACGGAAACTCACGCGACCACCGTCCGGCGCTGGTTCGATTGCATCCACCCTTCAAGGTTCGTGTCCCTGATCGTGTTTTTGCTGCTGGCCGCGCCCTTTTTCCAGGGGAACCAAAAGTTTCTCTACCAGCAATACATCGAGCCATTGCACCGTGCCGTTCCGCCCAAAAGCATCAGCGCCTCGTGGCTGAATTATGACTGTCTCATCTTCACGCTGCAGGCCGGGTTGTTTTTTGTCATGTCCCGCTCCCTCTCGGCGCGCCGCTGGCAGCAGTTTTACGCCACCATTGTGGTCCTGCTGTCGCTGGATTTCGTCTGGGCGCTCACCGAGAAATGGCACGGGGCGGCCGTGCCCCGCGAATGGCTCTGGTTTGATGGCATTGCCGTAATCATCCTGGCGGCGATCATTGTGCTGGACCGGTTCTTCATTCCCTACGAAAAGGACAAGGAACTGAACCACCATTGTTATTGGGGGGTGTCGGCGGTGGCCATCCTCGGCCTGATCTACGGCTATTTTTACCAGCTTGACTACCTGATCGAATATTGAGCTGGTTCGGGCTGCCGGCGGCCGTGGCCACGGCAAGCCTGACAGGGCGCGGAGTGCCTGCGGAAAGTTAATTGCCACATTTCATTTCATCCGGCGGACGGTCTGACTGAACATGGACTCCTGCCCAACGAGGAGCAGCAACAGCGGTTATGGCGGTTGAGAGGCCAATGATTTTCTGCGCCTTTTGCTCTGGCTTTTCGCATTGAAGGGCAGAGAGTAATGCTGTCAACAGATGACAAATCAACCTGATCGCGAACTGGCCGTCTTTGGCGCTGCCCGCCGGCTGCCGGTTGGCGAGCGCGCCGCCTATCTCGACGAAGCCTGCGCCGGTGACGCGGCCCTGCGTCAGCGCATTGAGGAACTGCTTCACGCCGGCGATGAGGCCGGAGATTTCCTTGAAACCCCGGCAGCCGCTGGGTCAGGTGGAACGATCCGTGCCCCGGTCACTCCCGCCAATAAGCCCGGCGACACGATTGGCCGCTACAAATTGCTGCAACAGATTGGCGAGGGCGGCTGCGGCGTGGTGTATATGGCCGAGCAGGAAGAACCGGTTCACCGCCGGGTTGCGCTCAAGGTCATCAAGCTGGGCATGGACACCAAGCAGGTCATCGCCCGGTTTGAAGCCGAGCGGCAGGCACTGGCAATGATGGATCATCCCAACATTGCCAAGGTGCTGGACGCCGGGGCGACGGACACGGGCAGGCCCTATTTCGTCATGGAACTGGTGCGCGGCATCAAGATCACCGATTACTGCGACCAGAACGACCTCTCCACCAGGGAACGGCTGGATTTGTTCATTCAAGTCTGCCATGCCATCCAGCACGCGCACCAGAAAGGCATCATTCATCGGGACATCAAGCCCTCGAACATCCTGGTGACGATGAACGACGGCGTGCCCCTGCCCAAGGTGATTGATTTTGGCATCGCGAAGGCGACGGAAGGCAAATTGACCGATCAAACCGTCTTCACCGCCTTTGAGCAATTCATCGGCACGCCCGCTTACATGAGTCCGGAACAGGCCGAGATGAGCGCGCGGGATATTGACACCCGCAGCGACATCTACTCGCTGGGCGTTTTGCTTTACGAACTGCTGACCGGGCAGACGCCGTTTGACGCCAAGAAATTGTTGCAGGCCGGCTTGGATGAAATGCGCCGGACGATCCGGCAGGATGAACCGCCGCGGCCCTCGACCTGCTTGAGCACGATGCAGGGCGCGGACCTGTCAGCGATCGCCAAACACCGGAAAGCCGAACCGCCCAAGCTGGTTCATCTGGTGCAGGGCGACCTGGACTGGATCGTGATGAAGTGTCTGGAGAAAGACCGCACACGGCGTTACGAGACGGCCAACGGCGTGGCCATGGACATCCTGCGGCACCTGAACTGCGAGCCGGTAATTGCCCGCCCGCCCAGCCGTCTCTATGAGTTTCAGAAAACCGTCCGGCGCCATAAGTTCGGATTCGCGGCGGCGGCGGTGGTCATCGTGGTGCTCGCAGCCGGGGTGTTTGCGAGCACTTTGGAAACCATTCGCGCCCGGCGCGCGGAACAGGAACAAACGCAACTGCGACAGGAAGCCGAGGCCGCCCGCGCCAATGAAGCCAAACATCGACAAGATGCCGAGGCCGCCCGCGCCAATGAAGCCAAATTGCTACAGGAAGCGGAGGTCGCCCGCACCAATGAAACCAGACTGTGGCAGGAAGCCGAGGCCGCCCGCGCCAACGAAGCCCGGTTCCGCAAACAGGCAGACGTCCGGCTGACAATCGCCCAGGCTGGAACACTGTTCAACAGTGGCAAATATGACGAAGCGGAAACGCTGTTGAATGGCATAGACCCATCGTTGATCGAACCGGGTGTTGCGGGTGGCGTGCCGTTCTTGGGCACTGGCAAACCGAATAGGATCGAACCAGCGTTGATCGAACCGGACGCCAACCATGCCAATTTGCGCCTGGCCCTTGCCGAAAAGCGAGTTTCGCAGAACCAGTGGAGCGCCGCCACTGACGACCTTGCCGTGTTATTGCAACTGGATGGGACCGCGTGGAATTTCAAGGTCTCCTGTGATTACTATTTTTACGCCACGGCCATCGTGGAAGCCGGCGACAAAGCGGGTTATGAGCGCTTTAGGCGGGCGCTGATCAATCGTTTTAAGGACACCACCAACGATGCCGCCGGAGCCGAGTTCTGGTGCCTGATCTCTCTTCTGACACCCGCCGATGACCAGTTGCTGACCGATTTGGGTCCGCTTTACAACATTGCAGCGAAACGTCAGGATTACACTAATGGCAACGCGCAATTTCAGAAGAGCGACAATTACTTGAGGCTCGCACTGGTTGATTACCGGCGCGGCGACTGCTCCAAGGCTGACGAGCTGCTCCAGCACTGCGTGTCCGTGCGAACGGAACCCCAGCATCTTCCGACCGTTCTCACGCTTCGAGCGATGATTCACCACCAGTTGCACCGCGACGAAGAGGCGTTATCGGAACTGGCCTCCGCCCGTCAGGCCATTGATCCGATAATGCGATCCGGACCAGGTCCAAAGAGCGGGGTATACCCGTGGTATGAAGCGGACATCTTGCTGCGCGAAGCCGAGGCACTGATCGGAGGTCAAACCAATGCACCCGCCGTGGATGTCAAAGCCCAAGCGAATTGAACCTAAATCCCGCAGTTAATATGAACCGCGAAATACACGAAACCCACTAAACTAGACCGGATGAGTTTGCTCCGGCGCTGGGAAATCAGCTCACCCGGCGGGTGAACCCGTTTAACGGCAGATTCTTTTTGTTTTCGTGTCATTTCGTGTGTTTCGTGGTTGCAACTGCGTTTTTTGAGTTGAACCGGGTTAATTTGTGCAATCCGCATCCGCTCCTTTGTCTTCTGGCCTCTGACTTCCGCCCTCCGGCCCCCAACTTCTGATTCCTGAAAATAATTTGCGTCTTTGGCCCCGGAATCCCGCATTGGCTGACGGTGGGCAAATTTGTCCGCCAAACGAAAATAAAACCAGACCATTGGGCCACAACCAAAACAAAAAAAAGGAGTTAGTTATGAAACAAACACGAATACAAAACAGCAATGCCAAAACACAAACCGGGGCGTCGCCGGTTCATCGGGGCCGGTATTTCGGCTGGCCGAAGGCCGGAGCGCTCGCCTTGCTGTTGGGCCTGCCCCTGGGGGCCGGCGTGCTCACAGCGGGGGAACCTCCGCACCAACCGCAATACCGGTTCATCGCAATTAATGTGCCCGTCCCGGCGGAGGGTTTGGGCATCAGTGACAGCGGGCTGGTCACCGGCGCCTACATAGATCCGGTCACGGGTGGCTATCAAAGCTTCGTGCTCGAGCGCGGCAAGCTGACCACGGGCATCAAGATTGACGGCGCCACCGACACGCTCCTCGGCCCCGCCAACATCTGGGGCGTGGAGAGCGGGAACTTTGGCGACGAGACCCATCAGCGGCCCGTGTTCCGTGACATTGCCCGCGGAACCTATGCTCCGCTGCCGGAGATTCCGGGCATGCCCTTCAACGAGGACAACGGCTGCAACGACCTTGGCCATGGCGTCGGCGTCGCTTACGCCAGCGGCGATATCAATTCTGGCGGCAACGGCATCGGGATGAACTGGTTCTGGAACGGCAGGAATTATTCCTTCTTCACCGTCCCCGGCGCAACCTATGGGACGACCGTCGGCGGCATAAACGATTGGGACCAGATCAGCGGCGAGTATGTTGACGGCACGGGCACCCCGCACGGTTTCATCAAAACTGGCTCGAACTACACGACGTTTTCTGTGCCAGGTGCCATCGCTACCATCGGGCTCTCCCTCAACAATGAGGGCGCGGTGACCGGTCTGTATGTGAAACCGGACGGCAGCCCCCATGGGTTCATCTGGTTCAAAGGCCAGTTCACCTTCGTGGATGTGAACGTCCCCGGTTCGACCGGAACCACGTGGATCGGTATCAATGACTTCGGAGACCTTGCTGGCATTTATTTCGACGCCACCTTCACAGCTCATGCGGTGATCGCCTTGCGCGTGGACGCGAACTCGCAATAAAGACCCTTTGGAAGCAACCACCAAACATGACAAAGCAGTCATGCTTCCCCGACCTCGCGCCGCTTGCTCCGGCCCTTCAAGTCGCGGCCCTGTGGAACAACGCCACCGGGCCGCGGCCCTTCATGCCACCAATCTGGTTCCGCCGGTGACCTGGCATACTAATTCCACGCCCCCCATCGTCATCGACGGGCAAAACGTCGTCATCAGTCCCATTTCCGGTTCACAAATGTTTTACCGGCTCTTCAGTCCGTAGTGGCGGCTGTTGTCGTGCTTCCAAAGCGATTTTGTCTATTTCATCCACCACCCCGTAATCGGCGACCCCGGCAAACCCACGCGACCAGGATCAACACGGCGATGGTGTCCTGGCCATCGCCTTCCACCGGCTGGACTTTGCAACAGAATGCGGATCTAACGACGAGCAACTGGGTGGCCTCGCCGACGCCGACGGACAACGGCACGATCAAATACCTCATCGTGAATCCACCGGCGGGAAGCCTGTTCTTCCGGCTGACGCAATGAAGCTGATGTTGCCTGGCAGTTGTAGCGGTGACGCCTCGTCACCATCGGGTGGCGGCGACGCCCCCGTCGCCTTTTTTCTAACACCGGAAAAGATACCGCTCCAACCGGCGACTAGGGCGTCGCCAGCGCTTTTTTGCGACGGGGCGTCGCAGCCACCCAATTTTCTGGCACAACCCCCGAGAATCTGGTAATCGTCGCTGGTTGAGCGACGTCACCCGCATTCTCGAATCCATCGAGCGCGGCGACCCCAAGGCCGCCGATGAATTGCTGCCGCTGGTCTATGGCGAACTGCGCAAGCTGGCGGCGGCACGCATGGCGAACGAAGCGCCCAACCAAACGTTACAACCCACCGCCCTCGTGCATGAGGCGTGGCTCCGGCTGATCGGGAATGACAATCCGCAATTTGCCAATCGCGCTCATTTCTTCGCCGCCGCCGCCGAGGCCATGCGCCGCATCCTCATTGACAAGGCCCGCCGCAAAAAGGCGGCTCGTCACGGTGGCGATCAACAACGCGTCGAGTTTGAAGGTCTCGAAGTCGCCACGCCGGTTGACGATGACCAGCTTCTCGCCATCAATGACGCCCTCGATAAACTCGCCTCCCAAAATCAGACCGAAGCCGAATTGGTGAAACTGCGTTATTTCGTCGGGATGACCTTGGAGGAAGCCGCCGGGGTTCTGGGCATCTCCGCCCGCACCGCCGACAATTACTGGGCGCACGCCCGCGCCTGGCTCTTCCGCGAAATCAAGGCGCAACGCCAGTAAACCTCGGATATGCAGCACAATGGCATCCGTCTCCAGCAGGCCGGAAAGAAAATTGAACCGATCGTCACCCCGCGCGCCGCGATAATGACCGCCCGCATGTCGTCCAGCGGCAAGCTGATTCACGGCGTATTTTCTTTTTCTCCAACTCGCGAGCTTTGCGGAATGCCCGAAAAATCCCAAAGGGATTTAATCCATCAGCCCGGCGTTGACCGGTGCAACCGGATTACGCCGGGTGAACGAACCAAAATGAATTCAACCCTGAAGGGGTTGCATCCGGGCGCACGGGACAATGATGCAACCCCTTCAGGGTTGTGAAATTTGTGGAACGTGTTCCCAGCGTAGCCGCTGGTGCGGCAACGCTGGGCTGAATGATTCGAATCCCGTTGGGATTCAAGCCAACGGTGCTGGGAAAGTAATCATTTCCTTGAATTTTCCGCCACCAGGGCTTTTTTCAAGCGGGCGAAGGCGGATTCAAAGGCGGCCTGGTGGCCGTCGCCAAAGACTGGCCATCTGCAAAGACTTCCAGTTGGAAAATCGGGGCGAAATACTCGCGCACTTCCATGCCAAATCCACCCGGCAACAAAACAAGTCACGTCGCACAAAGGTTTTCTCCCTCTCCGCGCCGGGGAGAGGGCCGGGGTGAGGTGCCTCCCCGACTTTTCCGGCAACGGGTGGCCGGCAACTCCCGGAGTTGGAATGCAAAAGTATTTTTTGAAGCCGGCTAACTTCAATGCTTCAGCCCAGCGTCTTGAGCCGCCGGTCCAGATCTTTCCGGTTGATGAGGTCAACGATCTGCAGGTGGTCGGCATGGAGGCGGAAGAGCAGCCGGTAATCCGACCCAATCCGCTGCCGCATCACGTTGGGCATGGCCTTGAGCCGCAGCGCCCCAACGAACGCCGCCGGTTCGCCCGCCGCCAGCCGCCCCATCATGACCATGGCGGCGCGGGCGACGTGACGCGGATAAACCGCGAGCGCCTCGTGAAATCCCCTGGGAAAATCGATCAGCCGCACCGGGTGGACTTCCACCCCGTCCTGCGGCAGTAATAATTCGTCCTCGCGGTCCGGGGCTTCCGCTTCATCGGGCGCGACGGCGGCGGCGTTTTGCTGAAGCGTTTCCAGATGGGTGAGCGCCTGCTGCAAGTCGCGCCGCAGATCGTTCCGTTCGTGATGGCGTTCCTTGAGCGCGGATTTTAATCCGTCCACCTTGCGCCGCAATTCCTTCAAGGCCGGATCGTCCGCCGGATCGGGCGTGACGGGCGGCACGGGCTGGGCCGCGACGGCGGATTTCTGTTCCCGCCGGGTGATTTCCTTTTGCAGCCGCGCCAGGGATTCCTTGAGGGTCTGCACCTCCTGCGCCTTGGCGGCGAATTTCTGGCGGGTCGAGCGCAGTTCCGCCGACTCCTTTTTATGATCATCCTCGGGTTCGGCAAAGCGCCGGTCGAACAGTTCGGCAATCGGGTCGTCCGGCGACAGGTTCAGCTTGTCGCGCGTGCGCAGGATTTCCTCAAACACCCGGCCCGCCTCTTTTTCCGGCAGGATGGGGATGGCACCGCGCCCGACGAGGATGCCCAGCGCGCGGAACCGCGAACACATCAGGGCGATGGCCGATCCCTCCAGTTCCGCCGGCTCGTCTTGTTTCAGGGCCTTCGCGATGCTTTCATCCAGCAGCTTGAGCAGTTCCGCCGGCTCATCCTCCGCCAGCAGCAGCGCCGCGCCCGTGTAGATTTCCTCCTGCACCTTGACCGGGTCGGGATGCAGTTTCACCAGCCGCCGGAGCGCGGCCTTGTGCCCGGCGCGGGTGGCCATGAACACGACCTCCGCCCACAGCTCCTTTCGCTCCGGCGTGTAGCTGAGCAGTTCAAAGGCAGTGGCCGCCTGGTCGAACAGCTTGCAGGCGGCGAGCCGCAGAAAATAAACGTCCCGCAGGGCGGTGGGAATTTTCGCGGGGTCCAGCCGGGCCAGTTCATACGGCTCGATCTTTTTCAGCCGTTCGACGGTCAGGTGGCCCTCCATCTTCGCGAAGAGTTCCTCATGCGTCACCCCGGCCACATCCGAGGAACGGTGCAGCCGCTCCTGATCCTTCGCGATGCAGCAGTGCTTGTATTTTTTGCCGCTGCCGCAGGGGCAACGTTCGTTGCGGCCCACGCGGGCCACGGCCCGCCGCATGGTTTCGCCCTCGGCCAGCGTCTGCTTGGGTTTTTCAGACACGTAGTCCAGGAGGGATTCCTGGTATTCCGCCAAAACCTGCGTGCTGATGACCTTGGAGCGCTCGTCCATGTCCTGCCATTCCTTGGCCGAGGTGGAGGGAAACCGCTGCCGCAGCAACTGGATCAGACCCGCATCTTTCGTCAGCGTCGCCAGCGCGCACACGAAACTATAAATCTTCACCTCCGTGTCATCGTGGTTTTTTTGCTTCACCTTCCGGGCCACCGCCCGGACCAGCGGCATGAATTTGTCCGGCAGCACGCCTCCGCGATGCTCCAAGCACCACGCCCACATCAGATGCAGCGCCGCCGCCTCGCACACCCGGTCCAGCCGCGTCGTTTCCAGCGCCGTCAGCAACGGCTCCAGGATGTCCCCCTGCATCCGCACCACCACCTTGCCCAGCCAGCGATATTCGGGAAACATCATCGCTCCGCCGGCCAGATGCCGTGCCTCCACCCGCCGCCCCGCGCCCGCCGCCGCCACGAACACATACATGAACCACTTGAGATTGTTGGACGCCACCACCTCGGCCAGCAGTTCATCCAACTCCGCATCATCCGCCGGCAGCAGTTTGATCACCTGCTGCACCACGGTCAGTTGAAACTGGGTCTGCTCGATGAACTGGCGCAATTCCGGGCTCATAAATTTTCGCGGACTCAAACCCGCTGCATCTCATCATCAACCTGTGCAGACGCGGCCGAGGCGGGCGGGGAAAGGCAGATATTGTAGAACCAACGGCGCCAGCGCCCGCTTGCTGCCTTGATATTGAAATGGCTGGGGAACGGTCATGGAGCGAGATTCATTCTGGCGCCTTCATGGGGGCGCCGCGTGAGGGCACGCGGCCTACAGGATTGGGATGCGCACTCATGTTGTAGGCCGCGTGCCCTCACGCGGCGTTTCTTCTTCAATTAACATTCCGGTCTCCAATAACGGCGGCGTGCCGCGAACCAATCGCGGTCCGCCGGCGTCATCATAAAAAATCTCGCCGCCGTGAGGCCATTCCTCCGGGCGTTTCACCAACCCGGCGCGCACAGGATTCAAACACACGTATTCCCATTTGCGAGATTCGCTTTCGGGTGTGCGGAATTTGTGGTCGTGATAACCGTCCTGCCATCGCCATGCACGTTTGATGCGGGTGAATTCATGTTCGCCCGGTGCGTGGTCGCCGTGTGAGGGCACGCGGCCCACATCGGCGGGTGTGGCATTGTAGGCCGCGTCCCCTGACGCGGCGTCGGGTGTCGTCTCACGGCGTTCCAATCCACCGACCACGGCCTTTAATGCTTTGATCCATTGGCCAAGGCGAATGGATTCTGGTCCCATGTGGGCAATCAAATGGATGTGATCGGGCATGACAACGAAGCGGCGTCCGAACCAGTGATAACGTGCCGGGCTATCGAGAAGGAAGGCAACGAGACGTTGGAATGTATCTTCGTTGTCCAGCACACGGCTGCGTCCATCCACGCACGGCGTCAGGAGGTAGGAAATATTTCCGTCGCGGTCGGGCCAGACGCGATGCAAGCGGCGGAGACGGCGAGGTGTTGGTTCGTCCATTGGTGGAACGGGGACGCCGCGTGGGGGCACGCGGCCTACAGGTTTGGGGTGCGTATTCATGTTGTAGGCCGCGTCCTCTGACGCGGCGTCTTTCCCGCCCGGTGAGGGCACCAGGCCTGCAAGTTTGGAATGCGCAGCCGCGTGGTGCTTACGGGCAGATATTGCAGGATCAACGGTGCCAGCGCCCGCTGGCTGCCTTGATATTGAAATGGCTGGGGAACGGTCATGAAACGAAGTCAACGCTGGCGTCGGGAAAAACCTTTGCGTCGAGCGACCACCGAAGATTGTCGCCGAGCAGGAGGCGCTTCATGGGTTCAAGGGCTTGCAATGTGGATGCCGCTGTTTACCGCTGACAAAATCTGGCCAATGGCATTATCCAGACGCGAAAAAGACCGCAGTTGCCGGGTTCGCACCAGTTGAAGATCAACCAGCCGGGTTAACGGCGCTTGATCCCTTCGTGGCCGATAACCGGGACAGTTTTTTTCCAGCCAGCGTTTGCCGTGGGATTCGGGATGGCCTTCGGGGAACAACGTGTTCCGTGGTAAAACGGGGCGGCCATCCTCGAATGATTTGCCGGCCAGGGATTCTGTGCTGGCGATGATCCACGTTTCAAATTCCACACAGGCAAAGACCACGGCGAGCGAAAAATCCCGGCCCGCGCCGATTTTGGCGGCGGCCTCGGCCATCATTTTGGCGGCGGTGGCCGCGCAAAACGGCGAATCCTTGCCCGCTGGAAATTTTTTGGCATCGCCATCAAACACGGCCAATATGCCTCCGTGATTGGATTTACGGGCGGCCACCCGGATGCGTTTGAACCATTCCTCAAAATCCAACGCGGCGGCTTCCTTTTTCCATTTCACCAGTCCAGCGGGGTTGTGGGCGCGAACAATTTCTTCATCCACAACAAACCGCCGTTCGGGGTCTTTTTCCTGAAGAATTTTTCTAGCGAGGATCGGAAGCGCGGAGACTTCGCCATGCCCTTCCCCAATGAGAACCAAACGCTTCATGCTGGTTGAGCAGCTAATTGCGATTCATCAATTCTGGGCTGGTCAATCTTGAGCAGTTCGCCCGTAGTAAGCAGATGGTCTTTGACGGCGGCGGTTTGCGCCTTGGAAACCGGCCCGACCAGTGTTTTGCCGTCGCGCATTTCCACCACGCGGACATTGTCCACGTCGAAGGAATCAAGCAGCGTCGGGTTGTGGGTTGTTATGATGACTTGGCCGCGATTTTCGTTCGGGGCGGCTTTGAATTCATCCGCCAGCAATGACAAGGCACCCGGATAAATGGCATTTTCTGGTTCTTCAAAAATCAAGGTCAGCTTCGGCGGGCTTTGATATAGCGCCAGCAGGTGGGCATAAAACCGCCGAAAGCCATCGGATTCTTGTTGTAGGTTCAACTCAAAAATACGTCCTGCTGCCGTATGTCCGACCACGGCCCGTTGCGGATTGTTCAGTGAATCCAATTCGATGGAGACGACAGATGGATTGACAGCTTGCAGTGAAGCCAAAAGGCTTTTTCGGATATTGGGACGATGAAAGTCCTGAGTGATACCGCGAATGATTTCACGGTAGTTATGTGCATTGTCGGACAATCCCGAGATGTGCTGTAAAAACTGGGCGCGATGTTCCGCCGCAATATTTTCACCCAAGGTTGATGCAGGGAAATGATAGTAACCCATGCTGGAAGAAAGCCCGGCATAGGCAAACACTACTTTCTGGAGTGACGGGAAACTGCCCAGCATTGGCCCGTCCAATTGATGTGGCAGAGCCGCAACTTCGGGTGCCGTTTCCCATTCCCATCGGTTTGTATTTTCTTCGCGAAGTCGGGAGAAAATAACGTCGGTGCCTAGTGCAAGACGTTCAACGCGGAGAAGAATCTGACCTGGGAATTGTTGTTGACTCGGGCAGCCAAACGAAACGGAGTAGGTATAGTCCTTTTCTTCACCCGGCAGTGAAAAAGTGACTTCAATTGAAGTTTTAGGCCGTCTTTCCCCCACCGGGACGATACGCTCCCACCCCCACTCATAATTTGCGGCGTTTTCCATGCCGCCAAGCAGAAAGTTGCGAAGAAACCTCAAGGCTTGGACGGTGTTTGATTTCCCCGTGCCGCTGCGGCCCACCAAAACCGTAACGGGATCAAGGGCCAAGTCCAATTCGCGAATGCTTTTGAAATCGCATATTTTAAGGCGTTTAATCATAAAATTGATTGGCAGAATCCGCCCATTTCCGAACCATGTCCAGCATTTTCAAACCAGTTCCAATCGATCCAAAGTATTTCGCCGAAATTCCAAACCGGGCACGCGAACTTGCGGGCGTTCCGGGAATTCATCATAGGTGCGGTCGTCCAGTTCCCGTCCGGCTTCTTTTTTGCGGACGCCGCCCCATTGCTTGAAAAAGAAGGCGACCTTGGCACGGTGACATTGCGCGCGGAGGTCCCGCACCCAATCGGCAGCCATTGGCCGCGCACCCGGCCCGCTTTCGCCGCCCACAATCACCCAGTTGATGCCCTTCAAATTGATCGGGCCGAGATGTTCCAGCAGCGGTTCGATGCTCAAGAAACGGATTTGCGCGGGCGAATCGCGGAGCAAATCAATGCGCGGCAATCCGTGCTGGCGGTTTTCCACGCTCACGCCCCACCAGATATGTGGCTGCTCCGCCGCGAACTTCAATTTGCCCTTCAACAATTTCTGCATCCGCCCGGCGCGCTTGGTGAGAATCTGGTAGGTGTGCCAGTTGGCGGCCTTCATCACGCGCGCCACCTTGACGATGTATTCATCCGGCACGCCGGGATGAAACAGGTCGCTCATGGAGTTGACGAAAATCCGTTGCGGGGTTGACCAGCGCAACGGGTCGCCGAGTTTTTCCGGCACGAGGCGCAGGTCAAAGCCCTGTTCAAACGGGTGGCCGGGCACGCCACGAAAGCGCTCGGCAAAGGTCTCGGCGTAGCAATGCAGGCAGCCGGGGCTGATCTTGGTGCAGCCGCGCACCGGATTCCACGTCGCATCCGTCCATTCGATTTTTGAATTGGCGCTCATTGAAAAAAGTTTCTCACAGCGGGTAGGACAAATACAGTCCAGGGTAAGTTATTTTTCACAGCAGTTCCCGCTGGCCTTTTTCATCGGTTTTCAAAATTTTCAGCCAAAAACTCCCGCCGAGCGGATGACGGCTGAACAAGGTGAAACGATACAAAGGATTGCCTTCAGGAATTGAAACGTGGCGTGTGCCAATGAAGCCTTCCTTTTTTTGGAGCTTGTCACAGAAATGTTCGACGGCAAGGCGGCCAAATTCTCCGGCTTCCCTGTCTCCCCACTCGCGCCAGCTTTGATCGCCCAAAAAACTGTCGAGCGCAGTTTGTCCACTCTTCGATTTTCGATATTGCGGTGCGTTCCAAACGATGCCGAGCCGGTATTGAATGGTCACAAGCAAATCTATCCTGGGACTTTTTGCCAGGGCTTGCATCGCAGACAAGGGCGTTTGAGAAATGCCCGTTGGATCAACAAAAGCGACTACCAGAGTTGAATCGCCGAATTTCAACCGTCCTGATTCCGCGACTTCAATCCAGTTTTCGGGAATGATTTTTATTTTGGAGGCTTTGGGATGGTTGGCGACGCGGTGTTTCAAGGCATTGACTGATTCAGCATGATCCTCGATAAAAATGTATTCGGAAAAATCATAATCCAACGCCACTAAGGGTGAGCCGGGGAATTCTTCGTTGGTTTCTTCTATTTTACAACGGCCCGGCCCGGCCATGACATCAAGATAAACCAGCTTGTTGAATTTCTTCCGCATGGAAGCCGTGGTGATGCCGCAATAATTTTTGAGGTAGTGATGTTTGCGCTTTGCCCGTTCGCCGCTTATGCGAACAGGAAGCCCGTCAACCGCAGAAAGATTATTTGGCATAAATATGAAGCCCGGGTTTGCTGATTGCTTTTCTGAATACGCCCATTTCCGAAGCGAGTCGAGAATTTTTCCTTCATTTTGCGCGGAAAACATTTAATCCTTGGGCATGGATTCAAAACTGATTCTCCAAGCGGCGCGCGGGACGCTGGACGGCTCGTTGTCGTTCCCCGAGGTCGTCGGCCAACTGCTCGCGGCGGGCGTGGAATATTATCACGTGGATTACGTCGGGCTGCGCAAACGGTTTTACAGCGCGGAGGGCGGGATGGTGGCCACGTCCATCGCCTATGAGGGCCTGCCGCCCGTCGCCCCGGAGTTCTATGCCGCCGCGTTGCGCGCGAACATCCTGGACAGCCAGCGCCACGGGCAGAAGTATCGCGAGTTCACCCGGCGCGCGATGGCGGGCGGTGTGCAGGGCTACATCGCCTTCCTGCGCGGCAAGCGCGTCACCTACTGGGGCCGCACCGGCGACCAGCACACGGAATGGTTTCCGGGGGCCGGGCCGGACTTGCCATCGGGGCCGGCCACCAAACCCGGTGGTCATCCGTGAGCCATTGCTCGCGGGCCTTGTGTGCCTGCCGCGTGCGCCACAGCCGGCGGCGACCGGCGGCGGTTTTGGTCTCGCCCCGTGGGAGAACCCTGGACCGAGGCCGCCAAAGGCAGGCGCAGCACTCTCTCCCACGGGGCAAGGCAAATTCCGCCGGGATGAGCAGCGATGCCCCAAATCCGTTGTGGAGATTTTTGTTCACCTCATCCGGCCAGTTGCAGCCCGCACCCGTCGCTGCGCGCCACCCTCTCCCATCCGATGGGCGAGGGACATTGCCCAGGTCAAATGCCCGGACGGGTTTCGGCTCTGCCGGACTCCGCTCACGGTTTCCCAAATGGTTCGAGTCTCCCCGTCCGATGCGGAGAAGGCGTTGACGGGGAGATTCGTGATGATTTCCATTCTGTTCATGGATTTGAAGAATCAACTGGTTGCCGATTTGCCGGGTTCCTTTTGGGAGGCGTAGTTCCGGGCGTCTTCCCGCAGTCTGGACATCGTCACGGCGGCTTTGGTGGAACCCATTTCGGATGCGAGCCGGGCATTGAGCTGGTTCAGCAGTTTGTTCACCGGCCGTGTCTTGTAGGAACCGGTAATGGCCCGCGCTGCCAGCAAATGCGGGGCTTCATTCAAATCCGGCAAATCCAGCGGTTTCAGCAGCCAGTGTTTCCGGCGGCGGGTTTCCACTTCGGCGATGGCCCGGCCCATTTTTTCCAGCGCCTGGCGCGAATCCGGTTTTTCCCCGGTCAGATGCTGTTTGGCGTCGTCCAGATGATGCAGCACTTTGCGGAGCAGATAGAATTCCAGCAACAGCGCGTAGATAATCAGGACCAGCACCCAGTAAAAAAGGGTATAAGCCGCAAAGCAACTCCAGCCATTGACAGCAGATGGCGAATGCGGGTTGCCGCCAAAGACATGCTCCAGCGCCACCGACAGGGCGATGACCGGGAAATAGGCCCAGCCGGCTGCGCCGTGGTAGATGCGCGGGAAAATCAGGAACACAACCGTGACCAGGGCGGCCCAGACAATCGCAATGAGGATGAGGTTGCGTTTGTGCATTATTGGCTCCTTGGATGCAGGTAGGCCGGCGGCAATATCAGCAGGGCGTTCGTGTGATTGTAGAATTGCGCCGGCAGGCCGGTTTTTTCCATGAACAGGTCGTAGGCGTATTGAACGGCGCCTTCCAATTCGGCGCGTTCCTCCACCTGATTGGTGTCGCTCTGGCTGTCGGGATAGCTGCGTTCATGGAACACGTGGACGATTTCGGCCCACAAACTTTCGTTGTAGGCCCAGACTTGAAAGGGTTTGTGCGAAGGCGAGGTGGCGTCTTCCAGCGGGTGCATGGCTTTGCCAAGGAAAACGTAGGCGTTGTGGGTGTCGCCCGCCTTCCTGGCCTGAATAGCCTGCACAAGATTGGTCCGGATGAAGGCTTCGGTTTCGATGATGAAGATGGGCCGCTGGTTGGTCACCTGCTCGCCGGCCTTGTCAATGCCGGTCATGGAATGTTCAAAGGATTGGAGCGCCTGCTGGTCCTTGTCCACCACGGTTTGCTGGTCTTGCAGGATTTTAATCAGGCTGGGTGCAACCTGATTGGACAGGACGTTTTCAATCGCGATCTGGTGGATGGGTTCGCACGGAGGGAAATCCTTGCTGGACCATGCCCAGGCGGCGGAAGCCGTCGCCAGACAGGTCAACACCCAACAGCAGCATGAGAAACGTCTGTTCACAGAAAGATGCCCATTTTGTTCATGGATGCTTCGTGAGCCACTGGTGAGACGCGCCATTCGCCGCCGTTTTCAAAGGAAATAAAGCCGCGGTCAAACAGGTGGTCATCCAACGGGCGTGGGACATTGCCCAGGTCAAACGCCCAGACGGTTTGATTTGAAGCCGGTTCCGGTTTTTTATTCAGAACGCAATCTTTCATAGCCACTTTTCCTGTGATCCTAAAAGCCGCCGTTAAGCCGCCGCAAAAATGCACAAAAGGCGCATAAAATCAGATTTCCCTCCAGCCGCCGGGCCTGCCAAAAACCCCTGCGGTTTGTGCTTTTTGCGCTTTTTGGCGGCCATGCCATCGGCGGTAATCAGGATGATAGTTTCGGGCCGATGCTACGCCCGGCGCGGGAAAATAAAAGCATAATTCTGCCCGGTGAAACACGGGCCAGGCCGTTTCACAGGCTGAAGAAAGCCGTCACCGGCAGGCTGGTTTGGCGCGGCGGTCTAAATGCGGCGATGCCCTTTTTCAAGCGGTAAGCCGCCACGGCATCGTAACTGCGGTTGATACGGCGTGCCAGCAGCCGGTCAGGCAGCGTGCCCAGCAGAGCGAATTCTTCCGGCGTCCACGGACGGGCGGCTTGCGATTGGAACTTGCGAACGCCCAGTTTTTGCCGGCGGTTAATGACGGCGGAAACGGTGCGGCCCAAACGCCGGGCCAGTTGAGCGTCCGTTGCCGTGCCCAACAGCCGGTCATCGTTCGGTGGCCAGGACCGGCGGCGCGTCGGGTCGGATAATCCGAGGCGGCGACGGCGGAAGCGAATACCTTGCAGAGCATGCCCGGTGCGGCGGGCGATTTCCACGTCTGAAAGTTTTCCCAGCCAGCGTTCCTGCTGCGGCGT
Organism: uncultured Verrucomicrobiae bacterium; assembly: GCA_963764035.1. Lineage (GTDB taxonomy): Bacteria > Verrucomicrobiota > Verrucomicrobiia > Limisphaerales > UBA11358 > UBA11358. The sequence goes on from CAVXQV010000010.1 coordinate 180,924, forward strand.
CCAGGGCGGGCGTTTGGAATGCGGCTTGATGATATGCAGCTTGCACCGGCGGTCGGCGACCGACTGGACGGTGCGGTTCAGCCGGCGGGCAATTTCTTCATCGGACAGTTGGCCCAGCAACGCATCCTGCGCGGTGGTCCATGCCGGTCGCCGGGAATTGTAAACCGGGATTCCAAGTTCCCCGCGCATGGCTTCAACTGACGTTTGCGTGCGGCGCAAGCGCTGCGCCAAGACGTCGTCCCGCAGGGTTCCCAGCAGCCGCAGTTCAGCCGGTGTCCAGAATCGGAATTTCGGTCGCGGTCGAAAAGGGGCAATCCGCAGAGCCAGGCGCTGGTGGCGGACGGCCCATTGGGGACGGCGCAAGCGCCGGCCAAGTTCCGCATCGTTGAACCGGCCCAGCAGTGCGGTCTCGCGCGCGGTCCAACGGCGGGGCGGGATGGTGAGGCGGATGCGCCGCCGTTGGCGCATGGCGACCACGGCCTTGATGGTGCGTCCGGTGCGGCGGGCGAGGATGGAGTCGGGCGTTTTGCCGAGCTGCTTCAACTCGGCAAGTGTCCAGTGAACGCATGGGCTGGTTGGCAGGGAAGCGGGCATGGTGTCAAAAAGGAAATAGCGGCAGAGTTTTCAGCCTTTTTTCTTTCGCGTATTTGGCGTATTTCGCGGTTTCATCCGGGTCTCCGGGTCCAAGTCTTCCGGCGGCGGCCGGCGGCGGTTTTGGTCTCGCCCCGTGGGAGAACCCTGGCCCGAGACCGCCACAGTCAGGCACAGCACTCTCTCCCACGGGGCAAGGCAAATTCCGGCGGGATGAGCAGGGAGGCCTTGTGCAGAAATTTGTTGCCGCGCCGCACGGCAGTTTTTTGGTGGCCAGGATTCGACACCTCACCTCGGTCCTCTTCCCGTTCGCAGTGGAGAGGATGCGCAAAGTCAAACGCCCAGACCATTTCATTTGGAGCCGGTCCCGGTTTTTTATTCAGACCGTAATCTTTCATGTCCCGTTATCCTGATTGCAGGCTGTCCGGCGATGCTACGCCTGCGGCCCCGGCCCGGCAATGGTTTTTCATTTTGTGCGCCTTGCGCCTTTTCGCGGCAATCAGTATCCGTGTCCATCCGTGGTAAAAATTCTTTGCGCCTTTTGCGTTCTCTTGCGGCAAATCCGGTTCGTGTGTTTCGTGTGGTTCGCGGTTCAAGGCTTTGTGGCGTTGTTCCTTTGCGGTTCAATTCCGTGTTCAACCGGCACGTGGGCCGGAGGCCGGCGCTCCTTTTGCGGGTTTCGTGCATTTCGTGGTCGGAAATCCGTGTCCATCCGCGGTTGAAATTCTTTGCGCCGTCGCGTCTTGGCTTAAAGCCGTTTTGCGTGGTTCGGGTATTTGGCCGTTCAATGCCTGATTTCAGCTTTCAGCTTTCTGCATTTCAGATTTTGTGTCACTGCCGTGTCCCGTTTTCATCCACTGTCCTGTCTCAAAAATGGGCAACCTGGCCTCTGACCGGGTAAAGTCAGCGACGTATGAGCCAAAGTCAGTCTCTGACCGGGTAAAGTCCGCCACGGATGAGGCAAAGTCAGCGGCGGATTGGGTAAAGTCAGTGCTGAAAGAGGCAAAGTCCGTGACGATTTGGGCATCATCAGAGACGGACTTTGCCCGGTCAGGCCGGTTTTTGACGGGCAAAAAATTTCCTGGGCACCCGTCCCCGAAACCGGCCGGTTAGGCATCTCCCTGTTCCGTGCGAAGTTACACGGAAGACGCACCCTCCATCACGGGGATAGACAACGACGTCTCCACGCAACTGGACGTGCATGTCTCACCGGTGGACAACGCGGTGGGTTACGAGGTGCAGATGCTCGTCAACACTGTGTGGACGTCGGTCAAGTTCTCGACGCAGGCGCGCATCATCGCGCTGACCGGGCTGACGACCGGCACCACGGTGCAGGTGCGTGCCCGGGCGCTGGGCGGGAGCACCGGCCAGAGCCAATGGTCGCTGCCCATGTCCTGCATGGTGCATTGAAGGCAAACGCCGAAAGGCCGGGCCGGACTGGCCCTGAAATCGGAAAGTTGAAATCAGAATCCGGCAGGCCGACAAAATCAAGGCCGGGACGGGAAACCGTTCCGGCCCTTTTTTTATGTTGAAACGGAGGTAACGCAGGGAACAGAAGAAAAAAAGCGGGCGGCCCTTGCGAGCCGCCCGCCGTGAAGATTAATTCAGACTAGTCGCTCGGACCTTTGCTCGCCGCCTCGGCCTCTTTCATCTTTTCGGCCATCTCCGCTTTCACGGCGTCCAGGTTGAAGCTCGCGCCCTTTTGCATCGGCGGATATTCGAGGAAGGTCTGGAGTTCCTTGCCCATCACCTGCTGGACGAACACAAAGCGCCAGAATTGATACTTGAACCAGTCGAAGTATTGCTGCCCGCCTTCCTTCGTCCCGTCTTGCGGCCAGCCGGTGCGCTCGAACGGATCCAGGCGCAGGTTGGTGATGATCGGCACGTCTATGTGGTTTTTCACGCCGAGCCAGCCCTGGGGCTGCTCAATGAAACGATACTTGTAATCGTCAATGCGCACCGCACCGATGGTGCTTTCGCCGAGGTAGAAGATTTCATGGCGCGTGGAGGGGCCTTTGCCGGTGATGGCGGCCATCTGGTCGTAACCATCCAGATGGTTCTTGTAGGTCCGGTCGCCGAGGGTCACGCCCTTGAGCAATTGGTCGGTGATGTTCGGGTTGCCGGCGGCGTCAAGGAAGGTGGGGAACCAGTCCATGCCGGAGAAGATGCCGTTCTGGACGGAATCCGCCGGGACGTGGCCGGGCCAGCGGACGATGCACGGCACGCGGAAGCCGCCTTCCATGACCGTGCCTTTGCTCTGCGCGAACGGCGTCATGCCGCCATCAGGCCAGGTGAAGAGCTTCGGTGCCGTTGTCGGTGGTGAAGACGACGATGGTGTTGTCGTCCACGCCCATGTCCTTGAGGTGTTGCATAATCAGGCCGACGTCGTCATCGAGCTGGGCCATGCCGGCTTCTTCTTCCGACCAGCCATTGTCCGAATTCTCCATCGCAGTGTATTTCGGGCGAGAGATGCGTGACGATGTGCATGCGCGTCGGGTTGATCCAGACAAAGAACGGCTTGCCGTCCGCCTTGGCCTTGTCCATGAAGGTGAGGGAGAGGTCGCGGATGGTATCATCCACCGTTTCCATGTTGTATTTGATGCCGTCCATGGGGTGCGGCGGCAACGGGCCGGCGTCTTCAATCTTCTGCTTGCCGATCTTGCCCCAGCGCGGCATCTCGGTCGGGTCGTCCGTGTCGGTGGCCCAGGAGTGAACCAGATTGCGCGGGCCGACGACGTTCAGCAAGTTCTGCGGGTAGTTGGGATGGAACGGGTCTTCCATCGCGTCCAGGTGATACAGGTAGCCGAAGAATTCATCGAAGCCGTGGACGGTGGGCAGAAATTCATTCTTGTCGCCCAGATGGTTTTTGCCGAACTGGCCGGTGGCATAGCCTTGCGCCTTGAGCGCGGTGGCGATGGTGCAGGCTTCCGCCGGCAGGCCGATGGGCGCGCCCGCCTGGCCGACCGTGGTCATGCCGGTGCGGATGGGCAGTTCGCCGGTGATGAAGTTCGCGCGGCCCGCCGTGCAGCTCGCCTCGGCGTAATAGTCGGTGAACAACATGCCTTCCTTGGCCAGCTTGTCGAGGTTGGGCGTGCTGCCCGGACATCATGCCGCGGCTGTAAGCGCCGATGTTCCACATGCCGATGTCGTCGCCCATGATGAAGACGATGTTCGGTTTTTTCGTCTGGGCCTGCGCCGTGCCGCCGACGCCGATAAGCGCCGTCGAGGCGGTCAACACGGTCAGGCCGTATTTGATGAGGTTGTTTCGTGTCATATTTTTCCTTTTGGTTGTTGGTTTGTTTGACTGCCAAATTTGGCGGGTGACAGCGCGTCATGTGGATACGGGGGGTCGCAGGCGTCGGGCGGGCACGCGCAATCCGTCATGGAACGGACTATTTTTCATGGCTTGGCCTTCTATAGTTAATTCTGCAACTGACGGAAAAACGGCATGAAGTCAACCGCCCTGGGAGGCAACCTTTGACTTCAACTCTCGTGCGGCCAATTAACCAACATGCGCGTATTTTGTAAAGATGATTATTGTTACAAACGAAAGGCGCGCCCATCAACCTGTTCAACGCCATCTGGAAAAAGCCGTCGTGATTCGGGAAAAGCCCAAAGCCAGTTCGCAAGCAAAACCGCCGGAGCGGCTGCCCGTTCCGGCGGCGCGAGGATTCGGAAGTTTTGTTCAGTCGGCAACCCGGCTGGCGGGGCTGAGCAGCCGCCCGCTATCGTCAGTCAGACTCCGCCGAACGGCTCATTTGCCGTGCCGCAGTTTTCCGATTTGACGGTGTCATTGTCGGATGCGACGGGTATTGACACCAACTCCATCCAGTTGACTGTCGGCGGCCTCGGCACATTCGCACTAACCAATGCACAACTCACATTTTCCAATGGTATCCTAACTTTCATTAACGACGGCATCACGCCTTTGGGCGATTATGGCTCAAACGTTCAGGTGACGCTGGTCGCTGCGGATACCTTGGGCAACGCCGGCACGAACACTTGGAGTTTTACTTTGGAAGTTCAGCCGCAAGTGGCAACGAATCTTTTCGTCTTTGGCTCATCGCAAGCCCAAATAATGGGGCAGCGCATCGGGAACATTCCCACCGCCGCGCTGGCCAAACGGACGGGTTCCATCCCCGCGATTCCCAAAACGGGCGGCAATCCCTGGACGCTGACGGTCGAAAGCAATTCCCTGGTGCTGGCCTACACGAACACGGCTCCGAATTTCGCCACCAACACCTACGTGTGCAATCTCACGCCGGCATCCACCAATGAAATTTTCTATCGGCAAATCATCGCCATCAGCAACGATCCGGTGAACATGCTGCTGACGCTGTTCACCACAAACGTTCCGCTGGCGCAGATTCTTCCAGAGGGTTCGGCATCGCTTTCATCCAATTCAGTGGTTTACAACTTCGATGCCGGTGGCCTCATCAAGCCCGCCATTTCCTTCAACCAGACCTTCACGCTGCCGACGCTGGGCGCCGACTTCAGCGGCGACACCATTTACGACAATGGCGGTGTGACCTTGAAACTGGACGAAGGCTACTGGCTTTTCACGCCCACGTTGCGAATTGCCTTTCAAACCCACAATTTTCAACTCCAGCGATTTGAAGGGGATTTCAGCGGAAACATGAACGCCGCGCTGGTGCCGGAATTGAGCTTTACCGGCGCGGTTGTAAACGACACGTCCTTTGGTCTGTTCTCCCAAAATTATGAGGTCTTCCTCGGCATGGTCGGCGTGGTGCCGGTGTGGGTGGACGTGGGATTCGATCTCCAGGCGCAATTGGGATACAACCTTTCGGCCACCGCCACCCTGTCCACCGGCATCCAGCAGAACCTGAACATGACCTGCGGCGTCCTGTATGACCAGACCGCTTCGCCCATTGTTTCGCCGGTTTTTGCGCTCAACCTGGCTCAACCAGAAATCGTGCCGTTCACCTACAGCGTTAACGGCTCGGCCAGCGCGTATGTGGCGCTGGTGCCGGAACTTTCCGCACGGGTTGAAAGTCTGGCGGGCGTGGAAGCCAACGTGAATCCGAAAGTGACGGTCGGCGGGCAGGCAACCTATAGCGGCGGGCAACTGACGAGCGCGAGTTGGGGAATCACGGCGGACGCCTATTTGACCCTCGGTTTAAGCGTCGTTGGCGTGGACGACAGCGATTTGCCGACGCTGGCTTCCATCCGGCTTTTTTCACGCCAATGGTCCAGCAGCTATCCCCATGCGACTCAACTGACCATCCAAAACCATCCGCAAAGTGCGAATGTCACGCCGGGCAGTTCGGCGTCCTTCTCGGTGAGTGCAATTGCCAGCCAGCCCATCAGCTACCAATGGTATTTCAATGGCGGGCCGATGCCGGGCCGGACATCCCAAACATTGCTGCTCTCCAGCGTGGCTTACGGCGATGGCGGCAATTATTCGGTGCATGTAACCGCTGGCGGGCAGGCGGTAAACTCGGCGGCGGCCACGCTCACGGTTAGTGATCTCCCCGGTCCAGCCCCCTCGGGCGTGGTGCTCATTCCCGCCGGCTCGTTCACGATGGGCAACTGCATGGATCCAAGTGAAGGCCATCCAGATGAGCTACCTCTGCACGCTGTTTACGTTTCGTCGTTTTACATGGACAAATACGATGTGACGCTGGCGCTGTGGCAGCAGGTTTACAACTGGGCGACCAATCACGGCTACAGTTTTGACAAGGCGGGTTCGGGGAAGGCAGCGAATCATCCGGTGCAGACGATTGACTGGTATGACGCGGTGAAGTGGTGCAATGCGCGGAGCGAGATGGAAAGTCGGACTCCGGCGTATTACACCGACGCCAGCCAGACGGTGGTGTATCGCTCCGGGGACTTGGACATCAGCAGTTCCTGTGTGAACTGGAATGCGGGCTACCGACTACCAACAGAGGCGGAGTGGGAGAAGGCGGCGCGGGGAGGGACGGGCGGAGAGCGGTTTCCATGGGGCAACACTATTTCGGAAAGCCAGGCCAACTACTTCAGTTGCACGGGCTGCTATAGCTACGATTTGAGCAACACTGGCTATAACCCGGCATTCAATGACGGGGTTCTTCCCTACACGAGTCCGGTGGGGTATTTTGCGCCGAACGGATATGGGCTGTATGACATGGCGGGGAATGTGTGGCAGTGGTGCTGGGATTGGTATGACGGCAGTTGGTATTCTAACGTGGGGGCTACGCAGGCTGATACGCACGGGCCGAACGGACCTTTGAGCTGTCATGTTTTGCGCGGCGGCGTTTATGACAACACGCCCCATCTCACGCGTTGCGCAAATCGTGACGGCAACAACGTTCCGAGCGTCGCCAACACCAGCACTGGCTTTCGTTGTGTGAGGGGGCTTTAGATTTTACGCTTTAACCCGTTTGCAGGATTGAGAAGAAGCGAACGGTCAAACCGGAACAAAAGCGAACGGAGCGCCGGCTTGCAGCCGGCTTGTTCGCTGGCCTGCCAAAGCCGATTAAAAATCGGCGCTCCGCAAGGTATTATCGTAAAGGAGTAAGTCCGCAGTATTGAAAAGGCCACACCGGCACGGTGTTTCATCACGGACGATGGTTATTTGATTTCCAATTTTCATGTGGTCAAAGATGCGACGAAGGTTCGTTTGCTCACGGGCGCGGGTTTGATTGACGCCAAGGTGGTGCAGGTGGATGCGGCGAATGATCTGGCCTTGCTCAAAGCGGACGGAAAATTTTCTCCATTGCCCATTTCATCCAGCCGGTCGGCGCAATTGGGCGGCACGGTGGCGACGGTCGGATTTCCCGACATCGTTTTGCAGGGGTTTGCGCCCAAGGTGCTGGCGCACGGCCACCACGGGGGAATCGCTGGTGGGAAGTCGAACTTCGACCGGGGGATGACCCGCGGTATTTTCAAATCAGCGCGGTCTTTGCAGACGGCCACCATGCAGCCGGGCAAATGGCAGGACGAGCATCGTCCGCTGGTGGATGAGCGGGGCAACGTGATCGGCATCGTGTCGGCCGAGATCCTTGCGGACGGCCACCAATTGAATTACGCGGTCAAGGTAGGGCGGCGCTGCCGCGCCGCCGGACGCGCGGCAGCGCGTCCCTACCATCGTTCAGGGGTGGTGAAGTCGGCGCAGGATGCGGCGGTGCTGGTGCCGGTTTACTAATTTGTTTGCCGCGAGAGAACACAAAGAACACAGAGATTCTTTGCGATCTTTGCGTTTTTTTGCGGTTGAATCAGTCTGCGCAGGGTGCGGCGGTGCTGGTGCTGGTTTATTGAATGAACCCCTCACCCCACCCTCTCCCCTCCGAGGGGCGAGGGTATTTGCGTTCTTTGTGTTCTATTGCGGCTAAATCAGTCGGCGCCGGACGTTTCGATGAGGCTGAAAGAGCCGAACTCGAAGCAGGCAAGTTTCAGGACGAGGTTAATCCGCTGTGATTGGTTTCCATAAGCACGGCGCCGCAGCCGTTGCAATAATGCGCCGGCCAGACCTCGGAACTTTCCTGAATGGTGTAATCCCTGCCGTTCTGGGCCTGGAAGGTGAGGGGCGCTCCGGCGGAGAGACCACCGGCAAACATGAAGCTCGTGGCGCTGCCGCCGATATAGACTTTGCCCGCCAGCATCTCCCCGTCGCATTTTGAACATTTCATAAGCTGTCGTCCTCCTGTTCTGACACGCCAAGCTGCCCGCGGCATGGTCGCTCGACAAGCCCAAAAGGAGACACTATCCATGCACAGCATTCATACAAATCGGCCGCCCGTGGTGTCTATTGGGTGATATGAAGCCCGGACCACGCCTGGCGAGATGCCTTGGGCCGGTTTCCTGCCTGCTGGCGGCGGTCGCGGTCGTGTTGTCGCTGGATTGGCCGGGAGATTTTGCCGCGTCACGGTCACACGGAGGCAACAACAACCCGGACAAATTCCATCTGGTCGCCACCAACGGGGCCTGCGATTTCAGCTTCACCTATGACCCGCTCGCGGCGGATCAATGGCGGTTTGAGACCGGCGGTTTCATCATTGCCAGCCCGCCGTAGCCGCGAGGCTCATGGCGCGGTCTCTAATTCCAAGTCAGCACCAGCAGTGAGACGCCCTGCCGGGGCAGGGGAAATTGCAGTGGCAATTTGCCGTCCTTGACGTGGACGGTTTGCGGGGGCTGGAGTTCGGCGAGCTGGCCGTCCTTTTCCAATTCGGCGTGTTGCGCGTCCGTGAGCGGCAATAGTGAACCCATCTTGAGCCAGGCCTGATAGGCATTGCTGTGGTCGGCGTCAATGCGGTAGTGCGTGAGCCGGGCGTCGCCGTTGGCCAGCGGGAGGTGGTCCAGCGCCAGTTGCACGTTTGCGTCCGGGCCGGGCAGGTCGTCGTCGTGATAATGCCAGACGAGGACGGCGAGTTTGTTTTTGTCGAGGCTGGCGAGGGCGGAAACGTCCGGCGCGCCGCGGACGCCGTGGAGCCGGATGGCGTCGGCGTCCAGGCCGGCGCTGCTCTGCACGGCGAGGCGCTGGCCGCTCATCTTGGCGAACATGCGGAACGTGTTCAACACGGGCAGGTCAATGCCGTCGCTGGCGAGCGCGCGGAACCCGGCGAACGGCGGCTGGTCCTCAAATTCAAACGCCCAGGTGAGCGCGCTTTCCAGGTTCACGCCGTATTTTTGGGCAATTTCAAATTCGCGCGGGAAACTGGCGGCGGTGTAGCTGGAATACATCGTGCCGTTGCGATAACCGTCCTGCGCGCCGGTGCAGGCGGCGCAGCCTTCCGGGTCGGATTCGCCGATGACCAGCGGGAGGTTCTTGTATTCGGGAAACGAGGCGACCACGGCGCAGGCGTCGTCAATGTTGCGGAATTGCGCGGCCATGCCCATGCGGACAAAGCCGTTGGTGGTGAACGTCGGCGAGCCTTTGGCGTGGAAGGAAATGAAATCCAGCGGCGTGCCGATTTTGCCGGTGGCGTAATTCGTGCCGCGGGCGCAGTGGTTGAGGAAGTCGCGCAGGAAAGGTCCGCCCGGCCCGCCCGCCGTCTCCGGCCCGCCGACTCGCGCCGTTGGCAGCGCGCGGCGCACGCCGTCCACGGCGTAATCGTGGAGCTTGAAAAATTCCTCGCGCGTGCCGTGCCAATAACTGATGTTCGGCTCGTTCCAGACTTCCCAATACCATTGGTTCACCTCGCCCGCGCCGTATTTCTCAACGCAATGTTTGGTCCACTGATAAACCAGCTCGCCCCATTTTGCGTAATCCTTGGGTGGATACGCCTGCCCGGCATTTGCGGGCGCCATTCTATTGACCGGCGGATTGTGCGGGTAATTCTGCGGATGCGTCGAGAGCGCTTCGGGCATGAAGCCGATTTCCACGTATGGCTTGACGCCGCGTTCGAGGTAAGTGTCAAAAATCTTGTCGTTGATCGTCCAGTCATAAACCGGCGTGCCGTTGGTGTCTTCCTTGTAGGCGCTGCTCGAACTCCATTTCAGCGCATACGCGCCGTCGCCGCTCGTGAGCAGATGGTGGGCGCGGAAATAAACCTGCGACCCGCCGAGCTGGCCGAGTTCGGACAGCAATTTCTTTCCGTTCTTCAGGTAGGCGTAGTCCGCCTCGTCCGCGCCAAAAAATCGCCAGATGGGCGTCAGAGCGCCGACCGGCTTGGCGGCGTCCACCGTGATGGTCACGGGAAACGGCGCGTCCGCCGCGGACATGTTGGTGATTGAATCGGCAAAAGTGGCGGGCGCGAGGGCCAATGCCGCCAGCACACCGGCGAGTTGAAGATGACATTTCATATTCGATTTGGTTGAATGAGGTTAACCTGCGATGTCCGCTTGTGACCATTGGCCGTCAATCAGCCGCCACATTTTCCCGTTTGGATTCTTGTTCCGCAACGTGGCGGGCAGGCGATGCGGGCGCACATTGTCGAAACATTGCAACATCCCAAACCGCCGCAACGACGCCGGTATTCCGACCGCGGTAAAACCCGGATGGCCCGTCGCCGGAAACGGCCCGCCATGATTCATCGCCGGCGAAACCGCCACGCCAGTCGGCATTTTGTCGTTGAGCAAACGCCCGACGCGCGTCCGCAGCAGCGGCGCGAGTTGGTCGTAGAGCGTGTCGTCGGAGCCGCGCGTGTCCGAATAAACACAGCCGGTCAGGTTGCCTTCGACATGATCGAGAATCTTCGCCGCCTGTCCGGCGTCCCGTGCCACGACGACCAGCGAGGCATTGCCGAATGCCTCCGTCTGCAATTTCTCCGGCGCGGCCAGAAACTGGTCGCCGCTCGCGCGCAGCAGCGTGTTCGCAAACCGGTAACCGGGCGCGGGCAGCGGCGAGCCGCCGCAGACAAGCTCCGCGCCCGCCGCCCGCAGCGTCTTCACGCTCTCGTCCAGCGTGCGTTGCACCCCGCTGGAAAGCAGTGGCGTTGGCGCCGTGGCTTCGAGTTTTTGTTTTGCGGCGGCGACGAATTGCTCCGTCGCCTCGCCCGCGACAAGCACGATCAGACTTGGACTCGTGCAAAACTGGCCCGTGCCCATCAAACAACTGCCGGTGAATTCCTCGGCCAGCCTGGCGCCGCGTTCTGCCAACGCGCCGGGGAGAATCAACACCGGGTTCACGCTGGAAAGTTCTGCATAAAACGGTTTGCCCGCCCGATCCGCCGCGGCCTTGAGTTTCAAGCCAGCGCTGCGGCTGCCGGTATAGGCCAGCGCCCCGGTGCGCGGGTCGGCAGCCAGGCGTTCGCCGTCGGCGTGGCCCGTGCGATAAATCAACTGGACCGTCGCTGGTGGCAGCCCGGTTTCGGTCACGGCGGCAAAAGCTTCCTCCGCGAGCAAGCGTGACGTGCCAGGATGCGACGTGTTGGCCTTGGCGATGACGGGATTTCCGGCGGCAATCGCGGCGGCGAAATCACCGCCCGCGACGCTGTTGAAGGCGAACGGAAAATTGTTCGGGCCGAAAACCCACACCGGTCCGAGCGGCGCAAGCACCGAGCGGATGTTCGCTTTCGTGTCAATCGTCGGCATTGCCCACGAACCTTCCAGCACGGCAGCGGCGGCCTGCCGCAACTGGCCGCTCGTGCGCGGCAGTTCCACGTCGGCGAGCCGTGGCGATTTCGGCAAGGCGGTTTCCGCGTGCGCAACTTCAACAAGCTCACTCTTTCGCGCCTCGATGCGCTCGGCAAAGCGCGTCAGGAATTTGGCGATGGTTTCCGGCGGCGTTGTCCGCAAAATGCCGGCGGCTTCGATGGCGGCGTTCAAGGCGTCGTCGCAATCGGCCCACGTGCTGATGGGAAATTCGTCCGGCAGCCGTTCCCCCGTGGCGGGATTTTCGGCATGAAAGGTTCCGCTGGCATTGGCCGCGCGCCACTGGCCGGCAACTAAAATGGGTTGTGTGAACACGTGTTTTGAATCTCAATTTAACGTTTGCGAAATGGTTCGACCACGGCGGCAATATCCTGATCGCCGTGCCCTGCGGCAATGGCTTTTTGGAATTGTTCCAACGCGGCCTTGGCCGTCGCCAGTTCAACCGAAAGCCGGCCGCCCTCCTGAATTGCGTAGCCGAGGTCCTTGGCCAAGAGATGCAGAAGGAAATTCGGCGTGAAATCCGGGGCGGTCATGCGCGCCGAGACGGTTTTGACCAGAGGACTGCCGGGCGCGCCGTTGGTGAGAACCGCAAGCGCCTGTGCGCGATCGAGTCCGCCGCGCTCGATCATCGCCATTCCCTCGGCGAGCGCGGTGATCTGCACGCCGCAGACGAAATTATTGATGAGCTTGAGCAAAGCGCCGCTGCCCGTCGGACCAAGGTGGACGATGGTTTTGCTCATCGCCGCCAACACGGGGCGCACCTTTTCCAGTGTATTGGCATCGCCGCCGACAAGGAAATTCAGTTCGGCGGAGGCCGCCTGCGCTTTGCTGCCGGTCACCGGCGCGTCGAGAAATTCGCATTTGCGCACCCCGGCGGCGGCGGCCAATTCCCGCACCCAGCCGACGGTGACGGTGCTGCATTCAATGCACACCGACCCGGCGGAGGCGGAGGCGAGAGCGCCATTCTCACCCAGCCAAAGCGAGCGCGAGGCATTGTCGTCGGCCACCATGCTGACGATCACATCCGCTTGCGCCGCTGCTTCACGGGGCGAACCGGCGACGCGCGCGCCTTCAGCCGCGAACGGCTTGGATTTTTCCGGATTACGGTTGAAAACGGTCAGCGGAAAGCCGCGGGCGAGAAGCTGCCGCGCCATGCCCGAGCCCATGATGCCGAGGCCAAGAAATGCGATGCGCGGTTTGCTCATAATCAATCAATGAGAGACTCCACAGCGACTAAAGTAGCTTCGCCGCCCGCGACGCGCAACGGATTCCGCAGCGCGCGGCCAAAGCCGGCGAACTGGATGCACATCACGTCGCCGTCCGCCAGGCGCACGCCGTCGCCAAAGCTCAAGGCGCACGCGCCGAAATAATGCACGTGAAGGTCGCCGGGCCGGCGGTGCGTTTCAAACTTGAAGTGGTGGTGTTCGATATTGGCGAGACCGTGGCACATCTCGTTTTCGCCGGTGACGATTCCCTTGGACCACAGCTCGCGTCCGCCGCGCTCAATCGCGACCCGGCCGGGCACGGTTTGAAAATCGGGATCGAGGACCAACTCCGGGCCGAGGGAGCACGTCCGGATTTTGGAGCCAGCCAGATTGAGGTAATTTTTCTTCTCAAACTTGTGGTCGGAAAATTCGTTGCCGATGGCCATGCCAATGCGGCGCGGCATGCCGTTTTCGCCAACGAAATAGACGCCGGCGATTTCTGCTTCCTCGCCACCGTCTTCGGCGAAGGCCGGCACCTCCAGCGGTTGGCCGTGGGCGCGCAGGATTGTCCCGGTGCCCTTGTAAAACCATTCGGGTGCGACGCCGATCTTTCCCGGCGCGGGCTTGCCGCCTTCGACACCCCACTTGAACATTTTCATGCTGTCGCTTAATTCCGCCTCGCTGGCGCCGTGCATCGCCTGGCGGTTTTTCGCGCTGCCGAGATGCGTCAGGCCCGTGCCGGAAACGAGGCAGCGCGCCGGTTCGGAAGGGTGATCAATCGGCGGCAGCAGACGCCACGCGGATTTTCCGTGGTAAATGGAGTCGTAATCCAAAACTTCCCCTGCACTTTTTTGAATCAACGATACCAGCGACGTTTTTGAATCAACGGCTGCCTGGGCCAGTTCGTAAATTGATTTTACGCCGGCGAGCAAGCGCAGTCGCGGTTCTGCCACCAACGCCACTGCGCGTGTCGAACCGTTTTGGATTTGAACCAGCCGGGTCATTCGGTGATATGAAATTTCTTGAGCGCCGGCTCATCCACCGTCAGGCCGTAACCGGGTGTGTTTTCATCCAGGTCAATAAACCCGTCCTTCGGCGTCGGCTCGCCCTTGAAGATATACCAGAACAGCTCATTGCCGACCTCAACGTCCACCGGCGGGAAAAACTCCGCCATCGGCGAGTTCAGGCTCGCCATGACGACGTGGTAATTGTGCATCTGCCCGGCGTGCGGGATGACGGGAATTTGATGCGCCTCGGCCAGCGCGGCGATTTTGCGCGCCTGGGTGGGGCCGCCGACGCGGTTCGTGTCGAACTGGATGTAATCCACGGCGCGCGCCTCGATGAGTTCGCGGAAGCCGTAGAGCGTGTGTTCGTGTTCGCCGCCGGCAATCGGGATGCGACCGAATCTTTTCAGTTCGGCTAGACCGTGGATGTCGTCGGGAATCACGGGTTCTTCAAGCCAGCGGAGGTTCAACGGTTCGAGCAGGGGAATCATGCGTTTGGCGTAGTCCAGGTTCCAGCCCATGTAGGCGTCGGCCATGATGTCGATGCCGTCGCCGACGACTTCGCGCACGGTGCGGACCAGCGCGAGATTTTTCTGCATGCCTTCCGCGCCGTCGGTCGGTCCCCAGCCGAAACGCAGCTTCATGGCCTTGTAACCTTCGTCCTTGTATTTTTTGGATTCGCGCGCGAGTTCATCCAGCGGCGTGCTGTAAAGCCGGCTCGCATAAACGGGAATTTTCGGTTTCGTGCGCCCGCCGAGCAGGCGATAGACCGGCTGCTTCGCCGATTTGCCGAGCAAATCCCAGAGCGCGATGTCCACCGCGCTGATGGCGACCATCGCGATGCCCTTGCGGCCGAACGCCATGGTTTTGCGATACATGTGCTGCCAGAGAAATTCGGTGTCCCACGGGTCGGCGCCGATGAGCAGCGGCTTGAGGTAAAGGTCAATGACCTGCTTGGTCACGAGCGGCGAGAGGGCGGCGTTGCCGATGCCGGCCAGGCCGTTGTCGGTGAAAATTTCCACGAGCAGCCAGCCGTGAAACGTGAACGTGCCCATCGTGGCTTTCGTGAGCATCGGCGAAACGGCGTCCATCGGGTTCGTGCAGAAATGCGGCGGCAGCGGGACGGTTTTGCCCTTCCATTGAATGGCACGGGTGCGGATTTCGGTGATTTTCATAATTGGTTGCGGCAAGAGCGTGGATACGGATGCTAATTCCCCAGGAAATCAGCGCTGTTGGCCGCCGGGATTTTCCGGCGTGCCGGGTTCATCGAGCAATTGAATCGAGGAGGCCGGGCCGAGGTCGGGATTTTTCCATTCGCTCAAGGCCCACACGATTTGCTTCTCCGGCGACACTTCCAAGACTTGCACCGAGCCGGGCCAGTTCGTCGCGCTGCGGATGTCGCCGGGACACCAACTGCAAATCACTGTGTTGCCGTTCGCGAGGCGGCTAACCTCCTGAAATATGAAAAATTTATAGTCCGGGGCGTCCGCCTGGGTGAATTCCCAGACCACTTTGCCGTCATGGTTCACTTCAAGAATCCGGTTGTGATAGGACGCGATCAAGGTGTTCCCGTTCTTGAGGCGCGTTGCAGACCACGGGCCGTTGACGGCGTAGGTCCAGATTTCCTTCCCGTCCGCGTCGTATTCGGAAACTTTGTTGTCCAGCAGATGCGCGGCGAGATAAGTGCCGGCGGCCGTCTGATGCACGCGGCGGAATTGCAGGTGCGGACTTCCGTTCGTGCGCGCTGCCGGCAGCGTCAATTCCTTCTCCGTCGCGCCGGTCTTGGTGTTGATCAACATCAACTTCGGCGGATGAGCGTTCACCGTGACCAGCACGCGGTCCAGGCCGATGGGCTGGATGGAATGAATTTCCGTGCCCTTGGGCGCCTCCATGTCCCAGATGATTTTCTTGTCCGGCGTGACTTCGCTCGCGCCGACCTTGCGGCAGAAAACGATGTTGCCGTTGGAAAGCATGGTCGCGTCGCCCAGCTCCTCCATGACCCGGTTGGTGTCATAGGACGACACGGAATACGACCACGCGACCTTGCCGTCGCGCACGACGAAGAGCGTCTGCTCCTTGTTGCGGCTGTCCGCCTCGCCGGTTAAGAGAAACGGATGTTGCGCCAGCCCTTTGCCCGGCAGAACGGACGGCGCGTAGGAGACGGCGTTGGTGGGAGCGACCGACGGCGGATTCGTCTGCGCCCATCCCATGCCGGGCAACAGCGTCATGGCGGAGACGCCAGCCCATCCGACGGTTGACATCAGGCGGGCACGCCGGGCGCGCGGCTTTGACCAAAATGCAAAGGAGTGAACAGGCATTTGTTTTGTTTGATTTTATGGAGGATGGAACGCAAGCATCAGAGTTTCAAGGTGATTCTCCCGCCATGGCCTTCAATGGCCGCAAGTTTGATCGTCAGCGTGCGCGGGTCGGCAGGGACAAATTCAGCGGTTGAATTTTTGGAATGACCAGGCAAATCAGAAGGAACGCGGCGACGTGCATCGAGCCGGAAATCACCAACACCGGCTGGTAACTGTAATGGTGATCGCGCAAATATCCGGCGATCTGGCCAAGCACGATGCCGCCCATCGCGCCGCCAAAACCGACGAGGCCGGCCAGCGTGCCGACAGCGCGCTTGGAAATCATGTCCGTCGGCAGAATCATCACGAGCGTGGACCAGGACTGCTGGCCGAAAAAGGCGAGGCTGAAAATGAAAATGACCCAGCCGACCGAGTGCAGATGCGGCGCGAACATGACCCACGGCATCAGCGCCGCGCTGGCGCCCAACGCAAACTTGCGGGACGCGTTCACCGACAGGCCGCGCCGCAGCAGCCAGCTCGAAAATCCGCCGCCGACCAGGCAGCCCACGCCCGACGCCGCGTAAGGAATCCAGCCGATGCCGCCGGCGGTTTTGATGTCGAGCTGGAACGAATCGAACAAATATATCGGCAGCCAGAACAGATAGAAATACCACGCGCCGTCGCTCAAAAATTTCGCCCCCACGATGGCCCACGTTTCACGGTGCTGCAGCAGGCTCGCGAGCGAGTGCGCGATTTCCGGTTCGCCGGCCGGGCCGGAATTTTCACCGGGTTGGACCGGCGTCCGATAGCTTCTCCACCAATAAAGCGTCCACAGCAGTCCGAGCGCGCCGGTCAGGAAGAAAACCCAGCGCCACGGCGCGAGGTGGAGCCAGTTCCCATGCGTCAACACCAGGGCGATGAGCGGCGGAGCCGCCACCGCGCCCACCGCGGTGCCGGCGTTGATGATGCCCATGGCGGTCGCGCGGTCTTTGACCGGAAACCATTCCGCCACCACCCGCGTTGCGGCCGGAAAGCCGCCGCCTTCACCGGCGCCGAGCAGCAGCCGGCTGGCGGCCAGCGCAATCACGCCGCCGGCGAGGCCGTGGCTGGCGCACGCCAGCGACCAGAAGATCATGATGCACAAAAATCCCCGCCGGGTGCCGAGCCGGTCGAGCAGCAGGCCGCCACCCACATACATCAATCCGTAAGTGACCAGGAACGCCGAATCCAAGCCCGCTTTGATCTCATTGCTGAACGGGATGTCGGCCTGGATTGCTTTGATCGCCCACGGCAGCGTCTGCCGGTCCAGATAACTGATGGCAATCGCGGCGCTGACGAGAAATGCGATGGACCAGCGCAACCCGGAAGTGCCGCCGGTTTTGGCGGGGGATATGCACTCTGGAGTCATGACGGCGGCAAACCTCTCTTGGCGTCAGTTGTCATCAAATCTTGGGTCCGATACAGGTATATCAGTCGGGTCAGGAGTCAAGCAGCAGATTTGAGTTACCTGACGATTTTGTGGTGGGACGGAAAGGGGCGAACCCGGCGGGAGCATTTGGGCGCCGCGGGCGGGGTTCAAGACCGGGTGCGGCCGACTTGTGCTTGCGCCCCGGTGCCTCCGGTTTATGCTATGCTCGTGACTTGGTTCACTGACCGGCATTTCTTTCTGCTCGCCGTGGCCGTTTACGGCGCGAGCACGGTGTATTCGGTTTTCCTGTGGCGAAAGGGTTTTCGCAAGGATGACCATGTGAATTATTTCCTGCTGCTGGCTGCGTTCGCGCTGCACACCACGGCGATGGTCAAGCGCGGTTTCACCATGGCCCACTGCCCGGTCAACAATCTCTACGAGGCGATCACCTTTGTGGCATGGACCATTGTGGCGGCGTATCTCGTCATCGGCCTGCTGCCGCGGCTGCGGTTCCTCGGCGCGTTCGCGTCGCCGGTGCTGCTGGCCATAGGCGTGTTTGCGCTGATGCCCATGCTCGACCAGCATCAAGAAGGCAAACCTGACTTTCACGCGGATTGGGGCAGCATTCATGGCGCGCTGGTGTTGTTGGCCTGCGGCGCCTTTGGCCTGGCGGCGGTGGCGGGGGCGATGTTCTTAAGCCAGGAACACGATCTGAAATTTCATAAACTGCGGGCGGTCATTTCGCTCCTGCCCTCCATCCAACGGCTGGAACGGGTGATGACCGGCCTGCTGATTGCGGGGCTGGTCCTGCTCACCGCCGGTTTGGCGCTGGCGCCGTTGCTGGTCCAGGAAGCCGAACGGAATGGCAAGGCCTTCCGCGGCGATCCCATCCTGCCTTACACCGGGTTCATTTGGGCGGTTTACGCGGCGCTGCTGGTTTTGCACTGGCGGTTTAACCAGGGCGGCCGGCGCTTTGCGTGGGGTGTGGTCGCGGGCTTCGCGTTCCTGCTGCTGACCTTTTGGGGATTCATCCTGCTCTCGCCGTTGCATCATCCATGAACCAAACGTGGCTAGTGTCGGGTGCCGGGTGGCATGAAATAACTGACCGCCGTTCAGTTCGTGTCACCTGTCGCCTGTCGCCTGTCACTTTCCGCGAATGAACGTCGTCGTCATCGGCTTAAGCCACCATTCCGCGCCCGTCGAGCTGCGGGAACGGTTCGCTTTCGCCGAGGCCGAAATTCCCGCCGCCCTCAAGTCGCTGCGCGATTCCGGCGCCACGGTCGAGGCGGTGATCGTCTCGACCTGCAACCGGGTGGAAATTTACGCGGCGACAGCGCTGGAGCCGGCCGGGGCGTTCGCCGAATTGAAGCAGTTTCTCGCCAGCCATCACGCCTGCGAGGCGGCGCCGGGCGATGAACTTTACGCTCTCGCCGAGCCGCAAAGCCTGGAGCATTTGTTCAAGGTCGCGTGCGGTCTGGATTCGATGGTGCTCGGCGAGACGGAAATCCTGGGCCAGCTCAAGGCCGCCTACGACCTGGCGCTCAAACACGGCTGCACCGGCACGCGCCTGAACAAGGCGTTCCAGCGCGCCTTCCACACGGCCAAACACGTCCGCACCCACACGAACATCCAGCGCGGCAGCGTGTCCGTGGCGTCCGTGGCGGTGGAACTCGCGGAGAAAATCTTCAGTTCGCTCGGCGAACGCCAGGTGCTGGTCGTCGGCGCGGGCGACACGAGTGAAAAGGTCGCGCGCGCCCTGCTTTCACGCGGCGCAAAACACCTCATCGTCGCCAGCCGCACCTTTGACCGGGCGGAGGCGCTGGCCGGCGCGCTGGGCGGACGCGCCGTGCCGTTCGATGATTGGGCGGGGGAATTTGACAAGGTTGACATCGTCATCAGCAGCACCTCCGCGCCGCACCATATATTGGACCGCGCGAAACTGGAGCCGCTGATGAAGTCGCGCCGCCACCGCCCGCTGCTGTTGATTGACATTGCCGTGCCGCGCGACATTGACCCGGAGGTGAATTTTCTGGAAAACGTTTATCTCTACAACGTGGACGACTTGCATGGCATCGCTGATGATTATTTGAAACTGCGCCGGGAGGAAATAGTGCGGTGCGAGGCCATCATTGCGGAGAAGGTGAAACCATTGCTGGAGCGCAAACATGTTCAATCACCGCCGGACGCGGATGCGCGCGAATACAAATCCCAGGCCAGGCCGGCGTAGAAAGCGGCGATGAAGTTTTCCTTCCATCCGCGTTAATCTGAAATACAACGCCGCAATTCTTTGTTTTCTTGGCAAGGAACTGGCCGCGAAAGAATGCAAAGAACACAAAGACAGAAATTTTATCTCTGCGTTCTCTGCGTTCTTTTGCGGCTATTTTCATTTTTTGGTTGCGGCGTCAGCCGCGCTGCGCTCATCTGTGGCGAGTAATGGCTGAAAAACCCATCATGATTTGCACCCGGGGCAGCGCGCTGGCGCTCGCCCAGGCCAACCTGATTGCCGCGCAGTGCCGCGCCGCGTTTCCGCGCCTGCGGTTCGAGCTGAAAATCATCAAGACCACCGGCGACAAACTGCAAAAGGCCTCGATGGCCAAGGACCGACGCCAGCCTGCCCAAGGGTTTGTTCACCAAGGAACTTGAGGTCGCGCTGGGCAAAGGCCAGGCCGACCTCGCCGTCCACAGTCTGAAGGATTTGCCGACGGATCTGCCCGCCGGGCTGGTCCTGGCCGCCACGCCGAAACGCGCCGACGTGCGCGACGTGTTGATTTACCGCTCGGCGGATTATGTTGCCAGACTGCCAACACTCGACCCGCAAAGAACGGATTGGTCGCCCGGCCAGTCCGCGTTGCGCGGTTTCAAGTCGAATGCGGCGCTGAAGGATTTTCCCATGCGCGCGACTCTCGCCACCAGCAGCACGCGGCGGAAGGAGCAATTGCTCGCCGCGCGGCCGGATTTGAACGTGGTGGAAATCCGCGGCAACGTTTCCACCCGGATGCAAAAGGTGGCCGACCGCGCCGAGCTGGACGCCACCGTGCTGGCGCTGGCGGGCCTCACGCGGCTGAATTTTTCCATCCAGCCCGACGGCGCGCTCGCCGGCGACGCCGTGCCGGACGGCCTGCTGGCCACGGTGCTCGGCCTGGACGTGATGCTGCCGTGCGTGGGGCAGGGCGCGATTGGCATCGAGATTCGCGCGGACGACGAGCGCATCGCGAAAATTGTCGAGCGGCTGAATCATTTCAACACCTTTCAGGCGGTGACGGCCGAGCGCGCGTTTCTGCATGGCATGGGCGGCGGCTGTCAAAGCCCGGTGGCGGCCTATGCAGAGATTGTCGGGGAGAAAATTGCCATGCGCGCGGTGTCGTTCCGCGACACAATGGTCAAGCGCGGCGAGGCGAAGCGCCCGGTCAAGGAAGCAGCGGCGCTGGGCAGGTTGCTGGCGGAGGAATTGAAGTAATCTTTTTAACGGGTCGCATCCTGTCCGCGCCTGTTTGTATCTGCCGGGATGGAATTTATGCTGACGGGACAATAATTACCATTTGCACGGCGCAAATCCATGCAAATTCTGGATGAATTCGTATCGAATGCCAGAAACGGTGTGTCATACGGAAGTGCGTTCATGCCGCTAAAAATCGCCCCTCACCCCGTCCCTCTCCCCATCAGATGGGGAGAGGGTGTCCGTAGGACGGGTGAGGGGCATTCATGCCATGTTGAAGGCAATTCAGTATCAGAACGGCGTCCGTGTGTGTTTGCCGCGCAACTTTTCATGCACATTGTTCCTGTTACTTGCGAATTTATTCTTTTCAAATATACAACTTGTCTTCTGAAGTAGCTGCATTGTTCTTATATACGTCTCGATTATTCTTTTAAGCACTATATTTCTTCTCTTTTGATTTCAACTATTTCCTTTTGGACACAAACTTATTCTCAATCAATATCAGATTTATCCTTAGCGATACCAACTTGTTCCGATTTTGCTTGACCGGAGCGGCTGTTCATGAGAACTTTCGGGCCATGAATGCCCCTGAACAGCCGTCCATTGTGCCCGACCCGCCGCCCAATATAATCAGCCAGCCGTCCAATGCCTCCGACCCACCGCCCAATATAACCAGTCAGCCATCCAATACCTCCAACCCGGCGCGCGATATAGCCACCCAGCCGGGCAAGGCGACCGGTTCGGGGCCGGAGCCGGGATTGATCAAGTTGAAGCATTTGAGCCGGGTGCTGAATGTGCCCGCGCGCTGGCGCATCCTGCGGGAACTGGCCCGGGGCGAGGCGTTGCCGGTCAAGGAGCTGGCCGTGCGGGCGCGTTGCCCGGCGGCGAGCGCGTCCAAGCACATGGCGGTGTTGCGGAAGGCGGGACTGGTGACGATCGGCTACGGGCGGCTTTACAAATTGTCGGCCGGCGTGCAGCCGGAGCCGGGCGGGCGGCGGCTGGACCTGGGCCATTGCGTGCTGAAGCTGGATACGGCGTGGTGAATTGCGGACGGCGGGGCCGGGAACAAAAGGGCGCATCTTGACACTGCCCCTGTCTCGAATGACACGGCGGAGCGCCGATCTCCGATCCGGCGCGTTTCGGAGCATTCTTCGACACCTGCCGGGTCGGAGACCGGCGCTCCGGGGCCGGGAACAAAAGTCTGCCGCCGATAACGCTTGCCAAACGCCGCCACTGTCGTAAAGTGTGCGGCCACTTTTCAGATTATGCAATTGAACTTGTTTAGCGCACTGCTGGCGCAGGCGACCACTGCGCCGGCGACCACCCCGAACGGCACGTCCGGCGCCCCCGCCGCGCCGCTGACCCCGATGGAGCAAATCTTCAGAAGCCCGATGATCTTGATCGTGCTGATGGTGGTCATGATGTATTTCCTGATGATCCGCCCCCAGTCGCAGCAGCGCAAACGGCAGGCGCAATTGCTGTCCGGCCTGAAGTCGGGCGACAAGGTGGTCACCTCCAGCGGCATCGTCGGCGTCGTCATCACGGTCAAGGACAAGACGGTTTCGCTCCGCTCGGCGGACGCCAAAATGGAAATGACCAAGTCCTCGGTGGTGGAAATCCTTGAACGCGGCGGCGATGAAAAGTCCGCCTCCTGACGGCCATGAAGCAAAACAACAATCTTTGGAAATTTCTTTTCGTCGTCTTCCTCATCGGCTGGTCCTTTTTCCAGATGTATCCGCCCAGACCGCGGGACCTGGTGAAGGAGTTCCAGTCGCAGGCGATGAAATCCGACGCCACGTTTTCGAACATCCTGGCCAGGGTGGACGCGCTGCAAAAGACCGGGACGAACAGCGAGTTTGCCACCTTGCGCGCCGCCATCGGCACCAACGACATCCAGCCGTATTTCAACTTCGCCGGCGCCGCGGACGCGCTGGACCCGACGACGTTCATCCTGAACCGGCTGCAGCGCGACGCCGCCGGCAAGATCAAGCTCGGCCTCGATTTGCAGGGCGGCACGGCGTTCCTCGTCTCGATGGACACCAACGCGCTGGCCGCGAGCCTCAACAACGGCGACACCAACGCCGTCGTCAGCCAGTCGGACACGGCCGGCGCGATTTCGCAGGCGGTCGAGGTGTTGCGCAAGCGCGTGGACCAGTTCGGCGTGGCGGAGCCGGTCATCCAACCGGAGGGCGCGAACCAGATTTTGATCCAGTTGCCCGGCTTGTCGGAAGCCGACAAGGAGAGCGCTGCGGCGAACATCCGCAAAAAGGCTTTCTTGGAATTCCGCATGGTGAAGGAGGACAGCAATGCAATCCTCGCCAACAACGACGCCGATTCCGCCAGGTTACGAGGTGCTCAGACACGTCGAGCCGCCGGTGAATGGCAAGCCCCAACCTGCGGAAATCGTCGTCGTTCCGAAAAAGGCAGTGCCGGGCTTGTCCGGCGACATCGTTAAAAGTGCGGGGATGGGCCGCGACAACCTGGGCGAGCCGAGCATCGAGTTTGAACTTACGGACGCCGCCGCCAAACGGTTTGGCGATGTCACGCGCGAACAATATCGGCCGGCGGCTGGCAGTAGTCCTGGATGGCCAGCTTTATTCCGCGCCGCGAATCAAAGCGCCATCTATGGCGGCCATGGGGAGATCACCGGCACATTTCACGCTGGAGGAGGCGCAGAAACTGGCGGCGGTGCTGCAGAATCCGCTGCGCGCGCCGCTCAAGATTGACTCTTCCTACGACGTGGCGCCGACGCTGGGCGCGGACTCCATCCGCAGCGGCATCCAGGCCTCCCTCTGGGCGGTCGTTTTGGTTTCGCTGTTCATGCTGGTTTATTACCGGGTGGCCGGGCTGACGGCCAACATCGCGCTCATCACGAACATCATCATCCTGCTGGGCGTCATGTGCTCGATCGGCACGACGTTCACGCTGCCGGGCATCGCCGGCGTGGTGCTCACCATCGGCATGGCGGTGGACGCGAACGTGCTGATTTACGAGCGTCTCCGCGAGGAACTGGCCAAGGGCAAATCGCTGCGCGGCGCCATCGCCGCCGGTTACGCCCGCGCGTTCGGCACGATTTTCGACTCGCACGTCACCACGCTCATTTCGTCGGTCATCCTGATTTTCATGGGCACGGGTGAAATCAAGGGCTTCGGCGTGACGCTGACCATCGGCGTGGCGGCGAGCTTGTTCACCGCGCTGGTCGTGACGCGGCTGATCTTCGACTTCCTGCTCGGACCGGAACTGGCTGAAATCGCTCGGCATGTTCCACCTCATCCGCGCCACGAACGTCAATTTCATGGGCTCGCCAAGCCGTTGTTCATCGCCACCTGGCTGTTCGTCGTCGCTCTCGCTCGGTTATGGTTTCTACCGCGGCGAGCAGCTGTTCGGCGTGGATTTCCGCGGCGGCGACAGCACGACCTTCAGCTTTGTGCAGCAAGCCGGATGAAAAGGACGTGCGCGCCGCCTTGGCCGATCGTCGGCGAGAAAGACCCGCAAATCCAGTATCAGAAGGACGTGTCGAGCGGCGCGGAAACGCTGCGCGTGACCACCTCCGAGCGGCACCGCGGCGCAAAGTGCAGACAGATGCTCGACGGGAAATTTCCGCAGGCGAAACTGACGGCGGCAGCCACCAAGACCGTCGGCGCGACGGTCGGCGAGGATATCCGCAACTCGGCCATCATCGCCTCGCTGCTGGCCATGTTCGGCATCCTGGTCTATGTCGCGTTCCGCTACGAATTCTCCTTCGCCGTCGGCGCCGTCGTCGGCGTGGTCCACGACGTGCTCCTGACCATCGGCTGCTATTGCATCGCCAACGACATTTCCGGACGCGAGTTCAACACCACGGTCGTCGCGGCCATGCTGACCATCATCGGCTTCTCCATCAACGACAAGATCGTCATCTTCGACCGGATCCGCGAAGACTTGAAGCTGGGCATGCGCGGCACGTTCAAGGAAGTCATCAACCGGCGCTGAACCAGACGTTGAGCCGCACCATCATCACCTCCGGCACGGTGTTCCTGGCCACCGGCTCGCTTTATATCTTCGGCGGCGGCGCCATCAACGATTTTGCCTTCACGTTCCTCATCGGCATCATCACCGGCACCTATTCGTCCATCTACATCGCCAGCGCGCTCGTGCTCTGGTGGCACAAGGGCGAGCGCCCGAACATCGGCGCCTCGGCGGTGACCATGCAGAACGCGGCCACCGCGAAGGTCTGAACGATTTGCGATTGCAGCCCTGCGATTGGCGGTTCAATTGCGATTGCAGTTGCGGCGCAAATCGTAAATCGTAGGCCAAAATGACTGCGGTTGAAATCACGCCCTGGCACTGGATTGGTTTCATCGTCTTCGTCCTGGTGTTCCTCGCGCTGGACCTGGGCGTGTTCCACCGCCGGCCCGCGCCGTTAGATTTCGCGAGGCGCTGATCTGGAGCGGCGTCTGGTTCGCGCTGGCGATGCTTTTCGCCGCGCTGCTGGTGCCGCTGCGCGGCGGCGAGGAGGCCACGGAATTTGTCACCGGCTACCTCATCGAACTCTCGCTCTCGCTGGACAACGTCCTTGTCATCGCGCTCATCTTCGCCTCGTTCCGCGTGCCGCCGGCAATTCCAGCATCGCGTGCTGTTCTGGGGCATCCTCGGCGCGCTGGTCATGCGCGGCGCGATGATCGGCGTGGGCGCGGCGCTCATCCGGCATTTCAGATTGGGTGCTTTACCTCTTCGGCGCCTTCCTGGTCTCCACCGGCGCGAAAATGTTTTTCACCAAACCCGAGCCGTCGAGCCGGAAAAAAATCCCGTCGTCCGCCTGGCGCGCAAATTGTTTCCCGTCGCGCCGGCGCTCGACGGGCAGAAATTCACGACCCGCTGGAACGGCCGGCTGGCGCTCACGCCGCTGGCGCTGGTGCTGCTGCTGGTGGAAACCACCGACTTGATTTTCGCCGTGGATTCCGTGCCGGCGGTGTTTGCGGTGACGCAGAAGGCGTTCATCGTTTTCACCTCCAACGTCTTTGCCATCCTCGGCCTGCGTTCGCTGTATTTTCTGCTGGCCGGCGCGATGGGCATATTTCCGCTATCTGAAATTCGGCCTGGCGGTCGTGCTGGTGTTCATCGGCGCGAAAATGCTGCTGGATCCGCACGACCACGCGCCGCAGTGGTTTCAGGTCGAAATCCCGACCGGCCTGTCGCTGCTCGTCGTGGCGGCGATTCTGTCCATCTCCATCGCCCTGTCCGTCACCGCCGCGCGCCGGGAGAAAAATATAAAACCACGGATGGACACGGATGGACACGGATGAAATTTCGCCGATGCAGATCGCTGTGATTGCATTTATCTGTGTCTTATCCGTGTTTATCCGTGGTAAAATAAAATGAAATTCCGCTGGTCGCCCGCCCCGCCGCAACCGCTCCTTGCCGGTCAACTGGCGTCGCGGCTCAAAATCTCGCCGTTGCTGGCCCAGTGCCTGCTCAATCGCGGCTTCAGCGAGCCGGCCGGCCATCGAACGGTTTCTCCAGCCCCGGCTGAAAAATCTCGCCGATCCGTTCCTGCTGCCGAACATGGACGCCGCCGTCGAGCCGGTTGCTCCGCGCCCGCGAACGCAACGAGCCGCTGGTCATTTTCGGCGATTACGACGTGGACGGCGTGACTTCCACCGCGCTGCTGCTGGAAGTGCTGCGTCCGCTCGGCTGGCGGGTGGAGTTTTACCTGCCGAACCGCATGGACGAAGGCTACGGCTTGAGCGCCGACGGCGTGGAAAATTGCCTGAAGAAATTTCCGCCTCGCGAAAGCTCCGGCGACAGCCTGCACGCTGCTGCTCGCCGTGGATTGCGGCTCGACCGCGGTGGAAACCATCGCCTCGCTCCGCGCGCGCGGCATGGACGTGATTGTTCTGGATCACCACCAGGTTTCCAATCCGCCGCCGGCCGCCGTGGCGCTGGTGAATCCGCAGCTCGTCAACTCTCAACTCTCAACCATCAACCGCTTTCACCGAACTTTGCTCCGCCGGCCTGGCGTTCAAACTGGCCCACGCCCTGGTCAAGCGCGGACGCGAAACCGGCCTGCCCGGCGCCGCGGAGTTCGACTTGCGCCCGCTGCTGGACCTGGTCGCGCTCGGCACCATTGCCGACCTCGTGCCGCTCACCGGCGAAAACCGCATCCTGGTTACCGCCGGGCTGGAGCGGCTGAACACAACGCAGCGTCCCGGCCTGGTCGCGTTGAAAAAGGTCGCGCAATCGCCGGAGAAACTGGGCACTCCACGACGTTGGCTTCCAACTCGCGCCGCGCCTGAACGCCGCCGGCCGGCTGGAGACCGCCGAGGAATCGCTGCGCCTGCTGCTCGCCCAAAATGTGGCCGAGGCGACTGCCGCTCGCCCAAAATCTGGATTCGCGGAACCGCGAGCGGCAGAAAATCGAGCGCGGCATCGTCGAGGAAGTCATCGGCGCGGTGCGCGCAAAGTTCAATCCGCAGACGGATTTCGTCATCGTCGAGGGACAATTGCTCTGGCACATCGGCGTCGTGGGCATCGTGGCGTCGCGCGTGCTCCAGGAATTTTACCGGCCGACCATCATCATCGGCGGCGAAGGCGGCGAATGGCGCGGTTCGGGCCGCAGCATCGCCGGGTTCGACCTGGCCGCCGCGCTGCGCGAGTGCGGCGATTTGCTGCTGCGCCACGGCGGCCACGCGATGGCGGCCGGCTTGAGCATTGCGCCGGACAAGATTGATTTGTTGCGCGCCCGCTTGAACGAACTGGCGCGCCGCGCGCTCAAGCCGGAGGATTTGCAGCCGCCGCTGCGCCTTGACGCCGAGGTCGGCCTGGACGAAATGAATTTTGAAATGCTTGCCGGGCTGGACCAATTAAAACCGACGGGGCAGGGGAATCCACCGGTGCAATTCTGCGCGCGGAACCTCGCGCACCAGCGCCCGCTCCAGCGCATCGGCGCGGAAAAGCAGCACGTCAAAATGTGGGTCACGGACGGCATGACCACGCACGAGGCCGTTTGGTGGAATGGCGGCGCGGCATCGCTGCCGGTCGGCAGGTTCGATCTCGCCTTCGCGCCGCAGATCAATGAATTCAACGGCCGGCGCACGGTGCAGTTGAAAGTGCTGGACTGGCGGCCGCCGCAGTAATTTCTTTGTCACCTTTCATGCGCAATGTGCCAGCCCAGCCTGTTGATGTCATCGTGACGCTGCAAAACGTCACGCTCCGTTCCGGAAACCACCTCGCCTTCCCGCGAACCAACTGGGCAATTCGCGCCGGCGAACAATGGGCCATTCTTGGACCGAACAACTCGGGCAAGTCGCTGCTGGCTGCGGCGTTGGCGGGTGACGTGCTGCCATTGCGCGGCGAGGTGGGCACGCTGGAAGCGGGCGTGACGGATTCGCCGGTTCAAAAGCCGGTGGTGCTGGTTTCGCCGCACACGCATCGCGCGGTGGCGACTGCGGAAAGCTCGTTCTACCAATCACGCTGGCACAGCGGGCTGGGCGAAGGCAGTTTTACGGTCAACCTGTTTCTTTCGCAGGAACAGGTCGAGGAAATCAATCCCTTCGAGGTCAATCCGCGCTGCACGCCGCGCTTGCTTTTTCTGGCCCGGCGCCGGGCCGCCATCCGGCTCCTGCGCATCGCACCGTTGCTGCGCCGCAAGCTGATTTGTCTTTCGAATGGCGAAATGCGCCGGACATTGCTCGCCCGGGCGCTGATTCACGCGCCGCGCCTGCTGGTGCTGGACGAACCGTTCGCCGGGCTGGACGTGGAGACGCGCCGGCTCGTGGCGCGCGTCGTTGAAATGTTGATGCGCGACGGGAAACAAATGGTCGTCGCCACGGCCCGGCCCGATGAAATTCCCGCCGCCACGACACATTTGCTGCTGATTGACGGCCGCCGGATCATCGCCCGGGAAACCAGGGCTGTCATGATGAAACATCCGCTGGTCCGCCGGCTGCGGACGGCAGCGCATGTAATAGCCACGCCGTCCAGCCGGCGGAAGGTTGAAGCCCGTCTATTCCGGCATGAAGCCAGTCCACCGCTTGTTGAAATCAAGGACGCCACCATCCGGTTCGGCGCGAAGAGAATTGTGAACCGCGTTTCATGGACCATCCGGCGCGGCGAACGTTGGGTGTTGCTTGGCCCGAACGGGTCCGGCAAAACGACCCTGTTAAGCCTGATCCAGGGCGACAATCCGCAGGCTTACGCGCAAAATATCCGGCTCTTTGGCAGTTCGCCCGATTCCACCCAGGCGCTGTGGCGGGCGCGCCGTCACATCGGCTGGTTTTCGCCCGAACTGCACCTGCATTATCCGCTGGAGTGGAGCTGTCGCGACGTGGTGTGCTCGGGATTCTTCGATTCCATCGGGGTGTTTGAGCCTTGCACGCCACGCCAACGCCGGCAGGCGGGAAGGGTTTTGAGACAATTCGGCCTCGGGCACCACGCGCGGACGCCGCTGGGCGAATTGTCCATGACGGATCAACGGCTGGTTCTGCTGGCTCGTGCGCAGGTGAAACATCCGCGGCTGCTGGTGCTGGACGAGCCGTGCCAGGCCTTGGACAGCGCGCACCGGCGGCTCATTCTGGCGGCGGTGGACCGCATGGCTGCCACATCGGACGCGAGCCTGATCTTTGTGACCCATCACCGGCGCGAAATTCCTGCGTGCATCACCCACCTGCTGCGGCTCAAATCGGGCCGGGTGGCTTACCGGGGTCGGCTGCCGTAAAAATGGTGAATTGGTGTTTGGAGAATCGTAACTGCGGAACTGCCAACTTTAGAGACTACGGTCTGTTTCTACAGGAGGTGGCATCATTGTTTCAACATATCGTGAAATATCCACCGCACGGTTTGCGCCAGTGAAAGAAAATCCATTTCACGGGGCGAGTCGTCTGGGGCAGCACTTCTTACGTCGTGCCCTACTGCCAAATCAAAACATTACCAACCTTTTTGCAGTCGCATTAACACCGGGCTTCAGCCCGGTGCCGTTCTGCGGGCACAGCCGGCGTGTTTTTCGACTTTTGACTTTGGGGGTTTGGGCTTTAGACTTTCCCGAATGAATAGTGCAATTCTGGTTGCCGCCGGCAAGAGCGCCCGCATGGGGGCCGGCGTGGACAAATTATTTCTCAAGGTGGCCGGCCGTCCGGTGGTGGCCCACACCTGGCAGCGGTTCGACGAGGCGGATTGCGTCAGCGAAATCATCCTGGTCGTGCGCGAGGGGCGGCGGCGGAAATTTGAGCTGCTGGCCGCCAAATACGGCTTTCAAAAGCCCTTTCGCATCGTCACCGGCGGCGCGGAGCGGCAGGATTCGGTCTGGAACGGCCTGACGGCGCTTTCGGCGGCGGCGGAGGTCGTGGCCATCCACGACGCCGCGCGGCCCTGCGTCAGCGAGGAACTCATCGAGGCGACGCTCAAACGCGCGGAGGAATCCGGCGCGGCGGTCGCGGCGCAGCCGGTGACGGACACCATCAAGGAATCCGCCGACGGCCGCTTGATCGAGCGCACGCTGGACCGCTCCAAATTGTGGGCGGTGCAGACGCCGCAGTCGTTCCGCGTGGACGTCATCCGCCGCGCCATTTCCGCCGCGCGGGTGCGGCATTTGATTTACACGGATGACACGGCGGCCTGCGAATTGATCGGCCAGCCGGTCCGGCTGATTTCGCGCCTGACACCGAACCCCAAGGTCACCGTGCCGGGCGATTTGCCGCTGGTTGAAATGTTGCTGCAAAAAAGTGACGGGTGACGAGTGACACGAATTAAAGCTCCCTGTCACTTGCCATCTGGCACCTCCGCTGCCGCTTTGCGTTCCGCGCGTCTTTGCGTTAAGATTTCCCAATCATGAAACGACGTTTGATTTATGGCATCACGGCGGGGGCGCTGGCGTTGATGCTGGCCATCGGCGAGGCGATTTATTTGAGCTCGGCGCGCGCGGCGGAACGGAAGGATTCGCTGGAATCGGATGTGGATTTGTTCACCGACGTGATGCAAAAGGTCCGCTCCGAATACGTGGACGGCACGAACCTGACCTATCGCAATCTCACCTCCACGGCCATCAAGGGCATGATCAACTCGCTGGACCCGCACAGCGAGTTTCTCGACGCGCAGCATTACCAGCAGTTGCAGAACGACACCGAGGGGCAGTTTGGCGGACTGGGCCTCGTCGTTTCCCTGCGGGATGGCTACGTCACCGTCGTCGCGCCGATGGAAGACACGCCGGGATTCCGGGCCGGCATCATGGCGGGCGACCGCATCGTGAAGGTGAATGGAAAGGACGTGGGACACCTGCAGCTTGGCGGGGTCGTGGATCAACTGCGCGGCGAACCGGGCACGAAGGTGGCGATGACCGTCCAGCGTCCGGCCACCGGCGAGGAAAAGACCTACACCCTCACCCGCGCCATCATCCAGATGGACATGGTCAAGGACATCAACGGCAAGAAGGACTTCCCGCTCGGCCCGGACGGCATCGGCTACGTCCGCATCACGGAATTTGGCGACCGGACCGGGGACGAACTCGAGGCCGCGCTGAAAAAGCTCAAGGCGCAAGGCATGAAGGCCTTGATCCTCGATTTGCGCCTGAATCCCGGCGGCCTGCTCGATGAAGCGGTCAACGTCTGCCAGAAATTCCTGCCGCGCGGGCAGTTGATTGTTTCCACCGAGGGCCGCGACCCGGCGCAAAATTCCGTCCTGCGCGCCAGGGGCCGCGGCGACGAATTGCCGGGCCTGCCCATCGTGGTGCTCGTCAATCTCGGCAGCGCCAGCGCCTCGGAAATCGTCACCGGCTGTTTGCAGGACCTGCACCGCGCCGTGATTCTGGGCGAGAAAACCTTCGGCAAAGGCTCCGTCCAGAACATCTTTCCGCTCGGCGACGGTGCCGCGCTCAAGCTGACCGTCGCCAAGTATTACACGCCCAGCCACCGGGTCATTCACGAGCACGGCATCGAGCCGGACATCGTTGTGCCGATGACCGAGCACCAGGAGGGCGCGCTCGAGCTCACCCGCCAGCCCGGCGGACTGGAAGAGCTGAATTCAACCAACCGTCTCTGGCTCGAGCAAATCCGGGACGTGCAGCTCGAAACCGCCGAGAATTTGCTCAAGGACATGCTGCTTTACAATCAGGTCCAGAACGCCCCGGCGAAATTGGCGGCGAAACCCGATGACCCTGCTCGCAATTGAAACTTCCTGCGACGAAACCAGCGCCGCGGTCGTGCGCGACGGACGGATTCTGTCCAATCAGGTTTCTTCACAAATTGCCCTGCACGCCGAATACGGCGGCGTGGTGCCGGAACTCGCCGCGCGCGAGCATCTGAAGAATTTCCTGCCCGTTGCCCGGGCGGCCTTGGACGCTGCGGGCATCTCCGCCGATCAACTCGACGCCGTCGCCGCCACGCAAGGCCCGGGTTTGCCGACGGCGCTGCTGGTCGGCTTCAAGGCGGCGCAGGCTGCCGCCTTTGCCCTGCGCAAACCGTTCATCGGGATTCATCACCACGAGGCGCATCTTTATTCGCCGTGGATTGTCGGCAAACTTGAAGTTGCTTCTCCCTTGCCCTTGCAAGGGGAGAGGGCCGGGGTGGGGGGTTCGAGCGAGGTTGGATTGCCCGATGTAAATATGTCGCCCGGCAAACCTTCTGACCCCACACCCTCAATCCCTCTCCTCTCCGGAGGGCTAGGGAAGCCGGACTTTGCCGCCGATTTCGCCGCCTTCCAGCCAAACGTTTCCCTCATCGTCAGCGGCGGACACACGATCCTGGTCCTGGTGGAAAGCGAATTGAAACACCGCGTCCTCGGCTCGACGATTGACGACGCCGCCGGCGAATGTTTTGACAAAACCGGCAAGCTGATGGGCCTCGCCTATCCCGCCGGGCCGGAGATTGACCGGCAGGCAGGGCAGGGGAATCCAAAGGCGTTCGACTTCCCGCGCCCGTTGCTCAAGGACCGCGGCGATGATTTCAGTTTCAGCGGGTTGAAAACTTCCGTCCGCTATTTCCTGCGGGACAATCCGGCGTTGCTGGGCAATGCGCAACAAGTTCACGACCTCTGCGCCAGCATCCAGGCCGCGATCGTGGAAGTGCTGGTGGCCAAAACCATCCGCGCGGCCAGACGAAATGGCGTCCGCTGCGTTACCGCGTCCGGCGGCGTCACCTGCAATCGTGCGTTGCGGAGCGAGTTGGCCCGCGCATGCCAGGAAAACGGTTTTGCGCTGCGGCTCGCGGAGCAGTCCCTTTGCACCGACAACGCCGCGATGATTGGCATTCTGGCCGAGCGGAAATTGTCGCAACAATTACCCGCCAGCGGCTACGACGAGGACATCAAACCCGGCTGGGAGCTGGCTTGAGGAATCCCTCATAACCCGTGCGGCGTCGGGGCTGTGTCCCTATGGATCCCGGCGCGCGATTTTCACAAGCACGGTGGATGGTTCTCCCTCTCCTTGGAGGAGAGGGCCGGGGTGAGGACGGTCGTTGAATCCATTTATTTTGTGTTTTTACACCCGCCCTCATCCTGACCTTCTCCCCCGGGGAGAAGGAACGGGTTGCGGGTGCATTTTGTTTAATGGGTGATCATCCGGCAAATCCAGCGCATGAATGTTAGAAGAGACGGTGGATGGTTCTCCCTCTCCTTGGAGGAGAGGGCCGGGGTGAGGACGGTCGTTAAAACTAATTTGTTTTCGGCTTTATAGGCCGCGTGAAGTCCGGCAACTGATGGGGCGCGCGTGACTGCAATTCCTTGAAAATCGTTTCGCGGATGCTTTGGGCGTTGCGCCGCAAATGGGAGTTCCAGAACCGCAGCGTCTTGATGCCAAGCGATTGAAGAAACTTTTCCCGCGCCGAGTCGTGTTTGCGCTGGTCGGGAAAGCCGTGCTGGCTGCCGTCCAGTTCCACGTTCAGTGCCGCCTCCTCGCAAAAGAAATCGAGATAGTAAATGCCGATGGGATGCTGGCGGCGGAATTTGTAGCCTCTGAACCGGCGATCACGCAGCCAGCGCCACATCAGCCTTTCCGCCCAAGTTTCAACCCTGCGAAGCTGGCGGGCGCGTTCGATGTCGGCCATGACCGGAATTTAAGAAATGAAGATGGGGCTGGGAAGTTTGTTTTTCACGTCCGCCCTCACCTTTTATCCTCTCCCCCAGGAGAGGAAATGCGTTCCGGGTGTATTTTGTTTAATGGGTGATCATCCGATAAATCCAGCGCATGAATGTTCGAAGAGATGGCGGAAGTTTCCCCCTCTCCTTGGAGGAGAGGGCCGGGGTGCGGACGGTCGTTGAATCCATTTACTTTGTGTTTTTACACCCGCCCTCATCCTGACCTTCTCCCCCAGGAGAAGGAAGCAGCCGTTGCACCTCGATCAATTTGCTTGGGCATCAAACCCGGCTGGGTGCTGGCTTGATCCGGTTCAGCCTGTCGAAAAACCGGACTTCCCTCGCAAAACTCTTCTCCGAATCCGAGGCGTGAATCATGTTGAACAGAAACTGGTCATCGCCCGGCTGCTGGAATTTCAGCCGGTAAGGGGCGTTCGCCTCCGCGGCGCCGGCCGAGAAATCTCCGCGAATCGTCCCCGGCCCGGCCTGCGACGGCCGCGTGGCGCCCACGGCCCGGCGCACCTTCTGGATGGCGTTTTCCCCGCGCAAGCGGATGACCTTCACCGGCCCGTGCGCCATGTATTTTGACGTTCCCGCGATGCAGGGCGGCTTGTCGCCGATGGACGGGAAATAGAATTCCCGCCACTTTTCCTCGGTCAGATTGTCTTTGCCGGCCAGGGCGCATTCCGCCACAACGGTCAGGCCGAGTCCGTTCAAACGGCCTTCGACCTGGCTGATTAAATTGCGCCAGAATGAATCCGGCTTGATGATGACCAGCGTGTCTTCCGATTTGACTTCTGCCATGATGTCAAAGATTAAGCCATGCTTCTCCTAAAATGTCAATCCTTTGGGAAGCCTGGCAATTTCCTGATTTGTGGGCGACGAGGTAAGCCTCTGCCAGTTGTCAGCAGGCCTTTGCCAGTTGTCAGCAAGCCTTTGCAAGTTGTCAGCAGGCCTCTGCAAGTTGTCAGCAGGCCTCTGCAAGTTGGCAGCAAGCCTCTGCCAGTTGTCGGCAGGAAGGAGCTAATTGGGAGCAGGGCGGGGCCAGTTGGCGGTGGCAAGGAGCTGACTGGCAGTGGGATGCCGCTGGTTGTCGGCACGATGCCGCTGGCTGGCAGCGTGAAGCTTCTGGTTGTCGGCAGGACGTTGCAGGTTTGCAAAATGGGGCGGAAATGGCAAAAAACGCTGGAAATCGTCAAAAACAGCCATCCGCAAGGAATCGAGCCGCAGGCTCGTGCCACAGCAACCCGATTTGCCGCAAAAGGGCGCAACAGGCGCACAGATTTTGATTTCAGCCTTCAGCTTTCAGCCTTTGGCCTTCGCGTCGCCGGCGCTGGCAATTCCGGCCTTTCTCCCCAACTCCCATCTGCCATCTGCCATCTCCCAATGAAGATTGTTCTTGATAATATCTGGCGACAGGCGGATTTTACACTTGTCCGCAATCAGCATATTCAGAACATCCGGGCGACAGTGTCAATGCCCTCATCGCCCACTTGCAAACAATGACTGCCATGAAAAAATCACGACAAAATGGCCGGACCGCCTTGACCGGGCGCAGGTTCAAACCTTTGGCCGGCCTCAAACTCCGTCCCTGCGGCTTCTCTTTCCAGGGTGTCTGCCCGCTGGAGAGCGACCACCCCCGGGCACGCGTGCATTTGCCGCTGGCCGGGAGCATGGCGGATTACATCTCCATTCCGGCGGCGGCGCGGGGCCTGGAGCTTTCCGACCTGCCAATGTCCCTGCGGCTGAAAAATGTGCTGGGCTGGAAAGCATGCCACGTGCTGGGCGATCTGGATGGCGTCCGCTTCTCGGAACTGGCGCGATGGCGCAATTGCGGCAAGGTCACGGTGCTGGAATTGATGGGCATTGTCCGCTGCCTGCAACACGGCAACTGGCATGCCGGAAAGAGGCCGGACCCGGGGGACATGGCGGGCAATTTTGAGGTGTGACGCGGATTGCTTTTGCCGCAAAAGGGCGCAACAGGCGCAAGGATTGCATTCGGAAGTCCGTAG
This sequence comes from uncultured Verrucomicrobiae bacterium, assembly GCA_963764035.1. Classification (GTDB taxonomy): domain Bacteria; phylum Verrucomicrobiota; class Verrucomicrobiia; order Limisphaerales; family UBA11358; genus UBA11358. Next base: position 216,946 of record CAVXQV010000010.1, read on the forward strand.
GACTGGCATCTTTGTAGATCGTGGCCGAAAAACGAACCCAGCTCCGTTCAGGAGCGACATTGGGCAGGGACGGCGCGCTGCGCCGTCCGGTCATCGCAACGCGATGACCCTACCTCGGCATATGCCGCCCCTACGGGGCTAGGCGAGAGTTGCTGGCCGTGGTTATACAAAGATGCCGCGCCTGACGGCGCTACGGTAGGGCGGGCAGTCCTCTGCCCGCCGAATTGGGAAGTGGCTCTGCCACCGGCGCGCACGGAGTGACGCGCCCTACCAGATGCCACCCCGACGGGCGCTGGCAATTCCGGCCTTTCTCCCCAACTCCCATCGGCCATCTGCCAACGGGGCGGGTGCAAGTCGTGTCTAAAATTGTTCTTGATAAATTTGGCGGCAGCCGGATTGCGTCATCAACTGGAAATTGAGATTCAAAATTGACGCTACAGACTTTCCGGCACACACTCGGCTGCCAGTCGTATGTCAAAGAAATGCAAAAACTGCGGTGCTGTTGTTGAGGACACAGTCAAGATATGTCCGAGTTGCAACAATCTGGGTTTCAAAGAAATTTCCGAGATAGAATTGTCGCATGACCAAATTGAAGAAATTGCCAAAGCAGTCACGGACAACCTTTCAAAGCGATGGCGGGTTTTATGGGGTGTGGCATGGCGGGTGTTTCTTGGCATTTTCGTGATTCTTGGTATCCCTGGCGCTATCACAGGATGGAACATTTGGAGTTCTTTGCAGGGATTTGAGCGATCAACGACAAACCAGATGGAGTCTGACTTCAGAGTGTTGAATCAGAATTCAAGCAATCAGATCATTCAAGCATATTCCTACATTACCAATGATGTGGCTACCAATTTTGCGCTCTTTACTCGCGAAGCGAGCAACAAAATCGGTTCAGCATATACTTTGGTCACAAACCAAATTGCAGATGAATTTCAGACTCCAAGAATTCGCCAAACTGTCGAGACTGTCGCCAAAGACCAAGCTAAATCCATTTTGGAAGGAGAAGTTCAACCCGCCGTTAATAGCTTTAGGGAAGATGCCTCGTTTATTCGAACCATTGCACATGCCCAAGCGTATGACTTTAAGGCATATCAGCGGTTGTTGGAAATTGGAACACAAACGAATGACAATGCAAGATTGGCGAATCAAGTGGTAGCTGAAATAGATCGTATTCTTGAATCAGATCGTGCTGATATACCGGGAAAATCTATTCGTGTTCACTGGGAGTATTCGGGCACAAATTTTTATAAAGGACCATTTACTTCTGATGAACTCGCGCCACTTTTCAAATGGATCGAGGAAAATCCCGTGCCTCTGAACCGCGAGGGATTTGTGAATTCCATTCGTGATTTGAAACAGCCTCTATTCTTGCCAGCGTTGATTGAATTGTTCACAAACGAAACAGATTTGGTCGTTGCAAACCGACTGACATTAGCAATTTCAGATCTAATCAAGGAAGATTTTCATCCACATGATTTTGAGCAA
>CAVXQV010000011.1:0-176161 GCA_963764035.1 uncultured Verrucomicrobiae bacterium
ATTAATATCGCGACAGCATGTTGCCATTATGTGCCGTCGTCGGTTTAATGACGCCGCTTTTACCAAATTCCATCTGTCAGCCAGTTCAAAGCAAGTTTACTGTGTTTGCAGATTGAAGCGACCGACGCTACAATGTGCAAACGGAAAAACGGCGATCTGAAGATCAAATTCAGAATCCAAAAGCAGGCGCGGCGCCGGGAGTTTTCCTGCCAGTGCTTAACCAAGTGCATCGCCAAAAATACTGTGACGAATAGAGGTGATGGAAAAGTCTCCGGCAATTTCCAATGTCACATAATGGAGTTTGAAATCAATCTGGCCGGGTTGCAGCCATACAGTTTTTCCGACACGTCCAATCCATTTCCCACCGTTTTGATAAGGGGATTCGTGGATGTGCCCGCTACAGCCAAGTAACGGTTGATTATCAGTCGCGAATTGAAGCACCGTGGGTGATCCGACCCGCTGCCCGTTACCACAAATGTCCATGCCCAAATTCCGTCGGCGGCTGGTGAACCATCCAGATGCTTCGCCGCATTTCACCTTCGGCCAACTGATTTTTGAGCCGTTCCAATTCCTGTTTGATGGAAGGCTTGGCGGCAAGATGTTCCGCCAGATTTTTCAGTGGAATAAATTCGCCGCGATCATCCAAGGTCAGTCCTTCGCCGCAAAATTGCTGCGGGCAGGCCAGAAATTCCTCATCCGGCACGCACCAGTATTTATAGCCGAACGGATAATCACGAACCTTGTTCATACCGCAAAATACCAGTCCCTCCTCGCGGTGAACTCGTCCGTTCAAATTGAGGCACAGTCCCCCGGCTTCCAGTTCGTCTGAGCGACGGCTCAAGGATGTGGAAATCATCATTGCCAAAATATGTCAGCACCGTGGCTGAAGCGGAGCATTTCATCTCCTGGCAATATGTTTTCAGTTCTGAAAAGAATTTTTTCTGCGCTGACATAGCCGCCGGTTTTGGGCAGCAGGTCGCCGGCGATTAAAATGAAGCGCGGCTTTTCTTTGCCGACGATTTTCACCAAATCCTTCCATTTTGGAATCCACTGATGCAGGTCGCTGGTGACGAGGATTTTCATTTGAATATTTTAACTACTGATCCACCGGCCAATTCAAAGTCAGACCCGCCGGGAAAAGGCAATGCAATGGGATTCTAAAAACCATGGCGAAAAATGCGATGCGCTTGTCAGTCACAGTGGAGCGGCGCGTTTCAATGTTGGCAATGATGTCACGGCTTATGTAACACCCAAGCAATTGCATCCTGGCGGCAAGAAATTCCTGCGTCCAGCCTGCTTGATACCGAAATTTAGCGACATTTCGTCCGATGATATTTGCATTTCGGGGCATACCTATTTGGAATTGATTCCTTTATTCAATCCTCCGGGCGTTCACCACTCGGAGCCATTTTCACCAGCTTGGGATCAAACTGGCCGAGCACCGTGACCAAATCGTTTTGCGCCGCCATGACTTCACGGATGTTTTTGTAAGCCATCGGCACTTCGTCGAGGCCGGCGGAAATCAGCGTCACGCCGCGCTCGCTGAAGAAAACGGTTCACGTCTTTCCAATTGAATTTCTCGTTCGCGGACTTGCGACTCATTGTGCGGCCTGCGCCGTGCGAGGCAGAATTCAACGATTCAGCGTTGCCCTTGCCGCTCACGACAAATCCCGGTGTCGCCATCGAGCCGGGAATGATTCCCAGCACGCCTGCACCCGCCGGTGTCGCGCCTTTGCGATGCACGATGACTTCGCGCTCCACGCCGCCGATGACGTGCCGCTCCTTCCACGCGAAGTTGTGATGGTTCTCCAAATCAAGCAACACCTGCGCGCCGAGATGTTCCGCGATGTGCCGGTGGATGCACGCGTGGTTCGCCGCTGCGTATTGCCCCATCAACTCCATCGCGTTCCAGTATTCCTGACCTTCCTGCGAATCCAGCGACAGCCACGCGAGCCGTTTCAATTCGCTCGGCAAATCGGGAAACTGGCTGAACGCAATCTTGCTGTAATGATCGCACACCGCCGCGCCCGTGCCGCGACTGCCGCTGTGCGACAGCAACGCCACGTAAGTCCCCGGCTCAAGGTCATTGATTTTCGAGTGCGCCGTGAAAAATCCGAACTCCACGAAATGATTTCCGCTGCCGCTCGTGCCGAGTTGCGACCACGCCTTGTCTTTGTTCTGCTTCGTGATCGGGCTGACCGACCAATCCGCATCCAGCACGTCGTGCGCGCGGCGCTCCTTGAAATGACGCGCCAACGCCGAAGCGCGTCTCCGCTTCGATGGCGCGCGTGAGCCGATCCTGCTTTTGCTCCAAGTCGCGCAACGGAATATCCAGCACCGTCATCTTCATGCGGCAGGCGATGTCCACGCCGACGGCGTAGGGAATCACCGCGTTGTCCGTGGCCAGCACGCCGCCGATGGGCAGGCCGTAGCCGACGTGCGCGTCCGGCATGAGCGCGCCCGCGACCGACACCGGCAACAGACACGCCTTCTCCATCTGCATCACCGCGTCGTGTTCGAGACCTTCGCCCCACTGCCGGTATTTCACCGGCTCGGCGCGCGGCGGTGGCGGCGCGTTGAGCAACGCCTTCGCGAACTCGCCGCGCAACGGGTCGTCCACGAACGCCGACGGATTGGCGACAATGGCCGCGACTTCCTCGTGCAACCGCGACTTGTCGCCGCCGCCGAGGATGAATTTGGAAATAAAATCCGTCGCGCGGCGGGTCGCCTGTCCCAAGCGGCACGCCGAGACGGAGAAAATCTTTGGTGTTCATTCTGATTTCGATTCTAGTTTTGAGAGAGGAAGAGCGCGAGTCCAGTAATGAACCCGCGCCCTCCCGTTGTTTTATTCATTCAGGAACAGTTTCCATTCCGCGATGCCGTGGGCGTTGCGGATGAGCGCCGTCACCGGCAGTTCCTTCGGCGCGCGCGGCATCGTTGAGCAGCTTCAGGCCGGCTTCGTGCGGCAGGCGGTTGCCCTTGCGGGTGTTCACCTGCTTGCTCGACCACACGAGGTTTTCCCACGTGTCCGGGCCGCCGCGCGAGCGGGGCACGACGTGGTCGAGGCTGCCTTCGTCCGGGCGCAGCAACGCGCCGGTGTATTGGCAGCGGTTGCCGTCGCGCTCGCGGATGGCGCGGGCGCAGAGCTTCGGGCGCTTCTTCGGCACGCGCGCGTAGTTCACCGCCACGATGACGGTCGGCACGCGGATCGCGCCGTGCACGGTGCGCACGGCGTTGTCGCCGTCGCGAATCGGCAGCGTGATCCACTCGTCCCAAGTGACGGGGCGGAGTGCTTCGCACGGGCATCATCGCCAGCTCGATGTCGAGCGCGGTCGCGACGTTCGTGGCCATCTGGCAGAACGCATCCGCCGGCGTGCGAATGTTGATCGCCTGCCAGTTGCGGTTGAGCACGAGCACGATGGTCTTGTTTAATATGTCACTCATAAAAATATACACACTGCCACTGCGTTTCGCGGTGAGGTGTTTGTTCTTTATTGAAGTGGCCTGAATTGTCAGCGCCAGTGAAGCCAAGCCAAAATTTCGGCAATGAAAGGAATCAGCGCGAGAGCATACTTGAACTTGAATGTCCACTTGGCGGTCTTGTGCCGGAACACAATCATGCCGAGCAATCCACCGGGCCAGCCGCCGAGCGCACCCAACATCACGAGGATGGATTCTGACACGCGCCAGCCTGACCGTTGCGCACTCCATTTGTCGAATCCGAACACGAGAAATGTCGCCGCATTGAATGCGGCGAACCAGATGGCGGCAAATGAATCGGGGATTTTCAAGCGCGGACTTATTTTAGCATTTTACTTCCAAATTGGCGTGTAAATTCGCCGAAGCAAATTGGCTGCCTCGCCGGGAATCGCACCCAGACTTCCGGTTTCAGAGACCGGCGCACTGCTGATTATGCAACGAGGCAATGGTCGCCCGGGAAGGTTCTGCCCCCTCGACTTCTGGGTGTAGGCCAGACGTGATGCTATTTCACCACCGGGCGGTCGAAGCTCGACCTGCCAAAATTGGCTGCCTCGCCTGGATTTGCACCAGGACCGTCGGGGTCAAAACCCGGTATGCTACGGTTACACCACGAGGCAATGAATTGGTGGCCCGCCAGGGTAACGCGCCCTGTTCTGCGGATTAAAAGTCCGCTGCATCACTTTAATGCTTGCAGGCCAGATTGGTGCTCGTGGTCAGATTCGCACTGACACTGGCGACGCTCTCGACGTCGTGCCTCTGCTGGTTGGGCTACACGAGCAAACACCTCCGGCCGGTCTCGATTACCGGCTTGGTTCCCGCAGAGCGGGACCTTTCGAGCTACGCGCGCTCGGAGGTGTAAAAATGGTCGGCGTGCCGGGTAACGCTCCCGGACTCGGCACTGATCTAGTGCGATGCGGGGTATAAAGCCGCCGGTTCTCTTTGAACTACACGCCGAAAATGGCGGAATGCCGTGGACTTGCACCACATCCCCAAAGGCGGGACGCACTCGTTAGCACCGAGGCCCGGCTCGCTCGTCCGGTTGACATTCCAAATTGGTCCGCGTGGCGAGACTTGCACTCCCAAGGCTGTTCGGTTTTGAATCGAACCGGTCTGCTATTCCCTGTGAACCACACGCCGGTCGGCAACCCGGGACTTGCACCCGGAAGGCTCGGCGATTTTAAGTCGCCGGGGTCTGCTATTCCCGCTGAGGCCAGTTGCCGTGAAATGGTGGGCATGAAGGGACTTGCACCCCCAAGGCTGCCAGATTCTGAGTCTGGACCCTCTGCTATTCGGGTTTAACCACATGCCCGTAAAATTGGTGCATCCGGCAGGACTCCCACCTGCAAACTCTCCGTTCGAAGCGGAGGATGATAATAATTTCACCACGGATGCGAAATGGGGCCGACGGAGAGACTTGCACTCTCGTGGGGCAATGCCCGGCAGTTTACAAAACTGCTGCTGTCGCTGCTGAGCCACATCGGCAAAATGGTGGGTCGCCTCGGAATCGCACCGAGTTCTCGCCGGTTAAGAGCCGGGACTTCACTGTCAAAGTTTGCAACCCTGGTGGCCATCCGCAAGGATCGCGAACGCGAAGGTGGAGTTGAACCACCGCAGTCAGGTCTGTGAAGTCCTGACCGGCACCGGTGTTCGCGTCGCGAAAAAGAATCCCAAGCGCACTGAATCCGGCACCCGGCCATTACTTCGACCGTGCGGGGTCTCTGCCGACGGGCTGGATTCACTTGGGAAAATGGACGGGCATGAGAGTAACGCTCTCTCTATTTCGGTTTGGAAGACCGACGTGTATCTATCAACACCTATGCCCGAAGAAATGGAATCCCGTGCTGGAATTGCACCAGCCTCTGCGGTTTTGCAAACCGCCGCCTGAACTGCTCGGCCAACGGGATATGAATTAAATTGGGGTGACCAACCGGATTCGCACCGGCACAAACGCCTTCACGGGGCGTGATGCTGCTGTTACATCATGATCACCATTAAAACTGGAGCCCCTGGTCGGACTCGCACCGACGAATACGAGTTTACGAAACTCGCCCTGTAGCTGCTGAGGCACAGGGGCAAAATGGTGTCCACGGCAGGAGTTGCACCTGCGGCCTCCACCTTCGCACGGTGGCGCTCTAAATCTAACTGAGCTACGTGGACAAAATGGCATCCGTGGCCGGACTCGCACCGGCTAGGATCGGCTTGAAGGGCTGGACGCGCGAGCTGCTTTGCATTCACGGACGAAAGTGACGCCGCAGGGAACGAGAGCACAAAGTCGCAAGCTCGCGGGCCGGCATTAACTTTGTGACCCCGGTTCCTCCGTGGCGATAAGGACGCGCTAGCGGCGAAGCTTGCGCGTCTTGTAAGTGAGGAGCGGTCGGAACGTCGCGATGACGGACACAAGTCCGGCAGCGACGAGGTCGGCGAATCACATCCTCGATGTTCTTGTAGGCGGCGGGCGCTTCTTCGTAGAGCAGGTCGCGCTCTTCGCAGATGACGCGGCCACCCAGCGGCGTCTGCGTCAACTGGTGCGCGCCGAAGCGCTCGCGCATACGCAGACGGGCTTCGCTGCGCGCCCACTTGCGACCGGCGCCGTGAGCCAGCGACCAGGCGTGGCTTTCGCCATCACCTGGTGGGCTTCACCAGGTAGCTCAGCGAACCGCGCGAACCGGGGATGACGACAACCGGTTCGCTTCGGCGGCCACGGCTCCCTTGCGGTGAACCCAAACCGTTTCACCGTCGAGTCTCATGACGAGATGATGCTGTTGTGGCAGCCGTCCCAGACGAGTTCAGCCTCGGCCCCCAGCTTGTTGCGCGAAGCGGCGGGCGATGAGCTCGCGATTCGCCTTGGCCCAGCGCACGGCAAATTCGTGGCCACGGAGATATTCCTCCGCCGCGAACGAATCTGTCTCCGACGCCGCTGAACCTAAGTGCTGATCCGCATGGACGCGCAGGATGGATTCACCGACACCGCGCGAGCCACTGTGAACGAGCAGGACGAGCTTTTCCTTGCCCAACCCCAGTCCGCTTGAATGCCCCGGCATCAAGGATCTTTTCGACCGCTTGCAATCTCGGCGAAGTGGTTGCCGCCACCGATGGTGCCCAGAGATCGGCGTCGAATTCCGTGGACTTCAAGTCCTGCCGTCGCGAGAACTTCGCTGCACGTCTTCGTCCCACGGATGTTCGAGGTGGAAGCGCAATTCCGCCCAGCGGTCGAGCTTGACGTCGCGCTGGACAGGTCGGTTTTGAACAGGCCATGCCGCAGCCGATGTCGCCGCCGATGAGGTGAGGATAGATGACACCCTCGGTCACGAAGGCCGCGCCGACCGGGCTGCCTTTGCCCGGATGCAGATCCGGAAAACCGACGGCCAGCCGCATGCCCTCCAAGATTTGCCGCCGCATAGAGCTGGCGCAAGCGCCTCGCCTTCGATCCAGCTTCGGGCCGAGGCGAAAAGGCGCACATGGGTTTTTGTCAGTGGTGTTCATGTTTCCTTTCATGCCCGCCAGAAGCGGGATTGTGGTTTTGGAGAGTTGGCCACTGGAGTCGGGATTGCGCCGACACCTCCGGCTTTTCAGACCGGCGTGCAGACTGACTACACCATCCAGTGGCATTAGTGGTGCGCGGCAGCTTGGGGCGGCCACCGCGAAAGACTGTCTATGAAGCTTGAGCCTTGCGGGCTGCGGCTTGAGTTTTGCACAGGCTGACCGATGTGGTTTGACAACTCGGCATCAACATCAGCGGGTAATTGGATTTTCAGTCCAATCAGAAACGTTTGGAGCGTCCTGGTTTTCGACAGCTTTTTCACAGGCGGCTTTCCGTCGCCACCGCGCACCTAAAATCAAGACCGCCAGCGGAATCAGAGATTCACGCTGCGGGTGAAGTTGAACTCGTCCAGCGCATCTTGCAGCGACTGGATTTCCGCGTTCAACTCGGCAACCAGTTTGTCCACGTCCACCTTGCCGAGTTGGGCGACGTATTCGACTTCGTAGGCCGCTTCGGCGAAACCGCGGCCCTCGTGGAACACGCCGGCCTTGGTATCGAGGCCGGTCAAGGTGGTGACGAGGCCCTTGAGTTCGGCCAGGCGGAAAATCTTGTCGTAGATTTCCGCGTTGGCAGCGGCTACTGCCGCCTTCACCTTGACCAACTCGGCGAGCTTGGCGCGCAGGCGGGTCAAAACTTCACGGTTGTCGTAGTCGAACTTCTGTTTGCTGGAGCGGGAATTCTGCTTCGTGAGCAGTTCCTTCAACTGGGTGATTTCGCCAGCCAGTTGGTTTTTCAGTTTGAGTGCTTTGGCGATTTTCATTTGATGTCTTTCGGTTTGGTTGTTTTAGTTTTGGTTTTAGAATGGTCGTCCTGGCAGGTAATGCTCCTGCGTCTTCCGGTTATCGACCGGATGCTCTGCTATTGAGCTACGGGACGGTGGCGGAAGGCGTGGGTATGCTCCCACCTCGGCGATGCCGATCCTGTTTTCGAGACAGGTGCAGCCAGCTTATATCTGCCTGCCTTCCACAAATTGGCTGCCAGGGTTGGACTCGCACCAACACCGAACGGCTTAACAGGCCGCCGTGCTACTTTGACACTACCTGGCAATGGTTAATTGGCGCTGCCGGCAGGACTTGCACCTGCATCGTTCCGTTTAGAAGACGAATGCCTGATGTATTCGACCACGGCAGCAATTTGAAATGGTCGGAGCGGCAGGATTTTCACCTGCGACCTCCCGGTCCCAAGCCGGGCGCTCTAAAGACTGAGCTACGCTCCGAGAAAATGGCGGATCCGAAGGGACTTGCACCCTCAGCCTTCCCGCAGACAACGGGTTGCTCCGCTAATTGAGCTACGGATCCGAAATGGTGGGAGGTGCTGGTAATGCTCCAGTCGTCGCTTCCGACAGTTATTTTGCGACACCCGATTTACAGTCGGGCAGCCGGAACACCTCCCATAAATTGGTAGCGGGGGTGGGAGTTGCACCCACGGAGGCTGAGCTTATGAGGCTCGCCTGAATCTCATTCTCCCCGCAGTTGAAAATGGTGGAGTCGGCGGGTAACGCTCCCGCATCAGCTTGCTTGCAGGGCAAGTGCATTGCTTGTCTGCCACGACCCCATGGAAAATTGGCAAGCCGCCCTGGTGCTGCCCCAGGCAAGCTGAGTTTTGGAGACTCTGCTGCACAAGCTGGTGCGCGGCTTATGATGGAAATTGGTGCGGCTGCCGGGAATTGCACCCGGACATCCTCCGTGGCGAGGAGACATTCTGCTGTTAAATCACAACCGCAGAAAGTAAAAGGGCCGGGAGCCATCACGCTCCCGGCCCATGCCATTTCAACAAAGAACAAACACCTCTTGCTATCTTGCGATACCAACCCACGGTTTCACGGTGGTTCTTTCGGTGTTTAGGGGCACACCTCCTGCGAAGCCCTTAAAATGTAAAAGCGTTTCAAATCGTCTCGGCGCGCTTTCAGCGACTGGGCAGACCCCACCGGTGGAGAAGCCTCGGCTTTCCTGCGCCACAATTCGTTTGGTGCTGTCGGACATCATCAAGACGTCGTTTTCTTTCTGTCTCACAGTGCTCTGCCTTTCGTTATCGAGTTCACTTCCTGTTTCAGTTCTGCATGGGTAAACAAAAAACCCTGCTTCCATTCCGGTAAGCAGGGTGTAGAAATCCGTTGTTTGATTCGTTTACCTGCTTACCTCCAATCTATCCAAACCGGCTTTGGGCTCCTGCCCGCAATATGACCTGGATAGGCCGAGGTTAAACACACTACCCCGGCTGGTCCGGCTATGACGTGTCGCTTCCGCGACCGACGTCGTCGGCCAAATCGAGACTGATATGTTCATGCAAGTTTTCATCGAACGTGCGCAAGACGACTACCACAACATCTAATGTTAAGTCCACTTATACTTTTGGGGTGGCGTATATCTTAAATTCAAATATCTGGATAGAGTTGATGCAAGTTTGTAGGCCGACGTTCAATAATACTGCCGGATGTAGCCGTAGGCTTTGTCGAACAGATCTTGGTCGGTGTGCAGCTTGTATTTGAGCAGCGTGCGCCGCAGAGCTTTTTGCACCACGCGCTCGCCCTGGGTTGTGTGCTGCCAGCCGTGGAAGCGAACTTTCTTCACGATGTCGTCGATGTCGGCCACGATGCGCTCGACGATGATGTGGGTGTTCTTGGTCTTGGCTTCGTTGAACAGTTCGGTCAGCGCTTCCTTGGCGCGGTCGCGCTCCTCGACCGGGTCGGTTTGCTTCTCGGCTTCAACGACGTCCTTCGCAAGTTCGAGCATCTGCTTTCAGAAACTCCAGGCTGGTCAGCAAACCCTGCTCGTGGCGTTCCTTGATTTTTTCCAGCCGTTCGCCCAAGCTCGGTGAACTTGGGGTTGCCGAGATGTTTGCGCAGCCGGGCGATGAGCTTGATCTCGATTTCCTTGCCGCGTTCTTGCCGGGTCGGCGTCTTTCAGAATATCCTCCAGCACCTGCGCGTCCATGCACCAGCGTCTCGACGTCATCGCGCACGGATTCGACGTGGACGTTCTCGTTGATGAGTTCGATCGTCTTCGCGCCCAGCGCGTGCCAGAGCAGTTTGCCGTTGCCGCTCGGCGGCTTCACCGATTCATAAACCTGCGTCAGCCAGCGGTAATCTTTCTCGTAAGCACTCAGGCACGGATCAGGTGACAGCGCCTCCCAGATGTTGGCCGAGCACGGAGTATTCCGCCGCGAACTTGTCGCGCACTTCGTTGTTGGGCAGGCATTGCTGCGCGGCCATCAGGCCCTCATAGCCGCCGACGCGTGCGATCCACGCCGGGGAAGAACGCGAGGCACTTCTGCATCTGCACCGGCAGCGCCTTGCGCAGCTCATCGATGTTGGAAACCACCTGCTGCACGGCTTTCTCGTCGAAGTCCAGCGCCTGCGCCACGTCGTCGAAGATGCCGATGTAATCCACGATCAGGCCGTGCGTCTTTTCCTGGCCGAAGGTGCGGTTGGTGCGGCAGATGGCTTGCAGCAGGTTGTGGTCCTTCATCGGCTTGTCGAGATACATCACCTGCAGGATCGGCGCGTCGAAGCCGGTCAGCAGCTTGCTGGTGACGATGACGAACTTGAGCGGATCGGCCGGATCGCGGAAGCGGTCGAGCAGCTTTTCCTCGGCGTCCTTGTCGCGGACTGTGCTGCTTCCATTCCGGCGGGTCGCCCGGCGCAGCTGGTCATGACGATGGCGCTGGCCTCCGGGCCGATCAACTCATCCATCACTGCCTTGTAGAGCACGCAGCATTCGCGGTCGAACGTCACCACCTGCGCCTTGAAGCCGTTCGGCTCAACCTTCGACTGGAAGTGCGTGACGATGTGGTTCACCACGGCGCGGACGCGCTCCGGGTTCTTCACCAGCACGGCCATCTTCGCGGCGCGCTTGGCGAGATCGTCCCGATCCTGCTCGCTCAAGTCGCCGGTGATCGCTTGTAGGCTTCATCGATGGCCGCCTTGTCGATCTTCAGCTTCACCTCCGGCGCCTCGAAATGCAGCGGCAGCGTCGCCTTGTCGCGGATGGATTCCTGGAACGAGTAGCGGCTCATGTAGCCCTTCTCGTCCTCGTCCGCGCCGAAAGCCCAGAAGGTATTCTGGTCCGCCCGGTTGATCGGCGTGCCGGTCAGGCCGAACAGAAACGCATTCGGCAGCGCCTCGCGCATCTTGCGGCCGAGATCGCCTTCCTGCGTGCGGTGCGCCTCGTCCACCATCACGATGATGTTCGACCGCTCGTTCAGCTTGCCGCCCGCCTCGCCGAACTTGTGGATGGTCGTGATGAGCACCTTGCGCACGTCCTGCCCGAGCAACGTCTGCAACTCCTGCCGCGTCGCCACGCCGACCATGTTCGGCACATCGGCCGCGTTGAACGTGGCGGTGATCTGCGTGTCGAGGTCAATGCGGTCCACCACGATGATCACCGTGGGATTGCCCAGCTTCGGATGCATCCGCAGCTTCTGCGCGGCGAAGACCATGAGCAGCGACTTGCCGCTGCCCTGGAAATGCCAGATCAGGCCCTTCTTCGGATAGCCCTCCACCACGCGCTCGACGATCTGGTTCGTGGTGAAATATTGCTGGTAACGGCAGATGATCTTGATGCGGCGATGCTTCTTGTCCGTGGCGAACAGCGTGAAGTTCTGCAGGATGTCCAGCACCACCTCGGGCCGGAGCATGCTCTCCACCGTCCGCCGCACGTCGCGCCAGCGAACCTTCCGGCTCATTCTCCGCGTCGCGCCACGGACCCCACATGTCGATCGGCATGCGGATCGAGCCGTAGCGGAACAGCTTTGCCCTCGGTGGCAAAGGAAAAGACATTCGGCACGAACATCGCCGGCACTTGCCTCTCGTAAATCTCGTTCACCTGGAACGCGCCGTCGAACCACGTCACCGCGCTGCGCGTGGGCGTCTTGGCCTCGCCGATGACCAGCGGCAGGCCGTTGACCAGGAACACCACGTCGAACCGCTTCTCCACCGTGCCGGCCTGATACGTCCACTGGTTGACGACGGTGAGCCGGTTGTTCGCGGGCTGGACGGCATCCACGAGCCGCACGGGAACGTGCTCGCCGTTCTGGCCGAAGGGCATCGTCTTCTCGCCGCGCAGCCAGGCCATGAAGTTTTCGTTCGCCCGGACCAGTCCATCGGCCTGCACGGAAAGAATGGATCGCCCGCAGCGTGTAGATCACCTCGTCGGCGCGGTCGGGCTGGGCGGCGATTTCCGGGTTGAGCCGGATCAGCGCCTCGCGCACCCACGACTCCACCATCACATCGCCGGACTGACGCGGCACTTGGAGGCCGGGAACATAATTCCACCGTGCCGGCTTAAATTCATCGCCGAGCGAAGCGCCGGGCGGCGCGTCGTGCATCGGCTCAACGGCGGTGGTGCGGCCCAGATTCTCGACGGCATCGAGGATCATCTGCTCGACGGTGTTGGATTCGTTGAAGCTCATAGGAGCGAGTTAATCAATTGCGTTTTTAGATTCCGAGATGCTTGAACAGACGTTTTTGCGTTTTCAACGGACGACTCAAAACCAAGCAATCGCTCAGCGATAACTTTTTCAGCGCCATTTTTTGGAAACGGAATTTTCAATTCCGAAAAATTTCCCTTGTTCAGAATAGGAACGGCAGTGCAGGAAGCAACTTGCCGGAAAAGTTTTTGCTGACGGCGCAGCGCAAAATAAACAACTAACGGACTGTGATCGGATTTGCAAATGACAGAGTTGATTTGTTGGTTCGTCAAACATCGCTCACCCGCCATTGCGACTTTTCCAATCGTTGACCCGATGCAAACAACCATCACAGCGTCTTGTGGAATTGGGCGACCAGTATCAAGGCCGGCTTTGGAAATACGTTTTTCGGTCGAAGTCACATATCGAGTTTGAGAAATGTCTGCGGGTGATACGAAGAGACATTCTTGCGGTTCGTAGTAACTCGGTTCGGAAGTTTTCGGAGTCGTCCCGGTTATGATTTGACCGAGTTCGTTAATTTCTATTTCGTTCGCGTCAGTTCCGCCGAGAGCATTTTCAAACCACGCCTCTTGCGCGACAGAAATTGCAGACACAAGTTTGTTTTGCATTTGCTCGACTTCATCCACCGCCCAGAGGATTTCGGCGATGCGGCGCTGCTGGTCGAGCGGCGGGAGGTCGAACTCCTCCAGCTTGAGCGTCGTCCAGTTGATGGTGGGCGAGAGCGAGCCGACCGAAATGTCCACGGCGCGATTCATGAACTTGTTGCTCATCATCAGGAACGGCAAAAATTCCGGCAGGATCACTTTGGGCTTGGCCCGCGCCACCATCGCGTGCGCCGAGCAAATCCCGTCCACCTCCGCCACCGCCAGCTTGCGCTGATACGCCCGGCGGCGTCCGAAAATCACGTCGCCTTTGCGGAAGCCGAGCTTTGTGCCGATGACATCACTGCCCTTGCCCCACCGCCGGATGTGCAGACTGCCGGAATCGAGATCATCCAGCCCCACATAAATCGCTTCCGCCGCCGTGCTCGGCTCGACGCGCTCATTGACATTTTCCACGATGTCGCCAAACCGCAAGCGCGACCAGTTCTTGCGATTGAACAGCGGCAGCTTGGCCCAATTTGGATTGGGCTTGAGCTTTTCCAGTTTTGGCAGCGCGGTGGTCATGCGGTGGCGTTGAATTCGCGCTCAAACTTGCCGACGACTTTGAGAATTTCATCGAAGGTCGGGACTTCACCGAAGAACATCGGTCCGAGCATTTGCTCATAGTCGGCCCGCCAGTTGGCGAGGTGCTGTGCCGGCGGCAGCAGCCGGAATGTGCCCGGCCGGTGGGTGGTGTAATCCACCCAGGTGTGGCGGAAGAAAATTTCGCGATGCTCCGCGACGCGTTGGAACAAAGGTTGGTTGACCAAGGCTCGCGCACCCACTCCGGCACACAGCAGACACCAGAGATCATAGTAATGGCGGGCCATGCGGAGTTTCCGGGGCTTGTCCGCCGGACGGAAAGTTTCCTCGTGCAGCAGGCAGGCCTTTTCCCAGAAGGTGCGTTCCGCCGCGATGACGCGCGCAGAGAATCCGGCATCGGGCACCAGTTTCGGAAAAAGTTCCGCGACGTAGGGCTGAATGGTCTTCTGCTCATGCGGCCAATCATCCGAGCGAGCGCCCAGCTCAATCTTCACAACCGGGCGAACGTAGCCGGCAGTTCCCGGCGGAAACGCCGACGGGTAATGGAACAACAGGCATTGGCCATCGGCCATGTCGGGATCAACTTCAAGTTTCCAGCCGGATTCACCGAGCGCGGCATGAAGCCGGCCGGCCAGCGCGGGCTGTAGTTTTTCTTGAACCCATTTCCGGCTGGCTTCCATCAGAGCTTCCAGGCGGTCGCGCCGTTTCTTTTTGCTCGATGCTTTTTCGGGGGCGGCATCACCACCAAAGCCGAGGGCCTCCTTGTCCACCACCAGATCAATGTCCTCGGAAAAACGCCGGATCAGTCCCCAGGCTTTGGAAAGCGATGTGCCGCCTTTGAACGTGAGGTGCTGGCCGATGTCCGGCAGGGCGAACAGTTCCCGCAAGGTCCAGCAGACCCAGAAATCTTTTTCCACGCTGACGGGTTCGAGCGAAAGCCGGCGACTGCATTCATTGCACGCAGCAGCCTGGTCGGCAGGCGATAGTTGAAGGTAGGCATCCATGAGAATTCAATCCTTGGCCAGCCGGTGAAAGATGTCGGCGATCCAGCCGGGCGCTTGCGGCGCGTCCTGCACCAAGGCGGCGCGGTCAGCCGGTTTGAGGTTGCGCCGCAAGCGGGCAATGATGTCATCGTCCACATGTTTGCGTCCAAGCCAACGCAGTGCCTGAATGACGAGCGCGCTGGCGGGATTTTTGGTTTTCACGGTGCGGGCCGTGGTGTGCTTAAAGATGATCGGAGATTTGCCGACTTGGATTTGGCGTTTGCGGCCATCGGTCAGATAAACCAGCTTCATGGGCACTTGATCGGATAGGCCCAGTATGTTGGCCGCATGTGCGCCCGAGGTGTGCAGCGTGGCTTTGTCCCGTTTGGCGACTGCTTTGGCCACGGCATCCGTGGTGGTGGAAAGCCGCCCGAAGAGAGGATGTTTTCGCGGCAGGTCGTAAAGACCGCGACCCACTTTTCTGAGAATCCCCGCCCGCGTATTGCGCGACAGGGCCTGATCCACCGCAGCCCGCGTGCCGAGATCGAGAAAATCGGCGGGCGTGAAAACACGCGCCTTGCCCCGCGCCCGGATGCGGGCAAGGATTCGCCGGTCAATGGATTGAATGTGTTTGCCCATATATTTTGTCAGATAAAGATATTCGTATATCTGACAAAAACAAGCTGCATTTCAGGTGATTTCTGGTCAGTCATCGGCTGCGATTATTAGTGACTGCAAGGACTTGCGGGTTTTGGCGGCGCTTTCCATCCAGCCGTTGAGCGCCGCCGAAAGGCTGGGCCGGCCCGCTGCCGCCGAGTTTGAATCCGATGCGCCATTCGCGGCCGGCGCGACGTAAAGCGGGATGCTCAAGTTGCCGTCCTTGGCGCGGATTTCCTCCAGCGTGGCGACGCGGGTGAAGCCGGGTTCGTCCTTGAACTGCTCGTAGGCTTGGACGATGCGCTCGATGTGGTCGTCGGTCAGAAAACTCTGGGCGCGTTCGCGGGTGACTTCGTTGACGGCGTTGATGAACAGGATTTTATTTTTCCGCGCCTTGGGCTTGGCTGTCCGGCAGATGACGACGCAGGCCTCCATCGGCGAGTTGTAAAAAAGATTCGGGCCGAGACCGAGCACACATTCGATGAGGTCGGCTTCGATCAGTTTGCGGCGCATGTCCGCCTCTTCCTGCCGGAACAGCACGCCGTGCGGCAAGAGCATGGCGCAACGGCCGGTCTTGGGATTCAAGACTCTGGATGATGTGCTGTTGAAAAGCGTAGTCGGCACGGCCCTGCGGGGGCGTGCCGTAAAGATTCCGTCCCCACGGATCAGAGGCAAAGGCGGCGCGATCCCATTGTTTGATGGAATATGGCGGATTGGCCAGGCACACGTCGAAACGCATCAGGCGGTCGCCCTGCACCAGTTTGGGTTCGGCCAGCGTGTCGCCGCGCTCGATGCGAAAATCCTCGATGCCGTGGAGAAAGCAATTCATCCGGGCGATGGAGGAGGTCATGAGATTCCGCTCCTGCCCGAACAGGCTTCACGTTGCGCCACTCTTTTTTCTGCCGGCGCAGGTGCGTGACACACGAGAGCAACATGCCGCCGGTGCCGCAAGTCGGGTCATACACGGATTCACCGGGCTGCACGTCCAGCATCTCGGTCATCAGATGAACCACGGTGCGGTTGGTGTAAAATTCGGCGGCGGTGTGGCCGGCATCGTCGGCAAATTTCTTGATGAGGTATTCGTAGCCTTGGCCCAATTCATCCTCGGGCAAGTTGGCGATGGTGAGTTCCAGCGTGCTGAAATGCTCAATCATGTCGCGCAACATGGCGTCAGATAGCCGGTCTTTGTTCGTCCATTGAGCATCGCCAAAGATGCCGTAGAGTTTTTCCTGGTTGGCCGTCTCAATGGTCCGCATGGCGGACTGAAGTGCCGTGCCGACATTTTTTGCCGTCTGCCGCACGTTGCGCCAGTGTGATTCCTCCGGGACCTGAAAGCGGTGGTTTTCGGGGTATGCGGCAAACTTGGCGTCGCCGCCAGACTCCTTCAGTGCGACTTGCGTTTCTTCATCGAACACGTCGCACACGCGTTTGTAAAACAGCAACGGAAAAATGAACTGCTTGTAATCGCCGGCATCAATCGTCCCGCGCAGAAGCGTGGCTGCGCCCCAGAGATAGGATTCGAGTTGCTGTTGGGAAATACGCTGGCTCATGTGAGCAATCCCTCCCGTTTCATGATGGCAACCAATTTGTCCTCAGCAGCGAACGCGGCTTCGGCGCTGGCTCGCAATCCCTTCATCGCCTCGGCCACCGTCAGCACTTTCTGATCGTTGATTTGCTCAACGTAGCGCGGGATGTTCAAGTTGTGGTCGTTGGCGGCGATGTCATCGAGTGTCACCACGCGGGCAATACCGGCCACGTCGGTATAATCGCGATACCAGCCGTAAATGCGCTCGACGTGTTCCGGTAGCAATTCATTCTGCGCCCGGCCGGTTTTGAACTCCTTCGATGCGTCGAGGATGAGCACTTTTTTCTTCCCGTCCTTTTTCTTGCGCTGACGGAAAACAAGGATACACGCCGCCAATCCCGTGCCGTAAAATAAATTGGGGCCAAGACCGATGACCGCCTCCAGCAAGTCCATGCCAAGAATTTTTTCGCGGATTTCGCCCTCCTTGGCCATGCGAAACAACGCGCCGTGCGGCAACACCACCGCCATGCGACCCGTGCCGGCAGCCATGACTCTTGATCATGTGCTGCACCCAGGCGTAATCGCCGCTCTTACCGGGCGGCATCCCGGCGAAATTTCGTCCAAACGGGTCACTGGCCCAAACTTCCTCGCCCCAGTTTTCCAGCGAGAACGGCGGATTGGCGATAACGCAGTCGAACGTGGCGAGGCTGTCGCCGAGGAAAAAGGCCGGATTGCGGAGCGTATCGCCGCGCACAATCTGGAAATCGGAGGCTCCGTGCAGAAACAAATTCATCCGGGCGATGGCCGACGTGGTCAGATTTTTTTCCTGCCCGAACAGTTTGCCCCAGAGCGTGCGATCGTCACCGTGGTTGGCTTTAACATGATGGGTGGCTTCGAGCAACATGCCGCCGGTGCCGCACGCCGGGTCGTAAATGGATTCGCCTTCTTTGGGGTCGAGGATATTAACCATCAACCGCACCACCGGGCGCGGGGTGTAAAATTCACCCGCCTTTTTGTTCGTGGCATCGGCGAATTTTTTGATGAGGTATTCGTAGGACTGGCCGAGAATATCCCCCGCCGCCGCCTGATTGCCAAGATTGATGGCGGAGAAATGCTCAATGAGGTCGCGAAGCAGCGAATCCGGCAGCCGGTCCTTGTTGGTCCACTGCGCGTCGCCAAAAATACCGTAGAGGGTTTCGGGATTTGCCTTTTCAATTCCGCGCATGGCCCGCTGCAATGCCTGGCCGACATTGCTCGCCACGGTGCGGACATCATCCCAATGACAATCCTCTGGAATCTGGAAACGAAAATTCTGCGGGAACTTGGCATATTCCTCGTCGCCGCCGGATTCGGTCAGGGCGGCGGCGTATTCCTCGTCATGCACATCGGAGATGCGCTTGAAGAAGAGCAGCGGGAAAACGTAGGTTTTGAAATCCGCCGCGTCCACCGGCCCCCGCAGGATGTTAGCCGACTCCCAGAGATGAGATTCGAGCTGCGATATGGAGAGACTGGTTGCGGTCATTTTCGGCTCGCTGATAAAATTATATTCATCAGGCTAAACAGGCATTGATGGAACTCCAATCCAAATTGATACAATTAAACACTCTTGAGCCGTTTCGTTGCACTTGCTTCGGTCTTGAGTTGGCGGCGGTAAGCGGCAGGCGGCGCGGTGGAACGGCATGAGTGAAGCCGCGTGCCGGAGCGGCGACGCCAAGCTCAAGACGGAAGCGCAACGCGACTGCGTTTTCCATGATCCGTCCGCGACGAGCGCGCGTTACAGGGCTGTGTAACGTGCGTTGGTCGCGGACATTGAACCCAACGGCTTTTGCTTTTTAGGATGGGCGGATTGCTTTTGAGTCGCTCTCCGGTCGCCGCGACTGGCGACACCTGCGCTGCTGCGCTAAAGATTTTTTGCAGGCGTGATGCGCGGTTCGCGTGACCGTGACTGGCTGAACGGTGGACGCGCTGCCAATTCCCCTTGGGCGGCTGCCGGTGGTTCGGTCGGTGGCGTCTTGGGACGGCGCGGTTTCTTTGCCTTGCCTGAATCCAGCACCTCGCGGCAATACCGGGCGACGGTCTGGTGCGACACCTCAATGCCGGCGTTCTCGTGCAACATGACACGGATGGTTTCATACGAGGCTTTGCGTTCCCGCAAGGCGATGATGGAATCTTTGACTTCATTCAATGCGCGGTATTTTTCCGGCGCGGGCGGTGTGTAATTTTTGACGGCTTCGGTCAGGCGAGCTTTCGCCTCGGCGGATACGATGGTTGTATTCATAATTTATATTTTATCTGCGATTTGATTTTTGTCTGACGTTTTCGTTGTTACGGCTGCCCCTTGCACTCGCAAGGAGAACAGCGTCCCATTTCCAATACGATTAACAGGTAACATTTCCGGCCATCCATTTTGCGCTACCGATGGCGCATAATTGCACCCGACATGGTTTAGCGTTCCACCATGCTGACGATGAAGGCTCAATACAGTTTGCGAAATGCGGAGTCGTATTTTCGCGAACACCTGGGCGTTGGTGATTACTACATGGAAGGTCGCAGACGGTTTCCGGTCAATGGTTCGGTGAAGGGGCAAGGGAATTGGGATTGTCAGGGGTCACGACGGAAAAGGATTTCCTGAACCTGTGCCGGAACATTCATCCACGAACCGATGAGCAATTGACACCCCGGCTGAATTCAAAACGTGTCAGTGTGGATAAAGATGGGAACGTCCATGAATCCGCCAATCGCCGGGTGTTTTACGATTTCACGTTGTCACCGCCCAAATCAGTTTCCATCGCGGCACTGGTTGGGAATGACCAGCGGATCATCGAGGCGCATGATGAGGCGGTTCAGGTGGCCATGCGTGAATTGCAAATTTACGCTGCCACACGGGTTCGCAAACAGAATCAGTATGCGCATCGGGTGACGGGCAATGTGGTGGGGGCGGTGTTCCGGCATGACACGTCACGCGCATTTAGACCCGCATCTGCACAGCCATTGCATCCTGTTCAATGCCACACGCGATTCCGTTGAAGACCGTTGGAAAGCACTGGAAGCCTGTGAAATGGTCACGGCGCAGAAGTTCGTCAGGAATGTTTATTATCACGAACTGGTCAGGTCACTCCAAAAATTTGGCTATGGCATTGAAAACAATCCGCGCGGTGATTTTGAGATTGCTGGGGGTCGGCAAGGAATTGATTGACCGTTTTTCCAAGCGTCACCGTGAGATTGACGAAAAGACCAAGGAGCTTTTGGAACGTGAACCGGACAAGGCCGGTCAGAACATCAAGGTCATCCGGGCCAACATCGCGCACAAGGAACGGGCGCGGAAGATCAAGGATGTCGGCATCGTCAAACTGCAATCCATCTGGAACCAACAACTGTCATGGAAAGAACGGTGGCAAATCAGCCGCTTGGACAAACATCGCTCACCGGAAATTTCACAGAAGATGACAGCGGAACAGGCGGTCGGTTGGGCGGAGCAACATCTGTTTGAACGTCGGTCGGTCGTCCATGAGCATGAACTTTGGCGTCACGCGCTGGAACATACGCGCGGTCAAACCATATCACTGCCGGAAATTAAAGCGGCCACCCGGAAACGTGAGTATCTCCGTGACGAACAATTTCAAGGCAAGATCACCACCCGCGAAGTTTTTCAACGTGAGTTTAACATCGTCCGGCTGGCCCAACACCGGATGCGTCAATACGAACCGCTCGCGGCCAATTATCAGCCGTCAAACCGTTCGCTGGATGATGAACAGCGCAAGGCCGTCGAACACATTTTATCCTCGCGTGATTTCGTCACCCTGTTTCGTGGCGGCGCAGGGACGGGCAAAAGTTTTACGCTGCGGGAAGTCAAAGCCGGACTCATTCAAGCCGGTCATACCGTTCAAGTCCTCGCACCGCAACGCCAGCAGGTCGCCGATCTGGAACGAGACGGCTTTTCCGGCGCACAAACCGTCAGTGCTTTGCTCAAGCAGAATTTCCTGACACGCGGGGCGGTTGTTATGGTGGACGAGGCCGGACAAATCGGCGGGCAACAAATGCTGGAACTGCTCTCGCTCGTTCAGACGGTCAAGGGCCGGGTCATCCTGTCCGGCGACACGCATCAGCATGGAGCGGTCGAGGCATCCGATGCCCTGCGCGCCATTGAACAGTATTCGGGTCTTGGTTACGCGGAACTGACGAACATCCGCCGTCAAAATCCCAAAGCGGCAAAAACACGGGCGGAACGTCAATGGCTGGAACAATACAAGCTCGCCGTGAATGAAGCGCAGCAGGGCAAACTCGGCGCATCCTTCGACCGGCTGGACAAACACGGCGCGATCGTCGCTTGCACACTGGCGGATCAACAGCAGAAATTGACCGAACATTTTCTGGAACTTTTCAAAAATCAGCAATCCACCGTGGTCGTCTCACAAAGCTGGTCGGAGATTCACAAGGTCAATGAACAAGTCCGGCTCGGCCTGAAAGCACGGAAGTTAATCGGCGAAGCTGAAACGACGGTCACGGCATTGGAGCGGCAGGATTTGACGGACGCGCAAAAACGCGACAAGCGGTTTTATCAGCCGGAATCCATTTTGGTGTTCAACCGTCCGACGGCCGGTTTCAAATCCGGCAGCGCAGGAAAACTGTGCGGCATCACCGACAAGCATCTGCTGATTGAGGCCGACCACCGTATCCGGCCTGTGCCGTTCAAGGAATTGGATAAAATCACCGTCTGCCAGCCAAAAGAACTTTCCCTGTCCACCGGCGACCGACTGCAACTCAAGGCCAATGCCCAAAGCCAGGATGGGCGCCGGCTCGCCAACGGTGAACTGGTGACGGTGAAGGAAATTCATCAGGACGGACGCATCGCCCTGAATGATGGCCGGATGCTGCCAAAAAATTACCGCCAGTTCGTGCGTGGCTATGCGGTCACGTCCTACGCCGCCCAGGGCAAAACCGTGGATTACGTCCTGTTCTCGGATTCCGCCGTCAAAGCGGCCACGAATGAGCAGCAATGGTATGTCACGATTTCGCGCGGTCGCAAAGGCGTGAAGATTTTCACGGCGGATAAAATCCAGCTTCGGCAAAACATCGCTCATTCCGGCCACCGGACACTGGCGCTGGACATGACCAGTTCCGTCCAGGAGCTGGCCAAGATTTGGGGCCGCGACATTGCCTACGTCCTCAATGTTCAACAGGCGCAACGCCAATTTCCCGAACGGCAGGCCGAGGCTCTCCGGCAAGATGCGGCGGTCGGGCAATCGCAAACCGCGAAGCAAACTGAATCCATCACCCCAACCGAGGCGGTCAAGCCAACGGTTCAAAAATCTGAAACCACCCGGCGGCGCATTGCAATTCCGCCAAAACAAACCCAACAAAAAAGCAAAGGCATGAGAGTATGAGCACTGAAAATCACTTGTTTTAACATCAAGCGAGGCGTCAACAGTAGTCACGTCCCGGTGGACAATTTGCGGCTGGAACTGGATCCAAAAGGTTTCTACCTGCTGCCCTACCACCATTTGGAATTCATCAAATTTGAAGCGGGCGAAGGGCTGGACACGCTCACGCTGTTATTCCTGAAACGCACGGTGCTGATCACGGGAAAAAACCTGCGCGAATTGGGGCTGGCCCTGCAAGACCGCTGCCGTGGAGTTCGTCAAACCCATGCCGGTGTTTGACCGGTATTCGTCGGTGGCTGGGAAGGATGCTTTGGTCAAAACAATAGAAATTCAAGACAACAAGGAGCAGGGGTAAAATGATTTATGCCGAAACTTGTGATGTTTCACCACTGTTCGTGTTTTGCTCACTTTCAAGAAAGCGAACTTTTTGCGCCATGGCAGTGGAATGGCTGTCGCGCAGATGTCCATAAACTTTCATGGCCAGCGCGCCACCATCCTTGTGGCCGAGCCAGCGGCTGACTGTCGGGATGTCCACGCCCGATTCAATGCACCGCGTGGCGAACAGGTGGCGCAAATCATGATGCGTGATACGGACGATACCCAGCTTCGTGCAGGCCGTGTCAATCGCACCCTGACATTCGTGAACCAGCATGACTGGCTTGCTTGCAAATTCCGTTTCGCCACGCTCCGTTTGCAGCCGCTGCAACAGCCGGCGCATATCGGGAATCATGGGGACGCGGCGAATTTCCCAATTCTTTGTGCCGGTAGCAGGATCGCCCAAAACTGAAATTTCACCTTTTTCAAAATCGCAGTCCCGGCCATTAACGCGTGCCGCTTCACCTTTTCGGCATCCGCTATATGCCAGAAATTCCACGAGATCGGCGCAGCGTTCCGCCCAGCCGCCATCCCCGTTCCTGATGGTGTTAATCAATTCAACGAACTGTTTTTGACTCGGAAGCTGCAATTGCTTCAGCCGGATTTTTTTCCGTTTGATGTGGACGGCGGGATTGTCGTAACGCGCACCGGCTTCAACCGCGATGTCCAAAACCAACTTGAATGTTCCGATGGTATTGTTGAATGCCGACGGGCTGGCGGTTTTCCCGAATCGCGCGGCCCAGGCCAAGCCATCGGCTTTGGAGATTTGGGCAACATCCATCTGATTGAGATCGGGCCAGGATTTGAGCAAAGCCGTAATCCGTTCCTCCCGGTATGCTTTGCTTCGCTGTTTGAGCGACTGGTCGCCGTTTAGCCGCTCGCGATAGGTTTGCAGGGCTTCGGCAAAAGTCATTTTTCCCCGCGCAACCGCCGTCTGTGCTGCGGCGCGTTGCCGCTCCTCTTTGTGGAAATCGCCAAGCCGCAGTTTGGCGACGCTGATTCGGTCAGTTTTGAGCGACTTCCAAATCAGCTTGCCGCGCACGCGAATTCGCGCATAATAGTTCCCTGATTGAACGTGGCGGACGAGATTTGCCACGGGCGTTTTTTGCCAGCGTGGGTCTGTATTATCCGATGAATTGGTCTTCATGCGTATAGTATAGAACACCAGTATAGAAAATGCAAATTGAGAAATGTGAAAACCAGCATTTCAATCAATTAAATCAACATAGTGGAAGGGTGGCTGAGTGGTTAAAGGCACCTGACTCGAAATCAGGAGTAGGAGCAAGCCTACCGTGGGTTCGAATCCCACCCCTTCCGCCATCCTTAACGTGTTTATTTTCAGTAGGATGGGCAACCAGAGGAGGCAAGTGCCAGTGAAAGTGCCAGTGAAATCATTGCCCGGTAAGGACTAAATCACTACCGCGGTATTGCCCGGCAATCACTCGCGAAGACGGGATTCGCTGCCCGTTTGGTGTAGTGGATACACCCAAAGCAACGCATGGCTTCATAACTTTCGGACAAAAAATCCGAAATTATGAAACGTCGCTTCATTCTCTACCGCCGCAAGCGCGGCGGCATGTTCTACGTCGAAGACACTGAAACTCACAAGCAGGAAAGCACCGGCACTAGGAATCGCGCCGAGGCCACGGCGCTGCTCAACGCCCGCAATGAATCCGTCCGGCAGCCGCAACTGAACCTCCAGATCGCCAAGGCATATCTCGCCGGAACCGATTCGGGGGTTTCAAAACGGACCTGGCAGGACGCGTTCAACGCCATTACTGAAAACAAACATGGATCAACCGCCCACACAGAAACACAATGTCTGACCGCCGCTTGTCAGGGTGGGAGAATGAACCCCGTGTGTCGATCGTGTGTATTTGTGCAGCTCAACGAGCATTTCTCAAAATTAGACGCGCTAGGAAACGCCATTTTGGCATAATTTGGTCATGCGTAAACTGCCGCGCTCATTCTATAACCGAAGCACGATTGTGGTTGCTCGGGAATTGCTCGGCAAAAACCTCGTCCATATTGAGCGCGGCGTAATGCGAACGGGAAAAATTGTGGAAGTTGAGGCGTATCTTGGGGTGCAAGACCTTGCTGCGCATTCAGCCAAAGGATTGACTGATCGAACGAATGTCATGTTCGGTCCGCCCGGCTATGCTTACATCTACCTGATCTATGGCATTTATCACTGCATGAACGTGGTGACCGAGCCTGAAGGAAACGCATGCGCCGTGTTGCTGCGCGCGGTCGAGCCAGTGATGAATGTCTGTGGCCGAAAGCATCTCAATGAGTTGCACGATTACAATGTATGTCCCTAAGAATCCGGCGTAACGGGATTCACGTCAAGAACCAGGGTGCCTTGGAGCAGGGCGATGTTCGTCACACTGGTGTTTCCCAACGCGTCCGTGAAACTTAACGTCAAAAGATTGGTGCCTCCAATTAACGGCAGGTTGTCCACCCAGAACCGCCCGGTTCGCTCCACCTCGCCAGTTATCACGTTGGTGTCTCCGTTGGTATGCACCATTTGCGCCATCACCGTTACCGTGGGGTCATCCACAAAACCGCGACAAGAAAAACTGTCGCCAGTGATTTGGTAGCCGTCCTGCGGCCAAGTAATTTGGACAACCGGATTGGTCTTGCGCGAATAGTCCAGCGAGATGTTGGTTGAAAGAGTGGCGGTATTTCCAGCCAAATCCATCGCGTGCGGCAGAAATCTTAAACCAAAACACAACGCGATCTCATCGGAGCAAAAAATACAGGGGAATCGTCGTCGAGACCGGCGTGTCACACGAACGCTTCGAGCCACCGGCTGGCGCGTGATTCGAATTTGGGAGTGCGCGTTGCAAAAGCACCCCCAGTCCTGTGTGCAACGGATTCAAAAAGTGTTGAAAGTTGAGGGTTGAGAGTCGATTGGAAGAATAAACTTCGCACCTCTGCAATCCCGCCGCCACCGCAAGGCTTCCTTCCTGGCCAAACCCAAAGGCGCGTGGCGGGAAACCGGCCTTCGCCCGTGCGCCCACCAAACCAGCGCCGTCGGTGCGGCATCATTGTAGAACCGGCATCCGAAATGAATCAAGCTCCGTCCGGAGCGGCATCTTCCGTTTATTTCACCGTAGCAGCCGACGTGAGCCGGCTCCAATCTCTCAAAGATGAGCGGACTGACGTCCGCTGCTACAAAATGATTCTGATGATTTCGCTCCTGACGGAGCTTGGAATTTTCCAATTTCCATTTTCTACAAATATGCCAGCCCTGACGGGCTTGGAAATTCGTGTCAAAACCTCCGCGCCGCTGCGCCTTTGCATTGGAAGATTTATTTCCTAATCTCCGCGCTTTTCCCGTGCGCGCCCAAACCTTCGAGTTCGGCGAATTTCTTCACCGTGGGCAGCGCTTTCTTGAGCGCGGCGCGGCTGTATTCCACCAAGCTCGTGCGGCGCTGGAATTGGTCCACGGTCAGCCCGGCAAACGACGCGCCGGCGCCGCCGGTCGGCAGCGTGTGGCTCGGCCCGGCCACGTAATCACCCAGCACCGTCGGCGACCACGATCCGAGGAAAATCGCGCCCGCCGTCAATAGGCCTTCGGAAATTTTGCGCGGATTGCGCGTCATCACCTCGCAATGCTCCGGCGCCAGCCGGTTCGCCAGCGCCACGCCGTCGGCGACTCCGGCCACTTGGATCAGCCAACTGTTGTTTTGCAAGGCGCGCTGGATGAATTCGCGCCGCGCGAGCTTCGGCATCTGCCTCGCGATTTCCTTCTCGACCGCCTTCAAGATTTTGTCCGAGGTCGTCACGAGCCAGACGCGTTCGTGGCCGGAGCCGTGTTCAGCCTGCGCCAGCATGTCGGCGGCAATGAATTTCGGATTCGCCGTTTCGTCCGCGAGCACGAGCAGTTCGCTCGGCCCGGGCAGCAAATCAATCGCGACGTAACCCACGAGCAGCCGCTTCGCGGCGACCACGTAGGCGTTGCCGGGACCGAAAATTTTCTGCACGCGGCGAATGGTTCTCGTGCCGCAGGCCATCGCGGCAATCGCCTGCGCGCCGCCGACGCGGTAAATCTCCGTGGCGCCCGCCGCCCGCGCGGCAAAGAGCAGTGCGGCGTTGATTGAACCATCGCGGCCGCAGGGTGTGCAGGCGGCAATTTCCGGGCAACCCGCGGCTTTCGCGAGCGTGATGGTCATCAGCGCCGTCGAGACCAGCGGCGCGGTGCCGCCGGGAATGTAAACGCCGACGCGCTGGAACGGATCAAACTTTTCGCCGACGTTCGCGCCGTGCGAATTTTTCATCTGCCAGTTTTTCCGCAGCGATTTTTTGGCAAAGTTGGCGATGTTGGTTTCCGCCGCGGCCACGGCGTGGCGCAACGATTCATCGGCGGCGAGCGAGGCGTTGAACAGTTCCGCCTGCGATACGGCCAGCCGGTCGGCGGCGAGCTTCGCGCCGTCGAAACGTTCCGTGAATTCAAGCAGCGCGGCGTCGCCGCGGGCTTGCACGCCGTCGAGGATGGCGCGCGTGCGTTGCTCAATTTCCGGATCGAACAGGCTCGACGCGGCGGCGGCTTCGCGGAGTTTTGCGGCGAAGTTCGGGTCGGTGTGGCGGATGACTTTCATCTCCACAGTTTCAAGTTTTCAGTTTTCAGTTTCAAGTTCCGAAAATCTGTGTTTCATCTGTGTTTCATCTGTGGCTAAATTGGCTCATGCGCAATCCAATCATTGTGGCGCTCGATGTGCCGGCCAAGGAAGCCGCGCTGAAGCTGGCGGAGGAAGTGACGCCGGCGGTCGGCGGGTTCAAGATCGGCAGCGAGCTGTTCACCGCCGCGGGGCCGGACATCGTCCGCCGGATCCGCGAACGCGGCGCGCTGGTGTTTCTCGACCTGAAATTCCACGACATCCCGAACACCGTCGCCAAGTCCGTGGCGGCGGCGGTGAATTTGGACGTGCAGATGCTGACGGTTCATGCGAGCGGCGGTTTTGAAATGCTGAAGGCCGCCGAGGAATCCGCGCAGGAGGCGGCCTGGAAATTCGGCCGCACGCCGCCGCTGGTGCTGGGCGTGACGGTGCTGACGAGCCTCGACGCCGGCGCCCTGCGCGAAATCGGCCTGGACGTGAACGTGGAATATCAGGTGCGCCGTCTGGCCACCGTCGCCGTGAAAGCCGGCCTGAAGGGACTGGTCTGCTCGCCCCAGGAGGTCGCGAAGCTCAAGCAATCGCTCCCGGCGAACGTCCAACTCGTCACACCCGGCGTCCGCACCGGCGCGGAAAAGGCCGACGACCAAAAACGCACGCTCACGCCGCGCGAGGCAATGCAGGCCGGCGCGAGCTGGCTGGTGATTGGCCGTCCGATTTACGCGGCGGAAAATCCGCGCGCGGCGGCGGAGAAGATTTGGGAGACGCTGAAATAGGAGCCACGCACGGCGCCGGCCCAGCATTTCACGGCTTGGGTGCCGCCTTTTCTTCCTTGGTGTAGGCGATGAGGGTCTTGATTTTCGCCGTGGCGGCGGCGTCGCGCACCTTCACGACCTTGCCCCAAGGCGCGTTTTCGTCGGCGTTGATGGCGAGCGTGACGTCCGGATTTCTGGCCACCGCCTCCTGTAGCCGGGCGAGCAACTGTTCGGGCGTGATCGGATCGGCATTGGGGCCGTGCCCGAACCGCAGGCTGCCATCCTTGGCGATGCTCACCTCCAAGGGCAGGTTTTCATTCGCGCCGGCCTTTTGCGACTGGGAGGATTCGGCCAGCTTGACCACGTATTGCTGCTGCTTGAACGTCGTCGTGACCAGCAGAAAAATCACCAGCACGATGAGCACGTCAATCAGCGCCACGATGATGACGGCGGGCGTGGTGCGGCGTTTGCGGACGTAGAAGCGCATGGCAAAGTTATTTCTCCTCCGCGTATTGTCGGCGGATGAATTCGCCGCAGAGCGCCTCCATCTCGACAGCGAACACCTCGACCTTCTTGCTGAAATAGCTCCAGGCAATCAGCGACGGGATGGCGATGAGCAGGCCGATAAGCGTGGCCCAGAGAATGGTTGAAATGCCGTGGGCGAGTTTGGCGGCATCATTGATGCCGGTCTGGCCAAGATCGCCGAAGACGCTGATCATGCCCACGATGGTGCCGACCAAGCCGAGCAACGGCGCGATGCCGATGATGATTTCGAGGACGACGAGGCCGCGTTCGAGCCGGACAATTTCGTGGCGCGCGGCGGTCTGGAGGGCGTCCACGTTGTCCGCCTTCGAGCGATCGAGATTGCCGGAGGCGAGCAACAGGAGGCGGCCGAGCGGCGACGATCTTTTTTCGCACACTTGGCGAAGCAACGTGACCTGCTCCGGCGTCTTGACGGCCGCGAGGGTGTCGGAGATCTCCGTTGGCACGACTTTTTGCCAGCGCAACATGAAACCGCGTTCCACAATGAATGCCAGCCCGATGACGGAAGTCAACCCCAGCAAAACGTAGATGAGTTCGTCCATAAATGTTTAGTAATAATAGAACGTAAAGGTGATTTCACGATAATTCTTGCCGATCTCCCGCCGCATCTCCTCCGGCCACGGTTTAAACGGCGCGGGTTCGCGGATGGCTCTCTGGCAGACATAGCCGAGGAGGACGCCGACGGTGTTGTTCTTCTCCGTCATGTCGCTGATGGTTCCGTCGTCATGCAACCGGAACTTCAGCTCGACCTTGCCCGAGCGGTCCAGCGCGAATTGCTGGCTGTCGAGCAGCGAATACCAGCGGGTCGTCACCGCGTCCACAAACTGGCTGTCATACTGGCCCACCAATGTCGCCTTCGCGCTGACCAGCGAAGTCTCCAGGCGCCGGCTGACGCCGCCGTCCTGTTTCATCGCCACGCCGGGCGTCTGGTGCGTTTGCGCGAGTGCCTCCTTGAGAGTGCGCGGGCGCGGCGGAGTTTGCGGCTGCGGCTGCGATTCCTGCGGCTTGTTCAAGGCCAGATTACCCGGCTCGACGACCGGAGCGGGTTGGGCGGGCTGCGCCGGCTGCGCGGGTTCGGGGTTCGCGGGTCTGGGCGCGGGCTGGAGCTTGTTGAAATCCGGTTTCGGCACGGTTTCGGTCTTGAGCACGTCGGTCTGTGTGCCGTTTATCTTCGGGACTTCGGCAGTGCGGCTGGCGTCCGGGTTTGCCGCGAGGGAATTATTGCTGGAATAATACTTGGCGTCCTTGGGCACCTCGGTTGAGGGCTGCTCAACCGTGACGAATTGCAACGGCTGTTCGGACGGGTGGTCTTGTGGATTCGGCTTGGGCGCGGGCTTTAGCCAGGCCAGTTGGGGGATCCACCGCCAGACATGAAATTTCCGCGCGCCTTCGTAGCCCCCCCACACGAGCAAATGCAGCAGCAGCGAAATGGACAGCACCCATCCGAACCGCCGGATCTCCCGGCGGTTGAATTGGAGCGATTCGATTCGATTGGCGGCTTCAGCCATTCCCGCTCAATTTGCCGCAGAAGAACCAGCCGGGCAACTGTGATTAACGTCCGTCGGCTCAACCGGGCGCATATCAAAAAATGAGCACTCGGCGAAGCGGATTCATGAACACCCTGCTTTAGCCGGACCCTGCCGTCGCATTTCCGGGGAGCGCGGCCGCCCCGGCTGCGGTTCGGCGTGCCCCGCGCCGAACGCGAACGCGCGGAGACTCGCCAAACGGTGGAGCTGCCCTGTGCGCTCAAGTGGGTCGCGAGGCGCGACCCACGGCGCCCGAGGCGGGCGCGTTCCCCAATTCAATTGCATGGTTCCGGCTCAGTCTGGATGCCAAAGCGCCCCGGCGCCTCCAAACCCTCCTTTCGACCCCAAATTGAAGAAAAGTGCCGCTTGCCCACGGTGGTTTGCCCAATCTTGACGGAAATATTCCCCCACCCACCGTGGGCGGACCAATCTTGGAAGAAATATTCCCCTACCCACCGTGGTTGTGCGCGGTTTTTGGCCGATTTTGGCCGCAACACCCTGTTTTCCAGCCATTTGCCAGGTTCGGGCCGGTTTTGACCCGGATTTAGCCCTGCCAGTTCAACCAGGGGATTAACCAACCGCCGACAGCAATTTCCAAACGCGCACTGTTTCCGTGACGCCCCAGGCCTGCGCATCGCAGCCGCGCTGCAAATGCGGCGCGTCGCCGTCGAGGATTTCGGGAAGCTGGCCGAGGCAGCCCGCGTTCAACAACTCTGACGCGCTGCCGAGATAACTTTTCGCCGCCGCGACCGCTTCCGGCGAGAAATCCCACGCTCTCACGAGCGCCTCGCAGAACGACGGAAACGTCCACGTCCACGCCGTGCCGTTGTGGTAGGCGGGTTTGCGACGCGTGTCCTCGTCGCCTTCGTAACGAAGCCAATACGGCTCAACCGGATTGTTGAGCAACTGGCCGTCGCGATAGACTGGCAACGGAAGGGAAACCGGCAGCGGCGCGAGCGACCGCAACGCGCCCGGCACCACCAGATATTTTTGCGCAGCTTCCACGCAGCGTTTCGCGCGTTCGCCGGTGACGAGGCCGAGGCTGACGGCGAACAGGCAATTGCTCCGCAACGCGTCGCTCACTTGGGCGTCGCGAGCCGAAACGCCCGCCTTGGCCAGCAGCACGTCGGCGAACCATCTCTTGTCCTCCAGCCAGAACAATTTTTCAAACGACGCCGTCGCGCGGCCGGCAAGGTCGCGCCATTTCTTCTGTTCGGACTTGGCGCCGATTTTTCCGAGCAGTCGCAGCAGGCGGATCCACAGCGCCTGAATCTCAACTGGATAACCCTCGCGCGGCGTGCCGGCGGGGAAGTTGGTGTCCATCCAAGTGAAATGGGCCGGGCTCCAGATGAGCGCGGAATCGGCGTCCATGCGGATGCCGTTGGGCGTGGCACGCGCGTAATTTTCCGCGATGCTCGCCAGCACGTCACGGACGGTGCGATGGCCATCCGCGCGCGTCTCGAAGAATTTCGCATCCGCCAAATCTTCGCACACGACGGCGAACCACAGCGGCGCATCGCTCGTGTCGCGGTTGGAAACATCATTGCCGTGGATCGTATTTGGCAGCGTGCCGTCCTTCTCAAATTTCGCAAACGTGAGCAGAATCTGTTTCACCTCCTCCGTCAAACCGGCGGTGAGCAGGCCGCGGGCGCAGATAAGCGAATCGCGGCCCCAGTCGAGAAACCACGGATAACCGGCGATAACCGTCTTGCCCTCGCCGCGGCGGACGACGAACTGTTTCGCCGCGCGTTCGAGTTGCGCAGCAAAGGGAGCGCCGAGCTCCGATTCGGCCCGTTCCTGGCGCAACAAAACCCCATCGAGCCGAATCGGAGTTCGGCGCTCCGGTTCCGCCGTCAGGACCAACGCTACCTTCGCGCCTTTGGCCAGCGGCAGTTCAAACCAGCCGGGGCTGTAGGCGTCGCCGCTGCCGACCTGGCCGCGCGATTGTTCGACCGGATGCGGGATGTTCTCGCACCATTCCGGTTGCGGATGATATTCACCGGTGTCGGCAAACACGCGAAGCTGGCGGTCCGGGGCGGGCGTGAACGAAAAACCCGTCGGCGGGTGGGGCGCGTCATTCCGTGCGCGCCGCAACTGGTTGCCCGACGGCACGCGCGGAATGACGCGCCCTACCTCCGCCGCCAAAAGGTGCGTGTTGCTTGAGAAGTGAAATTCCGCGCCGCCGTTGCGTTTGGTCTCGGAGTGAAAATTCCGGTCCTCGATGTCCGCGCGCACAGTCAGGCGCACGTCGGCGGCGGCGGGAAGCTGTTTGCCCTGCGCGAGCTGTTCCGTCGGCCGGCTGAATTGGAAGACGATGGTGTTTTCACCCTCGCGCATCTCGGCGCGCAACTCGATTTCCACGGTGCGTCCGTCGCCGGCGTTGGCGACGAACTGCCAGACGGCGGGCGGACCGGCATGGAACGACGCGAGATTCTTGAAATCAAGCGGCGACAGGAAACCGTCAGCGTTCACCCAGACGCGGAGCCGTTTCACGAAAACATGGCGGTCCACCGGAAAATCCGGGTGCAAATTCGCGCCGAGCGCGCAATCGTATTTGGAGTTCACCCGGCCCAAATCCACGCCCAGGCGCGCCATGCCGCCGCGGCCGTTGGTCAGCAGAACCAAGGCTGAAGGCTGAAGGCTGAAGGCTGAAGTTTGTTCCGGTTCTGGCGCAAGAAAGCGGATGGATGCGGAAACTTTCTGCGAAGTCGCGGCGTGCCGCTCCAGAAGCAATTCGGCTTCGGCGGAAGTCTCGCGCGGCGCGAAAAGCGGCGATGAAATTCTTGCCGGCCGGAATGGATTGAACGTGAATTGAATTTGCTTTTCCATTCCGCGATCCACGCTCCGAAATGCGCAATTCAGCCACGGAAGGGCGCGGAGTCCTCAATCAACAGCCAGTGCCCGGCGGGGACAGGCGTGACGCGGCGGGCATCAATCAGTGTCCACGTCACGACGCGAGGGAATGTCTCGTTGCGCTCGACCTTTTGGATGAGGCGGAAAAATTCGGCTTGCGAGAGGAGCGCAGGCGGCTCGCCCGCGGGTGCCGGGTTTTGTCTGGCGCGGGCGGCGAGGAAATTTCGCGGCGAGCGCTCAACTTGTTCGGCCAGCCAGCGCCAGTCCAGCCCGTCAACGATTTCGATCGGGATGACTTGGTTCAAGCGCCTCGAGCGCAAACGCGGCCTGGGCGCGGGCTTGGCGATAATCGTCGCCGCTCAAGCCGGCCGGTTTCATGGCGGGCGCGAGGCAAAAGGCCGTGCCGGGCGCGAGTGTGAATTTGGTTTCGCCCTTGGCGGTGGAGAACTTGCGGCAACGGCTGGCCGAAAAGATCAATTTTGAATTTTGAATTTTGAATTTTGGGTTCTGAAAGCGTGACTGAATTTTCCTTTTCAACGTCGGTGTTGACCAGAATCAGAACGGAATCCTTACCCTCGGCCGATTCACGGAGCAGCGCGTAAATTGGCGAATCCGGCGCGCTCAAGCGGGTGAGTATTGCGCCGTCGAAGAAACACGGATGGTCTGAGATGAGTCGGTTGAGTTGCGCGAGTTCGGGCACGATGTTGTCGGCGGCGTCCCAATTCAAGCCGGTGCAGCCGTGGACGAGGATTTTTTCCGCCGCCAGCCATTCGACGCCGCAGGTGAAGCCGAAACCGCCGCTAGGGCTGGCAGGGCGCAAAGACGGTTCCGCAGCAGCGACCAAGCGCGGCCTTTTTTGGCGAGCCGGTCGTTGTCGTGCGTTTCGGAATAGTGGACGTAGCTGCCGACGCGTCCGCTCTGGCGATTGGCGTAATCGAGATACCACGCGACATCGCGGCCGGAATAATTTTGGAACAGCTCGGAGTAAGCCCACTGCATGCCGCCCTCGGTGAGCAGCGCCTCGGTGGCTTCCCACGAACCGCCGAGTCCTTCGAGCAGGAAAATGGTTTCCGGAAATTCGTCCTGCACGCGGGCGATGATGTATTGCCAGGCGGGCACGGGAATTTTGTAGCCGGCGTCGCAGCGGAACCCGTCCACCCCGCGCCGGCACCAGACCAGAAGCGAATCGGCGATGATGTCCCAAAGCGAGACATCGTGCTGTTCCAATTCGACGAGATCCTCCCAGGTCGTCCCCCAGGCGCCGGGACTGGCGAATTCGCCGTCCGGCTTTTTCAGGAAGAATTCAGGATGGTTTTCCTGCAAAGCCGAGCCCCAGCCGGTGTGGTTGATGACGATGTCAATGAAGACCCGCGCGCCGAGCGAATGCGCGGCGAAGGTCAGTTCGCAAAACTGGTCAATGCCCGTGGCGCGCTTGTCGAATTCCACCAGCGCGGGGTCCACGGCGGTCAAATCCAGCGCGGCATAGGGACTGCCGAAACGCCCGAACCGCGCGTAGGTCGTCGGCGTCGGATGCACCGGCAGCAAATGCAGGATGCGGCAGCCGAGCCTCTGGACGATGTGCGGCAACTGGCGCGTCAGGTCGCGGAGCTTGCCGGACGGCGGGATGACGGTGAAATTCTTCCCGTCGAGCGGCTTGATTTGAGCTTCAAGTTTTTCATCGCACGCGGACGCCAGATTCTTGGTCGCGCCAAAAAGCCGTGGGAAAGCGCAATAAATGGTGTTGGCCGTGCGGGCGAAATTGGGATGGACGGAAATGCCCACGTCCGCGCCGTCCGGCCAGTGCTGCCAGTTTTTCTCGTCGAGCAGATAGGCCTTGGCCTTGAACCAGCCCACTTCGGCGAGCGGCAATTCAATTTCCCAGCCGTCGCCGTTTTTTTGCATCGGCACGTCGCGCCAGGAAGCGCCGGCGGCCGCCGCACCGCCGGCGTGGGCGGCGATGATTTCGCGGCGGCGGGCGGTGGCGCGGCCGAGGTTGGTGCGGAGCAGCGCGCGCCAGCCGGCTTGATCCGCTCCGGCCCGGAGCGTGAAATCGGACGCGATCGCCGACGAAACGCAGGAGGCGTTCGCCGGGCGCGGGCGTCATGGCTGGATGAACTTGCACCACGCGCGGATTTTAAGCACGAAGCCGCCGGACATAAAAGCAAGAATGGCCTCACTTTGGGTTGCGCCGGCGGCGGGAGCATTCTAATCTGGCAGAGAAATTGCTTAAAATGCAGCGATTTGAGGCATGGCACAACGACGTTAAATCCGGCTGAAGAAGCTCAATTGAAGCAGACAATTGAGATGTTCGAGGTCATTGTCCAGTCGCAGCCGAACGACTGCCAGTCGCTGGAAATTCTCAAGGAAGCCTACACCAAACTGGGCCGGGAACCGGACGTCATCCGGATTTCAAAACGCATCGCCGAGGCTTACACGCAGATGGGGCAGCTCTCGTCGGCGATTCTGGAATACGAAACGGTCTTGCAGCGGCGGCCCAACGACGCCGACGTGCAGACGGCGCTCCGGCAAATCGAGGACAAGGCCAGCAACTCGGCGGCGCATTCCGCGGCGGCCGAACCGGCGGCGCTGGCACCGCAGACCGAAACGCCGATTCCACAAAAAGATCGCACGCGGCGGCGGACGGCATGGACGACGGCCGCAAGACGATGCACAAGATTTTTGTCGAGAGCAAGGTCATCAGCGCCGGCGATTTTGACCTGTGCTGGCACACGCCGGATTTGAGCCGGGGCGCCGCCGGACGTGGCCGAGCCGTTCATCCAGGTGCTGAACGACAAGGGGCTTTTTCCCGTGGAAAAATCGCTCAAACTGCTCTCCGACAAATCGCGCACGGGCTTCCTGCCGTTCGACCGTTACGACGTGGACATGGATTTGCTGCGCGGTTTCCCGGCGGAGGTGTGCCGGCGCTGGTGCGTGGCGCCGTTTGACCGGATGAGCAAGTCCATTTTGGTGGCGACGGCCAATCCGTTCAACCAGCAGGCGGCCAAGGAACTGGCCGAGGCCACCTCCCACCGGCTGCTGTGGTATCTGACGCACGCCCGCGGAACTGGTCCAAACCATCCGCAAAGCCTTCCGTTAAGCCATGGCCAAAGTCAAATCATTCGGAGAACGCATCGCCGACGCGCTCGTCGAGGACGGCCTGTTGACCGCCGGCGCAGGTGGAGGAATTGCTCGAACAGCAAAAGAAGGAAGGCGCGCGCCTCGTCAAGCTCATCGTGGACAAGGCCTACGTCAGCGAGCAGGACCTGGCGGTGTGCATGGGCCGCGTGCTCAACGTCCCGCCCGTCAACCTCGCGCGCATCAGCATCCCGGAGGAAATCGCCGACCTGCTGCCGCGGGAAACCGAATACAACCACAAGGTGGTCCCCGTCGCCCGGCTGGAAAACAAGTTGTTCCTGGCGATGGCCGACCCGCTCAACGTCCTCGCCCTCGACGACGTCAAGCGCATCACCAAACTCGAAATCGCCCCGCTGATCGCGTCCGAAAAGGCCATCGCCGACAAGCTCGCCGCCATTGATTCCGCCAAGGGCGGCGGCTCGATGGAAGACATCATTCAGGACGCGGCGAAGCAGGAAGCCGACGGCGAGACCGTCGAAGCCGTCAAGGAAGCCGTCGAGGAAGTCAACCTCGACCAGCTCGCCGCCTCCAGCGAGGAGGCGCCCGTCATCAAACTGGCCAACCTGATCATCGTCCAGGCCATCAAGGACCGCGCCAGCGACATCCACCTGGAGCCGTTCGAGAAGAACATGCGGCTGCGCTACCGGCTGGACGGCGTGCTGATGGACGCGACGCCGCCGCCCAAGCAGATGCAACTGGCGCTCGCCTCGCGCTTCAAAATCATGAGCAGCCTGGACATCGCCGAGCGGCGCCTGCCGCAGGACGGGCGCATGCGCGTCCGGGTCAGCGGCAAGGATTACGACCTGCGCGTCTCCGTGCTGCCCACGGTGCATGGCGAAAAAATCGTGCTGCGCGTGCTGGACAAATCCAACCTGTCCGCCAGCCTCGACAAGCTCGGCCTGGACCCCGACACCTTCAAGCAATTCAAAGCCGCCATTGACGCGCCGCACGGACTGATTCTCGTCACCGGCCCGACCGGTTCCGGCAAGACCACGACGCTTTATTCCGCGCTCAACGAGCTGAACAGCCCGCAATGGAACATCGTCACCGTGGAAGACCCGGTGGAATTCCAGGTGCCCGGCATCAACCAGGTGCCGACCAAAAAGGAAATCGGCCTCACCTTCGCCAACGCCCTCCGCTCCATTCTGCGCCAGGACCCGGACATCATCATGATCGGCGAAATCCGCGACACCGAGACCGCCGAAATCGCCATCGAAGCCGCGCTCACCGGCCACCAGGTGCTTTCGCACGATGCACTGCAACGACGCGCCCGGCGCCATCGCGCGCCTGGACGACATGGGCATCGCGCCGTTTTTGATTTCGTCCTCGGTCATTCTCTCCTGCGCGCAGCGCCTCATGCGCCGCATCTGTTCGCATTGCAAGGAGCCGGTGATCCTATCCGCCGAAAATGTTCGAGGACCTGGGCATTGACCCGGCGATGTTCGATGGCGTGCAGCTTTACCGCGGCCGCGGCTGCGAGCGCTGCAAGAATTCCGGCTACGCCGGGCCGCATGGCCATCATCGAGGCCATGACCGTCAGCGACCAAATCCGCAAACTCATCATCGCCCGCGCCAACACGCGCGAAATGGGCAAGATGGCCATCAAGGAAGGCATGCGCACGCTCCGCATGGTGGGACTCGACCGCGCGCGCGACGGCGTTTCCACCCTGGAACAGGTGCTGCTGATCACTTCCGCCCATTAAAATTTGCGCTGCGGCATTACACCCAACTGCGGCACGGACGACACCCACGGCGGCGGCTGCGCCTTCCACGCCGGCTCGAAGGCCGGCGCGGTGTTGGACTGGTTGAAAAGACTTGGCAACGCCTGCACCACCGCCGGCATGCCGATTCCACTGCTCACGGGCGTGTAGGACACGCCGATGGGAACTGTCACCGGGGGCACGACCGTAGGCGCGGTGGCGGAAGATGAAAAAAGCGGGCTGGTCAGCGCCGCGCCCTTCGCGGCGCTGCTGGACGCCGGATGCGGCTGCAGCAAATCCCGGAATTGGTCCAAGGCGGATTGCTGCTCCGGCGTGGGTTTGGGCGGCGGTGCGGGCAGATTAAAAGTTTTCAACCAGTCGTTTTGCGGGGCCTTGGCGGACGCGCCACGGTTGTCCGTTTTTCCGGTCGAAAAAGGATTCATCAATTCCGGATCCCCCGGTTTGCCGTCGGGGCCGGCCCAAATGTCCGGATTAAACTGCAACCCCTGGCCGCCCAAAAGAACCTGGCGTGTTGCCGGGCCCACCGCGCCAAAATGGCCGTTGTTGGTGCGGGACTGCGACGGGTCCTGCCGGTCGAAATATTGCATGACGACCGACTCATCCTTTGGCCGGCCGAACGCGTCGCGATCCGTGACCCCGAGAATTTTCTTTTGGGTGGGCAGGCCAAGGATTTCCTCGGGCGTCATCATTGCCCAATTCTTCTGTTCGTCAAGCTGCCGTCGCATTTGTTGGATTTGAGCGGGGGAAACTGGCGGGACTTGCGGCAAAACTGGCAACTCGGGTTGAGCCGCAGCGTCCAAATTCGCGCCGGGCGAGGGGATGGCGGGCGCCAAATCCAACAAATCCGGCGGTTTGGCCGTGAGCGAGGGCTGATTGGAACTGCCGTCTTCACCGTCTGGCGAGGAAAAGAGGATCGCCTGCCCCGGCCTTCGTCCGGCCGGCTGGGCCTCCGCGGAAAACGCCGCCACTGCCACGCCGATGACGAGGAGGCAACCATTCAATTGTGCAGCGCTGAAGCCCATTTCAGATTATCAGGCTACTTCATTGGACAACCCCCGTCAAAAATCAATTCAAAAAGAAATTGAGGGTTGAGGGTTGAGGGTTTGGCGAATCCACACACTGTGCTGGTTTGAAGTTCCGCCTTCAGGCGGTTCGGGCGAAATTCCATGATTGGCCGCGTGAACGCGGAACTCCATGCATTTGCCATCACTCCTTCAAGAACAGTTTCAAGACGACCCGTCGGGAGTGAAGGTTGAGAGTCCGGCGCGAACGTTTTGTCTCTCAACCCTCAACCTTCAACGCTCAACCACTTTCATTGCCTCTCGTATTCGCCTTTGCTGACTTTTTTGAGCACGGTGAAACCTGCTTTCTTCGCGTCCGAGATGGACAGGGGCTTGAGCTTGTGCGGCGTGCTGAAGCCGGAGATGATCTTCCGCACCGGCTTTTTGCACGCCGGACAATGTGTTAGCGGCTTGGCCGCGAGCGGCCGGTTCAGGCTGAATTTCCCGCCGCAAACCACGCAGTCGCCCTCGCACAGCTCGTATTCGTAAATCGGCATGGGTCCAATCTCGATTTTCGCCGGACGATTGTCGAATGGAATTTTGGTTAATGAAGTTTAATTTGAACCCGCTGCCGAATCTGGCGGAAGAATGTTTTTGAGCGCCGCAGTAACCTTGACCAACTTGTCGCCACGCCTCAAGGTCAACTCAATTTGTGTTCCAGCCGGCCCTTCAAAAAAACGGCTCAACGGCAACACCTCCGGGTCGGTGCGCCACTTGGTGCAATCCAACATCCCGATTTTCATGAGAATGTCATCGTTGCGAATTCCCGCTTCGGTCGCCGGACTGCCATCGGCGACGTGCGCAATCAAATCATCACTTTCCAAATTTTGCGGCACGAAGACAGCGCCGAGATGATTATGCGCGTAAGGCGTCGGCTGCTCCTTCTTTGGCCGCAGCCAAACGACGCCCTGCTTGCCATCGAGCACGATATCCAGTCGCTTCAAGGCGGCAAATCCGAGCGTTGCCGCATAGTCGGTCTGTGGTGAAGAATGTAAGGCGATGGCAGCCGAATCGGCTTGCGTGACTGGCACAGCCGTAAGTGACTGTCCGCCCAGCGAAATCTTCGCGGCCCATGATTCCTCGGCCACGACCAATCCCGCGCCGGGCGTGTAATAAGCTTCCATGGTCATTTGCTGATTCGCATGAATCGCCTTCCATTCTCGCCATTTTCGCCGGTTTAGCATGACACCGTAACTGGTTCCGGTGTCCAAAGCGATGACTTCTCTTGTGTTGTCCCCGCTTGGCAATTGCAGAGTCAGGTCGGAATTGGTTTGAATGAGGCACTTGACCCAGCCGTTGGTTAATTCGGCGCGGTTTGTGAAGGTGTCAATGGCGTGAGTGACACAATCCAAGAAAAGAACATTGTTCCTGAAGGCCGGCCATCCAATCATGCCGTCAAGATCCCACTTTAGATAAGCCGGCAATCCTGCAACGGCAAATCTGGTTTCAATGTTGGTAAATCCAAAGTCCGCTTCTTGAGAGTCAGTCCATCCAATGCGGGTTTCGCCGGGGCCAATCCGGGCGTCTGCCGACGGTTGGGCAACCTTCAAGTTAAGTTTTTCTGCTGCGGTGGAGGTGAGCAAGAAGGGAACATCGGTTCCGGTATCGAACGCGAAATGGACAGATTGTCCGTTGATCTTGGCATCTATAAAAATGCGCTCGTCGTCGGCATGAATCACGGCGCAGACAAATACCAAAAGGAATAACAGGATTCTTCTCATGCTGCTCAAACCAGCGACTGCCGCATATGCCAAATGTGATCTCCGTCGCTACTTCTTCAAAAACGCGCTGAACAAATCTATCGGCAGCGGCAGAAACGTGGTCGTGTTGTGTTCGCTGGCCATTTCGCGCATGGTCTGGAGATAGCGCAGTTGCAGCGCAATCGGCTCCTTGGCGATCAAACCGGCGGCCTGCACCATTTTCTCGGCGGCCTGGAATTCGCCTTCCGCGTTCACGATTTTTGCGCGTCGTTCGCGTTCGGCCTCGGCCTGCTTGGCCATCGCGCGTTTCATGCTGTCCGGCAATGACACGTCCTTGACTTCTACGGAGGTGACCTTGATGCCCCACGGCTCGGTCTGCCGGTCAATAATTTCCTGCAGCTTCTGGTTGATCACGTCGCGTTGCGAAAGCAAATCGTCAAGGGGCGATTGCCCCAGCACGCTGCGCAGGGTCGTCTGCGCGATGAGCGAAGTCGCCTTCCAGAAATTCTCCACCTTCACCACCGCCGCGTTCGGGTCCACGACGCGGAAATAAATCACCGCGTCCACCGTCGCCGGCACGTTGTCCTTGGTCATGATTTCCTGCTTGGCCACGTCAATGGTCACAACGCGCAAATCCATCCGCACCATCTTGTCCACGATTGGAATAAGGAAAATGATGCCCGGCCCCTTCGCGCCCTGCAATTTGCCGAGCCGGAAGATGACGCCGCGCTCGTATTCCCGCAGGATGCGCAAGGCCTGCGGCAGAATGACGGCGAGCACGATGAAAACCGGCACGATGACGGCGAGTCCGCCGCCCACGAGATGTTGAATTGATTGTAGGTCCATAGTTTTATTCTCTTCCGTTGTTATTTTGGTTTTACTTTCAAAGTCAGCCCTTCGATGGCGATGACCTCCACCGGCTTTCCGGCTTCCACCGGCGTTTCGCAGACGGCGTTCCACGTTTCGCCCTCGATAAACACCCGGCCACCCTGCGCGTCAATGCGCGATTGCGCGTTCACCGTCTGGCCCAGCATGGTTTCCTTGCCGGCGCGGATCGGTTTGAACTGCGCCCCCAGCCCCTTGCCGACGACAAAGGTGAAAAACAGCGCCGTCACCAATGTGCCCGGAATGATCCACGCCAGCGACAGGCCAAAGCCCGGCCCGGCGTTGCTGAACAGCATCAGCGCGCCGAGAAAGAACGAGAAGATGCCGCCCGCCGTCAACACGCCGTGCGTCGTCGCAAAAATGTCGGCGATGAACAAGACGATCGCCAGCCCGATCAACACCAACCCGGTGACGCTGACCGGCAGGATGGCCGACATATAGAGCACGAGAATCAGCGCCATCGCCCCGACGATGCCCGGCAATATCGCGCCGGGACTGCTCAATTCGCCGATGATGCCGTAAATCACCATCAGCATCAGGATGAACATGACCTCCGGCCGCAGGAACAATTGGGAGAAGCGCTCCCACGCATTCATCGGGATTTCCACCACCGTGGTGCCCGCCGTGTGGAGGGTCTTGCCGCCGGCCTCGCGTCCATCCAGTTGCTTGAGCAGATCCGGCATGTCCGCCGCGATGAAATCAATGACGTTCCGGTCCAGCGCCTCCTCCGCCGTGATGGAGGCGCTCTCGAGCACGGCGGCCCTGGCCCACTTCACGTTGCGGTTCCGCTTTTCGGCGATGGATTGGGCGAAGCTGGCGGTGTCGTTCTCGATTTTCTTCCTCATCACGTCGTCGGTTTTCTCCTCGCCGCCGGTGGCGCCGAGTTCCACCGGGTGCGCCGCGCCGATGCGCGTGTGCGGGGCCATCACGGCCACGTCCGCCGCCATGGTGATGAAGACGCCCGCGCTGCCCGCCCGGGCCGGCGCCGGCGCGACATAAACCACCGTGGGCACCTTCGCGGCGTAGAATTTCTGGACAATCTGCGACGCGGAGTCCAGCAAACCGCCTGGAGTGTCGAGCTGGATGATGAGGCATTCGTCGCCCTGGGCCGCCGCCACGTCAAGGGCACGGGCGATATAGCTGGCCGTCGCCGGGCCGATGGCGCCGTCAATCTTGATCAACCCCACCTGCGCCGCGGCCGCGGCCATGCCCGGAAGCAGCCCCAACAATGCGATAAACAGCCCGCGTTTCATAACATTCCAGACTGACAATAACTTAACAAATCGCGCCGCGGCCGCAAATGAATTTAATTCAAGCGACGATGGTGTGAAGAATCGGGGAGCGCACGCGGCCCGTGCGCTCTTTTCGGCACACTCCGAAAGCAGCGACCGTCCAATTCCCAGCACAGGGTCTGGTTCG
This sequence comes from uncultured Verrucomicrobiae bacterium, assembly GCA_963764035.1. Taxonomy (GTDB): domain Bacteria; phylum Verrucomicrobiota; class Verrucomicrobiia; order Limisphaerales; family UBA11358; genus UBA11358. The sequence continues at coordinate 42,771 of CAVXQV010000011.1, forward strand.
AGAGGAAAACGGTCGCCCGCCGGGTTTGGCGGGTGCCAAACCCGCCAATCCAACAGCCCGCACTCCCCTCCTGGAGCGGCTGGCGAAGCTGATGTTGCGATTTAGCCAAACAAATACCGTCCCAAACAGGACAAAAAAGGTTTGGCGCGCGGCGCTATATGTGGAAGATAATCAGCGGGCAATTATGGATGTATTGACGCTTTCACGCATCCAGTTCGGCGCGACCATCGCGTTTCATTATCTTTACCCGCCGTTGAGCATCGGCCTGGGCGTGATGCTGGTCATCATGGAGGGCCTGTGGCTCAAGACCGGCAACCCGCTCTATCACCAGATGGCGCGGTTCTGGACGCAGGTCTTCGCGCTCACCTTCGCCATCGGCGTGGCGACGGGCATCGTGATGGAGTTCGAGTTCGGCACGAACTGGGCGACCTATTCGCGCTTCGTCGGCGACGTGTTCGGCAGCGCGCTGGCGGCGGAAGGCATCTTCGCGTTCTTCCTCGAATCCGGTTTTCTCGCGGTGCTGCTGTTCGGCTGGGACAAGGTCAGCCGCAAGGTGCATTTCTTCTCCACCTGCATGGTCTGCCTCGGCGCGCATTTCAGCGCGGTGTGGATCGTCGTGGCCAATTCCTGGATGCAGACGCCGGCCGGGTTATCACATCGTGATGCACAACGGCGTGTGCGCGCGCGGAAGTCACCGATTTCTGGCAGATGGTTTTCAACCCGTCCACGATGGACCGGCTGTTCCACACCGTTGTGCGGCGCGTGGCGGGCGGGGGCGTTTCTCGTCGTGAGCGTCAGCGCGTGGTATCTGCTGAAGGGCAAACATCTGGAATTCGCGCGCGCCTCGTTGCGGGTCGGCCTGACGGTCGCGCTGGTTGCGTCGTTGCTGCAGGTCGTCAGCGGCCACACCAGCGCGCAGGGCGTGGCGAAAAACCAGCCGGCCAAGCTCGCGGCGTTTGAAGGACTTTACAACACCGACATCCAACGCGCCGCTCACCGTCGTCGGCTGGGTGGACGAACAAAATCAAAAGGTCGTCGGCCTCCAACTCCCGGGCATGTTGAGCTTCCTGGCGCTTCAACAACTTTCACGCGACGGTCACCGGGCTGGACTCGGTGCCGCCGGAAGACCGGCCGCCGGTGCAGGCGTCGTTCCAGTTTTTCCACGGCATGGTCGGCATCGGCTTCGCGATGATTGCGATTGCCGCGCTGGGGTTCCTCTACTTCCGCCACGGTTCGCTGCACGAGCGGCGCTGGCTGCTGTGGATTCTGGTGTTCTCGGTGCTGCTGCCGCAAATCGCCAACCAGCTCGGCTGGTTCGCCGCCGAAGTCGGCCGCCAGCCGTGGATTGTTTATGGCCTGATGCGCACGCCGGAAGGTCTCTCCGAGCCGTCGTGAAGGCGAACGTCGTGCTGACGTCGCTGATTCTGTTCACGGTCATTTATTTCCTGCTGTTCGCGGTTTTCATTTACCTGCTCAACGACAAAATCCAGCACGGGCCGGACGAACAGGATTTGATCCCGTCCGGCAAACTGGCGCTGCCAACCAGAAACTAACGCAACCAAGCATGAGACATGAAAAAACACGAATTCGGAAATGGAGCCTGGTGTGTTGGAGCAGTGCTTCGGCGATTTTATCTGCTCGACGTTCCATTAACCTATCACTCCGATCTTTGTTTTCAAACTATGCCCCTCGATCTGAACACCGTCTGGTTCATCCTCGTCGGCGTGCTGTTCACCGGCTACGCGATGCTCGACGGCTTCGACCTCGGCATCGGCGCGCTGCACCTGTTCACCAAGGACGACACCGAGCGGCGCATCCTGATCAATGCCATCGGCCCGGTCTGGGACGGCAACGAAGTCTGGCTGGTCACCGGCGGCGGCGCGCTGTTCGCCGCGTTCCCGAACGTCTATGCGACGGTCTTCTCCGGTTTTTACCTCGCGTTCGTCCTGCTGCTGGTCGCGCTGATTTTCCGCGCGGTGGCGATCGAATTCCGCAGCAAACAGCCGATGCGCTGGTGGCGGCAGATGTGGGACATCGGCTTTTCCGCCGGCAGCATCCTGTCCGCGCTGCTCATCGGCGTGGCGATGGGCAACATCGCCTGGGGCGTTCCGATTGACGCCAACGGGCGAATTCGCCGGCACCTTCCTCGGCCTGCTGACAGCCGTATCCGCTGCTGCTCGGCGTCACGACCGTGGCGTTGTTCATGATGCACGGCGCGATTTACGGCCTGATGAAAACCGAAGGCGCGCTGCACGACAAACTGCGCGGCTGGGCGATGAACTGCATCATCTTCTTCGTGATTTGCGCCGCCATCACGACGATGGCCACGCTGCTTTACGTGCCGCACATGGCCGCGCGCGTGCAGGACAATCCGTGGCTGTTCAGCATCGCGCTGGTGAACATGCTGGCCATCGCCAACATCCCGCGCGAATTTTACCACGGCCGCGACTGGCGGGCGTTCCTCTCGTCCTGCGCGGCGATGATCACGCTGATGGCGCTGTTCGGCCTGGATCAGTATCCGAACCTCGTCTTCAGCCAGCCCAATCCGGAAAACAGCCTGACGATTTACAACGCCGCCTCCTCGCCCAAGACGCTGGGCATCATGCTGGTCATCGCGGGCATCGGCGTGCCGGTGGTGATCGCCTACACGGTCTGCATCTACTGGATTTTCCGCGGCAAGGTGAAGATGGACCGGATGAGCTACTAGGCATTTGCGATTGCCGATTTCCGATTTTGTGGCAGCCGAGGCAACGAGGCTCTCATTTCAAGAAATTGGAGCCTCCTCACGCCGGCTGTTGCTTGAAAAACAGCAACGGAAAAGACTTTAACCGCGAAACACCCTAAACACACGAAAGCGGACACAGAATGAATCTGTTTTTAATTTCGTGTAGTTCGTGTGTTTCGTGGTTAAGAAATCAATAAACCAAATCAAGAACGCCGCATCCTGTGCCGACTTCACCACCCCTGAACAATGGTAGGGACGCGCTGCCGCGCGTCCGGCGGCGCAGCAGCGCCGCCCTACCAATCAATAAACAAGGACGAGGACGGCCGCACCCTGCGCAGACTGATTCAGCCGCAAAAGAACGCAAAGATCGCAAAGAAATTATCTCTGTGTTCTTTGCGTTCTTTCGCGGCAATAAAATCAATAAACCAATACGAGGACCGCCGCATCCTGCGCCTGTTTCACCACGTCCTCAAACTTCTCATCCTTCGTGTTCGGCGCTTTGAGCTTGGCCGAAACCGCCGGCACCGATTCCAGGAAGCTCAACAGCAGGCTGCTCTTGACCGCGTAATTCACATTCTCCGGCAACGCCCCGCTCGCCGCCAGCGCCGCCCCCGCATCCAGCTTGGCCGACACGATGCCGATGACGTTGCCCCGCTCATCCACCAGCGCCCCGCCCGAATTGCCCGGCTGCACCGGCGCGCTGATTTGAAAATACCGAGGGTCATCCCCCGCGCCGGACAGCGACGCGATTTCCCCCTTGGCCAGCTTGGGCGCGAACCCCTGCAAACCGATGTCGGGAAAACCGACCGTCGCCACCGTGCCGCCCAATTGCGCCGACCGGCTGGATGAAATGGGCAATGGAGAAAATTTCCCGTCCGCCTTGAGCAAGGCCAGATCATTCGCCGCATCCACCTGAACCACTTTGGCGTCAATCAAACCCGCGCCCGTGAGCAAACGAACCTTCGTCGCATCCTTGACCACATGATAATTTGAAATCAAATAACCATCGTCCGTGATGAAAAATCCTGAACCGCTCGCCGTTGGAATTTCCGGTGAAGTGAAATAGTCAGAATTGGATCCAGTGCGCGGCTTGAAGGCGCCAGCCAATTCTTGTGCTTTGGCAATTTGGCTTGAGGTCATTCTTCTCGCTAAAATATCGAGCATTTTCTTCGCGTCTTTATTTCCTTGAGCAGAAGCTAGATTGCACCATTTATGCGACTCCACATAATCTTGGGTTACGCCATAGCCATTGAAGTAGAGTAATCCAACACAGAATTGGGCATCGGCCAGCCCGGAATTTGCAGCTTTTATAAACCATTTTGCGGACTCGCTGTAGTCCTGTGCCGCAACTGAACCTGAAAAATATATTTTACCGAGAGCGCATTGAGCTAACGCATTTCCTTGGTCCGCAGCTTTTCGAAACCACTTAATTGCCTCCGGCGATGCTTCAGCAACAAGAGTAATGCCTAAAACGTATTCAGCTTTCGGTTCTCCTTGTTCTGCCGCTTTTCGCATCCATTTCTTCGCCTCTTGAAAGTTTGACTGAATTCCATCTCCATCTGAATACATTTTCCCAAGATTGAATTGTGCTTCGGCATCTCCCTTTTCCGCCTGCTCTTTCATCTGGGCGAAATCATTTGTGGCTTCCTGAAGGCTGAAATTATTTAACTGTGAGGCGTCACCGTTCGTCTGTGCTAAAAGATGCACAGCGGTGACTAACAAAACGGTGAACAGCCCGCAAAAAAAGCGCGTCGCTTTCATGCCGTTAGATTATTTTGTTCAACACAGTTTGCAAGCTCCGACAGATCATCGTAAAGGTGGCCGTGAAAATCTTGGCTGTAAATCATCCATGAGTGGTTTAAGCTGGTCGCCATGATTGACGTGTTCATCAGCCACAGTAGCCAAGATGAAAAACTTGCTGAATCTCTCGCTAGCTTCATTCGAGAAGCTCTCTCGGTTAAGCCAGACCGTATTCGTTGCACAACTGTTAGCCCGTATCGTTTGCCCGGCGGAGCACACACGGAGAATCAACTGCGCGCAGAGATTGCAGAAGCCAAATGCTTCCTCGCGCTAATTACGCCTGCAAGCGCGGTGTCTTCTTGGGTGCTCATAGAATTAGGTGCGCGTTGGGAAACCAACAAGCGGCTGATACCGCTGCTGGCAAAAGGAGCAACGGAAAAAAGCATAAAAGGGCCAATAGCCTTGGTAAATGCGCATCGGTGCGATAAACAGGCTGAAATGGAACAATTGATTCACGAGATGGCGAAAGAATTTGATGATGACGCTCCACAACCATCCGCTTACCGAAAGACATTGAGTCAGTTGATCAGTTTGGCAAGGCCGACAAGTTCCATCCCGCCGAATTCAAAAGTGAACTTGCGTGCTATTATGGAAGATGGAGCACAGCCACCCAAGCGAATCATTTGATTTGATTAAATCCCGTTTAGATTGTTCCGTGCCACTCCGCCCTTGTCGTCCATCCCAAACTGAAAACCGGAAAAGAAGCCCTGACCATTTCGAATTGCGAATTGCGAATTGCGGAGAGCGCGACAAGTCCGCCTGCGCTCGTCCCGGCAGGGACAACCCGACAATAGCCCGGCGTTTCAACGCCGGGGTGCTTGCGCACGGCCACCAGTCCCACCGGGACGGCTGAACAAACGACAAATCGTCTCCGCATTTGGCGCATGATTTCATTTTGGAAAATCCGGTCGTCCCTCCGGGACTTGGGATGCTTTGCGGATTGAACCCGGCATTGAAATGCCGGGCTATTGTCATTGCGTCGCTCCGCGACGGCCAAACGCCAAATGCCCCAACCGTCCATCCCAAAATGAATACCGGAAAAGAAGCCCTGACCATTTGGAATTGCGAATTGCGAATTGCGGAGAGCGCGACCCGTCCGTTTCGGCGTAGCGGCATTCGGGAGAAAGCCGCCCTCTAAATTCCGTCCCCGTTTGCACCCTCTGCCGGGGCCGTGCCACTTCAGGATGGTAGGGACGCGCTGCCGCGCGTCCGGCGGCGCGGCAGCGCCGCCCTACCGGAGCGCCATAGGCGCGGCATCTTTGTAGAATCCCAACCAAAATAAATCCACAGTCCCGTCGGGGTGGCATATTCCGGTGATGTCGCTCCTGACGGAGCTTTTGAATTGAATTGATGCGTTTCTACAAAGATGCCAGCCCTACGGACTTGAAAAATCCGTGTTCATCCGCGCCCATCCGTGGTTAAAAATTCAACCGCCAAATGCCACAATCGTCCATCCCAAAATGAAAACCGGAAAAGAAGCCCTGACCATTTTGAATTGCGAATCGCGAATTGCGGAGAGCGCGACCCGTCCGCCTGCGTTCGTCCCAACGGGACAACCCGATAATAGCCCGGCGTTTCAACGCCGGGGTGCTTGCGCACGGCCACCAGTCCCACCGGGACGACTGAACGGACGGCGTTTTATTCCCGGCGACATCATTTCATTTTGCAAACCCCGGTCGTCCCTCCGGGACTTGGATCGCCTGCGGATTTAACCCGGCATTAAAATGCCGGGCTATTGTCATCGCGTCGCTCCGCGACGGCATACGCCAAATGCCCCAATCGTCCATCCCAAAATGAAAACCGGAAAAGAAACCCTGACAATTTCGGATTGCGAATTGCGAATTTCGGCGTGCGGAGAAGACCAGACAGGATGAACAGGATTTACAGGATTCAATCCAGAGCAGAATTATCCTGGCCATCCTGTCATCTTGTCTAAAGTCCCGTTTGCATTGCGCGACCAGTCCGTTTCGGCGTAGCGGCATTCGGCGTAAAGCCGCGTGGCGGCCACGCCGCTATACACGGGAGAAAGCCGCCATCTAAATCCCGTCCCCGTTTGCACACTCTGCCGAGCCGCCGCCACGGTCAGGCTGCTTTCGCTGCCGGCGCGGGGGCCGGTTTCGTGCGGCGCGGGGCGCGGGCAATGTGGCGGGCGGCGTCCCATTCGGCCAGCGTCGCGGGGTCGTTGCGGTATTTGTTGCGGACAATGGCGTCCAGGCCCTGCACGGCCTGGAACGCGTCGTGCAGGTTTGAACTGATGCCGACGGTGGCCTTGGCCCTCGCGCCGGCTCCGCCGCTCTGGGTGTCGGTGCCGCCGGCAAAGGCGGTGATGGCGGTGTTCAGTTGATCGAGAAAATCGGCCGGCATTTCGCAGGAGACGAAATCGGCCTGGAGCGGCGCGGCATCCGCGGCAAAGGCGCGGGCGAAGGGCAGCACGTTGCCGTAGGTGAGATTGTGCGGCAGGCGGAATTTGTCGTCCAGCCCCGGCGTGGTCTGGGCGAGGGTGATGGCGGTTTCGTGGATGGCCATGAGGTCGTCATGCAGCCAATGGAAACTGACGGCCTTGACGTCGGTGCCGCTGTGGGTGGTTTCATCGCCGGAAACCTGCTGGGCGGCGGCGGTGCCGACCTTGGGGACGCCGGCGGCGACGCGGGCGAAGAGGATGCCGCCCCGGCTGGTGGCGGTGAAATCGCTGCCGTGCGCAACGCCGAAATTATTGACGCGGGTGACCATGGAGTTGAGGTTGATCTGGGTATTTTCCATAAATGTATTGGTTGTCGCCCCAAAGCTACGCGGATTGGGAGGGGCGTCAATTATATTTTTTGTGGCGAAAAAAATTCTATTATTATCTAATATGATGACAGGAATGAAATTGTCTGCGCTTGAATCCGGGGAACGCGCGCCGGGGGCTGGCGAAAGTTGTCTGGCGCCGGAGAAACAGGGTCGAACCCGAACCCATGCAGCCGCCGGCCACGCGCTGCGGTGCCGGCCGGCGCAGGACAGGCGTCGCGCCTGTCTCCATATTGAAAGTCTCCATCTTAAAAATTTCCCTCACCTTTTGGTGATGATTGCCGCGGCAAGGAAAACATCGCCTCAAGGCGGTCATTCAAAGTCAGAGACAGGCGCGACGCCTGTCCTACGGCATGGATCCGGCCAACGTCCGCGGAAATGCGTCTGGAATGGCCGGCGCACCGGCTGGAATGGTCGAAACGCCGTCTAGCATCGGCGCTACACATCTGGCATCGCCGGAACACCGTCTAGGGCCGCCGGAACAGCGTCTAACATCAGCGGAACAGCGGCTAGATTCGCTGGCACACGGTCTAACATCCCTGGCGCACCGTCTAACCCCTTCGGAGCGCTGTCTAACCCCAGCCAAACACCGTCTAACACCAGCCAAACACCGTCTAACTTCGGCGAAGCGCCGGCTAACCCGCTGAATTCGAGGCACATGGCCAAAGGCGCATTTCAGCCCAACCGACAATCCGTTTCACATCCCGCCGCACGGCGACACGGCCCGGGAAGAGCGCGATGCGTTGCTGGATTGATGCACGGGCCGGCCGGGAGTTGTTCAAAACGGCCAGTTGATGCCGACGGAGAGGTAAAGTTGTCCACCCAGGTTCAACCGCCCCTCGCGTCCGCCGCCGCCGATGGTGGCGTCGGTCATCGGCATGTATTGCGCGCTGACATAAATATCGGCATCCCCGTTGGCCTGGACGTGATACATGAGCGTCCCGTTCACGTAGCCGCCATAGACCATTTCCGTGCCGCTGATCTGGCCGGAGTTGTGGGTGCTGGCGGGGCCGACGGCGACGGTCTGGTCGTATTTGTAATCGCCGGACACGAGGCCGACGGCGGGACCGGCGCCGACGGATCCGGCGACGTGCTCGGTCAAATCCCAGTAGAACGTCGGCCCCAGGCGCAGGGTGTAAAGCATCACGTCCAGCGTTTGCGAGCCGGAGATGCTGCCGGTGTTGGTGCTGGTGGTCAGGTCGTAGGCGGTGGAGATGACCGGGCCGACGCCGCTGGAGCCGCCCTGATAGGACGGGGCGGAGGGAAAGCCCACGCCGCCCAACGTGGCGCCGGGATGAAAGGTGTAGGTGTTCTGGATGACCGTCGCCGGCGTGGTGCTGCTCTCGGAAATGTTAATCGGCAGCAGGCCAAAACCGAGTTCCCAGCCGACGCGGGCGTGCTTCCAATACCAAAGGTTCCCGCCGTAGGCCATCTCGAAGCCGGGAAACGCGCCATTGCCATCGGAGCTGCTGCTGCCGGAGGCGGAGTAGGCCGTGGCGCTGTGCATTTGCAGGGTCTGGCTGGCGGCGTTGTATTGCAGCGAGCGGTTGTTGTATCCCCAATAGCTGGTGTAATTGGGGTCGCCGTTTTGATCCGGCCGCACGTAACCGTCGTCGAAGATGCCGCTGGCCGCGCTGTTGCCGGGAAGGGTGAACAATCCCGATTGATTGAAGTCGGCGCTGATGTTCATGCCCACCACCGCGCCGATGCGGAAATGGCGCGTCCAGTCGTCCGTGTCCTTGGGCACCCAGATGAAGCGGCTGGAATCGGGATTGCCGCCGAAGGTGTCCGGCTGGGCGAGGGCCGCCGGGGCGAATCCCAAGGAACAGACCAGACCAACCTGCAACGTCAGTTTGAGACAACCGATCACATGACCACGTGACCACGCGACCACGTGACCAATGACCGCTGACTCTGGCGGTCTTGTGGTCGTGTGGTCTTGTGGTCGTGTGGTCTTCCTCATTGGCGTCAGGGATTCAGATAGACCCGGTAAAAACGGTTGGTGGCGCTGGCGGGTGCGCTCGCCGTCGTGGGCGGGCCGTAATCAATCCATTCCACGACATTGGCCGGGGCGATGACGGCGGGCGGCGCAATCAGGGCGTTGGAGAACGAAGGATTGTCGCTGTAAACCACCGTGTAGCTCCGATTGGAAATGGCCGACCATTCAATCAGCAGATTGCCATTGGGCAACGCGGCGACGCGGGTGTAGTTGATGTTCGTGGTCACGGCCGTGCCGGTCGGCGGCGTCCAATTAGGGACCAGCACTTCAAACGCCTGCAATTGTGAATTGGCGAACGGGAAGGCCCGGCGGGGGAAAAATTGCAGCAGCAAATCCACGCTTTGCCCGGCAGCTAGTGTAGTGCCGGACGGCGGGTCATAGACCACGAAGGGGCTGACGCCGTTGGTGCCGACGGCGTTGAACAGGCGGTTGGTCAAGCCGGCCACGACCACGCGCGCGGCGGCGACCGGGGTGGGGCCGGCGTTGGAGACGGTGATGGATTGTTCGAGCAGGCCGCTGATGAAATTCGTGCTTTGCGCGGAATTGGTGAAGACCGTCAACACGCCGGGAAGGTAGCCGGTGACGGTGATGTTGTTGCTGGCGAAATTATTGGCGGCGTTGGTGTCGGTTGTGTTGGGCGAGACGACGAACGACGAGAAGGCCAGGACGCCCGCGTTGGTGGGCTGGACGGTCAGCAGGAGGTTGGTGAACGCCCCGACGGCCAGCGTGCCGAGATAGAAAACGACGTTGCTGCCCGCGACGGCGGGCGCCAGACCGGACGGCGAGGCGCCGATGAAGCCCACGCCCGGCGGCAGGGTGTTGGTCAGGACGACGCCGGTGGCGGCGCTGGGTCCGGCATTGCTCACGGTCACGCCATAAATCATCCAATCGTTGGTGATGACGGGCTGGGCGGAACCGGTCAGGGCGACGCCGAGGTCGGCCAGGATGACGGGTGGATTGGTGACTTGAACGACGACGCTGTTGGTGGCGCCAATCACGCCAACGGAGAAGATGGTGACGGTGTTGGTGATTGAACCCGCCACCGTCGGTTGAACGACCAGGGACAATTGCACGGCGGAGCCGTTGAAAAAATTGGTTACATCAAAAACCACCACGCTGCCATAGTTGGTGGCGGAACCCTGGCTGTTGGTGGCGGTCAAAGGCAGGACGGACGAAGGCAGCAGGTTGGTGACCAGGACATCCGCCAGCGGAGCAGGAATTCCAGTCAAGTTGGTCAGGTTGATGGTGTAAGTCAGCGAATTGCTGACGAGGATGGAACTCGCCGATTGAGTGACGGAAAGTCCCAATCCCTGCGCGCCGGCCCGCGGCAGTGCCGCCAGCAGGCCGGCGATCGCCAGCGCCAGCGCCAGCGTTCGGACGCGAAAAAGATCTTTCATGTCGTGAAAAATCAAGCCCCAGTTTGCGCGTCAGAGCGGCGGCTGGCTGGAGTTGTTGTTGGCCGGAACTGCCGGCACGTTGGGCGCGGCGGGTGTGAAAAAGTCCCCGTTCTGGGTCTGGGTCTGGGGTTGGAATGATTGTGCGGCGGGCGCAGCGGCGGGCTGCGATGTATTGTAGAATCCACCGGACATGGTCTTGGAATTCTTCAGTTCCTTTTTGCGCTCGGCATCAACCAACTTGCTCTGGTCGGAGACATCCTCGGCCATCGCGGCGGAAACGCCCGGCAGCGTTCGTTCCAGTTTTTTGGTGTTGATTGCGGCGATCTGCGGCGACTTCAAAACCGTGGGCCGCATCAGGACGATGAGTTCCTCGCGCTGCTTGGATTTGTTGTTTTGCGAGAACAGGCTGCCGAGCAGCGGGATGTCCTGCAGGATCGGCACGCCGGAGCGGCTGGTGGATTTGGAATTCTTGATGAAGGCGCCGAGCACGACGGTGTCCAGGTTGCTGACGGTGATTTCCGACTGGAGCGTGCGCTTGATGGTGTTGGGAATCTGGCCGACGCCGGTGATGGTGGTGTAGCCGTTGAGGTCGTCAATTTCCTGCTGGATGTCCATGACGACGAGGCCGTCGGGATTGATGTAGGGCGTCACGTCCAGCTCCACGCCGACGGACAACTGGGAATAGGAGGACTGGTTGCCGTAGGCGCCGCCGTAATTGTAGGTGCTGGTGACGTAAGGCACGGTGTCGCCGACGAAGAATTGCGCGGCCTTGGCCTGCGAGGTCTGGATGCTCGGCGTCTGGATGATGCTGGCATGGCTGTCCGACGCCGCCGCCGTGAGCGCCACGTTCCAGTAGTTGCCGATATTTCCAAAATAGCTCAAGCCGCCGCCGAGGCCGTTGGCGAAAACACCGTTGGTCGAATTGAGCTGGGCGGCTTTGTTGAGGAAATTGTAGAACTGCTGGCCATTGTTGTAGCCGCCGGCGCTGGCGATGGGCGGCTCGGAAGAATATTGCTGCGGCTGTTGCGACGCGGAGACGCCGTAACTCAAGTTATTGGGGCCGAGCGAATAGTCAATGATGACCGACTCGATGAGCACTTGATCCAGCGGGGCATCCAGCTTGGCAATGACATTCGTGATGGCGTCCATGTCCTCCCGCGTGGCGAAGATGAGCAGTGAATTGCTCCGCTGGTCGGCGATGATTTTGGCCTGGCCGAAGATCTGGATTGGCTCCTGTCCGCCGCCGCCGCTGGGGCCGCCGCTGGCGCGATTGATGATGTTCAACAGCCGTGCCTGGAAGGGCGTGCTCGAGGAGGGCGTGCCGTTGGGACTCGTCGCCGCGCCCAGACCCGTGCGGGGCTGGCCGAAGGTGCTGGTGGGATTATTGCCGCCGGGTTGCGTGGTGCCCATGGACCCAAATCCCGCCCCGCCGGCGCGGTTGCCCGAAACCCCGTTGATGGTGGAGGGCGCGGAGGAACTGCCGACGGAGACGGTCCCGCCGCCCTGCCGCCGAGACTGTTCAGGGCGCTGGCAATGTCCTCGGCCATGGCGTAGCGGATCGGAATGACCTCGGAGATGTAAACCGCCGGCACGCTGACGTCTATCTTGTCAATCATCTCCACCATGCGCTTGACGTTTTCGGCGTAGTCGCGAATAACCAGGATGCCATTATCGTCAATCGGCGTGATGCTGTTTGCCATCCGGCCATAGGGCTGGATGAGCGGAGCCATCGCGCTGGGCTTGACGTATTTCAACTGGACGATGTGCGTCACATAGGAGCCGAGATCGGGCAACTGGCTGGCCGGAACATCATTGAACGGCGCGCCGGCGGAGTTGGCCGCGTCCGGCGGCACCACCTTCACGAACTTGTCACCGATGTTGACGAGGGCGATGTTGTTCATCGCGAGCACCGCCTGCAATGCCTCAATCGCCTCGGTCTTGGTCAGCAGCGATTGCGTATGCAGCACGATGGTCCCGCTGGGCGGCGCCCCCATCAGCAACGTGCGCCCCACCAGATTGGCATAAACATCGAGCACCTGCTTCACATCCACGGCCGGGAAATTGTAGCTGAAGGCGGCCACTTCCTTCTCCGGCGCCGGCGGCGGCGGGCGGGGCCGCCAGCGCGGCTGCCGCCGCTGCGGGAAGGGTGCCGGGCGCCGCCGGGGGAACGATTGCGGCTGCGCCGCCCGCCGCGGGCACGGGGGACACGGGGCCGGGTGGCAGGGCCGGCTGCGCGGCCGCCGGATTGTTGGTCAAGGCGCGGAGCCGCATTTGCATCTGGTTGCTGGGCGAGGGCGGCACGGTTGGCCGCGGCACCTGCGCCCGGAGACCGCAGGCGGTTGAAAGCAGAATCAGGACGAGCGTGGTCGTTTTCATTTGTTCTTGGCGGTTGAGGTTTTCGGCCCGGCCGGGGCGTTCCGCTGGTAGCTGGCGACGAGCAGGATTTTGGCATTGAGCTTTTGCCGCTGCGGGTCGGGCTGGAGTTCCAGGTCGCGCACGCGGATCATCGAGACGTCGGAGCCGAGCTTGTAAAGAAAGTCCACCAATTGATCGTCCGTCGGCGACGACATTGATGTTTTGAATCTGCTCGACGAAAAACGCGTCGTTCGTGCGCGTCAACGACCGCCCCACGGTGATTCAGGCCGACGCCGCTGGCCATCGCCTGCGACTGGATGGTGCGGAGGAAATTGATGGACTGGTCCTCGGGCGCGACAAATTCGCCCTGGCTCTCAAAGCCTTTCACCTGCGCCTGATAGTTCGAGGTCTGCGCGATGGTCGTCTGATAAAGTTGCAACTTCGTCCGCGCGTCGTCCAGGCGGCTGCGCAGATTGCTCCAGTCGGAAAAATGCGGCCAGATGAACACCCAGTTCAGCACCAGGATGAAAACCACCAGCACGCCGACGGCCAGGCGGCGCTCCAACGGACGGAGTTGGGCGAAAAACTTTTTCATGGCGTGGCCTCCGGGCGGGTTTCCCCACGGTCCTCCGAGTGTTTCAGTTGCAGCGTGAAATGCCAGTTCACCGTGTTGCCGCTCTGTCACTGATGCCCAGCGGCTCGATGGCCGTCGGCTCAAACATGTCCTGGCCGTTCAGTTTCGCTTTGCGGACCGAGTCGTAAAATTTGCCTTCGTCCGAAATCTCGCCGATCTGGTCCGGCGTGCAGACGCCGTTCAAGGTGAGTTTCTGGCCGTCGGCGAAACTGGAGCGCTGCAGCGAGAGATCGGCGGGCAGTTGCTCGGCGACAATCTTCCAGCAATCCAGCGCCGCGTATTTCAACTGCTGCCGTTCCGCGAGCACGTCGTAACGCGCCTTGAGCTGCAGCACGTTGGTGTAACTGCCGCCCAGTTGCGCCGCCTGCTGCTCCACCGCGACGGTCTTGTAATTCAGGACCGTCGTCGCGCAAAAATAAATCACCACGCCAATCGCATACAAAATGCCCGTCGCAACCAGTCCGCGCAGCCAGAGGCGGTCAACGAACTGCTGGTGGTAGCGCGCGGTAAATTCCGCGGGCAGCAGCGCCGCGCCCGGCGGCGACGACGCGGCCCGGCGCGCGGTGCGCGCGGCCAGTTCCGCCGGCGGCGGCGGTTCCACCAACCGCACCGGCTCGTTCAGCGCCTCGCGCAAGTATTCTTTCCCATTCGGCGGCATTGACCGGATCGGCCACCAGATGCCATTGGGGTGATTCCGGCAGCCAGCCTTCCATCTCGCCCGCCCAGCACAGCAGCGCGAGCTGGTCCTTCAGGCTTTTGACGCGGTCGCCTTCGGGCGGCAGGGCGACAAGGCACAGATTCCGCAGCGCGCCGTTGCTCCGCCAGGCGACCAGCGCGGCGTCCTTCCCGCGCGCCCCGGCATAAATCCACGCGCCGTCCTCGGTCGCGGGCGTCGGCCTCCAATTGGTCCAGCAGCGGCGCTTCGAGCCGGTCGGCGAGAAAACCGCCTTCTTCCAATTTGCCGAGAAATTCCTCCACCGCCGTGCGCCCGGCGATGACGACGACGACGCTCTGCAAATCACTGGCCGGTCGCCGGCAGGATGTGAATCGTCCAGACAATCTGCGCGACCGGCAGCGGCGAGAGTTTTTCCAACTGCAACTCCACCATCGCCTGCGTTTCCTCGAAGGAGCTTTTGGGCAGCTCGATGACGCGCAGGAAAACGCTTTCCGGCGGCAGCCACGCGACGTTCAATTTCGGCTGCCAGAGCGAACTCCACGATTTCGCGACCAGCCGCGACGGCAGCGGTTCGCCGCCGGGAACTTTCTGCTCGCGGTCGAGGACAAAGTCCCCGCCTTTCGCGTCAAACTGCCAGAGGCGGTTCGCGTCAGGCGCGGCTTGCAGAATGTTGCAGGAATTCCAGCGGGCCATGGAGAATTAGTTTGATTGGCGGGTGATGAATTGGCGTTTTGTCGCTGCCGCACCGAGCGCGTCCATGTGTTCCTCGATTTGCGTGACGCGCAGGACTTCCTCGATGGTGGTCTCGCCGTTCTTCACCTTGGTCCAGCCGTCGGTGCGCAGCGTGCGCATGCCCTGTTCGATGGCTTTCTGGGCGATGCGTCGTGGCGGGCGCGCGGTTCAAAATGAGCGGGCGGATGGCTTCGTTGACGATGAGCAATTCGTAAATGCCCTTGCGTCCCTGATAACCGAGTTGCCGGCAATCCTCGCAGCCGACGCCGCGCCAGAATTTCGCCGTGCCGATTTCGTCCTCGGGAAATCCGATCTTGCGCAGGATAATCCGTTTCGACCTTCTGCTCCGTCTTGCAATGCGGACAAATCGTGCGCACGAGGCGTTGCGCCATGACCGCCTCGACCGACGACGCCACCAGGAACGGCTCGATGCCCATGTCAATCAGCCGCGTGAACGCGCTCGACGCGTCGTTCGTGTGCAGCGTGCTGAAAAACCAAATGGCCCGTCAGCGAGGCGCGGATGGCGATTTCCGCCGTCTCCATGTCGCGGATTTCGCCGACCATCACCACGTTCGGGTCCTGGCGCAAAATGTGGCGCAAGCCCATCGCAAACGTCAGGCCGATTTCCGGCCGCACGGCGATCTGGTTGATGCCTTTCAATTCGTATTCCACCGGCTCCTCGATCGTGATGATGCGCTTGTGAACGGAATTGATGGCGCTCAAAAAGGCGTAGAGCGACGTGGATTTGCCGGAACCCGTCGGGCCGGTGACGAGGAAAATCCCGTGCGGCTTGACGATGATTTCGCGGATCATCGCCTCGTCCTTCGGCGCGAAACCGAGCTTGTCGAGGCGACAGGAAGATTTTTCCGCGCGTCAGCAGACGCAGCGAAACGCTTTCGCCATAGACCGTCGGCACGGTGGAAACGCGGATGTCAATTTCCTCGCCCTTGATGCGGACGTTGATGCGGCCGTCCTGCGGCAGGCGTTTTTCGGAAATGTTCATGCCGCTCATCACCTTGATGCGCGAGATGAGCGCGGCCTGAAACCGCTTCAACTGCGGCGGCATCGGCGTCTGGTGCAGGATGCCGTCAATGCGGTAGCGGATGCGCAACTCGTCCTCCGCCGGCTCGAAATGGATGTCCGTCGCGCGGTCCTTGTGCGCCTCCCAGATGATCTGGTTGACGAATTTGATGACGCTGGCCTCCTGGTCGTCCTCGGTGATTTCCTTGTCGGCGATGTCCAGGTCCATCGCCTCGCCCTCGCCCAGTTCGTCGAGCGTTTCGGCGCCGACGCCGTAGTATTTTTTCAGCGCCTTTTCGATTTCGGTTTTCGGCGCGAGCGCGAACTCCACCGGCATGTGCGCGTCGAACCGCACGGCGTTCATCATCGCCGCGTCGAACGGGTCGCTGACGGCGACTTGCAGCGTGTCGTCGTTGACCGCCGCCGGCAGGACGGAATATTGGAACGCGACCTTGGTGGAAATTTTGTTGCGCGCCTCGCTGCGGCACGGTGTGTTTGTGCAAATCCAGAAACGGCCAGCCGATGGCCGCCGCCAGCTTTTGCAGAAAGACGTCCTCGGCCACGCCGCGTTCGCGCGCGACGAACGTCAGCAGCGGTTCGGTCGAGCCGCCGGTCCGCCGCCGCGCGCCACGCCTTGCGCCAGTCGTCAAACTGCGCGGGCGTCGCTTCGCGACCGTCGCGATCAAATTTTTTGCCGAGCTAAAAGCCATGCTTTTTCGCGGAATTTAACAGCCGAAAGCGGGAAAAGTTGCGGTAAAATCCTGAAATTCACAATCCCAAATCACCTTCCGCCGCCGTGTTTTTCAACGATGTTTCAAGTAAATGGGTCGGGCCGTGCTGAAGCGGTTCCGCAAAATCTTTTCATTTCAGGCCGATTCGTGTAATTCGTGGTGAGTCCAGATGAAACAATTCGCCACCGTCACCGTCATCGGGCGCGACAAAACCGGCGTCATCGCGCGCGTCACCAATTTTCTGTTCGAGCAGCACGCCAACATCGAGGCGCTGGAGGAACAGGTCACGCGCGGCCAGTTCAGCATGACGCTCCAGGCTTCGTGGAAACGCGCCGAGTTGAAGACCGGCTCGCTTCGCGCCGGCCTCGGACGAGCTCGCCCGGCAGCTTGGCATGGAAATCAAGTTGCGCTTCACCGACCCGAACCGCCGCCAGCGATTCGCCATCATGGTCACCAAGGAAACGCATTGCTTCGACGCGCTGATGGCGGCGAAATTGAAGGCGGATGCCGCGCTGGTCATCGGCAATCACGCCGGTTTCGCGCCGCTGGCCAAAAAATTCAAACTGCCGTTCGCGCACGTTGACTGGAACGACCGCGCCAAGTCCGAGGCGCGGGCGCTGCGATTGCTGGAGGAACATGCAGATTGATTTCGTCGTGCTGGCGCGGTTCATGAAAATTTTCTCGCCGAACTTCGTCTGGCGCTACAAAAACAAGATCATCAACATCCATCCGTCGCTGCTGCCGAGTTTTCCCGGCCCGCAGGCCTACCGGCAGGCTTACGAGCAGGGCGTGAAAATTGCCGGCGTCACGGCGCATTTTGTTTCCATGCGGCTGGACGAGGGGCCGATCATCGCGCAAGGCTCGTTTGCCAATCACGCCCGGCATGGCACTCAAGGACATTGTGGCCGCGCGGCCAGAAAATCGAAGCCGGCGTGCTCGTCAAGGCCGTGAAACTTTACCTCGGCAAACGGCTCGACGTTTATTGGGGCGTGGTGAAGGAAGTGTGATGTGAACGGTTCCGAACAGCCGATTTACGTTTCGCGCCGCACGCCGGCCAGCTTGTGGCAGGAATACCGGATTTATCCCGACCGGCTGGAACTCCAATTCTGGCTTTGCCTCCACACCTGCATCATCCCCGCAAACGAGATTTTGGGAATCGAAATCCGCCCTTCCTTTTTCAGCGGTCGCAAAGGATTCACCTGGGGCATCAAGCTCGACATGACGGATCTGCGCCGTCACGTCTTGGTCAGGAGAAAATCGGGATTCTTCAAATGCATCGCCTTCACGCCGGAGAATCCGGATGAATTCGCGCGGGTCTGCCAATCGGTCGTGACGAACGCAGGCGCGGCGTGAGTTGATTGCCCGCTTTTTGTCAAATTCCTTCCGCGAACATTTCCCCGATCATTTTATCCACTTCATTGAACTCTTTCCCACTGCCGTTGTCAGAAAAAAGAGAAAGGGGTAAAATTATATGAAAACCATTGCAGTCAAAGAGGATGAGAGTTTCTCCAACGCGGCGTTCAAGGCCGTGATTATTTACAATGACATCGGTCAGGCCTCACGGGCCGCAGCCTCATTGGAACGGGCAACCGCCGACGCCGACCCGGCGATGAACTGCGACCTGAAATTGTGGCGGCTGGAAGCGCTGCGACAGCCGACGCAGGCCGCCATCTGCCTGGCCGTTGCCGCCGACGCAAACCTGGTTCTATTCGCCCTGAATGAAAGGCATCCGCCGCGAAAGGCGTTGTTGAACTGGCTGAAGCACTGGGCGGCAAACCGGAAAGTCAATGATGCCGCGGTGACGTTGGTGGGCCCGGGACCGGAAGCCGGCACACCGTTGCGAAATGAGATTGAATTCCTCGCCCGGCGGCACGGGCTGGCATTTTTGGGCGTGGACGAAACATCGGATCTCGGGCCAGCGCCGGCTGATGCCGGCTCGCAGCCGGACTGGGGTAAGCCGGTGGAACATGAATCGCCGTCGGCGCTCGAACCGGCGACCGTCACAAGCCATTGGGGTATCAACGATTAAATTTTCCCTCGGCATTTGATTTGCCGGGCTTGCAGGCGTAACTCTTGGTTTCAGGGTTGCAACTTCGTTTCGGCAACCCTCGGAAAGGACAAGTTTATGGCAAAGAAAACAAATATAAAGAGCAGCGCCAATGGGCGCACGCAGACCTTC
The DNA here is from genome assembly GCA_963764035.1 of uncultured Verrucomicrobiae bacterium. GTDB lineage: Bacteria > Verrucomicrobiota > Verrucomicrobiia > Limisphaerales > UBA11358 > UBA11358. Next base: position 61,806 of record CAVXQV010000011.1, read on the forward strand.
GCGTTTCGCGCTCCGGACGCGATGAGCGTGCAACTGGTCGGTGACTTCACCCATTGGCAGGAAAGCCCCGTCAGCCTGAATCGCGGCATGGACGGCGTCTGGCGCACGACCGTGCAGCTCCCGGCGGGCACGCACCACTACCGGTTCCTCGTGAACGGCGAGTGGCGCGACGACCCGGAATGCACGTTGCGCGAGCCGAATCCCTTCGGCGGCGAAAACATGATGCGCCAGGTGGCGTGAGTGATTATTCGCGACCGCTTGTGCCTCGACTCGGTGGGCCGAATTGATACGTTGTCGGCGTGAGCGACTTAACCATCGGACTGCTGGGCGCGCTGCTGGCCACCAACCAGCCGCAGGCCGTCAGCAATCTGGTCCAGCAGCAAACCGGCATTTCGGTCGCCGTCGCGAACCCGGAAGACCCGGCGGAAAAGGAATTGGAGCAGTTGATGGAGGCCGACGACGCGGCGCTGGCCGAGGTGGACCAATGGATTCGCACGAACAACGCCGCCGCGGCGACGGGCGCGGGCGAAACGAAGGAGGCGCTGGCCCAACGGATCCGCGCCCGGCTCGACACGGTCCGCGCCAATTACGCCTCATTTCTCCGGCGCCATCCGGATTCGGCGCGCGGCTATCTGGCCTACGGCACTTTTCTCAATGACATCGGCGACGAGGAAGGCGGCAAGGTGCAATTCGAAAATGCCGCGCAAGTTGACCCGAAAAATCCGGCGGCCTGGAACAACCTGGCCAATTATTACGGCGAGAACAGCCCGGTCACCAACGCCTTCGTGGACTACGCCAAGGCGATTGAATTGGATCCGACCGAGCCGGTGTATTATCAAAATTTTGCGACCACGGTTTATCTGTTCCGCAAGGACGCGCGCGCCTTTTACGGCATCAACGAGGACCAGGTTTTTGACAAGGCGCTCGCGCTGTATCAGAAGGCCGTCCAGCTCGACCCGGACAATTTCGACCTCGTGACCGAATACGCGGAAAGTTATTACGGCATCAAGCCGCTCCGCACCAACGACGCGCTCGTGGCGTGGACGAACGCGCTCAAAGTCGCGCACAACGATGTCGAACGCGAAGGGGTTTACATTCATCTGGTGCGGGTGAAAACCGCCGCCGGATTTTACGACGAAGCCCGCGCGCAGCTTGACGCCGTGACCAACGACTTCTACGCCGACCTCAAAAGACAGTTGGAGCGAAATCTGGTCCAGCGCGAAAACGCCGCGACCAACACCGCGGCCATTTCCACGAACGCAATGGCCGCGCCTGCCAGCGCACCGGCGCCGGACAAGTAGGAGACGACGCAAGGAGTCTCACCGTTTAGATTTACGATTTCCGCACCGCCCTGATTGGGAAAATGGCTCGTAAATCGCAAATCGTATATCGTAAATTTCCCCCATGAGTTTTTACGAACAGTTGAAATTTGACGCCAACGGCCTGATTCCGGCCATCGTGCAGGACCAGAAAACCGGCCGGGTGCTGATGATGGCCTGGATGAACCGCGCCTCGCTGGAAAAAACCATCGCCACCGCCAGGACGCATTTCTGGAGCCGCTCGCGCCAGAAATTCTGGATGAAAGGCGAAACCAGCGGCCACGTGCAGGTCGTCAAGGACATCGCCTTCGACTGCGACGGCGACACGCTGTTGATTCAAGTCGAGCAGACCGGCGCGGCGTGCCACGAAGGATACCGCTCGTGCTTCTTCCGCTCGGTTGAAAATGCGGGAAAATCGTTTAAGCTGACGGAAGCCCGGCTCGAAACACCGGAACAAATTTACGGGAAGAAATGACCACAGGACTACAAGACCACGCGACCACAAGACCTTTAGCTTTCACGAGTCTCGTGGTTCTGTGGTCTCGTGGTCTTGTGGTCTCCTGAACATGGACGATTTCGCGCCATTCGCCAGCCGCGAGTATTTCTTGATGCTCGCGCTGCTGGCGTTTTCGCGCGGCATGGATTTTTTGAGCACGTGGATCGCCACGCCGAACCTTGTTCTGGAAGGCAATCCCCTCGCCAAAAAGCTCGGCTGGAAATGGGGTGTGCCGCTGAACATCGTGATTTGCCTCGCGGTCGCGCTCTGGCCGCTCTCGGCCATCGTCGTTGCCACGGCCAGCGTGCTGGTGGCCGCGCGCAATTTCCAGTCCGCCTGGCTCATGCGTTCGCTCGGCGAGGAGATTTACCGCCACTGGCACGTCGAGCGCATCCAGGAGACGCGCGTCACGCTCTATCTGTTTTGCCTTGCCGGCAACACGCTGCTGACCGCCGCCGTGGGCGCCGCGCTGATTTGGTCCAGCGAGATGCGGCTGGTGCCGTTCGCCATCGGCATGGGGATGATTGCCTACGCCATCGCCGTGGCGTTTTACACGCTGCTGGCCGTCTGGCGGATTCATCGCGCGGCCAAACGCGATGCGAAGCGGTTGCGGGCGGAGCAAAAACAGCAATTGAACGGCGAGCCGCTGGCCGTCGAAACTTGCTCGCGCCCGCCGGGACAAATCGTTTAAGCTTTTCCCGCTCGGGTGAAATGGAAATTTCAAAGCCCCCGAGCCACTACGGCAAAAGCTGGAAGAGATTGATAAAAAGCAATGAAGCGAAAACTCGTTTTCTTCTTCTCCTCGCTGGTTCTTTTTTCGGCATTTTGGTTTCTCGGTGTCGACGAATCGATATTTGTCAAATCCTGTCCCGATTGCAACTACGTAGAAGACGTTTATCAGATCAGGATTTTCACAATTCCTATTTACCAACACACTCAAGAACATGTTTCAATTCTTCAAAAAATCGCAATGGACATTGGTGTCGAATGCCAGCACCCCAACCTTTCTGGCTATCACAAATGGCGTTTTTGGGGGTTATTAATACCGGAAGAAATTCATCCCGGTATTGACCGAATGACAGGCGACGATTGGTATGACGACAAAGCCAGAGCGATAGTTAAGGAATTGGTGAAAGCAAATCCATCGCTTCCAGATGAATTTGCAAATCGCGTCCTTAAAAATCATGATTGGAAATATTTGAAAGCCTTTGTTCAACAAGTGGTCGCTTTGAAGGATGAGAAACCGGCATCTGCATCGCAGCAATGATTCGCGTCCCGCAGGACAATTTGGAAAATCATTTTACCCGCCATTTCATCCGTCCCGCTGGGACGAATTCATTTTTTGGACGCATACCCGCAGTTAAAACGGCGGGCTATTTTCAAACACGCCTCCGGCGCGAATCATCAACCAGCCGGGGAATCATTTTTTTATTCTGCATTTCCCGGTTGACACCCCAGCCGGACAGTTCTAAACCATCGGCATGTCCGTTCCGTTGCGCTGTCAGAGCCGCGACGCGATTTGTTTCTCGGGCGACGCTGTCAGTTTGAGCGCCCTCCGCACCAACTATCCCGCCGACGGCCTTGCCCTGCCCGCCGACGGGTTCGCGCCCTCCACCGACGGGCCGGCGAGCGTCACCGACGGGTTGGAAAGCTTCACCGACGGCGTCGGCGGCCCTCGCCAGCCCGTCGGTGGCCCTCGCGGACCCGTCGGCGGCCCCCGCCAAGCGGTCGGAAAGCCGGTTCAATTCATCGAAAACAACTCAACAACAAACAGTTATGCCTGAAACAATGAAATTCATCCTTAAACGGGCGTTGGCCACGCAAAACGCGCAAATCGCCGTCCAAACCGATTGGATTTGGGACGACAAGCCGGTCTTGCAATGGGACACGGACATCAAGGCGTTGCAGGGGCAGCAAACGGTCGTTTCCACCAAGGAGGCGGACCTGCTGACCAAGCGCGGCCTTTACGACAAGACGCTGGACGACATTCACGCCCGCACGGTGCAGGCGGTGGCGATGTTCAAGGTGCGTTACAAACACACGCCGGAGAAACTTGCCGTGGTGCAAAATCTCTCCGCGCGCGGCGACAGCCGGGATGATGTGCTGTCGGAGGCGCAGGATTTGATTTCCGCCTGGAGCGAATTGGATCCGACGTGGAATCCGACCAAGGACAACACGTTGACGGCATTGCAGGCGCTGCGCGCCACGGCGCTGGACCCGCAGGGAACGGATTTCGGCAAGGCCAAAACCGCGTGGCGCACCCAGGCCGAAACGATGAACACGCAGGGCGCGCAATTGGAACAGGATTGCGTGGACTGGTATGGCGAGGCGACGAGGGTTTTTCTGGCCGGCACTTCCAACGGCGACATGATTCGCGGCACAATTCCCACCACGGCGTCGTCGCCGGCGGCGGCCAGGCCGTCGCCCGCTCCGCCCGCCCCGGCGGCGAAATCACCGGCGGCCTTTTTGCCGTGGCAGGAAGAATGTTGTTTCTTCATTCAACATTCTGCATTCTTGATTCGCCATGTATTCGCCGACGCTGGATGAATTCCTGAAAGTGGCGGCGCAGGGAAACCGCATTCCCGTCACGCGCCGCATCCTCGCCGATTTTGAAACGCCGCTCCCGGCCGGGCGCAAAATCCGCGGGCCGGGCGGCGCGGCTTGCTCCGGTTCTGGCTCCCGTTTGCGTGTCATTCACGGCTTGTCCTTCCGGCTGGGACGCCTGGTCCCAGCCGCCTGCGGCGTCAGGGCAGAACCAGCCCAGGTTAACATGCCTTGGACCGGAAATATTTCCTAAAACAACAATGCGGATGGACAACCAGAGCCGCTCAACATTAACGCCAAAAACCAGCCCGGAAATATACCCGCTGACTGGCATACGGGCGTTGGCGGCATTATGGGTATTGCTGTTTCATTTGCATGACAAATTGGATTCCGTTTTTCCCGCATTCCATGCATTCCACTTTCTGTTTGATCCGGTGGTTTTGCACGGATATTTAGGGGTGGATCTTTTCTTCATTCTAAGTGGCTTTATAATCTCTTACAACTACGCCCAACGATTCTCTGTTTTCAGAATCTCAACCTGCGCGGAATTTCTCTGGATGCGCCTGGCCAGGCTTTGGCCGGTGCATTTCGTCGTCCTGGCACTATACGTGAGCCTGTGTCTGGCGGCCAGTCAACTGGGCGAATCGTCAAAACATCCGGGTCTATATTCCTGGGGGACACTGTTTCAAAACTTGATTCTGGTTCACGCCTGGTCAATCCCCATCCATGAATCATGGAATGTGCCGGCCTGGTCCATCAGTTGCGAATGGATGGCCTACCTCATTTTCCCCGGCCTGATTTTGTCCAAAGCCGTTACCCGGTCAGTGCGTTTATCAACGGTGACCGGCGCCGCTGCGCTTTTGATGATGATTCTGGCGTTGCAGGGCCTGCACGACGCCGGCAGTAATAAATTCGGACTGATTCGGATCGCGGGAGAATTCGTAACGGGCTGCTGCCTCTGCAAACTCTTCCAGGCCGGAGTCGGGCGCGATTGGAATTGGAATATTGTCGTTTCAATTTCGCTGCTCGCCATCCTTTTGCTTCTCGGTTTTCTTTTGCCGTTGTGTTCACTGGTGGCTTATTGGTGCGTTCCCTTCCTGGTGATAGTGGTCCTGGGACTGGCGTATAACCGCTGCGGATATTCGCGTTTGATGGCGACCAGGCCATTGTTATTCGGAGGTTACATCTCTTATTCCTTATACATGGTCCACACCTTCTGTTTGATCGTGCTCCACCATCTTTTTCCAACATTTGAGACGAAGCCGGTTTCATTGGCCATTGACCTGATATTCCCAATCGTTGCTGCAACAGCGATGTTTCGTCTCGTGGAAGATCCATGCCGTAAACAAATGCGCAAATTGTATCCACGCGTCAAACCACAGCCATGTCCGGCGGTTTGATCAAGGGAGGCGCAGGCGCAAGGTGCTTTGTTCTTCTGTTTTTCACGCGTTCCGGCTAGAGTAATTTCATGTATTCGCCGAAGCCGGATGAATTCTTGAAACTGGCGGCGCAGGGAAACCTCATTCCCGTCACGCGCCGCATTCTCGCCGATTTTGAGACGCCGCTCTCGGCCTACCTCAAAATCCGCGGGCAGGGCGAATCCTTCCTCTTCGAGTCGGTCGAGGGCGGCGAACATCTGGGCCGCTACTCGTTCGTCGGCTGCAACCCGCGCGCCGTCATCAAGCAAACCGGCAGCCGGGTCGAGGTCATCGAGAATGGGAAGGTGGTTGAAACATTTGAAATTCGTAGGGCAGGCGTCGCGCCTGTCTCAAATCAAAAAGAAACCGCTCAAGCGGAACAAAGAAATGGAGACAGGCGCGACGCCTGTCCTCCGGTGAAAGACGGCCTCGAAGTCGTCGAGCGCGTGATGAAAAAATATCGCGCCGTGGCCGTGCCGGGGCTGCCGCGGTTCACCGGCGGCGCCATCGGTTTCATCGGCTATGAATTCATCCACGACGTCGAGCCGGTCGTGCCGCGCCCGCCGCAGGACGATTTGCAGACGCCGGTCATTTATTTCCTCGTAGCCGACCAGCTCCTGGTGTTCGACCGCGTGCAGCAGACCATCACGATTCTGGTCAATGCCATTTTGGACGACGCCGATAGTCCCGCCGACGCCTACGAAAATGCCGTTGGCGAAATCGAGCGGCTCGTCTCGTTGCTCGAACAGCCGAGCGAACATGCCGCCGTCGGCGTGACGAATGAAATTCCGCCGGTTGAATTTCAATCGAACCAGACGCAGGAGAAATTCTTCGCCAACGTCGAGGCGTCCAAGAAATACATCACCGCCGGCGACATCATCCAGGTCGTCGGCTCGCAGCGGTTTTCCGCGCCGGTCAAGGCGTCGCCGCTGGACGTTTACCGCGCCGTGCGCTCCGTCAACCCGTCGCCCTACATGTTTTTGCTGGAACTGGACGGCTTCGCGCTCGTCGGCGCGTCGCCGGAAATTCACGTCCGCTGTGAGGAACGCCGGGTGGAAATTCGGCCCATCGCCGGCACGCGCCGCCGCGGCAAAACCGAGGAGGAGGACGCCGCGCTGGAAAAGGAACTGCTCGCCGACCCGAAGGAGCGAGCCGAGCACGTCATGCTCGTGGACCTTGCGCGCAACGACATCGGCCGCGTTTGCGATTACGGCAGCGTTGCGGTGAAGGAAATGATGGTAATCGAGCGATACAGCCACGTCATGCACATCGTCACGCAGGTGGAGGGAAACCTTTCCGCCGGCAAGACGAATTACGATTTGATGCGCGCGACGTTCCCGGCGGGCACCGTCAGCGGCGCGCCCAAAATCCGCGCCATGCAGATCATTTCCGAACTGGAGCAGACCGCGCGCGGGCCGTATGCCGGCTGCGTCGGTTATTTCTCCTTCAACGGAAACCTGGACACCTGCATCACATTGCGGACCGCGCTCATCAAGGACGGCCGGGCTTACGTGCAGGCCGGCGGCGGCTGGGTGAACGATTCCACGGCCGAAGGCGAATTCCAGGAAACGGTGAACAAATCCATGGCCATGCGCAACGCCGTGGCAATGGCGGAAATTTTTTCGCGCGAATCCTGAACCCGCCGGCTGAATTCCCCACCGACAGCAAGCGAAGGCCTCCGGCATCAACCTCCCGCAGGCGGCAAATTGGTGGAAGTGAAGATCGGCGCAGTGTTTGTGGAATTGAAGAAATTGACACCGCTCGGAACCAATCCTTCGAGGGTGCGGATGGGATGCAACGGCAGAAAAAGCAGTTTCGGCACAAAGACCGGTTCCTTCTTCGGGTCTTGCAGCGTGCCGGTGACCTTGTATTCAAACAATTTGGTGACCGGCATGAAGATCGTGCTGATGAGCGGGCCGAGGCCCCAGAGATTGTGCAGCAATTGCGCGGTGACGCGCGCGTTCACGTTCTCCCGCGTGTCCACCGTGCCGCTGTAGCGCAGGCGCGTCATGCCGGTGTTGATTTCCAGCGGATCCGAACGAAACACGCCGTTGGTGATGGTGAAGCTGGCTTCGGCGTCCGTCGCGCGGCTGTCGCCCAACCCCGGCGAAATGGTGTTCAAGACCGGCGACAGGAGGCCGAACAGCGGGATGTCCCAGATCAATCCGTCGCGCAGCCGCGCCTGCCCAAAACCGTCCAGCGTCCGCCAGTCCCGCGTATCCGCGCGCGTCACAACCAACCGGCTGGAGAGAGCGCCTTCAATGTGGTTCGGGCGGGTTGACAAATCCGCCGCGAGTGCGCGGAGGTTGATGTTGGTGACGGTCGCGGTGAATTGATAGTCCGCGCCCTCGTGCGGCACCCGGAAATCGAAGCTGGCGGAGCCGGTGCCGCTGCCGCCGTAAAGTTGCGCCGCAATGTTCGTCACCTCCAGCGTCTGGCCCCGCCAATGGATCGTGCCGGTAATGCGCGCCGCCCGGAGTTTGAGGCATTCGAAGGGCACACCGCCCACGATGTCGAAGCGCAGGTCCGCCTCATTCACGTCATTCGCGCCGTTGATGTCATGCAGCGGCACGGAGCCTTCCACCAGCGCCGTCGGCGGCTGAAGAAAGTGGTAGGGTTCCATGATGTGGGCGGTTTTCGGGCCAATGGCACGCGTGACCGCCACCGGATCCGCGGTGCTGTAACCGTTCTTAAAGGAAATCAATTGCCGGTTGAGATCCAGCGTGATAAGATCGGCGGTCATCGTCTGCGCCCCGCGCCACAAGCGGGAATTGAAAAACTCCACCACCCGGTTGGTGTAGAAAAAGTCGCCGGTGATGTTATCAACAGATTGGCTGCGGACGGTGAAATTGGTCAGCGCCACGCGCCCGGTCGCGCCGATGCCGTTGTAGTCATACAACCGTCCCCACACCTCCGCGTCCAGGCGCACCGGCTCGGTGAATTGAACAATCCCGAAACCACGCACGGCGTTGCTTGCAGTCAAAAACGGCCGGATGGCTGCAGGATCAAAATTGCCGGCCACGTGCCACCGGTAGTCCTTGGTGGCATCGTCCTCGTTGCCGCTGATTTCCAGCCGCGTCCGGGATTGCGCAACCACGCCGGCGGGAAGCCGCCAGACGAGGTTCGAGTAGGCAAATTGCAATTCCGCCAAGTCAATGGTTGCGCCAAAAACCACGGCGTTCGTGAACGCCAGTTCGCCCAGCAGACGGACGGTCGGCTGCACCTCCCCGCGCCAGTCGGGCTGGCGGTTGGTCCAGGCTGGCAGGATCAGCGAGCCACTCGCGCTCAACGATGGCGGCTGCGTCCACGACATCGCCGCGAGCCGTTCACGCGTCTTGTCCGTCAGCAACACGGCAATGGCGTGCAAATCGAAGCGCAACGAGTTGGTGAATTCAAATTCCCGCGTGGCCACGTTCAGCCGGACTTGCCCTTCCAGCGGGCCGCCGCCAATCCGGGCAGAGAGATTCGTCAACGTCAACACCGGCGCCTGCCAGCAACCGCCAAGGGAAATCGAATCCGCGTTCAGCTTTTCCGACGCCAATTGTCCGAGCCGCGCCATCCAGACCAGTTGATACGGCTGCGCGTTGGTCCACCACGACCAGGAAGCATCTGAATTGGTCGCGACCGCGGCGGGAGCGGTCAGGTCCGCTTCGGCCTCCAGATCGCGCACGGACACGCTTGGCGGCCAGGCGGCCTGCCGCGCGGACAATTTGGTCAACGTCAATTCCGGCGCCCGCCAGACGCCATCGCATTCGACGGTGTCGGCATTGGCCTTGCCCGAACGCAATTCCGCCGCCTGCGCTGTCCAAGCGAGACGGAACGGCTGGAGATTGGTCCAAAAGCCCGCCAGCAAAGTGGCATTGGTCGGGGCATCGGCGGGCGCGGTGAGCTTGGCGGTGAACTGAACGGCGCGCGCGTCGCCCCAGGACGATTGCACGGCGGGCGCGGTGACGGCAAGCCGGGCGTTGAACGAATGGACATCGCGCGCGTCGCCGACAAAGGCGAGCGTCAATTGCGGCGCGCCGTTCAAATGGATCTTGCCGAGCGCGTCGGCGAACTTTTTCAGCCGGGCGCGCGCCGCGGCCGCGTTGCCGGTGTTGGCGCGGCGAAAAATCGCCCAGCGGCGGATTTCCGGCGCATGGACAATGTCGCCGGACAGGGCGAATTGGGCGCCCGCGAAATCAGCATGAAACTTGTCGAGCGACCATGTGTCGTTCAGCCCGAAACGCAGGTCGGTTTGGATGTGGTCGAGCGTGAGCGCGTTCGTCGGCGAGAGCGGCAGAACAAACCGGCCCTGGCGCAGCGTCAGGCCGTCGAGATGCAGGCGCCCGTGCAACGCCGCCGCGTCGTCCAAATCCAACCAGACTTCCCGCGCCGAGAGCGCCGGGGTGTTGGTGTCCGCCCCGGCCGGCTGGCCCAGGCGGACATTTTCCGCGAACAGGCCGTGGACGATGCTCAACCGCAACCGGGAAAATTCCAATTCAATTCCCTGGGTGCGCAGCGATTCCACCAGCCGCCGCTTCAAGAAATCCGGGACGCCGACGCGGTCGAGCCAGACGATTCCGCAGATCAGGGCAATCACCGCGAGGAGGAATGCGCGGCGGAACCAGCGGAAGCACAGCCGGCATTTGCGCCAGAAACCGGATCGCATATCACGGCACGTTTGTCGGAATGGTGAGATAACTTAACACGAGCTGGTAAAGCGCCGGCGGAAAGAGGAATGCCCACCGCTCGCCGTCGAGCGTGACGGCGGCCAGCGCGCTCTGTCGCTGCGGGAATTCGACGCCGAAATCCACTGCACGTTTTTCGCCATTTTTGAGTTCGAAGGTGATTTGCAGGTTGTTTGTCGCAAAACCGTATTCAGGCCCGGCGTTGTTGTTCGTGACCCAGACAACGGCGGTCAATTGGTGACACATCTGGACGGCTTGCTCGATGTTTTTGTCCTCGATGAAGCCTTGCGAGCCGGCGGCCAGCGACCATTTGCCCGGATTACCCTGAACGAGCTGCCGCGTCTGTCCGTTTTGACGAATCGTGATTTGCGCCACGTCATCCGGCTTGAAATCCCAGATGAGCCGGTCGCGGAATTCCCAGGCGGCATCCGGCAGCAAATTGAACTCCTCCGCCGATATCGCATAAACGGAATCCTCGCCGCCGCACCGCACAAAAACCTCGTTGCCGTTGGTCCGCGGCAACCCAAACTGTAAACCGGCGATGACGGAATTCGTGTCGCCCGCCTTCGCGCGCAAAATGATTTCCCGCCGCGGCGCGTCCAAGCCGTAGGCCGGCAGATCGGCCGCGGTCACGACATCATTCACAAACCTGGAGATGCGCAGGCTGGCGAGCTGCTTGACGAACAGTTGGACACTGGCGGCGTCCGCGGGGAACTTTTCGCCGGCGATGGTCCAGTTGGTGGTGCCGGCCGCCTCGCGCAGGATGAAATGGTTCGTGCCGAGCTCCTCGATTTCCGCAACCGGGCCGGTCAATTCAAACAGCCGCGTGTCGCGAAAATCATTCACCGCGCCGCGCCACGGCGCCAGCGCGTCGCGTGTCGCGAGGAAAACGGTGTTCCAGCCCTCGCGCCGGGCATAAACCTGCGCCGGGTCGTTCGTCGGACTCCGGCCCACGTGGACGGCCGCCGTCAGATTGGCGCCGTGGCCGAACCATAAGTCGAGATCGGCAGGTTGCAGGCCGAACGCGGCGAAGTCCGCGTTTGAATTGTCGCTCAAGAACCGCGTGGCGGCGGCGGTTTCGAGCCGTTGCAACGCCTCGGTGATGTGGTCGGCGTCGGCGCGCGCCTGTAATGGCCTGACCATGTGCCACAGATGATTGGTCGGATCGCACCGGAGTTCGATAACCGTGCCCCGGACGTTGTTGGTCACCACAATCCAGTCGAACTGGCTTTGCCCGGGGTTCACGAGCGCGGTATCGCGCCACTGGTCGGCGGCGTGTGGAATCAAATTGAGCCAGGCGGCGTCGGCCACGGCCACGCCGTCCATGTCGCCGACGCGCAGATACACCTGGTCACCGGGCGCGGTCCGGCCACCCACGATCAGTTGCCGGCTCTGATTGCCGTCGGTGATGACGAGCCGGGCCTGCGGATTTTCAAAACCCAAATCCGCTTCGGAATTGGTCTGCTGGCGCAGCTCCGCGGCGCTGATTCTGCCGGGCGCGAGTTTTTGGAGCGCGTCCAGCAGCGCCTCGATGGCGGCGGCCTGCGCGGGATAGGCAACGGGCTTGGACAGCATCCAGCCGTTGGCCGAGCATTCGGCGCTGATTTCGAGCGTGCCGGATAGAAACACCTGAACGCCCGTGACTGCCGCGGGGCGCAAGCCGGGCAACAGCGGCGCCGGCCCGGCGGCGGCCGGATGGAACCAGCGTTCGTAAGCGAAGATGAACGCGAACAGCGCCGCGGCGACAACGAACCAGATTCCTGTGGTCTTCGAGTTCATTATTTTCTCCGCACCAGCCAGACCAGCCAGCCGAACGTCAGCACGGCGCCGGGCAGGGCGGCGAGCAGGAGCCAGCGAACATTATTCTGCTGGTTTTGCGTCATCGTCAGCCGGAATTCCGTGACGGGTCGCGGCCCGATGCCTTCGAGCAGCACCGTGCGGTCGAGCAGCCAGTTGACCGCGTAGCCGGCGAAGTCGCGATTCGCGGCGGCTTCGATCATCTGATTGTCGAGAAAATCCGAGTCGCCCGCCACAATCATGCGCGTGGCGCCGCGCGGGCGGACGGCGCCGGAACCGGGTTTTTGCTCGACCGCCACGATGAGCGGATAGCTGCGCGGGGCGGCAGCGGGATCGTCCGTGAGCGTTGATTGCGGACTGGACGCCGCCAACACCTCAACCTTCGGCGCGTCGGCGGGCGGGTTTTGCCGCTCCAACACGCCGACGGGGCGCGGCAAAATCAGTTGCAGCGCCAATCCGGTGAGCGGATTGACAACGGGATGATTGCTGAAACTGAAAACAATCACATCCGACCCGGACCGCGTGTTTTTCGGCTCGCGCACCTTGTCGGGGAGGGCATTAACGCCCCAGCGCGCGAGGATGGGTTCAAGGCCGGTTGGCTGCTGGACGGAAAAATAATTGAACAGCATGAGCAGCCGCCCGCCCTGCGCGAGGTATTGGTCAATTTTCTGGAGTTCATTTTCGGAAAATTTCTTGTATGGCCCGGCGATGATGAGCAGGTCGCAATCGGCCGGCACGACCTCGCTGCCCAGGAGCTGCAACGGCCGGGTTGCGATGTAATCTTCCGCCAGCATCGCGTCGAATTTCATGTAGCCGTGCTCGCCGGAATCGGAAAGCAACGGTTCGCCGTCGCCTTGCAGAAAATACGCCTTGAGCGGCTGCGGGCTTTCCACCGCAAGCAGCATCGTCGTGAACATCATTTCGCCGTTGAACGCGATGGGTTTCCAGCGGAATGGGATTTCTTTTTCGTTTGGATCCTCATTCGGCATCTGTTCAAGTTTCGTTTCGTAAAGCGCCTTGCCATTGACAATTTTCACATGGCCGCCGCAATCGAAAATCACGAGGTCCTTGTCGGCCGCGGAACTCATATATTGTTTATATTGCTCCTTGATTTTCTGCGCCTCGCCGGGCTCACGCACGTAATCCACGGTCCGCACCAGGATGTTCGGGTTCGCCGCCTGGTATTCGCCCAGCAGCGCGCTGATCGTCGGATAGAAATTATCCTCGCTCTTGGTGTCGAAATAGACCGTCACGTTGACGCGATTGGTGGTGGAGCGGACCACGCTCAAGGTGCGCGTGGACAACATCTGCGCCTGCGAACTCAAATAAAACCGGCCGAAAAATTTTGCGCCGAGATAATTCACCATCACGACCACCGCCAGCACCAGCGCCGTGCGCGCCAAAACGTCCACGCCGATGAACCAGCGGCGGCCGGGCGAGAAACTGGGTTGGGATGGGGCGGCCATTTTATTTCCAGCGGCGGCTTTCCACCGTGCGCAAAGTCAGGAACAAAAAGAAAAAAGTGGCGCTGACATAAAACACCACCGTCCGCGTGTCCAGCACGCCACGCGCCAGGTCATTCATCTGGTCGAACAGGCTGAAACAGGTCAGCGCCTGCTTCTGCCACTGAGTGGTCAAAGGATTTCGTGTCGCCACAAATGCGAGGTATCCCAGCGAGAACAAGCTCATGCCCAGCACGAAGCTGATCATCGCCGCCGCCATCTGGCTGGGCGAAATGGCCGACGCAAAACAGCCCAGCGACAAAAACAGGCAGCCCGTCAGGAAAATTCCCAGATACATGCCGCCCACGGTGCCCGCGTCCAGCGCGCCCGGCTGGTTGGTGAAATGGCGCACGATAAACAGGCACGCCAACATCGGCAGCCAGGTCATCATGTAAAAAACAACCGCCGCCGCGAATTTCGCCGCGACCACCTGAAGGTCGCCCACCGGCGTCGTCATCAGTGTCTCAAACGTGCCGGAGGCCTTTTCCAGCGCGAACAGCCGCATGGTGATCACCGGCGTGACCAGCAGCAGGATCAGCCAGAAATACGTGGTGCCGTAAAACATTTCCGTCACCGGCGCGGTGAACGGATCGTTGCCGAGGGTGGCGATTAAAACCACAAAGCCCAACCCGACCAGCAGCGTCACCGCCGCGATGATGACGTAACCCGTCAGGGAAAAGAAAAACGCCGCGAGTTCCCGCCGCAGCAATGTCAAAAAAATTCGCATCAGTTTTCCTCCTCCTCGTCCGGCCGGGTGATTTGCACGTAAATGTCCTCGAGCGAGTGGCGATGGCGCGTCAGTTCGCGCACCACCCAGCCGCGGTCGCGGGCCAGGGCAAAAATCACCGGGCGCAAATCCAGCCCGTCGCGCGGGGTCAGCGCGCACCGCTGGAATTCGCCCTCGCTGGGCGACACGTCGAACTGCTCGATTTCCGCTATCTGCGAGAAACATTTGCGCAGCGCCTCGGCGGGCGCGGCAATCTCGGCGATGATCTGGCTGCTGCCCGCCATGAACCGCTGTAGATTTTCCGGCGTGTCCGCGGCGAGGATTTTACCGTCAAACATGATGAGCATCCGGCTGCACATCATTTCCGCCTCCGGCAAAATGTGCGTCGAAATCAATACCGTGTGTTTGCCCGCGAGGCTTTTGATCAATTGCCGCACCGAGCGGATTTGATGCGGATCCAAGCCGATGGTCGGCTCGTCCAAAATGATCAGCTCCGGCTCATGCACGAGCGCGTCCGCCAGGCCAACACGCTGCCGGTAGCCCTTCGAGAGCTGGCCGATGACGCGCCGGCCCACGTCCGCCAGGCCGCATTGCTCCATCACCGTCGTGACCCGCTCGCGCGAGCGCCGCCAGCCGAGACCCTTGAGCCGCGCGCGGAATTTCAAATATTCGCGCACGCGCATTTCGGGATGCAGCGGATTGTTTTCCGGCATGAAGCCGATGCGGCGGCGCACTTCCAACGACTGCTGGAACACGTCGAAGCCCGCCACGCGCGCCGTGCCGCTCGTCGCCGGCAGGAAGCATGACAAAATGCGCATCGTCGTGCTCTTGCCCGCGCCGTTCGGGCCGAGCAGGCCGACAATTTCGCCGGGCGCCACCGCGAACGAGATGCCGTTCACCGCTGTGCGGCCCGCGTAGCATTTCGTCAAATTGGAAACTTCAATCATCAAATTCTGGAGGCGTAAAAAGCTCATGCCGATGTTGCCAAAAACACCGTGCCACGGCGAACAAAAAGTTCGTCCCCATTATTCAACAGCCGGAAGCCTCCCGGAGTTGCGTTTAAAATGAATTGACTTCGCCGCCCGGCAGGAGCAAAAGCAGGTTGGCTTGAACCCGTCCGTCTCCAACTTTTATGCCGAATGGCGCGCCCGCTGCCGCGACTTGGACGCGTTACACGACGAAAACGGATTTCCCGCCGAGCGCCTACTCCAGGCCGTTTGGCGGCACCAACGGCTGCGGCGCGACGGATTGAAAACTTGGGACGGCCAGGCCGTTCGCGTGCTCCATCCTGGTTTCGCCAGCGCCGAAGGCGGACCGGATTTTCGCGGCGCGGTCATTCAAATCGGCGGTGAACCGCCGCGTTCCGGCGACGTGGAGGTGGATTTGCGCGTCGGCGGCTGGCACGCGCACGGCCATGACCGCAATCCGGCTTTCCAAAATGTCATCCTGCATGTGGTCTGGGAAACGGGAACGCCAACCGCCGGCGCGGCGCGCAATGACCGGCCCCTGGCCGTGCCGTTAAAAAATTCGCTCGATGCGCCGCTCGGCGAATTGAGTTTGTGGCTGGAAAGCGAACCCGCCCAGGTTCTGCCCGAAAGCCTTCGCGGCCGGTGTTCAGCCCCGCTGCGCGCCCTGGATGAAGGCGAACTGGCCGAGCTTCTGGGCCAGGCTGCCCGCGTTCGGTTCGCGGCCAAGGCGGCGCAATTTACCGCGCGGGCACGGCACGCCGGCTGGGAGCAGGCACTGTGGGAAGGGTTGTTCCGCGCCCTCGGCTACAAACACAACGCCTGGCCGATGCAAAACCTCGCGGAAACCCGCCTGCGTTGGGCCGCTGACGGAAACGTCCCCGTGTTGACGCTGCAAGCGCGGCTGCTAGGCATCGGCGGCCTGTTGCCTGGGGAATTGACGCGAACGCAAAGGAGTTCGGACGACTATCTGCGCTGCGTCTGGGACTGCTGGTGGCGCGAGCGCGACGAATTTGCGGACTGCATTTTCCCGCGGGCCGTCTGGAAATTCCACAGCCTGCGTCCGGCCAACCATCCGCAGCGGCGGCTCGCGCTGGCGTCACATTGGCTGGCAGACAAAAGTTGGATTTCAAAGATCGAACATTGGTGTGCCGCCGGCTCGGCGGACAAAGCGCTGTCCAATTCGCTGCTGGAGATTTTGCAGGTGGAAAGCGATGGCTTCTGGTCGTGGCATTGGACCTGGCGTTCGCCGCGACTGGAAAAACCGCAGCCGCTGCTGGGCGAGGCGCGCATGACGGACCTGGCGGTGAACGTGATTTTGCCGTGGCTGTGGGCGCGCGCGGCGGAAGGCAAAAACACAATGCTGCGGCTTGAAATCGAACGGCGTTATTTTGACTGGCCGGCGGCGGAGGACAATTCGGTTTTAAGACTCGCCCGGCAGCGGGTGCTCGGATCGGCCAGCCGCGGCGCATTGCGGAGCGCGGCGGCGCAGCAGGGTTTGCTGCAAATCGTCGGTGATTTTTGCGCACATTCGAATGCCATCTGTGAAGACTGCCGGCTGCCGGCCATGGCCAATTGTGCCCGTCTAATAGAGTCGCCTAAATCCAATTAAGTCTCCAAAATTGAATTAAGTCGGCAACATGTTATGATGGGCTGAGGCAGCCCATACTGGTTGGTTCAGCACCCTCGACTTTCCGCAGTTCGCAGCAGGTGACCTTGGCTTGGATGGCTTCAGCAACTTGCTGGGCCCGTTTGCTGATGTTCCGAATCATCTGCTCGATTGGAAACTGCTATCACGGAACGCGGTTTTTGATCCCAGTTCCCACGGTTGCACACTGAGTCTCAACTTTCCCTACGGAAGGTCTGGCCCGGTATAACCTTCAGCTGGCCAAACAAGGTCGTGCGGCGTGTCAAATTGCTGCTGGTTTTCCGCAATTGCTTTAACACGCTGTTCATAGGGCAAGTTGCAAATTGCTGCCATTTCCTCACCAAACGACTTGTGCAGGACTTCCTGGTAATCCTCTTCAGAAATTAATGGCTTTGCCGTGGCTTCACTCATAATTCAGGTTTATTGCTTTGGTTGGCCCAGCCGTCTTCTTGGCCCGAAAATGCCGCAGGACTGGGGAACAGGTTTACATCGACATCTCTAAATATGTTTGCGGTCTCTTCCTTCGCTCGTTCAACTGTTTCTTTCCAGTTTAGCGGAGCTGGATCTAGGGTTCGCCCTGCAATGCTCACCATGGCTTGATTCTGTTCCAGCAACTCCATATTTAGCAACTCTGTATGGTTTTGCAATTCCGCCCCGTACGGTGCCCATGCTGCTTCGTAGGCCGCCAGGCGGAGATTGTCCAAACGTGACCAGAATTCTTTCTCAACTTTCAGGTATCGCTCCAGCTCCGGGCTTTTTGCCTCCACGAGGCCTAAAAGCGGACGTTCCTTTTTCAAAACCTCGCTGATTGCTATTCCTTGCGCTGCCTTAAAAAGGCACTTTGGATCTGTGATGTGCAACAGGCCCTCGGGGTTACCGCGTTTCAGCATTTGAAGACCCAGTAGATTCGAGTACGCCCAATCTTTTTCGCGACGTGTCTTTTTCATCTCAGCAACCCCGCCACGGGCTAAGAATAGCGGGTTTTCGTCAGACTTCGGGATTTTCACTCGCGGTGCTCGCCCAAAGAAGTCTACACGTGCAAGCGGTTCAATTGTCGTTCCATAGTAAGTATGACTACTCCATCCGCCGTTCAACCAGCGAGGAGCCAATGGTGCACCGTATTTCAGAGTGAGATGACCTTTGTGGCCAAGGAAATCGATCTGAGATAAGACGTCCAATACTACCCCGGCCTTCTCAATTGGAATAATGATATCGCAATCCTTGGTTGACTGCGCCAAGTCATAGAAAACACACGCAATCCCACCAGTGGTCAGACTCATTACACCGCGCCGGTGCAGCTCTTCTGCGAGGTTTTGATAAAATCCCTGCAAGGCTGGCCAGTTGGTATTTATCGACGCAAGTTTCATTCGTTGGCCTTATTATATCATTTTCCTGGCATTTTGTGAATTGTTTTTAAACGGAGTGAATGCGCTTTCTCCATTTAGCCGACACGATTAGCAGAAACAGCTCCTCTAAAGTCCGGTTTGGACCGAATATGGCGACATAATTCGCAGTTTCGGGGCGGATAAACACCTCAGAAACCAAGGGTTTCTCACTGCGGATAAAGTCGACTTAATCAGATAGTGACACCAATGACTTCCGGGCGACGAATGGCTGCGTCTGACACAATTCCGCCCGCGCTTCAGGTCATTTCACTTCCAGCTTGTCGAAGGGATTGTTCACAAAACCGTCCGACGCGGATTTGTCCGCGACGGGAGCGTGGGCCGCACGGGCCGTTGCGCCTGCCTGCGGCAATGCGACCGGCCGGTTGTTGGCTGCAGCGGCTGGCGCCGGCACGCGGCCGTCTTCGCCTTCAACCGCATAGGGATTCTTCGCGCGTTTGTTGCGGGGCAGCGGGCTGATCATGACGTTGATGCCGCGGCCGATGAGTTTCGGCTGGAAATCGGGATGGCCGAAAGGCGCGACGGCCTCGAGGAATTTTTTGATGACCTCGAAACCAACCTCGGTGTGCTGCATCTCGCGGCCGCGAAACTTCAGCGCCACCTTCACCTTCATGTCCTCGCACAAAAAGCCGACGGCGTGCTCGATTTTGATGCTAAGATCGTGCGGGTCAATGCGCGGACTCAACTGGACTTCCTTCACGGTCGAGGCGTGCTGGTGTTTTTTGGATTCCTTTTCCTTCTTGGCCTTTTCGTAACGGAACTTGCCGAGGTTGACGAGCCGGCAGACGGGCGGCACGGCGGTGGCGGCAATTTCCACCAAGTCCACTCCGTGTTGCCGCGCCAGGTTCAGCGCCTCGTTGAGGGAGATGACGCCAAGCTGGGTGCCGTCCACTCCAATGACCCGGACTTCGCGGGCGCGGATTTTGCCATTGACCCGGACAAACGAATCAGACGGAGAATTGCGTGAAGGGAAAGGGCGGCTCAAGACACCCTCTTCGGTTGTGGCATAACTCTGGTTTTTGGCATCAAATCTCTTGTCAGACTAATTCAATCAATACCGCTTAATTAAGCACTGTCCGTGACCTTTGCAAGCAAATAATTCGCGACGAAATCAGATTCCCCCGCGGAACGCGTGCAGGCTCTGGACAAAGTCGTTCGGCACGCCGAAATCAAATCGTTCGGCGCCAATCATTTCCAAAGCAAGATACCCATCGCGCCCGCGCTGGATTTCCTGCGCGCGGGTCAACTGAAACTCGCCGTGGTCGCGCACGTCGTCACGGATCATTTCCTCCAGCACGTCGTAAATCGAAGGCGCGAGCAGATGCATCCCGAACCAGCCGAGCCAGGTTTCGGCAGGCAAGCTATCCACGCGCAATTGTTCCCGCGCGACGGCCACGGCGGGTTTTTCGATGATGAGCGACACTTCAACCAAGCGCGGGTTATCCGCGTGTCTAGTGCCGGCGATCGTGCCGAAATCTTTCAACTCGTTGGCCGAAATCCGGTTCACGGCGGAAATGCTTTTGCCACCCGAACTGTTGGCCGTGTCCGCCAACTCACGATAGGGCGAAATGGACTTGCCGCGAAACAAATGGTCGCCGAGCACGAGCAGGACCATTTCGCCGCCGGCGAAATTTTTCGTCTGATAGACCGCGTGGCCGTAGCCTTCCTGTTGTTGCTGCACGGCAAAACGGACGCGCCGCTCGAAACCGCGCATCTGCTCCGCCTCGCGAAGCAGTAGCGGATACTTCTGAAGCCGCTTGAGGTAATCGTCGCCGGGGCCGCGCAAATAACGCCGCACCATCTCGTCCTCGCCGGGCTGGACGATGATGCAAATCTCCTCAATGCCGGCGGCCTCCAGCTCCAGCAAGTGGTAATGAAACAGCGCGCGGGCGATGCCGTCGGTTCCGACGATGGGAAACAGTTCCTTCTTGACCGCGTGCGACGCCGGGAAATGCCGGGTGCCCAGGCCGGCGATGGGAATGACGGCTTTGCGGACGATAGATAGCGACTTCATTTTTTAACCACGAAATACACGAAACACACGAAAGGAACACAAAATATTGGCTTTTACTTTTCGTGTCATTTCATGTGTTTCATGGTCCAGCTCACACGTCGAACCGCCGCCAACCGTTCGCCCCGAACGCGTAGCGCTTGGCCCCAAATTCAATCGCGCCGGGCGAGGTGCCTTCAAAAATGTCCGGCATCACACCCACGCGGCGCTGATACTCGACGGCAATTTCAGGAACGTGTTTTTTAAGCGCGTCCAGCTTGCCGAACACCGCCACGGTGCCGCCCGTGCCGCCACCGGTGATTTTCGCGCCGTAAAGCCCGTTTTCCGGACCACGCTTGCGGACGGCCTCCACCAGAAAATTCACCTCCGGCACCGACAGGCGGCAATTATCGCGGTAACTCTCGTGCGCGCCATACATCAATTCGCCGGCGGCCACGAGCGCCTTTTCATCGCCCACCTTGGCGCTCTTGAGGGTTTCGATGAATTTCATCACGCGCTCGTTTTCCCCGACGGGATGCCGCGCGGGGCCTGCGACATGATAGGTGGCGTCCGGCTGGATAGTCGTCACTGGATCGTCGTGTGTCTTGTATTGCGCGAGAAAATCCGAGCCGACAATGGTTTCGGGAATTTGCGCCTGGTATTCGGCCTCCAACTCGGCGGCGGAAATTTCAGTCAGATAATTCAGTGCCGCGCGGCCCGTCCGGGCGCGGAGTTCGTTGATGATTTTTTTGCCCATGAACGCGCCGATGCGGACGTTGCCGTAGGCGTTGCCGGCCACGGAATGGCGGACCATCGAGTTGATGCCGACAAAGCCGGTGCCGGGCGGGATTTCCACCTCGCCCACAATCGAGCCGGGCCGGCACAGGATGTGGGTCAGTTTGCTTTCGCGGCCGCTCGCCACGGCAATCTGGTCCATGATGCCGCAGGGCGCGCCGACGACGTGATTTTCCGCCATCTGGCCGAGCCGCGCGATGCGCGCGCCGTCAAGTTGAAGGCCGAGGTAGGCGTTGATGCAGGTCAACGTGCCGATTTCCACGGCGGCGGAACTGCCGATGCCGACGTTCATCGGCACCGCGCTCAACAGCATGAAGCTGAATCCGTAGGGCAGTTCGACGGATTCCTCCTTTAACAGGGTGAAAATGCTGCCGCCGATGTAGGCCACCCAATCGGCCAGCGGATTGGCCAGGCACAGCTCCCGCATTTGCGTGTAGGTGCCGACGGCATCGCCCGAAGTCAGGTAATCCAGCGGGATACGTGTTTCGACGGGCAGGCTGCGCCGGCCCACCTGCACCGAGCGGACGCGCAGGGTGCGGTCGGTGCGCGCCTGCAAGGCCATCAACATGCCGCGGCCGAGCACCGCTTCGCAGACGTTGGCGCCGGAATAATCGGCGATGCCGCCCATCACATCGAGCCGGGCGGGCACGCGCGCCACCCAAACCTCGCCGCTGTTGAAAAAACCGGCCAGACCCGTCGGGTCGCCGTTCGGTTTGCGCAGGAGCTGCTCGAATTCTGAAATTTCAAACGGGGCTGCGTTTTTCATTTGTTGAGCCGTGACCATGCCATAATCCAGCGGCGCGGTCACGCGGGAAAATCAATGATGATGATGGCGGAACAGCCGTTCCCGGTTTTGGAGCAGATACCAGACAATCAAAACGTTCAACGCCAGCACGATCAGCAGCCCGATTTTGGGATGATGAAAGAATTCCGAGCGCGGCAGGTCCGGCGCGTTTGGCGGGCGGTGGCGCACCAATTCAAAAATTTCAATCGGGATGAAGAACGCGGATTCGCCGATGGCCAGCCAGATGGCCCATTTCGCGCGGAACGCCAGCCCGCTGCCGCCGACGAGCAGGAACAAGCTGTAGAGAAACATCCATGACGCCAACACGTGCATATTCCTCGGTGTCACGGTGTCCAATTGATCGCTGATGGCGTTGAAAAACCGGCCTTCTGGATCCAGGTGCATCCATCGGATGAATTGTTCGAACAAGTCCGGCAAATCTTTTATGCGCAAGCAAATACATGCTCACCGCGCCCAACAGTAACAGCACGCCCTTGACCAATTTGATCGCGACGATGAAATACAGCGTCGGAGCACGCTTGGGCTTGGGCTTTGGAACCAAAACTGACAGATCTTTTTGCTCGGCGCTCATCAACGGATTTGAGACAGCAAGAAGTCCCGCAGTTCAGAAATTTTCAGCCGTTCCTGCCGGCCGTCGTCGCGGTAACGCATCGTGACCGTGTCGAGCAATTCCGGCTTTTCGCCCAGCGTGTCGAAATCAATCGTCACGCAGAACGGCGTGCCCGCCTCGTCCTGGCGGGCGTAGCGGCGGCCAATCGAGCCGCCATCGTCGTAAAACACATTCATCCACGGACGCAGCAGGTCGCGAACTTCCAGCGCCTTTTTCACCAACTCCGGCTTGTTCTTCAACAGCGGCATCACCCCAACTTTGATGGGCGCGACGCGCGGATGGAATTTCATTACCACCGTCGTCTCGCATTTGCCTTTGTCATCGGTCTTCGTGACTTCGGAATACGCGTTGGCGATGAGCGCGAGTATCAAACGGTCCACGCCCGCGCTCGGCTCAATGACGTGCGGGATGTATTGGCCCTTCGCCAGGCCATTGGCGTCGTCGGTCGCCTGCTTCTGGATTTGCTCCGGCGTTTCGTCCGGCTTGGCGGTTTTCGTCAGATAATTTTTCCGGTTCTCGTAATAACGCTTCCACAAGGCATCCTGTTTTTCCTTCGGCAGCTTTGCCCATGCGCCGCGCAACTCGTCGTCGAACACCCCCATCGGCTTGCCGGAAAAACGCGCGTGCTGGCTCAAATCAAAATCGCTGCGCGCGGCGATGCCTTCGAGTTCGTCGCCAGCCACGTTGCCCTGCTCGTCCTTTTTGCTGAAAGGAAACTTGAATAAAATATCCGTGCAGGCGCGGGCGTAATGCGCGAGTTCCGCCGGCGTCTGGCGATGAAAACCGAGCGTTGCGCGGTCCAGCCCGATGCCTTCATAAAAGCGCACGCGCTCCTCGACCCAGTATTGATGCCATGCCTGCCAGCCCCAGTTTGGCTGCGGCTCGCCGGGATGGCCGGTTTCGGGCACGGTCACCACGCTTCCGGAAATCGCCTCAATGACTTCATCCGGTTTGATGAAAAATTCCAGTTCCATCTGCTCGAATTCGCGCGAGCGGAAGGTGAAATTGCGCGGCGTGACTTCGTTGCGGAACGCCTTTCCGACCTGCGCGATGCCGAACGGAACCCTCTGCCGCGACGCTTCCATGACATTCTTGAACTGCACAAAAATCGCCTGCGCGGTTTCCGGGCGGAGATAAGCAATGGCCGAATCATCTTGCACCGGGCCAACGTAAGTCTGGAACATCAGGTTGAATGCGCGCGGCGCGGTTTTTTCGCCAAGACACTCCGCCACCATTTTGCTGGGTTTTTGCGGACAGGGGATTTCGTTCGTCTGGTCCGCGCGAAAGCGGCCCTTGCACGTCTTGCAGTCAATCATCGGGTCGCTAAACGTATCCACGTGCCCGCTGGCCCTCCAGATTTGCGGCGACATGATGATTGTTGCCTCCAAGCCGGCGACGTCGTCGCGCTGGCGGGTCATGGTGTTCCACCAGAGTTTCTTGACGTTGCGCTTGAGCTCCGCGCCGAGCGGGCCGTAATCCCAGAAGCCGTTGATGCCGCCGTAAATCTCCGACGACTGAAAAACGAACCCACGTCGCTTGCACAGCGATACGATTTTCTCCATCTGCAAATTCTCTTTTGGCTCGGCCATAGGGCCGGCCAGTGTTTGCGAAGCGAATGCTGATGTAAATCAGATTCTCACCAGCGCCAAGTTCATAACCGGCCGGATGCGTGAAAATCACGCGCCATGCGTGAAATTTTCACGCAGTTAACGCCGCCGGGCGGAAGATTTCCGCCGTTTTCCCGTCTTTTGTTGGGAATTTGGAAACCCAGACCGGCAAATTCCGGTGGCATCGGCATTGCTACAAATTTTCCCAGATACGGTGTTGACAGCAGGCGCGCTCGGAGTAGAATGCGCAAACCGTCACCCGAACAAACAACAACAACAAACCAGTAAAATTATGAAAAGCATTCTCAAACAGAAAAAAGCCTTCACGCTGATCGAACTGCTCGTCGTGATCGCCATCATCGCGATCCTGGCGGCCATGTTGCTGCCGGCGCTCGCCGCCGCCAAGCGCAAGGCGCAGAAGATTAACTGCGTGAACAACCTCAAGCAGGTCGGCTTGGCCTTTCGAATCTGGGAGGGTGACAACGGCGATAAATTCCCCATGCAAATCAGCTCCCAAGCCGGTGGTGCCAGCGAATTTGTGTCGTCCTATAACTATCAGACTACGACCCCCAATGTGCCGATGGTTTTTGGATGTATGTCCAATGAGTTGTCCACGGCAAAAGTGACTTATTGTCCGTCCGATAGCACCCGCACAGCAGGCTCGAGCCTTTTCGCACTTCCTGCAGGTAACGGGACTTACACTACCAACAACTGCAGCTACTTCGTTTGTGGCGACTCTTCTGATTCATATCCGCAGATGATTCTTTCCGGTGACCGTAACATCGGGACAACTCCCAACTTCAATGGCGTCGCTGCGTCAGGTCCCCTCCCTGGCGCCCAGAAATGGGTGTCTGGCAATCCTTATTGGTCTTGGACAACCGGCGACATGCATCTCAAGACCGGCAACGTCGGGTTGTCTGACGGCAGCGTCCAGACGACAACAATCGCGGCCTTGGGAACATCCCTTAGCAACGCGACGAATAGTTACACGACAACTTACATTTACTATACCTTCCCTCAATAAGCTGGGTTTGAGTTTGCGCAAACAAGGCATCCGCAAGGGTGCCTTGTTTTGCTTTTAGGCGTTGAAATTTGGACCTTGCCGGGAAAGCCCGCACGGATTTTCGTCACGAAATCGCTGTGCCGCCCCACGAACTTCGCCGACGATTGGGTCTTACAGTTTGAAAAGAGCCAAATTCACGTCCGGCGGCCATCCTGCCGTTCGCATCGGCAGCGCCCGCCGTGAATCCCAGTATGCAGCAGTATTTCCAGAAGGCTTCGCTGCGATTCGACGGAGATGATTTCGATTTATCAAATCTCTGTTTCCGTGCAGGCGCCTGTCCTGCGGAGGCGGTCGGAAAGAAATTTGGCGCGCGGCGGTCGGGCGGCGTGAGCAGATGTGCCTGTCGCAAGCTGAATGCCTGCTCTTCCAAACTTTTCAAATCCATCGTGGTTCCACCGAACCGTGAGGAAACTTTCTTTTGACACCCGTGCGCCGGGAAGAACGGCGTTTTCACCCTCTCTCCCGAATCCAGGCCTTCCCGACCGCATACTAACCCGAATTCCGAAGTTGGGGAGCACACCCGCCCCGGGTGTGGTTGGACGCGCCTCGCGTCCAGCATTTTGCGCGCGAGGCGGCCGCGAACATTCGGAACTGCCCGGTCCGTCCACTGTTTTCCGCGAGGGCGCGGAAAACCGCACGCGAGGCGCGTGCGCTCCCCATTCCAATTTCGGGATTCGGGGTAAAATGCGATCAAATCCCGCTGAAACAATGGCGGAATTTGCGGCCTGATTGATGGATTTCATTGAAATATGATCATCTCTCGGCGGTTTCATGGAAAATATCAATTATTATTTCCATTCAAACGGCGCGAGCTGATAGAAAATCGAGGAATTCAATCAAGCGACCGGCGAATTCAATGAAGCGACTGGCGGTTTCCTGTCAGCAAACGCCAGGAGCCGATCAGCATCCCAGGAAAGACGATTGGAGTTCGCCGAATTCTTGCTGGAAAATGATGAAAGCCAGCCAGACCCGGCCGATCGCCAGCAAGCAAAGGCAAAATGAATGGAAATAAAAATTGACTATTTCCATGAAATTGCGCGGCGTTTCTCTGCTAATGGGCGCATCCGCGCGCTGTTCTTGTTTTCTCCCTCGCCTCCATCGGATGGAAGAGATGGCCAGGTTGAAAGGCACTCCGGTCGGACCCGGAGCGCCTTTTTGTCAAATGCCCGTCACCGCCCGTTATTGCGTGGAAATGTAATAGAACTGGATCGCGGTCGGAGCCGGATTGGTGAACACGCCGGATGTTGTCGGGAATTGCCGGCCGTTCAGCACTTTATATGGTCCGTTGACGGCGTCGGCACCCCACAAGGTGCTGGCCAAGCCGGTGTTCGCCGTAAAGTTGAACAACACTTGGCCGTTGACGACGCTGATGCCAACATTATTCACGCCCGTCGGCACCTTGAACGGCCGGGTCCAGACCCCGCCGTCGTAGGGCAGACCGGGTGTGGCCGGGTTGACGCTGACGTAGGGCTGTGGCACGAATGGGCCGTTGATGTTGTCTGGAAACCGCGTGAGCGAACCGTTGGTGTTCAAATCGCTGCCGGAATAAACCACGCGGTCAATGAGGTTGCCGTTTTGATTCCGCAAAACAATCGTTCCGGTGCCGCCGGTGGCGAGCAACAGGCTCTTGGAAGTCGCCGGCTCGTTGTATGCCGCCAAATTGGGCGGCGCGGACTGGTCGGAAGGCCCGCCATATACCACGATGGCATTGGAGGAAATCACTGTTGGTGCATTCAGGCTGAAGTCTTCCACCTTGGTTCCGGTGGTATTGTAGATAGCCCAACCATACAAATACATGCCATTGGGCGACTCGTTGGCAATTTCGATGTATTGGTCGTTGGTCGAGACGCCCACCGTGTCCGTCGAGCGCTGCAACGGGTTGAAGTTCGGCGCGAGTGTGTTGGTGGTGGGGTTGGCCAGGAATTCGCTGATGGCGATTTGCTGCTCATCGGCTGTCGGCACGTAAACGGTGAAAACATTCGAGAACGAATTCCCGCTGGTGGAACTGACGCCCACGGCAACGACGTAATTACTGCCGGCGTCACCGGTCGTTGGCGTGAAATGGAAGACGGCCGTGCCGGTCGCTCCGCTGGTCACGTCCGACCAACTCGCGCCGGCGGGCAGGCCGTCGCTTGAGGGCAATAGCGTCACCGTGCCGCCTTCAGGATCTCCGATGCTCAAATGCGTGGTCAGCGTTTCCCCGGTCAACAGTTCGTTTTCGGCATAGCTGTTGGTCGGCAGGTCGCCGGCGCGGATTACATTCGACACCACGTTGGTTTGGTTGAAATACGAAATGATGTCGGCATATCTTGTGGGCGTGAATTCATAACCGCCCGCGTAGGGGCTGGTGCTGACAAACTGGCCCAGCACGCCATAGACCGTCACCGGCCCGGTGTATTTGGGTTGATTCGGAATATCGGTGTGCGAGTTGACAAACAAGATGAAGGTCTGGCCGACATCGTTCGTGAAGGTGATGTTGTAAGCGGCGCTGACATCGGAGCGCACGTGATAAGCCAGATTGGTCGTCGGATCGTTGGCGCTGGAGACAAACTTCGGCGTGCTCAAGTTCAACATCACGTTGGACGCGACAAAATAGCTGCCTTCCAGCATTTCCATGGCCGCGGTGGCGTTCTGTATGTTCGGGTCAAACGGCAGCGGCTGCGCCGCCGGCAGCGGGTTGTTGGTGTTGATGACGACAACGCTGTTCAGGGCGTTGGTGAAGACCGGCTCAATCTCCAGCAACCCGTCGAAGCTGTTCAGCGGCGCGGTCACTTTCACCAGCGCGCCAGCCGGCGGCATATTGGTGCTGGCGGGCGCACCCGACCAGAAAACCGCGACGCCGCCCGAACTGTCTTGGATGTAAAACTCGCAGTTGCCGCTCGTCGTCAAATTCGTCCATGTGGTCACAATCCCTTGGATGGTGAACAGCGAGGTGGTGTTCGTTGGCGCCCAGGTCGCCGGGTCCTGCAACGCGCGCAAAGCGGAAATATTCAGCATCGGCGGCGGAAGCACTGTCAGCAACGCTTTGGCGCTGTTGGTCGTGTTGACCCGGTTAGCGACGGTGACAATTAGATTGGTAAAAATGATGTTCGTCGTTACGTTCGCCAAAGTCAGCGTCGAATTGGTGGCGCCGGCGATGAGATTGGTTTTGGAGACGGCGCCATTGTTGGTGATATACGACCATTGATAGGTTGGCGGTGGAACGCCGCCCGCCACCACGCTGAACGTGGCGGTGTCGCCCACGTAGAGCGTCAAACTTTGGGGTTGATTGGTAATGGCTACCGGCACCGGAGCCGGATACACCTTCAGCTGGGCAAAGCGCGTGACATTCGTGCCGGCGACGTTGGTGGCCAGACACGAATAATACCCCGACATGTCGGTCGTCACATTGGTTAATACGAGCACGTTGGTGGCGGAACCAATGACGTTCGTGGAATCGGCCAACGGAGTGTTCGTGTTGTAATACCAACGGTAGGTGATCGGCTGATCGCCGACGGCGGCAGCGCTGAAGGTGATGGTGTCGTTGGTAATGGCGATAAGATTGTCTTTCGGCTGGAGAACAAAGAGCGCCGGATTGAGCCCCGCGCTGGCAGGAACCACATCGCCAAAACTGGTGCCGACGACCAGATTGTCCAGAGCTATGGCGCCTTCGCCAGTCGATTGGCGCATGGCAAACATGGACATGGCGTTGGCGGTGGCCGGAGTGTCCGTCCCGGTCGCTGCGATGGTCGGACTGGAATTGTTCTCGCTCGTCGGGTTGAGCCACAAGGTGGCAATGCCCGTGCTCAAAACATATCGCACCACCAGGGTGTAGGTGGTTCCGAGGCTCAAATCCGTGTTGATGTTGGTTTGCGTGCCGGTATTGTTGGCGATGGCGACACGATACGACCCGCTCCCCGCCCCGCTGGTAAGGACATAAATTCTCGCGCGAAATGCAGTGCCACTGCCGGAATCCTTGAAATGCGCAAAGTAAGTTCCCGCGGCAGTAGGCAGACTGGAAAGATTAATTGTAAAACTTGCATACAAAGCCGTTACCGGCGTTCCATTGGTCAGTCCATTTGCATAATAAGGCCAGTTGGTGAGATAAGCGCTGTCGTCACCGGTGAGGGAGGTGCCGGCGATTACCGCGTGGCCACCAGAAACGGCCAGGTCGTTATTGCCGCTGTGGACGAACCAAACAAAGTATCCGTCCGTGAGAAAGGCGGAATTGGTGAGTGAGGTGTCATCGGGGTAGCTGAAATTGTCCTGGAACAGAATTCCGGCGCGGACGCCGAAGGCCAGCAGACAAAGCAGGGTGAGGGTTGCGAGCGTTTTCAGGTTTGTTTTCATAATCTTTCTTGGGTTTGCAGGTTTCGGTTCAATTCTGCTTCGGGTTTCAAAAGGGCAAGTGCCATCCGGGTGAAATGTTGTTCACTACTGGTCCCGGTTCGGGTTCCAGTAAATGTCGGAATTTCTCACTTCCTCGCGCGAATCCGGTTTGGGGTCCGGATTAATCACATAATCGTATAGGAAAAATTCGGCGTGGCCGTCAATAAAGCCGATGATCCCGCCATTGCTGTGTCGCTTGGGGAAATAATCCCAACGCGCGGACGGGTAAGTGCCGCTGTTGCGGCCCCCTTCCAAAGTCGGACTGAAGGTGGCCTCGGAAAGAAGAACCTGGGCCGAAGGAAAGCGAATGCCGGACAATTTCGGCATGGCCGGCCAGGAATAACTGTTGCCGACCACGCCATGACTGATGTCGCTCTTGAGTTTGAGATCCAAATCCATGACGTAACAGAAAATCCCGTATTGGCCGTTGGCCAAAAACGCCGTCCAGTCGGCCGCGACGGCCCTGGCGGCCGGGCAATACCACATCCGGCTGCCGGCGTTGGTTGTGCCGGGAAATGGATACTTTTGTTTGTAAGGCAGCGCCAAATTGTAATAATAGGCCAGTGGTTGATCCGACATCAGCCTAGGCAAAACGTTGAACCAAGCGGCGGGATCCTGCGGGCTGCCCGGCCCGGAGGTCGCGCTGGTATCCGGCGCATATTGGCCGCTATCCGCCGTCCCGTCGCGCGGAATGTCGTCATCGTTTTGGGCGGCGTAAAGTTGTTCCGCCAAAGACCATTGCTTCAGATTGGAAAGGCAATTGATCGTCTGCGCCTTTTTCTTGGCCAACGCCAGCACCGGCAACAGCATCGCGGCCAGGATGGCGATGATGGCGATGACGACGAGAAGTTCGATGAGGGTAAAACCGTTCTGATATCGCCGGCCGGCGTGAAATAAAAACCCGCCGCCCGGCGGACGATCTGTCCCGCTGGTTTCAACCCACCCGCCGCGCGCCCAAATGGAACCGGTTTTCTGCTTCATATTCCTAATCGGTTACCCGTCTGTCCGTGCTCTTTCTCACAAATAACTCCCGCCGCCGCTTCGCGTTTCTTGCCGGTTCATCACCCTTTTTTGTGAAGTTGTTCACGTTCACATGGATGTC
The DNA here is from genome assembly GCA_963764035.1 of uncultured Verrucomicrobiae bacterium. GTDB lineage: Bacteria > Verrucomicrobiota > Verrucomicrobiia > Limisphaerales > UBA11358 > UBA11358. Next base: position 92,635 of record CAVXQV010000011.1, read on the forward strand.
ACCGAACCGGCATCAATCCGTCACACCCCCGCGTCCCCATGGGCTGAAAGTGCGCCCCCGCGCATCACCGACCTATTCTGGAGCGCTGAGATCCAGCCGCCCGGCCCATCCACCGGGGACATTCCCGGCCTGATTTCAGCGGAAATAGATTTAGTAATCGTATTTATACTTATTTCTGATTATACCGTTGCATCATAAAGACTTCCAATGCACATCTTGTCGCACAAATACCCGCCACCGACAAGCCTCTTCCCGAAAAATTGTTCACAAATTCACAGAATTCACAAAGTCGCCACCTGATTGGCACGCGTGCGACACAGACTCGCGTCCGGCGGATTTTTGACTGGAACAGGAACCAGCAAAGCAAAATCCCAGCTTTCCGCACGCTTGTCCGTCAGACACCCAGTTTCCTCCAAATCATGTATTGACTTTTGCCGCCCGTTTGATAATTTCCCGTTCCCTTTTGTCCGGGAAGAAATGAAAACGTATTTGCCTAAAGTCAATGTGAACGGGCGCAAGTGGCATGTGATTGATGCCGACGGCGCGGTGCTCGGTCGCCTCGCCGTGCAGGTGGCCGACATTTTGCGCGGGAAAAACACGCCTGTCTATACGCCGCACCTCGATGCCGGCGGATTCGTCATCGTCATCAACGCCGAGAAGGTCCGCGTCACCGGCAAGAAGGAAACCGCCAAGGAATACATGACCTATTCCGGTTGGAAAGGCGGCGAGAAATACACCACCGTCGAGCGGCTGCGCGCCAAGAATCCCGAACATCTCATCACGCACGCCGTCAAGGGCATGATCCCCAAGAACCGGATCGGGCGGGTGCTGCTGACTAAGCTGAAGGTTTTTAAAGGCCCGAAACATCCGCACGCGGCGCAACAACCCGAATCGCTCAAGGCGGCAGCTTGATTTGATTTATGGCGACAGAAACAAAAACCAAAGAATTTCTCGGCACCGGCCGGCGCAAGACCTCCGTCGCGCGCGTCCGGGTCGCGACCGGCAACGGCAAAATCACCGTCAATGGCCGGGCGTTTGACAATTATTTTCCAATGGAGACGCTGCGCGCCACCGTGAGCCAGCCGTTGACCGTCACCGGCACGGCGGAAAAGCTCGACGTGCGTGTAAACGTCGCCGGCGGCGGGCCGAACGGCCAGGCCGGCGCGGTGCGGCATGGCATTGCCCGCGCGCTGTTAAAATTTGACGCCGCGCTGCGGCCGTCGCTGAAGGCCGAGGGGCTGCTCACCCGCGACCCGCGCATGAAGGAGCGCAAGAAATACGGTCAGCCGGGCGCGCGCAAACGGTTTCAATTTTCGAAACGTTAATTGCGCAGTAGATTTTGAAACCCCGCTGGCCCTGCCGGCGGGGTTTTTTATTTGCAGAATTTTCTCCGCGTCTTTGCGTCTTTGCGTTAAAAAAATTGAAAATGAAAACGAAGAAAATTGCCATCATCGGCGCGTCGGGCTATTCCGGCGAGGAACTGGTCAAACTGCTGCTCCACCATCCGCACGCGGAACTGGTGGCGGTCACCTCGCGCCAATACGCCGGGCAGACGCTGGCGCAGGTCTTCCCGAAATTCGCCAGCCACCCGAAGTCCCGGTCGCTTCGCTTCTCCGAGCCGAACGCCGAGGTGCTGGCGAAGCAGGCCGACGTGGTGTTTCTCGCGCTGCCGCACGGCGTCGCCGCCGAATACGCCGCGCCGCTGCTCAATGCCGGTTGCGTCGTCATTGATTTGAGCGCCGATTTCCGGCTCAAGAGCGCGGAAATCTACAAGGATTTTTACGCACACGACCATCCCGCGCCGGAGTTGCTGAAGAAGTCCGTCTATGGCCTGCCGGAAATTTACCGGGACGAAATCAAAAAAACGCGGCTCATCGCCTCGCCGGGCTGTTACCCGACCAGCATTTTGCTGCCGGCGATTCCGCTGCTCAAGGCCGGCCTGGTGAAACCGACCGGCATCATCGCCGATTCCTTGAGCGGGGTCAGCGGCGCGGGCCGGAAGGCGGAAATTGATTATCTCTTTTGCGAATGCAACGAGAGCGTCCGGCCTTACGGCGTGCCGAAGCACCGGCACTTGTCCGAAATCGAGGAACAGCTTTCAATCGCCGCCGGAACCAAGGTCGTGATGCAGTTCACGCCGCATTTGATTCCGGTGAGCCGCGGCATTTTGACGACACTTTATCTCGCGCCGGAAAAACACTTTTCCACCGAGACGGAAATGAAAGCGCTGAACGAGAAAATTGCCGCTTGCTATGCCAAAGCCTACGGCCAGGAGCCATTTGTCCGATTGCTCGAAGGCAAGGCGTTGCCCGACACGAAGAATGTCGTCGGCACCAACGTCTGCGAAATCGCCTGGCGGCTTGACCCGCGCACCGGCCGGCTCGTCGTGATGAGCGCCGAGGACAATCTGGTCAAGGGCGCGAGCGGCCAGGCCGTGCAGAGCATGAATCTCGTGTGCGGCTGGCCGGAAACGGCGGGTCTGGTTTGAATTTGTAAGATGCCTAAGCCTGTTTTGCCAAACGCCAAATGGAACGCGGCGGATTACGCCGCGAACTCCACCGTCCAGCAAACCTGGGCGCGCGAGCTGATTGCGAGGCTGGATTTGCGCGGCGACGAACACGTCCTCGACGTCGGTTGCGGCGACGGCAAGGTGACGGCGGAAATCTCGTGTGCGGTTCTGCGGGGTTTCGTTGCCGGAATTGACGCCTCGGTGGAAATGATTGGCTTCGCGCTCCGGGCGTTTCCGCAAGCGCAAATTCCCAATTTGAAATTTCACGTCTGTGACGCGCGGGAAATCGGGGCGGTAGGGCGCGTCACTCCGGGCGCTCCGTTCGACATCATTTTCTCCAACGCCGCACTGCATTGGGTGGACAACCACCAGGCAATCCTGTGCGGCATGGCGTCGGTGTTGAAATCTGGCGGACGGCTGGTGGTCTCCTGCGGCGGCCGGGGCAACGCGCAGGATGTCTTTCTCGCGCTACGGCCGGAGATGCGCCTAAAACGCTGGAGCGGATTCTTCCGCCGGATGCCCAAGCCGTATTTTTTTTACGCGCCGGAGGATTACGAGGAAATGGCTGCCGAAATCCGGCTTCAAAATCAATTCACTCAAACTTGCACCCAAGGATGCAACCTACGCCGGCGCGGAAGGCTTCGCCGCGTGGCTGCGCACGACGTGGCTGCCTTATGTCCAGCGCGTGCCGGAGGATTTACGCGAGGAATTCATCGCCGCCGTCACGGCGCGTTACATCGCCAAGCATCCGCCCGACGCGGAAAACAAAGTCCACGTCCGCATGGTGCGGCTGGAAATTGACGCGCAGAACGTGGCAGGTGACGAATGACGGGTGACAAGAAAAACGAGAGCCATGACAACGCTGTTCGTGTCACCTGGCGCATACCAATTGCCACCGATCTTTTCGTGTCATTTCGTGTCTTTCGTGGTTCAATCCAACTCTGAAAATGAAAAAGCAATTCAAGGAAATTTCCGGTTCAATCGTCGCTCCGAAAGGTTTTCTGGCCAGCGGCGTTTTTTGCGACATCAAGCGGCTCGGCACCGGCAAAGGCTCGAACAAGGGTCAAAAACGCGACCTCGCGCTGATCGTTTCCGAAGTTCCGGCCACGGTTGCCGGCATGTTCACAACGAACCAGGTCTGCGCCGCGCCGGTGAAAGTTTGCATTGAGCGCGTGAAACAGGACGTCGCGCAGGCCGTCGTCGTGAATTCCGGCAATGCCAATGCCTGCACCGGCAAACAAGGCCTCGCCGATGCGCGGGAAATGACGGCGCTGGTCGCAAAACACTTGCACATGCCGGTCGAACACGTGTTGGTGGGTTCCACCGGACGCATTGGTGTGACGATGCCGATGGGCAACGTCCGGGCCGGCATCAACAAAGCCGTGACGTTGCTCGACCATTCATCCGAAAGCGCCGCAAACACCGTCGAAGCCATCATGACCAGCGACACGCGGCCCAAGCAAATCGCGGTTGAGTTCAAGCTTGGCGGCAAAACCGCCCGCATCGGCGGCATTTGCAAAGGCGCGGGCATGATTCAACCGGGAATGTCCGCGACCGGCGCGCGACCGGCCGCGTTGCACGCCACCATGCTTTGCTTCATCACGACCGACGCAGCAGTTGGCGCGAAGGTTCTGCAAACGGCATTGCAGGAAGCCGTCGCGCTCAGTTTCAACCGCATCACCGTGGATGGCGATATGAGCACGAATGACACGGTGCTCGTCCTGGCGAATGGGTTGGCGGAAAACCAAAACATTCAACATTCAACATTCAACATTCAACGCCGGACGTTTCAGGCGGCGCTCAATCACGTCTGCCTTGAACTGGCCAGGATGATTGTGCGGGACGGCGAAGGCGTGCATCGCGTCGTGACGGTGCGGGTGGACGGTGCAAGGACGGTGCAGGACGCCGATGCCGCCGCGCGGGCGGTGGCGAACAGTGCGTTGGTGAAAACAAGCTGGCACGGCGGCGACCCGAATTGGGGCCGCATCATTGACGCCATTGGATACAGCCCGGCGACGGTGGTGGAGGAGAAAATTGACATCGGCTACAGCAAACCCGGAGACAAGAAAGTTCTTTGGAGCCTGAAACGCGGTCAGCCGGCCAGGGCAACTTTCAAGCAGCTTTGCGCCGCCGTCGCACCCAAGGAATTTGATTTGCACATCCACCTGCATCTCGGCAAAGCCAGTGCTGTGATTTATGCCGCCGATTTGACCGAGGAATACGTGGATTTCAACAAGGGCGACGTGACGGACGCAAGCTCGCTAGGCGGCTAACTTTAACATACGGACAAGATGAATCTTGACGATTATTTCCAAAAGCTTCCGGAATTCTTTTTTAAGTATTTCAATCCGGAGCGAGTGGACATTCTGAAGGATTTAAGAATCCGATTTGCGAATCTTGCCTCATTTGATCACCCATTTGAAGCTTATCCCTAGTTCGATTTGTGGGCAGAAGAAGTTGCAAATGCGGCATTAAGACGATTGACAGCCCTAACCCATTTTTTGGAATTCCGCCCTCGCAATCCGCAAAATTTGTGGACGATTACAAAAAGCAAGGGCGTTAAAGAACGCGTCATATTTCATGCAAAAATTTCCAAAACGAATGCCTTTTGTATAAACGCACGCACTGGCAATTTGACGTGCTAATGTTAAGCAAATTCAATCTTTCTTTTGGGGCCGGGCATTGCGTAGGCTATCAATTCGTATGAGCAAAACCGCACTGCTGTTTGCCGGCCAGGGCGCGCAAGTCGTCGGCATGGGCAAGGACCTCGCCGAAAAATTTCCGTCGGCCAAGGCTGGTTCGACCGCGCCAACGCCGCGCTCGGCTACGACCTCGCCTCGATTTGTTTCAACGGCCCGGAAGCCGAATTGACCAAGACCGAAAACGCGCAGCCGGGAATTTTTCTCGTGAGCTGGGTTTGCTTTGAATTGCTCAAGGAACGAGTCCCGAACCTGAAATTTGACGCCGACCGCCGGTTTGTCGCTCGGCGAATTCACGGCGCTGACGGCGGCGGGCGCGATGAGTTTTGAGGACGGCCTGCGCGTCGTGCGCCAGCGCGGCAAATTCATGCAGGAAGCCTGCGACGCGACGCGCGGCGGCATGGCGGCGGTCATCGGCTTGGACGAAGCGCCGACGCGCGAAGTTTGCGCCGAGGCCGGCGTGGTGCTGGCGAATTTGAATTGTCCCGGCCAGATTGTGATTTCCGGCGAGACGGAAAAAATCGCGAAGGCGTGCGAACTCGCCAAGGCCAAAGGCGCGAAACGCGCGATTCCGCTGCCGGTGGCCGGCGCGTATCACTCGCCGCTCATGGCCGGCGCGCAGCCGAAATTGCAGGCGGAACTGGCGAAAATCAACATCTCGTCCGCCGGCCGTGCCGGTGATTTCCAACGTCACACGCGCTGCCGCACGGCACGCCGCCAGCGACATCCGCGAACGGCTGGTCGAGCAGGTCACGTCGTCGGTGCTCTGGGAAAAATCCATGCGCACGCTGCTGGCGCAGGGTTTCACGCGCTTCATCGAACTCGGCCCCGGCACGGCCTTGAGCGGATTTATGAAGCGCATTGATAAAGCGCGCGCAAATGCTGAACGTCGCGGATGCTGGCGAGCCTGGAAGCGACGGTGAAAACATTGTCTGTTAAACGCGCTACAGATTTTCGACAGATGAAACACAGATTCGAATCCGCAGATGCGCGACATTCGCTGCCAGCAAAGGTTCAGCAGACGCTGAACTCTCGCCGATTCAGGTGCTCAGGTATCTTGAAACATCGCATAAATTCTGTGTCATTCGTGTTCATTCTGTGGCTGAAAATCTTGCATACTATGAACCAACTTGCACAATCAAATCGCCGTCGTCACCGGCGCGGGCCGCGGAATCGGCCGCGCCATCGCGTTGAAATTCGCCAGCGAAGGCGCGGATGTCGTCGTGCGTTTCGCGCACGCAGGAAAATTCCGAGAAGGTCGCCGGCGAAATCCGCGCGCTCGGGCCGCAAGGCGTGGGCGTACGCCGTGGACGTGGCGGATGCCGCCGCCGTCAACGCCGCCGCCGAGAAAATTCTGGCCGAGTGCGGCAAGGTGGACATTCTCGTCAACAACGCCGGCGTGACGCGCGACGGCTTGCTCATGCGCATGAGCGACGCGGATTGGGACACGGTGCTGGACACGAATTTGAAGGGCGCGTTCCTCGTCACCAAGGCGTTCAGCCGCGCGATGATCAAGGCGCGCGCCGGGCCGCATCATCAACATCTCGTCGGTCATCGGCCTCATCGGCAACGCGGGCCAGTGCAATTACGCGGCGAGCAAGGCGGGCCTGATCGGCTTCACGCAGTCGGTGGCGCAGGGAGTTGGCGTCGCGCGGCATCACCGTCAACGCCATCGCGCCGGGCTTCATCGAGACGGACATGACGGCGGAGTTGAACCGGAGATGCGCGACGGCGATTTTGAAGCAGATTCCGCTGGGCAGCTTCGGCTCGGCGGACGACATCGCCGGCGCGGCGCTGTTATCTGGCCAGTCCGGCGGCGCGTTACGTCACCGGCCAGGTGTTGACGGTGGACGGCGGGATGGTGATGTGATTAACTCTGCGGAACCGAGATGTTCGCAAAAAAATTGATTCGAGGCTTGACGCCTCCGGTATTCATGGCATAGACACAGAGCAAAATTCAAATTTATGGCAGACAAACCTATTGACCAACGGGTAAAGGACATCATCGTTGAACAACTCGGCGTGAAGCCGGACCAGGTGACGCCGGAGGCGAAGTTCATCGAGGACCTCGGCGCGGATTCGCTCGACATCGTCGAGTTGATCATGGCGCTGGAGGAGGAATTTGGCATCGAGGTGCCGGACGAACAGGCCGAAAAGCTCCTGACCGTCGGCGACGTGATCAAATACATCGAAGAGAACCAAAAATAGTTGCGACGTTGAACATTTCGGGGCAGCTTGGCTGAACACAGCTTGGGCTGCCCCTTTTAATTTTATGGCAAGCAACTGGACAGACCGCCGCGTCGTCGTCACCGGCCTCGGCGTCGTGACGCCGCTCGGACAACGACCTCGACACTTTCTGGAACAACCTCATCGCCGGCCAGTGCGGCATTGACAAAATCACCGCCTTCGACGCGACGGCGTTTGACACGCAAATTGCCGGCGAAGTGAAGGATTTTGACCCCGCGCCGGCGTTTCCGTCGCCCAAGGAAATCCGGCGCACGGACCGCTACTCGCAATTCGGCGTTTATGCCGCGTGGCAGCGCGCTCAAGGATTCCGGCCTCGACCTCGACAAGGAAAACTGCGACGAAATCGGCGTGCATCATCGGCTCCGGCATCGGCGGGCTGCAGACGACCAGCGAGCAGTTGAAAATCTTGCTCGAGCGCGGCCCGGGCCGGCTTTCGCCGTTCATGATTCCGATGCTCATTCGCAACATGGCCTCCGGCCTGTTCTCGATGTATTTCAATCTGCGCGGGCCGAACTTCGCCACCTGCTCCGCCTGCGCCACCGCCAACCACGCCATCGGCGAGGCCTGGCGCACCATCAAGATGGGCGACGCGCAGGTGATGTTCGCCGGCGGCGCGGAGGCGGCGGTCGTGCCCATCGGCATCGGCGGCTTCTGCGCGATGCGAGCCATGAGCACGCGCAACGACGATCCGCAAGCACGCCTCGCGCCCGTTCGACAAGGACCGCGACGGCTTCGTCATGGGCGAAGGCGCGGGCGTCATCGTGCTGGAGGAACTGGAACACGCCAAAAAACGCGGCGCGCGGATTTATTGCGAACTGGCCGGCTACGGCAACACCGCCGACGCGCATCATCTCACCGCGCCGTCGCCCGGCGGCGAAGGCGCGGCGCGCTGCATGAAAATGGCCCTGCGCAACGGCGGGCTGAACATCGACCGACATTTCCTACATCAACGCCCACGGCACCTCCACGCCGCAGGGCGACATCTGCGGAAACGCAGGCCATCAAGACCGTCTTCGGCGAGCACGCGCGAAAAAACTCGCCGTCAGTTCCACCAAGGGCGCGACCGGCCACATGCTCGGCGCGGCGGGCGCGGTGGAAATGGCCGTCTGCGCGCTGGCCATCAAGCACGGCATCGTCCCGCCGACCATCAATTTGCAGATTCCCGACCCGGAATGCGATCTGGATTACGTGCCGAACACCGCGCGCGAAATGAAGGTCAACGCCATCATCAACAACTCGTTCGGTTTCGGCGGCCACAACGCCAGCATCGCGGCGAAGAAGTTTGTGGGTTGACCCATGAACTTTTTTCCCTTCATCGAAGCCAAGCGCGAAGGCCAGCCGCTCGCGCCGGAGCAGATTCAGGAATTCATCCGCGAGTTCACCGCCGGTAAAATTCCCGATTACCAGATGGCCGCGATGCTCATGGCCATCTATTTTCGCGGGCTCGACCCCGCCGACACCACCGTGCTCACGCTCGCCATGCGCGACTCCGGCGAGGTGCTGAAATTTCCGCAAGGACCCGCGCCCGCTCGTGGACAAGCATTCCACCGGCGGCATCGGCGACAAGGTGTCGCTGCCGCTCGCGCCGCTGCTCGCCTGCCTCGGCTTCCGCGTGCCGATGATTTCCGGCCGCGGCCTCGGCATCACCGGCGGCACGCTCGACAAACTGGATTCCATTCCCGGCTTCCAAACCCAAATCCCCGTCGAGAAAATCACCGCACAGGTCCAGAAATCGGCTGCGCCATCTGCGGCCAGACGGACACCATGGTTCCGGCGGACAAGAAACTTTACGCGCTGCGCGACGCCAGCGGCACCGTGCCGAGCATCCCGCTCATCACCGCCTCGATCCTTTCCAAAAAGCTCGCCGAGAGCCTGGACGCGCTGATTCTCGACGTGAAATTCGGCTGCGCCGCGTTCATGCAGACGGAGGCCGACGCGCGCAAACTGGCGCAGGCGATGGTCGCGCTCGGCAACGACTGCGGCACCAACACCCGCGCCATTTTGACGGACATGAACACGCCGCTGGGCCGCGCCGCCGGCAACTGGCTGGAGGTGAAGGAATCCGTGGATTGCCTGGAGAACAAAGGCCCGGCCGATTTGCGCGCACTCGTGCTCGAATGCGCCGCGCATTTGCTGGAGCAAACCAACAAGTCCGACACACTCGCCACGGCGCGCAAGCTGGCGGAGGATTGCCTGGACTCCGGCGAGCCGCGCAAGAAATGGGACGAAATGCTCGCCGCCCAAGGCGCGGATTTGGAAGCGTTCAACCGGAAACTGGCGCACGATTCCACCGCTGCGGTGGTGGTCGAATTGAAGTCCGAGGAATCCGGCTACGTTGCCAAATGCGACGCGCGCATCATCGGCGAGGTCATCCGTGATTTGGGCGGCGGGCGGCTCACGCAGGAAGCCGCCATCAATTACGACGTGGGCGTGGACCGGATTGCCAAGCCCGGCGAACGCGTGGAAAGATTCGGCGTGTTCTGCCGCGTTCACGCCGCCAGCCAGGCCGATGCGGATGCCGCCATCACGCGGCTGAAGTCCGCGTTTGAAATTTCCGTCACACCACCGGTCCAGGTCCCGCTGATTGCAGAAATCATTTCGTCAGCGGAATAGAATCAAGCGGTAGCAACTACTTCAACAGCTCTTCCGCAATCAGCACGGCGTTGAGCGCCGCGCCGCGGAGCAACTGGTCGCCGCTCACCCAGAAGCACAGGCCGTTGTCCAGCGCGCAATCCTTGCGGATGCGGCCGACTTCGCAGTTGTCCTTCTCGGAGGTGAACAGCGGCATCGGATATTTCTTGTTCTCCGGCTCGTCCACGAGGTCCAGGCCGGGCGCCTTTTTCAAAACGGCGCGCGCGGCTTCCACGGTCACCGGCTTTTCGAACTCGGCGCTGACGGCGATGGAATGCGAGCGATAGACCGGCACGCGCACGCAGGTCACGCTGGCGCGGAACGCCGGGTGATGCATGATCTTGCGGCCCTCGTTTTCCATCTTCATCTCCTCCTTCGTGTAGCCGGTCGGCAGGAATGAATCCACCTGCGGCAGCACGTTGAAGGCGATTTGATGCGGATAAACCTCCTTCGTCACCGGTTTGCCGGCGACGATCTCGCCGACCTGCCGTTTCAATTCCTCAATCGCCTTCGCGCCGGTGCCGGAGACGGCCTGGTAGCTGGAGGCGAAAATGCGTTTCACCGTGAACGCCTTGTGCAGCGGATACAGCGCCATGAGCGCGATGGCGGTGGTGCAATTCGGATTGGCGATGATGCCCTTGTGCGATTTCACGTCGGAGGCGTTGATCTCCGGCACGACGAGCGGCACTTCCGGGTCCATGCGGAATGCGCTGGAATTGTCCACGACCACGCAGCCGGCCTTGGCCGCGATGGGCGCGAATTCCTTCGAGATGCTGCCGCCGGCGCTGAACAGCGCGATGTCAATGCCCTTGAACGAATCCTTCGTCAGTTCCTGCACCGCGACGTCCTGCCCGCGAAATTTGAGCTTCTTGCCGACCGAACGCGCGGAGGCGAGCAACGTCAGTTTGCCCGCCGGAAAATTGCGTTTCTCCAGCGTTTTGATCATTTCGATGCCGACGGCGCCGGTCGCGCCGACCACGGCCACATGCGGATTGCGGTTCATAAAAGCCGCAAATCATATCAATAACGGGGCGGGTGTCAACGCGCCGCCGCCGGGTTGTGCATAAAATTATTTCGCTTTCTGATTGACCGGGATTGCGGGTTATGACGAAATGCTAGTCTAAATAATTTCAGATGCCGAAAATTTCAACCAGGAACGGAAACGGCGCTGCCCGCCACGGCGGGAGCACGACCAAATACGACGCGCACCACAAGGTGCTGTCGGAAACTTACGGCGCGTTTGCCGATTTGCGCCGCGAGCTGTCCGATTCCAAGACCACCGTCGCCGAGCGCGAGGAGATTTTGCGAAATTTTCGCGGCCTGCCCCGATTCGCAGCGCGCGTGGCTGGCGCTGGAGGATTATTTTGAGAAGCTCTCGCTCTCGCGCCGCGATTTTCCCGACACGAACTGGTGGCCGCGCCTGCTGAGCGGCGCAGGGCAAGGCGCGGCTGGAGGAGCTGGCGTTCCTGTTTCTGCGCGCCAAACGTTCCGTGCCGCCGGAACTCCAGCCGCACGCGAGCCTCGACCGCTTCGCCCGGGCCGAGGAGGCCGAGCAGGAAAGCAAGCTCGTCCAGGAACTGGAAAACTGGCTCTCGCCGCCCGTGCTGCCGCTGCTCGACACGCCGCGCGCCACGCTCCGCGTCGTCTGCCAGACCGCAGCCGGACGAGGAGGAGCCGTCGCGCCACCGGCTCGCGGTGCAATTTCTCCTGTCGCGCCCGCGCACCGGCGAGAAGGCGCGCACGCTGCACGACATGATTGACCTCGTCGTCCGCGCGACGCACGAGCAGGAATTGTTTCCGCCCGCCGACTGGGAATTCATCCAGTGGATGGCCGACACGCACCGCCACCGCCCGGACGGCGCGGACACGCTGGTCTTGTCCGACGCCGAACTGCTCCAATGGCTCGCGCGCTGGGGCAGCACCGACCGGCTGGAAATGCAAAACGGTGAAGGTAATGCGGGCAGTCCACTGACCGCCGACGGCGCGCACCGAGTGACTCGCCCCACCACGCTAAAATTCCACGGCCAGATCGCCGCGCTCACGCCGCACCTCGAAAACGGCGACAAGGAACTTTCGTTCACGCACCGGCTCACGCTGCCCGGCGGCGAAAGCCATTCCATCGCCGAGGCGAAATTCTTCAACCGCCAGCCGCCGCTCGCGCTGGTCAACGGCACGTTTTATCTGCTGCGCAACGCGCCGCCGCCGGCGGTGCTGAAGTATCTGGCGCGCAAGCCGGCCGTGCCCGTGCGCAAGTTGAGCCACCGCCTGCTGCTGCATCTGCGCAAGACGCAGGCGAACCACGGCGTGAACTGGGAGCAGCTTTGCGTCACGCACCAGGCCGCGCCGCAGTTCATCTTCGAGCTGCTCGACGACACGGTGCGGCTGCGGCTGCTGGCGAAAAGCCAGCGCGACCAGAGCACCTGGTTTTGGAACGGCCACGAATGGTCGCCGCACGACCGCGTCATCAAGCCCGGCGACAAGCCGGAAATCCTCGACGACCCGCGGCTGGATCCGGCGGTTCAGTGGCTGCGCAAGCTGGACTGGTTCATGCAGGAGCCCGGCCTGTGGATCGGCGACGCGAATGAAAATTTCCTCGGCACGCTCGCCGAGGCGCGTGGGCCGGCGACGCCCGACGGAGGCGGAATTTCTCGGCAACCCGGCGTTTCACCGGCTGTTCCTCACGCCGCGCCAGCTCAAGCCGCGGCTCGTCGTCAAGGGCAGCGGCATTGACTGGCTGGCCGTCTCCGCCGAATGGGAGGCGGAGGGACTGAAGCTCACCAAGGCGGACTTGGAACGGCTCGCCGCCGCGACCAGCCGCTTCGTCAAGCTGCCGAACTCCGGCTGGGTGGAACTGGACACCAACGCCGTCCAGGGCGCGCACGAGGCGATGGCCGAGATGGGCGTGGACGGCCTCATCGCCGTGCCGCAGAAGGTCGGGCATGGAGCACGTCGCGCACCTGGACGAGGACGAATTGAAGCGGTTCGCCGATTCGCCCGAGGCGAAGGCATTGCGCGAGCGCGTCGCCGAATTTCAAGGGCGTTCCGTCCGTCGAATTGCCCAAGGGCTTGCAGGCCGAGTTGCGCCCGTATCAAAAGGACGGGTTCGATTTCCTCTGCCACCTCACGCACATCCGGCTCGGCGGCATTCTCGCCGACGACATGGGCCTCGGCAAAACGCTCCAGACGCTCGCGTGGCTGGCGTGGCTCAAGGAGCAGAACAAGAAAGACCACAAGCCGTCGCTCGTCATCTGCCCGGCGTCCGTGCTGCACAACTGGCGGCGCGAGGCCGAACGGTTCACGCCGGACCTGAAGGTGCTCGTGCTCGAAAGCGGCGCGGCGCGGCACAATTTGCGCAAGCAGATTCCGCAGAACGACATCATCGTGACCAATTACGCGCTGCTCCGGCGCGACCTGGAGGAGCTGCAGAAATTCGCCTTCCGCGCGGTGATTCTGGACGAGGCGCAGTTCATCAAGAACCCCGGCGCGCAGGTGACGCGCTCGGTCAAGCAGGTCAAATCCGAGCACCGGCTGGCGCTCACCGGCACGCCGCTGGAAAACCGGCTGCTCGATTTGTGGAGCATCGTGGATTTCATCCAGCCGGGCTACCTCGGCAACCAGGACCAGTTTGCCGAGACCTACGAACCGCGCGCGCAGGCGGCCGATGAAACCGCGCCGAGTCGCACCGCTCGAAACGCGCGGCGAGAAGACCGAATCCGTCCAGCGCATCGCGCGCAAGCGGCTTTCGGCCAAATTGCGCCCGCTGCTGCTGCGCCGGTTGAAGAAGCACGTCGCGAAGGATTTGCCCGACCGCATCGAGGAGCGCCTCGACTGCCCGCTCGGCGACGAGCAGCGCAAATTGTATCTGGCCGAACTGCGCCGCAGCCGCGACCAGGTGATGAAGGTGGTCGAGACGCAGGGCATCAACAAGAGCAAGATGCACGTGCTGGCCGCGCTCACGCGCCTGCGCCAGATTTGCTGCCATCCGTCGCTCGTCGGCAGCGACACCGCCTCCGGCAAGACCGAGACGCTGTTCGAATTGCTCGACCCGCTGGTGGCCGACGGCCAGAAGGTTCTGGTGTTCAGCCAGTTCGTCCAGATGCTGCAACTGCTGGAAAAGGAATGCGCGACGCGGAACATCCACACGCACGTGCTCACCGGCCAGACCAAGGACCGGCAGCAGGTCGTCAGCGAATTCCAGGCCGACACCAAGCCCGGCGTGTTCCTGTTGAGCCTGCGCGCGGCGGGCACCGGCTTGAACCTGACGAACGCCAGCTACGTGGTGCTTTACGACCCGTGGTGGAACCCGGCGGTGGAGGCGCAGGCCATTGACCGCTCGCACCGCATCGGCCAGACCCAGACCGTGAACGCCTACCGCCTCATCGCGCCCGGCACCGTCGAGGAAAAGATCTGGGAACTGCAGCAGAGCAAGGCGCAGACGATTGCCGACGTGCTGGGCGAGGAAGGCTTTGCCCGCAGCCTCACCGCCACGGATTTGGAATATTTGTTCGCGGAGGATTGAACCGTCGGGATTTGTAGCGGCGCTCTGTGAGCATCGTCCCCGGCGGTCATGGACCGCCGCTGCAAACCTGCCGCCTTTGGCCGCGTGATTTTTCTTTCCCGGCAGATGGCCACAGCCTTCGACCGTGCCACCGGACCTTTCAGCCGTGCATTCCGGCCGGCCGCGCGCACATTCGAAGCCTCCGGGCATACATCCGGGAGATCCGCAGGCATCCCCGGACCATCCGGGCGCACCTACGGAAGTTCCGGATGGACCAACGGATCATTCGGCCATACCTACGGAACGTCCGGGCGCACCTACGGAACGCCCGGCCACACCAACGGACCGTCCGTCCATGCCTACGGAAGCTCCGGACACACCGACGGAGCGTTCGGAGGTGCCTACGGACCATCCGGAGGTGCGGGTTTTTGGCCAAAACAGGCCGAAAACAGCGAAAAACACGCCTTCCAACGCCCGGACCGTAGGAATTGATGAATTGGGCGCAAGTTGCCCGGCTGGGGCGGGTTCCGGCCACGGTTAAAGGCCAAACATCAAACTTGACCTTGCCCGCCGGTGGACGAATGCTGATGGCATGAAATGGAAAGCAACCCGTTTGCCTTCGCCAACGCCTGAAACCAAGACACAGGATAGGCTGAATATAGCGCCGTCCATGATCTGTTAGGCATCATCACACGTTTATGCGCTATCTCGTCACTATTTTATTTGTGCTGGTAGTTCTCGTCGCCTGTTCACGCAAGTCGGATATTTCCCAGCGCGACCCGCAACGTGAGCAGCGTGATATTCTTCTTCATGCGCAATCGGAGGCTTTGCAGGCCAAGATTGTCCTGACCCAGTTGCACGACGGACACCTTACCAATGCGCTGGAGCTTTTGGAGATGCAGATAGACACATCGGTTATTATGATTGACCATTCTTTGCCGAGCCTTTCCGGCGCACAGCGTGACGAGGCTTTGGGCACGCTACGGCTGCTTAAAGCGTATCGAGAGGCACACCCGCGACAGCAGGAGGCAGTTATTCCGGATGCCGACAAGGAAGACGCAGCGGCACTGATCCAAGCAAGCCAAAAGGCGTCCCAAATTTTGAGCGATTTGAAATGAACCTGATGCCTAATATGAGAATAGGCTGAACGGCTTGATCCGCCCTCCGCGCATTTATTCATAGCGCAGGGATTCACCCGGGTCGAGGTTTGCACCTTCCACGCGGGATTGGTTCCAAAGACAATTCCCACGACGGAACACAGCACCAGCCCCGGCACAATCCCGTCCACCGGGTTGGCGGAGGCGCACACCCGGATCCCGAAGTTGCTGGGAGCGAGTAGCGGTGGCGCCTCGTCACCGTAGGGTGGCTGCGACGCCCTCGTCGCATGATTCACTGTGTGGGAAGCCGCTGATTCGACCGGCGACGAGGGCGTCGCCAACACAGTTCTGCGACGGGGCGTCGCAGCTACCTGCATTCCGTTCGGAATTCGGATTGAATCCGCCTATTGCAACCGCTGCGGCATCTGGAAAATGCCATCGTAAAGCTGCGCGAGCGTGCCGCCGGTGTGACGGCTGCGCAAATCCTGGTCGAACGCAAACGTCGCGGCGGCGGCGAAGCCGTGCAGCGTCAGGCAGTAGGTGTTGTTGACCATGATGCCCAGCAGTTCGCCGGTGCGGCTGAACACCAGGTCGCCGCGCGAGGGATTGAATTTGCCGAACAGCCCCTTCAACAGGCTGCGGTCCAGCTTCAGGTATTGCGGCGTGTTCAACTCGATTTGGAAATTGCATTCGCCGTAATAGCCCTCGTTCGCGCCGACGAGCACGGCGTCCTGGAATTTGTAGGGATCGGACGACAGGCGGTAAACGTGGCAGCCGAGTTTGCGCGCGTCCGCGTCCGTCACCGGCATCATCACGACGCGCGGATCCTGCGCGTGAAAGGTCAGCGACCGAATCGGCACCTGCATGACGCCCCACGTGAGCGAGCCGGTGAATTTGTCCCAGTCCGTGCCCGGGTCCCACAGCGTGAGCGGGGTGTCGGCCACGTGGCAGAGGGCAAAGGTGTTGGTCCCGTCGGTGGCGAGCACGGTTTCGGTGGTTTTGTCCTTCGCCGTGTCCTCGCTGAAGAAGCCGGTGCGCGCGGCCACGATCGCCGCCGCGACGCGGTTGGAAACGAAGTCGCTGAAGATGGTGTTCGGCGCGAGCGGGGTGTTCGCGCGGATTTCCTGGGTCAACTGGGTGGAATTGGTCGCGAGCGTTTTGAAGCCCTCGGCGAGCTTGGCGTTTTCGGCGTGCGCGGCCTGGGCTTCCTGCGACAGGAGGGCGGCCTTGTCGTTCGCGGCCCGCGCTTCGACCTCCGCCACCTGCAATTGGTTGGCCAATTTGTCCTTCTCGGCCTGCGCCAACTGGTTGCTCTTGGTCAAGTCGTCGAGCTGGCGGCGCAAGCGCCTCGGCCAGGTTGGACGCCTTTTGGGCCTCGGTTTCCGCCGCCGTGAATTTCTGCTGCGCCTGTTCGGACTGCGCGGAGCTGGTTTGCAACTGAAGCTTGAGATTCTCCAGGTTCGTTTGCGCGGTGGCGACCTGTTGTTGCAGGCGCGAATTCTCCTGTTCGCGCTGGCTCAAGTGCCGACTGCTGCTGCCCCGCCGATTCGCGCGCGACGGCCAGTTGCTGCTGCAACTGGGTCGTGCTCCGGCGCTCCTCTTCGAGCGCGAGCTTCATCGCGGCGGCCAGGTCGCTGCCGGGATTCGGAACGACGTTGGTGGCGATGACGATTTTCGTCGGCGGCCGGGTGTTTTCATCCGCCATGTGGTTGATGTCCGTCGAGAACGTCAACAGGCTCAACAGCAGAAAGTCGCAGATGACGATGAGGATGCTGCGGTTCATGACAAGGCGGGTGGGCGGCGGCGTAGGTCTCGGCGTTCTGCGACTCGGCTTCGAGCAGCAGCTTCCGGCGCGTCGGGCGCAGGTGGAAGATTTTGAAGATGACGACGAAGATGATGCCGAACGACGTGGAGGAATAGGCCGCCATGAGGCTGAATTTCACCAGCCCCAGCGAGGCGATGATCAGCGACACGATGGTGCCCACGAAGCCGAGATAAAGCCCGGCGTCGAACAGGTGGTCTTCATTTTCCAGCAGCTTGAGCTTCATGCGCGGCGGCACATTTTGACGGCGGATTTCCGCCAGTTTCACGAGGCACGAAATGTAGAGCAGCGCCTGCAGCACGAAGAACACAAGCAGCGTCAACACGATGGTGGGGTTCCAGGTATTTGGGTTCATAACGGTTTGTTTGAGGCCGGCGAATCCCGCGGGGACCGTCCCGCCCGTCGTGGGCAGGATCAGTCGAAGGGAAAAACTTCCCTTCTGGCTTTCCTGGGCGAGAAACGGCTCGCTCAAGAGCAACACCACCAGCAGAAACGCCAGCGAAAATAAAAATTCGCGCGCGAGGTGAACCCCGCGCACTTGCAAGCGGACGCTCCAACGGCGAAACGGCGGGCCGCGCGCAATGCAGCGCCGCCGCGGCAAAAAAGCCGGCGAGCAGATATAGGAACCACTTTCCCGCCAGCGCCAGCCACGGATTTTGAACCGCAACTCCCGCCGCGTAATAATAAAACGCGCCGAACGGATTGAACGCCGCCACCCGGCGCTCGACCGGCGGATCGTAAAATTGCTGCTGCCGCTTCGCCAGTTCGGCCACGCCGCCCGCGCCGTAACGCAGGCTCGCGCCGAGATTGGACAGGCCGGTGTCCTTGAACTTCGCGAGATAATCCGCCACGTCCGCCGGCCGGCCCGAAAGCTGAACGGCGGCAAAGAGCACGGGCAGTTTGGCGTCGGCGGCGCGGGCGTCGTCCGCGAGCCGGTGCAGCGTGCCGGCGTCGGGAATGTCCGCGACAAATGCCGTCAATTGGTCCCAGTTGAACCGCTCGCCCAGCGACAGGAAATCCATCAGCGACTGTTCCAACGGTTCGGAGCCGGAGCCGCGATTGGCTTGCGACGCCAAGTCGGAAATGTCCCGGCTCAAGCCCGCCGGCAGATGGTTGCCGTCCAAAAGCAGGCCGCCAATGCAAACCGCGGTGTCGAAGGACTGGCCGGCCGCCGACGATGAGGGCGGGAACAGGCTGGTGTCCTTGAGCGACCGGGTGCGCAACAATTCCTGGACCGACTGCACCGTCGAGCCTTGCAAATGCGCCAGCGCCGCCTCGCGGTTGCCCTGGCGGATGATGAAATCGGCGAGGGGGGAATCTGGTGCGGCCAGCGCGGATTCGTTGCCGAAAAGCCCCGCCACGCGCCCGTCGTCGCCCCAAGCCAGCGCCGCCGGATTTTGCCGCGCCAAATTTGTGATGGTGTCCGCCAGCCGGTCCCAGGCGGGCATGCCCGCCGCGCGGGCGGCCTGCACGAGCATTTGCGCCACGCCCAATTTCCGCTCGCCCGCCAGCATTTGGCCATGGCCCAGCAACGATGGGCCGTTGGCGCCCGCCCGCTTCAGGACGCCGGCGTCCACCGCCCGCAGATGCATGGGCACGAGCAGGCCGCAGACCAGCAGCGCCAGTCCAAGGACGGCGCAAATAACGAATGCCAGCCACCGGAAGTTCATGGTTTGCTCCTTGAAACTTTTGACTGCGCCAGGCCAATGGCCGTTCAAAATCCGTTTTGAAACAGAACGCCGCCGGGGCACCCAGCGACCTGTCCCCGGCGGAATGACCCCGAATCATTGCCCGAAAAATTTCTGAATCTCGCGGACGACTTCGACAAAGCGGTCCACTTCAGCGTGGGTGTTGTAAAAATAAAAACTCGCGCGGGCGGTGGATTCCACTCCGAGCCGGTGCATGAGCGGCTGTGTGCAATGGTGCCCGCCGCGCAACGCCACGCCCGCCTGGTCCGCCAGTGTCAGCACGTCGTGCGCGTGAACGTCCTTGAGCAGAAAACTAACCAGTCCGGCACGGTTCTCCGAACGGGCACCGGGGCCAAACAACCGGATGTTCTTAAGTCCGGCAAGCTGATCGTAAGCGTAATGCGCCAGTTCCTGGTCGTGCTTCCAGATATTTTCGCGGCCGATGGCGTCGAGGTAATCCATCGCGGCGTGCAGGCCAATCGGGCCGGAAATGTCTGGCGTGCCGGCCTCAAACCGGTGCGGCGCGGGCTTGAACTCGGTCTTCTGGTATTCGACGGACAGAATCATTTCACCGCCGCCTTGATACGGCGGCATGGCGTTGAGCAATTCCTGCCGCCCCCACAAAACGCCGATGCCGGTCGGGCCGCAAATCTTGTGGCCGCTGAACGCGAAGAAATCGCAACCGATGGCATGCATGTCCACCGGGCAATGCCCGGCGCTCTGCGCGCCGTCCACAAGCGTGACGATGCCGAGCTTGCGCGCGCGAGCGCACAAGTCGGCCACCGGGTTCACCGTGCCGAGCGAATTGGAAATGTGAACCATCGAAAAGATTTTGACCTGCCTCGTCAGCAGCGAATCGAGCTTGGACAAATCAAGGATGCCTTCGTCGCCGGTGACGGGCACGTAGGCAATTTTTGCGCCGGTGCGTTGGGCGAGCAATTGCCACGGCACGAGGTTGCTGTGATGCTCCATTTCCGTGAGGAGAATCACGTCGCCGGATTTGAGGTTTTTGGCGCCCCAGGAACTGGCGACGAGATTGATCCCTTCCGTCGTGCCGCGCGTGAAGACGATTTCCTCGGCGGTTTCGGCGTTGATGAATTTGGCTGCCAGCGCCCGCGCCGCCTCGTAGGCCATTGTGGCGCGATTGCTCAATTCATGGATGCCGCGATGGACGTTGGCGTTGTCGCGCTCGTAGTAATGGACCAGCGCATCAATCACCGCGCGCGGTTTCTGCGACGTGGCGGCGTTGTCGAAATATATCAGCGGTTTGCCGTGGACCTGCTGGTCGAGGATGGGAAAATCGGCGCGAAGCTTTGCCCAGTTTGGCGCTTGGTTTGTCATTAATTAAAATCTTTCACCCGTGGCATCGTCCTCGTCGTCGTCCTCGTTCTCTTGATCGAATTTCGAGGACGAGGACGAGAACGAGGAGGATTGAAAATCACATCAGCCCCAGTTGCAGCTTGGCCGCCTCGGTCATCATGCCCTGGTTCCACGGCGGGTCCCAGACGAGCTCGACGTTCGCCTCGTCAATCGGCTCCAGCGAGAGCAGTTTGTTTTGCACATCCTGCGCCAGCACCGGCCCCATGCCGCAGCCGGGGGCAGTCAAAGTCATTTTTACGTCAGCCTTGAAACTGTTCTCGGCAGCGGGCGTGAGGTGGCAGTCGTAAATCAAACCGAGATCCACGATGTTGACTGGAATTTCCGGGTCGTAACACGTCTTGAGCGCGTCCCAGATTTGCTTTTCCAACTGCTCCTGCGTGACCGCGTCGCCGGAGACGGACTTCGCTGGCGCGACCTTTACTTCCAGCCCAAGCGCATCGGCATCCTTGCTGTCAATCCGGAACATGTTGCCGTTGACGATGACAGTGAACGCGCCGCCGAGGGATTGCGTGACATAAGCCTGCCCGCCCTTTTGCAGCGTCACCTTCGTGCCGACGGGGACGACTGAAGCCTCCACGTCGCGCGTCAAAATTTTTGGCTCGTTCGGATTCATAAAACGATTCAACTCATTTCTAACAACATAATCGCCGCAAATGCGCCTGAAATCAATCAGGTCTGCTCGTTTTCCGTGCTGACGGGCTTGGCGTCGCCTTTCAAAGCCGCCATCACCGCGTGCCAAGACAGAATGGCGCATTTCACGCGCACCGGGTATTTGTGGACACCGGCGAACACGGCGAGTTTGCCTACGTCGCCCAGCACCTTGCCGGTCGTGACCATTTCATGCACCGCGCCAAACATTGTTTCCACATCGGATTTCGTTTTGCCCTTGGCAAATTCCGTGAGCAGCGACGCTGACGCCTTGGAGATGCAGCAGCCGGAGCCGACGAAACTGACGTCTTTGATTTTGTCGCCGTCCAGCGCGAGGAACAACTTCAACTGGTCGCCGCAAAGCGGGTTGTGGCCCTGCGCCGAGCAGGTCGCCGCCGGCATCTCGTGGAAATTCCGCGGCTGCTTGCAGTGGTCAAGGATGACCTGCTGGTAAAGGTCGTTGATGTCGTCAAACATGGCTGGAACTTAACCACGAAATACACCAAAGCAAAAATATTTCATTTCGGGTGGTTCGTGTATTTCGTGGTTAAAAAATCATTTCTCCGCCAGATGCGGATTCGCTTCCAGCCGGTTCCAGACAATCTTGTCCAACTCCTCGCGCACCGGCCCGCATTTCACGCGCTCGACGATTTCGCCGGCGAAGGCGTGAATCAGCATCCGTCGCGCCGTTTTTTCCGGAATGCCGCGTGAGCGCAAATAAAAAATGCTTTCACTGTTCAACTGGCCAATCGTCGCGCCGTGCGTGCATTTCACGTCGTCGGCGTAAATCTCTAGTTGCGGCTTGGTGTCGGCGGTCGCGTCGTCGGACAGCAGAAGGTTCTTGTTCGTCTGCTTCGCGTCGGTCTTTTGCGCGACCGGATGAACGTAAATCCGCCCATGGAAAACGCCCTTGGACTTGTCGTCGAGAATCCCGTTGAAATATTCGTGGCTGGCGCAATGCGGCTGCGCGTGCTCGACGATCATGTGGTGGTCGGCCAGTTGATCGCGGCGCGTGAGGTAAAGTCCGTTCAAAACGCATTCCAGTCCCTCGCCGGCCAGCTTCGCGCGGATGTTGTTCCGCGACAGCCTGGCGCCGAGCGCGAACGAATGCACGTTCACGTTGCTGGCGCGCTCAAATTCGCCCGCGATCGTGGCAATGTGAAACGCCGCCGCCGCCTCGTCCTGCAACTTGAGGTGCTCGACCGAGGCGTTTTCGCCCGCGACAATTTCGGTGACAGCATTGGTGAAATACGCGGCGCCGCTCGCGCTCAAATAGCTTTCGACGATGGTCACCTTGCTGTTCGCTTCGGCGATGATGAGATTGCGCGGCTGGATGGTTTCGCCGCCCTGTTTCGCGGACGAAATGTAAATCAATTGCACCGGCTCGGCGACTTCCACGCCCTGCGGCACGAAGATAAATGCGCCGTCGGTGAAGAACGCCTGGTTCAACGCGGCGAACGTGTTCTTCGCCGTGTGCGCGTATTTTCCGAGATGCTTTTCGATCAGCGCGGAATCTCTGGCCAACGCGGCGGAAAGATTTTCGACGCGCACGCCGCCGGCGATGGACTTGACCGCAGACAGTTCCGCCGAGAAAAATCCGTTCACGAACACGAGCCGGCAGCCAGGCAACGTGGTAAACGCCGCCTCGTTCAGGACCTTGCTTTCCACGCCGTCGGCCGCGGTTTCGCGCGCGGGTTGAAACGACAATTGCTCCATCGGCGCGACATTCGTGAAGCGCCAGTCCTCGTCGTGCAGGGTCGGGAAGCCCTGTTCGGCAAAGCTGGCGATGCCCGCCTTGCGCAGCGGCAGGAGCCATTTCGGCTGGTCCGCCGACTCCATGCGGCTGAAATGCTTCACGAACGGCTCGACGCCGTGGGCGGGTTTCTGTGTCGTTGGTGCCATATTTGATTGTTTAACCTCACAAATCAGACCGCCAATTTCCCACGCCCGCCGCGCCCGCGCAAGTCTGCATTGGCATCATCCGGCTTGACGGGGCGGCGGCGAAAGTTCAATTTGAACGCCGTTGGAGGAATCAGACAGTTGGAGGGTCCCGGACAAGAACAACTTGACGCCATGAAACACAGGAATGAATCGAAATTGACTTCCCCCATCCAGGATTTTCTGGAGGAATTGTCATAGTGAATGCGCCGCCGTGAAGGACGGAGAGGTGGCAACCTACATCCCGGAGTTGGCGAAAGCGGATCCTGGCTGGGTCGGACATCTGCCTCGTCACCACGAACGGGTCGGTGTATGAGGTCGGCGATACGCGGCAGGAATTCACCATCCAATCCATTTCCAAGCCCTTTGTCTATGGGCTCGCGCTCGAGGACAACGGCCGCGAGGCGGCGTTGCAGAGAGTTGGCGTCGAACCGACTGGTGATGCGTTCAATTCCATCAGCCTCGATCCGGGCACGGGCCGTCCGCGCAATCCCATGATCAACGCGGGTGCGATTGCGACCGCCGCCTTGATTGCAGGAAAGACGGCGCAAACCAAATTCAAACGCGTTCTGGAGATGTTTTCGCTCTACGCCGGGCGCTGGCTTTCTCTGGATGAAACCGTTTACCGTTCTGAAAGAGAAACCGGCCATCGCAACCGCGCCATCGGCCACATGCTGCGGAATTTTGACAAGCTCACCGGGGATCCCGCGCCGACCACGGAATTGTATTTCCAGCAATGCTCCATTTCCGTGACCTGCCGCGACTTGGGCGTCATGGCGCGACCCTGGCCAAGAGTGGCGTCAATCCCTTGACGGGCAGGCAGGCATTGCGCGGCGAATATGTGGAAAGTGTGTTGAGCGTTATGGGCACCTGCGGCATGTATGATTTCGCGGGCGAGTGGCTCTACAACGTCGGCATCCCCGCCAAGAGCGGCGTCGCGGGCGGCGTCCTCGCGGTGCTGCCGAGCCGGCTCGGCATCGGCGTGTTTTCACCGCGGCTGGACGCTCACGGCAACAGCGTCCGCGGCATCCGCGTCTGCCAGGAACTTTCGCGCCGGCTCGACTTGCATCTGTTCAATCGCAAAACGGCCGGCAAGTCCGTGATCCGCCTGAAATTCACCGGCGGTCAATTCAATTCCAGCCATGTCCGCAATCCGCAGGACGAGCACGTTTTGCGCGCATCGGCCAGTGTGATCCAAGTTTACCAACTGCAAGGCAACCTGATTTTTGCCACAACCGAACCCGTGGTGGCCGAGGTCCTGGGGAACCTGCGACGGCATTGAATATCTCATCAGCGACCTGCGCCGCGTTTTGAGCCTGAACGAAAGCGCCGGCCATTTCATGCGTCACCAAACTGGCCGCGACCGGCAAGACGGCCGTCTTCACGCATCACAAGCATCTGCCGCTGCTGCGACGTCATGATGAAGACCAAGCTCGGCGCGAAATTCGATGAACAATTCCATTCCTTCCCCGACAACGACCTGGCGTTGGAATGGTGCGAGAACCGGGTGCTCGAAAAACATTCCGACACACGCATCACCGGCGCGCGCGTCAAAACCGCCGATTATGAACTGCTGCGCGGACTTCACGGCGGCGGAACTGGACGTGATTCAACCGCTGCTCCGGCCGCATTCCTTCAAGCGCGGCCATGAGATCATCAGCGCCGGCGACGAGGCGCGCGAAATCTTTTTCCTGTCCCGCGACGTCGTGAGCATCCATTTGCCGGGCGAAGAGCGCCGCTGGCTGGCGAGTTTTTCCCCCGGCATATGCTTTGGCGAGATGGCGTTCATTGACGGCGCACCGCGCTCGGCCAACATCATCGCCGACAGCGACGTGGAATGCCATATGTTGAGCCTCCAGGATTTCACCGCGCTCGGCGAATCGCAACCCGCGCTCAAAATCAAGCTGCTGGAACACCTCTGCCTGGACCTGACGCGCAAACTGCGCAAGGCCAACCGCGAGATCTCCGTCCTGGAGTGACGCGTCAAAGCAACTTGCCTTTGTCCGCGCGGCTGGCAATTTGTGGGTTCCATGCTTTCACAGGAAACCATCTTGGATGCGCTCAAAGCCGTCAAATATCCCGGCTTCTCGCGCGACATCGTTTCGTTCGGGCTGGTCAAGGAAATCGTTGCCGTCGCTAACGGCGCGGTGAGCGTGACACTGCAATTGACTTCGGCCAATCCCGGAGCCGCGCAACAAATCAAAACCGAAGCAGAGCGCGTTTTGAAGAATCTGCCCGGCGTGAATCATGTTCACGTCGAAGTGCAATTACCGGCCGCTGGTCAGACTGCGCCGACGAATCCGTTCGCGAGCCAAACAGGGTTCCCGGCGTGAAGCGCGTCATCGCCATCGCCAGCGGCAAGGGCGGCGTCGGCAAATCCACCGTGTCGGCGAATCTCGCCTGCGCCTTGCAGCATCTCGGCGGCGAAGGTCGGCTTGCTGGATTGCGACATTTACGGGCCGAGCATTCCGCTGATGATGGGCGTCCACGAGAAGCCGACCATCAGCGCGGAAGCGACGACTGGTTCCGCCCGTCGCGCCATGGCGTGAAAGTGATGAGCATCGGATTGTTGCTGGCCGACGACCAGCCGGTCATCTGGCGCGGGCCGATGATCACGAAGACCATTCACCAGTTTTTAACGGCGGTCGAATGGGGCGATCTGGATTTTCTGCTGGTGGATTTGCCGCCGGGCACGGGCGACGCGCAACTCTCGCTCTGCCAGACCGTGCCGCTCGACGGCGGGGTCATCGTGACCACGCCGCAGGAGGCGTCGCTCGGCGTCGTGCGCAAGGGCATCGCGATGTTCCAGAAGGTCAACGTGCCGATTCTCGGCATCGTGGAGAACATGAGCTATTTCACCACGCCCAACGGCGAGCGCGTGGAAATCTTCGGCCACGGCGGCGGCCAAGCGGAGGCCGCGCGGCAGAAAATTCCGTTCCTCGGCGAAGTGCCGATTTTCACCGAAATCCGCGAAGGCGGCGACCGCGGCATGCCGGTGGTGGTTTCCGCGCCGAATCATCCGGCGGGGAAGGCGTTCATCCGGATTGCGGAGGCGCTGCAGGCGAAGTTCAGATGAGCCTGCGCAGGCGCCTCCGCCCGTTCCACGCCAAGATCGTTTGTCTTTTCGATTTCGAAAACAGCGGGAAGATCCTGAATTTCAGTGGTTTTTCCGCGCAGATTTCCATTGCCAGAATTGTCACCCGGAATTAACTTTAGCGGTGACAATTGAATTTCACTATGTCGAACGTCGGAAAAGAATCATCGTCGGCGAACGATTTGCTGAAGAACTCCTCGCTCTACCGTGAGTTCCAGGCCGAGCGCGAGGAAATCCTCAGGCACAAGTGGATTGAGTCGGAAAAGGCCGGCCATGACATCGGCTTCGAGCGGGCGCTGACGGATTGGATCATCAGGCACCGCTCAAGCTGGCGCAAGGCCCGGCAGGCCGCCGGCAATAATTGAACCACCTGTTCCTTTAACGCCGCCCGGCGAGGCAGCAAAGGACAATGATGACGAAACGCACAACGCGAATCGCCTCCGCACCACGGCGGAGCGGGTTCGCGATTTTCTTTTCGCAAATTGTCTTCGCCCTCAACTCTCAGATTTCGAACCCTAAACTTTCTCCAATGCCTGAACCCACCATCATCCTCGACGCGCTCGCCATCCAGCGCGCGCTCACGCGCATCGCGCACGAAATCGCCGAGCGCAACGAGGTCGGCGACGACGTGGTGCTCGTCGGCATCCCCGTCGGCGGCGACCATCTTGCGGCGCGGCTGGCAAAGATCCTGGCCGGCATCTGGAACCACGCCGTGCCGGTGGGCATTCTCGACGTGAACATGCACCGCGACGACCTGGACCAGCGCGCCGCGCCCACCATTCATCCCACCGTCATCCCGTTTGACGTGACCGGCAAGACCGTCGTGCTGGTGGACGACGTGCTGTTCAGCGGCCGCACGACCCGCGCGGCGATGGACGCATTGAACGATTTCGGCCGGCCGAAGAAAATCCAACTGGCCGTGCTGATTGACCGCGGCCATCGCGAGCTGCCGATCAGGGCGGATTTCGTCGGCAAGAACGTGCCCACGGCGCTGGAGGAAAAGATTTCGTTGCAGCTGGTCGAAGCCGGCGCGGCGCGGGACGAGGTGCTCCTGTTGAAGCCATGAGATGGACCCGCAAACATCTGCTCGACATCGAATCGCTCTCGGCGGACGAAATCAACCTCGTGCTCGACACGGCCCGCGCATTCAAGGCGGTCGGCCAGCGGGCGATCAAGAAGGTCCCGGCGCTGCGCGGCAAGACGGTCGTCAATTTGTTCGTCGAGCCGTCCACGCGCACGCGCATCAGCTTTGAACTGGCCGAGCAGCGGCTGTCCGCCGACATCATCAATTTTTCCACCGAGGCATCGTCGTTCAAAAAGGGCGAGACGCTCAAGGACACGGCGCTGAATCTTCAGGCGCTCAAGGCAGATTTCATCGTCATGCGCCACAGCGCATCCGGCGCGCCGCACTTTCTTTCCCGCGTGCTTGACGGCCAGCGTCATCAACGCCGGCGACGGCGCGCACGAACATCCCACGCAGGCGTTGCTCGACGCCTTCACCATTCGCGAGCACAAGGGAAAGGTCGCCGGGCTGAACGTGACGATCCTGGGCGACATCCTCTACAGCCGCGTCGCGCGCTCGGACATCTGGGCGCTCACGAAACTTGGCGCCAAGGTGACGCTGTGCGGCCCGTCCACGCTGGTGCCGCAAAGCCTTTGAGCAGATGGGCTGCCGCGTGACGCACGACGTGGACGAGGCCATCCGCGAGGCG
Organism: uncultured Verrucomicrobiae bacterium; assembly: GCA_963764035.1. Taxonomy (GTDB): domain Bacteria; phylum Verrucomicrobiota; class Verrucomicrobiia; order Limisphaerales; family UBA11358; genus UBA11358. The sequence continues at coordinate 120,598 of CAVXQV010000011.1, forward strand.
GACATCATCAATCTGCTGCGCATCCAGCACGAGCGCCAGCGCAAGACGATGTTTCCGAGCATCGGCGAATACACGCAGCTTTTCGGCCTGAACAAGGCGCGGCTGGCGAGGACGAAACCCGACGCCCTCGATCATGCATCCCGGCCCGATCAACCGCGGCGTGGAGATTGACAGCGAAATCGCCGATTGCGGCCGCTCGGTGATTCTGGAGCAGGTCACCAACGGCCTCGCCGTCCGCATGGCCGTGTTGTTCCTCGTCAACGGCGGCAAAGGCCCGCAGGAAGTGGCGTGAGACTGAAGCGGTTCATTTGCGCTTCCAGAAAAACTGCACACGCCGAGGAGCGCGATGACTCCGCCGCAGGCGTAGATATACACCGCGCGATCCGTCGGCGCGCCTTCGAACGGCGGCTGCACTTCGGCTCCGTAGTGGTCCGCGATTTTACGCGCGGCGATGAGCACGGCCACGCCGATCAGCAAAACGATAATGCCGGAAACTTTTTGCATGAGATGCCTTTGTGACGTATCGGCAAATTCTCCGTCAAAACCCGGTTGAAGCAACAATTCCTGCGCCGCGCAACGGGCGGCGCGTGCCGGTTATTGCCCTTTGAACCAGACGATCGAATTCGGCCCGGAACCGCGGCCTGGACCCTGGGCGATGCGATTTTCGCGCGCGTAATTCGGGATGGCCACCAGCGGGCTGCCGTCGGCCCACTGGCCTTTGATGACCATCACGCCGCCGAGCAGGTCACCGCGCCATTCGGGAGTGAGCGGGGCGGAACCAAGGGCCAGATTGATATTCGGCTGGTCGGCCCGCTCAACATTGTAAATCAACGGGCCGTAGCGCAATGCGATCCGGCCGTGGTCCGCCACGATTTTATCGCTAGGCTTGATGACCTGGACTTCCATCGGCAACGAAAGGTTGATGGTGTCGCCCGCTTTCCATTGGCGCGTGATGGCGGCGTAACCATTTTCAATCTTCGGTGAAATTTCCTGTCCGTTCACCGCGAGTGATTTGAGGCCGCTCACCTGCGGCGTGGGCGTGTAGAGCGCGCTCGTCGTGCGGTCCGGCACGCGGACATAAACGGTGAACTCCTTCGATTCCTTCGGATTCACCGTGATGGCGACGTTGCCGACCCACGGGTAATCAGTTTTCTGCACCATCTGCACGTCCGTGCCGGCGACCTTCTCGATATTGATGGTGCTGCCAATGAACATATTGACGTAAAGCCCGTCCGCGCTTTTTGCATAGGTCCACGTGGGCACCATCAGGAGCGTCCGCGGGATGTTGCCGACGCAGCAGGGACAATTGTGCCACGGATAGCGCGCCCGGCTGGAGTCAAGCGGGTTGTCGTAGTAGAAATTGTTGCCATCCAAGTCCGTCGCGCCGAGCAGGGCGTTATACATCGTCTCCTCGTAAAGGTCGGCGTATTTCGCGTCGTGATAGGCGAGGTTCATTTTCCACTGGAAGAAAATCTCACCGCAACTGGAGCAGGACTCGCAGTAGGCATTGTTCCGCAGCGAATAATCCCCGCCGAAACCCTCCGACGTTTCGCCGCTGCCGACGCCGCCGGTGACGTAATACTTTTTGTTCACGAGATTGTCCCAAAGCGACAGGACGGCGCTCTGATAAGCCGGGTCGTGCGTTTCCGCCGCCACGTCCGCCATGCCGGAGTAGAGGTAAACCGCGCGCACGGCGTGGCCCACGGCCTCGTATTGCTCCGTGACGGGCGACTGGGTCTGGTCGTAATCCGAGCCGCCGTGCTGGCCGCGGCAATCGAGGAGGAATTTTGAGAGGGCGATGTAGCTGTCGCCGTGGCCCTGGCCCTCCATATCATTCACGAAGCGGCCGAACCGCACGAGCGCCTGTTCCATTTCCTCGTGGCCGTCATACCATTCTTTCTTGCCCGGCCCAATGTTCGCCACCCAGCAGTCGGCGAGCTTCTTCGCCGCATTGTAAAGCCGCTTGTCCGTGCCGCCTGTCAGCGTGTAATTGTTGATGGCCGACTCGATGAAATAGCCGGCGGTGTAGCCCTCGTGGTTGCCGCGGCTTTGCGGCGACCAGCGCTCACGCCATTGGTTCGTGTTGCGGAGCGTCCAGGCAGTTTGCAAGTAGCCGTCCGGCTCCTGCGCCGCGAGAATTTTCGGGATCCAATCTTCGAGAGTTGCTTTCATCTTGTCCTGCGCCGCGATCATGTCCTTGTCACCCTGCGGGTCCACCATCAGCGCGATGCACATGGACTCGACGGTTTGATGCACCCACGCGTTGGCGAAAACGTAGCCCCTCTGTCGCTGGTGCGGTTCGCCGCGCAACGCCTTCGCCGCCTCGATAAAATTGTCAATGCCGCCGTCACCCTGGTTGCGCGCGATGTTCGTGCTGTTGATCTGGTCAATGCAATGGGGAATCCAGTCCACGATGAGCGCCTTCACCCGCGCGTTCCAGAGCGGACTGTCAATCTTGTAAGGCTTCGTGTAAACCACGTCGAGCCGCTCGGCCGGCGGCGGGGTCGCCGCCTTCACCCGCAATGTGGCCGACGCGCTCAAATCACCTTCGCCTGCCGTCAATTTCAGGACGTAATCGCCCGGCTCCGAAAAAGTCGCCGTCGTCACCTGGGCATTCACATCCGCAAATGTCACACTGCCTAGACCGGAATCCTTGCTCCAGACAACTTTCGCCGACGGACCCGGTTTCAGGAATTTCACCGCTCCGGACAAATAGGTTTTGCCGCCCACCATCACGTCGCGATCCACGCCGGCGGAAACCATCGGCGGGAAATCCGGCGACTTGCCCGAATCCAAAACCCGCCATTCCAAAATGCCCGTGGAATAAGTGTTGTCCCCGTCCATCTCCAGCCGCAGCTTCGTCGTCGTGATTTCGTCGAACGTCGTCACATTGAACTTGTCACCCGCGACACCGAGGGCGTTGGTGTCGCCCAGCGTGTTCACCGCGACAAAAGCGTTGCCATCCCAGTATTTCAACCGGCTCGCCTTGGGCAGGCGCACACCTTGACCATCGGCCCACCAATACACCTCGATTTGCTTCGTGCTGACGGGATGGCTCCAGTCGTATTCCACCCATTGCGTGCCGGTGCTAGGCCAGTTGCCGTAGGAACCGCGCCGGTTGTCGCGCGAATTGCGCGGCGCGACGCCGTCGTTCAGCGCCGCCAGCAACGTGTCGCCGGAGACGTTGGACGCCGATGGCACCGCCACCAAGGCCACGTTCGCCGACGCGGCGGATTCCTGCGCGGCCACACTCGCGCAAAGCGGCAGGCTGGCCATGAGACAGAAGATGAAACCGGGCAGCCCGGATTTAAAGACGGGGATCTTGGATGGATTCATAATGCGTATTGGCAAATTGTCACCCATCATTTGCCTCAACGCAAGGGCTGATGGTCGGCTGACTGACCGCAGCCCAAGCAAGGCGTTCGGCACTTGGGTTCCCCGAAACCACCCGCGGGTTTTGCTCAATACGAGCCGCCGGATTTGTTCCCAACTCCCCTGACAATGGCGATGCTGGCCGAAGTGCCAAGGCGCGTCGCGCCGGCCTCAATCATCGCCAGCGCCGTTTGCAAATCGCGGATGCCGCCGGAGGCCTTGACACCGAATTCCGGGCCGACCGTGGCGCGCATTAATTTCACGTCGGCAATCGTCGCGCCGCCGGTGCTGAAGCCGGTCGAGGTCTTGACGAAATGCGCGCCGCTCTCGACGACTAGTTTGCAGGCGCAGACCTTTTCTGCGTCGGTCAGCAGGCACGTTTCCAGAATCACCTTCACCGTCCGTTCATCCGCGGCCTCGGCCACGTCCGTCAATTCGCGCAGGACGTATTTGTCGTCGCCGTCCTTGAGCCGGGCGACGTTGAGCACCATGTCAATCTCCTGCGCGCCGTCGTCAATGGCCGCCTCGGTTTCAAACCGCTTGGCGTCGCTGGACATTGCGCCGAGCGGAAAGCCGACAACGCTGGCGACCTTCACGTCCGAGCCGTCCAGAAAATGCCGCGCGGCGGCGACCCGCGAGCCGTTGACGCAGACGGAGAAAAATTTGTGTTCGCGCGCCTCGGCGCAGAGTTTTTCAATTTGCGCGGCAGTGGCGTCAGGCTTGAGCAGCGTGTGGTCAATGAAGGCGGCGAGTTGTGCGGCGGAAAGTTGAGTAGCGTTCACGGAAAAAGTTTAGCCACAGATGGACACAGATGGAACACAGATTTTCAGCGGTCACTGTGGCGACGCAAGCGGGATAACTAAGTCCAAGCGGGGTATTTCTAACCCTGCAACAATTTAATCTGCTCGCTGTCCTTCTCCACCGCCTCGCCGAGCGTCTGGGCCTGGCGCTTGCGGCTCTCGATGATGTGTTTGTCCAGCAGCGGGTCGTAGGGCACGGGATATTTGCCGTCGTAACACGCCATGCAAAAGGATTCCTTCGCCAACCCCGTTGCCTTCACCATGCCGGTCTGGGAGAGGTAATGCAGCGAGTCGGCGTTCAGGTATTTGCGGATTTCGTCCACGGTATTGTTCGCCGCCATCAGCTTGCTGCGGTCGGGAAAATCAATGCCATACACGCACGGGTTCGTGTGCGGCGGGCAACTGACCGCGACGTGGACCTCCTTTGCGCCCGCTTCCTTGAGCGTCTTGACGCGCGTCTTGCAGGTCGTCCCGCGCACGATGGAATCGTCCACGATCACCACGCGCTTGTCCTTCACGAGCGAGGCGATGAGGTTCAGCTTCACGCGCACGTCGAAGTCGCGGATGAGCTGCGTCGGCTGGAGGAAGCTGCGCCCGACGTAGTGGTTGCGGATGAACGCCATCTCGAAGGGGATGCCCGACTGCTCTGAATAACCCATCGCCGCGCAGACGCCGCTGTCCGGCACCGGGATCACGAGGTCGGCCTTGACCGGATGTTCGCGCGCGAGCTGGCGGCCCATTTCCTTGCGGACTTCGTAAACGCTGCGGCCGCCAATGTTGCTGTCCGGCCGCGCGAAATAGACGTATTCAAAAATGCAGAACGCGCGCTTCTCGTGTTCGGGAAACGCCTGCAGGCTGGTCAGCCCTTTTTCGTTGATGATGACGATTTCGCCCGGCGCCACGTCGCGGACAAATTTGGCCTGGATCTGGTCGAGCGCCACTGATTCGCTGGCCAGCACCCACGCGCCGTTCACGCGGCCCAGACACAACGGACGGAACCCGAACGGGTCGCGCGCGCCGATCAATTCCTTCTCCGTCAGGATGACCAGCGAATACGCGCCTTCGATGCGCCGGACCGTCTGGACCAGCGTGTTCTCCATCCCGCCAATCGTCGGCTGCGCCAGCATCATGATGATGATTTCGCTGTCCACGCTCGTCTGGAAAACGAGGCCGCGGCGTTCCAACTCGTCGCGCAATTGCGCCGCGTTCGTCAAATTCCCGTTGTGGGCCACGGCGATCTGGCCGCGCGTGCAATCCACCGTCAGCGGCTGGGCATTGCGGATGTGCGACGACCCGGTGGTGGAATACCGCGTATGGGCGACGGCCACGTTGCCGACGAGGTCGTGCAGGATTTTGGGATTGAACACCTGCGGCACCAGGCCCATGCCGTGGTGCTTGTAAAATTTCCCCTCGTGGCAGGTGACGATGCCCGCGCTCTCCTGGCCGCGGTGCTGGAGGGCGTAGAGACCATAGTAGGCAAGTTCGGCGGCATTCGGATGGCCGAAAATGCCGAACACGCCGCAGTAATGTTTGGGGTAATTTTGCTGTTGCATCGCCCGCGCCGCTGAAGGGTCGCAGACGATAACGCGAAGTGCAAGGCGGAACGAAAATCGGCGCGGGCGCATATCAAGATTTGAGGGGGTATCAGTGATGGAAAACTCTCGAATTGACAACCATTTCATTAACACCCTGTTTTAGCCGAATCCAAGTAGTTGAAATTGCCCTTCGGAGGCATGAGGGTTGGCTGGAAGGTTCTCCGGCCCGTGCCTGCCCGACCGTATTTAGTCCAGCCGCACTGCTCCAAAGGTCAAATCCCAAAAATTAGAGGGGTTTCAGCCAAAACCGGCATTCATTCCTTCGGCATTGGAGCACACTCTTTCGCCGTTCGAGCGCGCTCTTTTCGCGTGGGAGCATGCTCCCGCGCCGTTCGCGTGCGCTCCCACCGCGTTGGAGCGTGCTCTATCGCCGCGGGAGCACACGCCTGCGGCGTGGGCGTGCGCTCTTTTCCCGTGGGCGCATGCTCTTTTCCAAAAAGAGCACACTCTTTTCCCGTTGGAGCGCGCTCTTTTTCCGTTCGAGCATGCTCTTTTCCCGTTGGAGCATGCTCTTTTTCCGAAAGAGGAGGCGATTTTGGGCGCTTTTTGCCGGCTTTCACGGCTTGAATACGCTAGAACAAGTTTATTTTCAACGAGTTACGCTGTAGTGGTCAAAAATAGCCACTTTTTGGGGGTGCCGGGCGGGCGTTCCGATGCCACCCGCCCGCCCCGGCGAAAGGGACGCCTTTGGAAGGGCGCATATCAAAAAAAAGCCATTTGCCGCCGGGCGTTCAAGCGCGCTTTATCCCTGGCCATCCGTGGTGGAAGCAAGGCCGGCTTTGCCGGCGGCGGCGGGAGTGGCCGGGTTCCATTCCTCAAGGAGCCGGTAACCGACGGCCAGCAGGGTCGGGCCGAGGAAAACACCGATGAAGCCGAAGGCGAGCGCGCCGCCGATGACGCCGAAGAAAATCAGGACGAACGGCATGTTGCTGCCCTGGCTGATGAGCCACGGTTTGACGACGTTGTCCACGTTCGCGACGAGGAGGCCCCAGACGATCATGAAAATGCCCCAGCCGGTCGCGCCCTGGTGGAAGAGCCAGATGGCGGCGGGAATCCAGACCAAGCCCGTCCCGAGCACGGGCACGACGGAAACAAAAAAGGTGAGCAGGGCCAGCAGCGCAGCGCCGGGAACGCCGGCGACGAGAAAACCGATGCCTGCAAGCAACGCCTGCACGAGCGCGGTGCCGAGAATGCCATAGACGACGCCGCGAACGGTCCGGGCCGCGACGGTGATCAGGCGCACGCCCCGGTCGCCGCCGATGCGAGTGACGCCGGCATTGAGCCGCCCAGCAAGAGCGACGCCGTCGCGGAACAGGAAGAAGGCGATGAACACGCTCAAGGCGAGTTGAATCAATCCGTGACCGAGCAACAATCCACCCTTCAGCAGCCAGCCACTGACAGTGGGGATCCATTCCTTGGCCTTTTCCATGAGCTTGGTGGTGTCGCCGGCGAGGTTTTGCCACGAGGCAACGGCTTTGGCGCCGACGACGGGAACCTTGCCTAGCCAATCTGGCGGCGCGGGCGGTCCGGCCTCAATCCATTTCTTCGTGGCGGCGGTCAAGTCGTTCACGTTGTCGGCGAGCGTGGTGCCGACGATGAACAGTGGCAGCAGGAGGATGAGAATCATGCCGAAGGTCATCGTCAAGGCGGCCAGCGTGCGGCGTTGACGGAGGAAGCGCAGCAGCCGGCTGTAGAGTGGCCAGCTCGTGGAGCAGAGCACCACCGCCCAGAGCAGGGCGGACACGAAGGGGCGCAGCACCAGCAGGCAGCCGGCGAGCAGCAGCAGGACAACGGCCCAGCCGATGTAGCGTTCGTTTCTTCCGCTCAATGTGGCCATGTTTCCTTTCTGTCATCTGTGCCGAGGCAGGGCCGCCGGCGCTCGGGAATTTGTTTGGTCATGCGGCGGCTTCCTCCTCCGCGAACACCACCTGAAACCGCCCGCGCATCGCCGGGGTCGCCGGCGATTGCGCCGCCGGGGTTATTGATGAACTTGATCACAAGCTTGGCGAAATGGTAAGCCGGCGCGGCCTCGCCGCCGAAGAAAAAAATGCGCGCGGCGCATCTATTTCGGATTTTCGCGCGGGCGTTAAACCCGCGACGGCGGGATGGCGGCAGACATTTTTTCGGCTCGCGGCCGGCGGATTAAGCTGTTATACACGAGACGCAAGCATGAACACTTTCTTATCACGCCCGGCCGGCAACACAACTCCATTCCAATTATGAAAACCAAAATCGGCATCGTGACCGGCGGCGGCGACTGCCCCGGGCTGAACACCGTCATCCGCGCCGTGGCCAAGGCCGCGGCCAAACGCGACTGGGAAACTCTGGGCATCATCGGCGGCTACGCCGGGCTGCTGGAGCCGCGCCAGTATCGCGTGCTGGATTACCAGGCGTTGAGCGGACTGCTGACGCGCGGCGGCACCATCCTCGGCACGGCGAATCGCGGAAAATTCTCCGCCAAGACCGGCCACGGCGAGGGCCGGCGGCTGCCGAAGGAATTGCTGGACGAGACCCGCGCCGGCATGGATGCGCTGGGGCTGTCGGCGCTGGTGTCGGTGGGCGGCGACGGCTCGTTGAGCATCGCCCAACAGATGCACGAGCACGGCATCCCGATTGTCGGCGTGCCCAAGACGATTGACAACGACCTGCACGGGACAATGATGACGTTCGGGTTCGACTCGGCGGTGGCCTGCGCGACGGACGCGCTGGACCGGCTGCACACGACCGCCGAGAGCCACAACCGCGTGATGGTGCTGGAAGTGATGGGGCGTTATGCGGGCTGGATCGCGCTGTATGCCGGCGTGGCGGGCGGCGCGGACGTGATTTTGATTCCGGAAATCCCGTTCACCTACGAGAGCATCTGCGCCAAGGTGAAGGAACGCGAGGGCCAGGGAAAACAATTCACGCTGGTGGTGGTGGCGGAAGGCGCGCGCGAAAAGGGCGGGGGCTTTGTCACCTCCGGCGGCGCGGAGGCGAACCGCGAGGCGCACCTGGGCGGCATCGGCGCGGTGGTGGCGGCGGAACTCGCCAAGCGCACGGGCAAGGAAACGCGGAACTGCGTGCTGGGCCACCTCCAGCGCGGCGGCAGCCCGACGACCTTTGACCGCGCGCTGTGCTCCATGTTCGGCGCGACGGCGGTGGAACTGGTGGCGGCGGGCGAATTCGGGAAGATGGTGGCGTTCACGGGGGCCGGCGTGGCGGGCGTGGCCATCAGCGAAGCCGTGGGCCGGCTCAAAACGGTGCCGCCGGAAGGCAATTTGGCGCGCACGGCGCGTGCGCTGGGGATTTCGCTGGGTGACTGAAATCAGAAACTATCGCGTCCCAATAACCTCCAACCGGATCAGACAATATGAAAATCCGATTCCACAACGTTCTCATCGCCGCGCTCGCAGCGTTCCTTTGCTCCTGCGCAGCCACTTCAATCAAATCCACCTGGAAGTCGCCGGACTATCGCGGCGGGCCGGTTCGCAATGTCGCCGTGCTGGCGGTGGATGAACAGGGCAATTACCGCACGGCGTTTGAGGGGCAATTCGTCGCTCAACTGGAGCAAAAGGGCCAGCCGGCATTCAAGACGCTGGGCATTCTTAGCCTGGATGAAATCAAGGCGGACAAGGAGGCCGCGGCGGAAAAATTGCGGGCGGCGGGCGCGGATTCGGTCTTGATCATCCGGTTGGTTGACTCCTACAACCAGTCCTCGCCGGCACCCATCGGCGGAGGGAACACTTTGGTGACGCGGACCTCCGGCCAGGTCGGCGGCTTCGAATATTACACCGTCTCCTCGCCCGGCCGTGGCGGAATGCAGCATACCTTGAACAAGTATGTTTGCCTCGAAACCAGCCTCTATGATTTGAAGACCGAAACAAAACTGTGGTCGGCGGTCACCGGAACGCTGTTGCGGGAGGGAGCCGAGCCCCTGGACGAGATCGGCCCGCTGGCGGCCAAGGTGCTGACCGCCCTGCGCGCAGATGGTTTGATCCGGTGAGTCGCGCAGAATGACAGCCAGCCAATTCTCTGTTGTGGGCGTAAACTGACACTATGCATCAAGGCCTCCGCCCACCAAACAGGCCGCACCGGGCGCACGGGATTCGGTCAATTGACGAAATTGCTGGCGTCCGGCGGGGAAATTTGGTTACCATCGGCGCATCAGCACGCGGGCATTGACAGGTGAATCCTGTCCGTCGAGACCCGCAGGCGGTGGCGGATTTGATCCAGTCTCAAGCACGGCAACATGACGATACAAACGGAAACCCCGGCCGATGAGCGACACAACCTCCCATCCAAACGGCCCCGGCCTCGCTGAATTACTGCAGGTCCTGGTGCAAAACAAGGGTTCCGACCTGCACATCCAGGCCGGCGAAGTGCCCATGGGCCGCATCCACGGACAATTGGGCCGGTTCGAAATGGCGCCGCTGACCGAGGACGACGTGCTGCGCCTGGCGCGGGAAATCTTGCGGAACGAGGAAAAATTCCATGAGTTCCTGGCCAGCCGGGACTGCGACGCGGCGGTCGCGATTCCAGATGTCGGCCGGTTCCGCGCCAATTTGTTTTATCAGCGCGACAAGCCGGGCCTGGTGTTGCGGACTATCGGGACAAAAATTTTGAATCTCGATGCGCTCGAATTGCCGGATGTCCTGAAGACCATCGCCACGGCCAACGACGGCTTGGTGCTGGTGACGGGCGCGACGGGCAGCGGCAAGTCCACCACGCTGGCGGCGCTGATTGACCACATCAACGCCACCGAGGCGTGCCACATCATGACGCTCGAAGATCCCATCGAGTTCGTGCACGAGAACAAACTGGCGCTGGTGAATCAGCGGGAAATCGCGCTGGACTCCGCCAGTTTCGCCGCCGCACTCAAGCATGTTTTGCGGCAGGACCCGGATGTGATCCTCATCGGCGAGATGCGCGACATGGAGTCGGCGTCCGTGGCGCTGACGGCGGCCGAGACCGGGCATCTGGTGTTCGGCACGCTGCACACGCAGGACGCCCCGGAGTCCATCGAGCGGCTGCTGAATCTGTTTCCCACCGACCGCACGCCGCAGATGCGCATGCAACTTTCGCTCGGGCTGCGGGCCATCATCTGTCAGAAACTCGTGCCGCGCGCGGGCGGCGGGCGCGTTGCAGCGCTGGAAATCCTGATCAACACGCCCCGCATCAAAAAATTGATCCTCGAAGGCGAGACCACCAAAATCCCGGCGGCCATCCAGGCCGCCCGCACCGAGGGCATGCAGACGTTCAATCAGGCGCTGGTGGACCTGGTCAGGGCCGGCAAGGTCGAGGAGAGCGAGGCCCTGCGCGTTTCGCCCAAACCCGACGAACTCAAGATGAACCTCAAAGGCATCTATTCCGGCACCAGCGGAATGGTTTGATTCTACCCGCCAAAATTATGGACCTCGCCGAATTGCTCAAATACGCCGTGGAATACGGCGCCTCCGACCTGCACCTGACCATCGGCCGCCCGCCGATGGTGCGCATCTCCGGCCAGTTGATCGCCAGCGGCTATGACACGGTGCTCGGCCCCGACGAAACCAAGTCGCTCATTTACAGCATCCTCACCGACGACCAGAAGGCGGCGTTTGAAGAGGAGCACGAGCTGGATTTTTCCGTCGGCATTCCCGGCGTGTCGCGGTTCCGCGTCAACGTCTTCATGCAGCGCGGCAGCGTGGCCGGCGTGTTCCGGACGATTGGCGAGAACATTCCGAGCTTCGAGGAACTCGGCCTGTCGGACACCCTGCGCCGGCTCGCCCTGCTGCCGCGCGGACTGGTGCTGGTGACCGGCCCGACCGGTTGCGGCAAGTCCACCACGCTCGCCGCGGTGATCAATCTCATCAACCAGGAAAAGGCGGGGCACATCGTGACGATTGAAGATCCCATCGAGTTTGTGCATCCGCACATCCGCTGCACGATCAACCAGCGCGAACTGGGCCACGACACGCACTCCTTCCCGCGGGCATTGAAGAGCGTCCTGCGCGAGGATCCGAACGTGATTCTCGTGGGCGAAATGCGCGACCTGGAAACCATCGCGGCGGCGCTGACGCTCTCGGAAACCGGCCATCTGGTGCTCTCGACGCTCCACACCCAGGACGCCGCGCAGACGGTGGACCGCATCATAGACGTGTTTCCGCCGTATCAGCAGGAGCAAATCCGCGTCATGCTCGCTTCGAGTTTGAAGGGCGTCGTGTCGCAGATTCTGCTGCCGCGGGCCGACGGCAACGGGCGCGTGGCGGCCCGCGAACTCCTGGTGGTGACGCCGGCCATTTCCTCCATCATTCGCGAAGGCAAGACGCACCAGATCTATTCCGCCATTCAGACCGGCGGCCGCGAAGGCATGTGCACCATGGAGCAATCGCTGAATCAACTGGTCCAGGCCGGGCTGGTCAATCTGGAAGACGCCTTGAGCAAGGCGAACCATCCGCAGGAACTCCGCAACCTGGCGCGCGTGGCCTGAAGCATCAGATGAACCTGGAAGACCTGAAGAAGATCAACGTGCTTGGCGCGCATGACGACGCGGCGCTGGCGCGGCTCGGCGCGGTTTTGGCGTCCCGCGAGTTTGCCGACGGCGAAACCATTTTTGCGGAAGGGTTCGCCCGGCGACGGCATGCATTTCATCTCGAGCGGCGCCGTCCGCATCGAGAAACAGACCGGCGTTGCCGGTGGGATCGCGAAGACGCTGGCCGTGATCGAGGCGGGCGATTATTTCGGCGAGATGTCGCTGTTCGACCAGCAGCCGCGGTCGGCCTCCGCCGTGGCCGCCGGCCGCACGCAGACCTTTTGGCTGTCCAAGGCGGCGTTCGACGACCTGCCGAAAGCCGGGGGCCAGGCCGGCATGGGCGTGTTGTTCGGGATGATCCGCACTTCCAGCGAACGCATCCGGCGGCTGAACCGGCAGGTGATTGTCTATGACGAAATCGGCAAGGCCATTGGCGAAGCGACCGGTCTGCAGCAACTGCTCGACGTGATGGCGCGCCAGCTTTGTCTCGGCACGCTGGCGGATTGGGCGATGGTCCTGCTGCGGGCGCAATTCTCCGACCGGGTCGAAGTCCGCAGTTGCGTCAACCTGCAGTTGACCGCGGCGCAACGGGAGGCGCTGGAGGACGGCGCGGGATTTTGGACGGCAGTCCTGCGCGAGCCGGGCGACCGGTTGGTGCGGGACATCACGCAGGAAGAGCCGTTCAAGTCCGGAACGGGCCTCGGCTTCGAGACCCCTGCGCTGCTGCTGGCGCCGATCCGGATCGAAAGCCAGTCGCTGGGGCTGCTCGTCTTGGGCGGCAGGCAAGCCGGCCAGTTTGATGCGAACGACCTGAACCTCGTCCGGGGCGTGGCGCGGCAGGCGGCGCAGGCCATCGTAAACGCGCGCCACCGCGAGGAAGAGGCGGCGCGGACGCGGCACGCCAAACAATTTGTCCGATTTTGAAGCGCCCCGGAGAAGGGGCGAAGGTGCGGGGTGTTGCGTTGCCGGATCTTTCACAGGGCGAGCCACGCGCCCCGTTGCCCCTGCGGAATGCGGATTCCGTCAAATACATAAACATAATCCCAAAGAAATGGGGATTATGCACTTGACGGAAGTTTCCCTCGCCCCGCCCAAGCGGGGAGAGGGTCAGGGTGAGAATTCTCCGAACCCCATTTCGCGCTTTGAACCCCTGCAACCTCAAGATGCGCAAGTCGCTGATAATCAAGTTGGCGATCTTGAGGTTCATGGGGAGGGGATTTCATTTTTCAATTGAAATCAGCGCCACCTCACCCCAGCCCTCTCCCCCGCTTCGCGGCGGAGAGGGAGGATTTCCGCGTATCATCTTAATTTTACGTCAACGACATAATCCCAAAGAAATGCCATTTTTGCCATTTTCCAGCTAAATCACCTGTTTTCAGCCAGTTCCAGCGGTTTTTGGATGTCGCAAAATCATTTTGGGACATCCCCCCGGAGTTTTGGGACATCGCAAAGCCAGCTCGTGACATCCCATCGTCGTTTCGCGACGTCGCACCCCTGGCTTGGGACATCCCAAAACCGCGGTGAGACATCGCGAAATCCTGGCGCGACATCCCGCCGGCGTCTCGGGACATCGCAAAGTTGGCGGGTCAGATCCCGGCGTCGTTCCGCGACATCGCACCCTTGGCCTGGGATATCGCAGGGCCGCTTTGGGACATCGCCGCCTGGTTTCCTCCATTTCGCTTTGAACGACCGGCGGCTTGACGTAATTTATCGCCATGCAAACCCGACGGACCCGTCCGGCCATTGAGCCCATCAGGAGGGAGCCATGACCATTGCCAGGCGTTTGACCATTCTGCTCGTCGTGCCGCTGCTGGCGTTCACCGGGCTGGGGATTTTCAACTGGATCCAGGTGACGAACATCGAGGAGCGCAGCAAGTTCGTATCCCAACAACAAATTCCGAGCCTCGCGACGCTCGGAAATCTCGCCCGCGGCCTGGCGGATTTGCGCGTGGAGGTGCGGGGTCATTTGCTGGCGACCAATGACACGGCCCGGGCTGCCGCCGCGCTGGCCTTTGACCGGGACGCGGCGGAAATCAACCGCCTGGTGGATCAATACGGCGATTCCATGATTTCGGACGACAAGGATCGCCGGCTGTTCAGCGATTATCGGGATTTGACCCGCAGCAACATTGCCGGGGATCGGCAGATCATCGCCTTGTCCGCGCAAGGCCGGCACGACGAGGCGATGGCGCTGCTGTCCACGGTTTCACCAATTGGCGATCACCTGACCAAAACTTCAGGCGAATGGATCCAGTATAACCAGGAACTGGCGGGCGCGGCCGGCAAGTCGGCGATAAATTCCATCGAAGCTTACCGCCGGAACATGCTCATCGCCGTCGTCGTGGCGCTGGTGTTGTCCGCCTGGCTGGGGTTGCTGACGTTCCGGCGGATTGTAGATCCCGTCCGCGGGCTGGAAAAATCCGTGAACGCGATTGCCGGCGGCGATTACGCGAAGGCGGTTCCGTTCACGCAAGCCACCGATGAAACCGGCGGCCTGGCGCGCTCGATTGACGTGCTCAAGCGGGGCGCGGCGGCGATGGACGAGCAACGGTGGGTAAAAGCGAGCGCCGCCAAAATCACGGCGGACTTGCAGGGCGCGGCGTCGTTTGCCGAGTTCGGGCAGCGCCTGGTGTCCGGCCTCGTGCCCTTGCTGGGCGGCGGAATCGCGGTCGTTTATCTGTTTGAGGAAAATCCCGCGCGTCTCCGACGGATCGCGGCCTATGGCCTCGCCGACAGCACAATCGCCGGCGACGCCATCAGGCCGGGCGAGGGATTGGTCGGCCAGTGCGCGCAGGAGCGCAAGCCGGTCAGGCTGTCGAGCCTGCCGCCGGGCTATGCCCGCATCGCCTCCGGCGTGGGGGCCGCCGCGCCGGTGCAGGCGGTGGCGCTGCCGTTGTCGTCCGCGGACATTTTGCTCGGCGTGATTGAATTTGCGTCGTTCCGCGCCGTCACGTCCCGCGAACAGGCGCTGCTGGACGAACTGCTGCCGGTGACGGCGATGAACCTGGAAATTTTGCAGCGCAACCTCCGCACGCGCGAACTGCTCGAACAGGTCAGGATCACCGAGGAACGCACGCGGCTGATTCTGGAATCGAGCGCGGAGGGCATTTTCGGGACGGACATCCAGGGGGACATCACGTTCATCAATCCCGCCGCCTGCCGGATGCTCGGTTTTGCGGCGGAAGAACTGGTCGGGCGGCCGTCGCACGCGGCCTTTCACCACCACCGGCCCGACGGCAGCGAATATCCGAAGGAGGAATGCCCGATGTTCGCCGCCTACAAGCACGGCCAGGCGAGCCGCATTGACAGCGAATTCCTCTGGCGCAAGGACGGCACCGGCCTGCCCGTGGAATATGGCGCGACGCCGATCCTCAAGGACGGCGTGGTCATCGGCTCGGTGGTGAGCTTCACCGACATCACCCTGCGCAAGCAGCAGGAAGCGGCGATTCTCGCGGCCAAGGAAAAGGCCGAGGAGGCCACGCAGATGAAATCCATGTTCCTCGCGAACATGAGCCACGAAATCCGCACGCCGATGAACGCCATCATCGGCCTGTCGCACCTCGCGCTCAAGACCCAGCTCACGCCCAAGCAGCGCGATTACGTCAGCAAGGTCCACAACGCCGGCACCTCGCTGCTCGCCATCATCAACGACATCCTCGACTTCTCCAAGATCGAGGCCGGCAAGCTCGACCTCGAAACCACCGACTTCAAGCTCGACGAAGTCATCACCTCCGTCACCACGCTCACCGCGCAGAAGGCGCACGAGAAGGGGCTGGAATTTCTGGCGCACGTCGCGCCCGGCATCCCGGAGTACCTGCTCGGCGACCCGCTGCGGCTCGGCCAGATCCTGACGAACTTCGTCAACAACGCCGTCAAGTTCACCGAGCGCGGCGAAATCCGGCTCGACATCGAGCAGGTCGAACGCACCGGCGAAAAGGTGCAGCTCAAGTTTTCCGTGCGCGACACCGGCATCGGCATGACGAAGGAGCAGGCGGCGAAATTGTTCCAGCCGTTCACGCAGGCCGACATGTCCACCACGCGCAAGCACGGCGGCACCGGCCTGGGCCTGACCATCTGCCGCCGGCTGGTCGAGTTGATGGGCGGACGCATCTGGCTCGAAAGCGAGCCGGGCGTCGGCAGCACGTTCTATTTCACCGTCTGGCTCGGCGTCGGCGCCGCGAAGGGCACCGGCAAGATTGTTCCCGAACGAACTCGCGCAACTGCGCGTGCTGGTCGTGGACGACAATCCCGCCGCGCGCGAGATTTTGCAGGAGCCGTTGAGCAACGTGGCCAACCGCGTGGACGCCGTCGCCTCGGGCAAGGAAGCCATCGCCGCCGTCAAGCAGCACGACGCCACCGACCCTTACGACATCGTGTTCATGGACTGGCGCATGCCCGGCATGGACGGTTTGCAGGCCAGCCGCCACATCAAGAGCGACGAGACGCTGAAGCACCCGCCGCACATCGTGCTCGTCACCGCGTTCGGGCGCGAGGAAGTGCGCGAAGAAGCCGAGCGGCTGCAACTTGACGGTTTCCTCGTCAAGCCCGTCACCAAGTCCATGATCGTGGACACGCTGGTGAACGTGTTTGCCGAAGCCGGCAAGGAACTCGCCGCCGCCGCCGAGGACGCGCAGGCCGCGCGGTTGCGCGGCGCGCGAATCCTCCTGACCGAGGACAACGACATCAACCAGCAGATCGCCGTCGAACTGCTCGAAGGCGCCGGCGCGACGGTGAAGGTCGCCAACAACGGACGCGAGGCGGTGGACATTTTGTCGAACGGTCCGCAGCCGCCGCCGTTCGACGTGGTGCTGATGGATTTGCAGATGCCGGAAATGGACGGCTACCAGGCGACCGCGAAACTCCGCGCCGACGCGCGGTTCAGCAGATCTGCCGATCATCGCCATGACGGCGCACGCGACGATTGAGGAACGCCAGCGCTGCCTCGCCGCCGGCATGAACGACCACATCTCCAAGCCGATTGATCCGGCAAATCTTGTTCGAGACGGTGGGGAAATTTTACAAACCAGCGGACGCCGTCGCCGGTCGCAAAGAAAGCCGGACCGGTGTCCGGCTGCAGCAATCCGGACGAGACCTTCCGATCGGTCGAAGGTCTTGATGCGCAAAGACGGCCTGGCCCGCGTCGCGGGCAACCGAAAACTTGTATTTGAAACTGCTGCGGCAGTTCGTCGAGCAGCAAGCCGACGCGGCGGAGCAAATCTCCGACGCAGCTCAAGGCCGGCGACACTGCCACTCGCCGAACGCACTCGCGCACACGCTCAAAGGCGTCGCCGGAAATCTCGGCGCCAAAACCGTCCAGTCGGCGGCGGCGGAACTGGAGAAGACTCATCCGCGAACAGCGCGGATGCCGACGAGCGTCGAAATCCGCCAGCCAGACAGCTTGCCGCAGCACTCGATCCGCTTGCTCGCCGGTCTGCAGGCCGCGCTGGCTCGGCGTCGGAACTGCCTGCGGCAGCCGCCGGCTGCCAGCGACCGCCGGTGGATCCGGCGCAGTTGAACGCGAGTCGTCGCGCACAGTTGAGCAAGCTGCTCTCCGAGTTCGACGCCCGGCGCGGCGGCATTTTTGAGGCGAACCAGGCCTTGTTCGCCCGTTTTTTCCGCCGGCGAATCGTGGACGCAGTTTGAGCAAGCACCGTGCAAAATTACGCCTTTGCCGAAGCGCAGGCGCAGTTGGAAGCACGGCGTTGAAGAACGAATTTTCCCCCGCATGAAAAAACTCTCCGACTGCCGCGTGCTGCTGGTGGATGATGCCAAGGCCAACCTCGACATCCTGGTCGAGGGCTTGAAGGCCGACCACAAGTTGAGCCTCGCGCTCAACGGCGAGATGGCCCTGCAAATCGCCGCGCGCACGCCGCCGGATCTGGTGCTGCTCGACATCATGATGCCGGGCCTGGACGGCTACGAAGTCTGCCGCCGCATGCGCCAGATGCCGGAGACGGCCGAGGTGCCGATCATGTTTTTGTCGTCGCTCGAAGAGGTGCAGAACAAGACGCGCGGCTTCGAGGCGGGCGCGAATGATTATCTCACCAAGCCGTTCGACATGCTGGAGGTGAAGGCGCGCGTGCGGTCGCTGCTCAAGGCCAAGGCCTACAGCGACGCGGTGAAGGAACAAATCGCCAGCGAACTGCGCGTCGCCCGCGAAATCCAGATGGGCATGTTGCCGCACGATTTTGCGCAGCGTGGAACAAACCTACGGCGTCGAGCTTCGGCGCGCGTGCTGGAACCGGCGCGCGAAGTGGGCGGCGATCTTTACGGCGTCTGCGCCGCCGGCGCCGGAGCGGCTGGTGGTTTTCCTGGGCGACGTTTCCGGCAAGGGCATTCCCGCCTCGATGTTCATGGTGCGCGCGATCAGCCTGGCGCGGTTGCTGGCGCGGGAAATCGCCGAGCCGGAGAAGATTCTCGCGCGGTTGAACGACGAGCTGGCCGCGGACAATCCGTCCGGCATGTTCGTGACGTTTCTGTGCGCGGTGTTCGAGCCGAAGTCCGGCCGGCTCACGCTGGCGAATGCAGGCCATTGCCGTCCGGTGATTTTGCACGACGGCCAGCCGCCGCGCTGGGCGGTCAAAAATCTCGGCACGGCGCTCGGCTTCGAGCCGGGACTGGAATTCGAGCGCACCGAATTGCAAGTTGCACACCGGCGATGCGCTGATGCTTTATTCGGACGGCGTGACCGAGGCGTTCAATCCGCAGGAGGAACTTTACGGCGACGACCGGCTGCTCGCGGACGCCGCCGGGTTGTCCGGCCAGTCCGCGCCGGCCATTACCGCCGAGTCTGCTGCAGAAAGTCCGCGCCTTTGCCGGCGGCGCGCCGCAGTCCGACGACATCGCCATCCTGGCGTTGAAAGTGAACGGCACAGCGGGTAAGTTGGACGGCGCATGACCCTGGAATTGCGCGCCACGCCGGAGGAAGTCATGCGCGCCGTGGAGGCATTGCAGGAATTCGCCCGCGCGGCAGCAGGTTCCGGAGAAAATCATTTTCGGCCTCGCGCTGGCGCTGGAAGAGTGCGGCAGCAACATCGTCAATCATGCGCTGAAACGGGACGCGCACCAGACGTTCCGCGTGACCATCGAGCGCGACGGCGACGTGCTGTTCGTCGAATTGCGCGATCGCGGCCCGGAGTTTGACCCCACGCGCCGCGCCGCCGCAGGCCGGTTTGCAAGAGAGCGACGACGATCTGCCCGGCGGCTGGGGCATCCAACTGGTCCGCCGTTACACGGATGAAATTCGTTACCGCCGCGAAGCCGGAGAGAATATCCTGCGCCTGGGCAAGCGGCTGTCGCCGGCCGCCGGCGCGACAAATTTCAACAGTCCGAACCAAACCAATTGAAACCACAACAGCAAACTGATATGCCACTCGAAATCCAAATCCAAAAGAACATCGGCCCCAAAAACACCGGCGCGGTCACCGTGAAACTCACCGGCAGCCTGGACACCGCCACCGCGCCCGACCTGGAGCGCCAGCTCGCGCCCGTGCTGGGCGGCCCGGTCAAGGACGTCGTGTTTGACCTGGCCCAGCTGAAGTTCATCAGCAGCGCCGGCCTGCGCGTGTTTTCCGCCGCCCGCAAGACGCTCAAGGAGCGCGGCGGCCAGGCCTCGTTCGTGAACATGCAGCCGCAAATCCAGGAAGTCTTTGAAATCATCAAGTCGCTGCCCGGCGTGGCGATTTTCAAGGACGTGGCCGAGCTGGACAAATATCTGGCCGCGCGGCAGCGTTCACACGCGGACAACCAGTAGAGATTTGACCGCTCCGCCGGCATCGTCCGGACGGAAAACATGAGCAGCCGCATCCTCATCGTTGACGACACGCCGGCCAACATCCAGGCGCTGGCGGGCACGTTGAAGGACAAAGGCTACCAAATCAGCGTGGCCACCAATGGCCGGCAGGCACTCGAGGTCGTCGGGCGAATGCGACCCGATTTGATCCTGCTCGATGTGATGATGCCGGAGATGGACGGGTTCGAGACCTGCCGCCAGTTGAAGGCCGCCGCCGCCACGCATGACATTCCGGTGATCTTCCTGACCGCGCGCACCGAGACGACCGACATCGTGAAGGGATTTGATTTGGGCGCGCTGGATTACGTGTCCAAGCCTTTCAACGCGCCGGAATTGCTGGCGCGCGTCAACACACACCTGACGATTGACCGGCTCCACCGGGAAAACGAGCGGCTGCTGCTCTCCATTTTGCCGGCGTCCATCGCGAAACGGCTGAAATCGAGCGACGCGGGCATCGCCGATCATTTCCCGGAGGTCAGCGTGCTCTTTGCCGACATTGTGGATTTCACCGTTCTGTCCAGCGGCATGTCACCCCAGCCGCTGGTGTCGCTGCTCAACGAGCTGTTCACCCGGTTCGATGAACTGGCGCGCCAGCACCGGGTCGAAAAAATCAAGACCATCGGCGATTGTTACATGGCCGTGTGCGGCGTGCCCGACCCGCGCCCCGACCACGCGGCGGCGCTGGCCGAGATGGCGCTGGAAATGATCGGGTGTCTGAAACAATTCAACTCCAGCCGCGGCACTTCCGTCCGCATCCGCATCGGCATGAACACCGGGCCGGTGGTCGCCGGCGTGATTGGCCGGAGCAAGTTCATCTACGATTTGTGGGGCGACACGGTGAACACCGCCAGCCGCATGGAATCCACCGGCCTGCCCGACCGCGTGCAGGTGACCGAGCCGATGCAGCGGGCGCTGGCAGCGGGATTCGACCTCGCCGAGCGCGGCGAAGTGGAGGTCAAAGGCAAGGGCCGCCTGCGCACGTGGCTGTTGGTTGGACGCAAACCGGCCGTGCCCGCCTGAAAATGTCCAGCGATTCTGCCAAGCCGTCCAAGCGCGTGCTCGATTCCTATGAGCGGGTGTCTGAAGTTTTGTTCGGGCTGATCATGGTGCTCACGTTCACCGGCTCGATCAACGCCGCGCAGGCGGGCCGGGCGGAAATCCGCACGATGCTGTTCGGCGCGCTGGGCTGTAATCTGGCCTGGGGCATTATTGATGGCGTTTTGTATCTGATGGGTTGTCTGGCCGACCAGAGCGGAAGGCTCCGAACCTTGTGGGCGTTGCGCCGCACAACCAACGATCAGGAGGCGCACCGCGCCATCGCCGACGCGTTGCCGCCGCTGGTCGCGTCCGTGATGCAACCGGCCGAGTTCGAAGCCATCCATCAACGGTTGATCCGATTGCCCGAGCCGCCGAAACGCGCGCGGTTGGGCGGACGCGATTACCTCGGCGGGCTGGCGGTTTTCCTGCTCGTGTTCTTCTCCACCTTTCCCGTGGTCATTCCGTTCCTGTTCATGCAGGAAACCACGCTGGCGTTGCGCACCTCCAACGTCGTCGCCATTGGAATGTTGTTCCTCACCGGTTACGCCTACGGCCGCTGCACCGGGCGGCGCCCGTGGGTCACGGGGATTGTAATGATCTTCGTCGGCGCGGGACTGGTTGGACTTAGCATGGTGCTGGGCGGATGATGATCGGTTGCGGTCCGTCCCTTAACTTTTCATCTTTGCGCCCTCGCCCTCGTGTCCCTTTGCACGACGCGTTTCCATTTTGCGAAGAGCGCCCGCCAACCAAAAGGTCGCCGGATGGAGCGTCCGCCAGCCAAAACCCTGCCGTCTGGCTTGCTGCGTGACGGAACGCGCGGCTTTGCCGGTGGGCGGCGTGGTTTCAAGCAAAGGCAACTCGCAGAATGCCGGACAGGAAACTTCAGCCGTTTTCATCACGTTCAGCACTTTTCATCGCCTTGCGAAGTGCGGCGAATAATTTATCCGGGCCATCTCCTTTGGCGACAAAACCCGACGCGCCGGCCGCGTGGGCGAGCCGTTCAATCTGCCGCGCGTCGAACATCGTGGTGGCGACTATGGGCAGCTCCGGCAACCGTTCGCGCAGGGACTTGATCAAATCCAGTCCGCTGGAGGACTGGAGCCGGATGTCGGTCAGCACCACGTCGGGCGGGTGCGACACGATGGCCGCCAGCGCCGCCGGCGCGTCCTCCGCCTGGCCGCACACGGACAGGTCCGGCTCGCGTTCGATGGCCTCGATGATGCTCCGCCGCATCAGCGAATGGTCCTCCACGAGAAACACCCGTTTCCTCGGACCCGGACGTATGTCCGATGCGCGTGCCGGCAGGCTCTTGTTCGCGGAGGCGTTCAATTGGTGGACAGGTGTTGGCGGTATTCGGTGGGTGACTGCCCGGCGATGTTCCGGAACACGCGGTTGAAATGCGTCAGGGACTGAAAACCCACCTCGTAGGCAATCTCGCTGATCCGATAGTTCGCGTTCAGCAACAGGGTCTTCGCCTTCTCCACCCGGACGCCGGAAACGTAATTGGCGAAATTCACCCCGGTGACCTTCTTGAACATCTTGCAAAAGTAGAACGGGCTCATCCGGGCCTGCTTGGCCACGGTGCCGAGGGAAAGTTCCTCATGGGCATTCGCCTCGATAAATTGCCGGGCGCGCGTGATCTGCACGGGTTCGGCATCTGTTTGTTGCAGCATGATTTGATTGGCGAGCGCGCCGAGCTGGTCGGCAAAAAACTGGAGCAGCCGGATCGTCGCCTCGTATTCAGCCGTCGGCACGACCGGGGTCTCGTTGTAATGCCGCGCCGCTTCCTGGCGGTCGGTGTCCAGCCCCCACTCCTTGATCAGGTTCAGCGCGCGGCTGGTCTGCTGCGGCTTGGGCGCCTTGAAAAAAACCTGGCCGGTCTGGAGGTAGGCGATGATTTCCTTGCCGATTTTCACGCCCACGGCCGATTCATGGAGGCCGAACGAGCAGCGCAGCGTGCAGGGCACGCCGTTGACCCCTTCGCAAACCCGCTGTTGCATCCGCAAACAGGCCGCGCACGACTGGCTCTCCTTCGACATCAAGGCGCAAAACCCGTTCTGGCGCCGGCTGCCGTGGTGGGCCAGTTGCCAGCCCTCGACCGCCCGCAGGGTCAGCGGCAATTGCGTGGCCTCCTCGAAGGCCCGTTGATACTCGCGGAAAATGTCCGAGCCGGCCAGCTTCTCCACCAGTTGCTTGTTCGAGCTGGTGACCATGGTGAAATTGGCGGGCAGGCGGTTCGCGGCGGGCGCGGACCCGGCCGGCGGCGGGAAGCCCGCGGGCGCCACCTGCCGCAACGCCACCGGCAACCGCGGGGCGGGTGCGACAAACTCAACTGATATTCTTGTTCCATTCATGGGAGCAGAATAGAACGGAATTGAATTCCCGCCTATTGGCGCGAAAGACACGCGCGCGTAGGGCCGGGGAAACGCGGCGGATAGGGAAAATGCTTATCCGGCTAAAACGATGCCTTACGGAACGATGCAGTAGGACAGGCGTCGCGCCTGTCCCATGAGGATGAGGGCGGGCGTAAAACACAAAATGATTTGGTTGCAACGACCGTCCTCACCCCGGCCCTCTCCTCCGAGGAGAGGGTGGAACTGCCGCCGCCGCCCTGACAATCCACGCGCCGGATTTGCCGGATGGCCAACTGCATCACCGGAAACGCCCGCAGGCTGTTCCTTCTCCCTGGGGGAGAAGGTCAGGATGAGGGCGGGCGTAAATCACAAAACAATTCAGTTTTAACGACCGTCCTCACCCCGGCCCTCTCCTCCGAGGAGAGGGTGGAACTGCCGCCGCCGCCCTGACAAGCCATGCGCCGGATTTGCCGGATGGCCAACCGCATCACCGGAAACGCCCACAGGCTGTTCCTTCTCCCCGAGGGAGAAGGTCAGGATGAGGGCGGGCGTAAACCACAAACCAATTCAGTTTTAACGACCGTCCTCACCCCGGCCCTCTCCTCCGAGGAGAGGGAGCACCCGCCCGCCGCCGCCATGAACGGAGGGCCGGGCCATCGGCATCAGGCCGCCGGCGGGGTGGGCGCGGGCGGGACGGGGTCGGGCGTCTCGCCGGGGTTGGCGGCATACACCACGCCCCACTCGCGCGCCTGGCGGCGCAGGGCGGACGGCTCGCTCTGGCGATAGGTGAATTCGATGGTGTCCCACAAATCCAAAATGCAGGCGTCCGCGGCCGGCCGCAACCCTTGCACGCCCCGCTGCGCGAGGTCGTAGGCGTCCTTGGCCGTGCTGGCCGCTTCGAGCAGGGGCAGATAGGCCGTGAGCGCGGCGTCCACGTCCGCGGCGGCGGGCAGGGCCATGGGTTGATAGGCGGCGCCCTCGGCGGCCTGGCGGGCGGCCTCGCCGGCGATGGTGTTTTGCGCCCAGGTCAGGCGGTCGGCGTGGTTGGCGATGACGGGCGCGGAGGCGGAGCTGGCGTCCAGCTTGTAATAGGCGCGGGCGCCGGCGTTGAAAATGCCGCGGGCCACGCCGAGGTTGAAGACCTGGAAGAAGTGGGAGATGACCTGTTCGAGCAGGCGGCCCTGGGCGTCGGCGGTCTTGTTGGCGGTGATCTGGGCGACGAGGGCGGCGGAGGCGGTGCCGGCCCTGGCCTTCCAGAGGGTGCGCTGGGCGGTGAGCGTGGTGTTTTGGTCCGCCGAGAAGGCCCGCTGTGGGGCGGGGGTGGCGGCCCATTTGTTGAAGGCGGCGTCCAAGGCGCTGGTGCGCTGGGTGTCGCTGCCGGGTAACGTGCGTGCTGGCATAGGTTTTAGTCGGTTTTAGTGCTGTCTGGCTGTTTTTTCGTTCATTGATTGGATTTTCTACGGTTTTGGATCAGGTTCGGTGCCGTAAAATCGGGCGGGTTTGGCTCAATTGATGCCCTTTTTGGTGTAAATATCGTCAAGTGGCTGTCAACTAACCGGTTGCCGGGTATGGCAGTGGGCAAGTTGAATTCAACTGACGGTCTGCCATGTATGGGAGGGGGCAAGTTGAATTCAACTGACGGTCTGCCATGTATGGGAGGGGGCAAGCTGGATTCAACTGATGGGTTGCCATGTATGGGAGGGGGCAAGTTGGATTCAACTAACGGTCTGCCATGTATGGAGGGGGCAGTGGATCAACTGATGGGTTGCCATGTATGCAGGGGCGAGTTGGATTCAACTGACGGTCTGCCATACATGGCAGGGGGCCAGTTGAATTCAGCCAACGCCCTTGGCGGTGTCAAGGGAGGGGGGTTGAGACCGGCTGGCGTGCCGGGCGACGGCGGAGGGGGGCAGTTGAAATCCACCGGCGGTCGGGCGCAACGGGCGGTGGCGTGGCGGCGGCGGGCGATGGGGGTGTCTGCCGCCGGAATGGCTGACGGAAATGGGCGCAGGGGTATTGCCGGGCGAAAACAAGCTCGCCGAGGGTTTTGGAAATGGTTCATTCCAATCATCCCGACTCCGCTGATATTGTCTCCCCAGGCGCGGCGCGGGGCTACACCCTTAATGGTATTGAATGAACATTTCTTGCCACGGTTTGAAGGCGGATTCCGTGCGGAGAGGGAGGCGAAGGCTGCGGCGAGGGGATTGGGCGTCACTTCTTAAACGTCATGCGGCCTGCCACGCTTGGATGCCCAAATACCATCTCTCCATCTGCCATGTGGTCGAGAAAAAACATTTCATCGTTACTACCCGGCAGGGCGTCCCGCGTCTTGGTGACTATCAAAACACCGTCCTGGTCAACCCGCCAATACAGGTGACGCTCCTGTTTGTCCGGGCTGTTCGTGTGTAACACGCTCAACTGTCCATCGGGACTGAACGTAAAGAGCACGAATGGACCATCGGGATTATAGTTGTCAAACCACCAACTGCCGACGATGTGCGCTCGCAGTTCAGCAGCCGGCACTGTTGTATGCAATTCAGCAGCCGACGCCGCTGAATGTGGCTCTGTCTGCCTGCACGCCGTCAGCAAGCAACCCAACGAGATCAATAACAGTGCATTCTTTACAAGCTGTGTTTCATGGCAATGAGTCTGCCCCATTTTTGAGGTCAATCTCTGATCCATGATTTGACCTTACCCCTGCGTTTTGGCCCTGTCCACAACTTTTGGCAGCGGAGGGGGCGGGCGCATCAAGATTCGCCCGGCGCACGGCCTGGCTTACGCGTCCGGGCCGCCCTGGGCCGCCACCCAGCGGATGGCGAAGCGCTGGAATTCAGGCGTGGTCTTCAAGCCGAGCTTCTCCTTGATGTGCGCCCGGTGGACGTCCACCGTTTTGGGACTCAAGTGGAGGCGTTTGGCGATTTCATCCGTGCTCCAGCCGCCGCCAAACAGCCGCAAGACTTCCAGTTCACGGTCCGACAGTCTGCCCTCCGGCCCTTCACCCGTCTGTCCGGCCGGCCCGACCATCGCCTCCAGCATCCTGGCGGACATGCGCGGACTCAACGCCACCTGGCCGTTCAACACGGCGCGAATTGCCGTGGCGAGTTGCTCCGGCGCGCCGCCCTTCATCACGTAGCCGCGTCCGCCGGCCCGCAAAACCCGCGCGGCATAGAGCGATTCGTCCTGCATGGACATCGCCAGCACCGGCAGGCCCGGATGCAGCGCCTGGATGTCCTTGATGAGTTCCAAGCCGTCCTTGTCCGGCAATCCCATGTCCACCAGCACGAGGTCGGGTTGCAGTTTCGCAATGGCTTCCATCGCCTCGCGCGCCGTGCCGGCCTCGCCGCAGACGGCCAAATCCGGTTCGCGTTCCAGCAGGTCGGCCTGCCCGCGCCGCATCAGGGGATGATCGTCCACCAGCAAAATTCTCTTCCGTTTGACGGCGGCGGCGGATGATTTCTTGACGGCCATGGCTTCTGGAATTGGGACTACTTCGTTGACACAAATTTACCAATGACATTCGCAAACTTCTCCCTCTCCGCCGCGAAGCGGGGGAGAGGGCCGGGGTGAGGTGGCGCTGATTTCAATGGAAAAAGAATTGCCCCTCACCCTGACCCTCTCCCCGTCCGACGGGGAGAGGGAATACAGCAATTGTATGTCATCGGCATAGTTCCTCATAATCTTGCTTTGATTTTCGTCGTGTTACGCGTTGCTGCCGGCGGCGACTTCCATTCCCAAGACCGCCTTGGGCACGGAGCAGATCGACCGTGACGCCGCCGTGGGGCTGGTTGCGCACGGACAATTGCCCGCCGACCAGCCGCGCGCGTTGTTCCATCGTGTGGAGGCCCAGCCCGCGGGATTGCCTGGCCGACGGCAGGCCGACGCCGTTGTCCCGGATTCTCAACTCCACGCTGGCGGGCTGGTCGGCCAGTTCCAGATCAATGCGCGACGCGTGGCTGTGCTTGAGCGCGTTGTGGACCGCCTCCTGCGCGATCCGGTAGAGATGACTGGCCACGAGTTGATTCGGCATCAGAATCGTCGCGGCGCTGTTGAAGACGCAGTTGGCGCCGCGCTCGCTGGCGCGCTCGGCCAGGTTCTCCAGCGCCTGCGACAAACCGTCCGGCGACGGCGGCACGGCATAGAGTTCGTGGGCCAAGGTGCGCGCCTGCGTCAGCGCGACGGCGATCTCACCGGCAAGCCGTCGGGCGGTGTCCGCGTGCGGGGCGTGCGCGGACTGCAAGTCGCGGCACAAGCCGTCCATCAGAAACCGCAGTCCGCCCAGTTGCTGGCCCAGGCCGTCGTGCAGTTCCCGCGCGATGCGCGCCCGTTCCTGCTCGGCCGCCGCCTCCACGGCCAGTTCCAGCGCCCGGCGCTCGGAGATGTCGCGCGCGATTTTCGCGGCGCCGATGATCCGGCCCTGGCTGTCCTTGATGGGGGAGATGGTCACCGAAACCTCGATGCGCTTGCCGTCCCGGCGCAGCCGGACGGTTTCGTAGTGGTCCACGCTCTCGCCGCGCGTAATCCGGGCCAGGATGTCCGCCTCTTCCTTCACGCGTTCCGGCGGAAAGAGCATCAGGATGGGCTGGCCCACGGCCTCGCTGGCCGGATAGCCGAAAAGTTTTTCCGCGCCGCGGTTCCAGCTCGTGATGATGCCGTCCAGAGTCTTGCTGAAGATGGCGTCATCCGACGACTCGACAATGGCCGCCATGCGGGCGAGCGATTCTTCCGCCTGTTTCCGCGCGGTGATGTCGGCGCGGATGGCCACGTATTGGCGCGGCTTGCCCTGCTCGTTGAGGAACGGCACGATGGTCGTGTCCACCCAGTAAAAACTGCCGTCCTTGGCCCGGTTCCGGATTTCGCCCTTCCAGACCCGGCCCTGCGCGATGGTGGTCCACAAATCGCGCATGAATTCCTTGGAATGGTGGCCGGAATTGATGAGGCGATGGTCCTGCCCCAGCAACTCCGCGCGCGGGTATTTTGAGATCGCGCAGAACTTGTCGTTGACGTAGGTGATTTTCCCCTGGGGATCGGTGATGGCCA
Organism: uncultured Verrucomicrobiae bacterium; assembly: GCA_963764035.1. Classification (GTDB taxonomy): domain Bacteria; phylum Verrucomicrobiota; class Verrucomicrobiia; order Limisphaerales; family UBA11358; genus UBA11358. Next base: position 149,076 of record CAVXQV010000011.1, read on the forward strand.
CAATGGCGTGCTCGTCGAGGGCGGCCTTCAACTCGACCACCTCGCGGTATCGCGCTTCATCCGGTTGTATTGAAGATTCCGTCCGCACCTGTGTGCCTTTGCCGAAAACGGGTTAACCCATTCGCCAAAGCCGGGTTACTGTGCCATCATCCCGGCCGCTTCTTTTCCTTTGCCACACAAGCGATTAACGCATTTCACCGGAACATACAACATTTTTTGACTTTCAATATGACAAAATACACTCCGCCGTAAACGGCATCCGCTCCGAGCAGCATCTCCGGCACCCCGGCGCGCGCTCCGGGGTGCGACAATCTTTGGCCGGACTTGCCGCGAATGCCGCCGGTTGAAACTGGACAATCGCCGGCGGTTTCCGCATTTTTGTCGGGTGGAAAAGCCACCTATCCTCCAATCGCTTCCTGTCACTCCCAGGAAAAAGAAACGCGGGGTGTTGATTGTCTGTCTGGTCGTCGGCGTGGCCCTGGCCTTGAGCGCCGTCGTCGTGGTCGTCAAGCGCGCGCAAGCCGCCCATCACGGTGCAGACCACCAAGGTTTCGCGCCACAGCCTCACCAACCTCGTCGTCGCCAACGGCCAGATCCAGCCCGTCGTGCAGGTCACCATCAGCCCGGAGGTGAGCGGCGAAATCATCGACCTGCCGGTCAAGGAAGGCCAGCTCGTCAACAAGGGCGATTTGCTGGTGAAAATCAAACCGGATGTCTATGTCGCGGCGGTCAACCAGGCCAAGGCCAGTTACGCCTCGTCGGTGGCCGGCCAGGCCCAGTCCGCGGCCAACGCGGAAAAGGCCGAGGCGGATTACCAGCGCAATCTGGAATTGTTCAACCGCAAACTGCTTTCGGAATCGGACTTCATCGGGTTCAAGGCCGCGCGCGACGTGGCCCGCGCCCAGTTGGAAAGCGCCACCAACCAGGTGAACATGGCCAAGGCCGGCGTGGACAGCGCGGAGGAGGAACTGGCCAAAACCACCATCTTTTCGCCGCTCACCGGCACCATCACCCGCTTGAATTCCGAAGTCGGCGAACGCGTCCTGGGCACGGTCCAGAATGCCGGAACCGAAATCATGACCATCTCGGATTTGAACCAGATCGAGGCGCGGGTGAACGTGGGCGAAATGGACGTGGTCGGCATCACGCCCGGCCAGCAGGCGCGGCTGGAAGTGGACGCCTTCAAGGACCGCAAATTCACCGGCGTGGTGACGGACGTCGCCAATTCCGCCGTCGGTTCGGGCAGCCAGAGCAGCCACCGCCAGCAGCAGCCAGTCGCAGCAGGCCACGCAATTTGAAGTGCGCATCCGCGTCAACGAAAAGGAGCCGGCCTTCCGCCCCGGCATGTCGGTGACGGCGGAAATCGAAACCGAGTATCGCACCAACGTCCTGACCGTTCCGCTGGCCAGCGTCACCACCCGCCCGATGAAACCTGATCCGCCGAAAACCGGCGGAACAAATGCCGACCGCCGCCACCGCTTCAAGCACCAACGCAGTCGCAGGCACAAACAGTGTCGCGGGCACGAACACCGACAAGGCTGCGGGAAAACTGGCATCGGCCGCCAAATCGAACGACGTCGCCAAACCGACCGACGTGGTCTTCGTGGTGGACGGCGACCACGTGAAGGCCGTGCCGGTGAAGATCGGCATTTGCGACGACAATTACTGGGAAATCACCGACGGCCTGACCAACGACGAGGAGATTGTCTCCGGCGGTTACCGCGCCATCGGACGCGACCTTCAGGACGGCTCGAAAATCCACGTCGGCCCGGCCGGAGCGGACACCGGAGACGGAAAAGAAATGAAAACTTTGGTGAAACGTGATGTGTGAAACGTGAATAACAGCAATCTCGGAACAATTTTCACGCTTCACGCTTCACGCTTCACTTCAACCATGAGCTTGATTCATCTCCAGCAAATTTCGCGGCGCTACCAGATGGGCGGGGAAACCGTCCACGCCCTGCGCGACGTGTCGCTCGAAATCCAGCGCGGCGAATACGTCGCCATCATGGGACCGTCCGGCTCCGGCAAATCCACGCTCATGAATTTGATCGGCTGCCTCGACACGCCCATCGCCGGCCGCTACGAATTGAACGGCATCAGCGTCAGCGAAATGGACGACAACCAGCTCGCCGAAATCCGCAACCGGGAGATCGGTTTCGTCTTCCAGACCTTCAACCTGCTGGCGCGCTCGAACGCGCTGCACAACGTCGAACTGCCGCTGATTTACGCGGGCGTGCCCGCCGACGAACGGCGGCAGATCGCGCTGGAGGCGCTGGCCAACGTCGGCCTGGCCGACCGCGTTCATCACAAGCCCAACGAACTGTCCGGCGGCCAGCGCCAGCGCGTGGCCGTGGCGCGCGCGCTCGTCAACAAGCCGTCCATCCTGCTGGCCGACGAGCCGACGGGCAATCTCGATTCCAAGACCGGCGACGGAAATCATGGCGCTGTTCGACGAGCTTTCCCGGAAAGGCAACACCATCATCGTCGTCACGCACGAGGAGGACATCGCCCGGCACGCCCGCCGCATCATCCGCATCCGCGACGGCTTGATCGCCAGCGACGAAACGGTCGAACATCGACATTCCGGAATTCCGTCATGAACTTTCTCTGTTCCGAAATCCGCGAAGGCCTGGGCATCTCCTGGGCCGCCCTGCGCGCGAACAAGATGCGCTCGGTGCTGGCCACGCTCGGCATCGTCATCGGCATTCTCACCGTCACGCTCATGGGCGCGGCCATCAACGGATTGAACCAGGCGTTCATCCGCAACGTTTCCTCGCTGGGCGCGAATGTGTTTTACGTGTCGCGCTACAAGTGGTTCAACAATTCCTACGAGGACTGGTTGAGCATGCGGCGGCGCCCGCCGATCACGCTCGCCGAGGCGGAAAACGTCGGCCCGGCTGTTGACCCTCGCCCAGGCCGTCGCGCCCGACGGCGTACGACGATGACCCGGTGAAATACAGGAACCGCAGCGCCGACAGCGTGGACAATCATCGGCACGACGGAAGCCTACCTGCAAACCAGCGGCGTGGACGTGGCGGACGGCCGGTTCCTGACCGCCGCCGACGCCGAAGGCACCCAGCCGATTTGCGTCATCGGCAACGACGTCGCCACGAATCTGTTTCGCGGCGAATCGCCCCTCGGCAAGCGCATCCGCATCGCGGACCAGTCGTTTCAAGTCGTCGGCGTGCTGCAAAAACAGGGCATGATGTTCGGCGACAGCCTCGACAACCGCATCATCGTTCCGCTCCGGGAATTTTTGAAGGACATCTGGAGCCGGCCGAACATTGACCATCCAGGTGAAGGCCGGCTCGGCTGGCGCAGCTGGACGAGGCCCAGGAGGAATTGCGCCAGGTGATGCGCCAGCGTCCGCCACCTGCGCCCGGACCAGCCCGACAATTTTTCCATCAACCAGCAGGACCAGATCGTCGACATGGTTTCATGCGCAGACCGCCGTCATCGCCATCATCGGCCTGTTCGTCACCAGCCTGGCGCTGTTCGTCGGCGGCATCGGCATCATGAACATCATGTTCGTGTCGGTCGTCGAGCGGACGCGCGAAATCGGCGTGCGCAAGGCCATCGGCGCCAAACGCCGCACCATCCTGCTGCAATTTCTGATCGAAGCCGCCTCCATCTGCCTCTTCGGCGGCTTGATCGCGCTGGGCATCGCGTGGCTGGCCACGCTGGCGGTGACCCATTGGCTGTTTCCGGCCAGCCTGTCGGCGGGCATCGTCGTCATCTCGGTGCTGGTCTCGGTGATGACCGGGGTGGTTTCCGGTTTCCTGCCGGCCTGGCGCGCGGCGCGGATGGACCCGGTGGAGGCGTTGAGGAGCGAATGAAACATGCATCTGCGGCCAACCATCGTCCTGCTGCTCGGCGAAATCCGCGGAAAGCATTTCGATGGCCTTGAACGCGATCATCGGCGCACAAGCTGCGCTCCGCGCTCACGCTGCTCGGCGTGTTGATCGGCGTGTTTTCCATCATCGTCGTGATGACCGCCATGCGCGTGCTGGAGCGGAACATCGAAGACCAACTTGAGCCAGTTGGGCAGCCAGACGTTTGCCATCCAGAAATGTCCGGCAGGTCCAGTTCGGCAACAGTTCCGATTGGGAAAAATACTGGCGGCGCAAGAACATCACGCTCGAACAGGGCGCAAGCGGTCGCGGAAAAGGCCACGCTCGCCGCCGCCGTCGGCGTCGAAGGCACTTTCTGGGGCGGCCAGATCTCAGACCCGCTACGCCAAGACCGCGCCCAACGTCCAGTTGCTCGGCGACACGCCCGGCAGTTTCCCGGCGCACAACTGGATCATTGACGAGGGCCGCCTTTTTGACGACAGCGACGTGGACAACGCCCGCAGCGTTTGCGTGCTGGGCAGCGCGCTGGCCAAAACGGTTTTTCCCTTCGGCTCCGCCCTCGGCGAGCAACTCAAAATCAACGGCATCAATTACGCCGTCGTCGGCGTGCTCGCGCCCAAGGGCGGCTCGGTCGGCGGCAACCAGGACAACTTCGCCGTCGTCCCGCTCACCACGGCGCTCCACCGCTACGGACTGCGCTGGAACGGATTGAGCATTCTGGTCCAGGCGCGCAGCTCCGCCGTCTACGCCGATTGCGAGGAACAGGTGCGCGGCATCCTGCGCGACGCCCGCAAGGTCCGGCCCGGCGACCCGGACGATTTTGAACTGTATCTCCAACGACTCGCTGATCGAACAATTCAAGACCTTCACCCGCGCCGTGCGCATCGGCGTGGCGGTGGTCAGCTCCATCGCGCTGCTCGCGGCGGGCGTCGGCATCATGAACATCATGCTCGTCTCGGTCACGGAACGGACGCGGGAAATCGGCGTCCGCCGCGCCATCGGCGCCAAGCGGCGGAACATCATGGCGCAATTCATCATGGAAGCCGTCGTGCTGTGCGAAGTCGGCGGCGTCATCGGCGTCGTGCTCGGCATTCTGGGCGGCAACGTCCTCGCCTGGTTCATGAAAGTCCCGCCCGCCATCCCGGTGGACTGGATTGTGCTCGGGCTGGTGCTGTGCTCCGTCGTGGGCATTGTCTTCGGCACCTATCCCGCGTGGAAGGCGGCGAACCTCGACCCGATTGAATCCCTGCGCTACGAATAAAGATGGCCGGGCCTAAAAACAGCGGCTACCTGCGGCAATTGGATGGTTTGCGCGCCTTGTCCGTCGCGGCCGTCGCCTGGAGCCATTGGCGCGCCTATTGGTTCCGGGAATCCTCCGTGCCCTGGGCGGAATTTGGCGTTGAAACCTTTTTCGTCATCAGCGGCTTTTTAATCACGGGCATCCTCCTGGACAACCGTTCAGAATCATCGAAGCCCTTTGTCCTGCGGCAATTTTACGCGCGCCGGTTCCTCCGAATTTTTCCGCTGTTCTACGCGACCCTTGTGATCGGGTTCGTTCTGCGCGCCGACAGCCTGCGTCAAACGTTGTTTTGGCACGCCGGTTATTTGTCCAACATCTATTTTTACCTTTGGGGCTGGTGCGGGCAATTGAGCCATTTCTGGTCGCTGGCGGTGGAGGAACAATTCTACCTGTTCTGGCCGCTCCTGATGATTTTCCTGCCCAAACGCTTTTTGCTGCCGGCGATCCTGGCCGGCATCGGATTCGCCCCCTGTTTGAAACCGCCATGGATTCGTTTTATCCGGGGCATTCAGCGCAGGTGTCGGCCAGCGTTTTGATGCCCAGTTGCATGGACGCCCTGGGCATGGGCGCCTTGCTCGCTTACGGCATCAGAAACCAATTTCCCATGAAACGCCTGGCCTTGATCCTTCTACCGGTTGGAATCGCCGGCTACGCCTTGTGCAATCATTTCGGCGCGTGCAAAGCGGCCGGACGGCTGGCGGAAGATTGCGTCTTGGGCTGGCTGGTTTATTCCGCCGCCCAAGGTTTTCGCGGACCGTTCGGATGGTTTCTGGAATGTGCGCCGATGAACTATCTGGGCAAAATCAGCTACGGCCTGTATGTCATACACAATTTCGCCGTCTCCATTTGCACGTCCTTGATACTTCGATTGGGAAGCCCCGATTGGCTGGTCAGACTTTACAACATCCCCGTGGTGCGAATCCTGGCATTCACCGGCGTGACCGTGGGACTGGCCGCTTATTCATGGCATCGGTTTGAAAAGCCGATCAACAATCTGAAACGCAAATTCCCATACCCCGTTGCTGCGGCAACGCCTTCGCCCGGGCCTTGAAACTGCCGCGCACCATTCCGTCGGACAGGATTGCGCTGGGGCTGGGGCTGTGCTCCCTCGTGGGCATTGTCTTCGGCACCTACCCCGCTTGGAAGGCTGCGAACCTCGACCCGATTGAATCCCTGCGCTACGAATAAATTCGCGGGGAAGGATTGAATGCAAAGGAGATTGAGCCGTTCAGCCTATTCTCATATTAGGCAGCGCATATGGCTGCGCTGCGTCAATCTCTTGGTAGCAGCCCCAAATGCTTCTCAATAATACTGGTCGTAATTTCATCCGAATAGTTTGGACATAACTCATATGATCTCTTCAAACTGTAAGACCTCTTGTCAAGTAATGAGTAATCGAATGTCTCCATGTCCTCAATCCGATCCCCGTTCCGAAACTCTCGCAGCAATGTGGGACTCGAAATCACGCCGTTTCCGCCATCGTAGTAACTGCCATCCGGCAGTTTGCTCAAAACGTGATCACAAATCCCATTGGTTGTCATGATAAACGCGATGCAGACCTTATCATTGAACTTCTCGTTCCACTCTTCGTAAAACAGCTTGGCAAAACGACCACAAGGCCCCCGGTCAATTCGTGGCCACCCATCCACATATCCGTAGGTCAAATTGATTTCGTCCCTCAATCCATTCAGCACGGCCACCTGCTGATAGCTTAATCCTCTTGCTGGAGCAGTTTTATAAACAGGTAGTTGCCGGCAAGAGCATAGAGAGAAAACCAGCGTCATGATTATCAGAAACTTTTGCCAAGGTCGCAGCATCGTTAATTTGGTTTGTTTCATCACACCGGCGCGGTGTTAGGCGACGAAATCATTTCGAAACATCAAAGCTGGTGACCAAGCCATATCGAACCTCACGATAACCGTTGCGCATCCTAGATGACTTGATGAATCGCTCTACAGCCGCGTCCAGCCAGCGTTGATCCGATGCGGTGATGAGAGTTCCACCGCTCGAGTGTATAATTACATAACCTGAATACATAAATGGATGGAAAGAGCGTGTCTCCAACCAAACACAACCGGCAGGAGGGTTGGTTTGCATTTCTGTGAGAGGAAAACCAAATGCCTTCGCTAACTTCTCTGCCGCCTCACGGTGTGCTTTCGAAGCGTCTTGAGGTATTCCAATGTTTGGGCAGATACGATGCCACAGTAGAACGTCTGCGTAGGAACTTCCTAAATTCTCGATGAAATTATCAGCAACAACACGTTGAGGAGCGTTGGAAGCAACCAGCCGATCCCTCGCGGTCAGCAATGCCGCCCTGTCTTGCGTCAAAAAGGCTTTCATCGCCGCAACATTATCGTTCCAATTCGCTCCTAGATCAGAGGTTTTGTCGTAGCATATTGCCTGATCCAATTGTTCCACCGCCAGCGTGTTCCTGCCCGCCACTGCATACAATTGCGCCTCATGGAAGTGAAGAAACTTTTGCTGAGAAACCGTTAATTCCGGGTGCGCTTTTAGGTAATCACGAATCAGAACCGCAGCCTCAAAATACCGCCCACTGTCGTAAAGCACACGAAACCCAGAGCCATAAGTCTGATCAAAGTCACTGTAAGAAAGCGAAAGCATGGCTGTTCGTTCTCGGCTTTCTTGAGTCGCGCAACCTCCAACAAGTATGCTGAAGATCACAAGAACCAGTGACGTTACTACCGCTGATTGGATGAAACGACTCATATCACCTCATAGACACCGACCACACAGTGTTTTGTATAACTATTTTTATTGTGCTTGGTCCCGACATCGCAGCCTAACAGAACGTGGGCGGTGCCGTATTCAGCCCATCCTGTTTCATGGCTTTGAGTGTTAGCGGAAGCAAACGGGTTGCATTCCATTTCATGGCGTCAGCATTCGTCCACTGGCGGGCAAGGTCAAGTTCGATGTTTGGCCTTCAGCCGTGGCCGTCACGGTCATTTGATGCCGAAGCGTTTTTTGACTTCGGCATGGGTGAGGCGCGGTTTGCCTTCGTCGCGCACGCGCGCTTCGGTCAGGTCCGGATAACCGAATCCACGCCTGTCCTGCGCAAGCCGGCTCGCGCCGCGTGGCTGGCAACTGCATGGAACCGGTTTAATCCGTCCCTCCGTGATTGAACCGCGGCTTTTAGCTAAACCAACTCCAGCCGCAGCACGCACAGGCCGCAATCCACCGTGGCTTCGCCGGGCGTCGGCAGCCGTTGCGCCGGGATCTGGTATAGATGCGCGTGCGCCCGCACCACCAAACCGGCGGCGTGCAGCTTGGCCACGTGCTTGGACGTCATGTCCGCGCTGCACCCCACGGCCCGCGCAATTTCGAGGACCATGTGCGGCTGGCCGTTGGACAGTTCTTTGAGGATCCGCCAGCGGACGGGATGGCTCAACGCCGCCGCGAGTTTGTTCAGTTCCGGCAACGTCGTTGCCGCCGTCGTTTTTGCGGTTTCTGTGGTCATAAATCGCGGTTTGTCAGGGAAAAACTCGATTTCGCCTGAATCAGATGTATTTACAGAATAAAGCGACATATTGTCAAAGGAAAAATATCTAGTCTCGGACTAAATGGATGTCGAGTAGTGATATATGTATGTATTCTATGAATATATAAACGTCCTCTATTTGGGAGACGGTTTACGCTCTAAATAGATTTATGTCCGCTCTTTAGCAAAACATTTAGTCTATTAATATCTCGATTTCTGCTCTGCTGATAAATATCTACGCTCGGCATAAATCTAATTCCGCTCGCCACCGGCTTTTCGTCCGTCGCCCCGAATTCATTCGCGGTCGGACGAGAAAAATAATCAGACGTTGAACTTGAAGAGCAGCACGTCGCCGTCTTTTACGACGTATTCCTTGCCTTCCATCCGGTAAAGGCCCTTTTCGCGCGCGGCGGCGACGGAGCCGCATTTCACCAAATCGTCGTAGGCCACGGTCTCGGCCTTGATGAAGCCGCGCTCGAAATCGGAATGGATCACGCCCGCCGCCTTGGGCGCGGTGTCGCCGGCGTGAATCGTCCAGGCGCGGACCTCCTTTTCGCCGGCGGTCAGGTAAGTCCGCAGGCCGAGCAGGTGATAGGTGGCGCGGATGAGCTGGCCGATGCCGGATTCCTCCACGCCGAGTTCCTTGAGAAATTGTTTCGCTTCGTCGGGCGAGAGGTCAATCAGGTCGCTCTCGATTTGCGCGCTGATGACGACGGCTTCGCAGGCGAGGTGCGTTTTGACGTAATCGCGCACCTTGAGGACAAATGGATTTTTGTCGGCGGTGGCCAGATCGCCTTCCTTCACGTTGCAGGCGAAAATCGTCGGGCTTGTCGGTGAGCAGGAAGAAAGCCCCTGGCCATCGCTTTTTCGTCCGGTGAGAGCTGGACGGTCAAGGCGAGTTTGCCGGAGTTGAGAACCGGTTCAAATTTCGCGAGCACGGCGTCCTCGGCCACGGCGGCCTTTTCGCCGCGCTTCACGTCCTTGGCGAGTTTCTCGCGGCGTTTCTTGATGTTGTCGAGGTCGGCGATGACCAGTTCGGTGTTGATGATCTCGATGTCGCGGACGGGGTCAATCGTGCCGGTGACGTGGATGAATGTCCGCGTCCTCGAAGCAGCGGACGACCTGGACGATGGCGTCCACTTCGCGGATGTGGGAGAGGAATTTGTTGCCGAGGCCTTCGCCGTCGCTCGCGCCCTTGACGAGGCCGGCGATGTCCACGAATTCAATGGCCGCCGGGATGATGACGGTGGTTTTGGCGATCTTGGCGAGCGGTTCGAGCCGCGGGTCCGGCACGGTGACGACGCCGACGTTCGGGTCGATGGTGCAAAAGGGATAATTCGCCGCCTCGGCCTTGCGCGTGCGCGTGACGGCGTTGAACAGCGTGGATTTGCCCACGTTGGGCAGTCCGACGATTCCGGCTTTGAGCATAATTAGTTACCGCAAAGGGGAAGAATAAACCACGAAGGCGCGCCGGGACAAAGCAATTTGTTTTCACATTCGGTGATGCGAGAGCTGCCGGGCGAGCTGCCAGACGATGTGCCCGCCGTCAATGAGGCCCAGGGTCACCAGGCAAAGGCCGGAGAGATGCTGCATGCGCAACAGCGTCTGTTCGCTGAACCAGCCGTGGCCGCGCGACACGGCATAGCTGAACGCGCAAAACCAGGTGTTCATGCCCAGCGCCGCGCCGACGACGCACGCGGTCTTGGCGGCGAACGTGTCGTCCACCCAGTCATGGGCGATGAAGTTCGCGGCGAGGACAATCCACATCAGCAGGACGCCGAGGTTGCCCATCACGCGCACAAACCCGATCAGAACGCCGAGTGCGGATGCAGTTTTTGCCCAGCCGCGCCTCGATTTTTTCCGAGGCGGCATCGAGCTTGGTCGGCACGGTCACGGTCTTGGCCAGAGAAATTTCCCGCCGATAAACAGCAGAAAAACGAAGCTGAACACCTCCATAGAGCGCCTTGACGATGGGGCTGCCAAAGAAAGTGGAAAAGCTGGTGAACGAGATCGATGCAGTAAATCACCTCCATCGCCGACGCGCCCAGGCCGATGAGCAGCGCCCATTTGAACCCGCGCTGCGCGCCCTCGTTGAGGATGGTGAGGTTGATCGGCCCGACGGAAATGGACGAGAACAGGAGCGCCGACGACATATCCGGCGAGCGCCGCGGCGTCAAAATGGCTGGCAGTTCGGACATCGATTCAATGCGCCGCGCCCGGCTCGTCGTCGTCTTCCTCCTCGATTTCACGCCGCCAGGCGCGCGAGAGGCTCGGCCGCACGAAACCGTAAATCAGATAAAGCGTGAAGAACGCCGGCAGCACGTAATAAAGAATCTTCTCGCGCAAAATCAGGATGCAGCCGACGAACAGGGCCACGCCGATGGCTTTGATGAACGTGTTTTGCGAGCGCAGTCCGAGCGATTTGAAGCTGGGATACCGCACCGTGCTGACCATCATCGCCGACAGGAACACCAGCACGAACGCGATGAGATAATTCCAGTTGCCGAGGCTCTTTTCCTTTTCGTTGAAATGAATGATGAGCAGCGTCAGCGACGCGACCAGCCCGGCGGCGGACGGAATGGGAAAGCCGAGAAAATCCTTGCCGGCGCCGGGCAGGTTCATCGCGGAGAGGCAATTGAATCGCGCCAGCCGGAACGCGCCGCAGAGCAGGTAAATCGAGGCGATGAACCAACTGATGCGGCGGTAATCCTCGGGGAAAACATCGGCCAGCACGACGCGTTGGACGAGAAACGCCGGCGCAACGCCGAAGGAAACCAGGTCGGCGAGCGAATCGAATTCGCGGCCGAACGGGCTTTCCACGCCGCCCATGCGCGCCACGCGGCCGTCGAACAAATCGAAAATGCACGCGAGCAAGATGAACGCCAGCGCCAGTTTGATGGGCAGCCAGTCAACGTGGCCCATACTGTCGGGCGTGAGATCCGCGTCCACGATCTTCGTCAGCGCCACGAAACCGCAGAACAGATTGCCCGCCGTGAGCAGGTTCGGCAGAAAATAAATCTTCAGCTTCTCGTCCGGATTGTCCGGCGCGGGCTTGGGAAATCGGTTCGCTCATATTCAGTCAAACGAGGCAATCACCGTTTCGCCGCCCTTCACCTTGTCGCCGAGATTGACGCGGATTTTGGCGCGCAGCGGCAGGTAAACGTCCACGCGCGAGCCGAATTGGATGAGGCTGATGCGTTCGCCGCGCTGGACGGCGTCGTTTTGGGCGACCCACGGCACGATGCGGCGCGCGATGAGGCCGGCGATGAGCCGCACGCCGATTTTTTCGCCGCCCGGCTCGCTGGCGTCGAGGCCGATGAGCACGTTTTCGTTGAACTTCGCGCTGTCGGTCTTCATCGCGTTCAGATACTGGCCGGGCGTGTGCTTGAAAAGCGCCGACGCGGCCCGTCACCGGCGCGTTTTGCACGTGAACGTCAAACACGGAAAGAAAAATCGAGACGCGCCGGCATTCGCCGCCCATGAAATCCGGCTCGGTGGTCGTGTCAATCACGTCCACCTTGCCGTGGCCGGGCGAGACGACGAGATCCTTGCCGGTCGGCACCAGCGGGTCGGGGTCGCGGAAGAAATAGAACGTGAACCCGGCGAACAGCGCCCACAGCGAAACCAAAACCCACTTCAGATATGCGAGAACGAAGGTGCCGATGATCTTGCCCAGAAACGCCGCGGCCAGCAGCGCGGCGAGCGCCGCGCAACCCAAGGCCGATGAGTTTCAGCGCGGCGAGCGCGGCTTTTCCCGAGTGTTTCACGCGGGCAAGAGTAAAATTTCCGGACGGCACTTGCAATTCGGCATTTTCGGTGCAAGTTAAGCGGCAACAAATCGTCCTCGTCGTCGTCCTCGTCCTCGTAATCGAAAACAAAAATCGAGGACGAGATCGAGAACGAGGAGGAAAATAAACGAAAGAGAAAATTATGTCATTGCACACACCTGATTTGACGAAGTTCCCGCCGCGCAGCCCGCGCGTGCGGCTGGGCGGTTACGTGATTCTGCCGCGCTGCCTCGACAAGGGCCGCGCGACGCTGGCCGGCAAGAACGGCGAGTATCATTACGCCTGCCCGCTCGACCAGGATTTCCTGGAATTTGCCGGCATTGATCCCGAGGAACTGAAAAAGCAGCTTGGCAAAAGCGACAGCGAGGTTTTGGAATGGATCAGCGCCAACGCGAAGCACAAGCACACCGCCGGCGGAAATCGCCGCGTGGTCGGCGTTGCGGAACAGAGCGCGCCGGACAGTCCCGGAATCGCGCGAGCATTTCAACGAAATCCACAAAAACGCCGCGCCCAAACGCGCGGACATCGCCTCCTGGTTTGACTTGCTGGATTTGGACGACTACGTGAGCTTTGGCGGGAAAGCCTGAAAGCTCCGGTCAATCGTAGCGGCGGTCGGCAGACCGCCGCATTTCTTTCTTGAGATTTGAACAATGCGGCTCTCTGCCGAGGAGCCGCTACGCGAGCTTTGGCAGCAAAGCCTGAAAGAATTTACGATTGGCGATTGACGATTTACGAGCGCGGGAAATTCGCCCGCCTCGTAAATCCGTCGTGGCAGCGGGAACGGCGAGACGATTGCAGCCTATCCTTATATTAGACGCCCCCCGTTCTTCCGCTGGGGTCCACGAACGGAAATCTTTTCCGTAGGTCGTCCAAAGATGAGACGTGGCGACTCGACACCAAGCTGGTAGCTTCAGCTAGCGCGACACCGATAGGATCAACACTTGGATCAGGAGCGCAGTTACGACGCAGAGTGAATGTTTCCGCACCGCGCTTGAGACCGAGCCAGCGCCTCGGGCTTGGTGTAACAATGGGTTCCAGCCATACTCCGTCGGCGTCGTAAAACACAATGACTCCTGACTCAACGTCACGAGAGTAGGAACCCCATTCCCGAAGAAGCTGGTCCTCGTCTTCGAACAGTCTCACTTCGCCGTATTCAAGAACGCCGATGATCATCTTTTAGCGTCTAACTGATAATGGTCAGCATGATATTCCGTCTATCCTAAATTGCGGGGCAAACCTATTTCCGCTGCAAATTCTGTCAAGCCAGTTTCTTTAATCAGATTTAAAGAGTCAAACCTGCGGCTGAGCTTCCGCCGGAGCGGCGGGCGGGGCCACGGGCGCCTCGCTTTTCCACGCCTCGATTTTTTCGATGCGGTGCCGGTGTTTCGCGCCGTGAAATTCAAATTCCACTTCCTCGCCGACTTTGTGGTTCAGCAGCGCCGCGCCGACGGGCGAGAGGTAGCTGATGACGCCCTTGTCCGGGTCGGAATCCCACGCGCCCAGAATCGTGAACGTCTCCGGCTGGTTCGTGCCGAGGTCGGTGGCCAGCACGACGCTGCCGATGGCGACGGCGTCGGTCGTGGTGTTGGAGAAATCCGTGCCGCGGGCGCGCATGAGCTGCGCTTCCAGTTCCTGTTTTTGGCGCATGAGGACTTTCTGCATTTCCTTGGCGGCCTTGAATTCGTGGTTTTCGCGCAAGTCGCCGTAGCTGCGGGCGATGGCGATTTCCTTCGAGTTGGCCGGGATTTTCTTCTGCACGAGATCCTGATACTCGACGCGGCGGCGTTCGAGGCTGTCCCACGAAACGAGCAGCGAGCTCTCCTGCTTGGTCTGCTCGCCGGTGATGAGCGACTGGATGGCGGGATGCGCCTTGACGAGCCGCGCGAGCAGCGACCGCTTGTCCATGTCGTCGAACACGGTCGAAAGTTGCAGCGCGCGCGTCAAATCCTTGATGACCTCGATGTCGGCGGACGCGGTCAGTTCGCCGAGCAATTCCTGGTCGTCGAGGATGAATTCGCGCAGGCGGTTGGAGCGTTTCTCGTTGAACTGGTCGCGTTCCATCGCCGTGAGCATGGCGCGGAACACTTCCGGGCCGAGGATGTCGGCGAAGGAATCGTTGCGGTCGCGGCCGAGCCAGAGCAGCAATTCGCTGCCGGCGGTGTGCTGGCTGACGAGCCGCGCCAGCGTTTCCTTGAGCGAATCCATCTTGCCGCCCTGGATGAGCAGGCTGGCCAGCTCGCGGCATAATTTCGCGGAAACGGCATTCAGCGCGCCGCGCACCATTTCCTGCCAGCGGTCGGGGTTCGCCGCCTTGAACGATTCCAGCGCGCGATGATGTTTGGCGGCGGGAACTAGTTCGAGCACCGGGCCGAACTTGACGCCGTCCTGCAGCCAGATTTGCGCGTCGGTGATTTCATCCGCGGCGCGGGCGGCAGTCCCGCGGCGGCGCGCAATTCGTCGCGCGCAAACACCGCCTCCAGCGCGACCGCCGGCTGCGTGCGCTGGTGCGACACGATGTCCGCGTTCAAGCGCCGTGATGATTTCATTGGCCGCCGCCGCCTTGTCGGTCAAATCCGAAGCCATCTTGAGAACTTCCGCGACCACCAGAATGCGCGCCCTCAATCCCTTGGCCGCGCGGAAATCCGCCAGCACGCGGTCCTGCAGCGACGTTTCCTGCGCCTGAAACACGACCGGCTCGGTCTTTTTCGTCGGCACGATGAAGTGGCCGTCTTTTTTCATCTCGCGCTTGGCGGTTTCCCACCATTTCCGCCAGTCGTCGCGGATGACATCGGGCACGAGCACCTGCTGGATCTGGTCCGCCGTCGCCCGGCCGCCGAAGCTGTTCAGCACCACCTTGATCAAATCGAGGTGATGCGCGGCCAGTTGGCGGACGGCTTCGAGGTCGTTGGTCTTGCGGGCGAGGATGTGGTCCTTGGGAATCGGCTTGAGCGTTTCGGCGGCGAACGCCAAATCCATCGTGTGCCCCGGCTTGCCGGGGAAATCAATCGTGAACCGCGCGAACACCGTGTCCACCGTCTTGATTTTGCCGAAACCCCAGCTCCGGTGCATGCAGCAGCCGCCTTCCGCCAGTTTGGTCAGCGGTTCGACATGGCGTCCCTCGATTTTTCCCGCCGCCGCCAATTTTTCAAATTCTTCTCTCATAATAGAATCGTATTTTCCCCGTCACGGACTCACAATGCTCCATTAAACGCGATGAACGGACAAAATCCAAGAGAAATTGCGGCGAGAGTTTTGCGGCAGCGGCGCGCCGGCGGCGAATTTACGGAGACTTTGCTGGAACGCGCGCTGGCGGGCGCGCGGCTTTCGCCCGCCGACCGCGGGCTTTGCCAGGAACTGGTTTATGGCGTCGTCCGCTGGCAGGCCGCGCTCGACTGGCTCATCGCGCGGAAAACCGAGCGGCCGCGAGCAAAACGCCGGCCTGCAAAACCTGCTGCGCCTCGGCCTCTACCAGATTTTCTGGCTCGACCGGATTCCCGACCACGCCGCCGTCCATGAAACCGTCGAACTCGCCAAACACAGCGGCTTCGGCCCGCAGGCGGGATTTGTGAACGCCATCTTGCGCGGCTATTTGCGCGAGCACGAAGCAGACCCGGAAGCTGCTGGCCGAATTGAAGAAATCCCTGCCTGCCATCGGGTTGCTCGCATCCCGAATGGCTGGTGGAAAAATGGCGCGCCCGTTTTGGCGACGATCAAAACAGCGCAATTGCTGGAATGGAACAACACGCCGCCGAAAACGTTTGCGCGGGTCAATGCGCTGAAGGCAGGGTCGGCGCGCTGCGCCGACCGGACGCCGCACGCGGCGTCCCCACCAAAATGGAAAATGCCGGCGATTTGCTCGCCCGCTGGCGCGAGGAAAATGTGGAATATGATTTCGTCCGGCGCGACTGGCTGGAGGAAAATCTGGTCTTCGAGCTGAAATCGCATCCGTCGCTGAATTCGCTCGCAAGTTTCCGCGACGGCTGGTTTTACGTTCAGGACCCCGGCACGCTGCTGGCGCGTGACGGAACTCGAGTCCGCAGCCCGGCGAAACGATTCTGGATTTGTGCGCCGCGCCCGGCGGCAAGACCACGTTCATCGCGCAACTCATGCGCAATGAGGGCAAAATCGTGGCCTGCGATGTTTCCGAAGACCGGTTGAAATTGCTTCGCGAAAATTGCGGACGCCTCGGCGTCACCTGCGTCGAAACGATTTTATCTTCGGCCTTCAGCCTTCAGCCTTCAAGTCTTTGACCGGATTTTGGTGGACGCGCCCTGTTCCAACACCGGCGTGCTGCGCCGGCGCGTGGATTTGCGCTGGCGGATTACACCGGCGGAAATTTCACGGCTGCAGCAGACGCAACTGGAGTTGCTCAAGCTCGCCGCGACGAAACTGAAGCCCGGCGGCGTTCTGGTTTACAGCACGTGCAGCCTGGAACCGGAGGAAAATGCCGAAGTGGTGAAGGAATTTCTCGCCGCGCACCCGCAATTTCAAACTGGAAGCCGAGCGTGAGTTGCTGCCATTTGCGGACAACGTGGACGGCGCGTTGATGTTGCGCCGGCTCGAAATGCGCCTGCAACGCAGGACCGGCGCGACGGTTAATGCTCGCCCGTACATCCCCATGATCTGGTAGCCGCAATCCACGTAAATCACCTGGCCGGTGATGGCCGCCGCGCCGTCGCTGGCGAGAAATGTTCCGGTCGCGCCGAGTTCCTCCGGCACGACATTGCGTTTCAGCGGCGAGTGGGCTTCGTAATGCTTGAGCATTTCGCTGAAGCCGGCGATGCCGCGCGCGGCCAGCGTGTTGACCGGGCCGGCGCTGATGCAGTTGACGCGGATTTTTTTCGGGCCGAGGTCGTAGGCGAGATAGCGCGTGCTGGCTTCGAGCGCGGCCTTGGCCACGCCCATGACGTTGTAATGCGGCACGACCTTTTCCGCGCCGTAATAACTCATCGCCACGATGCTGCCGCCGTCGGTCATCAGCGGCGCGGCGGCGCGGGCCAGCGCGACGAGCGAATAGGCGCTCACGTCGTGCGCCACGCGAAACGCTTCGCGGCTGGTGTTCACAAATTCGCCTTCCAGCGCGTCCTTGGGCGCAAACGCGACGGAATGCAGGAGCAGATTCAATTTGCCAAATTTTTCGCCGACGGTTCGTTGAAAACGCTGGCGATTTCTTCGTCCTTGGTCACGTCGCACGGCAGAATCAGCGTGTCGGCGCCAAACGTGCCGGCGAGTTCCGTCGACATTTTCCTTGAGCCGCTCGCCCTGGTAGGTGAAGGCGAGTTTCGCGCCTTCCCTGGCCCACGCCTGCGCGATGGCCCAGGCGATGGAGCGTTTGTTGGCGACGCCGAAGACGATTCCGGTTTTCCCTTCAAGCAATGGCATAAAGTTCGTTAAAGCGATGAATAATCGATTTGTTAAGGCGCGCAAGCGTAGGCAAAACGCCCCGGCGTTTCAACTCCGTAAACGCTTCAGCGGTTGGTCTTGAAATAAAGCTCCTCGGCGTTCCAAGTGACGCGGTAATAGTCCAACGCCGTGGGACGCACGTTGCCGATGTCCGAGCGAATGGCGCGCGTAATAAATCGGCGTGACGGTGAAAATCATCGGCTGTTGCTCGGCGAGGATTTCCTGAACTTCGTCAAAATCCTTTTTTCGTTCGGCAAAATCCAGCGTCTTCATTTGCGCATCCATCAAGTGGTCAATGCGCGCTTCCCAGTCGGTGGAAGGCGTTTTCTCGCGCGGAAACCATGATGGGTGAAGCCGCTGGATTTGAGGACGTTCATGTTGGACGCCGGGTCCGTGCTGCCGCCGCCCAAGCCCAGCAGGATGCAGTCGTAATCGTAGGTGACGTCACATTTTGTTGACGAGCGTGTTGAATTCAATCGGCTGAAAAATGACTTTGAAGCCGAGCTTTTCCAAATCGGACTGGATGAGCACGGCGCATTTTTTCGCGCGTGTCGTTGCCGGTGTTGGTGTTGAGCACAAATTCAATCTGATTGCCGTCGGCGTCGGTCAGAAAATTCCGTCGCCGTTGCGGTTTTTCGATGCCGATTTCCTTCAGCAACTCCAGCGCCTTGGCCGGGTCGTAGGGATATTTTTGATGTTCGGGTCATACCATTTTTTGTTGCCGGGCGTGACGAAACCGTAATTCGGCACCGGCCCGGCCGGAATAGACGGACTTGATGATGGCGTCGCGGTTAATGGCATACGAGCAGGCCTGGCGGAATTTCGTGTTGCGAAACCATTTCAATTTGACCGGGTCCACATAGCGGCTTGCCGGTCTTGGGATTCACGTTGGTGTTTTCGTTGAACCAGAAAAACGTCGTTTCCAGACCGATGCCCGGTTCTACCAGTTTGAATTTGCCTTTGGCGGCCGCCGCCTTGAATTGGTCGTAGTCGTCCGGCGTAAATGAAGTCCATCCGCGTCGCTCTCGCCGCTCAAGAAAACGCAGGACATGCGCGTTCATGTCCGGCACCACGGTGTAAATAACGTTGTCGAAATACGGCAGCCGCGTGCCGTTGGTATCCACCTCGCAAAAATAGGGATTGCGTTCCAGCAGGGTGTATTGCGCCGGCTTGTATTCCTTGAGCTGAGAACGGCCCGCTGCCGACGATGTCCTGCGGCTTCCAATTGACGCCGTAGGCGGAAGTGAACGTTCCGTCCGCGACGGATTTGGCCAGAATGTGTTTGGGCAGGACCGGCACGCCCGCGCCGAAATTGTCCAGAAACGGCGCGAAAATATCCGGCGTGACCACTTGAATGGTCAGATCGTCCACCTTGGTCACCGTGAAGTCTTTTCCGTCCACGCTGCAAGGCGTCGCGCGATGACGTTGTTGATGTTCGTGTTGTAAATCAAATCGTTGCAAGTGAACACCACGTCGTCCGCCGTCAGCGGCTCGCCGTCGCTCCAGCGCAGATTTTTCCGCAGGTGGAACGTCCACGTTTTGCCGTCCGGCGAATTGGTCCACCAGTCGGCCAGGCCGGGCTCGACCTGCTTGCGTGGGCGCGTCGAAGCCGAGCAGTCGAGGCGAACATGAGCCGGATAAATGTCCATGGAAGACTGCTCATTGGCGGTGATGGGATTGAAGGTCTTCGGGATCGCCAGACGCTCGGCGACGACCAGCCGTCCGCCCGGATTGCCCGGCTGGCAATCGTGCCACCAGCGGCGGCTCGGGCAGCGGATAACTCAGCGGCGGATTTTTCCGGCGCGGTTTCCGGGTTTCTTGCCGCAACCGGAAAGACAAATAAGCGCCGCCGCGAAAACGCAGGCCGCTACCAATGAATTTTTCATGCGCATCGTTTGACCTTTGAAAGCATTCCGCTTCCCTTGCTCAAAGTCGAGTTTTGAATTGTCGGATCAACGTTCGGAGTTCCGCCTTCAGGCGGTCGTGGAACCCGGCTGGCTCCGCCGCGTGAACGCGGAACTCCAAACGACAATTCCTTTTCACTCGCCCGCGCAAAAGATTTTTGCCACGTTTCCGGCGGCAATTGCGATGTGGTCATTTGTTCTGAAACGGCTGCTGCACATGATTCCGCTCCTGCTGGGCGTGTCGTTGCTCACCTTTCTGCTCATGGCTCTCTCGCCGGGCAATTACTTCACCGCACTCCAGCAAAATCCGCAAATCTCGCCGGAAACCATCGCCCAACTCAAGGCGCAGTTCCATCTGGATAAACCGTGGTATGTGCAATACGTTTTCTGGCTCAAAAATGTTTTGAGCGGCAATCTTCGGCTATTCGATGGCCTACAAAATTCCCGGCCACGTCGCTGATCTGTCCAGCGGCTGTGGAACACCTTTCTGCTGTCGTTTTTCGCCCTGATCATCGCCTGGGGCGTCGCCATTCCGCTCGGCATTCTGGCGGCGGTCAAAAAGGATTCATGGATTGACCGCGCCTGCTCGCTGGTCGCCTTCGTCGGGCTTGTCCGTGCCCGACGTGCTGCTGTCGCTGCTGGCGCTGTGGTTCGCGGCGGCTACCGGCTGGTTTCCCGTCGGCGGCGCGCAAAGCGCGCTTTACGATTTCATGCCGCCGGCGCAACAATTCTGGGACCGCGCGCACCATCTCATCCTGCCCGCGCATCGTGCTCGCCGCGTCCGACCTCGCCGGCATCATGCGCCGGATGCGCTCCTGCCTGCTCGACACGCTCCGCGCCGAATACGTCACCGCCGCCCGCGCCCGCGGCCTGGGCGAAGGCTGGGTGGTTTAGAAACACGCGCTGCGCAACGCCATCAATCCGCTGCTGACGATTTTCGGCTATTCGCTCGCCGCGCTTGTTGAGCGGCGCGTTCATCGTGGAAAACATCATGGCCTGGCCCGGCCTCGGCCGGCTGACCATGGAGGCCTTTTTCGCGAAGGATTCCTATCTGGTCGTGGATTGCGTCGTCATGGCCACCGCGCTGCTGGTGGCGGGAAATTTCATCGCCGACCTGTTGCTCGCGTGGAGCGACCCAAGAATTCGATTGAAATGATAATACTCCGAACAAAATCATGGAGTGCGCGGACATGTCCGCGCTTTGGTTCGACGCGACATATCGCATCGTCGGAAAGTGGCGACAAGTCGCCGCACTCCAAAAAGTAAAATGGACACCGCCGCGCCCATTTCCGCAGCCGAAACGAAAGCCCCGCTCTCGCCGTGGCAGTTGTTCTGGCTGCGGCTCAAACGGCGGAAAATCGCGATGGTCGGCGGCGTGATTTTGATTGTGCTGTATGGCGTGGCATTGCTCGCCGGTTTCATCGCGCCTTACAGTTACCAGCGACAGGACCGCGACCGTTTTTTTCATCCGCCAATCTGGCCGAAGTTGGAAGGGTTTCATCTGGTCGTGCCGCGATACCGGCAGGGCGAGGGAACGTTCGCCTATCATCTCGTCCCCAACGACACGCAGCCGCTCCACTTTTTCGTGCGCGGGGACAAATACAAATTATTCGGCCTGGTTCCCACGACGATTCATCTGTTCGGCACCGCTGACAAGGATCATCCGGTCTGCCTTTTCGGCACCGACCAGTTCGGGCGCGACGTGTTCTCGCGGCTGCTTTACGGCTCGCAAATCTCGCTCTCCATCGGCATCGTCGGCATCTTGCTCTCGTTTTCGTTCGGCATGATCATCGGCGGCATCTCCGGCTATTTCGGCGGCGGCACGGACACCGTCATCATGCGTCTCTGTGAACTCATCATGTCCATTCCGGCGCTCTACCTCATCATTTCTCTGCGCGCCACCTTTCCGCCGGGCATGAGTTCGGCGCAGGTCTATGCGATGATCATTGTCATCTTGAGCTTCATCGGCTGGGCGAGTATGGCGCGCGTGATCCGCGGCATGACGCTCTCGCTGCGCGAACAACAGTTCGTCCTGGCCGCCCGCGCCCTCGGCCAGTCGCATTTGAAAGTCATCGTCCGCCACATTTTGCCGAATACCTTTTCCTACGTCATCGTCGCGGCGACGTTGAGCGTGCCGTATTACATCCTTGGCGAGGTCGTCTTGAGCTTCCTCGGCGTCGGCATCCAGGAACCGAGCGCGAGCTGGGGGAACATGCTCACCGCCGCGCAAAACACGGATTATTTGCAGCACTACCCGTGGCTCCTCGCGCCGGGAGCGGCGATTTTTGTCACCGTTCTCGCTTTCAACTTCCTCGGCGATGGTTTAAGAGACGCCGCGGACACGAAATCTTTATGAAGACAGAATCAACAGAATGTTTCAGAATTAAAATTGGCTTCCGAATGGGAATTCCCAGTTTTGTTAATTCTGTAAATTCTGTCTAAAGAAATGCAATTGCTCGAAATCAAAAATCTCAAGATGGACTTCGGCAAAAATGCCGGGGCGATGCGGGCGGTTGACGACGTGTCCTTCACCATTGGCGCGGGCGAAACCGTCTGCCTCGTCGGCGAAAGCGGCTGCGGCAAGACCGTCACCGCCTTGTCCATCGCGCGGCTGGTTCCCGTGCCACCGGCGAATTACGTCGGCGGGGAGATTTTGCTGAACGGCCAGGACACGTTGAAGATGTCCGCGCGCGAACTGCAACAAATTCGCGGTGGTGCGGTGAGCTACGTTTTTCAAGATCCCGGGGCGTCGTTGAATCCGGTTTTCCGCATCGGCAACCAGATCAAGGAATCGCTCAAGCTGCACAAGCCGGAAAAGGCGAACGACGCCGAAGTCATCCGCCTGCTCAAACTCGTCGGCATTCCCGCGCCGGAATCGCGCATCAAAAATTATCCGTTTGAGATGTCCGGCGGCATGCAGCAGCGCGTGATGATCGCGATGGCACTGGCGAGCGAGCCGAAATTGCTCGTCGCCGACGAGCCGACCACCGCGCTCGATGTGACGATTCAGGCGCAGATCCTGGATTTGTTGAGCGAGCTCAAGCAGCGGCTCGGCATGGCGATTCTGCTCATAACGCACAACCTGGGCATCGTTGGCGACATGGCCGACCGCGTGGCCGTGATGTATGCCGGGCAGATCGTCGAGCTCTCGCCCGCGCGCGAACTCCTGCGCCGCCCGCTGCATCCCTACACCCGCGCGCTGATGAATTCCGTGCCGAAGCTGCGCGGCGACGCCGACCGCCTATCGGCCATTCCCGGCAACGTCCCGCGCATCGGCAATTTCCCGCCCGGCTGCCGTTTCGCCCCGCGCTGCCCGATTGCCAAGCCGGAATGTTCGCAAAAAATTCCTGAATTGCTTGAAGTTGAACCCGGACGGTTTGTGAGGTGTCCGTTTTGGAAAACAACTGCTTTATGAAATATCAGCTCGTTCTGCAATTTTCTGCCGGATCGTTGAGTGATTTTGACGAAGTAGTTAAACTCGAAGATCAAATCGTAAAATTGTTACAGCAGCAGGCCGATGTTGATGGGCATGACTTTGGTTCAGGCGAAGCAAACATTTTTATTCTCACAAACGAACCCGGGCCTGTATTTGAACGATTGTTGCCTTTGCTCGAAATGGATAAGTCGCGACTTTCTGCTGTGGCTTATCGCGACCGTGACGGCGAAGATTACACCGTGCTTTGGCCTGTCGGTTCAAAAAGGAGATTCCGAATCACTTGATTGAAGACATGAGCCTGCTCGAAGTCAAAATCTGAAGGTGCATTTTCCCGTGAATCATGGGATGTTCAGCCGCGTCCAGCCGGCGCAGCACCGCCTTTTGCGGATGAAGACTGGGCAAATCTCGCTTAAAATGTTCCTCCGCGCCGGTTTCCAGCCGGAAAGCGCCAGGGGGCTGGCGCACTCTCAAAAAATCAACGAATTTCACCTTGATGCCTAGCCTGCATGTTTCATACCTTTGTTTGAAAGGCGTGTTTTGGGGCGGAATAATCCAGACCGATCCGGGAAGCGATGCCATTCCGGGCACCAAGGGCGGTGGGAGCACCAGGAATGGCGCGCAGACGGTTCGGCGGAGTTCTGTTCTCAATTTCCGGGCGCGCTGCGCCTACAACGGATGGTCTCCGTCCGCTTGGCTCACAGTTTTGATCGCGCCGCGTCAACTCCTGGCGCTGCCCAAGGCCAGCAAGCGCCGGTGGCAAAGTCGAAATAGTTCCTGCCACGGATAGGCACTGTTCAACTGCACATACACTCGTCGCACGCTCACCCGCACTTGGGCTGCCACCTTCAACACCTTCAAGCGCGCGCTCCCGACCGTCGCACGGGCCAGATCCGTCCCTGCCAAACCCAGCGCGCGCAACCGTTCCAAAAGCAGGTAAGCAAACGTGGCCAGCCACAACCGCAATTGGTTGCTGGCCAGGTAATGCGTGCTCATCCGATCCGCTTGCAAATCCAGCGTCTGCTGCTTGAGCCGGTTTTCCATTTCACCGCGCGCACAGTAAAGCTCTTCATAGAGCCGCGCCGGAATGAAACGTGCGCGATCTGCGTCGCCGGCGAAACCGGGGACCGGCAGGTTGGTCACCAGGAAGCGCGGGTTGTCTCCCAGCACGCTCACCTCCGCCTTGCCGATGACCCGGCGCAACCGGCTCCAGGTCTTTTGCGTCTGATAGTCAAACTCGGCGAACACCCGCACACCAGCCCCGCTCAAACAATGACGCGCGCGCGCCTCCGCCAACCCCGGCCCCAACTTCTCGATCAGCACGGGGTTCTTGGCCAAACCCAAACAGTAATACACTTCGTTCTGTCCCTCGCACCAGACCATGATCTCCTCCCGGCAAAAGCCGCTGTCCCCGCGCACGATGATCCGCGCCTGGCGGCAGCGCTGGCGGATGGCCGCCACGATCTTTGCCAGCGCCGGCACGACGCCAGCCGCCGCGTCTTGATCGCTGGTGCGCAGTTGCGCCCACAATGGAATGTTGCCGACAAAAGCGTAGAGCGGCAGATAACAATAGTCGCCATAATAGGCACTGAAATGCCGCCCTTCCTGCTCGCCGTGAACCAAATGCCCCATCGCATCCAGATCAATCACAATCTCGGCGGCGTGCTCGGGCAGGCAACGCACGCCCATTTGCAGGAGACAGGCTTGGATCCGGGCCGGATCGTGCGGCAACTTGTGGCAACGAGTATCCCGGTTGTTGGACAACTCCAACCGATTGAGCGTGGACGGTCCGGCCAGGGCCAGTCCCCGATGGCTCGGATTGAAGCGGTCCTGACCCAGTGGATCCGCTTTGTTGCAGGCGGTCGCCAGCAACGGATCGCGCCGCAGTTGCGCATGATCGTTGACATCTTCGTGGCCCAGCGCCAGCCCGTAAATGCGCTGAGTCAACAACTGCCGCACCGAGTGGTCCACAAAGACCTGCTCACGCTCGTCCCCAAAACACTGGGCCAGCGCTTGGGTCCCGCCTTGGCTTCGGCGCGTTTGATGGCCAGCAGGGTGATGGAAGTCACCACCGGCAATGTCAGTTCCTTCGCCCCAAACTTTTTCAACTCGGCCTCGATGTTGGATTTCTTGAACAGGTTAGTCCGCACCTTGGCCGGGTTGTGGACAATCACATAATCCACGCGGTCGCCCGCTAAATAAAACAGTTCGAGCAGATTGTTCATGCTCTCGGTGTCTTCGCTGGGAAACAGGAAAAATGTGAAGCGGATGCCCTGCGTGGCGAGCGATTCGAGCAATTGCAACGATTCCAGCGCCTGCACGATGAGGCCGTCGGCTTGCGCCCGGCAATCAATGACATGAACCGGCGCGTCGCTGCGCGACACGTTGCGAAATAATCCGAGCAGGGTGGATTTGCTGTCGTCGTCATTGCCCAAAACACAGGACTGCACCTGTTCGGGATGGCGGTCGGCAAACGAATGGTGCCGGTCATCGAGATCGGAGCCGTTCCAGTGGATGTCGTGATAGTCGAGCCAAGCGGTGCGGAATTCGGCCTCGAAACTTTTGCCGAGGCTGCCTTTGGTATTGGGGATTGATGTGGATGCGTTTGATGATGTTGGTATTCATGTGAATTCTTGATCGGTGTTAATGTTTTTGATGTTTGGGCGAGCAAAAGGGCTTGGTTTCGGCAGCGGCGATTGGCGTGATTGCGGCCGGCTGGCCGCTGCGTTGGGGCGGGCGGGTTGGAATTCGGAATTATTTTCCGCATCTTCCCAATGCGGTTTGGTCGCCCGCTTCAATCTGCGCCGGTAAAATAGATACGGAGCATGAAACGTGACGCGGATGCCCTTTTCACTCAACAGCAAGTCGGCGATTTCCTGCCACGTCTTGCGTCGTTGGCGCAGCTCGCGGATGAAATCGTAGTGCGGTTCCAAAATGTTATGGAACGGTTTGCCGCCGCGTTTTTGATGTGCCGTTTCAGTCATCGCCTTGCAGAATAGCCCGATAATGAAAAACGGTGGAAGAGAGCAGGTGAAAGTTAAAGTGAGATGAAATCACGCCGCGTGTAGCGGCCAAGGGCGACGAATGGCGACAAATTCAAGTGACGAAAAGCGGCAAGTGCCGACGAAATGTCGGGAGCGGATGCGACAAAAAGCGACAAATGCGTTGTCGCTTTTCGTTGCTTTTAGTCGCCCGGTTTCTGGTTGTGTTTTTCACTACCGATTTTGGTAGGGGATGGTGTCTCGAAAAAATCAAGGCTTTCAAGTTTCAGAAAGCCGTCAGAATCGCGTTCGGCTGAACGTAGCAAATTGGATGATGATGGGCGCACTGAACGGGCGTTCTGAAACCGGCAGCGAAACGGAGCAGGTCGGAAGTGGCATGAACGGACGACGGCGGAGTTGAGCGCGGTTTTAGAACGCCCGGTGAGTGCGTGACCGTTTAGGTTTCAGCGTGGAGGCGATTTGTCTGGCCGGTTTCCGAGTGCCCGCAGGAAAGCCGGCCAGTCAAAGCGCCGAATCATTCCAATCGTTATGCAAAGACTGATCACCTATATTATTTCTGATTACCATCGAATTCCGCTGCACTGAACGGGCGTCTGAAACCGGCAGCGAAACGGAGCAGGTCAGGCGTGGCACCCGCCGCGTGTCACCGGAGAGGAAAAGCCCGACCGAAAAAATCAGTCAAATTCCGTCGTATTTTGAAACAAAATTGGCTCTAAAAATTAAGCCGCATTTGATACACTGCCAGCATGAGCAAGAGAAATTCATCTGCTTCATTTACGGGAATCCTCTTTTTTGCCGGCCTACTGATTTTCCCTGCAATCGGGAAATCCTACAATTTAACCGCTGTCAATGGGATGCAGGCGTTTCAAGGGTCGGCGGCAGCAAGAGAATTGCTCGGCAAGAATG
>CAVXQV010000012.1:0-56038 GCA_963764035.1 uncultured Verrucomicrobiae bacterium
TTCCCAGGCGGCGCATTTAACGCGTTAGCTTCGCCACGAGCGGGGTCGATTCCACTCACAGCAAATGCGCACCGTTTAGGGCCAGGACTACCGGGGTATCTAATCCCGTTTGCTCCCCTGGCTTTCGTGCCTCAGCGTCAGGAAATGTCCAGAGACTCGCCTTCGCCACTGGTGTTCCACTTGATATCTACGCATTTCACTGCTACACCAAGTATTCCAGTCTCCCCTCCATTCCTCAAGCCGGATAGTATCCAATGCAGTTTCGCAGTTGAGCTGCGAGATTTCACATCAGACTTACCCGGCCACCTACGCACCCTTTACGCCCAGTGAATCCGAACAACGCTTGGGACCTCTGTATTACCGCGGCTGCTGGCACAGAGTTAGCCGTCCCTTCCTCTTCCGCTACTATCAATGGTTCAGGTGTTAATTGAACCAATTTGTTCGCAAATGACAGGGGTTTACGGGCCGAAGCCATTCATCCCCCACGCGGCGTCGCTCCTTCAGGCTTTCGCCCATTGAGAAAAATTCTCGACTGCTGCCACCCGTAGGTGTCTGGACCGTGTCTCAGTTCCAGTGTGGCTGGTCGTCCTCTCAGACCAGCTACCCGTCTTAGCCTTGGTGAGCCGTTACCTCACCAACTAGCTGATAGGCCGCGGACTCATCGTGAAGCGTCAGGCCTTACGGTCCCCAACTTTGAACTTGCGTTCACATCCGGTATTAGCTCGCCTTTCAGCAAGTTATTCCAGACTTCACGGCAGATGATCCACGTGTTACGCACCCTTGCGCCACTCCGACTTGAAAATATTGCTACCTCCAAATCAGCGTTCGACTTGCATGTCTTATCCACGCCGCCAGCGTTCGTTCTGAGCCAGAATCAAACTCTCCGTAAAAAACGTCAGTTGATTCGCCTTCAATTCGTAAAAATCGAAGGGCTTAATTTTTGGTTAAAACCTTCAAAATCAGCCAACTAACTGGCTGACATTAAAGGGGCTCTTTACTAATCGCACAATTCAATTTTCAAAGAGCAGCCGGCGCCAATTGGCACCGAAATTCGCTCAACTCGTTTGCCGCCGTTACCATCCAGGGGACAAAAAACCCGACTGCCGAATCATCACTTCTAAACCCGGCTGTCAGAAACGAGTTTGGTTGTTCGCTTAAATTATTGAATCGAACAACATCTGTCAAGCAGCTTTCGCCGCTCCGTCCTTCCCGGTTTCCGCGAAGGAAGAATAAAATATCAAATCCGAAAAATCATGCAAGAGTTATTTTTAAATATTTTGTCTGGTTGGCAAATTTGAAATCCCCTTTATTCATGCGGTCAATCAAGGCCGCGGTCGGTCAACTCATCCTCTTCCAGCCCCAAATAGTGGCCCAGCTCGTGTAGAAAGGTTACCCGCACTTCCTCCCGAAAAGTTTCCGAATCACCATCGGCAAAGTCCCAGAGGTTCTCCAAAAACAAAATGATCTGCGGTGGAATCGGAACATTTCCATCGTCCGCAAATTCCGCTCCCGTGAACAACCCCAGCGTGTCCGGCTCGATTCCATCCGCTTGCAAGCCAGCGTTCGGGAAGCGCTCAAATGTCACCGGCAATTTTTCCGCGCGTTCGCGCAGCGGCCTGGGCAACGCCGCGTTTGTTGCCTCCAGCTCCGCCAGCGCCAGCCTCCGCAACTTGTTCCAATCCGTGCGCACAATAGTTGCAATCTACGCCGCCCTGACCGCGGCGCAACCCAGAAAAAAATCTCCCACCAATGCAACCGCCACCTCTCCACCTGGTTTTCCAGGCCGGAAATTAATTTTTGACGCTGCCGCGTCCCTGCGTTAGTAGTAGGTTGAACAAACAAGGAGAGAAAATAATGGACACCATGACTAACACCAATTCATCCAAGAACGTCCTCGGCGCGGACGTTGAAATCAAAGGCAACATCAAGTTCACGGGTGAACTCGCCTTCGATGGCAAGCTGGACGGCGAAGTCCAGACCGACGGCGTCTTCACGCTCGGCGACGGCGCCGTCATCAACGGCAACATCAACGCCCAGTCCGTCACCGTGCGCGGCAAGGTCAACGGCAACATCAACGCCAAGGAAAAAATTGAAATCAAGAACCGGGCGGAATTGTTCGGCGACATCCGCGCCACCAAACTGGTCATTGAAGAAGGCGTGACCTACGTGGGCAAAACGGAGGTCAATCCCAACAAGGTTTCGCCCGCCGCGCCGCCGCGCCCCAATGAAGCCCCGAAAGCCCACGAGCCGGTCATCAAAGCCGCGAGAAGCTAGTCCCGATGGCCCGTGCGGCCAGCACTTGAATGCCCGTCAAAAAACAGGACGAGATCCTGCTGGTGTGCCCGCATTGCGGCCACCAGCAACCGGAACCGCGCACCGCATTTTCCACGATTTGCAAAAAATGCGGGAAACACCTTCGCGTCCAGGAAATTGTTGCTCCGGCCAAGAAAGCGCCCGCCCGCGCCGCAAGGCAAAAAATCGTCACCTGCTTTGAATGCGGCACCGAACTGACGGTGCCCGCCAGCGCCGAGTCCACCATCTGCAAGCGGTGCAGCACCTACGTGGACCTGCACGATTACCGCATCACCAGCGCGCTCGCGAAGAATTTCAAAACCAAGGGCGCGTTCGTGGTCGAGCCGAAGGGTTACGTCTTCAACACCGAAGCCTTCATCGGCGACGCAGTCATCAAGGGGAAATTCCACGGCAAACTCGCCGCCGAGCGGTCGCTGACGATTTATTCGACTGCCGACATCAAGGGCAGTTTGACCGCCGGACGACTGGTCATTCCGGCGGAAAATCATTTCCGCTGGGAAAGCCAGATCAAAGTCGGCTCGGCGGAGATCGCCGGTGAACTGACGGCAAACCTGCGGGTCGAAGACACCATCGTCCTGAAAGCCACCGCACGATTATTTGGTAATGTGGACGCGCGAAATCTGATCATTGAAGACGGCGCCGTCGTCGTCGGGAAAATGCAAATCGGTCCGCGCACCGGCAAGGAACAGCGCAAACTTTTGTGAGTGGCCTGTCCCGCGCCACTCGTCACCGCTCTCGTTTCAGCGTATCTTCGGCCTTGCGTTAGCAACGCGGTTTTGGACACGCTGTGAAAGAATAAATGATGGATCTCGATTTCCAAGTCGGCACGAAACAAAGGATTCAACATCAGCGAGCTGAAACCGGAGTTCGGCGCTCAAAGATTTTTCTCGCCAGCGCCGCAAAAAGGGCCTTGAATTCAAGCATTAACCATGAACGCCGATCAAAATAAATCCATTCAACGCGGCGAGACGCGCCGGCAATTCATCAAGAAATCCAGCCTGGCCGCCGCGACCGTGGCTGGCGCCAGCCTGCTTCCGTTTCGGATTTCTGCCGCCGAAACCAAATCGTCCGTCGCCATCGTGGTCGAGGGGTCCGACGTAATGGCGAATCAACTCCCGCCGAAATGGGCGGCGGATCAGTTGCGTGCCGCGTTGATTTTTCGCGGCGCCGCCGCGGATATTTATTCGCGCCTCGACGAAGCTCCGGCGGCATCCGTCTGCGTTCTGGCTGCAAGCCGCAACTCGCAAACTGCTCGGCAATTGCTTGACGCCGCCAGAATTTCCGTGCCAGACGTTCCCGAAGCCCTCGCGCTCGCCCGCGGAAAGGTCGGCAAGCGCACCGTCACGCTCGCCGCCGGTTCGGACGCGCGCGGGCTGGTTTACGCGCTGCTCGAACTGGCCGACCGCGTGAATTTCTCCGGCGACCCGCTTGCCGCGTTGAAAATTGACAAGCCCGTCAGCGAACGCCCGGCCAACGCCATTCGCAGCATCTCGCGTGGGTTCAACAGCGACGTGGAGGACAAATCGTGGTATCAAGACCGCGACTTCTGGCCGCCTTACCTCACCATGCTGGCGGCAAACCGGTTCAACCGCTTCAACCTCACGCTCGGTCTCGGTTACGATTTTGCCACCGGCCTGCGGGACACCTACTTTTTCTTCGCGTATCCGTTCTTCCTGTCCGTGCCCGGCTACGACGTGCGCGCCGTCCCGTTGCCCGACGCCGAGCGCGATTTGAATCTGGCGATGTTGAAATTCATCAGCGACGAAACGGCGCGGCGCGGCCTGCAATTTCAACTCGGCCTCTGGACGCAGGGATTCACCTGGAGGAACAGCCCGGACGTCAATTATACCATCTCCGGCCTCACGGCGGAAACGCAGGGCGCTTACTGCCGCGACGCCTTGCGCGCGTTGCTCACGCAATGCCCCAACATCACCGGCGTCACGCTGCGCACCCACGGCGAAAGCGGCGTGCCCGAAGGCGACACGGAAATCTGGAAAACCATTTTTCGCCGGCGTCGCGCAATGCGGCCGGCCCGTGGAAATTGATCTGCACGCCAAGGGAATTGACCAGACGATCATTGATACCGCGCTCGCCACCGGAATGCCCGTGACCGTTTCGCCGAAATTCTGGGCCGAGCACATGGGACTGCCTTACATGCAGGGCGCCATCCGGCAACTGGAAATGCCGCCGCGCAATGCCAGCGACGCCGGGTTCTTCTCGCGCAGTTCCGGCGCACGCTCGTTCCTGCGCTACGGCTACGGCGATTTGTATGCCGAAGATCGTCGCTACAAAATCTTGCATCGCATCTGGCCCGGCACGCAACGCCTGCTGCTCTGGGGCGATCCGGAAATGGCCGCCGCCTACGGGCGCGTCTCGAGTTTTTGCGGCAGCAACGGCACGGAAATTTATGAGCCGCTCTTTTTCAAAGGCCGCAAAGGCTCCGGCCTGCCCGGTGGGCGCTGCGCCTACGCGGACGCCGCACTCAAACCGGCGCTGCGACTTTGAAAAATACGATTACGCCTACCGCGTCTGGGGCCGGAATCTTTACAACCCGGCCGGCGACCCCGACGGCTGGCGGCGTGCATCGGCCCGGCAATTTGGACGCGGCGCGGAGATGGTGGAACGCGCTCTGGCGTCGGCCAGCCGGATTCTGCCGCTCGTCACCACGGCGCATTGTCCGTCGGCGGCCAACAACAATTACTGGCCGGAGATGTATTACAACATGCCCATCGTGAACCCGGGCCGCAGAAATCCATACAGCGACACCCCCAGCCCCAGAGTCCTTGGCACCGTCAGCCCGCTCGACCCGGAATTTTTTTTGGGCCTGGACGAATTCGCCGGCGAACTGTTGGACGGCAAATCCAGCGGAAAATACTCGCCCGCGTGGGTCGCGACGCAACTGGACCAGGACGCGGAAAGCGCGCTGGCCGAACTGCAAAAGGCAAAATCGAAAATACGCGACGCGAACAGCCCGGAATTCCGGCGGCTCGCGGTGGACGTCACGCTTCAGGCCGGCCTCGGAAAATTCTTCGCGGCGAAATTCCGCGCCGGGGTGCTGTTTGCCATTTACCAGCGCAGTCAATATCCTCCGGCGTTGGAAGCCGCGCTCAAGGCGAACCGCGCTGCGCGCGCGACCTGGGCGGAACTCGCCGCCGCGGCGAATGGCATTTACCGCAATGATGTCACGTTCGGCCCGGAATATTTCCAGCATGGCCATTGGCAGGACCGGTTGGCGGCGATGGACGACGACATTACCGACATGGAGAAGCTGTTGAATCAAACGCCCGCCGCCGGCGCGGATTCGCCCAAAATGGATCGCAAAGTCCTCGAAGCAGCCATGCGCAAAACCCTTGCCAGGCAGGAGCGCGATAAAAGCCCGCCGCCGGCAGGATTTCACGAACCGCCGGCGTCATTCCGGCGCGGCCAGCCGTTGGTCATCGAAGCGCACCCGATCCGCGCTTCTGGCGGTGCGCGATTGCGCTTTCGCCGCGTCAATCAAGCGGAGGAGTGGCGAATGGTGGAAATGGAGCAAGCGGGAAAAGTTCTTCGTGCGGAAATTCCGGCGGCCTACACCGACTCGCCGTTCCCGCTGCAATATCATTTCCAAATTCGCGCCGGCGACGGCGTTGCGCGACTGCATCCCGGCTTGAAACCCGGCTGGAACGGCCAGCCTTATTTCGTCGTGCGGCAGGCGTGACATTCCTTCTCCGCATTGGATGGGGAGAAGGTGGCGAAGCCGGATGAGGTGAACCGCAGATTAATGAGCTTGCGATACGCCTGTTTGATTGCAGACGCAGTCGCGTTGCGAGGCACGCCCAGAATTTTGTAATAATCTTTCATTCAAGCTGCCGAATTATTTCCCCGGCATTGGCGGCGCGGGTGGTGTTGGCGAAGGGTGTGATCGCCGTCCTGCTTGGGCGGAAGTATCCCCACTCAAACGTCAGCACAGGAAATTTGACTCGACTCATGCCGTTGCTGCAAACAAAAAAGCGGCCTCCGTTTCCGAAGGCCGCTTTGCGTTTCCGTTTTAATTTTACTTGCTGCCGGTAGCCGTCTGCGGCGTGGGCGCGGGTGCCGGTGTGGCGGCGGATTTTGAGGCGCGTTCCAGATGACTCGCGCTCATCCACGCCCGCAATTTGTCCGGGTTGTGGGAATAAACATTGTGGAAAATCGCGTCGAGGTAATTGCATTCCTTCATTCCTTCGGCCACCAGCCGTCCGATGGCGGCGGTGTTTTCCACGCCGTCACTGTCGGCGTTGTCCTCGGTCTCGTGCGCGTCGTCAATCAGGCCGCGGTCAGTTTGAAGCTGCGTCGCGAAATCGGCCGTCATCCCCTTGGCCGTGAACTTGGCGATGCGCGCGGCCTTGATGGCCTTGGTCGGGGCGTCATCCGCCGGGTCCACAATCAGGTTGCCGATGAAGGCATCGGCGGTGGTGAGCAGCACGTGCGGGTTGGGCGCGGCGGGCGCGGGAAACAGCGCGGCGTAGCTGGGGTCGTCCTGCGCCAGGGCGCGCGCGGTGCGGGTGATGTTCTGCACGTCCAGCCGGAGGGCGTCCATCAACACGGCGGCGGGCGCGGCGCTACCGCCCTTCTGCCCGGCCTTGGCCTTGTCGAGGCCTTTGATGATGGTGACGAGATTGCCCACGTGTTGCGAGGCGTCGGTGGCGGCAACGTCGGTGGCATTGGCCTGGCCAAAGTCACGGACGCGGCAAAACTTGTCGTAGCGAGCGAATGAATAGTCGTCCATAATTTTTTCTTCGATTGTTTTTTTGGTTTCCGATGACAAGAATTGAAAATTCTGTCAAATGTGGCTCTCCATTTCTTGTCGTTTTATGGGCTGGCATTGTCCTGCCAATCGTCCGGTAACAACCGCTTGCGAAGCCCGGCCCGCGAGGACGCCGGTCCCACCCAAGTTTGGACTGCGGCGGCGGGACGCCACTTTCCTCGCCGCGACATGTCGCGGCGTTCCAAAGCGCGGATATGTCCGCGCAGTCCAAATCGAGGCTGGTTGGCTCGCGGGGGCGCTCGTCTCACCTGAATTGCACGCCCGGAGCCGGAGAATTGCCCACCGGGAGGCTAATTCCATGCAAAATGCTGGAAATTAGATTGTTACGAACGCCCCACCCGTCAATCCAATCGCGCCACTGATCAATCCGATGCCTCCACTGGTTGATCTGATCGCGCCACTGACCGGCCTGATGCCTCCACCGGTCAATCCGAACACGCCACTCGTCAATCTGATTGCGCCACTGGCGAATCCGAACGCGGCACTGGCAGATTTGATTGCGCCACTGAACGGGCTTGTCGCACCACGCGGAGGTTCAATCGCGCCACCGGACAGTCAGAACCCGACTGCGGACAGCCGGAACGTTCCTCGGCGCAAACTTCGGGCATTTCAAAACAAAACAACCGGACGGGGGAATAATCCACGTCCGGTGGTTTGATAGTAATCGGGTCAGGCGGCGGCGGCTTTGGACGCCGCGAGGTCGCGCTTGCGCTCGTTGAGGCTCTTGAAAAATTCGTAGCCTTCGCGGCAGCGGCGCACGAGGATGTCCTTGTCCTCCAGCATCGTCTTGATGATGCGCAGAATCGGCTTCGGGCGCAGGTAATAGGCGCGATAAAAACGGTCCACTTCCTCGAAAATCTTCGTCCTTGCTCAAGCCGGGATATTCCAGCGTGCTTTGCTGCAGGCCGTCGGCTTCCACGAGGTCGGTCTTGTCCTTCTTCACGAACCAGCCGTTTTGCTTGGCCATTTCGTAAAGCTCCGTGCCCGGATACGGCGCGGCCAGCGAAACTTGCAGGCTGAACACGTCCAGTTCCTTCGCAAAATTGATCGTGTTCTCGATGGTCTGTTGCGTCTCGACCGGCAGGCCGAGGATGAACGTGCCGTGAATCACCACGCCGGCGCTGGTGGCAGTCCTTGGTGAACCGGCGCATCTCGTCCATCGTCACGCCTTTTTTGATGCGGGTGAGGATGTCGTCGTTGCCGCTTTCGTAGCCGACGAGGAACAGGCGCAGGCCGTTGTCCTTGAAGGACTTTTGATCGTGTCGTAATCGAGGTTCGCGCGGCTGTTGCAGCTCCAATGGACGCCGAGCGGGCCGAGTTTTTTGGCGATTTCGCGGGCGCGCGGCAGGTTCGCGGTGAACGTGTCGTCGTCGAAGAAAAATTCGCGCACCTGCGGGAAGATTTTCTTCATGTAGGCCATTTCGTCGGCGACGTTCTGCGGCGAGCGGACGCGGTATTTGTGGCCGCCGATGGTCTGCGGCCAGAGGCAGAAGGTGCATTGCGCCGGGCAGCCGCGGCCGGTATACATCGAGATGTAGGGATGCAGCAGGTAGCCGATGAAATACTTCTCAATCTGCAGATCGCGCTTGTAAACGTCCGCCACCCACGGCAGCGTGTCCATGTCCTGGATCATCTCGCGCTCGGGGTTGTGTTTGATTTTGCCGTCCTTGTCCTTGTAGGAAAGGCCGGCGATGGTCGCGAGGTCGCGGCCTTCGGCGACTTCCTTGCAGGTGAAATCAAATTCCTTGCGGCCCACCCAGTCAATCGCCGGCGACGCCTTCAGCGTTTCCGTCGGCAACACCATCGTGTGCGCGCCGACGAAGCCGATTTTCGTGTCGGGCTTCTGCGCCTTGATGGCCTCGGCCACCTTGCAATCGTTTTTCAGCGACGGCGTGGAGGTGTTGATGATGACGTGATCGAAATCCTTCGCGATGGCGAGGCATTTCGGCGAAATCAATGTCGTGCGGCGGGCAATCGAGCAATTTGGAATTCGGCGTGAGCGCGGCGGGTTGCGCGAGCCAGGTCGGATACCAATAGCTGGTGACTTCGCGCCGCGCCTGGTAACGCGCGCCGGCGCCGCCGTCAAAGCCGTCAAACGTCGGCGGTGAAAGATAAAGCGTCTTGCTCATGCGAAAACTTATTCCGCGCGGCATCGTTTTTCGCATCCTTGATTTTGCCAGCAACTCGTCGCGCTGCAGTGTCAGTCGTGCCGCACATGACTGCCGACATGCGCGTGATCGTCTGCCTTGCGCGAAAACGCGCCCGCGCGCGCCGGCGGCCGGCGAGTTGATGGCCGCCTTCGCCTCGGCCAGATGGCCTTTGCCGATGGTGACGCCGTTGTAAGCGCGCTTCTCCAGTTCCGGCGAATAACGGATACGGCTTGGGCTTCGCGCCGAAGTTGTATTTGAAATTCTTCCAGTTGTCGCCGCGACTGGTAATTCGTGCCGAGCGCGCCGCTGGGGTCGTAGCCGCAATGCACCATGCAATGCTCGCAGCGCGGGTCGCGCGCCTTGCCGTCCACCACGCCGTAGTTTTCCCAGTCCACCTTCGACAGCATTTCCTGGTAGCCGCCGTAATGGCCGTCGGTCATCAGGTAGCACGGCGCTTTCCAGCCCTTGACGTTGTAGGTCGGAATCGCCCACGCGGTGCAGGTCAGCTCGCGTTTGCCGGCGAGAAATTCCTGATAGACCGGCGTGCCGAAAATCGTGAACGCCTTGCCCCAGTCCTGAATCTTCGCAAATTTCTGCCGCGTCATGTCGCGCGTGAGGAAGAAATCCTTCGGGTCCTTGCCGAGGCGCTTGACCATGTCCTTCTTGGCCGCGTCGTAATCGTAGCCGGGCGAAATCGTGTGGCCGTCCACTTCGAGCGACGAGAGGAACTTGAACATGTCCTCGATTTCCTGCACGTCGGTTTCCTTATAGACGGTCGTGTTCGTGGCGACCTGATAGCCGAGAATCTTCGCCATCTTGATGGCCTCGATGCATTCCTTGAACACGCCTTCGCGCTCGACGATGAGGTCGTGCGTGAATTCCAGTCCGTCCACGTGGACGTTCCAATACATCCATTGCGTCGGGCGGATGACGGTTTTCTTCTTCGCCGCGGCGTCGGCTTTGCGGATGGTCTCGGCGTCCTTTTCGGAAATCAATTTCTGGTCGAGCAGCTTTTTCAGCTTCGGCTCGACTGCCGGCGAATAAATCGCCGCGAGATAATCCTTCATTTTTTTCCGCATGAACATGCCGTTCGTGCAGACGTAAAGGACGCGGCCCTGTTCGAGCAGGCCGGCGATGAGTTCCTCGATCTTCGGATAAATCAGCGGTTCGCCGCCGCAGATGGAGACCATCGGCGCGTCGCATTCCATCGCCGCCTGCAGGCATTTCTCCAGCGGCACCATGTCCTTGAGGCTGGTGGAATATTCGCGGATGCGGCCGCAGCCGGTGCAGGTGAGGTTGCAGGTGTGCAGCGGTTCGAGCTGCAGGACCATCGCAAACTTGGGGGTCTTGCGCAGCTTGTGCTTGATGATGTGGCCGGCGATTTTCTTCGTCAGCGCGAATGGGAATCGCATAGGATTATCGGGCTAGAGCGAGTTGATCGGGCAGGCTCGGACATCGCCACCGGCGCATTGGTCGCCGCCGGCGGGTCCGCCCTCATGATGCCCGGCAGAAAGAAGCTCGCCGGCGAAACGCTCTGGCTGGCATTGATGCCGCCGCAGCCCGCGCCAACGAGCGCAAGCGCCACCGGCATTGCCAGCCACAGAAATCTCCACTTTAATCTCACTTGCCGAGTATAAAACACTTCGCCACGATGGCAACTCTAATTGAACTCATGATTCGAGCCAATCATGCCGCGCCGCCGAGCCGCGATGGAAGTCTCGCCGCGATTATCCTCCTGTCCGCCTTCGCCGTCGCGGGGTTCGCGCAATCCACCACCAACCCGGTTTTTGCCGCCCGCGCGGAAAAGGCGTTCCAGCAGGCGCAAACTCAATTCGCGTCGGACACCAATGACGTCCGCCGCCTGGCAGTTTGCCCGCGCCTGTTTTGATTTTGCCGACTTCGCCACCAACGACACCCAGCGCGCCGACATTGCCCGGCTGGGCATCGCCGCGTGCCGGAAATTGCTGGCGCGCGACACCAACTCCGCGCCGGGCCATTATTATCTGGCCATGAACTATGGCCAGCTCGCCCGGGCCGAGGCGCCGTCCCTCGCCGCCTACCGGCTCGTCCGGCAGATGGAACGCGAATTCAAAACGGCGGCGGATCTGGACAAGCATTTCGATTACGCCGGCCCGGAACGCTGCCTCGGCCTGCTGTATCGCGACGCGCCCGGCTGGCCGTTCAGCATCGGCAGCCGCCGCAAGGCCCGCGAATGGCTGGAACAGGCCGCGAAACTCGCGCCGGATTATCCCGAAAACCAGCTGAACCTGGCCGAGACGTTTTTGCAATGGCATGAAAGCGACAACGCCAAGCAGCAAATTGAACAACACTCGACGCGCTTTGGCCGGCCGCGCAAACGAATTTCACCGGCGAGGCCTGGGAACAAAGCTGGGACGACTGGTCCGCGCGCCGCGATGCCGCGCGCAAGAAACTGGAGGAAATATCCGCGCCGGCCGAAATCGCCCGGAACAGCGGCAGATGACAGAAATTAACCGGAAATTAACTTGGCCGCCGCCGCGCCGGTGAATTATTCTTCCACTGCGAAAGTCATCCGGGCGAAATCTTTTAGGCATCATGGCCAAACGATTGCTGGCAACCTTGAGCGACACGACGCTGTTCCTTCAGGAATGGCTGGCCAATCCCCAGCGGACCGGCTCGGTCGTGCCCAGTTCCCGGCAGCTCGCCACGGCGATGGCGCGCTGGCTGCCGGCCGACCCGGACAGCTACGTGCTCGAACTCGGCCCCGGCACCGGCATCGTCACCGAGGCGCTGCTCCAACACGGCCTGCGCGAGGACAGGCTCGTGGCCATCGAACACAATCCCAAACTGGCCCGGCTGCTCCGCGAACGCTTTCCCCGCGCCCACATCATCACCGGCGACGCCTGGCAGCTGGACGACTTGCTGCGCAACCGCTCCCGGCCGATTGAATCCGTCGGCGCGGTCATTTCCAGCCTGCCGCTGCTGAATTTTTCCGAGGAACAGGCCGAGGCGCTGGCGCAGAAAATCCGCGCCGTGCTGGAGCCGCAGGGCCACTGGGTGCAATACACCTACCGGATTGACAAACTGCGCCCGCGCGGCGCGTCCACCTTCCGGCTGCACGCCTCCAAAATCGTCTGGCTCAACCTGCCGCCCGCCCGCGTGAGCGTGTTTCGGAAGTAGGACAGGCGTCGCGCCTGATTCCATTGAAAAATTTGACAGAAGCGAAGGCAGGCAACAAAACTTCGTTTCCTTTGTCTGCTTTTGGGAAAATTCCTTTGCCGGCACTTCAATCACGTCGCGTTGGCGACAAGCCGGGAATGACGACGGCGCTTCCGGGACGCTTCCAGACCGTGCGGGAACCGCGTCCGACCATGCGGGAGCCGTGTCGGACGGGTCAGGAGCCGTGCCGGACGAGTCAGGCGGGCGGCCAATGCTGACAGGAGCGGGGTCAGTTCTGACGGGAGCGGGGTCAATCCTGACGGGAGCGGGGTCAATCCTGACGGGATCGAGGTCAATCCTGACGGGATCGAGGTCAATCCTGACGGGATCAAGGTCAATCCTGACGGGAGCGAGGTCAATCCTGACAGGAGCGAGGTCAATCCTGACGGGAGCGGGGTCAATCCTGACGGGAGCGGGGTCAATCCTGACGGGAGCGGGGTCAATCCTGACGGGAGCGGGGTCAATCCTGGCAGGAGCGGGGTCAATCCTGGCAGGCACCGCCCGGCTGCTTCAATGAAAACGCGCTCATTTACAATGATTAGGCGCTTGTGGTCAAAAATAGCCAGTTCTCGTGGCAGCGAATGTCAGAGCCTGTCCTGCGGCATGGATTCGGTTGACAGCATCACGGTTTCTCCGGCACGTCAATCACGTCGCCGTCGCGGAGCCAGAAGGCGGGCGGCGAATTGGGATTGGAGCAATCCACCGTCCATTCGCGCGTCTTGCCCGTCGCGGTGTCGTGCCGTTTCACGGTCACGCGCGAAAGGTCCGACGAGGCGAGCAGCAATTTGGAGTCGTCCAAAACGGGCCAGATCATGAATGGCTCGAATGTGAGCAGGCTGACTAAAGTAATCGGGCCTTGTTCAACTCGGTAGACGAAGTTCGGTGTCATCTTGATCTGTGGCGCGACGATGATGTTCGTCGTCCGGCCATTTACGGTGATTTGCAAATGCCGCGCGAGGCAATTTTTCAACGTGAACAATGCGTTCGTGGACAAACCCCGCCACGGCTCGTTGATGACGTGATCGGCTTCGGGAATTTCCACCACGTCGCCGAATTGCAGCGGCACGTCGCCTGCGCAATCGCCGGAATCGAACGCGCGGGCGAGATTGATTTTCAGTTCCGTCCAATTCGTCCCGTTCGTGGGCGGGCGATGGATTATGATCCGGCTGAAATCGGGAAACGACAGCCAATTGTCACTCGTTGAGTCGCTATAAGGCGCTGACCGAACTCGCGATGTGCCGCCGGGTGAAGCCGTGAGCAATTTGTATTGCACGCCGAGCAGGTCGAACAAAGTGAACTGGTTCCAGTCGTTGGTTCCCTTGAATAAAATCGGCGCCGAAAAATTGGCCGAAGGCCGGCTGACCGTGATGCGGTCCCAATCCGGCAGCACATCCAGCGCGCCGTGCTGACGGAGCAGATTGGCGAGTTCGGCAAGCGATTCTTTTTGTTTTTGGTCCAGTGGCAAGCCATTCACCGGCGACGCTTGCACAGACCATTGTTTGAGTTCATCCAGCGGCGTTTGGCCTGCGTTGTTTCGCACGTTGGGATCAGCCTTGTAATCGAGCAACAACTCCACAACTTTTCGATCCGGCAGCCGTTGATAGCCCCAGCCCGCCATCCAATGGAGCGGCGTATACCCGGAATAGCCATCCCGCGCATTTGGATTCGCGCCGTGTTTCAGCAGAATCTCCACCGTAGTCGCGGGAAGACCAGTCTCAACGGCAAGCAACAAAGGCGTCCAATTCATAATCCGGGTGCCACCAGATGTTGTGGTCGAATCCCGCGCATCCACTTTCGCGCCGGCGTCCAGCAAGGCTTCCAAAATGTTTGTGTCCGACAGCGCGCTGAACAACAGCGGCTTCCCGTCGGTTTGCGAATCATTCGGGTCGGCCTTGTATTTCAAAAGCAGTTGCACCATCGGAAACTGGTTTTCCGAAATCGCAAGCCATAACGGAGTGACTGATCGGGTCGCGCCCCCAAATCCGCCGGCCGGTCCGCCGGCGCGTCCTCCACCAAATCCGCCGCGGCCACCCCGTCCGCCGCCGAAAACCACCCCGCTGCGACCGCCCCTGAAACCTCCCTGGCGCGACAAATCAAACTCACCCGCTGCATTCGGCTTCGCGCCGGCTTGGAGCAGCAATTCCGCCGATGCGATGTCATTCTCGTCAATGGCACAAAGCAACGGCGCGTCGAGCTGGCCGCCGTTGGGATCGGCCTTGGCCGCCAGAAGCATTTTCACCATTTCCGGCGAACCCCATTCGGCGGCATAACTTAATGCCGTCCGGCCATCATTATTCGCGGCATTTGGATTCGCACCCGCGGCCAAAAGCAGTTTTACATTTTCAGGATGACCGGAATGGGCGGCGTTGATGAGCGGTGTTGCGCCGGACTGGTCCGCTAGATTCACATCCGCCTTGTGCTCCAGGAGCAGCGAGACAATTCTCGGATTGTCCCTGCCCGCCGCCAGGAATAGCGGTGTGACTCCCGAACCGTTCTGCGCGTTCACGTCCGCCTTGTTGGCCAAGAGGACCTCGACGACGGCTTGAAAACCATTTTGCACCGCAACGTGGAGCGGGATTTGGCCCGCGTTTTCCTTTGGATTCACATCCGCTCCGCGGCTCAAAAGCAATTCGACCATCGCCCGGTTGCCGGCTCTTGCGGCGTCAACCAGGGCCATCCCGCCGCGGGCGTTCACATCCGCGCCGTGGTCGAGCAAATAAGTCGCCACTTTGATCCAGCCGTGTGTCGCGGCGTTTCCCAACGGCGTGAGATCTCCATTCACACCTTCCCTCGCCGCGTTGATCAAATCCGGGCTGTTCTGAATCATCGTCTGAATGTGCGCGATTTCCTGATCCTCTTCTGATTTGACGGCCATGGACAGATCCAGCAAATCAGCCCGGCCAGAATCCAGAGCCGCAAGCTGCTGCTTCAGCCGCAACACCTCGCGTTCGGCGTTGCGAACTTTATCCTGCGGCACGACGCCGGTTTGAAAGAGGCGTTGCGTGTCAGCCAAATCTTGTTCGGCGAGCGCAATTTGTTTCGCCAGCAAATCCTTTTGCGTCTGCAACGCCGACGAAGCCGCCGGCGTCGGCGACATTCCCATGCCGGTCAGATTCTGCCGGCTCAACGTGGCGAGCGTGGTCTGGTCGGAGAAATCGCGGAGAATGCGCTGGTATTCGCGCGGCGGCCTCGTTGGTTTTGTTCTGCATCCGGTAACATTCGCCCAGCCGGAACACCGCCGTGGCCGCCAGTTGCCGGTCCTTGTCGAATTGCCGGGCGAGCGCCTGGTAATCCGCGATGGCGGCGTCCAGGTTGCGGTTGGCCTGCTCCTCGAACAGGCCCTGCTGCAGCAGCGCGGTGAGGTTGTTGGTCTGCGCGCGCAAGCCGGAAGGAATCAACGCCAGGACGCAAAGGAGCAAAGCCGCGAGAGTTTTAGTTTTCATGGTTTGAACATGGCAGATTTCAAAAATCCAGTTGTCACACTTTTGCAAAATTGAAGAACATTCAACATTCAACATTCAACGCCCAACATCCAAGGTCCGTTTCGTTGGGAGTTGAGAGTTGAATGTTGAATGTTCGATGTTTCATTCAACTCCAGCCGGTAGCCGACGCCATGCACGGTCTTGAGCCAGCGCGGGTCGTCGGGATTTTTCTCCAGCTTGGCGCGCAGGCTGGCGATGTGGTTGTCCAC
This sequence comes from uncultured Verrucomicrobiae bacterium, assembly GCA_963764035.1. Taxonomy (GTDB): domain Bacteria; phylum Verrucomicrobiota; class Verrucomicrobiia; order Limisphaerales; family UBA11358; genus UBA11358. The sequence continues at coordinate 16,139 of CAVXQV010000012.1, forward strand.
CGTGCGCGTGGTCGGAAACGCGGTGTAGCCCCAGACCACGTCGAGAAACCGCTCGCGCGTGACCGGTTCGCCCTCGGCCTCGGCCAGCAGCCGCAGCATGGCAAATTCCTTGGCCGTCAGATGAATCGTCTTTTTGCCGCGCATCGCGGTCTGCCGCGCCAGGTCAATTTCCGTCTCGCCCAGCTGCAGTTTCACCGGCGATTTGGTTTTCCGCTCCACTCGCCGCAGCAGGGCGCGCACGCGGGCGAGCAGTTCCTCGGTGCTGAACGGCTTGACCAGGTAATCATCCGCGCCGACGTCGAGGCCCGGCACGCGGTCCTCGATCTGGCCCTTGGCGGTGAGCATGAGCACCGGCACGGCGTTGGACAGCCGGCGCAACTCGGCGCACACGGCAAAGCCGTCGAGCTTGGGCATCATGATGTCGAGCAGGATGAGGTCGGGCTTTTCGGCGAGCGCGCGTTGGAGGCCGCTCTCGCCGTCCGCCGCCGTCAGCACGCGGTAGCCTTCCGCCGCCAGCAGGTCCGCCAGCGCCGTGCGCATGGGCGGTTCGTCTTCGATGATCAGGATGCGTTCCATAAGTTCATTAACAGAAGGGAACAAAGACCACGGAGAGGAGAATTTTCATAACTCCTTCGTTACCTTTGTTAACTTCTGTTGAGGCAATTCAATCGTGAACCGGCTGCCTTGGCCAGGTTCGCTCTGCACGGTCACGCGCCCGCCGTGCGCTTCGACGATGTGTTTCACGATGCTCAAGCCGATGCCAACACCTTGGGTCTCGCGGCGCAATTCCGAGCCGCGCCGGTAAAACCGCTCGAAAATCTTTTCCTGCTCCGCCGCCGGAATGCCGGGGCCGTGGTCGCTCACAGAAAGGCTGAAGGCTGAAGGCTGAAGGCTGAGAATTGGCGGATTTCTGCGCTCTGCATTCTGCATTTTGCATTCTGCATTTCCAGTCCCACCGTCACCGTTTCGCCTTTCGGCGAATGCTTGATGGCGTTGTCAATCAGGTTCACCAGCGCCTGCTGGAGGGCGCGGCCGTCCACGTTCAGTTCGACGTTGGGCGTTGAAGGTTGAATGTTCGAATGTTTCCAATTTCACACCACGCCTTTTTCCGCCGCATAGGGCTCCATCAGTTTCACCGTGGTTTGCGCCAGCGCGACGAGGTCGGTCGGCTCGAATTCATATTGTTTGCGGCCCTGTTCGATGCGCGAGAAATCGAGCACGTTTTCGATGAGCGACGAGAGCCGGCGGCATTCCTGCACGATGAAACGGAAGTATTCGTGCTGCCTGGGCGCGTCCGGGATTTTGCCGCGTTCCAGATTTTCCGCCATCAGCCGCACCGAGGCGATGGGCGCGCGCAGTTCGTGCGAGACGCTGGAGACGAAATTGGATTTCATTTCATCCAACTGCTGCTCGCGGCGAAAGGCGCGGTAGGCGGCGAGCAATCCAACGATGGCCGCGAAGGTTGAAGCCAGGACCACCAAGCCAAGCAGCCTGGCGCGACGGCGCTCGACTGAAAGCATTTGTTCCCGGCTGTTGAGATAAAACCGCAACTCTAGGTTCGCCGCGTCGGGACACATGGCCGCGCCGATTTTTTGGGCCGCGGCTCCCAGCAGCGCTTGCTCCTGCGACGGATTTTTGTCCCCGGACAGGGGTAGCGGCTTTCCCTCAACCGTCATGACGACACGGGCGTATTCGGGAATGAAAAATTTATTTTCTTCCAGCGCGCGAGCAAAGATGACCCCGGCCACTTCGCGCGGCACAAACAAAACTTCGTAACCATGTCCGGCGAAAGGAACGCCGTCCGCATCGCTTCCCATGTTGGTGAACGTGGCCGGTTCAAAAAATGCAAGCGCGCCGCCCGCCGAACCGCCGGTCCAATGCGCCCAAAACGCCGGCGGGTTCCAATAGTTCGTCATTCCGGGCAATTTCCGCAACGGGGCAAGCCAATCGCGGGTTTTTGACTGGCCGTCCCAAAATTGTTGCAGCCAAAAAACTTTTTGCCGGAGAACCGCGTCCGCCCGGTTGGTCAATCCTTCGGCCAATTCGAGCAGCTTGGGCGAGACAATTGAAGCGTGGTCAATGATTTGCCACCCGACCGACTGAAGCAAAGGAGTTGTCAGTTGCGCGTTCGTTGCTGAAAGCAGCCGGCAGCAGGCGATTTCTTGAAACGAAAGTCCCGTCTCCGTCGGCAGCAAATCTTCGGAGTTTCCGATAATTTGTTCCGGTGGACGCAACAAATAGGACGCGGCCTGCATGGCGTCACCGGATGGGTTGGACTTGCGGAACTTTTCAAGGGCGGTTTGGATTGAAGCGGAATTTTCGTTTGCGTCAACCGCGCGCCGCAGATTTTCCCAAAGCGTTCTTTGCTCCGGCGAAAGTTCGCGGAACCATTTTGGGGGCACGGGAGCGGCGGGAAGGTCGGGCGGATTGATTTGCCGGCCATCGGACAAAATCTCGCAATGCGGCACAGCCAAATCGGTGAATTTGAATCCCGGATAATCGCGTTCCCATTTTTCGACGCCCTCTTTTAGAAATTTGTCGTCAGGAAATCCGCCGCTGACAGCGGCGGGTTGGGCGGCCAAGATCAGATCCATTATCCAGGCACCTTGCAGGCTGAAGTATCGCTGGAGTTCGTCATCCACCGTTGAGCGCATGGCCCGCGCCAGGCTTTGCGCGTTTTCAGCAGCTCGACTGCGGACGTCCTGTTCGGCAGCCCGTTCATCACGGCGCAGTGAAGCCAGACTGAACACCGCCAGCAGCACCACTGGCAGCAAAATCAACACTCCCTGCCAGAAGAAAGCCGGTCGGTGTTGTGGGCGGGTGGCAGCCATGTGCGTTCTTTATGCCGCCAAATCTACGCCAATGGCAAGCCGCAGTTGTCACGGTTTTGCAAAATCGCCGGGCCGGGTCCGGGCTGCGCGCGCGGCCTTGTTTCAAAGGCAGCAGATCATCTTCACTTCGCCCGCTGTTGGATGTTCTTGATTTGTTCCACCAAATCCCGGATTTGCCGGCCGTTGGAACCCTGCATTTCCGGCATTTTCGCCGCCGTCTGCGCAACCAGCAGCGCGTCGGAAAAGCGTTGCTCGCTCAACAACAAGTTCACATACCGAATCACCGCTTCTGGCGAATACGGACACAACGCCCACGCCTGGCGGAAGGCAAAATCCGCCGCGTCGTTCATGCGCTGCTTTTCCGCAGCGTCCTTTGTGTGCAGTGCGCGCCAGGCGTAAAGCCCGGCGATGGAACTGCGCTCCTTGGAAAACATCTTTTGCGAGTAGGCGTTCTGCACAAACGCGGGTCGCCGGTGAAACCGCTGAAATCGTGTTTGGCAATAGACTTTTTCCGCGAACGCGGCGACTTCCTTGACCGTCGTGCCGGCATTCAACCAGCCGCCAATCATCGGCGTCGTCAATTTTGTCCAGTAATCGTGGTCGCGCTGGACGATTTCATCCGGACAATTCCGGCAGCGGCTGGCGGTTGAGTTTGAAAATCATTCCGTGCGGTTCGAGATACGGATACATCCAGTCGAGCGGAAAGCTTTCCTCGACGTAAAATTCGCGGTTGGTGTTTTTGTCGAAAATGACTTTGACGAGCAACGCCGTTGATTTCCATGACGGCGACCTGGCCGCTGACTTGCACCCGGCCGTTGGCCGGGTCGGTCTGCACGTCTTCACCGGGCTTGAGTTTGATTCAGTTGCTTCCGCCGCGTCACATCGTCGGTGTAATCCTTGAAAGCCTTTTCGCGAATCTTCAGCCGTGGGAATGTAAATTTTGTCGCCATACATCGAACGCAGGTAGTCGAGATAGGTTGCATCCGCCAGCGCGTTTTGCGTGAGCGTGAAAAACGGGTCGCCGGCCGCCTGATTCTTTTGCATCGCCGTGATGAGAAACCGTCCCGGATCCGTGCCGCCAAAATAAATGCTGCCCGGCGGAATGGATTCGATGATGTCGTTGGCGTAAAGCGCGGAATATTTTTCATCGCCCTCGCCAAAGGCGTCCAATCCGCCCCAGATTTCAATGATGGCCTGCCATTTGGTCCCGCGCAAACGCTCGTCGGTCTTGCCGGTGTTTTGATATTGCCCGGCGTGATTTCGGAGATCCAGGAAGGCGTTGCTCACCGCCAGCCAGTCGCCGCGTTCCGCCGCGGCAAAAAACGTCGCGAAATCCGGGCGCCGCCTCGTTGGTCGCCGCGTTCGCCTGCGCCTCTTTTTCCGCCACAAAGGATTTTAATTGCGTGACGGCTTCCGGGTTCTTGATGGAATCCCAGCCGGCGGATTGTTTTTTGCCGCAGCCCGCGGCCAGGCCGAGACAAAGCACGAGCACTGCAACGGGAATGATTACAGTTTTCATAGGCTAAAATTGGTTTGCCAGCCGGTCCGGTTTGGTTCTTTCCACCCAATAGACACCAAAGCCCGCCGGATTTGTATAAAATAATTCGGAAATTTAATCCGCCGCCGTCGGAGCGCCGAGCACGGCCCGGCTCGAAGAAAACCTTTCCAACGAGCCGAGCCGGTGCTCGGCGCTCCGCTCCCGATCCTTTGCCGCTGCGCCGCCAATTTAGAATTATTCTAAATCTTGACACGTCCCCGGCCCGCGCCTATTTTGTTTCAGCCATGAACGAGGCTGGCAAACTACTGAACGGTGATTTGAGCGCGCGGCTGACCACGGGCGGCTTTCGGTTCACGCCGCAGCGCCAGCAGGTCTATGACGTGCTGCTGCAGAAGCGCGATCATCCGACCGCCGAGGAGGTCTTCATCCGCGCCAAGACGCGCGATGCCGGAAATTTCCCACGCGACGGTTTATAACTGCCTCGACGCGCTGGTGAAATGCGGCCTGGTCCGGCAGGTCCAGCTGGACCGCGGCGCGACGCGGTTCTGCCCGAACATGCACGAGCATTGCCATTTTTATTGCGACGCGTGCGACACGGTTTACGATGTGGATTTGCCGGCCAAACCGCAGCCGGGCGTCACGCTGCCGAAAGGGTTCAAGGCCGAGCGTTACGAAATCGCCATTCACGGCATCTGCCCGGATTGCGCGGCCAAGCGAAAGAAATAATTTTGTTATGCCAACAGCCACCGACACAATTGAAGGTCTGGTCAAACAGGAATACAAATACGGTTTCTTCACCGACGTGGAAACCGATTCCGCGCCGCCGGGCTTGAGCGAGGACACCATCCGGCTGATTTCGCGCAAGAAAAACGAGCCGGAGTGGCTGACCGACTGGCGGCTCAAGGCGTTTCGCCACTGGCTGACGATGACCGAGCCGACGTGGCCGCAAGGTGCATCACGCAGAAATTGATTACCAGGACATCACTTATTATTCCGCGCCGAAGCAGAAGACCGACGGCCCGAAGAGCCTGGACGAGGTGGATCCCGAAACTGCTGGAGACTTACGAAAAGCTCGGCATTCCGCTGAAGGAACGCGAGCGGCTCGCCGGCGTGGCGGTGGACGCGGTGTTTGATTCCGTCTCCGTCGGCACGACGTATCGCGAAGCAGCTCGCGGAAAAGGGCATCATTTTCTGCTCGTTCAGCGAGGCGGTGCAGGAGCATCCCGACCTGGTGAAAAAATATCTCGGCTCGGTCGTGCCTTACACGGACAATTTTTTTGCCGCGCTGAATTCCGCCGTCTTCACCGACGGCTCGTTCTGCTACATCCCCAAGGGCGTGCGCTGTCCGATGGAGCTTTCGACCTATTTCCGCATCAACGCCGCGAAGTCCGGCCAGTTCGAGCGCACGCTCATCGTCGCCGACGAAGGCGCGCAGGTGAGCTATCTCGAAGGCTGCACCGCGCCGATGCGCGATGAAAACCAGTTGCACGCGGCGGTCGTGGAACTCATCGCGCTCGACAACGCGGAAATCAAATACTCCACGGTGCAAAACTGGTATCCCGGCGACGAGAACGGCGAGGGCGGCATTTACAATTTCGTCACCAAGCGCGGCCTGTGCAAAGGCAGCAACTCGAAGCATCTCCTGGACGCAGGTGGAAACCGGCTCGGCCATCACCTGGAAATATCCGAGCTGCATTCTGCTCGGCGACAATTCCAAGGGCGAATTTTATTCCGTCGCCGTCGTCAACAATTACCAGCAGGCCGACACCGGCACCAAGATGATGCACATCGGCAAGAACACGCGCAGCACGATTGTCTCCAAGGGCATTTCCGCCGGGCGCGGCCAGAACAGCTATCGCGGCCTGGTGAAAGTCCAGAAGAGCGCGACGAACGCGCGCAATTTCTCGCAATGCGACTCGATGCTCATCGGCGACAAATGCGGCGCGCACACGTTTCCCTACATCGAGGTGAAGAACACGACGGCGCGCGTCGAGCACGAAGCCTCGACCTCGAAGATCGGCGAGGACCAGATTTTTTACTGCAACCAGCGCGGGCTTTCGACGCAGGACGCCGTGAACATGATCGTGAACGGCTTCTGCAAGGAGGTCTTCAAGGAACTGCCGATGGAATTCGCCGTCGAAGCGCAGAAACTTCTGGGCGTGAGCTTGGAAGGCAGTGTCGGGTAAAGACCACGGATGTTCACGGATTCGCACGGATTTAATTTCAGTGAAAATCCGTGTCAATCTGTGTCAAATCTGTCAATTTTAAAATGAGCAAACCTATACTCGAAATCAAAGACCTCTCGGCGGGCGTCGAGGGCAAACAAATCCTCAAAGGCGTCAGCCTCACCATCAACGCGGGCGAAGTCCACGCCGTGATGGGACCGAACGGCTCCGGCAAAAGCACGCTCGCCGCGGTGCTCGCCGGCCGCGACGGCTACGACGTGACCGGCGGCTCGGTCAATTACCTCGGCCAGGACCTGCTCGACCTCGATCCCGAGGAACGCGCCCGCGAAGGGCTTGTTCCTCGCGTTCCAGTATCCGGTCGAAATTCCCGGCGTGAACAGCACCTATTTTCTGAAGGCCGCGCTGAACGAAATCCGCAAGACCAAAGGCCAGCCGGAACTGGACGCGATTGAATTTCTCGACGCTCGTCAAGGACAAGATCAAACTGCTCGAACTGAAGCGACGATTTGCTCAAGCGCTCGGTGAACGAAGGTTTTTCCGGCGGCGAAAAGAAGCGCAACGAAATTTTCCAGATGGCCGTGCTCGAACCGAAGCTCGCCATTCTCGACGAAACCGATTCCGGCCTGGACATTGACGCGCTGAAAATCGTCTCCAGCGGCGTCAACAAATTGAAGCGCGCCGACAACGCGCAGCTGGTCATCACGCATTATCAGCGGCTGCTGAATTACATCGTGCCGGATTTCGTCCACGTGCTGGTGGACGGCCGCATCGTCAAAACCGGCGGCAAGGAACTCGCGCTGGAACTGGAAGCGAAGGGTTACGACTGGATTCTTAAGAAGGCTTGAAGCTAGTTAATGCTCGAGCATGAATTTGACGAAGAACAACGGCAGCGCGTGACCGCCTGGATTTTGCAGGGCGCGAAACTTTCGGAAATCCAAAACCGGCTCGCGGCGGAATTCGGCATCAAGCTCACCTACATGGAAGTCGCGCTTCCTCGTGGACGATTTGAAACTGACGCCGAAAGACCCGGAACCGCCGAAAGTCGTCGAGCCGCCCGCCGCAACTCCAGCCAAACTTACGGCTGAAAAAAATCCCGCGCCGGAAGGAACGCTGCCGGCTTCCGGCGGCAAAGTTTCCGTGAGCGTGGATCAAATCACCCGGCCCGGCGCGATTGTCAGCGGCAAGGTCACGTTCAGCGACGGCCAGAACGCCGACTGGTATCTGGACCAGACCGGGCCGGCTCGGCGTCGTGCCCGCCAAACAGGGCTACAAACCGTCCGCCGCCGACGTGCAGGAATTTCAGGTCGCGTTGCAGAACGAGATCGCGAAGATGGGACTCTGATTTTCGTCCTCGTTCTCGTCCTCGTCCTCGATTTTTGTTTTCGATGACGAGGGCGAGAGGATTGAAATGCCGCCAATTCTTGCCGCCCGCGCCACGGCTTGGCACATTGACCCGCGATGCGCGAAAAATTCCGTGCCTGGGCTGAAACGCTTGGAAACCTTTGTCCTCGAAGTCATTTTCGAGGAACGCCACGATTTCAAGGCGAAGCTGACGCGCGGATTTCTGTTCGGCAGTTCGAAACTGTTCCAGGTCGCCGTCAAGATGCGCCGCTGGCTTTACAACGTCCGCATCCTGCGCGACAAGACGCTCGGCGTGCAGGTCATCGCCATCGGCAACCTCACCGTCGGCGGCACCGGCAAAACGCCGGTCGTGGAAAAATTCGCGCGCGAACTGCGCGACGCCGGCCGCAACGTCGCCATCCTCTCGCGCGGCTACCGTTCCAAACCGCCGCCGCTCCACCGTTGGCTGCTGAACAAAATCCTGCTGCGCGAAGACCAGACGCCGCCGCGCGTCGTCTCCGACGGCAAATCGCTGCTGCTCGATTCCGAAATGGCCGGCGACGAACCTTACATGCTCGCGTCGAATCTCAAGGACGTCGTCGTGCTGGTGGACAAGGACCGCGTGAAGAGCGGGCGTTACGCGATTGAAAAATTCGGCTGCGACACGCTGCTGCTCGACGACGGCTTTCAATACTGGGATTTGCGCGGCCGCCGGCACGACGTGGTGCTGATTGACCGCCAGCAGCCGTTCGGCAACGAGCATCTGCTCCCGCGCGGCACGTTGCGCGAGCCGCCGTCGCACCTCGCCCGCGCCCACACCATTTTCATCACCAAGAGCGACGGCAACACCGCGCGAACTGCGCGAGCGCATCGCCAAATTGAATCCCGACGCCGCCGTCATCGAGTGCGTCCATCATCCGCTTTATCTCGAGGACGTGTTCACCGGCGAACGCAAGGGCCTGGATTTGCTGCGCGGCAAAAAAGTCGCGTCGTTGAGCGGCATCGCGCAGCCGGAAAGCTTCGAGCAAAGCCTCGTGAAACTCGGCGGCGAACTGGTCTATTCCAAGCGCTTCGCCGACCATCACCGCTTCACGCAGCAGGAAATCCTGAACGCCATCAACCGCGGCAAAAAGCGCCAGGCCGACATCATCGTCACCACGCAAAAGGACGCCGTGCGCTTCCCGAAAATTGACCGGCGCGACCTGCCGTTTTATTTCATGCGCGTCGAAATCAAGATCGTCAGCGGCGCGAACGACTTTCAGGATTGCGTCCGCAAAATCTGTTTCCGCTGAATGAACACGCTGCATTTACTGGCTCGCGCGCGCGCGTGGTCGCGTTCATTCAGGCGCTGCCGCTGACGCTGGTCGCGCGGCTCGGCCGCGCGCGGCGGCGCGCTGGCGTTCTGGCTCGACGCGCGGCACCGGCGCGTGGCGCTGCACAATTTGACGATGTGTTTCGGCCGCGAAAAATCGCCGGCGGAAATCCGCGCCCTCGCGCAGGAAAATTTCCGGCGCATCGGCGAAAATTACTGCTGCGCCATCAAGACCGCCGCGATGACTCCGCGGCAGATGCAGCCGCATTTTGATTTCACGTCGGCGCGGAAAAATCCTGCCGCACGAGGCCGGCGCCGGCCCGCAAAGCCGCATCGTGGCCATCGGCCATTTCGGCAACTTCGAGCTTTACGCCCGGTTCGGCCAGTTCGTGCCCGTCTTCAAATGCGCCACGACCTATCGCGCGCTGAAACAGCCCGCGCTCAACCGCCTCATGGTGCGACACTGCGCGAAGCGTTCCGGCTGCCGTTTTTTCGAGCGGCGCCCGACGGCGCCGCGCTCAAGGCGGCGATGAACCGACACCGGGCTGCTGCTCGGCCTGCTGGCCGACCAGAGCACCCGGCGGCGTGCGCCTGCCGTTTCTCGGCCACGATTGCGACACCTCCGCCGCGCCGGCGGTTTTCGCCTTGCGCTACCATTGCCCGCTGCACACCGCCATCTGTTACCGCATCGGCCTGGCCAAATGGCGGATCGAAGTCGGCGACGAAATTCCCACGCGCGAAAACGGCGCGCCGCGCTCCATCGAAGCCATCATGCGCGACGTGAACCGCGCGTTTGAAATCGCCGTCCGCCGCGACCCGGCGAACTGGTTCTGGGTCCACCGCCGCTGGAAAGGCGGCGGAGCCAAAGCCGAAGATCGAGAATGCGAGGATAGAAAATGGAAACACGAGCATGACAGCCATCCTCCATCTGCCATCCTCCATCCTCGCCGCATTCTGGTGCGCGGCACGAACTGGCTGGGCGATGCCGTGATGACCACGCCCGCGCTGCTGCGCCTGCGCGAAAAATTTCCCGACGCGCACATCGCGCTGCTCACGCCGGAAAAACTGCGCGAGCTTGTGGCAGCATCATCCGGCGGTGAACGAAATCATTTCACTTTGCGCCGGCGAAAATGTTTTTGCCGTCGGCAAAAAACTGCGCGCGGGAAAATTTGATCTCGCGCTGGTGCTGCCCAATTCGCCGCGCTCGGCGATTGAAGTTTGGCTGGCCGGAATTCCGCAGCGCATCGGCTATGCGCGGCCGTGGCGGAATTTTTTCCTGACGCAAACCGTCGCACCGCGCGCCGGAGCCGTGAAAATGCGGAAGCGGTCCGTGGCGGAAATTCAACAGCTCGATTCGCCGACGCCGAACTCAGAACTCGCAAATCCAGCAACTCGCAAACTCCGCCGCTCATCAAATCCACGAGTATCTGCATCTGGCCGCCGCGCTGGGCGCGAATCCGGAACCGCTCGCGCCGCAATTGTTCGTCACGCCGGAGGAAATTGAAGCCGCGAAGAAAAAATTTGGGCTGGAGAAAATCACGCAGCCGATTTTCGGCCTGAATCCCGGCGCGGAATACGGCCCGGCCAAACGCTGGCCGGTGGAAAGATTCATCGCCGCCGCGAAGGAAATTCAGCAGCGAACCAATTGCGTCTGGCTTTTGTTCGGCGGCAAAGGCGATTCGCCGATCTCCAGATCAAATCGACTCCGCGATTCGCGCACTCCGCATTCGCAATTTCACAATCTGGCCGGCAAAACTTCCCTCCGCGAACTGATGGCCTTGCTGAAACTCTGCCGCGTGCTGCTGACCAACGACACCGGCCCGATGCACGTCGCCGCCGCGCTCGGCACGCCGGTCGTCGTGCCGTTCGGCAGCACGTCGCCGGAACTGACCGGGCCGGGTCTGCCGGGCGACACGCGCCATCGCCTGCTGAAATCCGACGCGCCCTGCTCGCCGTGTTTTCTCCGCGAATGCCCGATTGATTTCCGCTGCATGAACGGCATCAGCGTCGAGCGCGTGGTGGAGGCGGTGGTCGCCACCCAACCCCGGTAGGCGGCGCTGCTGCGCCGCCATGCCTCAAAGTTGGCTGACCGGCAGGTCAGCCCTATCCCCTGCTCCGCAAAAATTCTTCTTGACACCCCCGCCAACTGTCATATTGTCCTATGACAGTTGACAACGCTATGATGTTTCAGATTGATTTCAAGTCCGGCAAGCCGGTTTACCTGCAACTGGTGGACCAGATCCGCTACGCCGCGGCGTCCGGCGGGCTGCGGCCCGGCGAACCGCTGCCGTCCATCCGCCCGCTGGCCGAGGAATTGCGCGTCAACCGCAACACCATCGCCAAGGCTTACGCGGAACTGGAAAGCCAGGGCGTCATCGAGACGATTCCCGGCAAGGGCTGTTTTTTGAAGGAGAACAATTCGCCGTTCACCAAGCAGGTCAAAAACAAGCTTTTGCTCAAGGAAATTGACGAGGCGGTGGTGATGGCGCATCACCTGCAGGTGGACCGCGAAAAATTTCTCGCGCTCGTCAGGGAACGGCTCGACTACTTCGAGCGCAAGGCAAAGGAGGAAAAATGAACAGTGAACATCGCAACACCACGAAGATTCGTAGCGGCGTCTCGGCAGAGCGCCGCTAGTCATTCGGAAACAGTTCAGCGGCGTTCTGCCGAGACGCCGCTACGCCAGCAATATCTGCATGAACACTGAAACGCCCGTCATCGAAATCAAAGACCTCCACCGGCGCTACGGCAAGCTGGACGCCGTGAACGGCCTGTCGCTGACCGTGCGCGCCGGCAAATGCTACGGCTTTTTCGGCCGCAACGGCGCGGGCAAGACCACGACCATCAAATGCCTGCTGAATCTGCTCCGGCCGGATTCCGGCACGGCGCGCGTGTTCGGCCTCGACCCGCAGAAGCACGAAGTGGCCGTGAAATCGCGGCTCGCCTACGTGCCGGACATGGTCGCGTTTTATCCGTGGATGACCGTGCGCGACACGCTGGAATACCTCGCGTCCTTCCGCAAACACTGGAACGGCGACATCGAAACCGATTTGCTCAAACGCTTCCAACTCGACCCGAAACAGAAGACCAGCCACCTCTCGAAAGGCCAGCGCACGCAGCTCGCGCTCATCGGCGCGATTTGTCCGGAGCCGGAACTGCTCGTGCTCGACGAGCCGACCAGCGGCCTCGACCCGATTGTCCGCCGCGAATTCATCGAGACCGTCATCGGCGCCTATCAATCCGGCGATCCCGGCCGCCGCACGGTGTTCGTCTCCACGCATCTGATTTCCGAATTCGAGGGCTTGATTGACGAATTCACCATCATCGAGCAGGGCCGCGAACTGCTGACGATGGACGCCGACGCCGCGCGCGACCGATTCAAAAAAATCCGCGCCCGCTTTTCGCAGGAATTGAAACTGGATCTGCCCGGCGCGCTGAAGGTGAAACGCGCCGGCCGTGAAGTGGAAATTCTGGCCAACGGCAACAGCGAGCAACTGCTCGCCGAATTGAAAGCGCGCCAGCCGGAGGAATTGAAGATTGAATCGCTGTCGCTGGAGGAAATTTTTGTCGTGTCAGGTCTGTTGAAACAAAACGCATGAACGTCGCGAAACAATCCGACGGCCCGCGAGGTTTTGGAGTGCGCGGACATGTCCGCGCTTTGGTTCGACGCGACATGTCGCGTCGGGCGAAAGCGGCGACGTGTTGCCGCACTCCAAATAGGAATGGCGGGCGCCGAAACGCTTTATGAACCCGCTCGTCAAAAAGGAAATCCGCCTGCTGCTGCCGGGCTTTCTGGCCATTTTGGTGCTGGAAGTTCTGACGCCGTGGTTTCTGACGGACTTGGACTCCGCCTTTAATTTCCTGCGCCGGTTGTTTTCTTTCTTCGGCATGATCATTCTCGCCGTTGATTCATTCGGTCGGGAGTTCAGCCTGGGAACTTTTCACGTTGCTGATGTCGCAGCCGGTGGAGCGCCAGCGAATTTGGCGGACCAAAATCACCGTGTTGCTTCTGGCGGCGATCCTGATATTTGCCGCCTATTTTATGAGTTGCGGGTTGCGGCTTCATCTGGCGGTCACAGACGTGAATTCGGTCTGGCACGCCAACCCCAAGCTAATTCGGCGGTGATTTTAGTGATTCGATGATTGTCAGCGCCGTGGTCATGTTGGTTGCCTTGACCGGCGGATTATGGACCTCGTTGTTGCTCCGGCAAATCTGCCGCCGCATTTTGGATTACGCTTGTTGGCTCCGGTCGGGTTGCTGTTTCTGTTTGCTTTGGTGTGGACCGCATTGGGTATTCCAAAGGTGTCTCATCCCGGTTCGGCTCATTTTTATTCTGCAGCGCAGCCGGAGTTTACTCCGTCGCCAGCTTCTGGCTGGCGCATCGTCTGTTTCACCGCGCGCAGGACGCGGCGTGGACGGGTGGCATCATCGACTTTTCAAGATGGCGCTATTTTGAGAGCGGAGCACAGTCATTCGTCACCGTCCGCCGTCGCCGCCCTCTGGCGGCCCTGCTGAAAAAGGAATTTCAACTGCACAGCGTCAGCCTGATTTGCGCCGGTGCGCTGCTGGCGGTTCATATCGCGGTCATCGTGATGCGGAGAGTCCACGGCCATTTTGAACCGAATTCCATGGCTGGCACCATCTCGGAATTTTATTGGTTGTTGTGGCTGGTCATGCCATTGGTCATCGGCGGCACGGCGGTGGCCGAGGAGCGCAAGCTGGGCGTGATGGAGGAACAATTTTGCCTGCCCGCTTCGCGGCGTTTTCAATTCATCCTGAAATTCCTCCCGGCGATTTTGTTCAGCCTGCTGTTCGGCGCGTTGATGCCGTTTTTGCTGGAGGGCTTGGCTTCAGCCATCGGCGCGCCAAATCCAGATTTCCGTTCCGGCGGCCAACATGAATCGGTCCATTCAACAGATCACCATTGCGAGTATCGCGCTGGGTCTGTTTTTGGCCAGCGTTTTTGGATCAACTTTGACAAAGAACGTTCTGCAAGCAATGGGCATTGCGATTGCCACCATCTGCGGTTGCTTTCTATTCACTTACCTCGCCGGCAACTTGCACTCATTCCTGGGCGTCACGTGGAATCCCTGGCTGACAATAGACATCGCAGTTCTGACTGCGCTCGTGGTCTTTCCCACCCTGACCTATCGCAACTTCAAGTATTTTCAAGAGCACGGGCGGATGTGGCGGCGAAATGTCTGGGGGCTGACCGGCGCAATCCTGTTTATCTTCATTGCGAGCGCGGCGGTTTACAACCGCGCCTGGGAGGTCTTCGAACCGGCGGAACCCGCGCACGGCCCGGCGAAATTTTCGCTGGCGAATCCACCGGTCATCCGACCTGGCGACTACTATAATGACGAACTCTTGGTGCAACTGCCAGACGGCCGGGTTTGGTATGACAGGATCGGTTATCGCCGTTCTCGATACTCACTACTGAATGTCATTCGCGCAGGCGCCAATCCATTTCCATCCAGTATCGGGCTGCAACGATTTGTATCCGGCTCCAACTGGGTCAGCTACGCAGTCCGGCGCATGGACCATCCAGCGGATCCCAGCGCGCACATCATTGGCTATCTGGAAACGGTCGGCATTAAATCCGACGGCACGCTTTGGGTTTCCGATAAATCAGATTCACCGCTTTGGACCGAAAAGGGGCTGACGCGGTTTGGCGATGAGACCAACTGGCAGGCCTTGGGATATTCCTACCAGAAACCCTCGGTTTTGCTTCTGAAAAAGGATGGCACGCTTTGGCGTTGGGACACCGGCACCAATCAGTGGGACTGGCGCATGCCTCCGTCAGACTGGCCCGAATTGCGCAATTTTAATCCCCATCAAGTCGGAACGAATTCGGATTGGAGGAAGATTTCGTTCAACAACAATTACCTGCAAAAAGCCGATGGCAGCGTTTGGTCCATTGCGACGGATTCCATGACACTTTACCATGCTGCATCTGGAGCCGCCATGTCAGTCCCGACGAATGCCATGAGTGGGGGCGGCGGAACAGCCACAACGAATGCCATGAGTGGAGTTGGCGGAACCGTCCGGGCAACTCTCCTGGCTGGGGAGGATAGATTTTGGAGGGATACGAATTGGGATCAGGTCAATTTCGAATCAATCCCAAAACCGTTCAATCTTGAGTATGGCAATTTTATCCACAAAGATGGCACGTTGTGGATTACGATTCCTGGTGGTCGAAATGGTTCTCGACGGTTTGAAACGTTTCAAAGGGGAAAGGAAACCAACTGGGTTTCCGCGGGATCAAGTGGACTGTGGACGGGAGGTGTGGCGCTCAAATCCGATGGCACATTGTGGCAATTAGATTACAAAAATGGGGATCCTCTTACCGCTCCGCCGACCCGGTTGGGCATCCACAATGATTGGGTGGCCATTGCCGGAATTCAGAACGGCGTGGTGTCCCTCGCCGCGGACGGCAGCTTATGGTTGTGGCCGGAGCGGAGAAATTACGAATGGCAGCAGCCTTTGCTGAAACTCCCCAAACAACCGCAATTCCTCGGCAACGTCTTCGGCAAGGCGGATTGAGGAAGTGGCAACGGCTTGGAGATTCAGGCCAAAACCGGCAGGTTTTGCCTGCCTTGAGGGTGGTTTTACTCAAGTCGCTGGAAATGCGCTAGTTACGAACGCAACTGCGGTCAATCCGACACCGACTGCGGTCAATCCAACGCCGACTGCGGACGACCCAATCGCAACTGCGACCGATCCGAACCCGACTGCGATTGAGCCCATCACGACTGCGGACGACCCGGACGGAACTGCGGTTAATCCGATTGCCACTGTATGCCATCCCATCGCAACTGCGAACGGCCCGATTTCGACTGTGGACGATTCATCCGTGACTGTGGCCGGTCTGCACGCGCCTGCCAGTTGCAGCGCCGGGGCTGCGGGCCGATTCATTCGAGCCTTAAGCTGGACACCACGGCAAACGGGAGCACCGACAAAATCTTTGTTTCCTCGTTCCTTTGTGGTAAATCCTTCCCTGTGGAATCGGTCACGCAACTCACGAACGAGCTGGTCGCGTCCTACGCGCGCGTCGGCGGCATCAACCATCTGGACGGCAAAAACCTGCCGTCCAAACGCGCCGTCACGGCCATCACGATGGATTTGCTGCGGCGTGCTGTTCCCCGGTTTCTTCGACGAGAAGCCCATCCACTCCTCGGAAATCAAGGTGGAGACGGCGGCGTTGCTGGATTCCATTCTGGGCAGAGCTGGAGGACGAAATCCGCAAGAGCCTGGAATATCATCCGCCGGCGGATTTGCCGAAGAAAAACATCACGCCGGCGGCGCACAGCCTGACGCTGGAATTTCTCCACAGCCTGCCGCGCGTGCGCGAGGTGTTGCAGACGGACGTGGAGGCGGCCTACAACGGCGACCCGGCGGCGATGAGCAAGGAGGAAGTCATCGTGTCGTATCCGTTCATCGAGGCCATCGCAGTGCAGCGGCTGGCGCATGAATTGTATTTGAAGAACGTCGCCGCTGATTCCGCGCATCATGACCGAGTGGGCGCATTTCCGGTCGGGCATGGATTTGCATCCGGGCGCGCAAATCGGGTCGCACTTTTTCGTGGACCATTGCACCGGCACGGTCGTCGGCGAGACGGCCATCATCGGCGACCACGTGAAGATGTATCAAGGCGTGGGGCTGGTGGCGCGAAATCGCTCGCGGCGGGCCAGGCGTTGCGCGGCAAGAAGCGCCATCCGACCATCGAGGACCGCGTGACGATTTATCGCCGGCGCGACGATCATGGGCGGCGACACGGTCATCGGCGAGGGCAGCACGATTGGCGGCAACGTGTTCATCATGGACAGCGTGGCGCCGAAGTCGCTGGTGATTTACGACGGCCTCGACATGCGCGTGTTGAACAAGGCGGAGATGAAGAAGAAGAAAACCGTGGATTTCCAGATTTGAGCAATTCCTATCGTGAAAGAATTCCTCTATTACATCGGATTTACGGCCATAGGAATCATTCTTTATTTCATAGGCAATCTCTTGATGGGAGAACGAAATGAAGGTGGCAAGCGGATGATTCTTGCTATTGCAGGAATTATTTCAGGATTATTGGGATACTATATGGCCAGACATTATTTAGGTGAGACTTTCCCAACAAGTTGCTTGGCCATTCTGGGAATTGGGTTTCTTGGTTTTGGTGTCTATTTATTCTCTGCTGCTTTATTCGCTTCACAAAAGCACGTCATCAAATTGTTCGACGGCATATTACGCGGCTGGAGTCCATGAAATTTTAAGATTTTAGCCGCATTGCGATTCATGCATAAACAAGCAGATTAAGAAAATGAAACTGTCCGCTGTCATTTATCCCGATTCAGAGACAAACTGGCTGGTGGCTGAATGCCCTGAAATCAGCACAGCCAGTCAGGGCAAAACTGAAGCCGAGGCGCTTGCGAATTTACGCGAGGCGACGGAGCTATACCTCGAATCGTTTCCCCCAACTTTGAAGCGACCTGCTGCCATCCGTAGCCATTGAAAGCTCTTATTGAAACCAGAACCACGCGAACCGAACGGGTCTTCCTCGTGGGCGTCGAGCGCCAAAACCATGACCGCGCGGCCCTCCGCGATTCGCTCGCCGAACTCGGCGAATTGACCGAGACCGCCGGCGGCGAGGTCATTGAGACCGGAATCCAAAAAATGGAATCGCTCTCCCCCGCCACGTTCATCGGCAAGGGCAAGGCGGATGAATTCGCGAAATTCTGCAAGGCGAACGACGTGGACACGGTGATTTTCGACGATGACCTTTCGCCCGCGCAATGCCGCAACCTGGAAAAAATCTTCGAGTGCAAGATACTCGACCGCACGTCGCTCATCCTCGACATCTTCGCCCAGCGCGCCCGGACGCGCGAAGGCAAGTTGCAGATCGAACTGGCGCAACTCCAGCATTTGCTCCCGCGCCTCACGCGTTTCTGGGGCCACCTGTCGCGGCAATCTGGCGGCATCGGCATGCGCGGCGGCGAGGGCGAATCCCAGCTCGAAGCCGACCGCCGCAAGGTTTCCGAGCGCATTGACCGGCTCAACCGCGACCTCGAACTCGTCCGCCGCCAGCGCGCCACGCAGCGCGCCGGCCGCCAGCGCAGCCAGTGGCCGCTCGCGTCCATCGTCGGCTACACCAACGCCGGCAAATCCGCCCTGCTGAACGCCCTCACCGGCGCGGACGTGATGGCCAAGGACATTTTATTCGCCACGCTCGACCCGACGACGCGGCGGTTGAAATTGCCGACGAACCAAAACGTCCTGCTCACGGACACCGTCGGTTTCATCCGCAAACTGCCGCACGGGCTGGTCGAGGCGTTCAAGGCCACGCTGGAGGAGGTGGTGCGGGCGGACTTGCTGCTGCACGTCGTAGACGTCAGCCATCCGCAGGTCGCGGAGCAAATCGCCGCGGTGGACGCCGTCTTGAAGGAAATCGGCGCGGACGAGAAATCCACCGTGATGGTCTTCAACAAGGTGGACCGGCTGAACGGCAACGGCGCGTTGCACCGGTTGCAGGAGAAATTTCCGCATTCTGTCGCCATTTCCGCGACAACCGGCGAAGGCGTCCCCACCCTGCTCGCCGAACTCGGCACCCAGCTCCGGCCCAAGCGCGAGTTTCTGGAATTGCGCATCCCGCACGAGCAATCTGCCGTCATCGCGCGGCTGCACAAGGTCGGGCAGGTGATCGAGCGGCGCTACAACGGCAAGACCGCGCGGTTCAAGGCGCGCATCCCGCCGCATCACCACGACGAGTTCGCTGATTTTATTGTTGAGCGGTAGGAGCCGACGTAAGGAGCCTCGAATTTACAAATTGATTTGAGCCTCGCCACCCCGGCTGCTACAAAATTTTATCCCTTGCTTGCCGAACCCCCGGTCTTGGGAGTATGCTGGCGGCGAACTTCGCGTTTATTTTATGCCACAGACCGGACGCCAATCGCTCAACACCAGCAACGTCCTGTGCGTCATCATGGGCGGCGGCAAGGGCACGCGCCTCTTCCCGCTTACCAAGGACCGCGCCAAGCCCGCCGTCCCCATCGCCGGCAAATACCGCCTGGTGGACATCCCCATCTCCAACTGCATCAATTCCGGCTTCCGGCGCGTCTATGTGCTGACCATGTTTAATTCCGCCTCGCTCCACAGCCACATTTCGCGCACGTATAAATTCGACCAGTTCACCACCGGCTTCGTCGAAATCCTCGCCGCGCAGCAGACGCCGACGAACACGGGCTGGTATGAAGGCACCGCCGACGCCGTGCGGAAGAACCTCGTCCATTTCTTGAGCCACGATTTCGACTACCTCATCATTTTGAGCGGCGACCAGTTGTATCGCATGGATTTCCGGCCGCTCATCGCCCAGCACACCGAGACCGGGGCGGACATCACCATCGCCACCATCCCCGTCACCACCGCCGCCGCCCAGGCGCTCGGCATCCTGCAAATCGCCGACGACTTGCGCATCACGCGCTTCGTCGAGAAACCCAAGGACCCGGCGGTGGTCGGCTCCCTCAAGCTCTCGCCGGAAATGCAGTCCAAACTTGAAATCAAGAACCCCGACGAATCCCTGCTCGCCTCGATGGGCATTTACGTTTTCAACCGCAAGCTCATCTGCGAGATGCTCGACAACCCGCTCTCCGATTTCGGCAAGCACATCATCCCGCAATCCATCCCCAACCGCCGCGTCTTCTCTTACGTCTTCCAGGGTTACTGGGAGGACGTCGGGACCATCCGCTCCTTCTTCGAGGCGAACCTCGACCTCGTCTCCGAGCTGCCCCGGTTCAATTTCTTCGACATGAACGCCCCGGTCTTCAGCCGCCCGCGCTTCCTGCCCGGCTCGAAGATCAACGGCGCGCAAATTGACCACGCCGTCATCTCCGACGGCTGCATCATCAACCGCGCCCGCATCACCCACACCATCGTCGGTCTGCGCACCATCGTGGGCGACGCCACGGAACTCAACCGCGTCGTCATTCTCGGCAGCGACTTTTACGAATCGCAGGAATCGGTGGAACGGCACGAGCGGGCCGGCAAACCGCGCATCGGCATCGGCGCGCATTGCAAGATTGAGAACGCCATCATAGACAAAAACGCGCGCATCGGGAACAACGTGACCATCTCGCCCGCCGGCAAACCCGAAAGCGTGGATCATGAATTGTATTTCATCCGCGACGGCATCGTCATCATCCCCAAAGGCGCCATCATCCCGAACGGGACGGTGATTTAATGAAGATGTCCAAAACAACAAAACTATGTTGTTCGGTTGTCGTAATTGCCGCTACGGTTCTGTTTCTGACAAGAAATGCCCTTTTCGCACCAAATGAAGTTGAGCATGCAGCATCGTTTGAAATTCCAATCACAAATAACTATTCATTTTTGGAATTTAGAAATGTTTCAGATTTTCAGGCCAAAGTGCGTGGCAAGCATGTTGGAAGTTTTCTAAATAAAAAAACTGGCCAGACAAACTATTATGCGACAGTTATCTTGGAAAAAAATGATGGGGAATGGTTGACGGTTTCAGACAATTATAATTCCTCGCAAGACATCTTGATGTTATTCACCGCACTTGAGAAAGACCGTCTTTATACCTTCCCTGATGCCTTGCGGTTGGCAACATATAATCCAACAGACTTTATTCACTAAAAAACCGGGTCTGCCTTGCGCCATTTACTTTCCCCGCCCGGCTGCTAAAATGTCCGCACGCCCAATAACGCCGCCATCGGGAACCCGTCCAATGGGCAACGGAGCGCCGGTCACGGCACAATCCCGACGGACGAATCAGCCGCCCCCTCGCCCGCCACAGCCATTTTGTTGTCCGGCAGCACCGTCCAATCGCCCGGTCCGGCCGTCGGTTCGTCCGGTCCGTTCACCGGTTCGCGCGGTCCGACCGTCGGTTCGCGCGGTCCGGTCGCCGGTTCGCGCGGTCCGGCCGTCGGTTCGCCTGTTTGGAAGGCTCAAACAGCGGTTGATTTCCTTCAAAACACCAACGAGACACAATAAAACCCAAGAAAATGATGAAATTATGAAAAGACCCTGCATGCCCCGCGAAAAGGGGGCTTACGTCCCGTGGCAAGACAACCTCAAGACCAACGCCACCCCCACCGTGCCTGCGCTGTGGTCTTGGATTTTATTTTGCGCTCTCTTGTTTGACCCATTTCCATGAGGTTGACGATGCTGCCAAAGATGAAGCTCGGCTGAACGCGGCCCCAGGCTGCCCTTGCCATTTACTTTCCCCTGCCCGGCTGCTAAAACATCCGCGTGCTCAACAACGCCGCCATTTGGAAGAACCTCACGTCGCCGCGCCGGCTGTTTCTCATCGCCGGGCCGTGCGTGATTGAAAACGAGAAGCTCTGCCTGCAAGTAGCCGCCGCCCTCAAAAAGACCTGCGCGGCGCTCGGCATCTTCTACGTGTTCAAGGCCAGCTTCGACAAGGCCAACCGCACCTCCGGCAAATCGTATCGCGGCATTGGCCTCGAACGCGGCCTGGAAATCCTCGGCAAGGTCCGCGCGGAATTCGGCGTGCCGGTGTTGACGGATGTCCACAGCGAGACCCACGCCGCCATCGCGGGCGAGGTGGCGGACATCCTGCAAATCCCGGCGTTCCTCTGCCGGCAGACGGATTTGATCGAGGCCGCCGCCGTCACCGGCCAGATTCTGAACATCAAAAAAGGGCAGTTTCTCTCGCCGGCGGAAATGGGCCAAGTGGTGGACAAGGCGCGGGCGGCCGGCGCGGAACAACTTCTGCTGACCGAACGCGGCACGACGTTCGGCTACAACAATCTCGTGGCCGACATGCGCTCGATCCCCATCATGCAGCGGTTTGGCTGCCCGGTGGTGTTCGACGCGACGCATTCGGTGCAATTGCCGGGTGGCGCCGGGGACAAATCCAGCGGACAGAGGGAGTTCGCGCCCGTGCTGGCCCGCGCGGCGCTGGCGGCGGGCGCGAACGGCCTGTTCGTCGAGACGCACCCGCGGCCCGACAAGGCGTTGAGCGACGGGCCGAACATGATTCCGCTGGCGGAGATGCCGGCGGTGCTGCGGTCGCTGTTGAAAATATTCAACGCTGCGAAATGATCACGAAGATTGAAGATGGAGAATGGAAGATGGCAGGGGCACGCCTTTGTCCATTCTCAATCCTCCATCCTCCACACTCGTTTTGACAGAATAGTCATGACCAGGACGAAGAAATCATCGCTGACGGCAAGACTCCGCCGCATAAGACTCTTCCTCTGCGACGTGGACGGCGTGCTGACGGACGGCTCGGTGTTCATCGGCGGCGAGCGCGAAATCAAGCGGTTCAACATCCGTGACGGCCTGGGCCTGATCCTGGCGCAGCGCGCGGGCTTGAAGGTCGGCTGGGTTTCGGCGCGCCCGTCGGCAGTCACGCAAATGCGGGCGAGGGAATTGAAGATTGATTTCCTCGTCCAGCAGGGGGACAACTTGAGCAAGACCGGCGCGGTGGAGAGCCTGCTGGTGAAGGAAAAAATCGGCTGGGACGAAGTTTGTTTCGTCGGCGACGACGTGGTGGATTTGGGGCCGCTGGCGAAGGCCGGCTTCGGCGTGGCGGTGGCGGACGCGCGGCCGGAGGTGATCGCGGCGGCGGATTTCGTCACGCGCGCGGCGGGCGGGCGCGGCGCGGTGCGCGAGGTGATTGAGAGGATTTTGCAGGCGCAGGGGAAATGGGAAGCGGTGATCGCGGTTTACAGAAAGTGACAGGTGACAGGTGACAGGCGACCAGAAAACCATCGGCGCGCGGCGGGAGATAATTCAGCCGTCTCCCGCTTCGGCGGTAGGGCACGACGTGAGGAGTGCCAGTCACCGCGACTCGTTACCTCGTCGCCTACAAATTCAAGCCCGGGCGACCAATCGTGTCACTTGCCACCCGTCACTCGCCGCCGGGCTGTTGTTTGCCGGGGCATTGCTGCTGGCCGGTTGCGGCAAATCCGGCGACACGAATGAGAAGGCCCCGCCGCCGGATGCCGACAGCCACGCGGGCGGTTTCTCGTCGTTGGAATACTTTAAGCAGCCGAACCAGACGCAGGTGAGGTCGCGGTTGACCGGCACGGAGGCGCAACCATTGGCGGACGGCCTGGTTCTCCTCAAGCAGCCCAAACTGGAAATGTTTTTCACGAATGGCAGCCTGCAGGCCGTGGTCGAGGCGCCGGAATGCGTTTATGACACGCAGAGCAACACGGTGAATTCGGCCAGCCATCTGCGGATGCGGAGCGGCGACGGAAAATACCGCACCGAGGGCGACGGTTTTTTGTGGCGGCAAAACGATTCCTTCCTCACCATCTCGAACCATGTCCATTCGGTGTTTCAAATCGGCCCGGAAATGAACCTTGGCTTATGAAAACATTCAGCGTGATTGCCTTATTGTTGGTGGCGGCCGGCCTGACGGCGCGCGCCCAATCGAACACGAACGCCGCACCGTCCGCCCCGCGCCTGCTGGTGATTGATTCCGACAGCGAGTATATTGACGCGATTGGGCGCACGGTGACTCATCACGGCCACGTCATCGCGAGCGACCCGGACATGAAACTGACCTGCGAGCTGCTGGTGGCGGATTCGCCGCGGTCGGGCGGGCGCATTAATCACATTGTCGCCGAAACGAACGTGGTGATTGACGCGACGAACTCCAACGGCCAGGCCATGCACGCGACCTGCGACAAGGCGGTTTATGTTTACAACGTGGAAAACGGCGTGACGAATGAAACGGTCACGCTCACCTCGCTCACCGGCAATCCGCAGCCGCGCGTCATAGTCCCGGAAGGCACGAATGAGGCCGATGTCATTATCTGGGATCGCGCCAACAACGGCTACAAATTCATCGGCAATCAACATTTGGTTGGCCACGAAAGCTTCAGTGTCGGGACGGACGCCAAACAGCGACAGACGGCGGCGACCAATGAATCGTCCGCGGCAAAAACGCCGCTCCCGCCGGGTGCCGACACAAATTATCCGCCGGGATCGCTGGATCGCGCTCCCTCCCAAGGCCAAGGAGGACGAAGTGAACGTGGAAGATTCTAAATGGAAACCGCCGCGCCATCATCCAACGGAACGTTGCTCGCCACCGAAAAGCTGGTGAGGCAATACGGCGGCCGGCGCGTGGTGGACGGCGTGTCGGTGGCCGTCGGCGCGGGCGAAATCGTCGGGCTGCTCGGCCCGAACGGCGCGGGCAAGACGACGACGT
The DNA here is from genome assembly GCA_963764035.1 of uncultured Verrucomicrobiae bacterium. Lineage (GTDB taxonomy): Bacteria > Verrucomicrobiota > Verrucomicrobiia > Limisphaerales > UBA11358 > UBA11358. Next base: position 40,495 of record CAVXQV010000012.1, read on the forward strand.
TCAACATGGTCGTCGGCATCGTGAAACCGGACGAGGGCGCGGTGAAATTCGCCGGCCGTAACATCGCATCGTTGCCGATGCACAAACGCGCGCGGCTGGGCATCGGTTATCTCACGCAGGAGCCGTCGGTGTTCCGCAAGCTGACGGTGGAGCAGAACATCCTGGCGATTCTGGAGACGTGCAGGCTGTCGCGCGCCGAGCGGGCCGTGCGGCTGAAATACCTGCTGGAGGAACTGGACTTGACGCCCATCGCAAAGAGCCGGGCGTATCAAATCAGCGGCGGCGAAAAGCGGCGGCTGGAGATCACGCGGGCGCTGGTGACCAGCCCCAAAATGCTGCTGCTGGACGAGCCGTTCAGCGGGATTGACCCGATTGCGGTCTATGAGGTGCAGAAGATTGTGCGGCGGCTGAAGGAGCGCGGGCTGGGGATATTGATCACCGACCACAACGTGCGTGAGACCTTGAAATTGATAGACCGCGGCTACATCATCCACAAGGGCCAGGTGCTGGTGGAAGGGCCGTCGGAATTTCTCGCGAACGATGCGAAGGCGCGGGAAATTTATCTGGGGCCGGAATTTAACATGTGAATTTATGGCGCATCCGTCCATCACGGTGGAACAGTTTTACAAGGAACACGGCGCGGCGCTGCAAATGCGGCTGGTGGCCGGCGAGGAGAATCTCGCGCGCGTCATCCGCGAGCCGACGGTGAACCGCCCCGGCCTGGCGTTGAGCGGGTTCACGCGCTACTTCGCCTACAAACGCGTGCAGGTGATGGGCAACGCGGAGGTGTATTACCTGCGGTCGCTGACGCAAAAGGAGCGCGAGGCGCGTTACGCCTACCTGTTCGCCTACAAGGTGCCCTGCGTGGTGTTCAGCCGCAATTTCAAGCCGGACGGGGAATTTCTGGCGGCGGCGGCACTGGCCAAAATGCCGGTCTTCCAGTCGCCGCAGGTGACGATGAAGTTCATCAACGCCGCGACGCTCGCGCTGGAAATGATGTTCGCGCCCCGCGGCACGGAACTGGGCAGCACGGTGGACATCCTCGGCGTGGGCGTGCTGATCCGCGGCGAGAGCGGCATCGGCAAGAGCGAGGCGGTGCTGGCGCTCATCGAACGCGGTTACAGCCTCGTGTCCGACGACGTGACGCGGGTGACACTGCTGGACGGACGCGAGGTGATCGGCACCAGTGCCGAATTGACGCGCAGCCACATGGAAATCCGCGGCATCGGCATCATCAACGTCGCCGCCATGTTCGGCGTCAAAAGCATCCGCCAGGAAAAGCGGCTCGACCTCGTCGTCACCCTGAAAGTTTGGGACGAGGTGGACGAGGTGGACCGGGTCGGCCTCGAGCAGGAATTTGTCAAGGTGCTGGGCGTGGACATTCCGCACATTGTCATTCCGGTGCGTCCGGGACGCGACCTGGCCCGGCTCATCGAGGTCGCGGCGTTTCAAACCAAGCTGAAAATGTCCGGCTACAACGCGGCACAGGAATTGAATGAACGGCTGATTGCCCAGATGAATCCGGGTAATCCCCCATCCCCGGCCTGACGAATTCAGTGGTGAAATGGGGTCCGTTCGCATAAAATGGCGTGAGCAAGACGATGAGCGCGAAGAAACTGAACGACGGCGAGTTCCTCACCCGGGAATTGACCATCGCCAACAAGCTGGGCATCCACGCCCGGCCCGCCGCGCTGTTTGTCAAGACCGCCAACCGGTTTGCGTGCGAAATCTTCGTGGAAAAGGACGGCGAGAAAATCAACGGCAAGAGCATCATGGGCCTGATGATGCTGGCCGCCGGCCCCGGCAGCAAATTGACGCTCCACGTCCGCGGCGCGGACGCGCAAAACGCCATCCTCGAACTCGAGGCCCTCGTGAAGCGGAAGTTTGACGAGGAATAAAATCGCCTGCTGCCGGCCATTTTCCGACTGGAAAATGACTGGACACCGGGACCGGGTTTGGACAGCCTAATTCATCAACCAAACCGAAAACCCATGAACCATTCCTCCCGGAAATGTTGTTCCCACACCCGCATAATCATCGCCCTGCTGCTGGCTTGCTGCGCGGTTCCAATCCTTTCGTCCTGCGCGAAAAAGGCCAGTGACGCCATCATCGGAAAATGGCGGGTGCAAAGCACAAAAGAGACGGTTGAATTCCGCAAGGACGGCACAGTCATCAACTTGCAAAATCAAAAACAACAGAACGGAAAATACACATTCACAGACGACAGCCACATGAATTTGCAAATCAACACCGGCAACACAAACATGCCGGAAGTTTCAGCCAGTTGCGAAGTTCACATTCACGGCGACAAGATGGACATGACCGTGACGGTCTCGGGACAGGGCCAGCAGCAAAAAACGCATTTTACGCGGTTGAAGTAACGGAAAATTCAACCGGCTGTCCTTCCGGACGACATTTGGGCTTTCAACTCCCGTCCTTCGGCTTTAATTTCAGCGCATGGCTGCTCCCGAAATTGACATCAAATACGTCGCGCACCTGGCGCGATTGCATCTCACCGCCAACGAGGAGAAAAAACTTGGCGCGCAACTCGGCGGCATCCTCGGCTACATCGAGAAACTGAAGGAACTCGACGTGACCGGCGTCGAGCCAACCGCCCACGCCGTGCCGATGGTCAACGTCACCCGCGCCGACGAAATCCGTCCGTCGCTCCCGCAAGACGACGCCTTGCGGAACGCGCCAAAACAGGCCAACGGACTGTTTATCGTGCCGAAAATCGTCGAATGAAAAAGCATTTAACGCAAAGGCGCAGAGCCGCATAATGGTTTCTTTCCCTTGCGTCTTCCCATCTTTGCGTCTTTGCGTTAAAAATCATGCTCAATCAGCTCACCATTACCGACCTCGCCGCCAGGCTCGCCCAGCGCGAGGTCTCCGCGCGCGAGGCGATGCAGGCGTGCCTCGACCGAATCGCCGGCGTGGACGGAAAACTCCACGCCTTCATCAGCCATGACGCGGCGGATGCGCTCGCCCAGGCCGACGCGGCGGACAAACTGCTCGCAGAAAATGGCCGCGACGGCACACGCCCCCTGCTCGGCGTGCCGATCGCCGTCAAGGACGTCCTCGCCGTGAAAAACCAGCCGCTCAATTGCGGCTCGAAGATTCTCGGCAAATTCATCTCGCCCTACGACGCGACGGTGGTGGAAAAATTAAAGGCGGCGGGCGCGATTGTCTTCGGCCGGCTGAACATGGACGAATTCGCCATGGGCAGCTCGACGGAGAATTCCGCGTTCGGCGTCACGCGCAATCCATGGGACACCACGCGCATTCCCGGCGGCTCGTCCGGCGGCTCGGCCGCGGCGGTCGCGGCGGATGAATGCCTCGCGGCACTCGGCTCGGACACCGGCGGTTCCATCCGCCAGCCGGCCGCGCTGTGCGGCTGCGTCGGATTGAAGCCGACTTATGGCCGCGTATCGCGTTACGGCCTTGTGGCCTTTGCGTCGTCGCTCGATCAAATCGGGACGTTCACCAAGGAAGTCCGCGACGCGGCGACGCTGCTGGGCGTCATCGCCGGGCACGATTCGCGCGATTCGACCAGCGTGCCGCAAGCCAGTGCCTGATTACGCGGCCGGTCTGACCGGCGATATCAAGGGCCTTAAACTCGGCCTGCCGAAGGAATACATGATTGGCGGGCTGGACCCGGAAGTGAAGGTCGCCGTGGACGCCGCGGTGAAACAATTTGAGCAGCTTGGCGCGGAGATTGTCGAAATTTCGCTGCCGCACACGGATTACGGCGTCGCGGTCTATTACATCATCGCCACGGCCGAGGCGTCGGCCAATCTGGCGCGCTTCGACGGCATCCGTTATGGCGCGCGGGTGGAGGGCGCCGACCCGGTGGAACTATATTGCCGGACGCGCGGCGCGGGTTTCGGCGCGGAGGTGAAGCGGCGGATCATTCTGGGCACCTATGTTTTAAGCAGCGGCTATTACGACGCGTATTATCTGCGGGCGCAAAAAGTCCGCACGCTCATCCGCAATGATTTTCTCAAGGCCTTTGAAAAAGTGGACGCGATTGTGACGCCGACCACGCCGACGGCCGCGTTCAAGGTCGGCGAGAAATCCGACGATCCCCTGCAGATGTATTTGAGCGACATCTTCACCATTTCCTGCAATCTGGCGGGAATCTGCGGCATCAGCATTCCGTGCGGCTTCACCCGCGAGCCGAAATTACCGATTGGGTTGCAGTTGCTTGGCAAGCCGTTCGGGGAAGAAATGCTCTTGCGGATTGCCCGCGCCTTTGAGATGAATACGGCGTGGCACAAACAGAAGCCAGCGACGTAATCGAGACGGTTTCCTCATGATTTCAACGCGACGCATCCGCACCGCGGCGTTTTGGCTGGGAACCATTTTGCCGGCGGCGGTGGTGCTGGGGACCATCTGGATGACGCATGAAACCATCGGGCAGTTCAACGCCGCCTTTGCCTCGGTCACCCACACCTACAAAGTCCTGAACATCCTGGAAGAAACGCAGGCGCGGATCGGGGACGCCGAAACCGGCCAGCGCGGCTGGCTCCTGACCGGGCGTGGAGACTATTCCACCTTGCATGGTTCGGCCATGGCCGCCGTCAACAACGACATCCTGCAGTTGAAACTGCTGCTTCCCGACCGCCAAGTCCAACTGGACAGCCTCAACAAATTGCAGGATCTGGTGGCCCGGCGGCTGGCACTTGACCCGAAAACGCCCGGAGCCGGCAGCCCCGATCCCCACTCGCCATCGGCGGTGGAACTGACCGACCGGGGACGCGACACGATGAGCCAGATCCGCCAGGTGCTGTTCCAGATGCGCCAGCAGGAAACTTATTTGCTGGTGGTGCAGCAGCAGGATGCGGAGGCGAAATTCCTGCTGGACCAGACCATCCTGTTCGTGCTGGTGGGAGTGACCGCCATCGCGCTCATCATGATCATCGCCGCCCTGCTGCGCCTGGAACACCTGCGGCAGATCGTCACGGTTTGCGCGTGGACCGGCCAGGTGCAATACGAGGGCGAGTGGATCCGCCTGGAGGATTACCTGAAGCGGCGGTTTGGCGTTTCCGTTTCGCACGGGCTTTCCAAGGAGGCGGCGGCAAAGATGGTCCAGGAAATCCAGCAGTCGAAAGTCCCCACGCCTCCGGCGGCTCCGGCGCGCGAATAACCCGGTCCCCGCCAAATCGGGCTTGCGTTCCAAGTAACTTACTGGTTACTTAATGGCAAAGCATGGCCCGTCTGTCACATGACAACTCCGGCACGGCATCGCGGAATCCCAGGCGCTCGCGCGAACGGATTCTGGCCGCCGCGCTCGTGGAATTTGCCGCCAAGGGCTTCGCCGGGGCGCGGGTGGATGGCATTGCGCGGCGGGCGGCCATCAACAAGCGGATGCTCTACCACTATTTTGGCAACAAGGAGCATTTGTTCCGCGAAGTCCTGCGCCTGAAAATGGCCGAGCGGCAGGCGTGGGCCGAAACGCTGTCGGGCGATCCGGCGGAAAGCCTTGCTTTCTGGTTTGACGCCGCCTGCAAGGACCGCGACTGGGTGCGCCTGCTGGAGTGGGAGGCCTTGCGGGAAGGCGACGGCGAACTGATTGACGAGAAACAACGGCGGGCCGCCACCGCGCGCGGACTGGCGCGCATCCGCCAGCGGCAGGTCCGCGGCCAAATTTCCGCCGAATCTCGACCCGCGCCACGTGATGCTGGCGATGCGGTCGCTGACGATGTTTCCGGCGGCGTTTCCGCAATTGACGCGGCTGATCATGGGCAGGTCGGTTTCCGACCCCAAATTCCAAAAAGAGCGCGCTGAATTCCTGCGCCGGTTTGCGGTGGCGTTCCGTCCGGCGCACGACGACCAGGTCAAAATCCATTTTGTGAAATAACCAGCCATGAAAAATTATCTTTTCCCTTCGGCGTTGGCGCTGGCGGCGTTGATGCTGGCCACCGGCTGTTCGGGTGGCGCGAAACGGCGCCGCGCCCGCCGCGCCGGTGGTGGTGGCGCGGGCATTCACGACCAACGTGCCGGTGCGGATTGATCCGCCGCCGGTCGGGCACGTGCTGGCGTATTCCACGGTGACGATCCATTCGCAAATCGGCGGCATCATCAGCAAGGTGCATTTTCAGCAGGGGCAGGCGGTCACGGAAGGCGATTTGCTTTTCACGATTGACCCGCGCCCGTCGGAAGCGGCGCTGGCCTTGGCGAAGGCGAATCTGGCGCGCGACCAGGCGCAATTGGAAAACGCCGAAATCCAGTTCGCCCGCGAACAAAAATTGCTCGACCAAAAACTCATTTCGCAGGACGAATTCGACACGAACAAGGCGAACATGGACGCGTTGACCGGCACGGTGCAGGCGGACGAGGCCGCCGTCACCAACGCGGAACTGAACTTGGGATACTGCCAGATCCGCGCGCCGATTGACGGTGTGACGGGCGCGCTGCAGTTCTACCAGGGCAACGTCGTCAAGGCACCGGACGACACGCTGGTGACCATCAACCAGATTCATCCGATTTACGTCCAATTCGGCGTGCCTGAGCAATTCCTGCCGGAAATCAGAAACGAGATGCGCGAGCACCCGCTGAAAGTCTCCGCATCATTTGAAAACATGGCGGGGCCGGAACCGGAGGGCGAACTGACGTTCGTTGACAATTCGGTGGACACGAGCACCGGCATGATCCAACTCAAGGGGAAATTTCCAAACGAGCACGGCGCGCTGTGGCCGGGACAATTTGTCACCGTGGCGCTGACGTTGTCGGAATTGACGAACGTCGTCGTCGTGCTGTCGCAGGCGGTGCAGACCGGCCAAACGGGCCAGTTTATTTATGTCGTGAAACCGGATCAAACCGTTGAAGAGCGCCGCGTCATCACCGGAATCACCTACGACGGAGAAACAGTGGTTGAACACGGGTTGGCGGCGGGGGAAACAGTCGTGACCGATGGACAGTTGCGGCTCCTGCCCGGTGCGGCGGTCGTCGTCAAGAACGCCAACGCGTCCACCAACGCGCCATGAGCATTCCGGCCCTATTTATCCGGCGGCCGGTGATGACCACGCTGGTCATGACGGCGATTTTGCTGTTCGGCGTCGTCGGCTATTTTGAGCTGCCCGTCAGCGATCTGCCGAGCGTGGATTATCCGACGATCAACGTCTCGGCCAACCTGCCCGGCGCCAGCCCTGAAACCATGGCCTCCGCCGTCGCCACGCCGCTGGAAAAACAATTCTCCACGATTGCCGGCGTGGACTCGATGTCGTCAGTCAGCGCGCAAGGTGCGTCGCAAATCACCATTCAATTTTCGCTGGATCGCAGCATAGACGCGGCGGCGCAGGACGTGCAGGCGGCGATTTCCAAGGCGGCGCGCCAGTTGCCGCCGAACATGCCCTCGCCGCCGACCTACAGCAAAGTCAATCCCGCCGACTCGCCCATTTTGTATCTGGCGATGTCGTCGCCCACGCTGCCCATTTCAACAGTGGACAATTACGCCGAGAATTTGCTGGCGCAGGAAATCTCGCAGATCAACGGCGTCGCGCAGGTCAGCGTCTTCGGTTCGCAGCAATACGCCGTGCGCGTCCAGGTGGACCCGGACAAGTTGACGGCCTACGGCCTGGGCATTGACCAGGTGGCACAAGCCGTCCAGTCGGGCAACGTGGATCAGCCCCTGGGCATCCTTTATGGCAAGCATCAGGCCTTCACCGTCCAGGCCAACGGCCAGTTGGAAAACGCCGCGGCGTTCCGCCCGATGATTGTCGCCTACCGCAACGGCAACCCGGTGCGGCTGGAACAGCTGGGCAACGTGCTCGACAGCGTGCAGAACGACAAGGTCGCCGCCTGGTATAACACGGCCACCAACTCCACCCGCGCCATTATTCTGGCCATTCAGCGGCAGCCCGGCGCCAACACCGTCGCGGTCGTGGACAACATCAAGAAACTGCTGCCGCAATTCCGCGAGGAAATTCCGGCGGCGGTGCAACTGGACATTCTGTTCGACCGTTCGCAATCCATCCGCCAGTCGGTCCGGGACGTGGAAGGCACGCTCTTTCTGGCGGTGTGCCTGGTGGTGATGATTATTTTCATTTTCCTGCGGAATCTGTCGGCGACCATCATCCCCAGCCTGGCGCTGCCGATGTCCATCATCGGCACCTTCGCCGCCATGGCGCTGCTCGGCTACAGCCTGGACAATCTCTCGCTCATGGCGCTGACGCTGTGCGTGGGATTCGTGGTGGACGACGCGATTGTGATGCTGGAAAACATCGTCCGGCACATGGAAAACGGCGAGCCGCCGATGGAGGCCGCCTTCAACGGCTCGCGCGAAATCGGTTTCACCATCATTTCGATGACGCTCTCGCTCACGGCGGTTTTCATTCCGGTGCTGTTCATGAGCGGGCTGCTCGGACGGCTGTTGCACGAATTCGCGGTGACGATTGTCGTGGCGGTGCTGGCGTCCGGCTTCGTCTCGCTGACGCTCACGCCCATGATGTGCAGCCGCTTCGTCCAAGCGCAACACGGACGCCGGCATGGAAAAATTTACTACGCCTTCGAACGGTTCTTTGACGGGACGCGCGGGCTTTACGACCGCACGCTGCAAGTGGTTTTGCGCCATCGCCGCGCGACCATTGTGATTTCGGCCGTGATTCTTATTTTGACCCTGGGTCTGTTCATATTGATTCCCGACGGCCTTTTTCCCAGCGAAGACACCGGCCAGATTTTTGTCATCACCGAGGCCTCGCAGGACATTTCGTTTGACGCGATGAAACAGCATCAGTTGGAGGTGATGAAAATCGTTTCCGCCGACCCGAACGTGGACGGCTTCATGTCGTTCATCGGCGCGGGCGGCGCTTCCTCCACCTTGAACCAGGGCCGCATCTTCATGCGTCTGAAGGACCGTTCGGAGCGCAAACTGGACGCCGACCAGGTGATCCAGGAATTGCGGCCCGAAATTTGCGCAGTTGCCCGGCATCAACGTGTTCATGCAAAACCCGCCGCTCATCCGCATCGGCGGGCGGCTGACCAAATCGCTCTACCAATACAGCCTCCAGGACACCGACGTGAACGAACTGTTTCACTGGGCGCCGATCCTGACGGACAAGATCGCCGGGGACAAAGCCGCGTTCCAGGACGTCACCAGCGATCTGCAAATCGCCAATCCGCAGGTCAACGTGGAAATCAACCGCGACAAGGCCTCCGCGCTCGGCATCACGGCGCAGCAGGTTGAAAACGCGCTTTACGACGCCTTCGGCGAAATGCAGGCATCCACCATTTATGCCGACGTGGCCGAATACTGGGTCGTCTTCGAGGTCGAGCCGAAGTATCAGCTCGACCCGGACGCGCTGGCGCGGATTTACATCACCAGTTCGTCCAGCGGCACCAACGGAATGCCGAAGCTCGTGCCCTTGAGCGCCGTCGCCAAGCTCACGCGCAACCTCGGCCCGGCGACCATCTCGCACGCCGGCCAGTTGCCGGCGGTCACCATCTCTTTCAACCTCCCGCCGGGCGTGTCGCTGGGCACCGCCGTGGAGCAGTTGCAGAAAATCGAGAGCGACCTGCACCTGCCCGCGACCATCAGCGGCAGCTTTCAAGGCTCGGCGGCCGTTTTTCAATCCTCGCAAAAGGGTCTGCTGGCGTTGCTCATCGTTTCCATCATCGTCATCTACATCATCCTCGGCATCCTTTACGAAAGTTTCATCCATCCGATCACCATCCTGTCCGGCCTGCCTTCCGCGGGCTTCGGCGCGCTGCTGACGCTGATCATTTTCAGTTGGAACGCGAACACGCTCCGACTGCTGGCCGGCGCGCATTCCATTACGGGATTCTTCGGGGCGCTGATTTCACAGGCGGAACTGAACATTTACGGCTTCGTCGGCCTCATCATGCTCGTCGGCATCGTGAAGAAGAACGCCATCATGATGATTGACTTTGCCATCGTCGCGCAGCGGGAGCGCGGCAAAAATCCGCTGGAGGCGATTCACGAAGGCTGCCTGCTGCGGTTCCGGCCCATCATGATGACCACCATGTGCGCGATCATGGCGACGCTGCCCATCGCGCTCGGCTTCGGCGCCGGCGGCACGGCCCGCAGGTCCCTCGGCCTGGCGGTCGTCGGCGGACTGCTGGTTTCACAATGCCTGACGCTCTTCATCACGCCGGTGATTTATCTCTACCTCGAATCCGCCCACCAATGGTATCTGCGCAAGCACGCCCGCCGCGCGGCGGTGCAGGCCGGAACCAAACCGCCGACGGCGTAAAAATCCGTGTGCATCCGTGTACGCGTCCGTGGTTAAACTTTTCCCGCAATGGAATACGAAGCCGTCATCGGTCTGGAAACCCACGTCCAGCTTAAAACGAAATCCAAGATGTGGTGCGGTTGCGCCAACGCCTTCGGCGCGGAGCCGAACACGAACGTCTGCCCGGTCTGCCTCGGCCTGCCCGGCGTGCTGCCCGTGCCCAACGACGAGGCGCTGCGCCTGACGGTGCTGACCGGCTATTTGCTGAATTGCGAAATCCCCCGCTACGCCAAGTTCGACCGGAAGAGTTATTTCTACCCGGACATGCCGAAGAATTACCAGATCACGCAATACGACAAGCCGTCCACGGCCAACGGCTAGGTCGAGTTTGAATTCAACGGCGGCATTTCACGCGTCCGCATCACCCGCGCTCACCTGGAGGAGGACGTCGGCAAAAACATTCATTTCGAGCGCAACAGCGGCGTGGATTTCAATCGCGCCGGCGTGCCGCTCATGGAAATCGTCTCCGAGCCGGACCTCACCAGCGCAGACATGGCCTACGAATATCTCAACGCGCTCAAGGACATTCTGATCTATGGCGGCGTGAGCGATTGCCGACATGGAAAAAGGCATGGTCCGCTGCGACGTGAACGTCTCCGTGCGGCCCGTCGGCACGAAGGAACTTGGCGCAAAGATTGAAATCAAGAACATGAACAGCTTTTCCGGCGTCCGCCGCGCGCTGGAATACGAAATCCCGCGCCAGATCGAGGTGGTGAAAACGGGCGGCAAGCTGATTCAATCCACGCGCCGCTGGGACGACGACGCTGGCGTGACCGACGAAATGCGCACCAAGGAGCACGCGCACGATTACCGCTATTTCCCCGACCCGGATCTGATGCCGATCGCGCCGACGGATGCGTGGCTGGCCGAAGTGAAATCGCGCGTGGTGGAATTGCCGCTGGCGCGCAAGCAACGGTTCATGCGCGATTATCAATTGCCCGCCGGCGACGCAGAAACTTTCGTGAACGACGTGCCGTTGGGAAATTATTTCGAGCCGATTGCGAAGCAATCAAAAAATCCGAAGGCCTTGGCGAACTGGGTCATCAACAATCTCCGAGCGAAACTTTCCGAAAGCAGCAGCCGAGGTAACGAGGCTCTAACTGAAAACATCGAAGAAGGACAGAGCCTCCTCACGTCGGCTGCTACGGGCGGGACGTTGACCAATCTCAAATTCAAACCCGCCGCCCTTTTGGAACTGGTCAATCTGGTCGAAGCCAAAACCATCAGCAGTTCCGCCGCGCAGCAGGTGTTTGCCGAGATGTTCGAAACCGGCAAGTCCCCTGCCGCTCATCGTCCAGGAAAAAGGCCTCGCGCAAGTCAGCGACACGGGCGCGATTGAAAAATTCTGCGACGAGGCCATCGCCGCCAATCCCAAATCCGTCGCGGATTACAAATCCGGCAAAGTTGCCGCGCTCAACTGCGCTCAAGGGCCAGGTGATGAAGCTCTCCAAAGGCAAGGCCAACCCCGCGCTCGTCGGCGAGATTCTGGAAAAGAAACTGAAAGGCTGACGTTTTCGCGCGGCGCTTTTCAAATCAAAATCATGAAACGAAATTCGATCGTTCTTTGGTGCGCGCTGGCGGCCTTGGCCGCGACCGCGCGCGAACCGCAGACGGACATGGGCATTCGCCAGCAGGACGACGCGGCGATGCAATGGTTTTCTGACGCGAAATTTGGAATGTTCATCCACTGGGGGCTTTATGCCGTGCCCGCGAAGGGCGAATGGTATATGGAAAATGCCGCCGTCCCGATTGACCCATACCGCAAGCTGGCATCCGACCAGGGCGATGGCGTTTTTTTCGACGCCAAAGATTACGATCCGACCGCGTGGGCGCAGCTCGCCAAGGACGCCGGCATGAAATACATGTGCCTCACCGCGCGGCATCACGACGGGTTTGCGCTGTTCGACTGCCATTTCACCAATGCCTTCACCAGCGTGCAGACGTTGCACCGCGACCTCTTCGGCGAATACGTCAAGGCCTGCCGCGCGGCCGGCCTGCGCGTCGGGGTTTATTTCTCGCCGATTGACTGGCGTTATCCGGGCTACTATGACGTGACCGGCACGAACTGCGCCAAGAACAAATGGGGCTACACCACCGCCGCCTGGCATAAGGAAAACGCCGATGTGATGAAAAATGAAGTTTATGAGGAAGTGCGCACCCTGTTCAGGAACTATGGAAAAATTGACTACCTTTTCTGGGACGGCGGCTGGCTCGCGCAACAAGGCTCGGACCGCGACGCCGCCTTTTTCTGGGAGCCGGGAAAATACCGCGACCCTGCCAACGTCTGGCCGGTGGCCGCTGAAAACAGCGACACGGACGAGACCGGCCGTCCGCTCGGCCTGATGGGCATTGTCCGGAAATATTCCCGGCGGTCATCTGCAACGGCCGCTCCGGCTGGCTCGGCGATCTCGCCTCCGCGGAAGGCGGCGCGGAAATCAAGGGACCGGTGCGCGCCGATCCCTGGGAAAAATGCCTGAACCTGAATCAGACCACCTGGGGTTACAACACGCAGCAACGCTTGATGACCGAAACACAACTCACCCGCTATCTCGTGGAGGCGGTCGTCCGCAACGGAAACCTGCTGTTGAACGTGGGGCCGGACCGGCACGGAACCATTCCCGAAACGCACGCGGCGTTGCTCCGGCATTTCGGCGCGTGGCTGGCGGTCGTCGGCGACGGCATTTACGGCACCCGCGGCGGCCCGTGGAATCCCGTGGACGGCCAATACGGTTTCACCTTCAAGCCGGGGAAGTATTTCATCCACATTCTGCCGGGCTACTCCGGCGCGGAAATTACCACGCCGCCGGTGGCGCAAAAGGTCACCGGCTGCTACGACCTGTTCACCCGCAAACCGCTCGCGTGGACCCAAAATGCGGACGGCGCCGTGCATATCACCGGCTTGGATCGCGAAAGCCATCGCGCCGACACCGTCATTTCGGTGGTCACCGATGGTTCCAGCCCGGAACCGTTGCCGCATTGAAGTTTTTCAGCGGCAAGGCGAACCGCCGCCGCTCGCCGGTGATATTCTACAGCGGAAACTAAAGTGAACCGCCAATCCGCGCCCACCGGCACTGGAAAAGCAATTCCAAACCTGCGTGGACGCCCGGCAGAAAACCATTTTGAACTGCCCATCCACCGTGAATACCCGATTTCCGGCGTCCAAAATCGCCCCTCCACCGTGGATGTCCGACCAAAAACGATTTCCAAGGGAGCATCCACTGTGGATACCGGACTCAAAACGATTTGAAATCGAGCCTCCACCGTGGATATCGGACTGAAAAGGGTTTGAAATCTGGCCTCCACGCCGGTTAGCCTGACTTTCGCAGATTTTGCGGGAGAAGATCATTTTTCTCAAGGAACACGAGCCCGGCACCCTTCAAGTCGGCCACACATCCGCAATCTGATCCTGGTAAATTCGTGGGGGCGGTTGTTCGGGCAATGACCAGTTCATCTGGTGCATTATCATTGCTTGGGCGGCTTCGGGCTGGGTAATTCGTGGCAGGCAAATCGCTCCGCCAGCCTTGAGCTTGAACCACACCTCCACTTGGATGATGCGCTTGAACTGGTCGAGCAACTGCCATGGACTCAACCCCGGAGCGCTCCCCTTGAGTTTCTGTTTCAAGCAAACCCACAGGCAGTAGCCCAGAAATGCCACCATCACGTGCGCTTCGACGCGCGGCCCCACCCAATGCCAGATCGGCCGAATGGCCAGCTCGCTCTTCAGTGCCCGAAACACGGCCTCGACCTCCGTCAGTTGCACATACATCCGCCACAAGGCTTCCGGGCGGTGATCGCTCAAATTGGTCCGCAGCAAATACGCTCCATCCCGGTGCTGCGCCATCCGTAAGGCCTGCCGATCCCACTGCCAGTTCAGTTTCCCATCCTCCCAATCCGTGGACACATGGTGCCAAGCCCGCGGCCAGCGTTCGGATAATCGTCCCAGGCGCAGCATGACCTTGTCCGAATCGGCCAGCGTGCCCTTGCGGATCGAGCGGCGCAGCCGCACCAGGTCCCGCATCAATCCCCGAATCTGACGCCAGCGCATCGCCTCTTCCTTCTTGGCCCGATCCACGCTGCGCGCCAGCACATACGTCTCCTGTTCCTGCGCGATCAATTGCACCTGCACCGATTCGTTGATCTGTTGCCAGGAGCCTGCCAGCAACTCTTTCTCGTAATCTTGCAGCCGGTGTCGGGGTGTGCCCACGACGTATTGTCCGTCCCGCGCTCGCAATCTCTGCAGGTTGGCTTCGCTGACAATGCCCCGGTCGAACACCCAGATTCGTCGCGCCCGACCATGTTTGGCTTCCACCTGATCAAGCATGGCTTCCAGTGTCGTGACGTCCGCACGGTTGCCTTCAAAGACTTCATAGCTCCGTGGAAAGCCTTCCGGTGTCACCACCATGGCAATGACCACTTGCGCGCAATCGGGCCGGTGATCCCGGGAATAGCCGCGCGTCGCTTTGTCAACGCCTTCGGCATCCCCTTCGAAATACGTGCTGGTCAGATCGTAGAGCAGCACATCGAAACTGGCACCAAAGAGATCGCGCCATTTGCCGGCCAGATGCCGTTCCAACGCGTCCTTGTGCGCCACCATCCGGTCCAGGGCCCGATACAGCCGATCCTTCTCCGCCACGGCCGCGCTGCAATCCAGCAATAGGTCCATCGCGGTTTGCGCAAACCATTTTTCGTGAATAAACAACTCACTGCGCGGATCACACAGCCGGTTGACGACCAATAGTTCCACCACTTTGGCCCAAGGCACCTCGCCGCGCTGCTCGCCCAAGACCTCATCCCAAAAGGCGCGCAGCCCCAGCTCTTCCCACAGCTTGCAGCCGATCCAGCAATCTCCGAAACGCCGCGGACGGCGCACCACCAGACTGGAAAGAATCACCTCGGCCACATCTTCAGCGACCACCGGCACTTGTCCCTCGCGATCGGTGAACAGGCGTAACTGCCGGCGTTGACCGTCCTCGTGGATGGCCTCGATGGTGCGTTGCCACCGTTCCACCTGCGTGGTGTTGAGTTCGCCCAGGTGCAACACCGTGCGTTGCACCACGCGCTTGCGGCTGACCCGCAGACTTTCCGTGAGGCTGTAGTAGACGTGGCGCTTGCCGTCTTTACATCGCTCGTGCGCCTTCAGAAACATGCCGGCATTCTGACACGGTCCAGCCTCGGCTGTCTACGGGCTGGGTCTTCCCACAGGCTTCCAACGCTCGGCTCATGCAAAATCCCCAGCAAATCGCCGCAGGCTTTCACGGAAAAAATCCAAATTGCTGCATATCTGCGAAACTCAG
>CAVXQV010000013.1:0-711412 GCA_963764035.1 uncultured Verrucomicrobiae bacterium
CCGCGTAGTTCAATGGCTACCGACACCGCGCTGTCGAGTGGAATGTTCGTAACAGCCATTGGACTTGCAAGATTGTTTATGTTTACGACATGAACGAAGCTCGGATATTCAAATTGAATGAAGTAAGCATAATTCCCGTCCGGTGAAATGCGAATTCCGCGAGGCCAGTCATTCGTTGTGTTTAGGCTTCCGCGTTCAACTGGTGAACCAACGTTGGAAATGTCCACACAACTTATTCGATTGGAATTGTTTCCCTGTATGCCAATCAAAGCCTTGTTCCCGTTTATTGCCAGGCAGGATGCGATTGCAGATGTATCCGAAAAGTTTTTCGTGCCGCGAACGGCGGGACTGGACGGATTCGAAACATCGGTAGCTACAAAGCATGGTATTGATGCGCCGACATAACCTGCCGAGTAAAGCATCGTCCCGGATAATTGCAAATCACGAGCATAAACGACGCTATTGGAAATAGTAGCTTTGAGTTGAGGGGAGCTAGGCGTAGCTAGGCTGTAAATCCGCGTTCCGTCTTGAGCCTGCACATAAGCGAGACCATTTCCGGCTACTACTCTACTCGCTCCGATTGCAATCGGTGAACTGACGGGTGTCAAGGTGCCTGGCTGGCTTGCGTCAAATATTCTGATATTACCATTTGCAGTGCAAAGCGAGTTGCCAGTAACGGCAACATAAATGGCTGGGCATAAAGTTGTGAGTCGTTAAAGGAACCGAGGGCAGCCGGACTGTAAGGATTTGAAACATCAACAATTTGAAGTCCGAGAGTTCCAGCAGCGATATAAGCCTGATTCCCCGAAAGAATCATTTTGTTATCAAGGCCACTATCCGAGGACACGTTTTGATTCTGGCCAATGAAGGTTAGATTTCCACCGCTGACATTGAAAACCAGAAAACCATAGAACCAAGATTGAACGTAAAGATAATTGTTTGCGGCTGCTACGGAAACTGGTTCACATGTTCCATATCCTCCTGCGCTTGGCTGTGAATCAACGGGAGCGGTAGGATTTGAAACGTCAACCATGTGGATGGAGCCATCAGATAATGAGCCACCAAATACATAATGTCCCATTATGGCGATAGAACCGACGCCGCTCATTGAGGTCTGGCCCCGTAATACGGGCGTTACCGGTTGAGACACGTCAACAACGTAAAGGGTCCCGTAGGCTGAAAGATAGGCAAAGACGCCATTCGTTGAGGCGCTTAGGACGACATCCGACGCCAATCCACCAAAGTTGGTTGAAGAAAGGAGCGTTGGCATAGTAGGATTTGACAAGTCAAAAATTTCAAAACCAGTAATTTGATCGGCCACGTAGGCCCGGCCCCCATAAATGTAAACGCTGGCCGCCCAAGTATAGTTTGTTGTTGAATAGAACCCGGCAATCTTGGGGGTTGTTGGGTTGCTAATGTCCACGACTTGTAACCCGCCTTCACCATCGGAGATATAGGCATATTGATTCAGCAATTTTATGCCAGTGACAATCCCCGGCAATGTCAATTGTATAATCTTAGACGGGCTTGATGGAGTCGAGGTATTCAACACGACAAAATTTCTGCCCTCGCCAATAAAGGTGTAGCCGCCTTGCGTGGCCACTCCATACGCAGTTCCGCCAACGGCACTTGTCAACGTAAGTTTATTTCCATAGGCGATGCCGTAGGCAAATCCATTGGGATCAGTCGCGTTGCCGCCAGTCGTTTGAACTACTACCGGAACCGATCCGTTGGTTGTGCTTGACGGCGTAAGGCAAGTAATTTGCGTGGCGCTGGAAACATTAATGTTAGAAGCTGATTTGCCGTCAATCAGCACGTTGGTTGTCGCAGAGAAATTCGCGCCGTTAATCGTCATCAAAGTCCCGCCGGAGATTGGTCCAATCGGCGGCGAAATGCTGATAATCGCAGGCTGACCGGCGGGTGGCGTGTAATTGCCGGAAGAGCAATTGCGTTTGCGACGGCTGCATCGTCACCGGCTGGCTGGCCGGAGCCGTCCAGCCTGAAACGGCGTCAAAGGTGACGGTGTAATTGCCCGGCGTCAAAGAAATGGAAGCGCCATGGCCATAAGTGCCGCCGTTGACATGCCAATGCGCCCCGGCATTGACCGCATCGGGAGGCGAAAGCGTCACGGTCAGCAATCCCGGTGTGGTGTCAGGCACGCATGTAAGCGTTACATTGGTAACAATGCCGGCTGTAATCGGCACATAAAATGAAGTGATGCCGTTGTTGCCAAGCCAGCCAGCCACCAAGTTCAGCGTAACCGGAAGATAGGCGGTGTATCCAGTGCCGATTGCTTCTGACAAACTGGTGCCGCTGGCGCGAAGCTGACTGTCGCCCGTCACACTCCATGTCACCCCGGCATTGGCTGCCGCATCTGGCTTGATGGTGACTGTCACAGTGGCCAAATTCGGGTCGCCGGAGGCAAAATTGGCGGTGATGGTTTTATTCCCATTCATCGTGATGTTGGTCTGGCTGATTGCCCCGGTCAAATCCCCGCTCCAGCCGGTGAAATGATAGCCGGTGTTGGCGTAAGCCGTGAGTTGAACAACGGAACCGGAATTGTAAATGTTCCCGCTGGCGGTCGGCGATGGCGAAATGGAACCGTTCACAGCATTGAGCGTGAGCTTGTAAGTGGTCGGCGCAACGGCTGTGTAAGTGGCGTTGGTCGTCGTCTGTTGCATTCGCGACGATGTTGACTGGAAAACTTGCGGGCGTTGAGTAGCCGGAAACGGGTTTGAAGGAAACCGTGTATTGGCCGGGCGTAAGCGGATTATCGAGATCGCCGGAATTGTAATAAGTGCCGTTCACCTGCCATTGTCCGCCGATGTTCGCCGGTGAAAGGTTGACAACCAAAAAAAGCCCGTTCGGTTGTTGCTGGCGGCTGCATTGACGGTGAAATAACCGAGGTTGGACGTTTGACTGCCGTTGACGACTTGCACCGTCCAGTTCCGCCTGATTTGTCCCGGTGGAAATGTTGTAATCAAGTTCGTTGGCGCTGACAAGAGTTGGCACTTTGCCTGTGAATGCGCATGTCCACGCCATCGTTGAACGTCAGCATGGAGTTGCCGGTGAAACCAGAGCCGATGATGCGGATGAGTTGCGTCTGGCCGATTGGCAAACCCATAAATGATGAAGGAGAAACGGAAGTGATTGCAGGAGTCGAAGCCGTCACCACCGCATCCAAGCGATTCATGGATGTTTGTGGCGCGCCGAAAGTTGAACTGGCCAAACCTTGAAGCAATTGGTATTTCGCAGGAAGGTTCAAAATGTCTCCAGCGAGCGATAACAATCCGCTGGCGTTGGAAAAGAACGTATTTACCTGGTCGGTTGTAAAACCGTTTTTGGTCAAGATTTTGGCCTATCGAGCTTTGCACCTGCCCGCAATTCGCCGCCAGTGATCCTACGTCAGTTGCGACACCCGGCAGATTGAAATTTTTCAAATCAACAACCAACGATCCGATCCCGTTGCCGAGAGTGGAAAAAACATTATCCAAAAGCGGGTCAATATCACCAGTCAGGGAGTTGACGGGTGATTCATCGAAGGCGTTTGGCGGAAGGGCGATTGTTAGTAATCCGCGCGTCAGGAAATCAACTGTCGTTGCGCCGAAAAGCGCACTGCATTGAGGGTTCAAAGATTGAAAGTTCAGCCCGGTTGGAGTTGTGACATCAAATTCAAGGTAGGAATTCACCGTGAAAGAAACATTGTTGAAGGTTTTCGTTCCGCCCGGCCCTAGGAGATAAACGGTGTATGGGAGCGTGACGGGAATGTTCGGCGTGGACGTCGTATTTTGTTGAATGTAAATCCAAGTTCCAGAGGTGTTCTGAATCTGGACTGTCACTTGCAAAGTATTGCCCACAACAGTCGGATTGGAATATGTGACGTTCATGGCCGTCTGATAGCTTGCGCTGGACGTGAGCGAAAGATTTTGTGCCAAACTTCTGCCTGAAGCAAAAAACAGGAACAGCACTCCGAAAATGATTTGAGTGAGACAACGTGTTTCGCCTGCTTCGCAATTTAGTTTTCATAGATTTCAAGCGCAGTTTTAGCCGTTTAACAGAAGGGGCGCGAACCCAACGCGCCCCGACAGAGGCACCGCGAAGCGCCCACAGAGAAACACGCCAAGCCGCGCCCGATGGGGCGCGTGCTCGGGCGGTCTCTCTGTAATGAAAATTCGCGGTTTTCTATTGAGACCGTAGCCGAAGCCACGACAAATCTGTTTTGTTAATTTTGGTTACATAAGTTTTTCCCGAACAAATCCAGTTTTACGACTTTGGCCAAAAATCGGCAACAGTTTTTTTGTGACATTTTATTCACACTTTTTGAGCAGTTTTGACTTCAAGCACAGATAACGAAATTCTGGTTGTCGTGTTTTGGTCCACCAGATGCATTGAAATCGGTTGCATCACGCGCGCCCGCCAGGCTTTTGCCAGCGGGCGTTGCATTCCCCGACACGATGGTGACGTTTAGATTCAACCTCGTCCCAATTATTATTAGCTCGTGGCTTCGGCCTGCGGTTCGGCGAACGGGAAAGTGGAGCGGAGGCGGAGAGACGCAGGAACGGAGCCGGAGCGAAACGACCGTCGCCGAACCGCAGGCGGAAGCACGCCGATCATTCGGCGCCATGCGATGCCGCTCGTGACGAGCGCGCTTTTTGCGAAACGGAACCGGCGTGGTCGTGAGGGGAACAGGGCCGACCGTCAGCCCGTGAAGTGAAGCAAGAAAGCGCGTTGGTCACGGCGGAAGGCTGGTGAAAAATTATTTTACAACGCTGCCATCAGTTCCTTCATCCGCGCCTTGTCCTTTTTCCAAGTTTTTACCGTCATTCTTGCGAGAATCTCCCGCATTTCATCCCTGGGAGATTTTTGTCCATTTGTCAGTAGTTTTGGCATGGCTGACTGCAACGCCTGCCGGAACGCTTCCTGCCCCGGCTGAAAATAATGTTTCAACACAATGTCCGTCGTTTTGTGTCCTGTTACTTTTTGCACCAGTTCCAGCGGCACACCAGCGGTCAGCGCCAGCGTTACCCATGTCACGCGGAAGCTGTGAAAATCCCGAACACTCGCCCGCCGCAAGCCTTCTTTTCGTGCCACATGAATTTCTCCGCGAATGACACACGTTTCACCGTTTGGGTGCGAACGCTGAATTGATGTATCCGACTTTTGCGGCACTACTCCTCCGCCGGCTGTTTGTGGCACTTCGTCTTCGTCTCGAAAACCCGCCGCAGCCAAAACTTTGCGAACGCGCCAAGTAATGCCATCAGGATTCTCTTGATACATAACGCCTGCTCAGGAAACACGAAACCTTCATTGGATTTCTGTTTTTTTGCGGCTGATTCAAGCTCGTCATAGAGCATCGGAAAAATTGGAATGCTCACCGTTTGTCCCGTCTTCGCCGTTTTTACAGTGATGAATCGCCGCTGCAAATCCACATCTTTCCACTGGAGCAAACAGCAATCCCCACGTCGCATCGCGGTGCATATTCCTGTGACCAATAACGGCCGTGATAAACTCATCCGTGCGAGCGGCGTCCACGATTGCCGCCAAGTTCCTCTGGCGAATATGGCTTGCGGAAAACTGTTTCAGTTTCCCGTGTCGGCAAGTCCGAGAACGGATTGATGGCTCCGGCGGGAAGAAGATATTTGAATGTCGCCCGCAACAATTTGAGTGTGTCATTCCAGGTTTTCGCGGTGACGCCTCGATTTGACTCAGCATCCATGAACGACCGCGCCATCGAACGAGTGACGTGCGCAATCTCCGTGGCCTTCACATTTTCGCTTGTTGCACTAATCCAGCGAACCGCTTAAGCGTGGATTGACATTGTGATGCGTAGCGAGCATTTGGCTTACGCCTGCGCGCAATCTTCGCCCATTCTTCGGGAAGATTTGCGAGTAGCACTGACCGGATAATTTCGCCTGTCTTGATCTCGTAAAGTTTTTCCACCAATCGGGCGGAACCCTGCTTTGTGCGCGCTTCCTCGACGATGCCATCCAACTTTGCCTGCGCCGCCGCACGGGAACGCTCAAAAGCTCCGTTGCCTTCATCGCGTAGGGAACGCGAAGCCGGTGGCGTCCCGGCGATTTTTATGAACAGGTTGGGGCGGACAAGGCGGCCATTGATTTCATAACGACCATACCAAGTTGGTCGCAGGCTGCCGTCCCGTTGAGTTCGCAATTCGAGTGGCATAAGTGGTTGTTTATCGGTTTATGAAACGAGGTGAAACGAAGCAACGCGCCCCGAACACCTATGCTCTTAAAATACCACACATCATACCACACAACAACAATAAAATGATAAAAACGTCAATAATATAGCATATATTAGAAATGCGTTCCGTCTCATAACCTGAAGGTCGCAGGTTCAAATCCTGCCCCCGCAACCAATTTAGGGGTCTAAAACATACGTTTTAGACCCTTTTTTGCTTGGCATGTTGACTTCCTGCATTGCGACAAGTCCGGAATGTGACAGGGTGGACACCGTGAAGCGCAGTGGTCATACCCATCACTTGCCAGTTCACGTTCGCACGTCTCAAGCCGCCTTGGTTGACGGTGGATGAATCCATTTGGTCGTGTTCAACAGTCCGAATCCTCTGCACTTTTTGCCGTTGGCCGTTGTCATGGCGGGAAATATCTTCTAATAGACTGCCGGTTGCCGTGTCAAAACGAGTGGATTCACACTGCGCCTTCAAAACAGAATGTTATGAAAATGGCCTTGGTATTTGTCCTCACTATCATTTGCGCCTCCATCTGTGTTGCGCAGTCAAATGTCAAATACGCCGGCACAGTCGTGGATGCGCAGGGCCGGCCGGTGGCGGGCGCAACGGTGGATTGTTATTATTCTCCTGCGCAGTCGTCCGGATCTGCTTTTTGGGGTGCGGATGAGCTGCCGGAATTCAAGCAGCAATTGCTTACGGACAGCAATGGCGCGTTTGTGGTTTCGTCTTCGATCGGCACAACGCTGGTGGTGGTGAAAAAAGCCGGTTTCGCTCCGGTCTGGCATAACTGGGCGCCCGGCAGCGAGGCAATCCATCCTTCGCTGGTCCTGGCGCCTCCCACAACGCTCACGGGCACCGTGCTCGACGAGAATGACCGGCCGGTGGCCGGGGCCAGCGTGTGGGTTTCCGAAGCCACGTTTGGCGGTCCCAACTCAAGAGAAGCATGGGACAATCCGCTTTCGGGAAAGGAGGCACGCGATTGTTTTTCCGCCACGACCGACGCGCAAGGCCGGTTCCGCATCGAGAATTTTCCGCCCGGCGCCCAGGCCGGTTTATCGGCCAGCAAGGCCGGCAAGGCGCAGCAGAAGAAAAACGGAATGCGGGATTTCCACTCCGGCCAAAACAACATCGAACTCGTGCTCGGTCCGGCCGGAAACATCGAGGGGAAAGTTGTCGTGGAGGAAACCGGCCTTCCGCTCGCGGGCGCAAGAATCCAGATCATGTCAACCACCGGAAGCGGCAGATTGCCGGAACCGGCCGTGAGCGGATCCGACGGGACGTTTCGCATCCCGGACGTTGAACCAGCCGTGTATAACATCATGCCCACGGTTCCCGGCTCACCTCCCGACTGGGTGCCGGACAACGTAAGCCAGTTGGTGACAGTCCGGGCGGGAAAGGCCCCGGGCAATGTGTTGATTCAGGTTACCAAAGGCACATTGGCGAAAGTGACCGTGGTTGCCACGAACAGTCTGGAACCGCTGGCGGATGTGGCCGTTTCTTCCGGCCGGTCTCACGGTTTATACCGATACGAATGGCCGGGCGCTGCTTCGTGTGTCTGCCGGCAGGAATTACTTTTTCGCGAGGAAAGACTGGTTTCGGCAAAGCGCCGAGGTTGAAATCCAGACCAACACCGTCAATCAAATCCAATTTACACTGACGCCGGCGCCGGTCATTGCCGGCACGGTGCGCGATTCCTCCGGCGTGCCAACCCCGGGGGCAATCGTCTCATTTCACCCAGGAGCATATCCCGATGCGCCGGACTACACCGAAACCACGACGGACAACCATGGGCGATACGAATTAAGATTAAAAATTAGCCGGGAAAATGAAATTTGGGATGGCATAATTGACCGCACGAATTGTGTTTTGGCCCGGAGTTTGGATCGGAATCTGGCAGCCATCCGGGAATTTGACCGGATTCCAACGAATCTTGACCTGACCTTGCAACCGGGAATTACGTTTTCAGGTTCCGTGACCGACACCGCCGGTGCGCCGATTACCAATGCCGTCGTAAACATCACCATGGAATACGGTCGAATGTTGCCCAGGGTGTTGCCAAGCCCAATGCCCGTGGACGCACGAGGGTCATTTACCATTCCGGCGTTGCCACAAGGACGCGAATACGACATTTCCGATGACATCACCGCCAAAGGCTATGGCACCGGTTATAAATATGTCCCGGAAAAAGATACCCATACCAACCGATACGAATTTCCAACTTTTGTCCTCAAACGCGCCAACTTGATACTTGCCGGGAAAGTGCTGGATCTGGACGGGAATCCCCTCCCTGGAGCCAGTGTGGGATTTGGAGGCCAGGGACAACGCCAATGGTCCCAGACGCAAACTGACCGCCACGGAAATTTTTTCTTTGACGACGTTTGCGACGGAGAGGTTCGTTTTACGGCCAGCGCCATTGTGGAAGGCGAAACCTTGCGCGGTGGTAATGGAACCGGAATCACCGCCCGCGGTGGAGACACAAATATCATCATCCAGTTGACATCAGGCGCGGGCAATGGAAAACGGCTTAGAACCACGGGCACGGTGTTCGACCCGGCCGGCAAGCCGGTGGCGGATGTGGATTTGAACGTTTTTAGATGGAGCCCGGGATATGTGCCGGTCCGGAGTGACCCGGATGGAAAATACGTCATCCACTGGCAGGCTTTTCCACGCGACGCGGGACATGTGCTGTTGGCGCGTGATTACACGCACAAACTGGCCGTGATCAGCAATCTTGATGAAACGGCCGCGCAGCTCGATTTGCACCTGCAAAAGGCGTTTGTGCTGTCCGGCACCGTGCTGGGCGCTGATGGCAGGCCGATACCGTATGCCGGAGTGGCGCTGGGGATGTGGGTTGAAACCACTGGGCAGATGGGCACCTTGGTGAACACGAGCACACAAACGAATGGTGCATTTTCATTTTACTGCCTGCCGCAAAAAGGGATTTATGATTTGACCATCAAGGCTGTGGGCTGCTACACGGAATTTAAATCGGATATCCAATTCACCAATGGAACGGCAGACGAGCTTCATTTGCCATCCATCCAGCTCAAGCCCGCCGACCGGTGATTGCCGGGTCAATCCACAGAATCCATTTTCCCCCAGCGGGCCTTTGTGACAAGGTGGTCACCACGGCACCGCATGGGCAACCCGAGGGAGGGCAGGGGACGCCTTCCGCACAGTTTGGCTTGAATCAAATCATTGTGCTTCCGTGAAGACGAATAGCGGGCGGGAGCCTATTCCGATGGCGTTCCCTCCACGACCGCGATCACTATGGGCAGCAATACTCCCTTTGAAAATGGAGCGAGGCCAGCCGCTGGTAACACCGGACGTTGTCCGGCGCGCTCCGCCGCGAGCCGCCGGATTTGCTCCGCCAATTTCTTCTCCTCTCCATGTTCCACTCGCACTTGCGGATATTCAGCGCCGAGCCGGTCGAGAATTTCCGTGACGTGGCTGGGATTGGGGCCGATGTAAATGAGCGGGGCCTTGACGGCAAGGGCATTGTAGATCTTGCAGGGATGAACCAGTCCCAGCATCGCCCCTCCCATCACCACGACGTGCGCATCGGCCGCCGACAGCGAAGCGGAAAGCTGGTTCAACGGCTGATACGGCAGGCAGGGCAGCTCCGTTTTTCGCTTCCCGCCTTCCGTTTTGCCCCGTCCCTCCGCCCAGCGTTGCACGCGTTTGAATTCGCTGCCGCCGCCGATGAAACAAAACACTATCGAGTCGTCATCCTTCAACCGGTCCGCCGCCTGCATCAGCGTATCCAGCGGATGCACGGGACTGTGATTGCCGGAATACATCACGACGAACTTGTCCTGCAAACCGTGCTCCCGACGGAATTCCTCCCGTCCCGCCGCGTCAAACTGCACGTCGCCGTCCTGCGACCACGGCGGAATCACGGCGATTTTTTCCGGCGCAATCCCCTTGGCGGCGATGCGGTCGCGCATGAAACGGTCCAGCGCGATGATTCTGTCCGCCCGGCGGAAACTGAAACGCGACATCCGCTCCAGCATTCTGCCCGGCGAACGAATCCGCGACCAGCCAGCCGGCGGCAACCGCCTCGTCCGGGTTCATGTCCATGACCCAATAACAAAATCTCGCCCGCCACAATTTCGCCCGCCACGCGCCGATGAAGGAAATCAGCGGCGGCGTGGTGAGCGCCACCACCACATCGTGCCGCGGCAAAAACAGCAGCCGCGCGCAGCAGTAAACAATGAAGCTGGCGAAATCCGCCGCCCGCCGCCATTTGGCCGTCTTGCCGAACCGCGTGGAGCCGATGCGATAAATCCGGACGCCGCGCCAGTTCTCCCGCGCCGGAAAAATTTTCTCCGGATGATCATAAGCCCGCCGTCCGGTCACGACGGTGACCTC
Organism: uncultured Verrucomicrobiae bacterium; assembly: GCA_963764035.1. GTDB lineage: Bacteria > Verrucomicrobiota > Verrucomicrobiia > Limisphaerales > UBA11358 > UBA11358. The sequence goes on from CAVXQV010000013.1 coordinate 10,583, forward strand.
GTGCCCGCGCTCCGCCAGCGCCGCGGCCAGTTCGCTCAAATGCTGCGCCGTGGAGACGACATCGGGGTAAAACGTCTGGTTCAGTAGAAGGATTTTCATCCGGCGGCGGGGAACAGAAGTCAGAAGTCTGGCGGGTTGGCAAACAAAAAAGCGCGTTTTGAAACGCGCGTGACGCCAAACGGGGATTTTAGGCTCAAAGGCTCGGCTAAACGACTGGCCCAAGGCCGGATTTCGGATCCCTTGGACTCAAATCTTCCTTACGCCGGATTTTCAGCCGGATGGCCCCCGGCAATTCGTTTTTAGTTACCAAGAAAAGATTGCCGCCGCCGCCGCTCCCAATTCCAACCATCTGTTTTCAATGCGCTGGTTTTTCCCCGAAATGGCCGGTCGCCCGTCTGAACCTGGCGAGGGCCAGGATGCCCGCCAGCCCGCCAAAAATCATCAAGGCCGCGTTCACCGGCTCCGGCACCATGTCCAGGGTCAAAGACCAGCCGGTCAAAACCCCCTGCTCACCGGCGGCATGGTCCGTCACGTATAACAGCCAGTCGCCCGCCGGCGAAACATTTTGGAATGAACTGAAATTCACGCCGCCCTGCGGCGAATACGCGCCCGCGATGGCCGCGGTGGAACTGTCACTTCCCGCCGAATTGATGTCCGCGTTTCCCGCCGCCAGAGTCACATGGTCAAATCCGCTGTTCGCCGCCGCGCCGTCCAAAAGCCCGTTCAGCAGCGTGACCGACTGCGAGGCCGTGCCGTCCGTGTGCGACAAGACCACCGTGAAATCACCCGCCCAGCCGCCGGCGATGGTGAATTGCACGCTGACGACGGCAGCCACGGAAGGATTTGCGATGCCGGACAATTGCGCGTCGCCCGGCGCGATGTAAATGTCCGAAACCGCCCCCGCGTCCGGGCTGTTGTCGGGAATGGGAAGGTTGACGCCGGGCGCCGCCGCGTTCCACGTCAATCCCGCTTCGCCTTGCGCCGCGCAACCCATGACCGCCGCCAGGCATAAACTTCGGATTGTTTTTGTCACGGCATTCATTCCCGGAAGCGCTTCGGCTACGGCAGGATGGTCCGGTAATAACGCTGGCCGCCGCCGGCCGGATCGTCAATGTTTGTGACCCCCGCCGCCGGCATGGCGAACGACGGGCCGAAATCCTGCCAGTCGGCCGGCGACAACGTGTCCGAGCTTTGCAATTGATACGTCACATTCGCTGTGCCGGCGATGACGATGCGCACCCCGGCGCCCTGCGGACGGATCGCCAGATTGCTGCCGTTGCCGGTCAAACCGCCCGCATCCACCACCGTCACCAGCACCGTGGCCGGGATGGTTCCGTGTCCGTCGGTCAATACACAGGTGAAGCTGTCGTCGCCGGCAAAGGCGCTGTCCGGCGGCGTGTAGGTGATATTGCTCCCATTGATGGCCACCGTGCCGCCCTGCGCGCTGCTGGCGCCCACCGACAACAGCGCCACCGCGCCGCGCGAACTGGCTGCCTTCGACAGCAGCTTTGCGGTGAGCAGATTCGCCGCGGTGTTCCTGGGCGTGGACATGGTTTGCACCGCGTTGGTGGCGAACGGATAAACATCCAGCACACCGGCAGCGGCCAGCTTGTTGGTGTCCCAGCACAAGCCGCACGCCAGCGCGGGCAGGCTGACCGCGCGGAAACAGCCGCTGAAACCGCCGCCCGTCGCCGCGAACAAGGTGAAACTGTCGCCGGCAGCCAGGTTGTCACTGCCGGATTTGGCCACGGTCAATGCGCCGCCAAAGGCCAGAGTGCCGCTGGTGAGAACCAGCCTGCTGGAGGTGGTCGTGCCGCTGGTTTTGTCAACCTGCATCGCCACCGTGCCGGAGAACACCGGCGCACGGGAAAAAACAAGCGTTCCCGCGGACCCGCCCGGTGACACCGTTGCGCCGTCCGCGACCAGCACCGTGCCTTTGATTCCGCCGTTGCCCGTGAGCGTCTGGCCGCTGGCCAGATTGTAGATTCCTCCCGTCGCCCCGGAAACATCCAGCGTTCCATTTACAATTATGTTGGGGCTGTTGTTGATGGAACCTTCGCCGCTCAAGGCGAGTATGCCGGCGCTGATGGTGGTGTTGCCTGCGTAGGTGTTGGCCCCGCTCAAGGTCAATGCGCCGGAACCGGACCCGGCCAGCGTCAGGGCCTTGCCATCACCGCTTATGTTGCTGCCGATGTTGATGTCTCCTGTTCCGTCCACGATGATTTTGTTCTCCGTCGCGTTGCCCAGCGCCACGTCCATCTCGCCCCATTGCGCGGCTTGCAGGGTCACATCGTTGGTGCTGCCATTGCGCAGGACCACGTTGTCGGTGCCGTTGACGGTGACGCCGTTGAGGGTGAGCGTGCCGCTGGTATAGGAGCTGTCGCCGATGAACAGGGGGAGGGTTCGGGCGGGCGTTACCTCGATGGCGCCGACGGTCTGGTTGTTGCCGGTATTGTTCAAGTTGATCCCGACGGTGCCGGCGTTCTGGGGGTTCAGACCAAACTGGGCCACCTGTGTGCCGTCCGGGACGGTGCCGCCCGCCCAGTTGCCGGGGGTGCGCCAGGCCGAGCCGGTGGGGATGGCGGTAAATAGTATGGCCATGGCGTCCGGGTTCAGGACGGTGATGCTGCCGCTGGTGGCCGGGGTCAGGCCGGTAGCTGTGGCCTGGAGTGTGAATGCGCCGGTCGTGTCCATTTGCAGCGCCGCCCAGGTCTGGGCGCCGCTGGTCAGGCTTTGCGCGGCGCCGCCGGTGAGCGTGCCGTCGCCGGTGGCCTTGGTGATGGTGACGGAGGTGGTGTTGTCGAGGTCGGGATTATTGTTGGCGTCCTGCGCCTGGACGGCGGCCGCGAAATTGTGTCCGGTGGCCACGCTGGCGGGAACGGATGTGAAGACGAGCCGGATGGCGGTCACTTCAATGCGGTTGGCATCGCCCGCGGTGCTGCTGGCGGCGGCCCCGGCGTCAGCGGCGGCAAAGGTGGATCCGGCGGGATCCGCCGTGGCGCTGCCGACGGTGAATTGAAGTTGCTCATTGTCGGTGACGGCGGAATTGAAGGTCGCCCGCACGGAGAAATCTTTTGTGCCGTTGTCCGCCGCCGCCAGTCCGGTGAGGCCGCTGAAGTTGACGGTGGCGCCGCCGGCGGTCTCGGCGATTTCGGTGGAGCCGTCGAACAGAGCGACGCGCCGGAGTGCCGCGCCGTGGGCCACGTTGAAGGTGATGGCGGTCAAGGCGGTTCCCGCGGAATCCGCATCGGCGGACGCGCCGCCGTCGCGGATGGTGAAGCGCGCCATTTCGATGGAATTGCCGGTGGTCAGGCCGGTGGCGGCCTGGTAGGAAGCGTAGGCGATGTTGGCCGGCTCGGTGAATGCGGCGGCGCGGAGGATGTCCGACTGCTTGGAGTTGGGCGGAGCCTGGGTGGCTTGGCTGTTGGGATTGCCGGTGGCGGCGTTGATCAAATAATTGAGGGCGCTGCCGCCGCCGTTGTATTCATAGACTTCAAGGTAATACGTCGTGGCCGCGCCAAGTCCGGTCAGGGTGAAGGAACTGGCGGCACCGACATAGACGACCCGGCCGCCGCCGAGCGGGCTGCCGGCACCGGCAAAATTGGCGTCGGCGGTGTAGGTGGTGCCGTCCACCGGCCCGCCGCCGAGCGCGCTGCCTTGACGGCAGATGACCAGCCGGCCCGCGCCGTTGCCGGATGTCCAGGATACATCCATCTGGCCGGACTGGACATTGGCGAAGGAAATGCCGGACGCTTGGCTGGTGGGTTCGCTGGCGGAAGCGGAAGACACGGTGCCCAAGACTTGAAGGTCGTCACCGGCGGTTGACAGATTGTTGATATACCAGGAGCCGGTGCTGCCGCTCGCGCTCCAGTTGACTATCCGAAATGTCACCGTTGTTCCGGCCGCCACGTATTGAAGGGCGGGTATTCCAGAAAGATCAATGGCGGTTTCCGCATTGCCGCTTGAAGTGGTGCCGCTTCCCCAAGAGATGGCGGAACCAATGTTCGTGAAGCTTCCCGAGCCGACTTGATACTGCCAGATGCCCGTGGTTGGGCCGGTGCTGCTCCGGCGAATGTTGTAAGCCGGGATGTTGGTGAAGGAAACGATATAGCCCGAACCGGCGGCGACGGTGAAAGTGGCGTAGTTGTTGTTCGCAACCGCAGTGGATTCATCCGTGCCTTCCTGCCAACTCGTGCCGCCCCAGGTGTTGGCGGTTGAGCCGGCGGTCACGCCACTGCCAAGGGTAAGATTTCCGACGGAAAGGTTTGCCGCAGTGTTGTCGGAGGCCAGCGGTGCGCTGCTATAAAGGCCATTCACGTCCCATCCGGCCAGGACATCCGCATGGACGTTCCCGGCCGCGAGGCAGGCGAAAGCGGCAATTCCGGTCAGAACCGCGGAAGACTTGAACCGGAAGAACGCCAGCCGTGCGCGCGGTCGCCGGCATCTGGCGCTGGTGAAGGGATGACGGTGCGGCGGGCCGGCCTCATGCGGCCAGTCCGCTGGCGTTATGGAAGACCGGGCTGAAGACGCGCCGGCGGTCATAAGGGGCAAACCGCTCTGCCATTTCTGGATCATAAAACCCCGCTCTAAGAAGGGACAAATTCCCGTGGACGCGGGCCATGATTAGCGGGTTTGCTGACATTGTCAATTTAATAATTGGGCCGAATGACATTTTTATTTGATAAGCTTCTCCAATTCATCGCGCAGGGCGGCCTCGGCCGCGGCGGCGTTGTCCGGGCCGGCCACGGCGATTTCCAGCGAGCGCTGGCCGGGATTGCGCAGGCCCGCCAGCACGGGCGCCAGCCGGTTGCCATAAGCTCAGCCCCATGGTTTGAAATCCCTGCACGCTCGCGCGGTCGTCCCACAGGCAATAAAAGACATAAAACGGCCGGGCGGCGTTCTCGACTTGATTCACGCTGAACGGCATCCGCAGGCCGTCCACGTCAAACCATTCCTGCGGCGCAATGGAATCCAGCGTGTAGCCGGCGGCGGTCATGCAGATGTTCGGCGTGTGGTTTTCGCGCCAGATGAATGGCCGTGCGCCCGGGTTTCCAGCGCAGAAAGACCGCCTGCCACGCCAATCGCCGTCGCTCCAGCCGGCGCTCCGCCCTTCGTCATAACGCAGAATCTGCCGCGTCCGCCCGTCCAACGGCGACTCCTTGAACGTCGGATTGTTCGTCGGCCAGGCGACAGTCCATTGCGCCGCCGCCGGCACGCGCGCCTCGTGCCAGCGATACCAGCCTTCGACGGAGACTTCCGTCAGCAGGATCCAGACGCCAAGTGCGACGGCCAGAGGGCGGAGGGCGGAGGACGGAGACCGGAGGTTGGAGGTCGGAAAGCCGGCTTCGGTCTTCTGCCGCCGGTCTTCTGTCGCCGGTCTTCCGCTTTCCGCTGTCCGCATTTCCGCTTCCTGATTTCCGCTCCGTGCTGCCCGCTCCCCGCTCCCTGCTTTCGGCTTTTCCGCTTTTCCCTTCAACCCCACACCCAGCCCCCACAAGCTGAAAAAGCAGGCCACCAGGATCGTCACCCCCGCCGGATCATGCCACGACGCGATGGCAGCGATCCCTTTGTGCGCCGCCACCCAGACCAGCAGCGACATCCGCGCGAGATTGAACAGAAACGACAGCGCAAAGCCGGCCAGACAAAGAACGGTGCGGCGAATGACTGCCAGCCGGTAGAATTCGCCGAGGAACAGTGAAATCATCAGCGTTGCCTGGAACGACCGGATGCCGCTGCACGCCTCGTCAATGCCCACCATGCCCGTCGCCACCTCGATGACGTTGCCATGCGGCATGGCAGGAATGCCGAACCAGCCGAGCAGTTCGGTGGTGAAGCCGGTGTCCAGCCGCGTCAGTCCCTGGATGAGCGGCCCCTCCAGCAGGCGACGGCCACGGCACTGCCACGAGGAAATAACAGACCGGGAAAACAAAAGGCTGAAATGCTGGAATGCCGGGATGCTGGAATGCTCGAATTTTTTACGCCGATTGCGCCGGCTGGATTTTCAGCATTTGGATTTGCGCCAAATGCAAAATGCAGAAACAAAAGCGTCAGTCCGATGGTTTCCAGCGCCAGCGCCCAACTCACCAGCCGCCAGCCGGGATTCGCCTCCTCGACCAGGCGCGTCGGGGCGTAGAGGAAGGCCAGAAGACAGAAGCTGAAAGCTGAAATCCGAAATCTGCCCCCGCCATCGTCCGCTCGACCGCCGACGGCTGTCTGTCGTCCGTCGTCCGCCATCTGGAAGCGCTGCCACAACAGAAACACGCACAAAAACGGCACGGCCCAGCCGTAGCTGTATTGCGGGTTCACCGTCCACTCGACGCGCAGGTCGTTGATGAGGACAAACCAAAGCCAGGCGAGCGGCAGAAGCCAGAGCTTTCGCTGAAACGCTGAAATGCTGAAACGCTGAAATGCTGAAATCACAAAATCAATGTTCACTCTTTCGGAGTTTTGACACCATGGTGGTGAAGATGGCCATGAGTTCATCGGCTTCGTTCCACAACGGGTTTACGACCTCGCCGGGGATTTGGCAATCGTCACGCAGTAATTCAAGCCAGAGTTGCGATTCATCAGCCTCCTGCAACAGGCCGTCAAGTTTTGAGCAAAATTCTGAATCTGAACGGGCCCGCGACGCTTCCCGCGCGTGGGCGGCAACTGAAGTTCCCGAACGCAGCAATTGCCGGCCCAGAACTTCCACCTCCGCGCGTTGCCGCGGCAATTTGACGTAAAGCCGGATGACATCTGAAGCAAAACGCTTGGTCCGTCCACGCAACTCTTCGCTCAATCTCATAATGTGCCCATCAACTTTTCAGCATTTCAGCATTTCAGCTTGTCGGCATTTCAGAATGGAAAAACCCCATAACACACCCAGTAGCCCAGCAGCTTTGCATACTCGAAATCGGCGTAACCCCTTACCCGTTTCCACTCCGCTTGCGGCGCCGCGCGCACCCTCTCCGCCTCGATCGGGGAGAGGGTTGGGTGAGGTGTCGTCTTCCCAGCCTCGGTTTTCAACGTTTCAGGATCTTTTCCCATGTATCCAAAATACGACGGCCTCGAATAGAATTGGATGTCCGGCGCGTAATGCTCAAAACACATCAGCCCCCGGCGCGAATGATACCAGGTCGTGACGATGATAACCCGCTTTGCACCCATTTGCCGCAACAACGAAATGGAGAATTCCGCGTTTTGCCGCGTGGTGCGCGATTTATCTTCCAAAACAATGGCCTTGGCGGGCACGCCATCCCGTTCCAGCAATTGTCTGTTTGACCCGGCGTCGCCGAAACCGCTGACCAGGATTTTGGGCGCTTCACCCTCCTTGAACAATTCCGCCGCGTGCGCCGCCCGGTCCGGCGTGCCGCCCAGCACCACCAGCACATCCGCCTTCTCCGGCCCGCTGTCCACCGTCAGCACTTGTTGTGGAAAAAGCCACGCCGCCAGGGCCAGCAGTGTGACCAGAACGCACAAGCCGCCAAAGATTTTCAGCAATCTCCACCGCCAGTTGCTCTTTTTGTTTTGCGCCATGTCTTTGTAGTTCGTCCTCCGCCGTCCGTCCTCCGGTTTCAGCATTTCAGCTTTCAGCTTGTCAGCTTGTCAGCATTTCAGAACATCTTGGCTTTTTAACTCTTTCCCCTGCTTTGCCGTCACAAACGGGCCGAGGCACAGCACGTCCATGTCCGTGCGCACAAAACAATCCACCGCCTGCTGCGGCGTGTCCACGATCGGCTCATTCTCGTTGAAACTGGTGTTGAGCACCACCGGCGTCCCGCTGGTCTGCGCGAAGGTTTTGATTAAATCGTAATACAGCGCGTTCTGCGATTGCTTGACCGTGTGCAGCCGTCCGGTCTGGTCCTCGTGGCAGACCGCCGCCAGCGCCGCGCGCTTGTCCGGCTTGATTTTCACCACGTGCATCATGAACGGACTTTCCACCGTCTGCTCGAAATAATTTCCCGTTTCCTCCGCGAGAATCGTCGGCGCGAACGGCCGGAACGCCTCGCGCCGCTTGATTTTCTGGTTGATCAAATCCTTCATGCCCGGCCAGCCCGGATGCGCGAGGATGGAGCGATTGCCCAGCGCCCGCGGCCCCCATTCGCTGCGGCCCTGATACCAGCCGGTGACGTGGCCCGCGTTCAAATGCGCCGCCGCGCGCTCCAGCAGCGCCGGCCGGTCAAATCGCGCAAACGCCAGGCCCTTTGCCCTTAACGCGGCCTCCATTTCCGCTTCGGAATGTTCCGGCCCCCAATACGCATGGTCCACACTCCGCCGCTCTCGGCTTCCCCAACACCGCGTTCCACACATAAAGCGCCGCGCCAATGGCCGTGCCGTCGTCCGACGCCGCGCACTGGATGTAGGATTTGCTGAAAAGGTGTCTCGCGCAGAATGCGCGCGTTGCAAACGCCGTTCAGCGCACAGCCGCCGGCGGTCACCAGATTGGTGCAACCCGGCACGGCTTCGTGCAACGACGCTGAGACAGCCCAGAACAATCTCCTCAAAATGCGCCTGGCAGGAGGCGGCGATGTCGTTCTCGCGCTGGGTGATTTCCGCGCCGCGCTGGCGCGGCTCCCCCAGCCGGCGGACCAGTTCCTCCGAATACAGCGGCGGCAAAATGATTTCACCGTGTTCATCCACGCACTCCTCCAGATTTTTCCCCAGCGGCCGGAAGAAACGCGGATTCAACTTGAACCGCCCATTTCCAGAGGACTGACGACTGCACGGCTGACGACTGACTTCCGCCCTCTGTCCTCTGCCTCTCTGCGCTCACCAGCTCCCGCATCAGTTCCAGATACACCGGCTGACCATAGGCCGCCAGACCCATGACCTTGTATTCCTCGCCGAACTTGTCGAACCCGATGAACTGGCAGAGCGCCGTGTAAAAAAATCCCAGCGAATGCGGCACATGCACCCGGTCCAGAATCTCAATCCGGTTGTCCCGGCAGCGCGCGAACATCGCCGAGGTGAAATCGCCGGAGCCATCGTAGGAAAATCCCGCCGCCTCGTCGAAATCGCTGGAATAATACGAGCTGGCGATGTGCGCCAGATGATGCTCCACGCGCACGACCTCGAACCGGCAGTCCGCCTCGTTCACGCCGCACGCCTCCGCGACCATTTGCTGGATGCTCTGCATTTTGGCGCGGCGCTGGAAATGGGTCAGCACGCCGCGCGCGGATTTGACCGGCGACTTGAGCACGTGCCTGACCTTGGCGGGAACGTTGGCGTTGCTGTCGTTGCCGATGGCGAGGTAATCAATATCGCGCACGGACGCGCCGGCCATTTGCAGCACAGATTGCAGCGCCCGACCGGGAAAACCGGCCACATGCTTGAGGCGCGGTCCCAGCCGTTCCTCCGCCACGGCGGCGACCAGTTTGCCATCCTTCAGCGCGCAGGCCGACGAGTCCGGGTGAAAAGCGTTCAGGCCGATGATTAACATAAACAAAAACTGAAAACTGACATTCTGGAAACTGGAATCAACCCAACGGGTGGGAAGAACGAACCGTTGGCTGCCGGCTGCGGACCACAGATATCTCCGGTTTCAGCTTTCCGAATTTCAGCTTTGGCACTTCGCCTTTTTCGTTCAGCTTCGCCACAACCAATTTCGAGACGCAACTGAAATCTGGACCTTCTTTGGCAGGTGGTGTGGCTGGGACCGTTCACATGGAGCACGTTGTTGATTTATCCTAGTCGTTGAAGCGCTGCAAAAAAATGGATGACGGAAAATGACCCTCACCGGTCCTCACACCTCCCAGGTAGCGGGCGGGGGCGTAACGGGGAAACAGCTTTAAAAGCTTCTTCCTGTTGGTAATGATGGAGCATTCCCAACGAGCACAATATCCGGAAATGGGTGTTGAGGGTCAGAAAGGCCATCAACAAAGCCGTTTCGTGTGTAAAGAACAATGCCTTATCCAAAACGTCACCGGGATAGTCGTAAGGGAAGTAAATGTCATGGAAGTGAACATGCACATCTTTTTGTAAACGAGGCAGAAATTCCAGGATTATTCGCGTCACTTCGCCCGCAGGCCCCAGCGTGTGTGAAGAGTCCACAAAGAACAGATCACCGGCTTCCATTTCCGCCGCCCGACCGGGGTCGGTGTCCTGCACCCTTTGCGCCACCAATTCAATGTCCCCCCTGGCGGCTGCGCCGCGCAGGAATTGATTGGGATAAGGCTCCACGCAAATGATCTTTGGCCGGTAAGACGCCTCGGCGGCGGCGCGCAGGCAGATCGCCGTGGTTACTCCGCAGCCAATTTGGAAAATCCTCCGCGGCTTGTTCTTAAAGATAAAGCAGTGCAGCACGTCCGCCTCCACTGGGCCATAACCCGCCTCACCGTTGTCCCTGCAGGCCAACTGGTGAACCCCCTCCTGTATCAACCGGGATTGCCCTTGTGGCGAAACCAAGTTTTTCAGCCACGAAAGCTGTTCCTCCGTTTCCACGCCAGGCACCCCTTTCATCGAATACGGCTTCTGCCAGGACGTTGAGGACCGCAAAACGCGCAGGTCGGGTATCTCGGAATAAAAATGCCGTGGCAGGATATCGAAGCCCAGCCGTTGTCCCTGGGCAAACAGGGTGTGCAACTGCGACTTGAACAACTGTTTAAGCTGCCGCCGAAGCGAACGGCCCGGATTTGTGCTCCTGGACATAACGTCAGTCTGGGCCAAATTTAGGAAGCGATTTTTGGTTCGTCACTCCCTGACCCCGGCATCTGGCCTTCAATTTCTGCTCCAGCAACCGCAGCGCCAGCAACAGTTCGGCGAAGGTCCGCTGCAGGACGTAAAACCAGCCCGGCCAGCCGTCCAGAATCAATGCCTTGCCCAGGAGCGTATGGAAGAAAACCATCGCCGGAGCCAGGATAATTTTTCTCCGGATCCGGTCCGCCTGATTCAGTTTTGACGCGGGAGTTTCTGTCAAATGCCGCGCCTCCAGCGCGGAATATCGCAACTGGCTCATAAACCACCGCTCCAAAGGCTTCCGGTCGTCGTGAAAAATCCGCCCGTTCAGCGAGGCGGTCCTGCCGGCCACGCGGAGCAACTGGGTGTGGCCGTCCGGCACATAACGGCACCGGTCTTTGCGGAACAGCACCGCGCGGGCAGGATACAACGCCCCACGCAGCGGCCGTCCGTGGATGCAGTAGGTGAAGCGGGCAAAATACGCGTCCACGTCCTTTGCCGGTTCAAAAACCTGTAGTTCCTGCACCAAGCCGTCGCTCAAAATGTAGTCGGCATCCAGCGCGAGGACCCAGTCACTCCTGCATTGGTCAACCCCGAAATTCCACTGGCTGGTGTGGTCGTCGAATTTGTGTTGGACAAACCGGACTGACGGAACTTTTCGGCAAATAGATTCCGTCTCATCCGTGCTGAAACTGTCCAACACCACGATCTCCCTGGCCCAAGCCAATTTCTCCAGCGTGCGCGGGAGGTTCGGCGCTTCGTTCCAAGTCAGAATAAGCGGTGTAATTCGTTCAATCATTCAAGCCCGTCCTGCGTGAAATAATCTCCTCATACAGTCCCTTCAGGGCCGTGCCCATTGCCTCCAGGGAAAACCGTTCCATTACGAGCTTTTTGGCGTTCGCGCTGAACCGCTCCCGCAAGAGGGCGTCCGCCAGCATCCGGCTCATCGCCTCACAAAGCGGTTGGACTTCCGCCTTCACCACCATGCCCGCGTTATTTTCAAGGATGTCTTCCGACACCGCCACGCCCTCCGTGGTGACACACGGCAGCCCTGCCGCCATTGCCTCGACCAGCGCAATGCCGAAATTTTCGGAATAGGATGGAAGCACAAATAACTGGGCCGCTGCCAACGCCGAGAGCTTGTCGTCGCCCTCCAGAAAGCCGGTCCAAAGAATCTCATCCGTCAGACCGAGTTTCGCGGCCAGTTCCCGCAATCTGTGCTCGTAAGTCGCTTCCCCGTTTCCGGCCACCACCAGGACCCATTTTTCCGCTTTCCGCTTTCCGCTTTCCGCTTTTTGAATCTCGGCCCATGCCTCAAGCAGCAAATCCAGCCCCTTTTTGGCATCCAACCGCGAGAGAAACAATACCAGCTTCCTGCCTCGGGCCTGTGGAAAACGGTTCAGAAAAATATCCGGGCTGGGAAGCTTCTGAAATGCCGCCACGTCAACGCCCAGCGGAATGATCGCGGCGGGTTCCGTGGCGCCGGTTTGTTCGGCCTCGCGCCGCTCGGCGCGGCTCGTGTAATGCATCGCCGCCGCGTGGCGCAAAATGGGCTTTTCCACAAATCGAAACGAAAGCGATTTCAAGAACTTCCGGCGGTTTTCCATGCCCCAGCGGTTCAACACCCCCAGCGGCCGGATGATGCAAGGCACTCCGCTTTGCCGCGCGCAACGCGCCGCGGCAGCGCTGGCGAACTGAAACAGCGCGTGAATGTGAATCACGTCATAATCCGCCGCATGAGTCTTTAACCAGCGGTGCAATGGCAACGACACCTTGTAAAATTCCGTCTGCTTGCGAAAATAGAACACACCGTAACCATCACGTTCCACGCGTTGGCCAGGCGGGAAGTTCATCCGGCAGCCTGGCCCGTCATCATCGGTCGTCGCCAGGTCCACCTGCACTCCCTGCTGAACCAGGCTGCGCGCCATCAGCGGCAGCGCGAAGCTCGGGCCGCCGTGTTTGGCAGACAACGAAGGTATGACGTGCAGCACTTTCAAGGGTTTAATCTCAAGCTCAAAGAACCGGACGGCAGAAATTTGTCAAAATCAGGCCCGGTCGGGCTGGACGTAACAGCCACCGCCAACAATCAGCCGGGTTCTTATTGCTGCAAATGCTGTGGCGCCGGTTCCGGCAGATTGGTGTCTGCGCCTTCAGCAGTCTTGTGTCCGGGCTCATCAGCCTGTGTTTTCCAGGGACTCCATTGCCGTTGCCGGCGGCGGGATGAGGCGGCCACCCCTCGTTCGCGCGAAACAAAGAACATCACCAGCGCACCCATCAGCAGCGCCTGTATCAGGGAGGTGATCATTTCCGGGATGGCGTGTCCCGTGTCCGTGCTATAGACGAGAAATATCGAGGCCAGAAGCCAGCCAACCTGAATCGGAGTCAAAGCTCGTGATAAACGGGCGGGTAGTCCGAAGAAGATGGCGAAAAACGCGCCCGCACCCACGACCCCAACCCAGCCAAAATTCAGCCAGCCCTCTGCCAGCGGCCCCACGGAAACTCCGGTATAATCCGCATTTTCCTCGCTTTGAATGCCGATATAAATGCCCATCCTCTCGGTTGGAATTGTGCCGCGCGGTTTTTCAGGCCAGAAGATGCGCGGCACCAGCAGCTCCGGAAGCATCAGATAAGTCTCACCGTCCAAAAAGGGTTTTTCGCTTGGCACCGTCTGCATCGCTGTTGCCAATACCTGCACCATGCTGGCCCGGTAGAGCAGTTGCCGGGAATCATCATCATCGCCCGCAGTGTGGCGCTGTGTCAACTCGTGCCAGGAAGCCTGGAGCCACGTGGAATAGCCCTCCACCAATCCGACGGTCTGTTCACTATAATTCATCCCCTCCGCCCAATAAGCGTCGCGGTATTCGCCCTTGCCCAGGTTGAGGAATGCCAGAACCAATCCGCAAAACAAGAGCGGCAGCACCGGCAGCCGCCTGCGGCCGAGTGTGTAGGCCATCAACGCAGCCAGCATCAAAAGACCCCCTGTTATCAAGAAACCACTGGCAAAACTGATTGCCAGCCCGATCAGCAGCCCCCCCAGCGCAAGCGCCGCGGCACTGGAGGTCAGCCAGCCCCGGCCCAGCCGGAAGAACAGGTTCACGATGGCGATGCTCCCGGCTGCGGTAATCACCGAGCGGAACACATTCAGCAGGCTGCCAAGCCCCGGCAGCCAGCCCGTTTGCACCATCACATTCCATCCCAGCCAGAACCAGAACAGAAACCAGAAGGTGCCGGGATCCGATTCACGGCTCAATAAGCGCACGCGTTGGACAGGCCTCGTGGCCGCACGCAGTTGCCATTCATAGACCAACACAAACACAAGCAGAAACGCCCCCACCGCCAGCAGCGTTCGCGCCCGTAGTTCCGGTGAGACCCCCAGCCAGTCCGGCCGGCCATCCAGGCAGGGCAGCACATAAGAAAACAAGTGCATGCCCGCAAATGACTCGCCCAACGGAATCCAGTCCATGCCGCGCCGATACCATTGGATGCCCGGCCACAGGCACAGCGTCGCCAGCACCGGGAGCAACAGCAGTTCCGCCATGCCCAGCCCCCGAAAAGACCAGTCACGCGCCAACAAACAGAGTGTGAGAATGCCGCCCGCAAGCAGCCACCCCGAATCGCCCCGCAATGGTTGCTTCACAGCCGCGCCTGCGCGGCGACGAGGGCGTCCCCGGTTTTCTCGATTGACCAATTCTTCGCCCATGTTTTGATCTCTTGTCGTCGTCCAGCCCAATCCATCCGGGCCAGGCGCGTCAATTTCCTTTGAAAATCCCGCCAGTCACCGGAGGCAAAAATGTCGCCATTCATCCCCGGCTTGAGGACATCAGGATGACAGCCCACCCGGTCGCTTACCAGCGCCGGCCGGCCGGAGGCCATCGCTTCGTTCACCGCCAGCCCCCAGGTCTCGCCGTAGGCCGATGGCAGCACCAGCAGGTCGCCCAGCCGATAGACAGCGGGCATTTTGCTCTGGTTTTGAAATGGCAGCACGCGAATTCGTTCCGGCTTTCGGTCCGCCAGCTCGCGCACCGCCGTGCCGTGCTCGCCGTCCCCCACCATCAACAAAATCGTATTCTCAACTTCACATTCCAGAAAGGCGCGCATCAGCGGCAACGGCTGTTTCTTGTCTTCAAACTTCCCCGCAAACAACAACACCCTCTGCTCGCTCCCAACTCCCAGTTCCTTTCTCCAATCTGCTGCTTTCCGCTCCAGCTCCTCCTCCGGTTCTGCGAACCGTTCAACTTCGACGGAATGGGGACAATCGAACAGCTTCGTTTCCGGCACGCCAAAGGCGCGGTAATAATCCCGGTTGGCCCTGCCCACACAAAGAAACACCGCCGGCCATTTGTAAACGATGCGGAGCAAGCGGCGTTTGACCTGCCAGCGCCACCAGGCCCCGCGCCCGTCCAACAGATGCGAATCGCCCCGGAACAGCACCGGCACGCCACGCCGCGCCAGCGCGCGCAAGGCCAGCAAGTGCGACCGCCACGCATAACCGGTCAAATGCACCGCGTCCGGTTTCCATCCCAAAACGGATTTGACCAGTGACGGATTGCGCAACCCACAGAAATGATGTGTGCCGGGATTGCAAGCCGTGTTGGGGACCACTTCAAACTCATAGCCATCCGTGAGCGGAATGTCCCACGCGACATTCTTTCCGAACCCTTGATCCATCTGCGCCCGCTCCCCGCCATGCCAGGTGAAGAACACCCTGACCTGCATGTCGTCCCGCTTTGCCAGCCAGCGATAAAGCGGTGCGTAATACTGGATTGGATGCGAAACAAGAATGGCGAGGCGAATCATGCCAAGTGCGCGACGGGATTCAAACGCGGACGAACCCGGATTTGCCTTCCCAGCCAATGCGATGGCTTTTCAACAAGCAGGTAGAACAGGTAACAACCTCCCAGCACGAGAACCAGCAGCAATGCCCACCTGCCGGTTGGATTGAAGCCCGCCGGCTCGAATGGGCGGATGACCTGCGGCAACACCATGTGCATCGCGTAAATTGAGTAACTCCAGAGCCCCGCCCACTCCAACAAGGCCCAGGGTCGTCGCGTCCGGTAAAATGCGATTTCCCGCCGCAGCCAGCCAAAGACGGCTGGGCCAAAAATCATCATGGTCCAGGGAAATCCAATGGCGGCATGAAACATCAAGACCGAACTCGCGGAAGCGCCGGCCCAAATTCCCAGCCGCCAAATCCAAATTTTGCGCGGCGTGACAGCTGGTTTCTTGTCGTTACCGGCTTTCTCCGCCAAAAGGCAGCCGAGCAGCCAATAGGGCAATCCCGCAATCCAAGTAAGCCAGGGACCAACTGATGGCAAATACTTCGCACTGGGGTGGCAGATGAAAATCACCAGGCTCAACCCGCCGGCTCCAGCCAATAGCCGCCACCAACCTTGGCCGCCGGCGACCGCACGCAAAAAGGGATAAAGCGTGTAGTAGATAACCTCCGCGAGCAGCGACCAGACCACAGTCCCGGACGTTGCCGCCAGGTTGAATGCTGGATTGTCCGGCACAAAAAAATGAATAAACGTCATGGCTCCCGCCACCGGGATGCCGATACGCAGATACCGTCTCACCAGAAACCGCCAACCCGGCAGCCTGCCTGGTTCGCGAAAAGGATAATGGATGCAAAACCCTGAAATGACAAAGAACACAATCACGGCGGGTGAACCGGTGAACAGGTTGCCTAGAATTCCCCGCACCGCCATGCCCCAAAAGGAATCCCGATCCAGCATCCTGACTTCAGGGAAGAATCCGAGGTGTCCCAGCACGACCCACAACGCGCAGACGAAGCGGATGCTGTCGAGACCCCGAATTTTGCTGGACGAAAATTTAATTTCGGTCTCCACCGTGGTTTGAGCCTTGTCCAAGGAATTTGTCATTCAATTCAACAATTGCTCATCACACGTTTGGCAAAGCGCGCTCTTCTGGTTGAAACGTTGGCTGCCGTTGCGGGCGGCGCGTAATACTGGATCGGATGCAAAACGATGAAGGCGATCTTTGTCAAAGCTGAAATTCATTTCTGCTTTTTGTTTTCTGCTGTCTGCTTTTCTTTGGTTCGATTGATCATCGTGGTGAAAATGGCCATCAATTCGGAAGGCTCATCTTCCAACGACTCGGTCAATTCTGGCCCGATACCGCACTCCTCCCGCAAAAGCTCCAACCAAAGGGACGACTCGTCAGCCTCCTGCAATGCACCGCCCAATCTGGACACGAATTCGTCGTCCGACCGCGCCCGCGATGCCTCGCGGGTGTGTGCGGCAACTGAGGTGCCGGAACGCGGCAGTTGTTTTCCCAGCACACGAACTTCTTCCCGTCCTTTTGGAAGTTTGACGAACAGCCGAATGACACCAGCCGCAAAAGACTTGGTCCGATTCCTGAATTCTGCCGGCAATCTTCCTTGATTCATAATTTCAACTTTCTGTTTTCCCGATTTCTGTTTTCTACTTTCCAGATTTCTACTTTTCGAGTTTTGCCACCGCTTCACTCACACACCGTCGGTAATTGTCCCACGTGCAGGCCTCGGCTCTGCCCCGCGCGGCCAGCTTCATCGCCGGAATTTTTTCACGGTTCGTTGAGAACCACCGCAAGGTTTCCACCAACTCATCCTGGTTGCCGGTTGGTAATACCCGACCGCATTCCGCGTTCAACACATCCGGCCCGGCAGTGGCTTCGGTTGCGACCACCGGCAAGCCGCACGCCATCGCCTCAAGTATTACCAATCCGAACCCTTCAAAATACGAGGGAAACAGAAACACATCTGCCACTTGGTAATGTTCCCGCAGTCTTTCCCGCGACACCGGCCCGCCGAAGTTCACCGTCGGCGGCAGCGCCTTGAGTCGGCTTTCGGCCAAGTGCCACGAACCGGTCAGGGTTAGCGTCGCGTCCTCTAATTCCGCCTTCCGCCACGCCTCCAGCAACAACGGGATTCCCTTGCGGATCGAACATTGCCCGGCGTAGATGAACTGAAGCTTCGAACTGCGAGCCGCGAGCCGCGAGTCACGCTCGTTGTTCGTTGCTCGTTGCCCGCTGCTCTTTGGCGTCCAAAATTCGCAATCTACCCCGTAGGGCGCAAGGGCGACCTGCTTTTCCGGATGGAAACGCAGAATGGTTTCTTTTACGAATGAACTTGGCGCGAGAACAAGGTCGGCCAGTTCCATCTCCCGGCGCTTTTGTTCCGGCCTTACCCATTGATTTGAGGGCAACCCTCCCGGCGGCAGCCAGTCTGCAAATTGTTTTGCCAGCGCTGCCAGGGTTTCTTCCCAGGCCGGATAATATCCGATGGGCATGTCGTAAATGCAGTCTTTGCCCAGCCGCCTGGCTTCCTCAAACTGCAACAGCGAACAGTCTTCATAACTGTGGACCGCCGTCACGGATTTCCGGCGGCATTCGCGCTTCATCGTTCGCATCAGCCAATCGTTCGCCTCGTAGGACAATCCCTCGTTCCCCCGGCCGCGGGAGCGGATGAACAAACGGCGCCATTCGCCGAACCGCCCCTGGATTTTGGGGGCATTCGCAAGCGGCCCAAAATGCCGCCGCGACAGCCGCTGTGCCAGCGCGGCCTGTCCCGGCAGCGCCGCAAGGAGTTTGAGCACGCGCGCCGACGGCATCCACGGCACACAGAACGCCTCCAGCCGTCCCGCCTCAAAATGTGCCAGCGCCGCGTGATGCGAGTTGGGGTTCCCCGTGGGATGGCCGAACAAGATCATAAAAAAAGCGGCGAGCAGCGAGCGACGGGCAACGAGTGGGAAAGCATAAGCAAGGACTGACGAGCTTCGAGTCGGGAGCCGTGCGCCGGCCAGTTCTTGAGCGAAATGCGGAATGAGCGGAGCATTTTGCTCTGCTCCGCCAATTGGGCCAGCAACGGTGCGGTCTCGATTTTTAGCGGATAGCCTTCGCGCGTGAAAATCATCAGCATATTTGCCACTTCAAAAACTGAACGGCGCGCGGTGTTGATGAAATTGGCAAAGTCCGTGTCCGAAGCGCTGCCCGACCCTTCTGCGATATTGTTGGTAATGCTCAAGACAGCGGCACGAAGCTGCTCCGCAAAGCGACGATAGTGACGCTCATCCAATTTCCCGGCCCGCTTGAACAATGGACCGCCGACATCGGCGGCGCGTTGCCAGATCTGAAGGCTCTCAAATCGAAATGCATCATTGTTCATAAAAAGGGGGGGCTACGGGCCGCGAGTTGCGAGCTGCGGGGTGCGAGTCCCGCTCGTTGCCCGCTGCCCGCTGCGCGCGACTATTTGGCCAAGCAGCTCCACATGACGACGCGCCAGGGAAGCAGAAAACCCGCCGAAAATGTCCCTGCCGTCAGAACGCGTTATTTCGAAAAAGATAAACATGCTGTTCTTCCGGGTCCGCGTCGGCAACCTGCTCGAAACCGAAGGACTGGATTTTGCCAATCAGTTCCTGTTCGGTGATGGCCTCATTTGGATGAATTTCGATGAGCAGAAATTTGACGCGTCGGATTGTGTCGCAGGACGGTGACCGGAAGATTTCGTATTCCGCCCCTTCGACGTCCAATTTGCAGAGGTCAATGCCGGCAGCCGGGCCGGCGCCGAAATGGGCCTGCACCAAGCCATCAAAGGTGACCAGCGGGACTTCCAGCATTTTCCCGGCTCCGGCCGGCTTTGCGTAAATGGATTCGCTGGTTCCACCGCGGCTGTCGCGCACCTGAATCGCGCCGGCCCGGCCGGCGATGGCGGCATTCAAAACCACGGCCTCGCAGTCAAAATTCTGGCCGATGTTGAATTGCAGGCGCGACCAGGTGCGGCGGTTCATCTCGACACAGACGATTTTCTCAAACCCGAAACCGGCCGCCAGCAGCGCGAGGCAGAACCCGCCGGCATTGGCTCCCACATCAAGAATTTTCAACGGCTTGTTTCCCGGCAGCACTCCGAAATGGCGCGAATACATGTCGGAGGTCAGACAGGGCAGGATGCCGCACTGGTCGCCGCCGGAATAATCCACCACAAATTCCACGGCTCCCCGGCGGAAGGCCAGCAGTCTGGCTCTGCGACAAAACGCGCGCTGCCACAGAATCATGGGCCAGTTGTCGAAATAAAAATTGCGGCGGAGAAATGAGTTCATGCTGGTGAATAAAGTTTCAGTTTTGAGCCTTCCCGCTCCGCCCTCCGATTTCTGTTTTCTGCTTTCCGAATTTCTACTTTTGTTTTGCAATGCACTTCTCAAACAGTTCGGCATGTTTGCGCGTCATGGCGGACGCAAGATGAGGTTCAAGAATCCGGCGGCGGTCAAAAACTTGCCGCCCTGCACATTCTTCGAGAAAAATCCCCATTTCACGGGCGGCTTCGGCGGTGGCCATTTCACCTTGCGCGTCGAACCAAAGCGCATGGCCCAAACCGGGTGCGCGCTGGAATTCTGCATAGGCCGGCGACTCCCGCCGGAAACAGGCCAAAAGTGGTTTGCCAGACAGGGCATAGGTGAAGAGTTTCGATGGCATGTATCCTTCGTCGTCCACTCCCAGAATCAATGCCCCATTGCCTTGAAGCAGTAATTCCAATGAACGCCGATATGAAACCCGTCCGGGTTGCTCGTCAATCAGATCTCCAACACCGGCACGGTGTGCGACGTCTTGTAGAAACCGGGCATCACCGGCTTTCCAGCCGGAGGTCGTGCCAAATAATCGAATCTTCACGCGATTGACCTGCGGATAGCCCTTGGCCCTCAAATCTGCCAAGGCGCGGCAGATCAGCGTAAATGAACGGCCCATGATCGGGCCGCCGGCTCCCACGTAATGAATCGCGATCTCTGCTTTGTCCGTGGCCGCAACTTTTGACATCCTCTTGCCGGCTTCCACCAGGTCGTTGGGCAGCGTGCCAAAGGGGATGACCGCATTTCTTCCCGGCGCCAGCCAGGCGGGATGATGCCTGGCATAGCGGCGGCTCAACGATTCGATATACTTGGGGGAGACGGCCACCAACCCGGCGGCATTTACGACCGCTGAACGTTCAAGTTTGTCTGACAGCCCCTGCACAATCCGTCGTTTCCACCCGGTTGAACCAACACCATCGGCATTCTGCTCTTTCACCCACGGGTCATGAAAGTCCAGCACATACGGCAACCCGAAACGCCTTGACCAGCGGTTGCCCAATGCGAAATAAATAAACGTGGTGGTGGAAAAATAGACCAAATCTATCTCTCCCGAAGCGAGCACCTGGCGGCCTTGCCGATACATTGGCCAAAGAGTTCGCCACCCATGAGTGTGAGATCCCAGCGCCTCAAATGCCTGTCGGCAAAAAGATCCAGCTTCATGAACCGGCAAATTCTGCGGAAAGAAACCGCTGGAATCCGAATCAACGGCATCTTGCCGGATTTCGCCAGCCCTTGGCGCCAGCACTTCAACGTCCCAACCGCATTTTGGCAATTCCCAAGTCAGCATCCTTGCCCGCTGCATGTCAGCCAGCATGGCTGGCCGGAAGGAGCCGACAACAATAAGAACTTTGCGGCGCATGTTACCGACCTCCATCTATCCGACTTTGGTTATGGGAAGGGGCTCGCCAGCCTTCCACTCCCCCTCAAACGAATCGGTTCCGGGCTTAAAAAGTTTTTGCTGCAATTTCCCCGGGGCGTAAAGCGTGGGCATTTCACCCAAAAAACTGGCCCACATGCTGAACGTGGAATAACCCGTGGCCAACAGCAGGCTGGCCCTGGCCATCAGAAGAATGTCGCCCGCCGCTTTGCCCGTGGTCACAAGCTCACAATCCGGCAGGCGCAGAATCTCCCGTAGTTCATCGCGGGATCCGTCAGATATTATCTTGACCGGCATGACCCTCCATCGGGATTCAGCCCGGAGCGCCTTGATTGCCGCCACAAACCATTCATCCCGGGTGTATTGCAGAACTTTGTCCAGCGGGATTTTCTTTTGTCGGGTCATGTCGCCGCGCCGGACGTTGACGGCAATGAACGGGCTCTTGAATGCTTCAGATCCGGACCGGGCGAGCGGGTGCGCAATGCGCTTGAGTTCGGCATAAATCGCCTCCTTGTGCGGAATCAATCCGGCAAAGTAGTCGGCCAGCCCGTCAAACTCGATCACCCGGAACCGGCTGGTGGCATTCGACAAGTCTGGCCGGGAATCCGCCAAGGCCGATTCGGGAATGCGTTCGCCCCTCTGCAATATCCACCATTTGCGCCAGCCGCCCACGTAACCGCGGTTCGTGAACTCCGCCGTGTAAAACCGGGTCACTGGCTCACGGCGGATCACCGCCCCCAGGCGCGGTTGCACCCATTGTGGCGCCAGCATCCCGAACCCGTTTTGTTTCGCGCAGACAAATGCCCTGGCCCATACCAGCAGGCAGTTCCCCAATCCCGCCCGCCCGATTTTCGGGTAACAATAGGTTTCTTGGTTGTTCATGCTCATTTAACGGCGCGTGCGTAGAGTGAGAATGGCACAGGCGGATTTGCCCGCGCCAGCCAGACAAACGGGAGCGCCAGCGGCAACAGCGGCAACGCCAACACGTCACCGACCCGGCTGCGGATGGTCCGCAAAATCTTGTCTGCGTAATAAACGCCCGGTGTGCCGATGCCGACCACCTGTTCGATTTTGAAGCCGATGGGTTCCTGCAGTTGGCGATGGTTTTCTTCGGCATAACCCTGCCGCACATGCCCGCCGGTTTCGTTCACATCCAGCACTTCGGCCTGGTGGCGCGGGTGCAGGCTGTGTGGACAGCACACATGCAGCACCCCGCCGGGCCGCAGTATCCGGTAAAATTCCCGGGCCACTTGCTGGTCTCCTTTGATGTGTTCCGGCACCTCGTAACAGATTATTTCGTCAAACGTGCGCTGTTCCTTGTCCAGGTCATACAGTTTGCACTGTTCAAACCGCAAACGTGCCGGATCGGCCTTGAGATAACCGATAAGGAAATCGCGCGCCTTTTCCACCTGGCTCTGCTCAAAGTTCATCGCCACCACGCGCGCGCCAGACCGGTTGGCCAGCCAGGAGAAATAGCCGTTGCGCTGCCCGCATCCAGCACGTCGCGCGGCCCGGTTTTCCAGAACCGGCAAAGCAACGCGCGGTTTCGCGTGTGCAAATCCAGCCCCGGATAGACCAAGCTGCGCACGGCGTTTTTCAAAACAGACATGGACGCTGTTTATTGAGTCAGAGCAGTTTCAACCGAATTCACCAGCACCGGCGTCTGTCGTTCCCAGCAAAATGTTTGTTCGGCGGATTGCAAAGCGGCCGCCTTGGCGGATTGCAACGCTTCGCGCGAACCCAGAAGCGCATTCATCGCGCCCGCCAGGGCAAGTGAATCGCCGACCGGATAAAGCCGCACAGCACCGTCAGCTTGTTCGGCGACTTCACGCTGGCCCGCTGTATCGCTCGCCACCACTGCCAGCCCGCCTAGCAGATAATGCAAAATTTTGTTCGTCACCGTCAGGTCGCGGCTGCGGCAATACTTCTGTTCGCCGGCAAAGCCGACGTCATGTTCGGCAATACGCGAGAGCAGTTCGTCGTTGGAAACCAGCGGATGTAAAAAGACATGTTTGCGCCAGTTTTCCGGCACCAACAACCAAAGCCAGTCTTCCACGCCCTTGTTCAGATGCCCCCGAAGATGAATTTCCAGCGGACGTTTCACTTGCGGCAGCGCCGCGAACAATTCTTCCAGTCCGCGCCCGGCCCCCAGCGTTTGCGAATACCAGTGAAGCGATGGAACTGTGCGGTCGCGCCGGTCTTTGAATTGTCCGTCCAGCGTCTGCCTGTCGGACCATGGAAAGGCGTTATAAACCACGGCTGGCGGACGGCAGCCATATTCTCTTGCCAGCGCCTCGCTCATCGCCTTGGACGTGCAAGTGGTATTGCTCGCCATGCTCAACGCTCCTCGCTCCAAGCTTTTCAGCATTTTGACCGGCCTCTGTTTTCTGGCCTCCGGCGGCAGGTCTTCCGAAAACCAGTCCTCCATGTCCACGCCTACCCTGTATCCGCTGTTCAGCAGTGAGGCACCCACGCACATCGCCTGTTCCAAATGCACGATATAATAATCTGCCTTTGCAGCCTTGGCTTTGGAGAGTAATTCAGGGATAAAATATCCCAATTGAAACAAACTTTCTCGATGTAAAAGCGTTTGCAGTTCGCTGGCGCATTTTTTCCGCGTCCGGTAAAAAAACCATCGCAGCCGCCGCTTCAAGGTTTCATTACCCACCGAAGCTATGGGAACAAACTCAAAACCCCTCTTGTGCGCAAGCTCCTGGTCAATGGCAAGTTGCCTTGTCGAAAAGTCCACGCCAAAAACCTGGACCTCGTGACCAACTGAAGCCAGCGCCGATGCCTCCTTCCACGCTCGTGGGTTCATTGCCAATGAAACTCCGGTCAACAGCACGATTTTCCTCCGTCTTCCTGATGTCATGACTTGATTTCCTGAAAGATGAGTCAGGACTCTGGAGGTTCGGCCAAAAGATGGCGGGGGTTCTCTGGTTCCAGACGCCCCGGCTCCAATTGGTGAATCTGATACCCCAAACCACGAAGCCTCTCGGTGCAATGTTCTGCCAGTAGCTCGGAGTGGGCTTCAATCAATATCCGGGGATGAAATTCCTTTAATGTCCGGGCTGCCCCGTCGAGCACATCAGCTTCCGCCCCTTCTACGTCAATCTTCATCAGGCTGGGCCGGGGCAACCCGTGCTCAAAAATACAGGTGTCGAGGCGTGTGAGTTGGACTGGGATTTCCAGTGCCGTCGTCCTTTCCACTTGGAAGGTGCTATCGGCAAGTTTGCCCATGCTTTGATCGGGCATGATTTTGAACCGAACCTCGCCATCCGTTCTGCCCACCGCCATAGGCTCAATTTGCAGCGGCAGTTGCGGATTCAGTTCCGCGAGCCGTTTCAAACGCGCCAGATTGTCCGGCAGCGGTTCGAACACTATGACCCTGCTGGCACCCGCCAGGGCAAAAACCCCGGACATGTAACCCCGGTAACCGCCGATGTCGTAACACACATCGCCGGGATGCACGGCATCATGCAAGGTCTGGCTGAATTCCGGCTCAAAGGTTCCAGACCAGATGGCCTTATCGTCCGGCAGCGTCACTTCAAAGCGAAGTCCGTTCGCCGGTCCGGCATTTATGACATGCACAAACGGTTCGCCGGAAAGAACACGTCTGACCAGCCAACGTTGCCCCGCCGCCACACCGGGTATGTGCTTGATCCAGTGGCGCGTCGAAGCAGGCAAAGCATTAACACTGGCACGCAGAAGCTTCTTCATCAAGGCTTCCTCCTTCAATTATCGGTTGTCATCACAAACCTTATGGACAATTCCCATATAGGATTCTGCACATTTTTCCAACGTCAGGTTTTCTAGGATAAAAGCGCGCGGCTTGAACTCGTTGGCATTTAGCCGTTCCATAAACTGCTCAAGCTTTTCTGAAAATTGCGCGACTTCTCGGAACTTTACTCCACAACGTTCATCCCAATGAGGAACGGAGGTGACCGGCCCGAACTTCACTTGGTGCGGGTAGAATTCCGGGTCTTGCCAGCAGCCGCCCCTATCCCAAGCCAGAATCGGCACACCACAAGCCAACGCCTGCTGGTAGGCAATGCCCTGGGTCTCGTGTTCACAAAAAAAAATCATTGCCCTGCAACTTTGGAGCATTTGCCAGAAATCTTCTTCTTCATAAAACCCATATCGGATTTCTTGAAATGTCAGCCCACGCTTCTTTAATTCGTCGCGAACTGGTTGAATCAATTCTCTCTCATACCGTTCATGCTCCCACCTCACCTTGTCATAAATCAAAAAATCCGTCGTCTTGATTTCAGCTTTCAGCTTTTCAGTGTTTCCACTTTTTGGAGCTGGTTTCCACCCCTCCGTATCTATCCCCACCGGCCAGGCAACAACGGAATCGTTGTAATAGGGTTCAAACATCTTCCGCATCCACTCGCCCGGCACCAGCACCTTGCGAACGGGTAGCCGCTTCAGCAAGCCAGGATCATTCAGCGGGTGCGAATAAACCGCCGCGCCGAAGAGAATCGGATTCTTCCACGGAATTTTGTCCAGCACACACGGCTTGCCTATGATGCAGGCCAATTCATCCGGATGGCGTTGGGCATGCCGGTAATCGTTGACGCGGTATTTGATCCCCAATCTGTCCAGACCGGCACGGAGGTTCAGAAAAACCCGCGTCTGGCCGCCGGGCCGCGGCTTGCCGCGCACAATTCGCCGAATCAGCCGCCGCGGATACCGGTCATACGGAAGCCATCGGTCATTCTCCGGCTCTTCATAAAATAGATTGAGTTTCTCGCTCATCAAACAGGTTTCGTTACGAAGTTCAGGCTGACTTCGCCAAAACAAGCCAAATGCCCGGCAGCCGCTTTGGTTGTTCAAATCCATATTTTGCCGCCATTTCCTTGAGATCGTCTTCGCTGTAACCTGGGTGACATTCGATGCAGATGGCGTCCACCAACTTAAGCCAGTCGCATTTTTCCTTGAGTAAGACTCGCTCGTAACCTTCGATATCAATCTTCAACAGTCCAATACGTTCCCACCCCAGCCGTTTCATCAAGGAAGGCACGCTGACACCTTCACATGATACCAGCACACCGGCTGTTTCCGACATATTGGCTGCCACTTTATGTCCATAGTCATGGGCATCCGTTTCCATCTGGAGCAATCCGTCTTCCACAGCTACCGCCGCATCAATGACGGCGGCTGGAATGCCGTTTAGCAAGAGATTCTTGCGCAAAACTGCGAGGTTTTGGGGCATGGGTTCAATACAGGCAATCTGTGCCTGGGGAAACTTACGGTTGAAGAAAATCGCGGTGTAGCCGGCATTCGCTCCAAGATCCATGATTGTTCTTGGTGGAAATGGAAGAGTGAAATCATAATAACAATGGTCGAACACTTCTCCAAAAATAAATCCGTCCGAACCCGAGTTGTCCCGAATCAAAGCCCTAAAAGTCCCGACCGGTGGTGGATATTGAAACGTGAGTGGCTTGCTTGTATCTGCTTTCATGCACGTCGGCAACCTTTTTGAATAAGCCAAACAAAGCAAATGAATCCTTCCCGGCCAATTCGGGCAAACACGCATAGTTCGCCGCACATTTCTGACAAACCAAATTGGATTCACGACAATAAGGAGGGTTGATCGAGATTCTTACGAGCCACCACTCCATAGCTCATCCCACACGCAGCTGGGTCTCGTGATTCGATCCACTTGTTGACGCAGGCCAATCCGAATCGCACAGGATAACGCAATGTAATCGGTCCGCGCGGCCATTGCGTTCGGCCATCCAGTGTGTCATAGCGGGTCACGGTCAATCCGCAGTCCGATAGCAAGCGCTCCACAATGTGCGGCCATGGGGTAAAAACATGATGGTTTAAGTCCAGGTCGGATTGCGTGAAACAAGCCGGAGTGCCGTTTGCCAAGGCCCACATGCGGCTTCGACTCCACAATGGATTCGGGGTCGTTAAAATCAAATGACCTCCGGGCAATAAATGGTCAGAAACGTTTTGGAGCGCGCACCACGGATTGCACAAGTGCTCAACAACGTCCAGCATCAGCACCATTGTAGGTTTTGGAAACAAGGTGTCAGCTGGTTTCTCGATATCCCATTTCCTCACTTTATCTGTGATCGGCTTCAAATCATAACCTAGCCATTCGCCGCCTGCATCAACAATTGTTGCGCTCAACCTCGCGTCTCCTGCTCCAATGTCAGCCACTATTTTAGCTGCGGATTCCGGCAAAAGTTTCCGCGCTTGTTCTGGCGCCCACTCGTAACGCGACAAAGAACTATTTTGGGTAATTTTCATTCGGTGAGAAATGATGAGATGTGCTCTCCCGTCTTTTTAGCGACAAATTGCCGCAATTTCTCCAATCGTCGCATTTGCTTGAATAATCCAATCGTCGCAAAAGGATGTTTTGCCAAGTCAACGCAAAGCCATGCGATGTCTTTAGCTCTTAAATACCGAAACAGGGGCCAGAGAAGGATATTTTGAACTATCGCCAGGATGAGAATAAGCAGATGGCGCTGTTTCCTCTTCCGCGCCCGTGCCCAAATTCGCAAGAAACGGAAATGATTTGTTTTACAATGAAGCAGAAAGCTGTTGGCGAGCATCACCTGCATGGCGATTGAAAGCGCCAAACCAGAAGGTCTGGAAGTTGTCGAGGTCCATGTCCAATTTGCCAACTTTCTGCGAATTAAAACTATGGGGTATCGAAATGTTCTTTCGCGCACATGCTCAATGAAATTGAATGGGCAATCGTTTGGAACGACGTATTCCGGAGCGTGCCTCGACCTCAACACCATCGCCCCATTGGAATGCAGCCCGCCGATAAATAGCCGCACATTAAGCCAGCGAAAAGTCGTGGTCGTTGGGAAAGCAGCCCCTGATTTGGACAACTCCGGCCAAAAAAACACGTCTGTTGGAACACAGGTGGACTCGTCAATCTGTTTCCACATTTGCATATTGGTCCACACTAGGGACACTTCCGGTCTTTTGTTGAGGCAGGCAATGCATGAAGTCAAAAAATCCGGTTCCCAAGTGTTGTCATCTTCAAGAATGCTGATGAATTCTTCCACTACTGGAACAAACGCGCAATTGAATGTCTTTGTTGGTCCATATTTCTCCGGGTGCGTCACGAGCGAAATGCGCGGGTCGGCAAATTCGGCCAGAATCTGGCTTGGACTTAAATCGTCTGGATCATCATTGTGGACTTCGCAAACCCAGAGGGTGAAAGTTTGATTTATCAGACTGGTTACCGCCCGCCGGAGCAATTGGGGACGACGATAGGTAAGGAGATAGACCCGGCATCTGGTAACAGATTCTTTGTTAATATCAGCCATTTTCAGGGAGCAATATCGCTGCGGCGAAAGAGCGCAAGTTCATGGACACCATCCGGTGCCCCGTGATGGAGTTTGATGAACTGTATTCCACTAGCGGCAAGCTTTTGCTCGAGAATGGATATGCTGTAAGGTGGACAGGTTTCAATTGCAAGGTGTCGAATTCGGGAAATCCAACCCGAACATTCTTGGAAAAGCTCCACTTCCGCTCCCTCAATGTCACATTTCAGCAAGTCAATCTCAGCAAAGCCAAATTCTTGCATGAGATTCGCCATGGTCACGACAGGAATTCGCTCCACCGCCGAGGTCGCGCGATCCATGCTATACCCCCATTCGCCCTGCGAGCGGTTGACGCCTGCAAAGCCGGGATAAGAGCCCACAAAGCATTGCTTAATAGACACCCTGCCCGAAGGAGTGATCCGTTCCATATTCTTCGCGCAAATTTTATAATTCCCCGAATCTGGTTCAATGGCCACAATTCTCGCTTCGGGGTAGCTGTCGGCAAAATACCGGGCGCTGTCACCTATATTTGCCCCCAAGTCCACGATTGTCTTCAGTTTTGGGACCTGATCTATAACGAACTTATATTCATCGAGGAGAAATGTGACGTTAAAAGTTTCCCAATCAGTCGTTCCAAGGCGCATATAAAACGGAACTCCTCGCTTTTGCTGAAAGCCAACAGGAATCCCCAACTTCGATTTCCAATTTAGACGGGTGAATACAGTGTTGAAAAAGTTAAACAAAGCACAACCACCACTTGTCTTGGCAGCCAAATAGCGAAAGTTGTTGATTTGATTTTTGAGGTTCATGTGTTGGGAAAAGTATGTGATTCATTTTTTGGTGCCTTATCTGTTGGCGACCTGGAGCTCGCGATTGGCGCTGTTATGTTTTCACGGCCAAACTAATGGAGATAAATCATACGACCTTAACCTCGGTTTGCAATTCGACGAATCCGCGATGCTGGGGCTCACGAGGAACGACTCCGCCTACACTTTCGGAAGGTAAAATGGTGAAAGTCATCAAATTCATAAAGCACTGGCAAACGGATGTGGAATTGATCCAAAGACCCAATTGGTAATCCGCTTCCACCAAAGGCAAACTCATGACCTTTGACTGTAGGTGCAGGTTCAAATTCGGTTTTATTCGGTAAACTCCCGCAGGAGATCTAAGATCAATGATTGCGACTCGCTCGCCGGTTGTGGCGTAGATCAGTAAAGCGAGGTCTGAGACCACCTCATCAGCGTGCGCGCCAATCTCAATCGTGAAAACCATCTGATTGTCTCGGCAAAGCACTGGGGGTGTGGCTTCAATGCGAGCCAGAAATACGGAGCCACCAAGTTTTTCCGCAACAGAAATCCCCGATGGTGCTGAATCAGATTGAAGATACCGTGAAACCGTTTCTCCCACGTTTCCCTTTGCCACGAGACGTCCACGATCTAAAAGAATACAACTCTTACATAACGTTTGCACCGCCGATAAATTATGACTGACAAATAAGACGGTCCGCCCCCCTTTGGCGACATCCTGCATTTTCCCCAGGCACTTCTTCTGAAACTCGGCGTCGCCCACGGCCAGCACTTCGTCCACAATCAAAATCTCCGGTTCCAGATGCGCGGCCACGGCAAAGGCCAGCCGCACATACATGCCGCTGCTGTAACGTTTCACCGGCGTGTCCAGAAACTTCTCCACCTCGGCAAACGCCACAATCTCATCAAACTTCCGTTTGATCTCCGCCCGGTGCATGCCCAGAATCGCGCCGTTCAGGAAAATATTTTCGCGCCCGGTCAGTTCCGGATGGAACCCGGTGCCCACCTCCAGCAAACTCGCCACGCGCCCCCGCAGCCGCACCTCGCCCTCGGTCGGTTCGGTGATGCGGCTCAAGATTTTCAGCAGCGTGCTCTTGCCCGCCCCGTTCCGCCCGATGATGCCCACCACTTCGCCGCGCTTGACCTCGAAGGAAACGTCCTTCAACGCCCAGAAATCCTCGGAAGACGAAACGCCGAGACGCCGAGACGCCGAGACGTTGACATCCTCCTCCGATTTTGGCTTTTGAGCTTTTGTGTTTTTCAGTTTTTTGAAAACGCCTCTGGCTTTTTCCGCAATCACATCCCTCAACGCCACATACTTCCGCCCCTCGGCTTGATGCCTGATGCGGTATTTTTTACCTAGGTTTTCGACCGTAACGATAGTGTCAGACATGCAAAATCAACTCCAGTATTCCAGTTCTTCAGTTTCCAGAATTCGGTTTAGATGACATCCGCAAATGTCCGCTCCATCTTACGAAAATACCAGATGCCTGAGAGGCACAGGGCAGTGGTGAGCACGGCGGACAATTCGACGCTAGGCCACCAAAGTTCGGTCTGACCGCGCAAGAACGCCCAACGGAAACCGTCAATTACGCCGACCATCGGATTGAACGAGTAAAGCAGCCGTGCCGGGATGTCCCAGCCGTGCCATTGAAAGATCTCCGGAACACGGTCGCTGGTGTAACCAACCGGCGAAAGGAAGAAACCGAACTGGACGATGAACGGAATGATGTAGCGGAAGTCGCGATATTCCACGTTCAACGCACACAACCAGAGCCCGGCACCAAACGCCGCGCCGAAGGCCAGCGCCATGAACAGCGGCAGGGCGAGTAACCGCCAGTCGGGCAGAAACTGAAACCAGATCATCGTCAGCGCAACCAGACCGAGGGTGATGAGAAAATCCACAAAACTGGTGATGACCGAGCCGGCGGGGATGATGAGGCGCGGAAAATAAATCTTGGAAATTAGATTGGCATTGCCGACGAGGCTGTTGCTGGACGCACTCAACGAAGTGGAAAAGAACTGCCAGGGCAGTTGCGCCGCCATGACCACCAGAAAATATGGCACTCCGGCCGGAGCCGGCAATTTGGCGATGCGGTTGAAAACAAACGTGAATACCACCGTCGTTAAAAATGGCTGAATCACCGCCCATGCGACACCGATGACGGTCTGTTTGTAGCGGACGAGGATGTCGCGCCACGCGAGAAAGTAAAACAGCTCGCGATAGCGCCACAAATCGCGCCAATAATTTTTCTCGGCCAGACCGGGTTTAATGAGTAATTCCATGTCAAATTAAAAGCTGAAAAACTAAAACGCTGAAATCAAGTCCAGAGGACCGAAATCAGCGAGCCGGCCAGCGACCAGAAGGCGCCTTTGGCCAGGCGATAGCCAAGCGGCGAGGCTTCAATGCGCTGGTAAAACCGATGCAGAACGCCCGGCGAGAAGCGGTAAAGAAGTTGCTTCACAAAAAATCAACAGCGGGCAGCCGAAATCGCCAAGTTGGAATCAGAATATGAAACATGATAAATCTGTGCTCCTCCGTGCTCCTCCGCATTGCTACCTTTGAAAGTTATTTATTCCTGCGCAAAATTTTGCCACGAAAGAGCGCAAATGAACACAAAGACAGACGTTTATAGCTCTGCGTTCCCTGCGTTCTTTTGCGGCTATTTTCATTTTTGGTTGCGGGTCAGCCGCGCTGGGTTCATCCGTGTCCATCCGTGGTAAAAAAACGGAACAAAATCAACCACGGATTCACACCGATTCACACGGATAACCTAAGAAACACAAACGCGAATCCTTTTCGGCCTCGCTCTCGTCCTTCGTCCTCGAATTGCGTTTGCG
The DNA here is from genome assembly GCA_963764035.1 of uncultured Verrucomicrobiae bacterium. Classification (GTDB taxonomy): domain Bacteria; phylum Verrucomicrobiota; class Verrucomicrobiia; order Limisphaerales; family UBA11358; genus UBA11358. Next base: position 42,672 of record CAVXQV010000013.1, read on the forward strand.
AGGACGAGGCCGCGACCAGGACGAGAACCCAAAAAATCCGCGTTTATCTGTGTCCATCCGTGGTTGAGAGTTTCAGCATTTCAGAGTGTCAGTTTTTCAGTTTTTGCCTTGCGCCGGGCCTGTGTCCACAATTGATACGGCAGTTTTCCAGGTTTTCATTGGCTTGCTTTTGGAATTTTCCAGTTTTAGGACATTGTGTCACAAAATGGGCCATTATTTGGCTCCGCTTGCCGCCCACTCCCCGCTCCCGGCTTGTGTCTTTTCCGTTTTCGATCCCAGCTTTTCCGTTTTCAGCGTTTCAGCTTTTTCATTTCCGCTCCCCCTTCCCGCTCCTCCGGTTTCCCTGGTTTTGGGGAGGTTGTCTGTGGATGATGTGATTTAAAATCCATGCGCCAAAATCGCAAGTAACTTATTACCATCGCGTTCGCTGCACCGCATCCGCCGGCAGCCTGGGTCCGTTGCCCGGCGAGGGGCCTCCCCCGGTCAGCAACGGATGCCCGTTTCCCCCCAACGGGCCTCCCGCGATCAGCAACGGATGCCCGTTGCCCTCCGACGGGCCTCCCTCGATCAACAACGGATGCCCGTTGCCCTCCGAGGGACCTTGCTCGAACAGCAACGGATGTCCGTTTCGCTCCGAGGGACCTTCCTCGGCCAGCAACGGATGTCCGTTGTCCGCGGACGGACCTCCCTCGATCAGCAGCGGATGCCCGTTGCCCGCAGGCTTGCATTCCATTGCCATTGTATTAATTGCGCTGACGATTTAAATCCGGGTGACGGCATCGGCGGCGCGCGGTCCGCGCCCGGCGACGTCTCCGGGAGGCTGGCACACGAGCTGCTTGATTTTATTTACAGACTCCGGATGGCAACGCAGGTTGCGGCCGTTGTCTGAATTCAGAAGAATCCGAAACATAAACAACATGAAAAAGAAAACAATGAACAGCGTTCTCCGGAGATTCTACGAGTATTCCGCGACGGTCATGGGATCGTTTGGCATCAACGTGGGGACGAATCTCGACCCGCTCAAGTTCCCCAACCTGCCGGTGGATCCGAAGGACATCACCGCACAGGCGAATGACCTCATCAGCAAGCAGGCGGCCATGGTCACGGGCGGCCCCGTGGAGAAGGCGGCCAGGGACAAGGCCTTCCAACGGCTCGCCAGCTCGCTTGACCTTGACGCAAACATCGTCGAGGTGGTGGCGGGTAACGACCTCGAACTTCTCCTCGGCACGGGTTATCTCCCGGCCAGCACGAACCATGCGTCCAGCCCGCTGGACCCGGCCGCCATCGCGAGCCTGGTCAACAACGGGACCGGCTCGGTGATGCTGCGCCTGCTGGCGGTCGCCAACGCCAAGTCCTACCAGGTGCAGTTGAGCACGGACACGGGCAAGACGTGGACGGAGGCGGGCATTTACACGCAGGCCCGCCGGGTGGTGTTGAACGGCCTGACGCCGGGGGTCACGTATTATGTGCGCGTCCGCGCCATCGGCGGCAGCACCGGGGCCAGTGATTGGTCCGGCACCTCCTCGATCATGTCCACCTAAAACAGGTTGGACAGCAGCCATCATGGGTTGGAAGCGGATGCGCGCCGGGTGCGTGTCCGCGGGAAAGAATCCCCCAGTCAGAAGACCAATCAGAAGGTCAGCCCTGTCTTCCGCCCGTGGTGGCTGCGATTTCAATCGTGAATTTGTCCGGGATAGGTCCGGGCAAACAGGTGGCCGATGATGTTCAAACGGATTCTTCATTGTCGGCCGCCTGCAACCCGAAGCAAAAAGTTGAAATTCATTTTATCCCCTGTCTTCCGTCCTCTGTCCTGCCTTGCTCCGCCTTGGGTCCACTCCCGCTCCAATGGTGAAAGTGCCCGAATTTCGTCATGTTCTATCCTGTTTCCAGCCGGTTTCGCGCCATTTTGTCCGTCATCAACTCGTCCTTCGGTCATCGTTCGATGGGCATTCGTCGCGCGGTCTGGCGGACTTTGCGAAGGCATTTCTGCTGCCGGATTCAATCCACCGGCTTGTAAATTAGCATCTTGTGCAGGCTGACGAACTGACCCTCCGCTTGAAACCGCCGGGTGGACACAGCCATCGCCAGAAAATTGCCGCACGAAAGCCCATCGCCGCCGATGACAGTTCGCCGCAGAGCCGCAAATCTTGATTGCTAAAATTCATCTCCGCCCGCTGGTTGCCAGTTTTTCCTCCAGCATTGGCCCGCATGCGGCGAGGACCTGTTCGACGGTGACGCGCTTCAGGCATTCGTTCTTCCGCTCGACGCATTCGACCAGGCCGCAGCCTTCGCAATCAATGTGCGTCCGCAGCACGCGATGGCCCGGGCCGTAGGGATTCCAACGCCCCGGCCAGTCGCGTGCCGAAAACAGCGCGACGCATCTGACCCCGACCGCAGCGGCGAGGTGCATGGTGCCGGTGTCGTTGCCGATGTAGAGCGAACAACCCGCAAGCGCCTGGGCCGCGCCCCGCAGGGAAAGTTGTCCGGCGGCATTGTATCCGCGTTTCCAATCTGTCAATAACCGCGTGGCCACCTTCCCATCCTCCGCGCCGCCGAACACAACCGGCCAGATGTCGTGGCGCGCGATCAGCGACTGGCCGACTTCCGCGAACCGCTCCTCCGGCCATTGCTTGGCGGGCATTTTGGAGCCGGGACCAAAGGCCACCCACGGCCGCCCACCGTCGCCGGGCAAGTGGTCAAGCCAGTCGCGGACCTCGGTTTTTTCGGCGGTTCCGAGGCCCAAATCCATGCAGCCGCGGCCGGCGGGCGGGATGGGAAGGTTGGAGGCGGCCAGCCGCGCGAGCAGCAGTTCCGTCTCGTGCGGCACCTCCTCCAGCGCCCGGCCCGGCAGGCGTTTGGGCTCGGCGCCAAACCCGCTCTCGCCGATGAAATGCCTGATGCCGGCGAGCCGGAAGAACTGCAGATCGCGCCGGATTTGCGCCGAGGTGCGCGAGGACGGGGTGAGATAGACCAGCGTGTCGTAATGTTCTTTCCGCAGCCGGGACAGCAGCCGGAGCATCTCGCGCGAGCGTTGGAGGGAAATTTCCCCGTTGCGCCGCACCGGATAGAACTCGAATTTTTGAAACAGCCCGCTGCCGCGCAGCAGATCCGGGCCGAACACGTAAATCTTGCCGGGATGGCGGTCACAGAGCAGCGTCATCGCGGCGTCGGGAAACTGGCGGCGGACGGCCCACATGGCCGGCAGCGCGGCGATCGTGTCGCCCAACTGGCCGATGCGGAAGACGAGAATCTTCCGGCTGGCCGGCATCTTTGCGTGACGGCGCACGGCCGGGCTGAACGCGGCGCGGGTGAGCGCCAGTGAATCCGTGCGCCCGGAGAGTTGCGCGGCGTAGATCAGGCGCACCCAGCCGCGCAGGCCGCGTTCCGCGGAATCCCGCCCGCCGCTTTCCCAGGATTGATTGGCCTGCATGAGCCACCGCCGCACCGGGACCTGGAAACCGGTCTTGCCCCGATTGAGCACGGCCGACGGCAGGGCGGTGCGCGGGGTCGAAGCCATGTCACGCTTGGTGGGACGCGGTTCCCGTGCAAACAGCGGGGCCAGCGCGCGGACCAAGGCAACGTCCACGAATGGCACCCGGACTTCAAGGGAATGGGCCATGCTCGCCCAGTCCGCGTCGCGCAACAACTGGTGGCGCATATACCACGTCATTTCCAGCGCGGAGACTTTCAGGTGGGGAGATTGGATGCCGTGGGTGGTGTCCTCGAGCCGCGCCAGGGTCTGGAGTTCCCGCCAGCCTTCCCGCACCAGGTCGCCGTCGAGAAATCGCGGCAGCTCCCACGGCATGAACATACCGCGGCGCAGCAGGTAGGCCCCGCCGTAGGTGCCGCCGTATTCCAGCAGGCCGCTGTATTTGGGCGAGGTCAGCCGGGCCAGCACCGGCGCGGAGACGGCGCGAAACGCCCGGCCCAGCGGCCGGCAGAACGCCAATGGCCGCAATGCGGAAACCGCGCGCGGAATTTCGCGAAAGCTGGGATAACTGCCAAAAAGCTCGTCGCCGCCCAGACCGGACAACGCCACCTTCAACCCCGCCTGTGCCGCCGCCTTGCTGATGAAATAGCTGTTCACGCCGTCGTTGCTGGGCTGGTCCATCGCCTGCAACAGCCGCTGAAAGTCGTTCTCGAAATCCCGCCGCGCGATCCAGATGGTCTGGTGCCGGGCGCCGTAGTGCCGCGCCACCTCCTCGGCCAGCGGAGTTTCATCGTTTGGCGTTCCCTTGAATTCCTCAAAGCCCAGGGTGACGGTGCGCAATTGGCCGCCGGCCTCCGCCGCCAGCGCCGCCAATGTGGTGCTGTCCAAACCGGAGGACAGGAACACGCCCACGGGCACATCGGCGATGAGATGATGGCGGACGGAATCGGAAAGCGCGGAACGCAGTTGCGCTGACGTTTCCGATTTCCGATTTCCGATTTCCGATTCTCTGGCATCCAATTCCGCTTCCGCCAGGAGGTCTGGAATCTGGCACAAGGCGCGAAGGCGTTTCCTGCCGCCGGCCTCCACTGTCAGGCAATGCCCCGCCGCCAGATTACGGATGCCGCGGTAGAGGGTGTAGGGCGCGGGAACGTGGCCCCACAGGAAATAGCCGACGTGCCCGGCCGGTTCGGGCGAGGTGTCCACGCCGCCGCCAGCCAGCAGCGCTTTGACCTGCGACGCCACGCGGATGGCGCGACCATCGTCCGCGAAGTAAAGCAGCTTGATGCCGAACGGGTCGCGCGCAAGGAACAGACTGCGTTTTTTTCCGTCCCAGATGGCAAACGCATACATGCCGCGCAATTTGTCCAGCATCCCCTCGCCTTCTTCCGCATAGAGGTGGAGCAAAACCTCCGTGTCGCTTTGCGAGCGGAACCGGCATCCTTTCCGTTCGAGTCCGGCGCGCAGTTCGCGGTAGTTGTAGATTTCACCGTTGAAGGTGATGGCGAGATCCCGCTCCGGCAGCAGCATCGGCTGATGACCGGCTTCGGAAACGTCTATGATGGAGAGCCGCCGATGGCCGAGGCCGATCCGTTTTTCGGCGTCAAACCAAAGGCCCGCCCCATCCGGTCCGCGCGGGGCCATGGCGTCTCGGATGGACACCAATTCCCCCTCGTCCACTCCCGGGGCGCCGGCGTCATAAACAAAAATGGCCGCTATGCCGCACATTTCTAAAAAACAAGAAACTTGAAAGCAGCGGACAGAAGTTATCCGCGCGTTCGACTTTCCGCTTTTCTAATCAAAAGACAGGCTGCCGCACGTGGCCGTTTGGAGAACTTCCTTCCCCAAAGCCACCTGGCGTATGTCAAATTGTCCGCGTCGGATCACCGACTTCTTCAAACGCTGAAACGCTGAAAGCTGAAATGCTGAAACTTCCCAGACCGTTTTCTGCCCTTTTTAGTTGTCAGCTTTTCAGCATGTCAGCTTTTCGCATGTCTGCATTTTCCCCGCGCTTCTTCCCGTTCTTGCCGCCGCGTCCGCCCAACATGGCCAGGACGAACGGCAGCACCCGCTTGGCGTTCTTCCCCCAACTCTTGAGCATCCGCACCCGGGAAAGGGCAAATTCACGGTCCCCGTCAGGCAGTTCCTGTGCCCCGACCTGGATGCGGTCCAGCCGGTCCTGGCTGTCTTCGAAATACGTGAGCACCTGCTGGCGGAGGAAGCGGTTGACCAGATTGCGCAGCTCGGCCACGGCCTCGTAATGCACCCGCCGGTCGCCCGCCACATAGACCGTCCGCACCGCGCCCAAATCCAGCAGGTAGCGCAGCCCCTGGCTGGCCGAGCCTTTGCTCAAGTTCAGCCGTTCGGTAAAGTCGTCCTGGGGCAGGGGGCTGGCGGAAATAAACAGAAGCCCGTATATCTCGGCGACGGAGGGAGGCTGGCCAAGGGCGCGTGAAAGCTGAACGAACAAATGGATGATTTCAACCTCCACGGGGTTCAGGCGCGCGGCCTTTGTGCCTTCAGATGTTACAACGGTTTCGATCGGGTTCCGCTTCACAGGCCGGAATATGACAGAACTGTTGAACTGTTCAATAGAAAATGAACAGAAAATGGAAGCGCGGGCGAATATCAAAAAATGAGCACCTGGCAATGCGGTTTCATCAACACCCTGCTTCAGCCGGGTGTTGAGCGCTGCCTTGTATTTTCCAACCGCTGAAGCGGTTCCGAGCATTGTCACCGCCACGAGCACCCCGCTGAAGCAGCGTGTTAATGAAAGGGCCGTCAATCCTGCGGTCTTCCATCAGCGACACCTTCTCAAATTTTGAGATGCGCGCCAGGCCCGCGTCAGGGTCAGTTTCAGCACGTCTTCCCCATGCCCGGCCTCGATGGCTCTAAAATCACGTTCCAGCACTTCCATTTCCTGTTCCATTCCACCGAAGCATGAATGGCGGACGCGCGCCCTGCCGGATTGCCAGCAAACATGAATCGGAAAATGGATTGCGTCCGGTTCGGCGGCGTGTTAATTCGGGTCATTATGAAAACCAATCTGCCACTTTATCTGATTGCCTGCGCCGTTGCGAGCGCGTTTTTTTCCGCCGGGTTGACGGTGAACGCCGGCGCTTACCAGGTCTTTGTCTCAAATGAAAAAGCGGGCACCGTCACCGTCATCAGCGGCGGCGATTTCAAGGTCACCGCCACCATTCCCGTCGGCAAACGGCCGCGCGGCATCCACGCCAGCCCGGATGGGAAGATCATTTACGTGGCCTTGAGCGGCACGCCCATTGAGCCGCCGCCGGAACTGGATGCCAGCGGCAATCCGATCTTGAAAAAGTATTCCGAGGACGACGAGGACCAGGCCAAGTCCGACAAATCCGCCGACGGCATCGGCCTGGTGGACGTGGCGCGGAAGAAATTTCTCCGCAAACTTTCCGCCGGCTCGGATCCGGAACAATTTTGCTTGAGCGCCGACGGTTCGCGCATTTTCATCGCCAATGAAGACGTCAGCGCGGCGACCATTCTGGACGCCGTGACCGGGAAGGTGCTGACCTTCATGCCCGTCACGCGCGAGCCGGAGGGCGTCGGCGTCAGCCCGGACGGAAAATTTTTCTACATCGGCTGCGAAACCGCCGGGGACGTCTTTGGCATTGACACTTCCACGTTCAAAATCATCGCGCATTTGCAGGTGCATCCGCGCCCGCGCAGCATCGCGTTTTCGCCGGACGGCTCGCGGGCGTTCGTTCCGTCCGAATCCAGCGGCGAACTGAACGTGATTGACACGGCGCAGCAAAAGATCACCAGGGTCATCGCCCTGCCCAAGGGAACGCGTCCGCAATGCGTCAAGGTTTCCGCCGACGGCAAAAAAATATATGCGAGCGGCGGACGCAGCGGCACGGTGTGCGTGGTGGACGCCGCCACATTGGAAGTGTTGAACACGATCAAGGTCGGCCAGCGGCCCGTGGGGCATTGCAATTTCGCCGGACGGGAAATATTTGTTCGCCGCCAACGGCCCGTCGGACGACGTTTCGGTCGTTGACCTGGGCACGGAGAAGGAAATCGCGCGCGTCAAATCGCCCGGCAGTCCGTGGGGCGTGGAAGTCGTCCCGGAAAAATAACGCCGTCAGCCGCCGAAGAGAAAAATCTGCTGCGACGTGATGCTTTTTGTGAAACCCGGCTTGAACGCCCTGGCGCGGATGATCGTCGGCGCGGAAATGTTGACGGGCTTGTCGTAGGGCAAATCGGAAGTCGTCGGCACCGTGCCGTCGAGCGTGTAAAAGATTTTTGCGCCCGGTTCGGTTTTCAGCGTCACGTCGACCGGCTGCGAAAAATTCCCGCCGCGCGGCGAAATTTCCGGCGGCGGCAGCACCGGCGGCCCCGGCAGGCTTCCGATCCATTCGCGGAGCAATTTCATGCCGCGCGCGATCAATCGTGTTGCGCGCCAGCGGCGGCATTTTGAACGGCTCGGTGGTGTTGGCGCGCATGAACAAAATCGAGCGCCAGATGTCGTTGGGCGCGATGACGCGCGCGCCGTCAATGCGCTCGTCAATCAGCACGCGCCCGCCAATCAAGCCTTGCCGCGCCAGCGGCGTGTCGTAGCGCGCGTCGAAAAACGCCACGGTTCCCTTTGGGCGATGGCAATTCGCGCAGTTCGCATCGAGATAGGAACGCGCGCGGTCTTCCAGCGTTGCGCGACAAATCGTCCGTCGCCGCCAGCGTCGGAAACTTCTTCAGGTCCGCGTCGGAGAAATTGGTGTCAAACAAACCGGCGTGGTTCCACGCGCGAAGTTCGTTGTCGGTGACGCCGGAGGGGAATGTGAAATCGCGATTGAGCTGCCGGGTTTTGACGCCAAGGACCAGGCCGGCGTTCGCGGTGTGGCAGGTCAGGCAATCCTGCCGGCTTGGATAATACCAGGTTTGCGTTCGCACGCCGGTCGCGGTTTGAATGCGAATTTCCTCGGTGAGATTCGTCGCGAGCAGGTCGGCGTCACTGTCATCGGCGCGCCATTTGTAGGTGACGCCATAGACGCCGCCGGTTTCGTCGCACACCAGCAGCCGCGTTTCCAGCCGGCGCAGCGAGGTTGGATTCAATTCGTTGGTGGCCAGGAAAAAGGTTTTCACGAGAACCGTTCCGCGCGGAAAAACCCATTCGCCGGTCGGCGAAAATTTGATCGTCAGATTTTGCGGCACGGAAATGAACCGCGATTTTTCCGCGCCATCGGACCAGAACGGCACGATGAGATCATAGGGAATCAAACCATCCGCCGGCGAAAACTCGCGGACGTTTTTGAACGCGCCGGTTTGCGAAAGCAATTTCGGGATCGCGCCGTCCGCGCGCGGCGGCATTTGCAGAAAGCTTTTTGAGTCCGGGCCGCGCCGCCAAGCCGAACGGTTTGGGATTTTCAGCGGCGGAAACTGGCCGTCGCGGCGAGCGAAGAAGACGAAAGCCGCGCCGGCGCGCGGGAGCATTCTCCGCATGGAAATTCATTTCGTGGCGCGCCTGTTCCGCGGCGGCGAGATCGGTTTTGACCGCCTGATCCAGATTGGCGGAAAAGCGGCGGACCGTTTTCTGGATTGTGCCGACGGAGGTGTAGGTGAACTCGCCGGTCGGATAGCCGGCGATGATGACGTAATCGTATTGATGAGGCTTGCCGCGCGGCAGGTCGGTGAGAAAAACCGTGCCGACGCACAGCGCGCCCGGCTCGCGGCTTTCGACGAGGTCTGGCGCGCGGCTGGCGACGACGCTGCCGGGCACGAGCCAGGATTTGGTCAGCGTCCCGCGCAGCAAATTCGTGTAACCGCTTTCGACCAGGATGCCGTCGGGAAAAATCTCGCAGAATTTTCCCGCAAATCGAGCGGCGTCCGGCGATGCACTGTGCGCGCAACTGCTCGCTCAATTCCAGCGGGCGAAGTTTCGGTCGGCGGCGGTTGCCGCAGCGGTTGCGGGCGCCGCGGTGACATTGGTTTGCGCCGCGGCGGAAAAGGCGCGCCGCGAAAAGCAACCAGCGCCAACTTGCGCCACAAGCATCGTCCGGGTCATGGTGCGCCAAGATAACCGAAAGTCTGGCGCGGAATGGCAACTGGCGGAACGGCGCGCCCGGCGCGACCGGTCGTCCTGGTCGGGTATTGTACGGAAATTTGAATAATTCTCGACGTGAGCGAAAATATGTTGCAAGATTGCTTATGAGTCAGGCTTAATGCCTTGAATATGAGTCATCATCATTTTGCGGCCGGAGCATTGCCAGTTCTCCGGAATTCCCCGCCGCTTTTCGCCCGCGCGCCTCGTCGAACGGCGCCGCGAACAGTCGCGAAACCGCTTTGCCTGGCCGTTCGGTTTCTTTTGCTGCGCGAGTTCACCGTCGTGGGCGGCGCTGCCGCCGGGCTGGACCGACGCCGACATCGGCTCGCCGGGCCTGGCCGGGTCGGCTGGCGACACCAACGGCAACTGGACCGTCACCGGCGGCGGCGCGGACATTTATGGCAACGTCCGATCAATTCAATTACGCCTACACCACGGTGAATGGCGACGGAAACATCGTTGTCCAAGGTCACCAGCCTGCAAAACAGCGATCCGGCTTCCGGCTGGTCCAAGGCGGGAATCATGTTCCGCAATGACAGCACCGCCGGTTCGGTCAACGTGAGCATCGTTGCCACCTACTCGCAAGGCGTCAGCTTTCAATGGCGGAACACGGCGGGCGGCGATACTTCAACCACTTCTGTCGGCGGCATCAAGCCGCCGGTTTGGCTGAAATTGGTCCGGTCCGGCAGGATCTTCACCGGTTCTTACAGCACCGATGGCAGCAAATGGGTGCAAGTCAGCAGCCAGCCAGTGACGATGAACAGCAGCGTGCTGGCCGGCCTGGACGTGACGGCGCACAACAATTCGGCGCTGAACACCGCCACGTTCACGAACGTCAGCGTGACGGCGGTTGTCGTCACCAATCCGGTCGTCGTCAATCTGCCCGCGTCGCCCGTGCTCGCCACGTCCGCGACGCTCAACGGCCAGATTGTTACGCCGGGCGTCAGCACGCCGTTCGTCACGATTTTTTACGGCGCCACCGACGGCGTCACGAACGCGGCGTCATGGGCGAACAGCATTTCGCTGGGCCAGACCAACGGAAATTTCAGCGCGACGGTCGCCGGGCTGGCGACGAACACGACTTATTATTTCACCGCGTTCGCGTCGAACAATGTCGGCGCGATCGTGGGCGCAGCCGTCGGCGACGTTTCACCACGCTGGCGGCGAATCCGTCCGTGACGCCGGTGTCGGTGCTGACGTATCACTACGACAACACGCGCCAGGGGGCGAACACGAATGAGACCTGGCTCACGCCGGCCAACGTGAACACGAACACGTTCGGCAAACTCTTTTCTTATGCGCTGGACGGTTACGTTTATGCCGAGCCGCTGGTCATGACCAACGTGGCCATTCCCGGCCAGGGCGTGCACAACGTGGTGTTCGTCGCGACCGAGCACGACACGATTTACGCGCTCGACGCCGACGGCAATTCCGGCGCGAATGGCGGCTTGTTGTGGAAGACCAATCTCGGATTGTCGGCCATTTGCTCCGGCGCTCCCTTCGGCGGCCGCTACAACGGCGGCACCGGCTACACTGACATCGTTCCCGAAGTCGGCATCACCGGCACGCCGGTCATTGACCCGGCGACCGGCACGATTTACGTGGATGCCTTCACGCGCGACATCGTCGGCAACACGACGAATTACAATCACCGCATCCACGCGCTCGATGTGACGACCGGCCAGGAGCGGCCTTACAGCCCGGTGATCGTCGCCGGCTCGGTGCCCGGCACCGGCGTCGGCAGCACGAACGGCGTGCAGACTTTTTCCGCGGTCCAGCACGGCGCACGACCGGCGCTGTGTCTGGCGAATGGGATGTTGGTTGTCACCTACGCCAGTTACGCCGACACCGATCCGTATCACGGCTGGGTGTTCGCCTACAACGCCACGAACCTCGCGCATGCTCGGCGTTTTCAACACGACGCCGAACGCGAGCACCAGCGCGTTTGGAGCACATGCGGCCGAGGGCGGCATCTGGCAGGGCGGCGGCGGCATTTGCGTGGACACGAACAGCAATCTGTATTTTGAAACCGGCAACGGCTCGTTCAGCGCCAACACCAACGGCGGCGATTACGCCGACACGATTCTGAAACTTTCGACGACGAACTCCGCCGGCACCGACAACCTGCTGGTCGCCGATTATTTCACGCCTTACGATCAGGCGACGCTCGCGGCGAAAGACACCGACCTCGGCTCGTGCGGGCCGCTGTTGCTGCCGGATTCCGTCGGCAACGTGGCGCATCCGCATCTCCTGGTCGGCGTCGGCAAGTCGGGGAAAATTTATCTGGTGGACCGCGACAACATGGGCCAATTCCAAAGCGGCAGCGACAGCCAGATTCGTGGAATCGTTCAACGGCATCAACGGCTCGTGGAGTCCGCCGGCGTATTGGAACAATTTGCTCTATTTCCAGGCCAGCTCCTCGGCGATGAAGGAATTCAGCGTCAGCAACGCGTCCATCAACCAGACCGCCGTCGCCACCGCGCCGGTGTCGATTGGTTCGCTCAACGGCAGCCCGTTCGTTTCCGCCAACGGCACGAACAACGGCATCGTGTGGGTGCTCAACAACAATTCCGGCAACAGCGGCAGTTCGGGCGCGCTTTACGCCTTCAACGCCTTGAACATTTCGCAAATGCTCTGGAACAGCACGCAGGCGGGGGCGCGCGACAGCACGGGGCCGGCTGTCCAAGATGACCACGCCGACCGTTGCCGGCGGCAAGGTGTATGTCGGCGGGCAATACACGCTTTCGGTTTATGGCGTGGCCTCCTACCTGACGCCGCCCGTCATCGCCCCCAACGGCGGCGTGTTCACCAATTCCATCCTGGTGGCCATCAGCAACACCAGTCCCGGCGCCCTGGTCTATTACACGACCGATGGCAGCATGCCGACGACCAATTCCACGCTTTACACCGGGCCGTTTACCGTCACCAGCACGGTGAATGTGCAGGCCATTGCCGCGGAAGCCGGTTTCGTGAACAGCGCCGTGGCCAGCGCGAGTTTCGTCAACAGCCAGAATTATCCGCCGCCGCCGTGGCAGACCAGCGACATCGGCGCGGTGGGCTTGACCGGCAGCGCGATATTTTTCCAACGGCGTTTTCATCGTGAGCGGGTCCGGCGCGGACATCTGGAACACGGCGGACGCCTTCCGGTTTGTTTACCAGCCCATGACGAACAACTGCGACATCCGCGCGCGGGTCACGTCGCAAACCGCCACCGATCCGTGGGCCAAGGCCGGCGTGATGATTCGCGACTCGCTCGACCCGAGCGCCGCCGATGGAATTATGCCCATTACTCCGGGCAACGGCTTCGATTTTCAATATCGCAGCCCGGGCGGGACTGCCGCCGCCGGCAACATCTCCGGCGGCGCGATCAATGCCGCGCCAAACAATTGGGTTCGCTTGACCCGCACGAACACCACGTTCTACGCCTACATCAGCGCTGACGGCGTGACTTGGACGGAAGTCGGAAGTCCAACGACGCTCTCGTTGACGAACACCGTTTATTACGTCGGCCTTGCGGTGTGCGCGCACAACGCCGGTTTGATCAGCACCGCCACCTTTGACAACGTCACCGTCAACGGCTTCACCTACAGCAATCCGCCACCGGCCGTCGCGCTCATCACACCGCCGCCGAATTCCGTTTACACCGCCGCGGCGAGCGTGACGATCAGCGCCGACGCCGACGCGCTTTACGACACGATTTCGCAGGTGAATTTCTACGCGAACGCCGCTTTCCTCGGCAGCGTCAGCAATCTGCCTTACGCCGTGACCGCGACCGGCCTCGGCGCGGGCGGTTACGCGCTCACCGCCGTGGCCGTGAGCAGCAGCGGATTGATGAGCACTTCCGCGCCGGTGAACATCACCGTCGCCGCCGGCAGCGGGCAGCCGTATGGTTTGACGAGCAACAGAACTGTTTCGGCATTTTTGAACATGCCCGCCGATTCCACCGGCTCACTGCCGCCTCTCTTGTCCGGCACGGCGAATTTATGCGAACACAACCAACCGCACGCCGGCCAGCGGATTGATTCCGTATGCGCCGAACGCGCCGCAGTGGAAGGACAACGCCGGCAGCAGTTGGTTCATGGCGCTGCCCAACAACGGTGGCGCCGATCACGCCCGGCGAACAAATTCAATTTCAGCCGACGAATTGGTGGACGTTCCCCGCCGGCAAGCGTGTTCGTGAAAAACTTGGACCTGACGGTCAACGAAACGAATTCGACCATGCGCCGGCTCGAAACGCAGGCTGCTGGTGCGCGACAACAACGGCTCGGTTTATGGCGTGACCTACAAATGGCGGCCGGACAACAGCGACGCCGATTTGCTGTCCAGCAGCCTGTCCGAAGACATCATGATCACCAACGCCACCGGCGTGCGGACGCAGACGTGGTATTATCCCAGTCCGTCGGATTGCCAGGAATGCCACAACAGCGCCGTCGCGGGAAACAGCTACGGCATCAGCGTGCTCGGCGTCAACGCCCGGCGAGTTGAACGGCGACCTGACTTATCCCGCGACCGGCGTGACCGACAACCAAATCCGCACGCTGAACCGGCTCGGCTTGTTCTATCCGGCGATCAACGAAACCAACATCAGCGAGTTACGCCCAGCTCTCCGCGCATGACGAATTTGAGCGCACCGCTTCAGGACCGCGTGCGTTCGTATCTGGACGTGAACTGCGCAGCAGTGTCACCAGCCCGGCGGCCAGGGCACACCTGGGACGCGCGTTACGACACGCCGCTGGCGCAGCAAAACATCACGAATTATCCGCGCGCTGTTCTCGCTGGGAATTTCTGACAATGCCTGCGTCGTGAAATCAAAGGACATCTGGCGCTCGGTGCTCCTGGCGCGCATCAACACGCTCGATCAGACGATCCAGATGCCGGATTTCCGAAATCTGATTGACACCAACGCGGTGCAAGCGCTCATCGACCTGGATCAACAGCCTGCCCGGCACGCCCGCGCTCGCGCCGCCGACGATCACGCCGGGCGGCGGTTTATTCTTCAACAGCGTCGGCGTCTCGCTGCAACCTCCGGACACCAACGCGGCGATTTACTACACGCTCGACGGCTCGCTGCCGACGACGAATTCGCTGCTGTATTCCGGCGCGTTCAATCTGGCGAGCAACGCAACGGTTTCGGCCAGTGCGTATGAAACGAATTACATCAACAGCGTCGCCCCCGGCGCGGTGTTCTTCATCCAGCCCCTGCGATTCACGGCGCAAACTTTCTCGAACGGCGCTTTTCAACTGCAATTCCTCGGCGCGTCCGGCAGCAACTACGTATTGCAGGCTTCGACGGACCTGGTGAGCTGGACGCCGCTCGCCACGAATCCGATGACGACGAACGTGCTGAATTTCGTTGACCAGAACTCGAGCAATTACCCGAAGCGCTTTTATCGCGTGTTGCAGCAATGAAATGGCCGGGGAACGGTCCTGTGGTCATCGGCCTTCCGCCGCCCGCTGGCGGGCTTTGTCTAAAGCTTGGCACGCAAAAAATCTTTTGCCAAACTCGCGCATGGCGCAAATCAAATTCGGCACCGACGGCTGGCGCGCGGTCATCGCGGAGGATTTTAACTTTGCCAACGTCGCCCGCGTCGCGCAGGCAACGGCAGATTATTGGAAATCGGAAGTCGGAAGTCCAAAGTCGGGAGATTTCGGACGCGAATTGAAAGCCGTGGTCGGCTTTGACCGGCGGTTTTTCTCCGACCGCTTCGCCCAAATATCCGCCGAGATTCTGGCCGGCAATGGCTTTGAAGTCATCCTTACGCCGGAGCCGACGCCGACGCCGTCGGTTTCGTTCGCCGTCAAACACCTGAACGCCGTCGGCGGCGTGATGATTACCGCCAGTCACAATCCGCCCATTTTCAACGGCTTCAAACTCAAATCGCACTACGGCGGCTCCAGCGATTCGGAGACCTGCAAGACTGTCGAAAGTTTTCTCGACAAGAATCCGGTTCAGGCAGGGCGCGTCACTTCGTGCGCGCCGCAGGACGCCACAAACGGCGCGCACGGAGTGACGCGCCCTGCCGGAAAAATCACCGTCCAAGATGTCCGCCCCGCGCACTACGCCGCGTTGAAGAAGCTCGTGGATTTCAAGCTCATCGCCAAATCCAAGCTCCGTTTCGCCCACGAGGCATTGTTTGGCGTCGGCGCGGGCTGCTTTGAGCAATTGCTCGCCGGCACGACCTGCAAGGTCACGACGCTCAATGGGAACCACGATGTCCTGTTCGGCGGCATTAATCCCGAGCCGATTGTGCAAAATTACGCGCGCAGCCAGAGATTCTTGCGCACGCATCCGCACGACATCTGCCTCGTGACCGACGGCGACGCCGACCGCGTCGGCGGCATGGACGGGCGCGGCAATTACCTGACGACGCATCAGATTATCTGCCTGCTCCTGCACCATTTTGTAACCAACCGGAAACAAACCGGCCACGTCGTGAAAGCGCTGACGACCACCTCGATGGTGGACAAAATGTGCGCGGCTTACAATTTGCCGCTCGTCGAGACCGGCGTTGGCTTCAAATACGTCTGTGCTGAGATGCTCAAGGGCGGCGTGCTGCTCGGCGCGGAGGAGAGCGGCGGCATCGGTTTTCTCGGCCACATCCCAGAACGCGACGGCATCGCCGCCGGGTTGATGCTGCTCGAATTGCTCGCCACGGAGAAAGTTTCCGTGAACAAAATCCTGGCCAGACTGGAAAAGCAATTCGGTCCGCACCGTTATGGCCGGATTGACACGCATTTCCCGCTGGAGAAACGCGCCGCGCTCATGGAGTTTCTGAAGACCAATCCGCCGGCCAAGCTGCTGCGCTCGCCGGTGGCCGGGGTGAAGACCTTCGACGGCGTGAAATTCGTCGCTCAGGATTCGTCCTGGCTGATGTTGCGCGGCTCCGGCACCGAACCGGTCCTGCGGATTTACGCCGAGGCCAAATCCGACGCCGTTGCGCAAAAACTGCTTCAACTTGGCGTTAAGCTGACGAAATCTGTCTGATTAATCTGTCTTGCCAAAGGCGGCAGCGTCGGCTAAATAATTCCCATGAGATTCGCCTTGGCGATTTTGGTTTATCTGTTGGTTGGCGTGGTTTTGAGCGCCGGCATCCTGTTGTTGCTGGCGGGCAAGCCGTGGTTGCTCGTCCTCGCCGTGCTGGGCTATGTGGCTGCCTTTGGCCGGCTCGGCTGCATGTCGCACTGATTCCGCCGGGCGTTCTCTTCCACCTTGGCCTTTTGGCGGACGGCTGCTAGAGTTGCGCCATGATTAACCACGGCATTCTCAACCCGCAAATCCTTTCGCTGCTCGCCCGCGTCCGCCACACCAACGCCCTCGTCATCGCCGACCGCGGTTTCCCGTTCTGGCCGCAAATCGAGACGGTGGACATCTCCTTGGTGGACGACGTTCCGACCGTCCTCCAAGTCATCGCCGCCGTGCGCGCGAACCACAACTTCACGCACGCCTGCATGGCGAAGGAATTTAAGACGAACAATTTCAAAATAACGCAGGAAAAATTTGCCAGGGTCCTGAAGCGCATTCCGACGAAGTTCGAGCCGCACATGGAATTCAAGCAGCGCGTGCCCCACGCCATCGGCCTCATCCGCACCGGCGACACCGTGCAATACGCAAACACCATTCTGATTTCCGGCTAAACACGCAGACATCGTCTTTTGCAAATCCATTCACAGAAGCTAACGAAGGAAACAATGAACTTCGCTTTCTTCGTTACCTTCTGTGAAACAACATTGGCGCTTGATTTTGCCTCCCGATCTTATGTTCGAAAACTATATCGTCGTGTTTAGCCCGGGAGCGTGGCATCTTGCTGTAGGTTTCCGGATAAACTCCAGACCAGCCCGCCTTGCTTTTCCGGTCAAACCGCTCTTCTGCAAACAACAATTGAACGCGGCGGCGGTTCTGGCCATCAAACTCTCCGGGTGGGCACATCGTGAGCATCAAGACCATCACCGGAAAATCCGACGCATATGTCATTACCGAATGGCATGAGCGCCATTCGCGTCCCGACCGTTCCGCCGCGCCGCCGCTGGATCCCGCCATCACTTTTTCCTATCAAACCGGCGCCGGCATGCGCGAGATCGCGCCGCTGGTCGCCCAACTGCTAGAACAGACCGAATTCCAGGAACGCCATCCGTGGACGATTTACGACCAGCAGCTCATCGAGCAATCCCTGCAGGAAAATCATTGGCCGCGCGAACTGGCCAGCCGCATCACCGAGGACAAACGCCTCTTCCTCGACGAACTCGTGGATGACCTGTTTGGCCTGCGCCTGCCGTCCTGGGTGCTCGTGCCGCAACTCGTCAAAACCATCTTGCGCCTCGCCGTCGCGGGCCATTCCATCCTTGTCGGCTACGGTGTCACGGTGGTCACCGCCGGACTGCCGAACGTCTTTCATGTTCGTCTCACCGGCTCGCTGCCGCGGCGCATCGCCTGCATCCAGCAACGTCAGAAACTCACGCCGGCAGCCGCCGCCCGGTTTGTCCAGAACAAGGACCGCGGTAGGGCGCGGTTCGTCAAGGCCCACTTCCACGCCCGGCTTGATGACGAGATGCGCTACGACCTTGTCCTGAACACCGACCATCTGTCCGCGCCGGACGCCGCTGCCGTGATCGCCGATGCCGCGCACCGCTTTTTCAGCGCCAAGGCCCTTTCCCTCTCCGCACCGGATGTGAAGGAGACGTGATCAAAGCAGGGACAAACTGACCCGGCGGTGCGCACAAATTGCCCACCGTCTGCTAATTTCGCAAACACTGCTCCCGGCCCGTTGTTCAGCCGGCTTTAATCAACTGGTGGCCATTTGACTTCCTTCTCCGCCAGCTTGACGCCGAAGTGGAAACCGTTTCGTCTTGATAACCGGTCGGTATTTCAATCCTGACGGCTTTCCGCGTGCTGGCAAGGATCAAGCGGAACAACGGGCTGACCGCTGACTTCTCCGGCAGCGGTTCATGCATTGTTGCGGCATTTCGAAACATACTACCACCGAAAAGGCATACGTTGTGCCAACCATCAGGCGCTCCAGTGCGATTAACCAATTCTCAATCGCACCGCGTCCCCGTGGCCAAGCGCCATCGTGGGGTGCGCTTGAAACCTGCCGCTAAACCGCTATAACTCCGTCATGCAATACCCTGCCTCGTCCGAGGCCGAAGAACTTGGCGTCTTTCAAATCGTCATCCTCATCCTGTCTGTCCTCGTCCTCGGCGCGCTGGTGGCCGACACCGCGTTCACGTTGCCGCCGGAAATCTCCGGCGTGCTCCAGAAGGTGGACACCCTCGTCTGCCTCGTCTTTCTCGGCGATTTCGCCTTCCGGTTCCATCGCGCCAAATCCAAGCGCGACTTCATGAAGTGGGGCTGGCTGGACCTCCTGGCCAGCATTCCCAATCCCACCGGTGGCATTCCCTGGCTGGCGCACTTGCGCTGGGGCCGGCTCGTCCGGTTGTTTCGCATCCTCCGGCTCATCCGCGCCCTGCGCGCCACGCACAAAATCACCCACTTCGTCCTCAAGGACAAATTCCGCACCGGCATGGCCTCCCTGGTGCTCACCTCCATCCTGCTGCTGGTCTTTTCCTCGCTGGGCATTCTCATTTGCGAACAGTCCGACCCGCAGGCCAACATCAAGACCGCCGATGACGCCGTGTGGTGGAGTGTCGCCACCCTCACCACCGTCGGTTACGGCGACAAATATCCCGTCACCGCCGAAGGCCGGTTGCTGGCCATGGTGGTGATGGTTTCCGGCATGGGCCTGTTCGGCGGCTTGAGCGGGCTGGCCGCGTCCTTTTTCATCGGTGCCAAGGGCAAGGGGATTGTCGCCGAGGAAAACAAAATCCTTGCCCGGCTCGAACAACTGGAAGCCAAAATTGACCGCCTCAAACGCGACGATTGAAATGCCATTACTGTCCGACCTCATTCTCAAACAACCACGGATGGGCATGAATTGACGTGCCTGCCTTTTCCACTTCGGAACCTCCCTGCCAACACCTCGTTAACTCCCATTCTCCTTCGCTCTACCTCCTTGGAAGCTCCGCAATTTGCGGAGCCACAGAAGAAGTGGAGTGAAGGTGGAGCGGAGGACGAGCGGAACCAGCCGGCAACTGGCAAGGGGTTAAGCGCCGGTTGGTATTATCCTTATCTGGTGGGTCGGGTTGCGCTGCGACCCGACACGCCTCGCAGCGCGAGGCGCGCCACCACAAAATTACGACACTACCCGACTATTGGCAGCGGCCGGTTTGGAGCGGAGGTTGCCTCATGGTCAGAATAACGTTGAAACCCGGCTTCCTGGTTCCGCGCGGCAATCAGGGCGGACTCGTCTTCCGGGATTGCGGCGACCTGCTGTATCTGGTCAAGGCGCCCGATTTCTCCCAATGCATCCTGTCCAATGACCAAAACGCGCACATCAGCAAATTCGTCCGGGCGACGGGGCGGGCGGGGCAACGGCTGAAGGAGCCGAAATGGCGGGTGGCCTGTCTGCGCAAGTTGCGAGCAGAGAAGACGCGCCCGATCGCGATGGCAGTCCACTTGGCGTTTCTGGAATTCGGTTGAGGATGGGGCTGTATTTGCTCCCTTGCCTGCGAAACAAGAGTGGGGATGACTGGCACCGGCAACTTCGCGATTTCTCCACAGAACGAAACGGGAATTTCCAATTCAGACGCGGGATGAAAGCTTGGATATGAAGGCCTTGTCATTACCCACATCTTTTTGAGGTTTGATTTAGTTCTTCTGATTCGTAATCTGGGACGTGTGTCGGCGTTGCTGCGGCACGCCGAATCGGTTCCTCACCGGTCGGTTTATGAGCACAACGCTGATACCGCCTGGCCAGTGGGCACAGAACGAGTTTGCCTTTGCCGCACTGGGTGACGCACGTCGAAATAAACGTTTAGTGAAAATTGCTGCCAGCCTTGCCGCCCGTCCGGGCGGAACACTGCCGCAGGCTTTCCCGCAGTGGGCCGAACTCAAAGCGGCCTACCGCTTCTTTGGGCAGAGCGGGGTGAGCTTCGAGCGGGTGTTGGCGCCACACCTGGAACGGACTCGCCAGGCATGCCGCCAGCCCGGAGAGTATTTGATCATCGAGGACACGACTCTGCTGGACTATAGCCATCATCCGGCGACTCAGGATTTGGGAATGATCGGCGATGGCGCCGGGCGAGGCTTTGAATTGCACAGTGCGTTGGCCGTGCGCATCGAATCCTGGACGTTGGAGCAACGGCCCGAGGGGGTGGTGATGGGATTGTTGGGTCAGCAATGTCGGACACCCCGGCCCGCGCCAGAAGGCGAGACCCGCGGGCAACGATTGAGCCGGCCACGCAAATCACAGACCTGGGCAGCGGCTCTCAAGGCTGCCGGCCGTCCTCCGGGCGGCAGCCAGTGGATTTACGTGGCGGATCGGGAATCGGATTTTTACGAGCCGCTGCAGATTTGCCAGCAGCACGGGGTGGACTTCGTGATCCGGGCCTGCCAGGACCGGCGTTTAGCCGATGAGGGCGGCCATTTATGGGAGGCTCTGGCCAAGGCGCCGGTGCTGGGGCAGAGCACGGTGGAAGTGCGGGCTCGCGCCGGCCAGCCTGCGCGCACGGCCAGGGTGGCGGTGCGAAGTGTGCGCGTGGATTTGGATGGGCCGTGGCGTCCGGGTGGGTGGCAAGGGCCGCTCAAAGCCGTCGGCGTTGTGGAGGTCAGCGAGGTGCATGCGCCCGAAGGAGTCAAGCAACCGTTGCATTGGATTTTGCTCACCTCGTTGCCTTGCACCACTTGGGCGCAGGCACAGCGAGTGGTCGGACGGTATACGGCGCGATGGTGGATTGAAGAATATCACAAAGCCCTCAAGAGCGGGGCGGGCGTGGAGGAGAGCCAATTGGAGCGAGGGTATCGTTTGGAATCGTTGGTGGCAGTGCTGGCCGTCGTGGCGGTGCGTTTGCTCAGCACCAAAATGCTGGCACGGAGCCGGCCGGAGTCGTTTGAAGCGGCCGCGAGCTTCGGACCGGAAATGCTGGCGTTGTTGGAGAAGAAGCTGGGGACGCCCAAGGGTGGCTGGACCAATCGCCAGGTGATCATTGCCACGGCGCGGTTGGGAGGCTTTCTGGCTCGCAAGCATGACGGAATGCCGGGCTGGCAAACGATCTGGCGCGGCTGGCAGCGCCTGATGTGGATGTGTGAAGGAGTAAATCTGATGGGAGGCCAAAAAAGATGTGGGTAATGACAAGATAGAAGGCGACCGGCGAATGCGTCAGTTTCCAGCTTTGATCGCCGTGGAGGCCGCCATGCCGGCGAAGAGGTGACACCGCCTGCAAATCCACTACCGAGGAACGATCTGCCGATGCCAGAAATGCCGCGAGTGCGAAGAAGTCAATTTGATGGCACCATTAAGTAATGTTGATGAGTGACGTTTAGATTGACACTTGGCTAATTTGAGTTAGCCTGTTTAGTCACACAATTAGCAGGCACATTATGAAACCGCTCAAATGTTGGAATTGGAGCGGACGGATTCAGAGCCTCACACCGCCCGCTGTCACAATAGCAATCTTCGCTGGTCTGAATCTCCTCATGCGGGAGCCGGCGTGGGGAGCCGGCGTCGTGACCAGTTGCTCGGAAGGGAGTTTGCGCGTGGCGATGGCGGGCGGCGGCACGGTCACTTTTGCCTGCGACGGCACGATTGCGTTGGGCAATCCCTTCCTGCCACCAAGTCATTTTCCCTACCCCATACCCGTTACTGCAAATACCGTGCTGGACGGCACGGGTCACCAAATCACGATTAGCGGCACCAACACCGTGGAGGGGATGTTTTTTGTGAGCAACAATGTGACGCTGGTGCTGGTGAATTTGACCTTGGCCAACGGGCTTTCCACCAATGGAGGAGGTGCCATTTGCATCCAAACCGGCACGGTGTGTGCCACCAATTGCACTTTCACGGGCAACACCGCCATGCCGGGCACCAACTTCTACCCTCAACTTCTCAACGATGCTCAAGGCGGCGCCATTCGGAACGAAGGCGGTTATGTCAACCTCCAGAATTGTCTGTTCACGAGTAATTCGGCGGTTCCAGTGCCAATAGGAATTTATGCTTATGGGAACGGTGCCGGCGGCGCCCTTTTCAACACCGGCTCGCTAATCATGGACAATTGCCAGTTTGTCCAGAACCGGGCGGTCGGTGGCGACGGGGACCCTTATAGCGGCTGGGCTTACGGAGGTGCGATTTTCAATGCAGGCAATGCCGTCATCGGCCGAAGCTCGTTCATCAGCAACTCGGCAGCGGGGGGAGCCGGCCTTCCCGGCTTAGATGGACATGGCGTTACCCCGCCCGGTCCGGGCGGAGACGGCGGGGATGCTTACGGCAGCGCCATTTACAGTGGTGGCACGCTGCTGTTGGCAAATTGCACCGTGGCGGCAAATACCGCCATCGCTGGGTCTGGCGGGCTTGGTGGGCAAGGTTATCCATTCCGCGGTCAGGACGGTGCCAGCGGATCCGCCTATGGCGCAATTTGCGGTGGCAATCTCATCAACGTCACCGTGGCTTTCAACAGTGCCGGTTGCCAGTTGGGCCACAAGGCAGGTTCCGCCGTCGGTGGGATATACGGCTGCAGCCTGACCAATTGCACAGTGGCGTCAAATAATGCCACTGCCGGTGGCGTGGTGGGCAGCACTTCTGTCGGCGGCTTCACAATGGGCAGTTTGGCCAACACTATGCTGGCGGGAAACTCGCCCTCGAACAGTTCCGGCACCATCACTGAAGGCGGCCATAATCTAAGTTCGGATGCAAGCTGCGCGTTCACTGCCGCCGGCAGCATGAACAACACTGATCCCAAACTCGGCCCGCTGGCCGACAATGGCGGGCCGACATGGACGATGGCGCTGTTGCCCGGCAGTCCGGCAATTGATGCCGGCACGGCGCTCGGCGCACCGACGACCGACCAGCGCGGCGTTCCTCGCCCACAAGGGGCGGGTGTGGACATTGGCGCGTTTGAATACCAATACATCCCGGTATTTACAGGAGCGACGATGTTAAGTGCAACGAACTGTCGCCTGCAAATGGCCGGGCTGCCGCCGAATCAGACCTACTCATTGCAGGTTTCTTCCAATCTGGTGACTTGGTCCAGCGTCACCAATTTCATGGCCGGCTCGAACGGTGTATTCCAGTGCATTGACCCAACTTGCACCAGTGGGCCGGCGCGCTTTTACCGGCTGAAGTCAGGCACACCGTAGCATGAGATTACTAACGAAAGGATAATTATAAAACCACTCAAACGCAGAAATTGGAGCGGACGGCAGCCGAGCCTCGCATCGCCCGCAGGCCGTTGTTAAAAACAACGGCATCATCTTTTGCCGATCCATTCACAGAAGAAAACGAAGAACCTCGTCCCAGCCATTTGAGCATAGGAATCAAGCATTGCGATCAGACAAATTATTCCGACGCGGGGTCAGGCGGCTTTGGATCTGGGGATGATAATGAGCAGTCGGTCGTGGACATGGAAGGCCCGCGTTTTGGCGACGGAGAAATCGTCGGGAACGTCAAAGCTGGTTTCCAGAGGGAACTGGCCATTCGCGGGCCTGGCGACGATGGTCAAATGCCGGTCTTGAACCGTTAGTTCGATGTCCTTGTTCCTCACCTTCGGCAGCCGCACGCAGATCGAAAAGTGGCCTGCGAACTTTTGCCTGGTGACATCAATCAAGTCCTTGCAACCATTGGGGAGCAGGCCGGCGCGATTGCTGAAATAATCCTCCATTACGCGGAAAACTAATCCGCAACCATCGTTCTGTCAAAATTGGCCGCAGCGCCGGGCTGGGAGCGCGGACGGTAATTCGCTGTCGCCTTGCGGGTTATGCGGGACAAAGAAATTGCCGCTTATTTGATGACCGCGTCGCGCGCTTCCAGTTTTTGCCAGAACATGCCGTAGACTGCAATCAGGACAAAGCAGACCAGCGGAACCACGAATCCGACGTGCATTGAATGCACATCGGCGATGTGGCCCATGAACGGCGCGGCGATCGCTCCACCGACGATGGACATGACGATGAGCGACGAGCCGAACTTGGTGTAGTCGCCCAAACCACGGATGCCCAAGGCAAAAATCGTCGGATACATGACCGACATGAAGAAGAACGTGCCGAACATCGCATACATGCCCACGATGCCGCCGCCTATGCAGACCGCTGCCAGCACCACGTTGATGGCCGCGTAGGCCGCCAGCACCAAGTGCGGCTTGAACTGGCTGATGACGATACTGCCGAAAAAGCGTCCGACCGTGAACAGCACAAAACCGATGCCACCCAGCATCGTGGCGGCTTTCGCGGGCGTCACGTGGGGATCGTTTTCAATGATATAATTGACGCAAAAACTGAAAATGCCCGTTTGGGCCGCGACGTAAAGAAATTGCGCGACGACGCCGAGCGTGAAATGTTTTCGCCGGAACAAGTCCCAGTTTTTTGCAACGACAATGAACGAGCCAATGTAGGCGGCCACAATCAGGGCGTATTTGGTCGGGTCGAGCAAATTCGCCGTCAAGTTGAGCAGCGCCCAAACCAAACCCAAAATCGGCGCGATGAAGAAATACAGCAAGCCCCACACAACCGCCAGCGCGATGCCGGTGCCCGCCAACTGGCCGCCGGAAGGTTTGATACTGGCCTTCAGGTCGGCGGATTTTTTGCTTTCATCCTCGGCGTGCAAATCCGGCACTTGGGACACGATGAAGGCGACAATGAGCACGGCTGCTAAAATGCCGATAATCAAATATGGAGTGAACAGGCCGGCATTGGCATTGGTGGTGGCGGTCGCGACGGCATCCGTAGCACTGGCAACCATGGCGTTGGTGGCTGTGACAACCGCCCCGGCAGTCGCTGCCACGGCATTGGTGGTTGAAGCGGCAGCGCCAGTGGCATCGCTCGGTGCGCCACCTCCAAAAACGAAGTATCCGCCCACGATCGGGCCGAGAATCCAGCCCACGCCGTTGAACGTCTGCGCTATGTTGATGCGCGTCGCGCCATGTTCCGGCGGGCCGAGCACGGTCGTATAAGGATTGGCGATGGTTTCCAGGCACGTCATGCCCGCCGCGATCACGAACAAGCCCAGCAAAAATGTCGAATAGGTGTTGATTCCCACCGCGTGAATCATCCAAAAGGCGCCGCCGGCAATCAGCACGAGGCCAACCAGGATGCCGCCTTTGTAGCCGAATTTTCTGGCCAGCAACCCGGCGGGAATCGCCATCAGGAAATACCCCAGATAATTGGCGAACTGCACGAGGCCCGACTGCTGCTTGTTGATGTGCAGCGAGTCCTGAAAATGCTTGTTGAGAATGTCAATCATCCCGTTGCAAAAGCCCCACAGCAGAAAGAGCGAAGTGACCAGCGCAAACGTGATGAAAAGATTGCGTCCATCCGGCAGGCGGAACAGTCCCAAACCTTTTGGCGCTGGCTGGTTTGAAGCGGTCGAGTTGGTCGGCGTAATCATAGATTTGGTTTCAAATGAAGTGCCATTGGCGGCTGTGATTTGTTGCTGATGGGTGTTGTCATTACGGCAATCGCGCGCGCAAGTCAAGTCCGCACCAGGCAGTGGACAAATCTCATTTCGGTTTGAATCACGGCTGGCTCTCCTGCGTTGCCGGCTCCGGCTCGTGGCCCGGCGCGCCGGCCAGCACGGCTTTCAGGGCGGCGACGCTGTTGCTGTCCAAGCCGGCGAACAGTGTGTCGGGGAACTTCCGGTAAACTACCATGTCATTGTAGATGCGGTCGCTGATGTATAAATTCATGCCCAAGCCGGCCAGATATTGGAGCCGGAGATTCTGGTCGTGGTTGATTTGCGCGTCCTGAAGCCACGGCGCCAGGTCCTCGGCGCGGCCCGCGTAGGTGGCAAACAAATCCGACACCTCCTTGAAACCGACATAGTTCAACGACTCCTTCACGCCGCTGTATTCGGAGCGTTCCAGGCGCGCGGACAAATCGTCGAGGTTGATTTTGGTTTCACCCGTCTGGCCGAGCAGCACGACGTCATAGCCCTTGCCGTTTTCGTCGTTGCTCCAGATGGTGCCGCCGGGAAAAGCCTGGAAGAAGGTGGCGATTTCGCTTTTCACGACGCCGGCATCACTTTCGTAAAGCGGCACCCATTGCGTGACGATGCCGCCGGGGTTCAAATGCTGTTTGACCAGTTCGAAATATTCCTTCGTGTAAAGCGTCGCGGAACCCTTGACCCACGGATGAATCGGGTCGGACGTGATGATGTCATACTTCTCGTGCGTGGTGAGGATGTAATGCCGGGCGTCGTCAAAGACGATATGCGTGCGCGGGTCGGTGATGACGCCGCAATTCTCCGGGGCAAAATAACGGGCGGCCAGCGGCGGCACGAGCGGTTCCATTTCGCAGATGGCGATGTTCGTGATGCCGGGATAAACCGTGAACGAGCCGGCGGTCACGCCCGCGCCGCAGCCGACCACGAGCACCGACCGCGGGTCCGGATGCACCAGCGCGGGCAGGTGGCCGAGCATCCGCTGCAGCCGCATGTCCTGGGGCTCGTTGGACGCCTCGACCTTGCCGCTGACGTGGAAATTGATGGCGCTGTTATCCAGGGTTTTGGTGACGGCCACCGAGGAATTCATGCCTTCGCCCGTGTAAAGCACCTGCGTCCCGCCCAGCCACGACACCATGTAACGGCCATAGGCGATCAATTCACCGGGCACCCTGGCCACGCCCATGGCCAGGAGGGTGGGAAACAACACCAGCGCCGCCACAATGCTCGCGCCGCGCAACACGGGCGCGGAGTTGATTTCCTGCCGCCGGCCGGACAGCAACGGCACCGCCAATAGCAGCGCGGACAGCGCGGACAGACCGATCAGGAGCCGTTCGCTCTGTTGCGTCCCCCACACCGGGATGAAAATCAGGCTGAAGCCAAGCCCGCCGAGGATGCCGCCAACGGTGTTGGCCGCGTAAATGCCGCCGACGAACCGCGCGGGGTCGCTCCCGCGCGCCCCCGCGGCCAGCGCGAAGGGGAAGCTCGCTCCCCACAACACTGTTGCCGGCAGCAATGCCCACAGACAGCTCGCCAGGTCGAGTTGAAAGTTATACCACGGTCTCGGCGACAACGAAGGATTGACCGGCCAGTAGGGCAGGGACCGTGCAATCATGCAGGCCGTCCAGGCAATCGCGCCCGTCAGCAGGAACTGGCACCATCCCAAGGCGGACGCCGCGCCCGACGCCCTGCGGGCCAGCGCCGCGCCGGCCGCGCTGCCGATGCCCAGCCCGAACAGGAACACGGCCAGGATGATGGAAAAGGTGTAAACCGTGCCGCCAAACGTCAGCGACAAGAGGCGCGTCCAGACCACTTCCGCGCCAAGTGCGGTCATCCCGGACAAGGCAATCGCCAGATAAACCGGCACAACGGATATTTCCGGCGTGGCCGGTGTGGAGGGTTTGCTTTCCGCCACCGGCGCGGTTTTGGTTGGCGCCGCG
Organism: uncultured Verrucomicrobiae bacterium; assembly: GCA_963764035.1. Taxonomy (GTDB): domain Bacteria; phylum Verrucomicrobiota; class Verrucomicrobiia; order Limisphaerales; family UBA11358; genus UBA11358. The sequence goes on from CAVXQV010000013.1 coordinate 70,593, forward strand.
CCTCCGGTGAAGGACGCAAGCGTTAAGGCGCCGAGAGCAACCGCGGCGTTGATCGAAGCGGCCACGAAAGTGGTGATTTGGGAGTCATGCACGCGCAGGAGGTAAAATCCCGCAAGCAGGCAGCCAAACACCCCGCCGGCGATGTTGCTGCCGTAAAAGAAGCCGAGCCACGAGACGCCGCGCGGCGTGGCCTCGACCCAGCGCGAAATGGCCGGCAGCGTCGCGCCCATCAGAATCGTCGGCGGCAGCAGGCAGACGGCGGCGAACAGCCCGCGCAGCAGAATTCCCGTCAATCCGCCGCCGGTGTGCGCCGCGTAAATCCATGCGGCGGGCGGCAATCCGAACCAGATCAAGATGCCGATGATGCCGATGCCGAGTTCCAGCAGCGCATACACCCGCAGCGGATGACGCCGGGGCGGAACGAGACGCGACAGCAGCAGGCTGCCCAGGCACATGCCGCCCATGTAGGTCCCGAGCAGGACCCCGAGCGAAACGGCCGTGGAGCCGATGACCAGTTGCAGCGTCTGGAACCAGACAATTTCATAAATCAGCGCGGCACAACCGCCGCCGAAAAACAGCGGCAGCAGCAGCGGCAACGGCGAAGACGGGCGGGCGGGAGCAGGTTCTTCCGGTTGAGGCTCATGCATGTCGCCGCGCAGCGTAGCGGCGTAGGGCGTGCAGTCAACCAGATTGAAGCCGGCGCCTGCCGGGGGCAACCGCTTCCGCCCGCCTGCCACAGCGCCCGAAAATAGTTTATACAAATTTGGCGGTGCGGGTGTCTATCCCATGAAACCGTGACCAGTCCCGAACAACATTGGTGCGAAGCGCTGTATGAGGCGAAGGCGGCGGAATTGATCCTCTACGGCCGCGCGCTGGGCTTGAGCCACGGCGAGGCGGAGGACGTGGCGCAGGAAACGTTTCTGGCGCTGATGCAAATGCCGCAGCCCCCGCGGGAACCGGAGCATTATTGCGTCCGCAGCTTCCGGAACCGCGCGCGGAACCATCACCGTTCGCTGTGGCGGCGGCTGACGCGGGAACTGGAATCCCGGCGCTGGTTCGAGAAATCGCCGGACGAGAGCGACGCCGAGCGCGCGGCGATGGCGTGCCTGGCCGGACTGCCGGAGGACCAGCGGGAAGCCATTGTGCTGAAAATCTGGCACCGGTTCACCTTCGAGGAGATCGGACGGCTGCTGGAAATTTCCCCTAACACGGCGGCGGGCCGTTACCGTTACGGTTTGCAGAAAATCAAACTTCAACTGGAAGGAGCGGTTTATGAGCGAGAACGAAATGAAATCATTGGAAGCCCGGTTGCGCTGCTGGCGGCCGCGCCGCGCGTCGGCGACGCTTAAATGGCGGCTCTGGCTGGCGCGTGCCGCGAGCGTGCCGCGCTTGCTCCGGGTGGCGGGCTGGCTGACGCCGGCGACCGCCTGCGTGCTGCTTGCGCTGCTGGCCATGAATTCCGAAAACACCATCACCGCCGGCGGCCACTGGCGGCCGTCCATCCTGGATCTGTTGAGCAATCAGAACTACGCGGTCTCCGTAACCAGCCGCCAATCGCTTCAGAACAATTTATCCGTTTTTAGTTCTGGCTGGACAAACCATGATGATTCGGGTTCTACTTCACGTTTTACGCCAATTCGCAAGCCAACTGAATAGCACCCGATGGAAAAACCAAAGCCGAGCAAAGGGAAACTTCCGGCCGCCAAGCCGGCGCCGACACCAACCTCCGCACCTGCAAAACTCCCGCCCCTGTTCCGGGGGATTGACTGGCTGGTCTTGATCGTCTGTTTCGCCGTCATCTGGGCGGTGTATCTGCTCACCCTGGCGCCGGATTTGACACTGGAAGATTCGGGCGAACTCTGCACGGCGTCGTTCTACGCGGGCATTCCGCATCCGCCGGGCTATCCGTTCTGGGCGATTTATTCATGGATCTGGACAAAGATCGTGCCGTTCGGGAGCGTCGCCTGGCGCGTGGAGGTGGGCGAATCGTTCGCGGCGGCGATGGCGTGCGGGCTGGTGGGGCTGATGGTTTCGCGCGGCAGCAGCATGCTCATCGAGGGCATCGAGGAATTGAAGGAAATGAACCGCAAATGGGAAGGCGCCATTTGCGTCGTGTGCGGCATCACCGCCGGATTGATGCTGGGCTTCGACAATTTCATGTGGAAGGAATCGGTCGTCATCAACCGCATTTCGGTGTTTGACGTGCCGTGGCTGATGGTGGTGGCGGTGTGCCTGATGCGCTGGATTTATGCGCCGCACCAGAAACGCTACCTTTATATCGCGATGTTTTTCTTCGGCGTCTGCGCGACCATCCACCAGACGATGCTCGTGGCCGCGATGGGCATCGAAGTCGCCGTGGCCGCCGCCCATCCCAAGCTGGGCCGCACCTTCTTTCTCGGCAACAGCATCATCTATCTCGGCATCCTGATCCTGATGAACGCCCACGTGGTTCCGGGGCTGGAAGGGCTGGCGCCGACGTTGGAATTCCTGCTGCATGCCGTGGGCATCGCGTCCATCGCGGTCTATGCCTGGCTGTCCATCATCACGAAGGCGAACTTCAACGATTTTTGCCGCGACGGCGCGTTGGCGGCCGCGATTGTTTTCCTCACGGCCGTTCCCGGCGAAGGCTCCGCCTGTTTGTTTCTCTCCGCGATTGCGCTGGTCGGCTTCGCGGTGTTGGCACGGAACACGTGGAAGCAGGACCATGGCTGGCTGGCGGTTCTGGTGTGCGGCGTGCTCTGGCTGCTCGGCGTGGCGATTTTATTTTTACGAGCCGATAGCCGGCATGACCGACCCGCCGATGCAATGGGGTTATCCGCGCACGGTGGAGGGGTTCTTCCACGCCCTGTCCCGCGGCCAGTATGAGAAAGCCAACCCGACCGACCTGACGAGCGGCGGGGGCTGGCTGCGGTTCATCATGCAACTGGGCATGGTGTCCGGAAGCCTGGCGAACTCGTTCAGTTGGGTCTTCCTGTTCGTCGCGCTGCTGCCGTTCCTGTTCCTGTTCAAAATGCAGAAACGCGAACGGGCGTGGATCATCGGGCTGGCGGCGATTTATTTTTGCGTCGGCATCCTCCTGACGGTGCTGATGAACACGACGCCGGACCGCCAGTCGGCGGATGAAAACAAGGTGTTCTTCACGGCCTCGCACGCGGTCGTCGCCATCCTCATCGGCTACGGTCTGGCGTTGATGGCCGCCTACATGGCCACGCATTACCGGAGCTTTCGCGTCATCGGCCTGGCACTGGGCGTGGTCAGCATCGTGCCGACGATGATGGTTTTCTATGACAGCGTGAGCACCACGTTTTTTGGCGGCGTGGGGCTGCTGCCTTATGTGCAAGTTTTGCTTCTGTTCCTTGAGCATGGCCGCGGCGTTCGTGCTCACGGCGCTGGCGGCGCAGCGGTTTTTGAAGGTCAGGAACAACGCCGGCGGCGCGACCGCGGACGACCGGTTCTACGCGCAGTCGTTCGGCGTTGCGGCGGCCGTCTTCCTGTGCGTCACGGCCTTTCTGGCGTTTTTCGACCGGGAAGGGCTTGGGTTGCGGGAGGTGTTCCAATCGTTGCCCCGGATTTTCGCGCCGAACCAATACAGCCTGCCCGTCATCGGGTCGTTGATTCTGGTGGTCGCCGTCCTCGCCTTCATCGCCGCCGTGCTGGGGTATCGCACCCGCGCGCCGATGGCGATCACGCTGGCGTTGTTCCTGTTCACGCCGGTCTTTTCGGGGCTGACGCACTGGGCCAAGTGCGAGCAGCGCAACCATTGGTTCGGCTACTGGTTCGGGCACGACATGTTCACCCCGCCGTTTGCCGGGCCGGACGGAAACTTGAGCTACGATCCGAAAGATGCGCGAGCAAATGATGAAAGGCACGGACGGCGGCCTGGTGTATCCGGAGATGGATCGCAACACCATTCTCTTTGGCGGCACCGACCCCGGCCGGTTCTGCCCGACTTACATGATTTTCTGCGAAAGCTTTGTCCCGCCGAAGGACAAGCCGGTGGACCCGAATTTCGACCGGCGCGACGTTTATCTCATCACGCAGAACGCGCTGGCCGACCAAACTTATCTGGATTATCTCCGCGCGCAATATTTCCGCAGCGCGCAAGAAGACCCGCCTTTCTTCAGCCGGTTCTTCCGCTACGTCGCCTGTCTGACCGGCCTGGGGAAGCGTGACGGGGTGAACATGAATGTCAACGATCCGGACTGCGGCAAGGGCGACTCGCGCAGCGCGCTCGTCGAGGGGATTTCCGACATGCTCGGGACCGTGCTCGACAAGCCGTTCACGGCGCGCGGCGCGAAAATTGAAGCGCGCTGGCGCAAGGAAGGCGTTTATCCGCCGAGCGAAATTTACATCCCGTCGCCGGAGGATTCCTCGCGCTGCTTCCAGGAATACTCGACGGACGCGGCGCGGCGCCAGCAGGAGGGCCGGCTCCAGCCGGGCGAGGACGTGCAGATGAATCCGGCCAGCGGCCAGGTGCAGGTTTCCGGGCAGGTCGCCGTGATGATGATCAACGGACTGCTCTGCCGGGTCATCTTCGACAAGAACCCGACGAATTCATTTTACGTCGAGGAAAGTTTCCCGCTCGAATGGATGTATCCCTACGAGACGCCGTTCGGCATCATCATGAAGATCAACCGCAATCCCATCGTGACGCTGCCCGATGACGTCTTCAAGCGCGACCACGCCTTCTGGACCAAATATTCCGAGCGCCTGATCGGCAATTGGATCACTTACGACACCAGCGTCCAGCAGATTGCCGACTGGGTGGAGAAGGTCTATCTGCGCAACGATTACAGCGGTTTTACGGGCGACCGGAGATTCATCCGCGACGACGGCGGGCAAAAGGCGTTCTCCAAACTGCGCAGCTCGCAGGCCGGCATGTATGCCTGGCGGCTCCGGCTGCTGTTCCCCAGTCCGCCGCCCGACCCGCAATACCTGCCTTACCGCCCGAAGAGTGACGCGGAGATGGAACAGTTGCGCAAGGAGTGCGATTTCGCCTTCAAACAATCGTTCGCGTTTTGCCCCTACAGCCCGGAGGCGGTCATCCGTTACGCCAATTTCCTCTTTCAGTTCCAGCGTTTTGACGACGCGCTCATCATCGCCAAGACCTGCCACAAGCTCGATCCTTACAACCCGCAGATCAGCGACCTGATTGACCAGATCAACAGCATCAAGCAGCGGGTCGCCGGCAACGCCCAGGCCACCGCCCAGTTGCAACAAATGGAAACCGAGGCGCACGACCATCCGGCCAATGTCCAAAACCTGCTGCAGTTGAGCGACGCCTACCTGCAGCTGCAGCAGACCAACGAAGCCGTCGCCTTGCTCGACCAGACGCTTACCAATTCCGCGCTCACCTATAACGAGAGCGCCGCCGCGGCCCAGCTTTACAGCCGGCTGGGCTACGCCTACCTCGGCAAGCTTGAGCCCGCGCTCCAAAAGCTCGCCTCCCTCGCGCCCGAACCGGTCCGGCCGGAGGCGTATTACGACCTCGCCGCGATCAAGGCGGTCCTGGGCAAAACCAGCGAAGCCCTCGATGATTTGCGCATCGCCATGGACTTGAATGCCAAGCGCCTCGCGCGCGATCCCAAGGCCAGCGATCTCGCCGCCACCAACCGCACCGACGCGCGCTTCGATGCGCTGCGCAACCTGCCGGAATACCAGAAGATCTTCCCGCCGAAATAGCAGCCACCGTGTGGTGATTGCGGAATGGGCAACCGGGCGGCGGTCGGAAACTTCAGCAGCGCTGGTGGAGCGGACGGGTTGAATGGTGCGACGCAATGACCGGTTTGCTTCGCCTGCTCTACTCAATCCAGATTCACCCGGCCGGTATGGTGCGGGTTGGCGTGGAACATCGGCCAGGGACTCTTAGCCAGCGGCGACAATTCGTTGGTGGACACCAAAGCGTGGAGGATTCCGCCTTCCGTCGCGTAAATGACCCCGTTCCCGCCGACGCTGGGCGACGCACTGATGGTGTTGTCCAGGGTCAACCGCCAGAGTTGCCTGCCGTCCGGCCCGAACGCAATCAAGTCCCGCCACGGCGCCAGATAAACCGTCCGGTCGGCTGTGACCACCGGCGAGACGTTCAGGAGCGGGGGCGCGTCGAATTGCCAGAGCTTCCTGCCCTCCTCGGATACAGCCACCGTCCCGTTGTTGGCCGAAAGGTAAATCACGCCGTGTCCGTCGAGCACCGGCGAGGATTCGGTCGCGCCGCCCGTGGGCAACTGCCAGCGTTCCGTCCCGTCCGGGCGCAGCGCATGCAAATTTCCGTCGGTGGCGCTGAAGTAAATCGTCCCGTCCGCGCCGATGGCCGGTGACGACCCAATTTGACCGCCGGTGGGGAAGATCCATTTCTTCGTGCCGGCGGGTGTGAGCGCGTAAAAAGATTTGTCGTGCGACCCGAAATAGATCGTCCCATCGGCGCCAATGGCCGGCGAGGAATCAATGATGCCGCCGCTGGGGAAGCTCCATTTCTTCGTGCCGTCGGGATTCATCGCGTAGAAATTCGTGTCCCACGAGCCGAAATATACCGTTCCATCCGCGCCGATGGCCGGGGAGGAATCCACCCAGGCCCCGGTCGGGAACCGCCATTTCAATTTGCCCTGCGCGCTGACCGCGTAAAAATTCCGGTCGCGCGAACCGAAGTAAATCGTCCCGTCGTCGGCGATGGCCGGGGAGGATTTGATTTCACGGCCGGCCTTGAACGTCCATTTATGCCGGCCATCCGGCGTCACGGCCACGAGTTCGCCGTGAAAAGTCGCCTGGTAAACCGTTCCGTCGGGGGCGAGTGCCGGCGCCGAACTGTTATCAATCCAGGGCAGCGTGAATTGCCAGAGGTTGGTGGCCGGCTGGCCGGGGGCGGCCAGCGGTGCGCCCACAGCGAGGATCAAAAGAGCGGTGCGAACTGAAGATGGCAATCTCATTCGCCGGGAGTTTCAGGTTTCAAGATTCAAGATTCAAGTTTTCAGTTAAGAAGGGAGGAACCTGTTTTGGACGGCCTGTTTTGAACGCTTGAAACTTTGCGCCGGACAATTCATCCTTCGCCCGCTTATGAAGAAAGTTGTCATCATCGGTTCCGGCTGCGCCGGCTGGACGGCGGCGCTATACACCGCGCGCGCCAACCTCCTGCCGCTGGTGCTCATGGGCGGCCAGCCCGGCGGCCTGCTCACCACCACCAGCATCGTGGAGAATTATCCCGGCTTCCCCGAAGGCGTGGACGGCTACGAATTGATGACCCGGATGCAGAAGCAGGCGGAGCGCTTCGGCGCCAGGGCCAGCTTCGGCACGCTGGAGAAGGCGGATTTCAGCCGGCAACCCTTCGGGCTGACGGTGGACGGCGAGATGGTTGAGGCCGAAACCGTCATCATCGCCACCGGCGCGAGCCACAAGCATCTGGGCGTGCCCGGCGAGGATCTGCTGGAGACCAAGGGCGTGACGTATTGCGCGACCTGCGACGGCGCGCTGCCGGTGTTCCGCAACCAGCCGCTGGTCGTCGTGGGCGGCGGCGATTCCGCCTGCGAAGAGGCGCTGTATCTGACCCGGTTCGGCTCGGAGATTCGGCTGGTCCACCGCCGCGACGGCTTGCGCGCTTCGAAAATCATGTCCGAACGGGCTTTGTCCCATCCGAAGATCAAGCCGGTGTGGGACTCGGTCGTGACCGGGGTGCTCGACGCGAAGCAGGACAAGGTGACCGGCGTGAAATTGAAGAACCTCAAGACCGGCGCTGAATCGGTTTTGAATTGCGCCGGTGTTTTCATCGCCATCGGCCACGTGCCAAACACGGACATCTTCAAGGGACAAATCGAACTGGACGCCAACGGCTTCGTAATCCCCAAACGCGGCACGATGACAAACGTGCCGGGTGTGTTTGTGGCGGGTGATTGCGCGGATCATGTCTATCGGCAGGCCATCACGGCGGCGGGCATGGGTTGCGCGGCGGCGATTGATGCGGAACGGTATCTGGCCGCCAAGAACGAATGAAGTTTCGTCAGTGGAGATTGAAATGTATCTGTATCTGATGTTTCCATGAGAATGAGAATCCCTTTTACCGTGCTGACCGCCGTGGCGCTTGCCCTTGCCACAGCCGCATTTGCCCAGGAAGCCAAAACTCCGGCTCCGACCGGAACCGGCGCCGCGGCGCCCCTGAAAATCGGGACGGGCGACGCGGACAAATACTATGACCAGACGATGGTCGTCACCGGCAAGGTGCTGCAAGTGAGCATCCGGCCCACCGTGACATTTTTGAACATGGACAAGGCGTATCCAGACTCGCCGTTCACCGTGGTCATATTCCATGGACACAGCAGTTTCTACGGCGACGCCAACGCGCTGCGCGGGAAGTCCATTGAGATCAAGGGCAGGATCACCAAGTATCGCGAGAAACCGGAAATCGCGCTGGACAACACCAATCAACTGGCCGTGTTCGATGCGAATGGAGTGAACATCACGGCCACCATCCTGCAAGTGACCAATCGCCCGCCGGCGACACCGCCGACGCCCAAGACCGTTCCGGCACCGCCGGCGACCAGCCCGACCAACTTCCCCGAGATCATGTGACTGGCACGCTGCCAGACCGGCCGGGCCTTGATTTCGAGAATTGTTCCAACGGCGCCAATCCTTTCAATTGGAGGTTCACTTTGAGGATGTGGCCGTTCCGGTGGCGTCCTAATTTGTAGGCGACGAGGTAACGAGTCGTTTGGGGCGGCACTCCTTGCGTCGTGCCCTACTGCCAAATTAGGACATTGCCGCCGTTCCGGCGGGCTTGACAAGACCGCTGTTCGAGGGCATAGGCAGTCCATGCGCATCGGGGTTGCCATCCTGCTCAACTTGTTCGCCGTGGCCTGTATCGCCGTTGCCGGCGAGACATTGCCGCTGCTGCAAGCCGGCGATGAGGTTTACAGCAACGTCACCATCATGAGCGTTTCCGCCACGGACGTTTATTTCACCAGCAGCCGGGGATTGGCCAACGCCAAGTTGAAGGACCTCGACCCGGCCCTGCAAAGACATTTCAATTACAATCCCACCAACGCCGCGGCCATCGAACAAAGGCAAAAGGGGGACAACGCCACCTATCATCTCCAGGCCCTCAAGCAGCCCGCCCCGACGATGTCACCCAGCGGAGAGCCGCTCCCGCCGCCTGGCGCGCAATTCGAGCCGGAGACGGGCAAGCAGATCTGGGCCAAACCCATGTTGAACCAGAAGGCGCCTCCTTTGTATGTGGAGAAATGGCTGACGCCGGAAGCGGACGGCCGGGGCAAATTCATCCTGATTGATTTCTGGACGGCGGGTTCTCCGCCCTGCCGCGCGGTGATCCCGCTCCTGAATTCCATCCAGCATGATTTCGCCGGCAAGATCGAGGTCATCAGCATCACCCGCCAGTCGGAGGATGCCGTCCGGCACACCAATGACGTGGCCATCGAACATCATCTCGCCGTGGACACGCAGGCGCGCATGGAAAAGTCCATCGGCGTCACCGCCGCGCCCCATGTCATCATCATTGACCCGCACGGCATCATCCGCTGGGAAGGTTACCCGATGCTGAAAGATTATGAACTGACCGAAAAGGTCGTGGCCGGCCTCATCAGTCAATACTCCAATTAGCGACCGTTCAACCGCCGCTGCAAATCCGCGTGGCCGCCGGCTTTTTGCCAGATGCAGCGCCCGGCCTGTGGCGAGAACGATTCCGTTTCTGATAATCCTCCCGGCCGCCCAAACGCGGGGAGGGACAGGGATGAGGTTCAATCAAACAGCCGCCTCTGCCCGCTCTCTCCGCCAAAGGAGGCGAGGGAGACAGGGCATTATTGGAGACAAATCCTTCAAAACTCGATTCCCAAACCGGCCAATCCTCTTGTGGTGTCTATTTTTGATCATCTTTGGTGCTGGACAGGGGGGTAAGCGGGTTAAACCATTGATAATGAACAAAAGTGCCCCTCGGAAATGACTAAGTCGAAGAGGGAAATCCCTTTGTCCGTCATGGAAAAGGGGATGTCCAGCTTGGAAAAGGGGATTTCCGTCATGGAAAACCCCTTGTCCAAGGTGGAGACCCCCTTCAGCACCGGGGAAGCCCCCTCTTGCCGGAGGGTGAAGGGGATGTCGAAGAGGGAAAACCCCTTTTCGATGACGGACAAGGGGATGTCCAAGAGGGAAAACCCCTTTTCCAAGACGGACAAAGGGATTTCCGCGTTAGACAAAGGGATTTCCCTGTCACAAAAGGAGTCTTCGGGGGTGGACATACCACAAGAGAACCACCAGAAAGGGATGTCCGGAGCCGGGAAGGCGATCTCGGAGGTGGGAATAGCCATGTCCAGGCCGGACTAGGAGATTTCGCCAGCGGAGGAGGGGATGACCGCGGGGGAAAGGGAGATTTCCGCGCCGGACAAATCCTTGTCCGAAGCGGAAAAGGGAGTTTCGGGAGTGGAAAATGACAATTGCCCGGCCAATTATGGCTGGGTCAATGTGGCGCGATGCTGGTGCCAGAGCCGGTCTGCAAATTGTGGAGGCGGGCTTCCAGGCTGCCGGTGAAGGCGGCATCCGGCCGCCCGCTCCGGCCCGGACTCGCGGCTGGAAAGCGCGCCACTGTCAGCCAGGATGGCTGACGCCACCACAAGAGGGGAATTTTCAGGGCACGACAGTCTCTCATGTGACGTCGGCAAGCGGCGGCTGGTTTGCGCCCGGCGCTCCGGTTCGCGGCCAAGGCCGGGAGGCACTTCCCCGGAGGGCAATCGCGGGCGGCGGGCGCCCGTTGTTACTGTGCTGGATCAAAATCGGATGAGCTTTTCACAAAACCGTTCGCCGGGTTGATTCAGCCGATGCTTGTGCAGGACGGAAATACGGCTATCATGCCGGCGCGTAAGAGCCGGTTTGAAAATGTGGCGGCGGGCTTCCAGCCTGCCGGTGAAGGCGGCATCCGGCCGCCCGTTCCTGCCTGGACTCGCGGCTGGAAGCGGTGTCATTGCCGGCCAGGACGGCTGCCGCCACGACCAAAGAAGAATTTTCAGACCGGCTCGAATTGAAAACCCTCACAATGAATCCTGTTGAAACCGATCCGCCGCCCCGGACACCCGGTGTCGGGGCCAGCTTCAAGGTCGTCGAGCCGGGCCTGCCGCCGCGGCCGGTGGACAAATACGACGCGCCGTCGCTGATGGCGGGCAAGCCGGGCCAGCGGTTCCACGTGATGGCCAAGCCGAGCGGCTCGACGTGCAATCTGGACTGCACCTACTGTTTCTATTTGAGCAAGGAAATCCTGCACGGCGGACCGGGCGCCGGGAAGATGTCCGACGAGGTGCTGGAGAAGTTCATCGAGCAATACATCGCCGGTGTGACCGGGCCGGCAGTGGTCTTTTCGTGGCAGGGCGGCGAGCCGACGTTGCGCGGTCTGGACTTCTTCCGCAAGGTGGTCGCGCTCGAAAAGAAATACGCCAAGCCGGGCCAGCGGATTGAGAACGATTTGCAGACGAACGGGACGCTGCTGGACGAGGACTGGTGCGCGTTCCTGAAGGAGAACAGGTTTCTCGTCGGCTTGAGCATTGACGGTCCGCGCGAGTTGCACGACAAATACCGGGTGACGAAGGGCGGCCAGCCGACGTTCGACAAGGTCTTCAATGCCGCCAGGCTGCTGAAGCGTCACGGCGTGCCGTTCAACACGCTCACTTGCATCAACCGGTTCAACGCGCGGAAGCCGCTGGACATTTACCGCTTTCTCCGGCGGGAGTTGGATTCCACCTACATGCAATTCATCCCGATTGTGGAATACAAGGGCTTCGAGAAGACCGCGCCGCAATTTTGGGACGCCACGAAACTGCCCAAAGACGGCGAGCCGGAGGCGCGGCCCGGTCATCCGAATTCAATTGTGACCGATTGGTCGGTGGACCCGGACGACTGGGGATATTTCCTGTGCAAGACATTTGACGAATGGCGGAAGAAGGACCTGGGCCGGGTGCTGGTGAACCATTTTGAGACGCTGGTTTCGCAGCACTTGGGACTCGGCTCGCAGCTTTGCATCTATGGCGAGGTTTGCGGCAAGGGCCTGGCGGTGGAGCACGACGGGAGCGTGTATTCGTGCGACCATTACGTTTATCCCGAATACAACGTGGGCAACGTCAAGACGGCGCGGCTGGCGGACATGGTGTTCTCGCGCGAGCAGGTGAAGTTCGGCTACGCCAAGAGCGATACGTTGCCGCAGTATTGCCGGAAGTGCGCGTATCTCACGGACTGCTGGGGCGAGTGCCCGAAGAACCGGATCATCCGCACGCCCGACGGCGAGGCGGGGTTGAATTATCTTTGCCGGGGATTCAAGGAGTTCTTCGCGCACGCCGTTCCCGAAGTGGAGCGGATCGTGGCCGAGTTGCGGAAACAACCGGTTCAACAGCAGCAACGCATGTGAAGTTAAGCGGGGTTGAGAAATGACCGAATCCTAAATCCGAATGACCAGACGATTCCCAATGACGAATGACAAACGCCGAATGAAATTCAGGCGCTTCTGTCGCCATTCGTCATTCGGGTTTCGTCATTCCCTGGTCATCAAGGTTTCGTCATTGATCATTCCCCGTCCGTTTCGTTCTGAATCCGTGTCCATCCGTGTGCATCCGTGGTTGAATTGCGGTTTCTAGGGGGAACACTTTATGCAAATGAATTCAGAAAAGGCAGCGTCGGGACGGGTGGGCCTGCTCCGCTTCTCGGCGGTGCAATTCCTTGTCATGCTGGCGCTGTTTATTGTTTCGGCGCCGTTCGTGGAGAAGCTGCCAAACGGGACGTTCATAGATGGCAGCATCCTGACCGCCGTGCTGATTTCAGGTGTGCTGGCTGTGGGCCGGAGCCGCCGGATATTGATCGTGGCATTGGTGCTGGTGGCCCCGGCGGTCATTGGGCGCTGGGCCCATGAGTTTCAGCCGAAGTTGCCGAACGGCGTGTTCCTTGCGCCCGCCCTGGTGTTCATCGTCTTTTTGATTGGCCATTTGCTGTTCTTCATCTTGCGCGCGCCGCGGGTGGATGCGGAGGTGCTGTGCGCGGGTCTTTCCGCCTATCTGCTGCTGGGCATGGCGTGGATGTTTGCCTACCTGCTGCTGCCGGAAGACTCGTTCGGCTTCACGGTCGGGCCGGCGACAGACCATGTGATGACCGCGTTCAACGCTTATTACTTCAGCTTCATAACCATGACCACCGTGGGCTACGGAGACATTGTGCCGATGTCCGACGTGGCGCGGATGCTGGCGACGGTGGAGGCGGTCACGGGCACTTTGTTCATGGCGGTGATGATTGCCCGGCTGGTGTCGCTGTATTCCGCCCACCCGCCCGGCGCGGCGGCGGAGTCGCCACCGTCCCGGCCGGCATCAAGCTGAACGCCAGCGGCGGCGTTCCGGGCCGCCCGGCGCGCGGCGTCTCATGCCACGCACAACGTCGGGGACACGACGCAGGTGGACTGCCCGTTGAGCACCCGGCTCACGTTCCCGCATGAGCTTGATTCGCCCGGACACCACCTCCACGGCCCGGCTTGAGGCTCTGTGGTTGCCCGCTCCTGGTTGCGGTTGCCTGGGCGATCTTCCCTAACCGATGGAACTTTCACCTGCCGTCTCCGACCCGCCTTCGGAGCGCAACTCCATCATTGATGATTCCTCGACAATAGCTTTTGCGCCCTCTGATTTCGACACCGTTGAATTTGACCCGTCAAACTGAAAACTGTGTGAAAAATGACAGGCCAATTCCGTCGGGCAACGGCTGCAGATTATTTCTTCTGCAGCGCCGCCTTGGTCGCGGCCTGGAGCGCGTCCAGTTCCTCCCGGATTTCCTCCTTCACCTTCTTGGTCATCCGGTCAATGAACAGGATGCCGTTCAAATGATCTATCTCATGCTGGATGACGCGGGACAGCAAGCCGCCCGCGCGAAATTCAATGGGCCTGCCTTTTTCGTTCAACGCCTTCACGTCCACGGAGCCGGGCCGGGAAATTTCCGCGTAGATTTCCGGGAAGCTCAAGCAGCCTTCGCCGGTGGCGACCGGATCGCCGAACGGCTTGATTTCCGGATTGATCAGCACGAGCGGCATGATTTCATTCACGTCGGCGGGATTGCCCTTGAGTTCGAGCGTGGAAGGCCGGTCCTCAACCTCGCGCACGTCAATCACCGTGAGTTGCAGCGCGTGGCCGACCTGTTGCGCGGCCAGGCCGACGCCGTGTCGCTCGTGCATGGTCTCGAACATGCCGGCGATGAGCCGCTTGATTTCCGGGGTGATTTTTTCGATCGGCGCGCCCCTCTGCCGCAATATCGCGTCGCCGTATTTTTTGACTTCAAGAATCATTTTTTTAGTTGCCGCTAAAGATCGCAAAACCGCAAAGACATCAGCGATTACAATATATTTTGCGCCGTTTGTGCCTCTTTGCGGCTACCCGGTATTAATTCCAAGGATTTGAAGTATCCGCTCCAATTCCTGGTCACTGAAGAATGAAATCTCCACCGTGCCCTTGCCTTCCGCGTAATTCACTTTGATTTTGGTCGCAAAAACCTCCCGCAGCTTTGCCTCCAGATCCGCCACATGCGGATCCCCGGCGGGCGCGGCCACGGTCTCCGGCTGGGCGGTCTGCCGCGTGGCGCGCTTCAGCAATTTGGCGACCAGACCTTCGGTTTGGCGGACGTTCAAGCCTTCCTTGAGAACGCGCTCGGCGGCGAGTTTTTGACTTCTCTCCTCGGCCAGTCCGAGGATGACCTTGGCATGGCCGACCGACAGCCGCCCGTCGCGGATGAATTTCTGGATGGCCTCGGGCAGTTTGAGCAGCCGCAGCGAATTGGCCACCACCGTCCGGCTCTTGCCGACCTTCGCCGAAATTTCCTCCTGCGTGAGCTGGAATTGTTCCGCCAATTGCGCGTAGCCGTGCGCCTCTTCCACCGCGTTGAGGTTTTCGCGCTGGAGATTTTCGATGAGCGCCAGTTCCAGCACCGCACGGTCGTCAGCTTCGCGGGTGATGACGGGAACCTCCGGCAGATTCAACATCTGCGCCGCGCGCCAGCGGCGTTCGCCGGCGATCAATTCAAAAAATCCGCCGCGTTCGCGGACGATGAGCGGTTGGACGATGCCCTGTTCGCGGATGGAATCGGCCAGTTCCTTCAGCGCCTCGTCGGAGAAATCCTTGCGCGGCTGGAGCGGGCAGGGGCGGATGCGGTCAAGCGGCACGCGCTGGACGCGCTCGCGATCATCCGGCGCGGGCGCAGCGACCGGCGCCGCGGCGGAAGCCACCCCGGCAACCGGCGTCGGGGGAGTTGTGATGGCGGGACTGCCGCCCAGCAAAGCGCCGAGGCCGCGTCCCAAAGCAGGTTTTGCCATGCGGGCAGGGTGTCAAAACGCGTGCGAGGTCACAAGTCCAATGTCCTGCGCGAGCGACTTTGGACTTTCGACTTTGGACTCGGGACTTTACCCTGCGCGTGTGAGCAAGAAGGGCAAACGCATCGCCGCGATGGCCGGGCAATTCCGCAAGGGAAACCTCGACCCGCATTACATCGGCTATTTCGAGCTGTTCAACCAGCAGAAGTTTTACGAGGCGCACGACGTGCTCGAACACATCTGGCTCCCGGACAAGCACGGCCCGAACGGGGCGTTTTACAAAGGACTGATCCAACTGGCCGGCGCGTTTGTGCATCTGCAAAAGAACCGTCCGCAGCCGGCGGCATCGCTGTTCAAGCTGGCGCTGGCCAACCTGGAGAAATATCCGCCGGTCCACGAGCATTTGAATATGAAAATCATTTGCGGCCTGATCCGAAAATGGCTGGACGACCTGGAGCGGACGCAATTTCAAACGAACCCGCTGTCGGCGGCAAACCATCCCCAGATTCAACTGCTCGTCTGAACCGGCCACCCCGGCATTTTTTTGAAAATGCCGCTTGACTGATTTGCTTTGATTCTGTAATTTCTGTTGTGACAGAAATAAAGGAAATATGAAAGCATTAAGCCCGATCGAGCAACGATTCATCCTGCATTGGGGCGAGATGGGGACGAAATGGGGCATCAACCGCACGGTGGCGCAGATCCATGCGCTGCTTTTCATTTCGCCCAGACCGCTCAACGCCGAGCAAATCAGCGACACGCTGGGCGTGGCGCGTTCCAACGTCAGCAACAGCCTGAAGGAACTGCAGGGCTGGCGCATCGTGAAGCTGGTTCATGTGATGGGCGACAAGCGCGACCATTTCGAGGCGTTGCCGGAGGTGTGGGAGACGTTCCGCATCGTGCTGGACGAGCGGAAAAAGCGCGAGATTGACCCGACGCTGGCCGTGTTGCGCGAGTGTATCGCGAAGGTCGGGGGAGATTCGGGCACTGGAAAATACACGGAGGAACGTCTCCGCGAGCTGGCGGGCTTCTTTGAAACGACGGCGCAATGGTATGAGCAGGTCCACCGCTGGCCGGCGAGCGCCTTTGCCAAATTTGCCAGATTCGGCGGCAAGATCCAAAAGCTGCTGGGCATCGGCGAATGATTTGATTTCTGTGAAAGCTGCCATTCCAGAACGAACCACAGAAGCCGCGCGGGGCTGGGTGCTCTACGATGGCGAATGTTCGCTTTGCACCGGGGCGGCGCGGCGTTTCCAAAACTTGCTGCACTTGCATGGCTTTGGGCTGGCACCCCTGCAATTGCCCTGGGTTCACCGACGGCTTGGGACGAATGCGGAAGAGCCGCCCACGGAAATGAAATTTCTGGCGGCGGACGGGCAGGTTTATGGCGGCGCGGACGCGTTGGTGCAAATCGCCCGGAAAATATGGTGGGCATGGCCGTTGTTTGCCATCGCACAAATTCCCGGCGCGACGGTTCTGCTCCGGGCGATTTACCGCCGCATCGCTGCAAACCGGCATTGTTTGAATGGAGCGTGCTCGATCCCGGCCCGACGTCATGTCACCAGGGTTTTCTTTGAAATGCCATGAACGCGACGAAGACCTTCATGATTCACAATCCGCGCTTTCATTTGCCGTCCGTGCATGGAGTGATTGAGCGCCGGTTGTTGATCAACTACCGCTGCGACCCGGTCGTGCTGGCGCGATTGTTGCCGGCGCCGTTCCGTCCAAAGTTGGCAAACGGATGCGGCGTGGCTGGCATTTGTCTTATCCGGCTCGGCGGCATACGCCCGGCATTCCTGCCTTCGCTGTTTGGTCTGACTTCGGAAAACGCGGCGCATCGTATCGCCATTGAATGGGATGAAGACGGTGTGCTGGAGGAGGGCGTTTTCATTCCGCGCCGGGATACAAACGCGCTGCTGAACCGGATCGTTGGAGGCAGGATGTTCCCCGGCGTCCATCACGCCGCCCGATTTGAAGTCCGGGAGACGGATGTTCGCTTCCAACTGGAAATGCGAAGCGAGGACGCAAAGGAGTTCGTCAGCGTGTCGGCGCGAGTGACGGATGAATTGCCGGGCGATTCAGTCTTCGGCTCGTTGGACGAGGCGTCGGAATTCTTTCGCGGAGGCGCGCTGGGATGGTCCGCGGGCGCGACCGGAAATCAGTATGACGGATTGGAATTACAATGCCGCGAGTGGACGATGAAGCCCCTCGCCGTTCAGCAGGTTGAATCAAGCTATTTTGAAAACACGGCTTTGTTTCCCCCCGGCTCGGTCAAATTCGACAGCGGGTTTCTCATGCGCGACATCACACACGAATGGCGTGCGCGCGGGCGGCTGACCACAATCGAGAAAGCGATTTTATGAAACGACGCATAATCCTCGCCGGCGGCAGCGGCTTTCTTGGAAAGGCGCTGGCGCAGCAGTTTGTTGCGCGCCGCGACGAAGTCATCGTGCTGACCCGTTCGCCGCGCGAGCGCAGCGACGGAGTGAAAGAAGTTGGCTGGGACGCCAAATCGCTCGGCGAGTGGACAAAATGGATTGATGGCGCGCAAGTTGTCATCAATCTGGCCGGCAAATCGGTGGATTGCCGTTATAACGAACCCAACCGCAAGGCGATCATCAATTCGCGGGTGGATTCAACGAGGATTTTGGGTGAAGCGATTGCGAAGTGTCGGCAGCCGCCGCGCGTCTGGCTCAATTCCAGTTCGGCCACGATTTACAGGCACACGTTCGACAAATTGATGGATGAAGCTGGCGAAACGGGCGCGACCCCGACGGCCAAGGACGAATTTTCCATTGAAGTGATTCGCGCGTGGGAACGCGCCTTGGAAGAAGCGCAAACGCCCGCGACGCGCAAAGTGGCGATGCGCATCACTTTGGTTTTGGGAAAGGATGGCGGCGTGCTCCCTGTGCTGCGGCGCCTCGCACGGCTCGGCTTGGGCGGCAAAATGGGCAGCGGGAGACAATTCGTTTCGTGGATCCACGTCACAGATTTTTTGCGCGCCGTTGAATGGCTGATTGACAAGGATGAATTGAAAGGGCCGGTCAATCTTGCCGCGCCAGATCCGTTGCCAAACCGTGAAATGATGAGGCTCATCCGCGACGCCTGCGGCGTTCCGTTTGGGCTTCCGGCCACGGAGTGCATGCTTGAAGTCGGTGCCTTTCTCATCCGCACGGAGACGGAATTGATCATCAAAAGCCGGCGCGTGGTGCCGGGGCGGTTGCTGGCCTCGGGCTTCGAATTTCAATTTCCGCAGTTGCGTGACGCGCTGGCCGGCCTGTGCGAATGAAAGATGAATCCTGCGCCAGGCATTCCAGCCAAATCGTCGCCGAACTTAAGCGCCGAGGGCAGGGCACGCCTGCTTGCCCTCCGCGGCGAACCGCTGTTCCTGGCGGCGTGGGAGCGGGCGCTGTTTATTCACTACGAAATTGACGCGGGGATTTTACAACGGCAATTGCCGTATGAACTCGATTTGCACGAGGACAAAGCCTTCGTCAGCCTCGTCGCGTTCACGATGCGCGGCCTGCGCCCGCGGGTCGGCGGAAAATTGGCGGCGTTGCTGTTCAAACCGATTGCATCCCATTCATTTTTGAATTTGCGAACTTACGTGAAGCATCGCGGCGAGCGTGGAATTTGTTTCATTTCGGAATGGCTGTCGAGCCGGTTGAGCACCACGCTGGGGCCGGCGTTATACGGCCTGCCATATCATTTCGCCAAAATCAATTACCAGCACGCGCACGAGAAGAACTTTCTGCGTGGCGAAGTGCGCGCGGCGGGCGGCGAACTCATTTACGACGCAAAACTTGCGGGCCATTCAGGCGCGCCTTGTGAGGATAATTCGCTCGACCAGTTTTTGCTGGAGCGTTACACGGCGTTCAACTGGCGAGGCAAATCGCGGCTTTTCTTCCGGGTCTGGCATCCGCCATGGCCCCAGGTCCGGGCGTTCGTTTCCGTTGCCGAAAGTTCGCTGCTGGCGACAAAGTTTCCGTGGTTCGCGCAGGCCGGACTCATCGGCGCCAATTATTCCGCGGGATTCAGTGAAGTCTGGATGGGCCGGGCACACCGGGTCGGATGAAATTGAACTATGCCACGGCATCGGCCAGCACTTCCGCCATGTGCCGCACGCGGACGGGCGCCAGATGCTGGATTTGCTGCCGGCAGCTCGCGCCCGAAGCCACCACGGTCGTTCCGAACGGCTGGCTGCGGATCGCGTTGAATGAGCGGTTCGGCGACCTTCACCGAAAGTTCGTATTTCGATTCCAGCATCCCGAACGCGCCCGCCATGCCGCAGCAGCCCGTGTCCAGCAGCGTCACCGTCCCGGTTGGGCAGCCGCTGGAGCAGCCGGCGCATGGCATCTCGGGCTGACCAGCGACTTGGCGTGGCAATGCATGTGGATCGACCAGCGCGTTCTGGATTGTCGTTGAATCTCAACGCGCGCGGCTCCCTGGTCCAGAAAATTCTCGAAAAATTCCTCGAACAGGAAACAGCGCGCGGCCACGCGTTCCGCGTCCGGCAGTTTCAATTCCCGGTAATCCTCCGCGAACATCGAGTAACAGGATGGTTCGAGAAAAATGATCGGCGTGTCGCCGCTTTGCTGTTGAGCAGCGCGAGATTGTGCCGGCCCAGTCGCGCGGCTTCGTCGAGGTTGCCCTGGCTGAAGGCGGGCCGGCCGCAGCATTGGCGCCGCGCCGGCAGCACCACTTCAAAGCCCGCGGTTTCCAGCACCTTGACGGCGGCCATCGCCGATGTGCGGTTCGTAATAGCGCACGAACGTGTCGTCCCAGAGAATCGACTCGCCGCGCCACGGGCGGATGGACGGCTGGTGTCTGGCAAACCAATGGTCAAACCGCTGCCCGCGCGAATCGCGGCAGCGGCCGGCGCGGTAGTGAAGCCAAAAACCTGGCGCGCAATTTGCCGCGCCGGGCAGGGAATTCAGGAGCGCGTTGGCCGAAGCGTCGGCATCGAGCAACCCAGCCGGCCCAGCCGGTCCACCGAACTGAACAGCCGTTCCCGCAGGTTCAATCCGTCGCGGCGGATGCGCGCGTGCAGCAGTTCGGCTTTGAGCAATGGCAGATTCACGTTGGACGGACATTCCGTGGTGCAGGCGTTGCAGGACAGGCAATTGCTCAACGCGGCGTCGAGTTCCACCGAGCGCAGCGCGTCGCCCTCGATGCCGCGCAATTCCAGCGCCGCGCGGATGGCGTTGGCGCGGCCGCGCGTGGACATGATTTCCTCGCCGGTGGCGATGAACGTCGGGCACATTGATCGGCGTCTGTTTGAGGCAGCCGCCGCAGCCGTTGCATTGTTCCAGATTGGCGGTGAACGACCCGTCCCTGCGCGGCGAAGGCGAGCACCGGTTCAAACGGCAGTTTCAGCGAATAGCCCGCGCCCAGGCGCAGGTTGCTGTCAATTTTGAAACGGCCATCGGAAATGATTTTGCCCGGATTAAACAGATTGTTCGGGTCGAAGCTCTGCTTGATCTGCCGCATGAGCGAATACATTTCGTCGCCCACCTGTCGCTTGAGATATTCGGTGCGCGCAATGCCGACGCCGTGCTCGCCGGACGAGCGTCCCCTTGAATTGCTTCACCAGCGCGGCCACTTCGTCGGCGATTTGCCGGTATTTCTTCAAATCCTCCGCGCGATGCAAATCCAGCACCGGGCGCACGTGCAGCAATCCCGCCGCCGCGTGCCCGTAATACGACGCCTGCAATCCCAGCCGGCGCATCAGCTTTTGCAGCTCGCCGACGTAGGCCGGCAGATCCTCGGGCCGCACCGCCGCGTCCTCGATGAAGCAGACCGGCTTGGCGTCGCCCTTGCGGCTCGGTCAGCAGCGACAGGCCGGCCTTGCGCAACGCCCACACGAGGCCGGCCTCGGCCGGCGGTCTGCAAAATGCGCTGGCGCAAGCCCAGTTTGCGTTTTCTCAGCAGCGCCAGCCGTTCGCGGACGTCTTCAAAAAATTCGACGATCAAAATCGCCTCGCACGGCTTGGCGTCCAGTTCCAGCAAATCGCGCGCGGCTTGAAACTCACGCTGGCCGCGGGTCTGGTCGAACAGCGGGCGGTCAATGTGCTCGATCGCCGCCGGCTTCAAATCCAGCAGCGTCGTTCGCCGCCTGCATCGCCTCGGCCACGGAGGCAAAGAACAGCAGCCCGACGCCGCGTTCCTCCGGCAGCGGAACGATTTTCAATTCCGCCGAAAGATCGCCGCCAGCGTGCCTTCGCTGCCGGCGAGGATGTGCACCAGATTGCCGGGTTCCTCGCGCCGCGCGCGCCAGCGCGTAGCCGGGCCAGCGCTTCAAGAGGCCCGGCGGAAATTGCTCGGCGATTTGCAGGGAATTCAATTCCGTCAGGCTTTCCACCAGCTCGCGCTGTTTCGGCAAAGCTTCCAGGCCGGGACCGATCTTCACGACGTTGCCGTCGGCCAGCACGATGTCCAGTTCGTTGACGTGCATGCGCCGTCGTGCCATAAACCGGCGCGTGCGCGCCGGACGAATCGTTGGCAATCATGCCGCCCAGCGTCGCGCGCGAACTGGTCGCCACGTCCGGGCCGAAACAGAATCCGAGCGGATGGAGGAATTGGTTCAACTGGTCCAGCACCACGCCGGCGCCGACGCGGACGGTGCGGCTGCTCCAGGTTGAAATTGCCGATCATGCCGGTTGTGCCGCGCGAAATCAACGACCAGGCCGTCGCCGACCGCGCCGCCGGAAAGGCCCGTGCCCGCGCCGCGCGGGATCACCGCCATGCCCGCCTGCGCCGCCGCCCGGATGATGGCGCCGGCCTCGTGCGCATTTTTCGGGAAGGCCACGGCCAGCGGCTCGATTTGATAGACGGAGGCGTCCGTGGCATAGAGCTGGCGCGTCAGGTTGTCGAAGGCGACTTCGCAAGCCGCCGCGTTCAAGGGCGCCATTTGTTGGGTGGGCGTCATGCTTCGCAATCATGCTACCGCCACAGCCCCCGGCTGGCAATTTCATTAACCCGAACGTGGCACGGTGCGCATTTTGACAGTGTCGCGGATTTGACCGGCATTGCGGAGCGCCGGTCTCCGATCCGGCGCGTTTCCGGGCGAATTGCAACAGCCGCCGATGGCCATGCGCTCGGTGCCTGGATGTCTCCTTGAAGCAGGACAGGCGTCGCGCCTGTCTCCATCTAAAAGTTATCCCGCACGATTCGGTGCTCGCCAACCCCGGTTGAACAACAACGTATCGGGGCGATCATTCAATGTTAGAGACCGGCGCGACGCCTGTCCTGCTGCTGGCAGCCGCGCGAGAATCTGATATGAGGTCTGTCCTTTCGTGATATGAAGTTTCAATGTTCTTAGATGTTGACCGTCGGAGTTTAGTTAAGCTTAATCCGTGCCAGCATCTTTTAACCGTCCCCCCACCTGCCGGAGCCTCCGGGTTAAGTCAGGGAGCCGCTTCCTTAAGTAACGAAAGGTCTGCCACGGGTCAAATGGCCTCTGCCCGGCCTCTTTTGACCTTCCCGCCGCCTGAATGGCCCGGTAAAAGCGGTTTTGGAGGCATTTCTTCAAGTAACAAAACCTTTGCGTCAGGTAACAAAGACATTTCCACAAGTAAAACGGCGTTGCTACAGGTAAACGGGAGGCTTCGTTACCTTACGCAGCGGGTTCCCCGCCTGAAGCAACCGTCCTGTTACCTGACGAAACCATTCCGTCAGGTAACCCGGAGCCGGCAGCAGCCGTGCCGGGCCTCCATTACATAACGAAACTCTTCCGTGACTTGACGAAGCCGCTGCTTTAAGCAACGAAGGCGCCTCTTTAGGCGGGGAAGACCTTTCGCGACATCACGAAGCCTCCATGTAACACCACGAAACCTCCATGTAATGTCACGCAAACCCTCCAAGCTGTCTGGAAACGGCTTTGTTCATTCTGGCGTGTCTTGATTTAAGACAGCCCCTTGCCACGAAATGGGACACCCAGACCCCTGCCTCGACTCTGGACCCTGGACTATGAACTGTGGACTCTGGTCCAGCCTCATCCATCCAGCGGGCCGCGCACACCAATGCCGGGCCGTAGGAGACGAGGTAACGAGTCTTGGACTCCTCGCGACGTCCTAAATATCCAGCGTTCTGAAACGCGCCGGGTCGGAGACCGGCGCTCCGGTTCATGGAAAGGCAGGATTCTTCATCCATCCAGCGGGCTGCGCACGCCGATCCCCGGCTTCTGCTGGGGACATTCCCTCTCCGGCCCGCAAAGCGGGAGGGAGAGGGTCAGGGTGAGGTAGGGTTCTTCACCCATCGAGTGGACTCCGCACACTCCAATCTCCGTCCGTAGGAGACGAGGTAACGAGTCTTGGGCTACTCGCGATGTCCTAAATATCCAGCGGGCTGCGAACGCCGATCCCCGGCTTCTGCATCACATGCGTATAAATCTGCGTCGTCATCACATTCTTGTGACCGAGCAACTCCTGTAGCGTGCGGATGTCCGTCCCGCTTTCAAGCAAATGCGTGGCGAAACTGTGCCGCAATACATGCGGTGTCACGCGTTTGGTCAGCCGTGCCTTTAGTCCGGCCGCCTTCACCGCGCCCTGCACCGATGCATCCGTCACGTGATGCCGCCGCAAGGTTCGTTTTCCCTCTCCGCTCCCTCGGAGGGAGGGGAGAGGGCCGGGGTGAGGTAAGGGTGCTTTGTCTCCGCCGGGTGGCACACTCTGCGGATCGCCCGACAAGCCCGACGCCGGAAACACCCATTGCCCGCGTAAAAGGCTCGCTGACTCGCCTCACGCGGCGGGCCGCAAAGGATGCTTGACCAGATGATGCTTCAACTGACTTTTCCAAAATCGCCGGCCGCCGCCACTTTTCAAATACTTCTCCCGACCCAGTGCATCCGCTTCTTCCAAGTAAGCCTCGTAGTAAATTAACCGCCACGGTCCACGATATGAAGTTGCGAAAGACTTCCCTTCTTGATGCTCTTCTATCCGGCGCCGCAAATCCGTCGTAAACCCGATGTAAAACCCATCATCCGTTTCCGATTGAAGCACATAAACGTAGAACATAATTGAACAGCATCCAAAAATCGCGTGAGGCGAAGCCTTTTACGCGACCTGATTCTGCGTCGCCGCACCCACCCGCCGCGTCACCGCCAAATCCGTGAGAAACGCCCGCACTTCCACCTCCCCCATCTCTTTCGGATGCCGCCACACCCACTTTTGGACGCTGGGGCGGGCATCCCCGCCAGCCGGAGCAGCCCGACTCCGGTGAAAAAGAATAAACCTCCGAATCCATTGCAAATACGTTTCTTCCGACCGATGTGCCAGTTGCTTGAACCGCATCACCTCCCGGCATTGCTCCATGAATTTGAGCTTGGGATTGGGCAGAAAATGCCCCAATTGACGATGGGAAGGCGGTGCGGTGTTGCCCATAAATGCAATCCGATTTTGCTTGCCATCAACTGAACCAAAATGATATGCTTTCAGCAAGTGAAAAAATGGCGGCTCAATTTCAGCGGAGCATGCCTCTCCGCTCCATGTGCGGAGCATTCAAAAATGCCCCAGGTCAAAAGCCAAATATCCATGCCCGAATTAGGCCAAACCGCTCCCCGGACTTTTTTTGGCAACATCCTTGACTGCAAACACATCGGCCAAAACCGGCAAAACGGCCTTGCCGTCTTAGGCCAAACCCAGCTTTGGCCGAAGATCTGTTAGACGGCAAATCGCACCTCATGAACCAAACGTCAACAAAGGAATCACGATGAAAAAAATCTATATGCTGCTTACACTGAGCGTCAGCCTTGCGGTTGTGGGTTTGTGTGCCACGACCGACAATCCTCAGGAATTGTTAAACTCCATCGAGACCGCGATTGAGCAGGCAGTCGGAGCCGAGACGCCAGACCAAATACCTGGATATAACTTCGGAGATGATCATGTCACAGTGAATACAGGCGGCATTGAGTGTCCCAAAGAAGTTTCAGATGTTAAGCAAGCGGCTGACCTCCTGAAAGCGAAGCTTTCATCGGCGTTCACCAACCGCATTGTGAGTCTGCGCAGCCATGCTTTTCCGCCCGGTGATGACACCGTGATCGTTGCCAAAGTGCGTGACGGGGCACAAGAGGTGGCTGTGTCAGTCACGATTTTTAAGCGGTCGTCGAGTCGTGTGATCCTTTTCCCAGTGATGGTCTCTAAGGCGGCGGAATAGTTGGTTTATGAGGTTGCCGTCTAACAACGCGCTGGAGCCAACAGCCACTGCCCCTCCGGTTTTGACCGAGCCATGAACTTTGAATATCATCATTGCATGGTTGAGCCTTTTGCCAGTGGCTGTGGCTCAGCTTTGATTCGTTAGACGACGACTGGAGCGGGAGCGATTGGGTGGGGAAAAATGGATTTTGCGAGTGGATCGGATCGTGTAAGATAGGTATCGTCAGTAGCGTGCGTTGCTCAAGATGACCTTGGAGCGACGCACGCTACTGACGATACGAAAGAGCATGAAACCGTGGCCGAACTTTTGGATGAAGACCTTTCGCCATCCGGCGCAAGCAAGCCCTGGCCAGTCGTTGTCTAACAGATCGCTGAAGCCAAACGCTCCGGTTGATCGCCTGACGCTCGAACGCCATCCTGTCGCGTTTGGCTTAGCTCTTCTACGTTAGGCGACATCGCGCGCCGACCAACAACACATACCTTATGCCACTACCACAAGAATTCTGGAAGGAATTGCCAGAGAGGACAGATGAGCAGTTATACGATATGCTTGCCAATTCGGGCGATTATGTTCCCGAAGCTCTCGAAGCAGTGCGAGAGGAGATACGCAAGCGCAATCTCCCGCCAGAGAGAGCAGCACAGGTTGAGGCGACCATCCAGCAGAAGCACGCGGGCGAGCAGAAGAAGGCAGACGAGTCTTTGAGTTGGATTCTCAGAGTTGTCATGTTTCTTTTGTCCGGGACCATGTGCATCGGCGCATTAGGTCTTGCGCTTTTACCGTCGTATTATGAGAGTAAAGGCTACACGAAAAAAGCCAGACAGTGCTGGACATGGTTCGGTTGGGGACTCGGCATTTGGCTGACTCTGGGCATCATTGTTTTTTTGTTGAGTATCTTTACCAGGAGATGAGTAAGATGTCGCCTAACAAGTCGCTGGAGACAACGCCGGTTGGCGCTTGCAGTTCCGCTTTCGCGGGCGGCGTCACGAGTCCGGCGTGTCTCAGCTTTTTTCGTTAGACGACGACTGGAGCGGGAGCGATTGGGTGGGGAAAAATGGATTTTGCGAGTGGATCGGATCGTGTAAGATAGGTATCGTCAGTAGCGTGCGTTGCTCAAGATGACCTTGGAGCGACGCACGCTACTGACGATACGAAAGAGCATGAAACCGTGGCCGAACTTTTGGATGAAGACCTTTCGCCATCCGGCGCAAGCAAGCCCTGGCCAGTCGTTGTCTAACAGATCGCTGAAGCCAAACGCTCCGGTTGATCGCCTGACGCTCGAACGCCATCCTGTCGCGTTTGGCTTAGCTCTTCTACGTTAGGCGTCATGCACACCATGCCACAGATTTTATGTCTTTTTGCCGGAGCTATAGGTCTGAGCTTGGGGATTATATTTGGGAGTCGCCTTATTCGGTATCGCCGGTTTCCAGCTATTGACGGCCAGTTGATTTCGGCAGCGGTGTCGGAAGTAAGAACTCAAGACCATAATGGGGTTGGTATGTCTTACATTCCCGTTGTTGCATATAGCTATTCAGTTGGCACGGCCCATTTTACTTCATCGCGAGTTTACAGCCTTGACGACAAGCAGAATCGCTGCGGCCAGGCTTCACGAGCTTCGGCGCAGAAGTTTTGCGATGCGTTAGCTAGTAGGCCGTCATTGACGGTTTACTATAATCCAGCCGATCCGAGTTTCGCATTTTTACGGAACGGGCCTTGTCTGGTTTCACTTCTGATACCGTTTTTAGTTGGCGGCGCTTTTATTTTTGTTGGATTATGGTTCAACCGATGACGCCTAACAAGTCGCGAGGCCGTGTGAAAACGTTTTGACGGGGTGGTATAGAAAGCCTGGAAGAGGGAAGTTAATTTTAGTTTTCAGGTTTTTCCAGGGAATGGTTCGGGGGAAGCTGCCCGGTGATGAGGTGAGCTACCCCGGTTTTAGGTTGGAACCAACCGCTTTTTTCGCGGGCAGGCGTTGTGCCGGGCTTTCAACCCACCGCCGCCATCAATTTCTCGAAGCTCACCAGGTTCAGCACCCGTTTGAGGTTGTAGGCCAGGGTCGTCAGGCTCCATTCGCACCGCACCTTCACCAGTCCCTTGAGCAGAAAGTGCGTGTAGCCAAACCACCGTTTGATCGTCCCGAACGGATGTTCCGCCAGCGTCTTGCGCAACTTGAACTTCTCCGGCTGCGCTTTCATCCGTTCGGCCATCGCCTCCATCAAGTGTTCATTCTCCTCCCGCGTGATCGTCCGGTTGGCCTTGTTCCGCGTGCAACGGTTCTTCAACGCGCACGTCTGGCACCCGCTGGCCCGGTAGTAGCGCAACTCGCGGCCCAATTCATACGTCGCGAAGCGATAGGTCAACGGGCTTCCCGCCGGACATACATACACATCCTGTGTGGCATCATACTGGAACTGGCTCTTGCCGTAGAGTCCCCGCGCCGTGTTGGCGCTCGTGTCGGCCTTGGGAATGTAGGGTGTGATGCCCCGCTCGACGCACCGGCTCACTTCCGCCGCGTTGTAGTAACCCGCGTCGGCCACCACCTCGGCCTGTTTCAATTCCAGATTTGCTTTTGCCTCCAGCGCCACCTCGGCCAGTTGATGCAGGTCGGTCACCTCGTTGGTCACGTCGTCGGCCGCGATCAGCTTGTGTTTGGCGTCCACCGCCATCTGCGCGTTGTAACCCACGATGGTCCCGTGCGCCGTGGGCATCTTGCGCGTGTCCGGGTCGGTCACGCTGATTTGTTTCTGGTCGGCGTCCAGTTGCCCCAGCAGTTCCTTGTGCCAGTCCTGCCGCTCCTGCACGAGGGCAATCTTCTGCTCCAGTTCCTTGCGGCTCATGGCTGCCTCCACCGGTTCGGCGGCATCGGCGGTGTCCAGTTGCGCCAGATATTCCGCCAGCCGCGCATCGGCCCGGTCAATGAGTTCCTGCAACTTGGCCGCGTTGAAGTTCTGGTCCCGCGCGTTGACCGCCGCGAACTTGCTGCCGTCGATGGCCAGCAACTCCCCGCCGAACAGTTCCAGCTTCCGGCACAGCAGCGTGAACTGCCGCGCCACGGCCTGGAGCGGCTTGAGGTTGTCCTTGCGGAAGTCGGCGATGGTCTTGAAGTCGGGCGTCTGTTTGCCCGTCAGCCAGATCACCTCCACATTGCGGTGGCATTCCGCTTCCAGCGACCGCGAGGACCGCGTCCGATGCAAATAGCCATAGAGATAGAGCTTGAGCAACACCGCCGGGTCGTAAGGCGGACGCCCGGTGTCGGCGCAACGGGCCTTGGCAAAACCCAGCGTGTGCAGGTCGAGGAAGCCCACGAAGGCGTCGAGGAAGCGGACGGGGTTTTCGGCGGCGATGTAATCCTCCAGCCGTTCGGGGAAGAGCAGCGTTTGGGAGCGGTCCAGGCCGGCGCGATGTTTCATGCTTGTCAAAGACGAGCCGCAGGCGTAAAGGTTTCAACCAATGAATGAGTTTTCACACAGGCTCGCGCTGGAGCCAACGCCGACTGCCCCTTGAGTTTATGGATGGTTTGACCGTCCTTTTCGGCAATATCCTGGTTTGGCAGCAGGGCACGACGTAAGGAGTGCTGCCCCATACGACTCGTTACCTCGTCGCCTACAAATTCGCCCCGTTAAATAAACCGGGAAGCGTCGGTGAGGCGTCCGGCGGGAGGTATTTCACGGGGCAAGTTACCTCGTCGCCGACAAATTTGGACACCCCGGAAAAACTGGCCATTGCCCGCGGCATCGTCCTCTGGTATCATCGCGCCATGCCAGGTGAGCTACAAACCACACGCTCCCTCACGCGCGTCGCGCCGAGTGCGCCCGACGCACGAAACCCACACTCCCATCCGTTCTTTGGCAGTCCAGGAACGCAACCCGCATCCCTATGAAAAAACGAATCCTTCCATTCATTTGCACCCTTCTCGCCAGCCTGCTCGCCGGCAATCTCGCGGCGCAGCCAACGGCGGTCATCAAAGTTGACCTGGACCGGACGATCGGGAAGGTGGACCCCAACATCTACGGCGCCTTCGTGGAGCCGATTCGCACGGTGGTCTATGGCACCATTTACGATCCCACCTCGCCGCTGGCGGATACGAACGGATTCCGAAAGGATTTTGTCCAATTGATCAAGGACCTGCACATCCCGGTGTTGCGGTGGCCCGGGGGGAATTATGTCTCCGGCTACAATTGGGAGGACGGGATCGGCCCGAAGGACCAGCGTCCGGCCCGGCTCGACCTGGCGTGGCACCAGATTGACAACAACCAGATGGGCACGGATGAATACGCCAAGTTCTGCAGCCTGATCGGGGCGGAGGATTTTGTCTGCATCAACGCCGGCCTGGGGACGCTGGACCAGGCCCGGCATTGGATTGAATACTGCAATTATCCGAAGGGGACTTATTACTCGGATCTCCGGCGGAAGTATGGCAACGAGCAGCCGTTCAATGTGAAATACTGGTCGCTGGGCAACGAGATTGACGGCCCCTGGCAGCTCGGGCAGAAGAACGCCGAGGATTACTGCAAATTCGCGCTGGAAGCCGCCAAGGCCATGCGGTCGGTGGACTCAAACGTGAAGTTCGTTGCGGACGGGGCTTCCAATTACCGGACCAACAACGACTGGATTGCCTGGAACGATTATGTGCTACAGCACATGGCGGGCAATATTGATTACCTGTCGGTCCACCGCTACGTCCGCGAGGCGCTGGGCGGCGACACCAGCTTCGCCGGGACAATGTCCCTGGGGCTGGATGTGGATCGGAAGATTGACGTGATCCACGCCCTGATCGAGAAGGCGATGATGGAAACCGGCA
This sequence comes from uncultured Verrucomicrobiae bacterium, assembly GCA_963764035.1. GTDB lineage: Bacteria > Verrucomicrobiota > Verrucomicrobiia > Limisphaerales > UBA11358 > UBA11358. Next base: position 100,847 of record CAVXQV010000013.1, read on the forward strand.
CCCAACGGCCGGTGTATATTTCCTTTGACGAATGGTCGGCCGGCGGCGCGACGCTGACCGGGTCGCTCATGGTGGCCCAGCACTTGAACTCCTTCATTCGTCATGCCGACATCGTGAAGATGGCGAACATCACAATGCTTTCCAGCCTGGTGGGGACTTCGCCGGACGGCGATTACAAGAATGCGCTGTATCAGGCGTTTTCTCTGTATTGCAACAACGCGCGCGGCACCGCCCTGGATGTCTATGTGAACAGCGAGAAATACAGCAACAGAATCTTTACCGACATCCCCTATCTCGATGTGACCGCGGTTTTCAACGACGCCAACAAGACGCTGGTGGTGAATGTGGTCAACCGGAGTGAGACCGCAGCGATGGCCGCCGACATTATGTTGCAGAGCGGGCAATACACGGGAAGCGCCACGGTCAAGGAGGTCAACGGCGAATCGGTCACGGCTGCGAATACGAAGACGCAGGAGGGCGTGGCCATCGCGACCAAGGAAATCCAATTCACCGGGAACAACATCAATTACAGCTTCCCGGCGCATTCACTCACGCAGATGCTGATTCCGGTCAAATAGCCGGAGCGATGACTGCATCCGGCTTGTCCAATGATGCGGGCTAAATCCCGCGCCAGGGCCGGCTGGACAATTTGGCGCTTGTGGTTTGGCTTGGTCAGGCCAAAATCTGCGCCATCAGAAATCATCGAAATATGAAGACTTTCATCATTTCAGTATTTGCCGTCGCACTGCTGGGCTTGACCGGCTGTTCGAGCACGCGTCAAGCCGGCGAGGCGAGCGCCGCCACCGCGAAGGCTGCCGCCACGAAGCCGGGGCCGGAGACGGTGCTGGTGACGTATCACGTCCAGCTCGGCCGGGAAAAGGACCTTCAAACCCTGCTCACCCGCGCATGGGCGTCCTATCGCAGCCTGAATATGGTTGCGGCGAGGCCGCATATTATCGTCCGGGAGGCCGAGGAGGGCGGCCAGTCGCGCTTCGTCGAAATTTTCACCTGGGTCAGCCCGCCGGACAATCCGCCGGTCAGCGTGAGGTCATTGTGGCAGGAGGAACTGTCGCTATGCGAAGCGCGGAACGGGCGCAACGGCATTGAAGGCGGTCCGGTGGAACTGCTGACGGGGAAATGATGCCAGGCTTGCGCCCCAACCGTGCCCCTCGATAACCCGATCTTGTTTCTGTCAACGGCGAACGCCGTGAAATCGCGGGCATTCTACGAGCGCGTGCTCGGCCTGACGTTTGTGGCGGATGAGCCGCCGGCGCTGGTGTTCCGGGTCGGCGACCGGATGTTGCGCGTCCAGAAAGTTGACCACGTCCACGTCGCTCCCTACACGGCGTTGGGTTGGTCGGTTGCGGACATTCGGCAGACCGTGCGCGATTTGTATGCGAAGGGAGTGGTGTTCCAACGTTACGACGGGCTGAATCAAGACGGGGATGGAATATGGCCGGCGCCCAGCGGGGCATTGGTCGCCTGGTTTCAAGACCCGGATGGCCACGTGCTGTCGCTGACACAATTCAAGTGACGATTGGAGATCGTTCATTGAACCATCGTAGCGGCGGCTCGGCAGAGCGCCGTCTTATGCTTGTTGGCTCATCAAGAGTTCGGCGGTCTGCCGACACGCCGCTACGAATACGCCTGGGTTGCCGCTTGCGGTTGGGGAAGTGGCAAGCCAGCTTTGAAATCGTGAAACAACAGCCATGAGCAACGCAGCACCAATTCAAGTGGGCGCGATCCTGTTCGAGGGCTTTGAACTGCTCGACTTCTTCGGGCCGCTGGAAATGTTCAGCCTGATGGCGGGCGAGGCCAAAATCACCGTGCTGGCGGAACAGACCGGCCCGGTCAAAAGCGTTGGCGGTCCCAGCGCCGTGGCCGAAGTGACAATGGCCGGCGCGGGCGGATTTGACGTGCTGCTCATCCCCGGCGGCATCGGAACGCGGCGGGAAATGAACAATCCGAAATTCCTCGCCGAATTGACGCGGCTGGCCGGGGCGTCGCGGATTGTGGCGACGGTCTGCACCGGGAGTTTTCTGCTGGCAAAAACGGGTTTGCTGGACGGGCGCAGGGCGACGACGAACAAGCAGGTGTTTCAACTCGTCAAGAGCAACGCGCCCAAGGTGGATTGGGTGGCGCAAGCGCGCTGGGTGGAGGACGGCAAATATTTCACGTCCTCGGGCGTGAGCGCCGGGATGGACATGGCGCTGGCGGTGATTGCGAAACTGCGCGGACGGGAGAAGAGCCTGGAGATTGCCCGCCAGGCGGAATACGAGTGGCACGAGGACGCCTCGTGGGATCCGTTTGGAACGCTTGCTGAAGGTAAATGAACTGACGCTGGAGCCATTCTCGCGGTCGAGGCTGGGGCGCAAGCTTAATGCGTGCCGGCCTGTTCATTGGCGGAACTGTCCCAAGATGGGACAGTTTCCAGTCTGGGAATACCTCCATCCTTGTAAGGAATGCCACGAAGCTAACAAGGAATGCCGCATTCCTTGTCAGACTTGAGGTATTCCTTGTCAGGAATGCCGCGTTCCTGGTTAGACTTGAGGCATTCCATGTCAGGAATGTCATGGTTCTGGTTAGACTTGAGGCATTCCTTGTTAGCTCGATGACGTTCCTTGCCAGAAACGCGACGAAGCTGGCAAGGAATGGCGCGTTGCTTGCCAGACTTAAGGCATTCCAGGCTGGCTCGATGCTATTCCTTGCCAGGAACGTGACTTATCTTGTTGGACTTGAGCCATGTCTAGCAAGGAACGCGTTCAAACAGGCAAGCATCGTGGCGCAGCAGGCAAGGAAAACGAGCAAAAAAGGCCGAAACTTCAGAAAACCGTCAAAAACGGCCTTTCGGACGGGCGATTTTGGATTGCGCCGGCAGAGCGCCAGCGGCGACGGCGCTTACGGACTGGTAGGAGACGACGTGAGGAGTCCGATTAAGAACCCAAAAGCCGGAAACCGAAATGAGTCTCGTGACCTCGACTCCTACAAAGCCGCATTCCTCGAATCGGCGCCGGCAGTTTCGGCCAAGCTCAAAACGCCGGTCACGGCTGGCCGGGAGTTTGAGGATGTGGTCAAATCCGCCCAAGATGCTGCCGTCCTCGTGTTGGTTTACTGATTTTAGACAGAATTTACGGAATGATGCAGAATCGAATTTTGTTGATTCGGTTCATTCTGTCAAAAAATCGGCGCAGGATGCGGAGGTGCTGGTGCTGGTGTATTTCGTGGTTGCCCTGCGTTTCTTATTGCCAACTCTGCTAAATCAAACCAAATGCCGCGCCTGGCGTTTGGGCAGGGCGGATTTGGTCTTGCGAACCGGGACAGTCTTTTCTTCGGACAGAAATGGTTTCAGGAAGCCGGGTTTGTCGTGGCGTCCGCCGCGCCGGTAATCGCGCCACAAGGTTTCGGCCACGGCTTTCGTGTCGAGCTGGAGTTCGTGCGGTGAGAAATTCAAAGAGCAGTTCCATCAGACGCGACAAGGCGATGCCGTCAGTGCGGCGTGCGCGGGCGTAAAGCCAGTCGCTGAAATGGAGGAATCCGGCAAATGGTTGTTGGACAGGCGTCGCGCCTGTCTCATTATTTCCGAATTTAGATGGAGACAGGCGCGACGCCTGTCCTACGGACCAAATCAGCGGCGTGGTTTCGATAAAATTGCCGCTGTTGCCGACCAGATCCCAGTAGCGCGCAAATCGGCGCAGCCGTTGCATCGTGGCGAAATCAATCAGCTTGTTCTGCAGAATTTCATAGGGCGGCTGCGGATTGTAAATCATCTGCCATTCGGCGTCGTGCCGGACAATCGGCGTGCCGCGCAGCCGTTTGAGGATGCCGACCTGGATTTCCTGCGGGCCGAGCGCGATGAGCCGGTCGAACCCGGCGGCAAAGCTTTCCACGCGTTTCGCCCGGCAGGCCGACGATCAAATCGGCGTGGATGTGGACGCCGGTTTCGCGGCGGAGGAAATGAAAATTGTCGGCGAGCTGCTCGTAATTCTGCCGGCGGTTGATGAGCGCGCCGACTTCGTCGTTGAAGGTCTGGATGCCGACCTCGAATTGCAGCGCGCCGGGCGGAAATTGGGCGATGATTTCGCGCAGCGATTCCGGCAGCCGGTCGGGAATCATCTCGAAGTGGAAGAAATGGCCGGGCTGATAACGCGCGAGGAAGAATTCGAGGATGGCCCGGCTGGTGGCGACGTTGAGGTTGAACGTGCGGTCAACGAACTTGAATTGTTTCAGGCCGCGGTCCAGCAGCTTCTGCATTTCGCCGAGGAATTTGTCGCAGCGGCGCCTGCCGCACGGGGATGTCGAGCGACGAGAGGCAGAATTCGCAGGTGAACGGGCAGCCGCGCGAGGCCTCGACGTAAATGATGCGATGCGCGAGGTCGTCGTCGGTGTAAAGGTCGTAGGGCAGGGCGAGCTGGGAAAAGTCCGGCAATTCGGCGGGGATGATTTTGGGCAGCGGAGCGCCGGTCTCCGATGCGGCGTGTTCCGATCGCTCGAGCATCGTGCCGGGTCGGAGCCGGCGCTCCAGCAACGTCCGGCACACCTCGGCGAATTTCAAATCCGCCTCGCCGGTGATGACGTGGTCGGCAAGCTGGACGATTTGTTGCTCCTCGGTTTCGTAGCTGACTTCCGGGCCGCCGAGGATGATTTTGATGTCCGGCCGGACGCGTTTGATGGCGGCGATGACTTCGGCCGTCGGCCCGACGTTCCAGATGTAAATGCCGAAGCCGATGATTTTGGGATTTTGCGCGAGGAGGATTTCCGCGATGTCGAGCGGGCGCTGGTTGATGTCGAATTCGGCGAGGCAGGCGCGCGGCTGCAGTTCGCCGAGATTGGCCAGCAGATAGCGCAGGCCGAACGCGGCGTGGATGAATTTCGCGTTGAGCGTGGTTAAAACGATGTCCGCCACGTTGACAATTATGAATGACGAATGACGGATGTCGAACCATTCGTGATGCGGCACGGGACGAGACTGCGGGCGGGCCGGCTCGCACGGACGGTTCAACGATTGGTGTCCACTTCCGACGGATGATCGAGCAACTGGGCGGCCTGAATCTTTTCCGCGTCAGCATCGGGCATCTGGGCGGCGTGGCGGAAGGCGGCGATGGCCTTGTCCAAATCCCCGGCGCGGGTGCAGGCGACGCCGAGATTATACCAGGTGTGAGCGGCGGCGCCTCGTTTGTGGACGGCGATTTGCAGCAACTTCACTCCGTGCGGGACATCGCCGCGATGCAGGGCAGTCAAGGCGGCGGCCTCGATTTCCGGAACTGCATTGCTGGAAAGATTTACCTGCGGCCAGAAGACGGTTGCGCCGAGCAGGACCAGAAGCATCAACACCGCCAGGCCGGCCCGGCTCCGCCATCGCTGAACACGATCGCCGGCGATGGCCAGTCCCAGCAGGATGCCGAGCACGGCGCCGAGGCCGTGGGCGACGTTGGCGACGGGCATGATGTGGGTGACGGTCAGGACGATGCAAAGCAGGAACCAGATGGCGAAGGTCTGGTTCGTGCGCGCATCCACGGCGTCGGCAAAGCGCGGGTCGTGCCGTTCGAGCATCATGAGCATTCCCCAGAGGCCGTAGCCGACACCGGAGAGACCGACGCCGCCGTTGAGGACGGCGAAATCGCCGAGCATGGAGCCGAGGGCGAGGAACGCGTAAATGGCCGCGCACCAGAGATGGCCATAGATGCGCTCCACGAGCGTCCCGAAGGTCCAAAGCCAGTAGAGGCTGAACGCCAGGTGCAGGAAATTGACGTGGGGCAGGGTGGCCGAGAGGCCGCGCCAGATCTGGCCCCCGTCCCAGACGCTGCTGTCCATGATCAGGCCGTTGATGTCATGGCCGGTCCACCACATCGCCGAGACGGCGATGGCGGCCGCGGCCAGTCCGGCGGTGACCGGATAGAACGGCACGTATTTCAGCGAGGGCGGACTTAACATGACAATTAGCGGCGCAAAAAAGGATAGTAGAATGTCTGCTCGCAGGAAAGTTCTTTGCGGGAGGAGCAATTAACCGCAGCCGGCTCCGGAGAAACGCAAGCCGGCTGCGTCATTTGATTTTATCCACCTGAATTTTGGCGGGATCGCTGACGCCGAGCTGGAGCAGGACGGCATTGGTGTAGATTTCCAAGTGCGGTTTGAATTCCGGGGCCTTGGCGGCGCGGCGTTCGCGGTCCAGTTCGCGCACGGCCATCGTGTCGAGGGCGACGGGGTCGTGGCTGAACCAGAGCTGGTTGGGCACGGTGGAGTAATGGAGCAGGCCGCGCTCGCCGCCTTCATACTGGCTGATGAGGGCGTCGGTGATGTTCAGGACGACGCGGTCGCCGACCGAGGGCAGGGCGTAGATTTCCGGTATGGCGATGGCGAGCCGGTCGGGGTTGCCCTCGAAGCGGAAGGTGTTGTCCACGCTGGCGAGGGTGAGGTTGTAGAGGTGGCCGAGCACGCCGATGTCGTTGTCGTTGAGCAGGGGCGCGACGCTGATGATTTTGGTGATGTCGCGGCTGACCAGTTCGGAAACGAAAGACCGGCGTCCGACGCCTTCGCCTTTCTTGCCGAATTCGAGGTCGCCCCAGACGAGGGTGCCAATGATCGCGGTGTCGGGGTTGTAAAAATTGGTCGGGTCCCAGCCGGCGTCAGCCGCGCCGGCCACGCGCACGCCGAATTGCTCGGCGAGCCGGGTGAAGCCGGCGGCGCGCAGGTTGTCGGTGTGCCGGTCCCAGATGATGATGCGGCTCGCCGGGATGCGGGCATCGAGGAGTCCCTGAACGATCGCGGCCACCACGGCCGGGCGCGTGCCGCTGATCTCACCGGGGGCGGAGAAGACCTTGATGCCGACGACGTCCTGGGTGGTGACGAGACTGCGCCACGCCTCGGCGGTCGTGGCTTTTCCGGTGAGGCTGGTGATCCCGCGGTTGACCATGTCCTGGACGACGGTGGCGTTCGGCTGGAAATCGGAAACGGCGTTTGGGTCTTCAACAATGACGACGCGGGTGGCCTGGTTCGTGGCGCGCAGGGGATACAAATCGGCGGCGCGGACGGGCTGGCCGGCGAACCAGACGGCCAGAAATCCGAAGACGATGATTGTAGATGCAAGTTGGGAAACGGAATTCCCCGGCCGCGCCATGACTTTCATTTTCAGTTTTTGGTTCCGTGCGTTTCTTGACACTTCAATGCGTGGATGATAACACGAGCACCGATGCAGGCCACCAAAAATGAAAACGAAGTTGGAAGTTTGAAGATGGAGAATGGAATGTTCCGGCGGCACGCTGGGTTCCATTTTCCATCCTCCATCCGCCATCTTCGTTTTTTGTTCTTCCTCGTTTTCGCCGCGTTCCTGGCCGGTTGCGCGCCGCCGGGGCCGCGCGCGCTGATTTCCGGGAAAAAGCTGCTGGACCGCGGCGATTATGACGGCGCGGTGGCGCAATTAAAGACGGCCACGAGCCTTCTGGCCACGAATGCGGCGGCGTGGAATTATTACGGCGTCGCGCTGCAACACGCCAGCCAGCCGGCGGACGCGGCGCAGGCGTATCAAAACGCGCTGCGGTTCGACCGCGACCTGACGGAGGCGCATTACAACCTGGGCTGTCTCTGGCTGGAGCAAAACAAATTTGCCGACGCAAAGGCGGAGTTTACGGCCTACACGCTGCGCCGTAACAACGCGCCGGAGGGCTGGCTCAAGCTTGGGGCGGCGCAGCTCAAGCTGCGCGACCTGGCCACGGCGGAAATAAGCTTCAGCACCGCGCGGTCGCTTAGCCCGAACAACGCGGAGGCGCTGAACGGACTCGGCCTGGCACGGGTTGCGGGCAACCGGCCGCAGGACGCGGCAAAGTTTTTCGCCGCCGCTGTGGCGGCGCACCCGGATTACGCGCCCGCGCTGCTGAATCTCGCGACGGTGCAACGGCAGTATTTGCATGACGACTACCAGGCGCTGAAGAATTACCGCGCGTATCTGGCTCTGACGCCGCGCCCTGCGAACTGGGACGCGGTCAATAATCTCGTCAACGGCTTTGAACAACCGGAGACGGCGATGACGGAGAAAACGCCCCCGCCGGCGGAGAATGAAGCGCCAGCCCCGGCAAAGGCCAGTCCCGTCGAAGCCAAACCGGCAGCGACCGCCATCGTGCATCCGCTCCTGCCGCCCAAGGCACAGCAGGGTGGAACGAGCACCACGTCAGCGCCACGCCCGGCCACGCCGCCAAAAATCGTGACCATCCAGCCAGAGCAGGCAATCGTGACGGTGCCGAGCGGGTCCGTTGCGGAGCCGCCGGCGCAAACGGCTGCCACCGAGAGAACGGGCCGGTCACAGCCGTCCGGCGCCATCACGCCGTCGCCAACTTACCGCCAGGGCGGGGTGACTCCGCTGGCGTTCAATAATCCTGCCCCGGCTCCCAAGCCGCCGCCCGCGGCCGAGCCGGTGAAGCTGGTGCCGCCCGCGCCGCCGGTGTTTCCGCGTTATTTGTATCTTTCCCCGTCCAAACCCCGCGCGGGCGACCGGAAGGCGGCGGACCCGGTGTTCCGGACGGCGCAAAAGTCGGAGCAGGACCGGGATTCGGCGGCGGCCATGAATTCGTATCGCCAGGCGGCGGCACTGGATCCGTCCTGGTTTGAGGCGCAATACAATTACGCTGTGCTGGCTTACCGGCAGCGAGATTTCAGTCATTCGCTGACCGCCTCCGAAATGGCGCTGGCCCTGCAACCGGACTCGACCGATGCGCGGTATAATTTCGCGCTGGCGCTGAAGGCGGCGGGCTACGTGACCGACGCGATGAACGAGCTGAAGAAGATTGTGACGGCGCACCCGGACGAGGCGCGGGCGCAACTGGCCCTGGGCAATATTTACGCCGAACAGATGCGCGACCCGGCGCAGGCCCGGCCGCATTATTTGAAATGGCTGGAATTGGACCCGCAGAATCCGCAGGCAATCAACATCCGCTTCTGGCTCTCGCGAAATCCACCGTGACCGCGGCGGCGGGCCAGAGGGCCAAAAATTTGCTCGCATTCCCAAACGAAGTCCGTAAGCTCGCCGCATGATTGCCGCCGCTGCCGCCGCTCCTCCGCCAGCCGCGCAAGGTCTGCCGTTCAACTGGTTTGACCTCGTCGTGGTGGCCGCGCTGTTGTTCGGTTTGTTTCGCGGCCGCCGGAACGGCATGGCCAAGGAAATACTGCCGTTGTCGCAATGGCTGGTGCTGGTGCCGGCCTGCGGGCTGGGTTACGACGTTCTTGCCGGGCCGCTGTCCGGCGTGATCAAGGATCCGGTGTGGCGATGCCTCGTGGCGTATCTGGCGCTGGCCTTGGTGGTGTTGATTGTCTTCGCACTAATCAAGCGGCAGGTCGGCGAGAAACTGGAGAAGAGTAATCGTTTCAAGGGCGGTGAATATTATCTGGGCATGATGTCGGGCATGATCCGGTATGCGGCCGTGGTGATCGTCGCGATGGCGCTGCTGAACGCCCCGGTTTACACCCCGAAGCAAATGCAGGAGCAACGCGAGCGCGACCAGCGGGATTTTGGCGGCGGACCGGGCAGCGGCTTTTCGGGCAATTATTTTCCACACGTGTCCACCATCCAAGCCGCGGTGTTCAAGGAGTCCTTCCTCGGTCCGCTGGCCAAGCAAAGTCTGGGCATCCTGCTGATCAGCACCGACCGGCCCGGCGTCGGGGGCGCGCCGCCACCCAAGGCGCAGCCGGTGATCAAGATTGGCAATTGACCGGCGCTCGCGCCGCTGAACGCGCATGGCCGGCATTTCTCCCGCTACCCTCGAGCGCATCCGCGCCGCCAGCGACATCGTGGATGTCATCGGCGCGTATCTGCCGCTGAAAAAAGCCGGCGCGAATTTTTCCGCGCTCTGCCCGTTTCACAAGGAGAAGACGCCGAGCTTCAACGTGAACCCGCACAGGCAGATTTTTCATTGCTTCGGCTGCCACAAGGGCGGCGACGTGTTCACCTTCGTCAAGGATTACGAAAACATCGGTTTCGTGGATGCGGTGCGGCGGCTGGCCGAGCGCGCAAAAATCCCGCTAGAGTTTGACAACAACCCCGCCGCGCAGGAGTCGCGGCACCTCAAGGACCAGCTACTGGAAATCCACGAGAAAATTGCCCAGCGCTGGCAGAATTGCCTCGCCAACGAGGCGGCGGGACAAGTCGCGCGGGACTATTTGAAAAAGCGCGGTGTTTCAGACGAGGCGATAAAGCTTTTCCGCCTCGGCGCCGCGCCGGAAAGTTGGGACGACACGGTGAACTGGGCCAAGGGCAAGGGCTACGAACCCGAAATCGTCGAGAAAGCCGGATTAATCGTCAGAAAAGCGGAAGGCGAAAATGCCGAGATCCGCACTCCGCACTCCGCACTCCGGAATTATTATGACCGTTTTCGCGGGCGGCTGATGTTTCCGATCTGTGACGAGCAAGGCAGGGTGGTGGGCTTCAGCGGGCGGGTTTTGTCCGGCGACGAAAAGACGGCGAAATACGTCAACTCGCCAGAGACGCCGATTTTCACCAAGAGCAAAATCTTCTTCGGCCTGGACAAATCCAAGCGGGCCATCCTCGACGCCGGATTCGCAATCATTTGCGAGGGCCAGTTGGATTTGATCGCCTGCTTCATGGCGGGCGTGCAAAACATCGTCGCGCCGCAGGGCACGGCGTTTACCGACCAGCACGCGCGAATTTTGAAACGCTACGTCAATGAGGTTGTGTTGTGTTTCGATTCTGATGAGGCCGGCCAGAATGCCGCCGTCCGGTCGCTCGACCATTTGCTGGCGGCCGGCCTGGCCGTGCGGGTGGCCGTCGTTCCCGCGCCGCACGACCCGGACAGTTTCATCAAGGCCAGCGGCGGTGAAGCCTTCCGCAATCTCATCGAGGACGCCGATGGTTTTTTTGACTACCACCTCAACCGCCTTTGCCGGCAGAATGACATGGGCAGCGACAAGGGCCGGTTGGCGATTTTGCGGGCAATGGCCGAAGCGGTTCATAAGACCGGCAACGTTGTCTTGGTTGACACCTACGCGCAGAAGACCGCCCTGCGACTGGGCGTTTCGCCGGAAGCCGTCCGCGCCGAGTTCAAAAAAGCTCCGGCAAAATCCGCGCCGGTGACGGAGGAGAACGAATCATTTGAGGTCGCCGGGAAACTTCAAGCAACGCGCCCCTCGCCATCGGAACTTCGGTTGCTCAAGCTGCTTTTCCTTCATGAAGAATTGACGGCGTGGGCAGCTTTGCACTTGGATTTGAATTGGGTTTCAAATTCTGTAGTGCGGGAAATCATGGAACGCCGGTTTACCGCACAAAAAAATGAAACATGGAAAAATCTCGCTGTTTTTTTGGACGAATGTGGCTCCGCCGAAATGCGGAATCTGCTCACTGAAGCCGTCTCAGAAGCCCGTAAAATCCCAAATCCAGAAGCGCAATTAGACGATGTGGTTTGGAAATTGCGCAACCAGTTTCTTGACGGAGCAATAAATGAATTGCGGCAGGCGAGAAACAAATCTGAATTGACGGATGAGGAGTTTCTTAAAAGGGAAAGGGAACTGCTTAACATGAGAAAGGCTGGCGCTCTTACAGCAATTAAAAATAGGCCTTGGTTAACGGAGCAACTGGAGCATTCAAACGGTCAAACGCCGACCTGATTTGAAATAAAAAAGGCGCAATCCATTTCGGACCGCGCCATTTGATAGGAGCCTGAAAATTACTTCGCGCCCTGGTCAATCCAAGCGCGGATGAGGCCGATTTGCTCCGGCGTGAGCGGCTTGATGCCGAGCCGGTTGTTCTGCGGCGGCATCCAAGACATCGGGTCGGAGGTCAGATGAGCGACGGCCTTGATGACATAGCTGTTGGCGCTGTCGCCAGGCGTCAGAATCTTGCCATCCTTGCCGCCCTTGAGAGCGTCGGCAAGAGTGTCCAGCTTAAGCCGGCCTTTGGGTTTGTCGCCGCTATGGCATTTGACGCAGGAGGCATCGAGGAGGGCCTTGATGTCGCTGTCGTAGGTCACGCCCGTCTTGGTCGAAGCGGGCGGCAACTTGCCGGCATCCTGGGCCTTGGCGGCGACAGCCAGCCCGAAGGAAGCGACGAGTGTAACGGTGGTCAGTTTGATAATCTTGGTCATTTTCATTATTCCTGTTATTCTAATTGGGTTAACAATTTGAGCTTAAGACGCCTGAATTGTCAAAAGGTTTCCAAAAAAACGGCGCGTCCGGCTTGCCGGCGGGCGGTAGTTTGGCTAACCCGTTCTTATGCAAGGTGAAAACTTCTCCGACGCCACGTTGGTGGTGCTGGGACACGGCACGGAATTGAACGAGAATTCCGCCGCGCCGGTCTTCCAGCACGCAGCGGAACTGCGCCGTCGGAACATTTTCTGCGAAGTCCGCGAGGCGTTTTGGAAACAGGAGCCGCAAATCAAGAACGTTCTGACGGACATTCCCGCTCCGCGGGTCTTCATCGCACCGTTGTTCGTCAGCGAAGGCTGGTTTGCCGGCAAAGTCATTCCGCGCGAGCTTGGGTTCCCGGACATCCCGCCGGAATCACACTTCGCAAAGTGTGATAATCGTCACGGGTTGCTTTTCTACTGCAATCCTGTCGGCACACACGATTCGATGACCGGGGTCATTCTGTCGCGCGCCGCCGAGGTTTTGAAGCAGTTTCCATTTCCCCACCTGCCGAAGCATTCCGAGACGACGTTGTTCATTGCCGGCCACGGCACGGAGAAAAATGAACATTCGCGCCGGCCCGTGGAGCGGCAGGCGGAATTGATCCGGGCGAAGAAGTTTTATGCGGATGTCCGTGCGATTTTTCTCGAAGAAAGCCCGCGCATTGACGAATGTTATTCGCTCGCGCGAACCCGGAACATGATTGTCGTTCCGTTCTTTATCAGCGACGGTCTGCACACGCAACAGGACATTCCGGTTTTGTTGGGCGAAGCGAAGCGGGTGGTTGAACAGCGGCTTGCCGCCGAGCAGCCGGCCTGGCGGAATCCGTCGGAGAAGAACGGGAAGCTGGTCTGGTATGCACCGGCCGTCGGCACCGAACCGCACGTGGCGGACGTGATTTTAGAGCGCGTGCGGGAGGCGGCGAAACAGGAATCGTCCTCGCGATTGGACATCGGAGATGAGGACGAAAAATAGGGCGGCATCGATCGGAATTTATGAAGACATTGCGCTTTGGCATTTTAAGCACGGCCGACATCGGCCGGAAAAACTGGAAGGCGATTTTCCACAGCGGCAACGCCGTCGTGACCGCGGTCGCCAGTCGCAATGCCCGGAAAAGCCGGGAGTTCATCCGGAATTGCCAGCGCGCATTTCCGTTTGACGCCGAACCGAAGGCGCTCGGCAGCTACGAGGAATTGCTCGCCGCGCCGGAGGTGGATGCGATCTATCTCCCGCTGCCGACCGGTTTGCGCAAGGAATGGGTCATCCGCGCGGCCCAGGCCGGCAAACATGTCCTCTGCGAAAAGCCATGCGCTGCAAACGCGGCGGACCTGGAGGCCATGATTTCCGCCTGCCGGAAACACCGCGTGCAATTCATGGACGGGGTGATGTTCATGCACAGCCCGCGTCTCGCCCGCGTCCGTGAAATTCTGGATGACGGCAAAAGCATCGGCGAAGTGAGGCGCATATCCTCGGCGTTCAGTTTTTACTCCGGCAAGGATTTTTTCCGCGACAACATCCGCGTGAACGGCGCGCTCGAACCGGCCGGCTGTCTCGGGGATCTCGGCTGGTATTGCATCCGGTTCGCGCTTTGGACGATGAATTGGAAGATGCCCCGCTCGGTCACTGGAAAAATCCTGTCGCAATCGCCGAAATTGAGGAATCGCACGCCCGCACCGACGGAGTTTTCTGGCGAACTGGTTTTCGACCACCAGGTCAGTGCCGGGTTTTACTGCTCGTTTCTGGCCGGTTTTCAGGAGTGGGTCCAAATCAGCGGGCAGAATGGCTGGCTGCGGCTGCCGGATTTCGTGCACCCGTTTGACAGCTACCGGCCCGCTTTTGAAGTCAACCGCCGCGAAGTCCGCGCCGGTTCCGGACCGAAATGCCCGCCGGGGATTGATCCGATGGAGCAGGGTCATCCGACAGCGCAAGACGCGCGGATGTTCCGCAATTTTGCGAACCAGGTTTTTTCCGGCAAGCTGAAATGCCGAATGGCCGATGTCGGCGCTAAAAACGCAGCAGGTTTTGGATGCCTGTTTGGAGGCCGCACGCAAGAATGGCCGGGTAGAAATGTAAAAATCACCTGCAGACGTGAAACGTGAATCATGGCCGGCGATTCACGTTTTACGTTTCACGCATCACGATTCATTTCCATCTTCCATCTTCCATCTTCCATCCGCTATCTTTGGCGCGTGCAGTTTCAGAAAATCACCATCATCGGCGTCGGCCTGCTCGGCGGTTCCATCGGGCTGGCTGTTCGACGCCGCCGGCTGGCGCGGGAATTGGCCGGATACGTCCGCCGCCCCGCGAGCTTGAAGGATTGCGAGAAGGCCGGCGCGGTGGACTACGCCACGACCGACCTGCTCGCCGCGGTTTCCAACGCCGATCTCGTTATCCTCTGCACGCCGCTGGCGCAGATGTGTGTGCTGACAGAACGATTGCTGCCCGCACTCAAGCGCGGCGCAATTGTCACCGACGTCGGCAGCGTCAAAGCGGGCGTGGTGCGCCAGATTTGCGGTCTTGTCCGAAAAGCGGGCGCTCATTTCATTGGCAGCCATCCGATGGCGGGCGGCGAAGAAATGGGCGTGCATGCGGCCAAAGCGGAGTTGTTTGTAAACGCGATTTGTGTTGTCACGCCAACAAGGAATTCCAACCCGGACGCGCTGCGCAAAGTCGAGCGATTTTGGAAGTCGGTGGGCGGCCGGGCGTTGCGGCTGACACCGCAATTGCATGACCAGATCGTCAGCCGCTCCAGCCATTTGCCGCACGTCGCCGCAGCTGCCCTGGCGACACTGGTGTTGAATCCAAAATCGCCGAGACAGCAGGCTGCGCTCTGTGCCAACGGGTTTCGGGACACGACGCGCATCGCGTCCGGTTCGCCGGAGATGTGGCGCGACATCGCGCTGGCCAACCGCCAAAATCTGGCGCGGGCGGTGGATGCGTTCGTTTCCGAGCTGAAAAAGTTCCAGCGCGCCTTGAAGATAGCCGACGCGAAGGCCATTTCAAAATTCCTGGAGACTGCGAAAGCGCGCCGTGACCAGTGGTGCGTCGGTTCAACTTCGCCGGAATGATTTCAGCGATGCCGCTTCCCGATCTCATCGAAATCGTCCCGCTCGCCAAACCGGTTCGCGCGGAAATCACCGTGCCCGGCTCCAAGAGCATCACCAACCGCGCGCTCATCCTGGCCGCGCTTTCCGAAGGCGAAAAAGTTTTGCGGGGGGCGCTTTGGAGCGAGGACACGCAGGAGATGGCGGCGGCGCTCCAGAGGCTGGGATTTGAAGTCAGGGTGGAGCCGGATCCGGACGAATTCTGCAACCGCACCATCACGGTGAAAGGTCTGGGCGGGAAAATTCCGAACGCCGGCACAGCGGAGCAGCCGCTGGAATTGTTTGTCGGCAATGCCGGCACGGTGGCGCGTTTTTTGGCGGCGCTGGTTTGTCTCGGGCACGGCGCTTACCGATTGAGTGGTGTGCCGCGAATGCATGAACGGCCGCAAGCCGCGCTGTTTCAGGCTTTGCGCGCGCTGGGCTACCGGGTGGATTCGCCGAACGACCGGTTGCCCGCCGTGATTCACGGAACCGGTCCGCGACCGGGCCGGTGTCAGGTGAGCATCGAGAAAAGCTCGCAGTTCGCGAGCGCGCTGCTGATGTGTTCGGTGGTCGCCGGCTGGCAGGTCGAGATTGTCGGCGAAAACACCGAGGAATCGCCGTATATCCTGATGACCCGCGAGATGTATTCCTATTTTCACTGGAGCCGGAAGGGCAGCGCGCACCCGGAATACGGCTTTCGGGACAACATTTACCCGATTGACCCCGATTCTTCGAGCGGCAGCTATTTCTGGGCGGCGGGCTGGGTTACCGGAAGTTCCGATTCCAGCGAGCCAAACCCGGTCACCGTGGCGCGCTGGCCGATTTTCGGCGCGGGGTTTCAGATTGACACGAAGTTCGCCAACTATCGCGTCCTCCCGGAGAAAATTTCCCGAGAGACCGACCTCGGCGACAGCATCATGACAGCTATCGTCATCGCGCCATTGGCCGGTCATCCGGTGAAATTTACGGATCTGGGCCGGCTGCGCCTGCAGGAATGCGAGCGCGTCGCCGCGTTGCGGACCGAACTGGCCAAATGCGGCGCGAAGGTGGCGGAGGAGGGCGACACGCTGACGGTCTGGCCGTCGCCGCTGCACGGCGCGGAAATTGAGACCTACAACGACCATCGCCTGGCGATGTGCTTTGCCGTGTTGGGGTTGAAGGTGCCCGGCATCAAGCTCAAGAACCCGGCGTGCGTTAAGAAGACGTTTCCGAACTTTTTCCAAAAGTTTGCCGCCGCACCGCCGCAAGGCCTGGGTGCGACAATCTTGGACGGGAAAACGGGACGGACATTGAAACCGGACGAATTGTTTGCGGATTAAATTCTCCTCGTCGTCGCCCTCGTCCTCGTAATTGAAACTTTTCGAGGACGAGGACGAGAGCGAGGACGAATAAAATGAATCTGAAAAAGATCGTCATAGCCATTGACGGCACGAGTGCGAGTGGCAAGAGCACGAACGCCAAGCTCGTTGCCAGGGCGCTGGGTTACGTTTATGTGGACACCGGCGCGATGTATCGCACGCTGGCCTGGTATTGCCTGAAAAACGGCATTGACGTGCATGACGCCAAGGCGGTTGCCGCCGCGTGCCGCCGATGGAAGACCAAGCTGGATTGCGTGGACGGGCAAGTGCGTCTGCTCGTGGGCGGGTATTATCCCGAGAAGGAAGTCCGCACCGCCGAAACCAGCGCCGCCGTGCCGCACGTCGCCGCCGTGCCTAAGGCGCGGGAGTGGATGGTCAAACGCCAGCGCGAGTGCCTCGAATTCGGCAACCTCGTCATGGAAGGGCGCGACATCGGCACAAACGTTTTCCCGGAGACGGATTTCAAGTTTTACCTCGACGCGAAACTGGAGGAGCGCTCGCGCCGCCGCGCCGCCGACGGTGTGGACGAAAACCTCGCCGCGCGCGACCAGCGCGACAGCCAGCGCGCCGTCGCCCCATTGATGATCGCGCTCGGAGCCAAGGTCATCAACAATTCCAACCTGACTGCCGGGGAGACGAGTGAGCTTATTCTTGAAGAAATCAGGCGGAAATTGGCGGACGGAAAATGACGAATGATGAAACCATAATGAGCAAACAATTCCGAATGACGGATGACGAATGGAATTGCGTCGCTGGATTTGCCATTCGTCATTTGTCCTTCTTTCGTCATTCGGTTTTAGGAATTAGTCATTTCCCATGAACCTTTCCTACCGCCTTGGCTGGCTTGGATTCCGGTTGATGTATGCGACCTATTTCCGCTGGCACGTTTTCAATCCCGAACGCGTGCCGCTCAACGGCGCGGTCATTCTCGCCTCGAATCACGCGAGCTTTCTCGACCCGCCGCTGGTCGGGTCCGGCTTGAAACGCGACATCAATTATCTTGCCCGTGAATCTCTCTTCCGCTTTCCGGGCATCGGCGCACTATTGCGTTCCTGGAACGCCGTGCCGGTGGACCGGGACGGCGGCGGCGCGGCGGGCTTGAAAACGATTCTCGACCGGCTGCTGGCCGGCAATGGCATCATTTTGTTCCCCGAAGGCACGCGCGCGCGCGATGGCAAATTGCAGTCCGCGCGCTCCGGGATCGGCTTGATTGTGGTCAAGTCGAACGCGCCCGTCGTGCCGGTGAGGACATTCGGCACCTTCGAGGCGTGGGGGCGAAATCTGAAAGTCCCGCTCCCGCACCGCGTTTCCGTGAAATACGGCGCGCCGATGAATTTTGAAAAATTGCGCGCCGAGGCCAAAACATGCACCAAGGCGAGGCTCAAGGAAATTTACCAGCAGATCGCCGACGAAATCATGGCGGCGATTGGGAAACTGGAGGCGAGGGCGGATTAAATCCCGAAGTTCGACAGTGTGTTGCTGATGCGGTTGACGATTTCGACGAGGTGAGGATGGGATTTCTCGAATCCCTCGACGGACGATTGCAGGCCGCGGAGGGACAGTTCGCGCAACTTCGGGCTTTGCTCCCCGCGTATGGCTTCATGGGCGGAAATCTTGGCAAACTCGGCGATGCTTTCTGCTTGCTCGCCGTGCGTCTTCTCAATCGCGCCGATCTCGGACTTCAGCGTCTCCAGCAGTTGAAGCAATTCGCGTTTCCGCTCGTCGCTGACGGCTTCCGCGCTGCGGATCTTCGTTTCGATTTCCCCAATCGTCTTTTCAATCATGATTCAAAGATATTCGCCGGCAAAGATTCGGCAAGGACTTTGGAGTGCGGCGACATGTCGCCGCTTTCAAAGCGTGGACATGTCCGCGCACTTCAAATTCACCAGCGTCCTATTTTAGGCAGAACCGGGCTGACAATTTCCCAAATTTTTTCGCAGACAACCTCCACCGGCTGCGCGCCGTTGATGAACTTGACCCGCTGCGGTTCCGCGGCGGCGATGACGCCGAATCCGTGCGCGACGCGCTCGAAAAACTTCCGGTCGGCCTCCTCGATGCGATCACGGACAAACGGCAGGCTGGTCTGGCGCGAACGCAGCCGCTCCGCGCTGACTTCTGCCGGGACTTGCAGAAACAAAGTCAGGTTCGGCTTCGTATCGCCCACGGCAAATTCAATCACCGTTTTGACCTTCTCCAAATCCATTTGCCTGCCATAGCCCTGATAAGCCGTGGTGGAATCATAAAACCGGTCGCACACGACGATTTCGCCGGCCTCCAGCGCTGGGCGGATGATTTCGCGGACGAGCTGCGCGCGGCTGGCGTTCATCAACAGCATTTCCGCCTCGGCGGTCATCGCGTGGTTCCGCTGGCTGTGCTTGAGCGTGTGGCGGATTTCCTCGCCGATGGGCGTGCTGCCCGGCTCGCGCAAGGTGCGGACGCGATGGCCCAATGCGCGCAGCAGATCGGCCAGCAGAGCCACCTGGGTGGATTTGCCGCAGCCTTCCGTGCCCTCGAATGTGATGAAAAGACCTTTGCTCACATTTTTTTCAACTTCAATTTAATTCCCTTCGGTGAATCTTCAATTGTCCAACCTAGGGCCATTAGTTTCTCGCGGATGGCATCTGATTTTTTGAAATTCTTGGCCTCACGGGCGGCTTGGCGTTCTTTCAGCAGTGCCTCCACCTCTTCAGAGAGGCTCGTTGGTGAACCATCGGCAATTGCTGAGCTGGTTAAGCTAATAAAAACCGTGTGCTTAGGTGCAACTCCGAGGACGGAATCAACTTTTTCCCAAGCAGCGAGCGCAGCAGCAGCAGTTGGTGCAGTCAGAGAATATTTTGCGATTCGTTTGTTCATTTCGCGCACCCATTCAAAAACCACACCCCAAGCGGCGGCGACATTCAAGTCATTGTCGAGTGCGTTTGAGAACGCATTTATGAATTCTGCATCGGGCACGGCGGCTGTGCCTCCAGCCATTTCATGTAATTTGATTAAACATTCGTCAATTCTCGCTAGCGCGCTTTTTGCGCCGGCAAGGCCGTCGATCGTGAAATTGAACGTCTCGCGGTAATGCGCGGTGAGCAGCAGATAACGGATTTCGCGGCCGGTGAAGCCCTTCGCCAGTAAATCGCGCAGCGTGAAAAAATTCCCGAGGCTCTTGCTCATTTTCTTGCCTTCAACCAGCAGAAACGCCCCGTGCATCCAGTGTTTGACGAACGGTTTGCCGGTCGCGCCTTCGCTCTGGGCGATTTCATCCTCGTGATGCGGAAATTTCAAATCCTCGCCGCCGAGGTGCAAATCGAACGTCTCGCCGAGCGCCTTCATGCTCATCGCCGAACATTCGATATGCCAGCCGGGCCGGCCTTCGCCCAGGGAATCGCTCTTCCAGAAAATGTCGCCGTCCTCCGGCACGCGCGCCTTCCACAACGCGAAATCGGCGACAGATTCCTTGTCGTATTCATCCGAAGCCACCCGCTCCCCGGCGCGCATTTCATCGAAGTTCAATTTCAGCAATTGCCCGTAATTGCAGCCGCAGCCGCGATATTTCTCGATGGAGAAATAAACCGAGCCATCCGCCGCCTTGTAGGCCACGCCGCGAGCAACCAGCTTTTCGATGAGCGCGATGATTTCCGGGATGTGCTCCGTGGCGCGCGGCGTCTGGTGCGGTGGCAGGCAGTTCAACGTCTTCAAATCCTCGAAGAACGCCGCTTCATATTTTCCCGTGAACTCGCGCAGCGGGGTTTTCGTCTCCCGGACGCGCCGGATGATTTTGTCCTCCACGTCGGTGATGTTCATCACGTGCTTCACCTCGTAGCCGGAAAATTCGAGTGTGCGGCGGACGAGGTCGGCGAAGACGAAGGTGCGCCAGTTGCCGATGTGCGCGAAGTCATAGACCGTCGGCCCGCAGCAATACAGGCCGACCTTTTTCCCGGCGGGGTCGAGCGGCGCGAATTCCTGAATCGAGCGCGAGAGTGTGTTGAACAATTTCAGAGCCATTGTGCGGCCCGCAAGTTAAGCCGTGCCGCGCCAAAGCAAAAGCCGAAAAGTCGCCAGCGCAAAATCCGGCCGCATTTGCGCACCGCTCTTATCGTCCGGGCAAAAATTGTGGCGCAGGCGTCCACGGCTGCGAGTTCGAGTGGCGTGTCGCCGCGCGAATCTGGCGGGCGGCCGATTCTGGCAACGGGACGCTGCCGGAACTCGCAGCCGTGGACGGCTGCGCCACAAGAACGATGCGTGGATGCGCGCCCAGAACACCCAAAATCCTGTGGACATTGGCGGGGGTGGGGGATTAATCTCCGCGAAAATTTCAAGCCTGGAGCGGAAAAACAAAGAAAGGAACCGTCATGGAAATGAGGATCGCCTGCGATTGCGGCCAGAAATATGCGTTTGACGTCGAGCCCGTGGACGGCCGGATGCCGGCCGCCGTCAATTGCCCCGTCTGTGGGGCGAATGGAACCCACGCCGCCAATGAAATCCTGTCGCAGATTCTCCCCGATCAGCCGCCGCCGATCCCCGTGGCCGTTGCGGCGGAACCTGCCGCTTCAGAAGCCGCGCCGCCGCCGCTAATCGCCCCCGCTGCTCCCGCCGGCGGGCTGCGCATCAATCGCGCCGCGCCCGCGCCGGTGGCGGCCGCCGCCGGAGAGGCGCCGCTGTCCGACGCGCCCATGCCCATTACGGCCATGCGTTCGCCGGCCATGATGTCCGCGGCGGCGAAACCGAAGCTGGAAAAAAATTTCAACTTGTGGCTGGGAATTTTTGGGGCCGTCCTCGGCGCGGCCTTGGGCACCGGACTGGTGTATGGTTTTTATCATTGGGCCGACTTTCAATTTCCGCTCATGGGCACGGGCATCGGCGTGCTGACCGGACTGGGCGCGCGCCTTCTGGCGCGGGGAACGGACATGACGCTCGGCGGCATTGCCGGGGCCATCGCGTTCCTGGCCACGGGCGGCACGCTCTACCTCATGTTCGGCGACATTGCGGCGGCATTCATCATTTCCATGATTGTCAGCGTCAGCCTCGCTTTCAAAATTGCGGGATAATTTCCCGATTGTTGGAGATTGGCAAAGCTGCTGATGAACGCGGAATTGACGCTGCCAATTTTCCGGCGCACACTCGCCGCATGGCAAAGAAATCAAAGCCTAGCAGCTTTTATCAATAAACAGCAGAAATCCACGGCGCTTTCCGAACAACTGGTCGCCGAGGCGCCCATGTTTCTAGTGTGCTGTAACAGTGCTGGCTTTACAATGGATCACCTTTTCTAGGATTTCATCGACACGTTTAGTCCAGACAAACGGCTTGGGGTTTTGATTGTTGGTTTTGACGTAGGATTGGATGGCTTCGATCAAATCCTTAACGCTTTTGAAGACACCGCGGCGAATCCGTTTCCGGGTGATTTCACCAAACCACCGGTCTACCAAGTTCAACCAAGAAGAACTGGTGGGGATGAAATGCAGGTGGAATCTCTTGTGCCGTTGAATCCATTGTTTGACCTTCGGATGCTTGTGCGTGGAATAGGCCGTGTGCCGTCAAACAAGGGGATCGCCGTGCTGAAAGTTTCAAAGTCCAGGAAATGCAGCGGGTATTCCAGCCCCTTCAAAAATGTCTGAATTTGTGTTGGCTTGACGTGCGGTTTCCCGTCGATGGCGACTGCCCTTTGTATCTCCTGTTTGGCCGACAGAGAATAATCCGCCGGGATGTCAGTGATTTTCAGCACGCCTCGGTTGAGCATATCCCAGGCTCGCCCCTTCTTGTCGTCGTAAAGATCCAGAACATTATGGGGCGGCAGGAACGACCAGCAATGTTCATGGAGCGGACAGGTGTAGGGGCTGTCGCATTGTCTGCCGATTTGGATTTCAGGGCATTTGGCGGCACGAATGGTTTTGCCCATTTCGCCGACTTGGTCCTCCACGCCCTTTGACAGCGCGGCGACTTCAGTAGTCACGTCACGCAGCGTGAAGAATTCCTTCGGGTCAATTTCACCGTGCCGGACGAATTCATTATTGATGTGGCAGAGGAAACACCGCCGAATCTTGATGCCGGCTTCGGTGAAGACCCACGTCTGGAATGCCAAATCGGGAAAGTGAACGTCCTTCACTGACGTGGTGGATTTCACTTCGATGATGTCCCATTCGTTTCTGCAGACTGGATTAAAGATGTCGGCACTCGGCCAAGTCCACCTCAAACTCGGCCACCCAATCGTTGTGGTCTTCCGGATCCACCAGCATTTGCTGGACGCGCCACGTCTTCTTGTCCTCGGCAGGCAGCACGTAGGTGTGTCGGGCACTTCGTGCATTGGGTTCGAGACAGATGCGTTCATGGTCGGTGTGATAACCACACGGAACTCGTCACAGTTCTCGATGCAGATGTCCTTGTCCAACGGCACCGATTCAGGTTCGCCCTTCTTCGGCAATTTGAACACTTCAGTGTTGCGCGGGGTGTCGCTGACGAGCGCGGCGATTTGCAGGCCGGTCATGTGATGTTTCACACCTTCGGCTTGGCCAGCAACGCCGGCCAATCCTTGCCCTTGGGAATGGGCGACGGCTTATTGAACGGCGGGCGCGACTGCTCATCCGCCATTTTCAGGAACAGCAGAAACGTCAACTGTTCGACATAATCGCCATACGACAAACCATCATCGCGGAGAATGTTGCAATAATTCCAAAGCTTTTGGACGAGGGCGGTGGGATTGCTCATCAGTTAAAATCAATTAAAATTCTTGATGTCCACCGCCCCCAATTCTGCTTTATTAGCTGCGGAGGCTTTGGTGGGCAGAAATGCCTGACATTGCCTTTTTTATTTTCCGGCATCTGCCTCCCGCTCCAGTTTCGACCGTAAATCATCCACATAAAACACCCCGTAAACAGGCCATTCTTTGCCGTCAAATTCGTCAAACCGTTTACTGACGAAGCGCATATCGAAAGCAATCTCTGCCAGTGGTTCAATCTCCTGACGCGTGGCCTCGGTCATCTTGTTCAGCCTCGACGAATTGGAGCAGGCGGGCCTTGTCCTTGGCGCGTCCGGTCTTGCGCTTGATGCCGGGGTTGACCTGTTCCATCTCGGTGTCGGACACCACGCGCACGCCGCGGCCTTTCATCTGCTCGAAAAAATTCTTGGACGCGACGCTGCGCATGAAGAAGACAATTTCCAGCGGCTTGATGTCCGTGCCGGTGGCGATCATGTCCACGGTGACGGCGATGCGCGGGAAATAGCTGTTGCGAAAGGCGGCGATGAGGGCCTTGGGCGATTCGCCGGTGGTCTGTAGGTGATCTTTTTGCAGAAGTCGTTGCCCTTGTCGAACACCTCGCGGCAGATGCGGACGATGTCGTCGGCATGGGAATCGTCCTTGGCGAAGATGAGCGTCTTGGGCAGGTCGGTGCGGCCCGGAAACATTTCGGTGAACACGCGGTCGCGGAACGTGGCGAGAATGGTGCGGATCTGGTCCGGGGCGACGACGTCGCGGTCGAGGTCGCTGGCATCGTAGGCGAGCGGTTCGTCGAGCTGTTCCCAGCGGACTTTGCGGGTGGCGCGTTCGCGTTTGTCCACGAACAGCCCGGCCTCGACCTTGGAACCGGCGGCGGTGATGGCGGTGTTGATGCGGTAGATGTCGCAGCCGACATTCACGCCATCGGCCACGGCCTTTTCATGGCTGTATTCCATGGACGAGGTTTTGCTGGAAGAAACCAAAGGTCTGCTTGGACGGCGTGGCGGTGAGGCCGATGAGCGAGGCGTCGAAGTATTCGAGCACCTGCCGCCAGAGATTGTAGATGGAGCGGTGACATTCATCGGTGATGATGAAATCGAATTCCTCGATGGGAAACGCGGGGTTGTATTCGACGGGGACGGGCTGCTTGAACAGCGTTTCGGCGGCTTCGATGGGCAGGTCGTCGAGGTCGGGCGCGGGTTCGCGCTCGCCCTTGAGCATGGAGAACACGCGCTGGATCGTGCCGATGACGACGCGGGCGGAACTGTCGAGCGTGTTGCTAGTAAGGTGCTGGACGATGTATTCCTCGGTGAACTTGTAATTGTTGACGGGCGAGACGAACTGCTGAAATTCCTTGAGCGTCTGTTCGCCGAGATTGCCGCGATCCACCAGAAACAGGACGCGCTTCGCACCGCCGTATTTCACGAGGCGGTAAATGAAATTGACCGCCGTGAACGTCTTGCCCGAGCCGGTGGCCATCTGGATGAGCGCACGCGGACGACCGGCAGCGAAGGATTTTTCCAGATTGATGATGGCATCGAATTGCGCGGGCCAGAGTTTGGCGCGGGCAAGCGGCGGGAATTCTTGAAGGCGCTGGGCGAGCTGTTTCGCCTGCTGCACCCAGTCGAGCAAGGTTTCCGGGCGATGGAACGCGAAGACATTGCGGCTACGCGGTTCGGGGTCAAGCCGGTTGGTGAAACGGGTTTCGTTCGCCGGTGGATTCGTAGCAGAACGGGAGCGGATTGTGCCACGCCGGGAGACTGGCCGGAACGCCGGTGACGGTATTTGGTGGATTGCTCCTCCACGCCGACGAGCGAATGACCTGCGGGCTTGGCCTCGACCGTGCCGATGGCCTTTCCGTCAACGAAAAGAGTGTAATCTGGCTCGCCGGTCGCAAAGGAAAGTTCGCAAATGGCGACACCACGCGCTGCGGAGAGGTTGATTTTGTCCTTCGTCTGGACAGCCCAGCCTGACGCGGTGAGTTGCGCGTCTATCAGTTCGCGGGCCTTTTCTTCAGGGGTCATGTCTGGAGCTTCCAAAATCTTGCCAGCGGCCATGCGGAAATTTGGTAAATCGTAAGCCGCAGGGGATTTTAGGCAATGGAAATCAGACGTGGAATTTGTATCAACCGCAGAATTGCGACCCCTCAGTCCGAATTTTCCTTCGAAGGCGGATGCGGCAATTGCATTGAAATCAAAATCTGACTTTCGGCTTGGATTGGACTTTGGGGCCGGGCTGCAAAACATTTTTCGCAATATCCTCCGGGCCGTAGCTCATGTTGAGGAGTGAGGTTCGAATAGCGAGAAAAGGGCAGGGGAACGTCGCGCCCTTGACTTTCCCCGGAACAAGCGTTTACAATTCCCGCGGTGGATGGGGTCGTAGCTCAGTTGGTAGAGCGCTTCGTTCGCAATGAAGAGGTCAGGGGTTCGACTCCCCTCGGCTCCACCAGCTTTCGCCCGCCGTGAAGGACAGCCCGGAAGCTGGCTGGCTTGGTTTGATAGCGGGTCCGTTTTTGCAAATGAAATTTTCACTGGATAACAAATGGGTGCTTGTTACCGGCGCGTCGTCCGGTTTTGGCGCGGCGGCGGCGCGGGCATTCGGCGCGGAAGGCGCAAAATTACTGCTCGGCGCGCGGCGGACGGACCGGTTGAAGCAGGCGGCGGCGGAAGCGGAACGCGCCGGGGCAGGGGAGGCGCATTTTCATTTCCTCGACGTTGCCAAAACGGCGAGCGTTGAAGAATTCCTAGGTTGGGCGCGCGACAAAATCGGCGGAGGGCATTTGCATGTGTTGATCAACAACGCCGGCGGCGCGCACGGCCTGGACACGGTTGCCGAAGGGAAGGACGCCGATTGGGAGGCGATGATGCAGTCCAACGTCCTCGGCATTTTGCGCATGACCCGCGCCGCGCTGCCGCTCGTGGCCCGCGACGCGGGCGCGACGATCCTCAACATCGGCTCGGTGGCCGGCCATGCCGCCTACGAAGGCGGCGCGGCGTATTGTGCGGCCAAGGCGGGTGAATTGCAGATTACCCGGACCCTGCGGTTGGAATTGCTCGGCACGGGCATCCGGGTCGGCACGGTGGATCCGGGCCTGGCGGAGACGGAATTTTCGCTGGTGCGTTTGAAGGGTGACGCGGACGCCGCCGGAAAAGTTTACGCGGGGATGAATCCGCTGACGGCGGAAGACATCGCGGATATCCTGGTTTGGGTCGCCACGCGTCCGCCTCATGTCAACATTGACGAATTGATTGTAAAGCCGGTGGATCAGGCAGCGGTGGGCAAGGTTTTTCGGCGGATCAAGAATTGATCCACGAGAAGAACCGGCGGGATGGATGAATTGCCGAACAACCGGATGAATGGAGGCCGCGATTTCCCAATAATCCATCCAGCCAATGATCCGTTCACCCGGTTTCAAATTCCCCGGTTTGCCCGCCACAGCAGCACCACGCCGACGGCTTGGAAAATAAAGATTCGGCAGCCAGAAAATCAGGTGGGGCGCCAGTTCGGGCCGCATGGCCAGCGATTCGCCCAGAAAGACAAAGCTGTAATAGACCAGCACCAACACGAGGGCGACGGCAACGCCCATGTTGGTTTCGCGCCGGTGCATGCGGATTCCCAATGGAATGCCGACGAGCGCAAAGCCGAAACAAGCGAAGGAAAACGCAACCTGCCGGTTCATCTCGGCGCGGTAACGTTCAATCAATCTTTCCAAATCGCGAAATTGGGCGTTCAATTCCGCCGGCGCCGCGCCCGGGTTCGCCGGCAGGTCGAGGCGTTCCAGACTGCGCGCCTTCTCGCGCAACTGCCAGAAGGTCATATCCGTGATGGGCGGATTATTGTACTGGACGGCGGTGTTGGTTGGGTAAAGGTTGTGAGGCAAGGTTTGCCAGCCGCCGAGCGTCACTGGTCTGCCGTTATACAATCCGCTCGGCCCGAGCAAATGCAGATAGATTTCCTTGTTCGTTAAGTTTGATTCGATCCGCCCCTCCGGCGCGTGAAGCGACATGACCAGATTGGTCTGATCTTTGATTTGTGAAATCCACACGTCCTTCAGAAGACCGTTCTGATTTTTCCCAACCACCACGATAAAGCCCGGAAAATCGTAAATGGGCTGGCCCGCCGGCAGTTGGATCTTCATGAAATCCGCACTCGCGCGCAAAAGAAGATTTTTGTAGAGCCACCCGCGAGCGCGGGCCGAGTTCCATGTTGAACCACGCGCTGACGCCGCAGCAAAGCAGGCTCAAGAGCAGGACCGGGGTGACCAGCGACAGCAGGCTGACGCCGCTGGCGCGCGCGGCGGTGAGTTCCTGGTCCGCGCTGAAACGGCCGAACACGAGCAGCGTCGCCGTGAGCAGACCCATGGGCAGCGCATAGACGCCCACGAACGGGATTAACAGGCCGATGGCTTCCAGCACGGTGCCGATGCGCGTCTGGCCGTTGATGAGCAGCCGGAGGATCTCATTGATCACGTTGCCGAGCAGCAGCACAAACGTGAACACCGCCACGGTTAGCAGCAACGCGGCGAGCACCTGCACGGTCAGATATTTGTGCAGCGTTTTCACTGGAAACTTGTTGCGTCAACCCGGATCCCGTTTCGCGCCGGCGGCCGGCCGGATCGCCGCAATCATTGATGATTTGCAATTGACGATTCGTGAATGCGGTATCTGCCGCGCGCGTCTTCCGAATCGTAAATCGTAAATCATCAATCGTAAATCTTAAACCTCGCGTCGGTTCGTGCTTGAACATCAGACCCATTGAATTCCAAGCTGTGGCGTGCCTGACCCGATTAAATCTCCGAACCGGCCGCCGGCGGTGCGGACCGGCCGGCGCTCGACGATGGACTCTCTGGCCAGGGCCGTTTTTGCCCTGCGGGCGTCGGATGTTCAACTCTATCGCGTCTGCGATGATTTGAGCGGGATGCTGATATTTCCCGATGCTGGTTTTCAGTCCCTGGGCGTTTGGCACGACCGAGCCGTGGTCGATCTGGACCATGAACATTGCCGGTTACGCGCTGGGGATTTTGTTGCTCATAAAACTTTTCATCCGCGGGCCAAAAGGATATACGGCGCTGCGCTGGGAAAATTTTTCGATTCATTCCGCCACGAAAACGCGCCATCGGCATCCGCTGGCGCGACTGCTGGCCCGCAGCCTGGCCTGGCTGACGTTGGCGGTTCTGGCATTTTGTCTGGTGAGCGCCTTGAACGCGCGGTCCACCTACAATCCCGACACGCGGCTGTTTGAATACCATCGCTGCCTCGCCTGGCTGCCGCACAGTCTGGACGGCCATCGCACCTGGTTCGCTTTTTGGATTATCTCGGGCTGGCCGGCTCGTTTTGGGCGATCCGCGACTGGCTGCTGGGCATGACTCCGGCCGAGGAACGCGCCGGTCGCGCGGCGACGAAAATGGTCTTGGCGGACCATCGCGGCTGCTGCCGGGCCGGCTGCGGCAGTTGCTCTGGCTGCTTTGCCTCAACGGCGCGCTGCTGGGCTTGGAAGGCATTGTCCAGCGCGCGAGCGGTTCCGAGCAAATTGTTGTTTCTGGTGCAGCCGCTGGTGAATCCGGGAGGCGAAACCCAGTTCGGGCCGTATGCCTATCGCGGGAATGCCGCCGAATACTTCAATCTGCTCTGGCCGCTGTGCCTCGGCTTCTGGTGGACGTTGCAACGCACCGGCGGGCAGCGCTTTCAATCGCACCATCGTGCTGTTGT
Organism: uncultured Verrucomicrobiae bacterium; assembly: GCA_963764035.1. Taxonomy (GTDB): domain Bacteria; phylum Verrucomicrobiota; class Verrucomicrobiia; order Limisphaerales; family UBA11358; genus UBA11358. Next base: position 129,816 of record CAVXQV010000013.1, read on the forward strand.
TCGGCGCGGGCATCATGGCCGCCTGCCCGATTATTTCCACCAGCCGCGGCGGCGCACTGGTGGCGGCGGGCATTCTGGTTCTGGCGGTGAGTTTCCTGATCGGTGACGGAATTGTTTGCATCCGGCGGGCGGGAAGAACGCGGACGTCGCCGCAATACGGCGGCGACTGCTGGGAATTTTCCTTGTTTTCGTGCTGGCCTTGGGCTGGTATTTCGGCTGGGCTTCGCTGGAGCCGCGCATGGAACAACTCGGCGAAGGCTTCACAGAACCGCGAGGAAATGTATGACGCGGCGAAGCCGATGGCGGCGGATTATCCGCTGTTTGGCACCGGGCCGGGAACTTTTGGAACGGTCTTCCAGCTCTACCTGATTTCCAGCGCGACCTACTGGCCGGAACAATTGCACAACGACTGGCTTGAAACCCGCATCACGTTTGGCTGGGTGGGATTGGGGCTGCTGCTGGCGGCGCTGGCGTGCGTGGGCCTGCGCTGGTTCGTGCCGGGCGGCATTCGCGGCGGCCGGCGGTTTGTCGTGTTGATCTGGCTGGCGCTGGCGGGATGCCTGATTGAGGCGCGTTTTGATTTCCCGTTCCAGATTCACTCCATCCTTTTTCTGTTCCTGGTGATCTGCGCCGTGCTTTTCAACATGAGCCGCCGGTCGGGCGCTTCACGGCGTTGAATCTTCCGCCTGGTGCTCCTCCGTCAAGAGCGCGGCCCGTTCGTCGCCTTCCTTGATGAGAAAATGCCGCGGCAATTCAATCATGGTCTGCCGGCCCAGAAATTCCATCAGCACCGCGATGCGCTCGCGGCCCGGCATGACGCGGGTGACGACGGCGCGCAGGCCGCGCATCGCGCCTTCGGCGATTTCCACGTCGTCGCCGGGCATGAAATGTTCCGGGATGGTGCGCAATCCCTCCTCGCCGACGGCCTGCTGCAATTCGCGGATGATGTCTTCGGGAATGGCGGGCCAGCGTTCGCCAAAATGAACCACGCCGCGCACGCCGCGGGAGTGCTGCACCAGCCGCAGCGAATGTCTGCCAGTCGAACCGCGCAAACAGATAACCGGGAAACAGCGCCTCCGTCACCCAGGCCGTTCCCTGCCGCGTGGCGCGCTTGAAACGGATGCGCGGCAGGAACACCTCGACCGCGCTGGCCAGCCGGAGATGCGCCGCGGCGATGTGCTCGTGTTTGGGCTGCGACTTGAGGCAAAACCACAGTGCGCAGTCCCGGCCCGGACCGGAGGCGTCGGATTTTCGTTTTCGGCCACAAACGTATGCGGAAGTGAGAACCGGCTGTGCAAATGGCTCACTTGCCCGGCTTTGGCCTTGTAATAATCCCGGTAGCGGTAATAGGAGTAATAATCGCTGCCGGTGGCGCGCACGGAATTGAAGACCAGGCCGAGCACGCGCGATTTGCGCTGATAGAGCATGTCGAGCGCCGCGCGCGCCACCCGGGCCGAGGTGAATTCGGCGCGGATCACAAAGATCACGCCGTCCACGCGCGGCGCCAGGCTGGTCACGTCGTCCGCCGCCATCACCGGCGCGGTGTCAATCAGGACGTAATCGTATTCCTTGTTGGTTTCCTGCAGGAATTTTTCCATGACCGGGCCGATGAAGAATTCGCTGGAACGCTGCGTGGTCGCGCCGCGCGGCAGCAGCCAGAGATTGGCCACGGCCGTTTCCTTGACCACCGAGCGCCAGTCCGTTCCCTGCGAAAGCACTTCGGACAGGCCGGTCTCGGCCTCGATGTTGAACCGGTTGTGCAGGCTGCCCTTGCGCAGGTCGGCGTCCACCAGCAGCACCCGCGCGCCGCCCATGGCCAGCGTGATGGCCAGATTGGCCGCCGTGAGGATTTGCCGTCGTTGGGCACGGAACTGGTGATGAGCAGCGTGTGCGGGCGCGTCCCGGTTTCCGCCATGTAAAGCAGCGAGGAGCGGAGGTTGCGATAGGATTCCACAAACGGATGCCGCTGGTCGTCGGCTTGCACGAAGGGCAGGATGCCGCCGCTGGGCGGCCGGCGTTCGCGCGGAATCTGGCCGAGCACATCTTCGTCGAACAATTCCTCCAATTCCGTGAAGCTGTTCAGCCGGTCGTCCACGCGGTCCAACAGCAGCAAGATGACCACGCCCAGAACCAGGCCGACCAGCGCCGCAATCGGCAATCCTTTCCTGACCAGCGTTTTGTCCGGGAACGCATCGCTGGCTGCGTTGGTAAATGGTGACGGTTTCCGGGCTGATGTCCTTGTTGACGTCCAGAGTTTGCAGCGTGGCGAGCAGGGAGTCGTAAAGGGTTTGGATGCGGTCCGATTTGGCCTTCAAGCGTGCGTATTGCGCGCTCTTGCGGGACAGATCCAGATTGATGCCGCCCCATTGTTTGGTCTGATTGTCGAGATTTGTGATTTGCAGCGCCATCGCGCTCTTCTTGGCGTCCAATTGTTCCACGCTTTGCTCCCGGTAAATGTCCAGCATCTGTGCCAACTCGTCCAACTGCCGGCTCAAGGCCACCATCTGCGGATGCTTCGGCTTGAGATATTCGGCAAACCGGTTCGTCTGCGCCTTCAACAACAGGATCTGCTGTTTGATGGTCAGATACTCCATGCCGATCGTGTTGGGCGCAAACAAACCGGACTGCTCGGCCAGGCCGGCGTTGACCAGCAGACTCGCCGCCGGCGCGGACGCCATTTGCCCGCACGGCGTCTCCAGCCATGGCGCGCCGGACTCGGTCCTGCTCCAGCAGCAGGTTTTGATCCAGCGTCATGGACTGGAGCAGGGCGTATTCCGACTGGGCGCTGGCCAGTTGCTGGTAAAGCACCGTCAGATAACTGCCCACGCCGCTGGCCTCCTGCAGCAGCGCGGCGTCGTTGGTGGCCAGAAACGACTGCATCTCGTCGTCGCATTTCTGCAATTCCGGTTCCAGCCGCAACATCTGGTCGGTCAGCCCCGCAATGGTCGTGGACGAGGTCGCGCTCCGCCATCTCCTTTTTCAGGTTGATGTATTCCTCCATGCAGGCTTGGAGAAACACCTTGGTGTATTGCGGATTTTCGCCCGTGGCGCGCAGCACAAAAATGGTCGTCTGCGGCAGCACGCTGCACCGTCAACTCCGGACCGGCTGGGACAGCAGGCCGGGATTCTGGCTGGCCACCCGGTCGTGCGCGCGCTGCTGCACGTCCGACCCATGCATCAACGCCGCCTGCGTGCCCAGGAAATTGTTCAAGTCCTCCGAGTAAAGCGAGCCTTGCTGGATGTTGAGCCGCATGCTGACAATCATCTGCCCCGACGAGACAAATTCCGTGCGGCGCAGAATGGACATAAGCGGCCATGACCGCCAACGCCAGACCCACGCACAACACCAGCACCCACCAGCGCCGCCGGAACAAGTTGCGATAGCGGTGCAGCCGGGAAAAAAACCGCGCCGTCCACGCCGAACGGTCGTGCGTTACCATGCCTTGTTCTTCGTTCATGTCAATTTGTGGGAGGGAATTCGCTCAACGTGGAGTTTAGAAATTGATCAGTTGCGAGGGCACGATGATCAGGTCGCCCGGCTGCAAAACGATGTCTTTGTCCGGTTTTGCCCTCGTTCAAGAATTTGCTCCATGTCCAGATTGAAGGTTTGGGTTTGCTTGTTTTTGTCCGCACCGGTGGAACCGCGGATGACTTTCACCTTCTTTTCATTGGCAAAATCCGCAAAGCCGCCGGCGCGCAAAATCGCCTGTCCGGCGGTCAGGTTTTCGTTCACCTGCATGTCCAGCGGGCCTTGGTTTGCACCTGGCCCCAGATATACACCCGCCCCAGAATCGGGCTGGCCACGTTCATGGACATGACCACTGTGGCCTCGTTGTAGTAATCCTTTTCCAGCGCGGTCTTGATTTCCTCGGCAAGTTGCTTGCACGTTTTGCCCACCGCCATCACCCGGCCAACGTAGGGCACTTCGATCTCGCCCGAATCCTGCACGACGAGAAATTTGGGCGCGTTTTGAGGATCCCAAATCTGGTCCTCCAGGATCTGGAAACTCACCGTGTCGCCGACCCGGAGTTTGTAGGTGTCGTCCGGCACATAGCCATTGAGCAGGCCCGGCACGGTGGCCCGGGCGCTGGCGGCGCTCGGGAGCCAGGGCGCGGCGACGGCGGGGCTTGGACGGGCGACCGGCGCGGCGTGCGAGGAGGGCAATGCCAGCGGCGTTGTCGCCGTCTGCGCGGCCGACCGCGAACGCGGCGCAAACTGCGAGCAATGAAAGCAGTTTTCGCATAAAGCGCTGAAGTATTCAGAACTGATACGAAAAATTCAAGCTCACAATGTTGACCGTGTAATTCAGGCTCGACTGGCTGGACGTTTCCTTGACGAACTGGTAGCCCAGCGTGCCGGACAGTTTTTTGGTGATGGTCGCGGCCGATGGTTGATGCCGGCGCCATATTGGTCGTAGTTGTTCGCGCCCGCCAAGCCGTAAACATTTGAGCGCCAGTTGGTCTCCTTTTTCCCACCAGAACGGCGTGCTCAAGGTATATTTCCTGAAAATCTTCCAGTTGGGCTGCAGGCGCACGAAGTAATAATCGTAGGGCTGCCCGTAAAAGGTGGATTCCGTGCTCCGGCCGGCGGACAACGATGTAATCGAAGAATTGGTTCACCTGGTGGGTGACGAGCAGTTGAAAATACATGTTGGCCGAACTGCTCAAGTTGGTGAATCCGCTCGGTGGCCGCTGGCGAATAGTCGGTGTAACCGGCATCGAGCCGGGCGTTGATGTATTCGCTGATTTGCGCCTTGCCAAAACGCCCCGGCGTTCCATTGCGTGGCGTCCGGTTGTGTGCGGCGCGGACTGCCCCTGGTCGTAACTGATCAACCCGACGCCGCCTTCGACGCCCACCATGAGTTCCGGCAGCACGCGCACACCGGCGTTCATGAACCAATTGTCGGACGCGGCGTCCGGTTCCTGCTGGCTGGAACCCAGCGAAATGTCGTTCACGTGGTCATAGCCGAGTTGCGTCACCACCTTGTTCAAGTCCCATAACGCGCTGGTGCCGGCCGCGTTTTCCAGCCGCGCAGAATTGCCGTTGTTGCTCGGTGCTGGGATTTTGATAGGAGTATTCCGTGATGGAAATCCAGTCGTGCAGATTGATCACACAGTCGCCGACGTAGATGTTGAAGGAAAGCCCGGAACCGGGACTCATGTAGAACTGGTTCAGGTCGGAATGGGTCACGTAGGCGGAATAGCCCGCGCCCACCGAGACATCCAGACTGTTCCTTTGCGTGACCGGCCAGTGCATCTGGGTGTTCAGATCCGGGCGAAGGATGAAATCCCCCTGCTGGTTCTCCGATTGGAGGCGGATGTTGTCGTCGTATTCCAATCCCAACCCCGAGGAAAACCGCCAGGCGGTCGGCCCCCAGAAGCAGGTTGTAATAGCCAAGGGTGTTCGCGGCCTGACGCTGTGTCTCCGCCGCCAGATCACCGGCCAGCGACATGCGCAACGCTTCCTGGCTGCGCGCCTGCCCGGCAAAAAACAACAGCCCGGCTGCCGCCATCAAGGACTGGATCCAGCCGCCCTGTTGCCATGAAATGGAGGTGCGTTTGGTCACTGGGATGTCGCGAGAATCGAATCTTCGGGTGGCCCGGTTGGGTGACGCATTAAAAAACCACATACTGCCCGCGACTGGTTCAATTGCAAGGTTATTTGCTAATCCTTTCCGATATTTTGAACGGAGGTCGCCTGACGCGGAGCGTTTCTCCTTGAAACCGGTGTTCGTTTCCGGCAACCTTGGGCTGCCAGGGCCCGCGGAATGTGGACTTACAAACCCCGCCAGGGCCGGAAGGCAGCAACGGTAGTCTGCTCGACATCTGCCGCGGTCACCCTGGCATTCTTCTGTTACGTTTTATGAACGTTGCTTTCGGCAGAATTTATGACAAGAGCGATTCCCGATTGAATTTTCATGTCCTTTCGGGCCAGTCCTGGTTACCATTTTTGAAAATGTCATTTTCGTTGTTGTCCATGCTGCCCGGCGTTAGCCATTGGGCCGCCGCCTCTCCCTCCGGCTACGAGGCAGGCCCGTATAGTCGTCGCAGCAAAGTGAGTTTAGATGCCAACTTGAGCCAAGATGAGTGACGCGCCCAGAATTCTCCTGACCGGTCTTACCGGCATCTTGGGAAAAAGATTTGCCTATCGTCTCGCCGCGCTCGGCTACGAGGTGATCTGTCCGATTCGCGCCGGAAGCGAGGCGGAAGCGAAAGGCCGGTTTGAGACCGTGTTCCATGGGCTGCGGGACTTGCTGCCTGGCTTCGATGAGTCGCTCTCCGCCCGGATTCGTGCCATCCCCGGGGACGTCCGCCAGCCGGGGCTGGGCATCCCGGCGTCGCTGCTGGATGAATTGCGCGGGCCGCGCACGCACGGCATCTGGCACCTGGCCGCCTGCCTCGACCTGACGGAAACGAAGAGTCAGGACGTTTACGATACGAACTTCCTCGGCACCCTTCACGTGCTCGAATTCGCGAAGCAGCAGGGGATTGGCGAGCTGCACTATTTCAGCACGTTCGGTTCGAGCGGAGAATTGCATGAAGGGATCGTGCGGGAAATTCCGGGCATTCGTCCGCCCGCTTTCCGCAACACATATGAGCGCACCAAGTGGGAGGCGGAGCGGCAAATCTGGCAGGCGCAAATTCTCGGCGAAATCCAGGCTACCATCTACCGGCCCAGCATCGTCGTGGGGGATTCGCTCTACGGGCGCTACGAGCAGTTCAACGTCTTCAACCATCCCTTCGATGTCGCGAGCAGTGTTCGAACCCGGCTTTGTGAAAAGCAGAAGATCAATCCCCGGAGCGGGACGCTTCATTACGAGCTTCGCATCCCAGGCGATGAGAACGCGACGCTTAACATCGTGCCGCTCGATTTCGTCATGGATACAGTCATGAAGATTTTCGCGGTTCCCCGCTCAACCGGGCGTGTTTACCACATCGTAAATCCGAATCCCCCATCCCTCCGCCTCACGATGGAGATTTTCAAGCGAAACGAACCGTGGGAGGGATTGCGCTGGGAGCAATACCGGCCCGAAGACGGATTTCTGAACCCGCTGGAGAAGTTCATCGCCAAGCAACTCGGGTTTCTCGCGCCGTATCTCCGGGGCGAAGCCACGTATGATTTCTCGAATGTTCAGGCAATCCTTGCCTTCCATGGCGGTCTGCCGCCGCTCGATAACCACGTCTTCCTCGACGCGATTTCCCGGCGAGGCATTCAGCATGGCTGGCAGGAAGTGCGGGCTGACGCGGCGATGGCCGCGTTGGTCGGTCGCCGGGGCCAGCTTGAGTCCGGCTTTGTCTGGCCGGAGGGGCAGGGGCCAGTGGTTGATTTTGCGCCGCACCATCCCGTGGCCGAATCCATCCTGCCGCACTCGACTTACACGGTGACAGAGCGGGTGCTGGGCAAGGTTTACCGCGCGCGCGAGCGGTTGTTCGCCCCGCGGCGTGAGGCCGCTCCCAGCGTGGCGGCGGGTGGCGCGCGCGATCTCGTCCTGGTTCCCTACGGCATCGGGGTCACCCGGCGAGGTGAGGCGGAGAACCATTGCTACCACTTCAATCCGCAACTGGCCGACCAGGTCTTCGCGCAGATGAACCAGGCCATGGGTTTTGACCTGCGCGCCTTTGCGCTCGGCTCCATCCCCCGGCACGAGCGCCATGGCAATCTCCATGATGCGTGCAGTTGGGCGGTCGCGGATGATTTAATCCACGTGCTGCGCCTGTTTCGGGACATTCAGCGGACGGGCGGCGCGGGGTTGATTCCGCGTCTCCAGATTCTTCCGCACAGCGGGGGGACTTATCTGGCCGGCTGGCTCGCCGGCGTCGTCTCCTTTCAAGACATGGCCCTGATTACCCACCAGTGCAGCCACCTGATGAGCGAGAATGTGCGCGTCGCCTCCCGCGAGGAAACCGAACGCTGGTTCTTCAAGGAGCCGGCCCAGTTCACCGCCGCCGAGCAAAACCTCCTGCAGGAGTTGCGTCAACAGGTGGATCCGCAGAAGCAGATGAGCCTGGATGACCTCGCCCAGCATTTCAAAGGCTCGCTGGATCTGGTGTTCTCGCTGTCGGCGCATGTTTTGGAAAAATTGATTGCCGACGTCCGCGCGCATCAGATCGGGGTTTCCGTGGCAATCATGATGTCGCCCAACGCGGCCGTCTTTGCCGGCAACGCGCTCGAAATGGCTCGCTTTCGCCGGCTCTTTACCGGCGCCCGGAAACTTGAATTGAAACGCGTGACGGTCGAGGCAAACGGAACGCCGCATTACGAACGGCTGGCCCGGGCCGCGCGCCACGCCACGGAGTTGCTCAAGATTTACGATCAGCAGGGACGCCTGCGCGATCCCGTGGTGCCGTTCTTGTCCTGCACTGGGGAAATGGTTCGCACGCGGCAGGCATTCATCGAGGCCATCGCCGGCATTGCCGACCAGCCGCTGTGTTATGATCGCATGGTTGAAAAAGCCCTCGACGAAGGCGGTCGCCATTTCGTTCTCATCCAATCCGGCATGTCCACCACCGCCGGAGATTTGTTTGATGCCGTCATCCGCCACCACGCCAACGCGAAGGGCATCAAGTCCGAGCATATTTACCACCCGGCGCTCCGGACCGCGCAGCCGCACCCGGTCTGTGCGATTTTGGAAAAACGTCCCGAGATTGCGGTTCCGGACGCTGCGAACCAATCAATCGCGGACACCACCCGCTGGTATGAGCGCCTCCTGTCCGAAGCGCATGCTCCGGGGCAGGGAGGTTGAGGTTTGAATTTTTCATGTCCTTTCGTGTCCATTAGTGGTTACTATCTTGAAAATGAAGTTGTCGCTACTGTCCATTCTGCTCGGCGTCGGCGTGGGGTTGCCGCAGGTTTATGGCCTTGTGAAACCCGCGGGGCTGGCCGCCACCGCGCGCAATTTTCCCCGCAACCTGCCTGCTGGCGTCGTGCTCATGTTGCTCGCCACCGTGTGGTTCGCGTGGAACGTCAACAACGAGCCGATTGCGGATTTTTCCGCGTTCAAACCCTACATGCTCGGCGCATTCGTCGCGGTGGGCGTTTTGTCGTGTTTTTTTGTCCAGGACTTTCTGGCCGTGCGCGGGCTGGCGGTCCTGCTGCTGTTGCTGGCCAAGACAATGCTGGACACCGGGCGGCCCTATTGCCAACTACCCTGTTTCACGCACAACAAGGTGAATCATCGTGGGTGCTGCTCTTCCAAGGCTGGGCTTACGTGTTTGTGGTTTTGGGCATCTGGTTCACCGTCACGCCGTGGCGGTTGCGCGATTTCATCAACTGGGCGACGGCCAGCGAGGCACGCGTGCGCCTTTTCAGTTTCGTCCGCCTCGCGTTCGCGGCGTTGATTTTGGTTCTGGGTCTGACGGTGTTTCACGCGATGTGAGGTTGCCATGGCAATCGCCGACATCAGACGGGAATACTCGGGCGGCGAATTGCGGCGCGCGGATTTGGATACAAATCCCCTGGCGCAGTTCCAAAACTGGTTCGCCGCGGCCGGAAGCGGGTCGTCCGGCAGCCGCTGGCGGAAAATCGGCATCGCTCTCTTCAAACTCTGGCACGCCGTCCTCGGCCACGCGCCGGCGGACGTGAACGCGATGGTGCTGGCCACCGTTGACAAAGACGGCGTTCCCTCGACGCGCACGGTTCTGCTCAAAGGCGCGGATGAGCGCGGTTTTATTTTTTACACGAACTACGACAGCCGCAAGGGTCTGGAGTTGACTGAAAATCCGAATGCGGCGCTGACTTTTTACTGGCCGGATTTGGAGCGGCAAATCTGCGTCGCTGGCAGAATTGAAAAGCTATCGCGTGAAGCGTCTGAAAATTACTTCAAGTCGCGACCGCGCGGCAGCCAGCTTGCGACGTGGGCGTCGAACCAGCGCGACGTTGTTCCTGACCGAGCCGCGCTGGATGCGAAGTGGAGCGAGGCCGCGGCAAAATTTCCGGACGACGTGCCGCTGCCGCCGAATTGGGGCGGTTACGTTTTGAAGCCGGGGCGGATTGAATTCTGGCAGGGCCGGCCCAGCCGGTTGCACGACCGGTTCCAATACACGCGGCAGCCGGATGGTTCCTGGAAACTGGAGCGGCTTTCACCCTGATTGACTTTTCCCGGTCTTCCCGGAGAATGTCCTCGTATGCAACAACAGCGATGGTTGCCAGGGCGGTTCGCATTGTTGTTTCTATTTTCCAATCTGGCAATTTCGGGAACGCTCACGGCCGGTGAAACGGCTGCGGAAAATCATTTTCAGAAAGGCTTGTTTGAATCGTCGCTCGGCGGCGGCGTCATGTTCTCGCCGTTTGTCACCGGATTGAACCGCCCGGTGGTTGATTACACCGTGACCGAGATCCAGCTCGGCTATATGGTCACCGACATTCTCGGGCGGAGCGTATGGCGGGGAAATGTTGAAATCGCCGGCAGCGCCTTTGGCGGCGGCATTTTTGAAGGAGAGGGTAGTTACGTCTCCGGCGTCACCGGCTGGCTGCGTTACAATTTTGTCCCGCGCGACAGCCGGTTCATGCCCTTTGTTCAGGGCGGCGCCGGATTGACGGAAACGGACCTGAACCGGCGGATTGAAGGCCAGAACTTCAACTTCAACCTCAATCTGGCCGCGGGGGTGAGATGTTTCGTCTCGCAAAACTGGTCGGTGAATCTGGAGTATCGCTACCAGCACATCTCAAACGCCGACATGTCCGCGCACAACCTGGGCGTGAACGCGCAAGGGCCGGTGCTGTCCGCCTCGTTTTTCTTTTAGAATTTATACGCCAGCCCGCTGATCAGCTTCACGTCGTTGCTCTTGCGTCCGGGGGCGGGGATGTTGGCGTAACTGTCGTCCACGACCGTTCGCAGGCTCAACCTTTTCGTAATCGCGGCCTCGACGCCCAGCTCGGCATTGACGAGAAAATTGTCCAGGTTGTCCACCTGTGGCAGGAACTCCACGCTCTGCCAGAGGCGCGTGTGGTCATCCATCTTGTGCTCAAAACGTTCGGCCAGCCGGGGTGTGAGGTAGGTCTTGTTCTCTCCGTCGAGCCGTTGAAATACCACGCCGGGACCCGCTTCGCCGGCCAGCGTCGTCGCCTTCGTCTTGATGAAATAATAACCGGCGCCGGGACTTAGCGTGAAGCGATATTTCACATCCGAAATGCCGTCGTGGAGGCCGTCGGCGCGCACGTAACCGAACCAGCGCTCGCTGAACAGGTGGTTATATTGGCCGAAGCCGTGGAGAATCTCGGCGCTCTTGATCGCATTATTTTCGCCGTAAGACGCGTCCGCGCCGAACAGCCACTCGTTGGTGGGATTGTTCCGGTGCGTGGCAAACGTGCTGTTGGCCAGCAGCGTGTCGCTGTTTCCGCTGGTCAGGGCCAGGCCAAAGGTGACGGAGCTTTCCCACACCGGCTTGTTGGTGGTTGCGGTGACGGTATGCGTGACCGCGGCATCGCCCGCGTGGGCCACCGAATTCGCAACGGCCAGCGCTTCATAATCCGCCAGCGCCAGCCGGTTGGTATCCCCCGCGTGAACGCACGCCACCCCGGCCATCGCGGCCAGCGCAATCAAAATGTATTTCTTCATCTTCTTGCCGATAATTTGTCGAACGAGGAACCGACCGGCAGAAGACAAATCTTCCTACAGCCTCCGAGACAAATCGGATTGAGCGATTTTAACCCAAAACCGGCATCGGGCAAGCGGTGTTTCGGGAAAAGCTGAAATTCTTTCCGGCAATTGTCCCGTGGCAGCCGGTGTGAATGGGTGAATCTTGACACTCTTCTTGTAGCGCAGCCGTTCCCGGCTGCGGGGTGCCGCAGCGTCCCGCTGCGAGATCCTATGCCCGGCTGGATTCGCACGACGGGACGCCGCGCGAATCCGCAGGCGAGGACGCCCGCGCCACGCTCCTGCCATGTGACGACACGAACAGTGCGTGGATGCGCCCGCCGCCGGAACGATTGCTCATTCCGGCGGTTTGCCTGGGGACAAGGGCAGGGGAGGGAAATTACGTGGCCATGATGGAGACCGGATTGCTCCAGGGGCTTTGACCCGTGGTGCCGCCCATGGCGCAGATTTCCACCATGTAAATTGTGCCGGGCACCGTTGGCTGCAGCAGCAGCCGGCGCACGCCGTTGACCGGCTCCCATTCCGTCCAGGTCTTGCCGCCATCGGTGCTCGTGCGCGCCTTATACATCCGCCCGTTGAGCACGCTCTGGCCGCGCACCGTCAACTGCCCGCTGATGTTGTTCAAAATGTCGCGGATGGACGGCGTGTCCAGCGGCCCGGGCGTGTGGTTCTTGCTGACCACCTCGTAACCCGTCGAGAGCAGCGCCTCCAAGTTATGGCGCGCCTCGCCCGTGCAGTAGAGGGCGTTTTTCATGAGCGAGTCAATGAGCACCTGCTTCGCGGCGTTTTTTGCTCGGCTGCGGTCCCCGCCGCCTTTGCGGGACTCGGTCATCGCGCTGACCAGCGCCAGCCGTTGAGTTTCCAGCTCCGTCACCGGCACCGGAATCTTGAGGAAAGCCGGGTTGTCGGCCAGGCCGTCCTCCGTGTCCAGGGTCAGGTTGTTCACGTCATCATCCGTCCCGCGGGTGAATCCCGTCCAGATGCGGAAACTGGGATTTTGTATGGTCATAATTGGTTCGTTTAACCTCTCTTTTGGTTCATGGTTGGTTTTTTGGGAACCTTCTGCAGGGGGCCTTTCGGTCTCGCGGATTGTTCCGGTCACAGAACTTCAAGCATCAGTTGTGCCACGCCATGATGCCTGAAATTCAACGACGGTTTATGACTGCATAAGCATTGATTTCATGTTATTTGTTCTAATACAAGGATAACCGGCGATTTTCAACCAAACGCCGGCGGAAGCACTTGCGCGCATTTCCGGACGCGCAGCCGTCAACCATCGCCGCAAATCCGCCTCGGGAACGGCTCTGCCACAAGAAGTCCCTCGTGTCCCATTGTGGGACAGAACTGTGTCAAAAGCAGACATTTTACAAACCTGCACCGCCTCTTTGCAGGTTTGCATCGTGGCGTTGCAGGTTTGATTCGAGGCTTTGCAGGTTAGCACGTTCGCTGTGCAGGTTAGCAGCCGGATGATGCAGGTTAGCAGCCTGGGGATGCAGGTTAGCAGCCTGGGGATGCAGGTCAGCAGCCTGGTGATGCAGGTCAGCAGCCTGGTGATGCAGGTCAGCAGCCTGGTGATGCAGGTCAGCAGACTGATGATGCGGGTTTGATCGCCATCCTTGCAGGTTTGCAGCTTGAAAGTGCAGGTTGGCACGCTGGCGTTGCAGGTTGGCAATGCGGCCATGCAGGCATGCTCCTTGATCTTGCAGGTTGGCTGGCTGCCATTGCAGGTTTGCATCATGGCCATGCAGCCAAGCTCAAAGGCTGTGCAGGCAAGCACCGTGACGTTGCAGGCAGGGAAAATGGGCAAAAATGGCCGAAGCTACGGGAAATCGTTAGAAAAAGCCTTTGGGATGGATGATTTTGGACTGCGCCGGCAGAGCGGCAGCGGCGACGGCGCTGTCGGGCGGACGGGAAACAAACTTGATGCGAAAGATTTTTGAGCGTGCGCAAGCGGTGTCGCGCTCGCCCCGTGGGATAATTGGGGCAATTGGCGTGGAGTGCGATGGCATGACATCGCTTTCCTTCGACGCGACATGTCGCGTCGAACCAAAGCGCGGACGTGTCCGCGCACTCCAAAGCCGAATTGACGGGGATGGAATTTAGAGGGCGGCTTTCTCCCGAAAGCCGCCACGTCGAAACGGATTTGTAGGAGACGACGTGAGGAGTCTCTGATTAAAAATCCAAAAGCCGGAAATTGAAATGAGTCTCGTCACCTCGACCCCTACAAAACGCAATTCGCAATTCGAAATGGTCAGGGCTTCTTTTCCGGTATTCAGTTTGGGATGGACGATTGGGGCAATTGGCGGTTGAAATTTCAACCACGGATGAACACGGATGCACACGGATTTTTCAAGTCCGTAGGACTGGCATCTTTGTAGATTACGGTTACAAAACGAATCAAGCTCCGTCAGGAGCGACATCATCGGAATATGCCGCCCCGACGGGGCTGAAATTATGTTTGGGTTATGGTTCTACAAATATGCCGCGCCGACGGCGCTCCGGTAGGGCGGCGCTGCCGCGCCGCCGGACGCGCGGCAGCGCGTCCCTACCATCCTGACGTGGCACGTCTCGGCAGGGCGGGCAAACGGAGACGGAATTTAGATGGCACTTTCTCCCGAAAGCCGCTAGGCGGCTTGCTTTGGCGCGAAAGGCGCGAATGGAATCACGCCAGCCCGCCGGGCTGGCGTGGGTATTGGAAGGAAAGGCGCTTCAAAAGAAGCTTGATTTTCTAGTTGGTTTTTGATACACAGGGTAAATATCATGAAGAAGTTCCTTTGCCTGTCAGCAGTGTTGATATGCGGATCAATGCCATTACTGGCACAACCCACCATCACCCAGCAACCGACCAATCAGGTGGTGGCGTTGGGCGGGACGATGACATTGAGCGTGACGGCCAGCGACCCGTTGGCCGCGTATCAATGGTTCAAGGACGGCTGTTTGATTATTGGGGCGACGAACGGCACGTTGACGGTGGTGAACGCAGGCACGACCAATTCCGGCAGCTACTATGTTGTGGTGACGAGTGCAACCGGAATGGCCATCAGCTTGCCTGCCTTAATAGAGATAGGCGCTCCGGCCCTGCTAGCTTGGGGAATTAATAGCGCTGGGCAGTTGGGCGATGGAACTACGGCAAATAAGGCCACGCCTGAATTCATTGCCGGGAATGCGGTTACGGCAGCAGGCGGCAGTGCTTCCCTGTTCGTGACGATTGACGGCAGCTTGTGGGTAATGGGTGCCAATAATTCTGGCCAAATGGGCACCGGATCGACCTCATTGTATGCCATGCCAACGCCTACAAATGTGGCCAACAACGTGGTGGCGGTGGCAGCCGGCTCTTCACATTCCCTGTTTGTGAAGAGCGACGGCACGCTATGGGCGATGGGCTTAAACTCCAGTGGACAGTTGGGAGACAGCACGACGGCAAACCGAAGCAGTCCGGTGGCGGTCATCGGCGGAACCAATGTGATAGCAGTGGCGGCGGGATTTGCACACTCGCTGTTCTTAAAGAGTGACGGCACGTTATGGGCGATGGGCTTGAACTCCAGCGGCCAGCTGGGGGACGGCACGGGGGTAAACCAGACCAGTCCGGTGGCGGTCGTCGGTGGAACCAATGTGATAGCGGTGGCGGCAGGACAGTTGCATTCCCTATTCTTGAAGAGCGACGGCACCTTGTGGGTCATGGGGAGGAATAATTATGGCCAACTGGGAAATGGAACAACCAGTGCCACCAGCCAGCCAATTGTGGTGGGAAGCAATGTGGTGGCGATAGCGGCCGGCGGCGGTCATTCGCTGTTCGTGGAGATGGATGGGTCAGTGTGGGGGATGGGCTTGAACTCCAACGGCCAGTTGGGGGATGGCACGACGGCAAACCGAACTACTCCAGTTCCAGCGGTCGGCGGAACCAACGTGTTGGCGGTAGCAGCGGGACCTTCTCATTCGCTGTTTTTAAAGAATGACGGCACGCTGTGGGCGACGGGCTTAAATTCCAGCGGTCAATTGGGGGATGGAACCACAGCGAATCGAACCACTCCAGTGCCAGTCGTTGTCACCAACATTTCATTTGCCGCCGTCCATTCCGGGAATGCAGCCAATTGTTCTTTGGCGATTGGCCAGACCACATTGATACCACCATTTTCCGCAACAACTCAAATGGCAATGCCGGTCACGGCAACTAATGCCACGCTGAATGGCATGGTGCTTCCGAGTGGAACGCCAGCGATGGCTTGGTTTAAGTGGGGTCCGCTTGGAAGTTACACACAGGTAACGACCCCGGTAAATGTCGGGTCAGGTTATAATGTGGTCCGGGTGAGCGCTCTCATCAATGGTTTAATCAGAGGAAACGTTTATCAATGCAGTCTGGTGGCGAGCAATTCAACTGGTGTCGTAACCGGCGCGGTCCAGTGGTTCCGGGTGGATCAGGCTCCAAAGGTGGCTGCCTGGGGCAACAACGGTTCTGGCCAATTACAAGTTCCGCAAAATTTGACCAATGTAATGGCGCTGGCCGGCGGGGCGTATCATTCGCTGGCCCTGCTGGCCAACGGCGCGGTGCAGGCATGGGGAGCCAATTCCTTGGGACAATGCAATGTGCCTGCCACAGCCACCAACGTCGTCGCGTTGGGCACGGGTTACGGCCAGAGCATTCCCATCAGTCTGGCATTGCGGAGCGACGGGACCGTGGTGGCTTGGGGAAATGGAGTCACGGTTCCCCCCACACTGAACAACGTGGTGGCGGTTGCCGCGGGCGATGTGCATTGTCTGGCCTTGCAGGCCGATGGAACGGTGGTTTCATGGATCTTAGGGTATCCGTATTATGGATATGAGAATTATGGTCAAGCCAATGTTCCAGCCGGGTTGACAAACGTGATAGCCATCAGCGGCGGGGCGACTCACAGCCTCGTTCTAAAAGGAGATGGAACTGTCTTAGCCTGGGGTGACAACAGCGGTGGTGGGACCAACATTCCACCCAATGCCACCAATGTCATCGCCATTGCGGCGGGGAGTTTCCACGATCTCGCCTTGAGGGCGGATGGAACCGTGGTGGCTTGGGGTAATAATTACAATGGCCAATTGAACTTTCCACCCGGCATGAGCAATGTAGTCGCCATTGCCGCCGGTGGTTTTGATAGCATGGCCTTGAAAAGTGATGGAACGGTGGTTGATTCGGGGGAATTTTATTACGGTCAGTCATTTCTTCCTGTTGGCCTGAGCAACGTGGTGGACATCGCCTGCGGTGGATTTGCCCAGTATGCCCTAGGCGGCAACGTCCCGCCGGCCGTTAATTCCCAAACCAACGACAGCTCGGAAAATCTGGATATGGTGTTCACGCCGGTTCTTTCCGACGCCAATAATGATCCGCTCACCTGCCGGGTGGGGACGTTGCCGGCGGGGGGCACCCTTTATCAATACGCAAGTGGCGCACGCGGACCACAAATCACCAGCCCCGGCACGCTGGTTACCGATGTGTCAAACCGGGTGATTTTTGCGCCCGCACCGAACATTGATGGCGCTCCTTATGCGACGTTTGGCCTTGTGGCCAACGATGGCCAGGCGGACTCGGCACCCGGCACGATGACAATCAATGTCTTCAGGGCGCCGCAAAACTTCGCGGCTCAAAATCTCGGAGCTGGATTCCAATTGCAACTCGCCGGCACGCCGAATTATCCCTACATCCTGCAAATGGCGACCAACCTGACGCCGCCGGTCGTCTGGCAATCCATCCTCACCAATCCCGCCGATGGGAACGGGAATTGGGATTGGAGCATGACGAATCTGCCGGCCAATCCCGCCGGCTTTTACCGCGCGGTTGTGCAGTAAGCTCGTGGCTGGCGCGAGGATTGACGTTCTTATGGCATTCGCCGCTGCTGTGCGTTGGCCTTGAGTTTATCAAAAAGCAGAATCTCCCGCGCGAAGCTCCCGGCGGAGTCGGAGGCGTGGATCAGGTTAAACATTCCGTTTCTGCTTTCGTGTGTTTGGTGTATTTCGCGGTTTGAATCTTTTCCTTTGAATTTGGCCAGGGGAAAAATCGCGTCGCTGTCCGGCGCGGGGGATGACCCGCGGTATTTTCAAAGCAGCGCGGTCTTTGCAGACGGCCACCCTGCAGCCGGGCAAATGGCAGGACGAGCTTCGTCCGCTGGTGGATGAGCGGGGCAACGTGGTCGGCATCGTGTCGGCCAAGGTCCTTGCGGACGGCCACCAATGCGTCGGCGGCGCTGGCGGCGAGCGGGGCGTTGCCGGAGAATGTCAATTACGCGGTCAAGAGCCGGTAGGGCGGTGCTGCTGCGCCGCCCCATATTTGGGCTGCGGAGCACCGCAGCCCTACCATTCCTGGAATCGGTGCCGGCGGTTTCGGCCAGACTCAAAGTGCCGGTGACGGTTGACCGGAAGTTTGAGGACGTGGTCACATCCGCGCAGGATGCGGCGGTGCTCGTTTTGGTTTACTAACTGTTTTGCCGCGAGAGAACACAAAGAACACAGAGATTCTTTGCGATCTATGTGTTCTTTTGCGGCTGAATCAGTCTGCGCAGGGTGCGGCCGTCCTCGTCCTTGTTTATTAAATCTATTGCCGCGAAAAAGCGCAAAAGGCACAAGAGATTTTCCCCCTTGTGCCCTTTGTGCTTTCTTGCGGCTCATCCCCAAATCCGTGTCCATCAGTGTTCATTCGTGGTTAAAACCTCATTTTCCGCCTAAATCATTGAAAAGTAAGCCATTGGACTATTTTTTTCGGCTTCCGACTATCCCGAACGGCCTTCCGACTATCCGGCATGAACGCCGGGCTGTCCGGCACGGGCATCCGGCTATTCCGCACAAGCACGCGGCTATGCTGGACGAATCTCCGGTTATCTGGCGCGGGCTTGCGGCTATCCGGCACGGGCATTGTTCTATGTGGCGCGGGGGTCTGGTTATCGCGTGGCGGCATTTCGGCAGAACGTGCCATGACCGGACTGTTGGTTTTGGTCAACGGCCTTCTGCCGTGAGCCGCCACGGTGTCCGGCGAGAATTGCCCCGCGCCCCGTCCCTCTCCCCGCCGGTGCGGGGCGAGGGGGATGAGCTACTGTCCTTCGGCGGCGGAATCTTCCTTGTCCTCGCCGATGACCGGCGCGATGGCCTGCAATTTGTCGCCGGCATCCAACCCGACGAGCTTCACGCCCTGCGTGTTGCGTCCGGCTTCGCGGATGCCATTGACGGATATGCGGACCATCTGGCCCTTGAAGGTGATGAGCATGATTTCGTCGTTGTCACGCACGGTCAACGCGCCGACGACCGCGCCGGTTTTCTCCGTCGTCTTCATGGTGATGATGCCCTTGCCGCCGCGCGATTGCTGGCGGTATTCCTCGAAGTCCGTCCGCTTGCCGATGCCGTTTTCTCCGGCGACCAGCAGCTTGGCGTCCGGCACGACAATGGCCAGAGCGACGACGACGTCACCCTTGGACAAGTTGATGCCGCGCACGCCGCCGGCGGGCCGGCCCATCGGGCGGGCGTCCTCCTCGTTGAACCGGACGCTCATGCCGTCGCGCGTGATGAGCACGACTTCGTTCTGGCCGGTCGTCAGCTTCACGTCAATCAGCACGTCGCCCGGCTCGACGCCGATGGCGATGATGCCGCCCGCGCGGACGTTGGCGAAATCGGCGAGCGCGGTTTTCTTAACCGTGCCTTGTTTCGTCGCGAAGAAAACAAAGCCTTCCTGTTTCCAGGTAACGTCTTCCTTGTTCGCGTCGGTCCTGGACAAAACGCGGATGAGCGCGGCGACTTTCTCGCCGGTTTTCAGTTCGAGCAAATTGGCGATGCTGCGGCCCTTGGCGGCTCGGCCCATGTCGGGAATTTCATGCACGCGCTCGACATACACGCGGCCGGTGTTCGTGAAGAACATCAGGTAATCGTGCGTGCTGGCGGTGAACAAATGCTCGATGAAATCCTTGTCCTCGTCCGTCGCGGCCTCGCGCGTGGTCATGCCGATGACGCCCTTGCCGCCGCGGCGCTGGGCGCGGTAGCTGGAGACGTTCGTGCGTTTGATGAGGCCGTTGTGCGTGAGCGTGATGATGACGCCTTCGTTGACGATCAGATCTTCGATGGCGATCTCGCCCTCGTCCGGCACGATCTGGCTCTTGCGCGGCGTGGCGTATTTGTCCTTGATGACCTTGAGCTCGGCCTTGATGATGGCCATCACGCGCGATTCCTTGGCGAGAATGTCCAGCAAATCCTTGATGCGTTCGAGCAGTTCCTTGTATTCGGCCTCGACCTTGTCAATTTCCAGCGCCGTCAACTGGTAGAGGCGCAGCTCCAGGATTGCGTCCACCTGGCGTTCGGTCAGGG
The DNA here is from genome assembly GCA_963764035.1 of uncultured Verrucomicrobiae bacterium. Classification (GTDB taxonomy): domain Bacteria; phylum Verrucomicrobiota; class Verrucomicrobiia; order Limisphaerales; family UBA11358; genus UBA11358. The sequence goes on from CAVXQV010000013.1 coordinate 149,722, forward strand.
CATAACGTCCTTGTTTCAGGCGCTCCTTGTTGCGGATCAAAATTCCCCAGCGCTCGACCTGCTTCTGCGTCCACTCGAAGGCGAGCAGCTTCACGCGCGCCTCGTCGCGCGTCTTGGACTTGCGGATGATGGCGATGAATTCATCGAGGTTCGCCAGCGCGATCAGATAACCTTCGAGCAATTCGGCGCGTTCCTCGGCCTTGCGCAATTCGAAGCGCGTGCGGCGCAAAATGACTTCGCGGCGGTGCTCGATGTAGCACTGGATAAGCTCCTTGAGATTCAGCGTCTTGGGCTTGCCGTGGTCAATGGCGAGCGAATTGACGCTGAAGGAAACTTCCAGTTGCGTGTGCTTGTAAAGATTGGCGATGACGACGTTGGGATTGCCGTCGCGCTTGAGTTCCATCACGAGCCGCGTATTTTCGTCGGACTCGTTGCGCATCGCGGAAATTTCCGTGATGATTTTTTCGTTCACCAGCGCGGCGATTTTTTCCTCGAGCGCCGCGCGGTTCACGTTGAACGGAATTTCCGTGATGACCAGTTGCTCGCGGTTGCCCTTGATTTCCTCCGAACCGACGCGCCCGCGCAACTTCACACTGCCTTTGCCGGTCGCGAAATAGTTTTTGATGCCCTCGACGCCACAGATCATTCCGCCGGTCGGGAAATCGGGGCCTTTGATGTGCTTCATCAATTGCGGAATGGTGATCTCCGGGTCGTCAATCTGCGCGCAGATGCCGTCCACCACCTCGCCGAGATTGTGCGGCGGCATGTTCGTGGCCATGCCGACGGCGATGCCGGTGCCGCCGTTGACGAGCAGGTTCGGAAATGCCGACGGAAACACGGTCGGCTCGGTCATGCGCTCGTCGTAGTTCGGGACAAAATCCACCGTGTCCTTGTCCATGTCCTGCATGAGTGCCGCGCCGAGGTGCGTGAGCCGCGCCTCGGTGTAACGCATCGCCGCCGGCGGGTCGTCCTCGATCGAACCGAAATTGCCCTTGCCGTCCACGAGCGTTTCGCGCATCGCCCACGGCTGCGCCATGTGGACGAGCGTCGGGTAAATCACCGCTTCGCCGTGCGGATGGTAATTGCCCGAGGTGTCGCCGCAGATTTTTGCGCACTTGTAGGGTTTGCGTCCGGGAAACAGCGACAGCTCGTGCATCGCGTAAAGGATGCGGCGCTGCGAGGGTTTCAGCCCGTCGCGCACGTCGGGCAGCGCGCGCGAGATGATGACGGACATGGAATAATCGAGGAACGAATTCTTGATTTCGTCCGCGACATTGATCTTGGCGATTTTCTCGTTCGCGGCGAACAACGGCGTGTTGCTTACGGGCAAATCGTTCGTTTCTTTGGAATCAGCCATAAAGTGTTTCGGCGGTGGAGACTAAACGTCCAAATTGCGCACGTTGAGCGCGTTGTCCTCTATGAACTGGCGGCGCGGCTCGACTTCCTCGCCCATCAGTTTGGAAAACATTTCCTCGGCTTCGACCGCGTCAGTCAAATCAATCCGCAACAGCTTGCGCACCGTGGGATTCATCGTGGTCTCAAACAGCTCCTTTGCGTCCATTTCCCCAAGACCCTTGAAACGGGTCATCTGGATGCCCTTTTTGCCGACGGCCTTCACGCTGTTCAATATCTCGGGGATTGAAAACAGCGGGGTCACGACCGCCTTGTCGCCTTCGCCTTCGATCAATTCAAACAACGGCTTGTCCTGCGCCGCGTAGTGGTCCACGGCCAGTCCTTTTTTGGAAAGTCTGCCGAGCAAATCGGCGATGGCCTTGCTTTCGAGGTGCAAGTCGGCCTCCACGGCGCGGCGCGTCAGGCTTTTGGGTTTGTCGGATTTTTCCTTCGCGTCGCCGTTGCCGTAAAGGTCGGCGTTCTGGTCCTTGAACTTTTGCACCTCGTCAAGGTCTTCAAAGTAATGGATGGTCTCGTTGTTGCCCTCGCGGACCTTGATGAGGAAAACCGGGAACGTGCCCTTCTGGCTGCGTTTCTCGACGTAATCGCCAAAGTCGCCGCCCTGCCGGCGGATGAAGGTTGCATATTTGTCGAGCGATTCGAGCAGCGTCAGGATTTCCTCCAGCTGCTTGGGTGCCAATTCGCGCCCGTCCGCGAGGTTTTTCAACTTCACCTCTTCCACGCCGTTTTGCAGCAGGATGCGGTTGAGCTGCACGTCGTCGTCAATGTAATCGGTCTTCTTTTTGCGCGTAATGGAGTAAAGCGGCGGCTGCGCGATGTAAACATAGCCGTCCTTGACCAGCTTCGGCATCTGCCGGTAAAAAAAAGTGAGCAGCAGCGTGCGGATGTGCGAGCCGTCCACGTCGGCATCGGTCATGATGATGATTTTGTGGTAACGCAGCTTGGCGATGTCGAAGGCGCCTTCGCCCTCGCCGTCGCCGATGCCCGTGCCGATGGCCGTGATCATCGTGCGGATTTCATTGTTCTGAAGGACCTTGTCCAGCCGGGCCTTCTCCACATTGATCAGCTTGCCGCGAATCGGCAGGATGGCCTGGAATTTCCGGTCGCGCCCCTGTTTCGCGGAGCCGCCGGCGGAGTCACCCTCGACGATGTAAAGTTCCGTGTTCACCGGGTCGCGGTCGGAACAATCCGCCAGCTTGCCCGGCAAACCGCCGCCGGTGAGCGCGCTCTTGCGGACGGCTTCACGCGCCTTGCGTGCCGCTTCGCGGGCGCGGGCGGCGTTGAGTCCCTTGTCAATGATGCGCTTTGCCACGGGCGGGTTCGCATCAAAATAGCTCATCAACCCTTCATAGCTCGCCGAGCCGACGATTTTTTCAACTTCGGGCGAAAGCAGTTTCACCTTCGTTTGCGATTCAAATTTCGGATCGCTGTGCTTCACTGAAATCACCGCCGTCAAACCCTCGCGCACGTCGTCGCCGGTGATTTGCGGGTCCTTCTCCTTCAGCAATTCGTTCGACTTCGCGTATTGGTTGATGGCCCGCGTCACCGCGCTGCGAAACCCGGAGAGATGCGCGCCGCCGTCGGGGTTGTGGACCGTGTTCGTGTAGCAAAGCACCTGGTCGTTGTAGCTGTCGTTGTATTGCAGCACGACCTCGACATGGACCTCGATCTCCTTGTCGTCCAGTTTTTCACTTGTCTCCTTGTGAAACGAAATCGGTTTTGGATGCAGCGGCTCCTTGCTCTTGTTAAGCTGCCGGACAAATTGCTCGATGCCGTCCCGGTAGAAGAAGACTTCCGGCTTTGCCTCGGCCTGGCGCTCGTCCAGGAAAGTGATTTCCAGGCCGGAATTCAAAAACGCGAGCTCCCGCAGCCGCTGTGAAATGATGACGGCCTTGAATTCCGTCGTCTCGCGAAAAATCTCCGGGTCGGGCTTGAAAGTAATCAGCGTGCCGGTGCTTTTGGCCTTGCCGATGACATGAAGTTTCTGGACCGTTTTGCCGCGCTCAAATTCCATGTGATGGACTTCGCCGCCGCGCGAGACCTCCACTTCAAACCATTCCGAAACGGCGTTCACGCACTTGGCGCCGACACCGTGCGTGCCGCCGGAAAATTTATAGCCGCCCTGGCCGTATTTGCCGCCGGAGTGCAACGTCGTCAGGACCATTTCGACGCCGGGAATTTTGTATTGCGGATGGATGTCCACCGGGATGCCGCGGCCGTTGTCGCGGATGGAAATCGAGCCGTCCATGTGGATCGTCACCTCGATTTTGTCGCAGTGGCCGGCCAGATGCTCATCCACGGAATTGTCCAGGACTTCCGAGACGCAATGGTGCAGCGCCCGCTCGTCCGTGCCGCCAATATACATGCCGGGTTTCTTGCGCACGGCCTCCAAACCTTCCAGTTTTCCGAGCTGGGCCGAGCCGTAACTCCCCTTTACCGCCCCGCTCGCAGGCGCTTGTTTCTCTTCGGACGGATCAGAATCTTTTGCCATAAAATTAAGTCACTCCGGCGTCGTTTTACACGCCGGACTATGGCAGAAATTGTAGAAAAACAAGCCGTTTTACACAATGTTTATTTGCAGGTTTTTCGGCTAAAAAACACCATTAGTTGTGCAGCCGTTTCTGCTCTGGCCAGATATGTTGTGGTTGGCGGAAATCGGCTGGAATCAAGATTTTCCCGCCAATTTGGGTTTACGCAAATCCCGGAACCGCGGCGGGCTTCCGCGCATTCACCGCTCCAAAACTGGCGCTTTCCAGCGATGGATTTCCGATTTATCATCCGCCCGTGACTCTGCACCGCGAACTGCTCCTAACGCCGTTGAAACAATTCTTCGGCTTCAGTTCGTTTCGCCCGCTACAGGAGGAAATCATCCGCGACACGCTCGCTGGCAAGGACGTCTTTGCCGTGCTGCCGACCGGCGGCGGCAAATCGCTCTGCTTCCAACTCCCCGCGCTCCTGCGGCCCGGACTTACCGTCGTCGTCTCGCCGCTCATCGCGCTGATGAAAGACCAAGTGGACGCGCTTCAGGCCGCCGGCGTCGCCGCGACGTTTCTGAATTCATCACTGGCCGCCGGCGAATCGCGACCGCGGCTGCACGGATTGCACAACAGCGAATTCCGCCTGCTTTACGTCGCGCCGGAGCGGCTGATGCTGTCCGGCTTCCTCGAAGATTTGAAGAAATGGAACGTGAACCTTTTCGCGATTGACGAGGCGCACTGCATCAGCGAATGGGGCCACGACTTCCGCCCGGAATACCGGCAGCTTTTGTCGCTGCGGGAACTTTTTCCCGCTGTGCCGATGATGGCTCTCACCGCCACCGCCACCGAGCGCGTGCGCGGCGACATCGTCCGGCAATTGCACCTGAAAAAGTCCGCGTGCTACGTTGCCAGTTTTAACCGGCCGAATCTGACCTATCGCGTTGCTGCCAAATCCGGCGCTTACGAACAAATTCTTTCATTTGTCAACAAGCGGCCCAAAGAGAGCGGCATCGTTTACGTCCAGGCGCGCAAAACCGCCGATAACATGGCCGCCAAACTTTCCGCCGACGGCGTGAAAGCGTTGCCGTATCACGCCGGCATGACGCCCGCCGACCGCACAAAAAATCAGGAGGCTTTTCTCCGCGACGAGGCGCGCGTGATTTGCGCGACCATCGCGTTCGGCATGGGCATCAACAAGCCGAGCGTCCGATTTGTTATTCACTACGATTTACCCAAGAATATCGAAGGCTACTACCAGGAAACGGGCCGCGCCGGACGCGACGGCTTGCCGGGTGAATGTTTGCTGCTCTTCAGTCCCGGCGACCGCGTGAAACAGCTGCGCTTCATTGACGAAAAGCCGAGTCTGCAGGAACGCGAAATCGCCCGCGCGCAACTGGAGCAGATGATCCACTACGCGGAAATGGGGACGTGCCGTCGGGAATTCCTGCTGGCGTATTTTGGGGAACGGTTTGGAGTCCCGCCTTTAGGCGTCCCTGCGCCGGCTGAAGCCGAAACTCCGAACGGAAGTCTAAACTGCGCCGGCTGCGATAATTGCCTCGCCCCGCGCGCGACTTGGGATGGCACGCTCGCCGCGCAGAAATTTCTATCCTGCGTCTATCGCATCCGCGAAAAAAGCCGGTTCGGCGTCGGCATTCAGCATGTTGTCGAGGTGCTATGCGGCGCGGACACGGAAAAAGTCCGCAAATTCGGCCACCAGCATCTTTCGACCTACAACATCGGCGGCGGGCACACGCGCGCTGAGTGGGGTGCCATTGGCCGCGAACTCGTGCGGCTTGGGCTGCTGTTTCAAAACGCGGAAAAGTTCAACACCGTCGAACTGACAGACGCCGGCCGCACTGCCCTGAAATCGCGGCAGAAAGTCACCTTGACCAAGCCGGTCGCGCCGACCGAACCGGAGAAACACCACGTTGGCGAAATCGCCTGCGACGAGGCGCTGTTTGACAAGCTGCGCATTTTGCGCAAGCAACTTGCCGACGAGCGCGCCGTGCCGTCCTACATTGTTTTCTCGGACGTCTCCTTGCGGCAAATGGCGCGGTTTTATCCGGTGACCAACGCGGAATTTTCCCGCATCAGCGGCGTCGGCGAGAAGAAGCTCCAGGAATTCGGCGCAGTTTTTTTGCGCGAAATCGCGGCGCATTTGCAATCGAATCCACGGCAGATTTTTGCGGATGATTCATTTGTGGAGCCTGTTGCGCCGATGCCACGCCGTTCACGGCTCACCGACACGGTGCGTGAAACGCTGCATTTTTTCCAGCACGGCAAGACGGTTTCCGAAATTGCGCACATTCGCGGGCTGTCAGCGGGGACAATTTACAGTCATCTCGAACAGGCCATGCTGGCTGGCGAGGCGATTGATGTGAACGCGCTGGTGTCCGCCGAAGCGCAGCGCGAAATTGCTGCCACGTTCGAGAAACGCGGACTTGGAAGTCTCGGTCTGGTTGTCGAATCGCTCGGTGGCAAATACAGCTACGGCGAGTGCCGCCTGGTCCGCGCCGCGCTGCAACGGCCGTAGGACAGGCGTCGCGCCTGTCCTGCTTTGGCTCGCTTTTTGCGCCGGCAATTTTTATTCTCGCCCAATGACTTTGAGTGAAAATCTGACGGAACATCCCGATCAATTTGTCCGCCGCCACATCGGTCCGAATGCAAGCGAAACCAACGAAATGCTTGCGTTGATGGGTTTCAAAAATCTGGATGGACTGGTTGATGCTGCGGTTCCACAAAAAATCCGGCTGGAGAAAAAGTTAAATCTGCCCGCGGCGAAAAGTGAATTTGACGCGCTTGCTGAACTGCGCAAGATTGCCTCCGAGAACAAGGTGGTCCGCTCGTTTATCGGCCAGGGTTATTATGATTGCATCACGCCGCCGGTGATTCAGCGCAACGTGCTGGAAGATCCCGGCTGGTATTCGCAATACACGCCGTATCAGTCCGAGATTTCCCAGGGGCGACTTGAGGCGCTGCTGAACTTCCAGACGATGGTCACCGACCTCACCGCGCTCGACATCGCCAATGCCTCGCTGCTCGACGAAGCCACCGCTTGTGCCGAAGCGATGATGATGGGCCACCGGCTAAAAGGCGCAGATGGGAGAAACATTTATTTTGTTTCCGAAAATTGCCATCCGCAGAACATCGAGGTCGTCCGCACCCGCGGCGCGGCGCTGGGAATCGAGGTTGTTGTCGGCAATCACGAGAGTTTCACTTTCAGCGAAAAGGTTTTCGGCGCGCTGGTGCAATACCCCGATACGTTCGGCGCGATTCACGATTTCTCCGGCTTTGCGGAAAAGGCCCATGCCGCCGGTGCGATGCTGACGGTGGCCACGGATTTGCTGGCGCTGACGCTCATCAAACCGCCGGGCGAATTTAGCGCGGACATTGCTGTCGGCAGCGCACAACGGTTTGGCGTGCCGCTGGGCTATGGAGGCCCGCACGCGGCGTTTTTCGCCACGCGCGATGAATTCAAGCGCCAGATGCCTGGGCGCATCGTCGGCGTCTCCAAAGATTCGCGTGGCAAGCCGGCCTTGCGTCTCGCGCTCGGCACGCGCGAACAGCACATCCGCCGCGAGAAAGCCACCAGCAACATCTGCACAGCGCAGGCCCTGCTGGCGAACATGGCGTCGCTCTATGCCTGCTATCACGGACCGGAAGGCTTGAAGCAGATTGCGGAACGGGTTCATGCCCTTACGAACATTCTTGCGGAAGGTCTGAATAAGCTTGGTTTTGGAGTTGGTTCGGTGACGGACAAATCAGCAGTGGGACGAACGCGCAAAGATAGTGAAATTAAGACCAGGGTTACGGTCGAGATGAAAGCGGGATTGGAGAAGATTTCCCAAGAGCGCGGAGAAGGCATCTCCGTCATTGCTCGCGAGGCATTCAGAGAATATCTGGCAACTCATCCATCAATTGGTGAATTAGAGCAATCGGCCTACTTCGATACGCTAACCATCGTTCTGGGCGACAAACATGTCGGCGACATCATGAATGTTGCCGAAGCACACCGCGTGAACTTCCGAGTAATTGACGACCATACAATCGGCATTTCACTCGATGAAACCACGAGCGCTAGCGATGTGGCTGAAATCTGGCAAATCTTCAACAATGACAAGCCGGTGAATTTCACCGTTGCTGACTTTGCCGCAAATCCGCAATCGCCAATTGCCAATCGCCAATCCGCATTCCTTTCGCATTCCGTCTTCAACCGCTACCACTCCGAGACCGAAATGCTGCGCTACATCAAGCGGCTCGAAGCGCGCGACTTGTCGCTCACCGCCTCGATGATTCCGCTCGGCTCTTGCACGATGAAGCTGAATGCTGTGGCGGAAATGTTCCCTGTGTCATGGCCGGAGTTTGCGAAGATTCATCCCTTCGCGCCGCTGGGTCAGGCGCGCGGCTACCAGATGCTTTTCCAAAATCTCGAAGATTGGCTCGCGGAAATCACCGGTTTTGCCGGCGTTTCGTTGCAACCGAACGCCGGTTCGCAGGGCGAATACACCGGCCTGCTGGTCATCCGCGCGTATCACGAATCGCGCAATGAGTCGCATAGGAATGTTTGCCTGATTCCATCGTCCGCTCATGGCACAAACCCTGCGAGCGCCGTGATGGCTGGCATGCGCGTCGTATCCGTCGCATGCGACTCGTCCGGCAACGTGGACGTTGCCGACCTGAAGGCGAAGGCCGAAGTTCACAAAAACGAGTTGGCGTGCCTGATGGTGACCTATCCCAGCACGCACGGTGTGTTCGAGGAAACCATCCGCGAAATTTGCGACATCATCCACGCCAACGGCGGCCAGGTTTACATGGACGGCGCGAACATGAACGCGCAAGTCGGCCTGACTTCGCCCGGTTTCATCGGCGCGGACGTGTGCCATTTAAATTTGCACAAGACGTTTTGCATTCCGCATGGCGGCGGCGGACCGGGCGTTGGGCCGATTGGCGTGGCGAAACATCTGGTTCCATTCCTGCCGAGCCATCCGGTGTTCACGGGTCAGTTCGCAGGGCGCGTCACTCCGTGCGCGCCGTCTGCGGATGCCGAAAAAAGCTGCGCGCACGGAGCGACGCGCCCTACCCACATCGGCCCCGTCGCGGCCGCGCCGTGGGGGAGCGCGGGCATTTTGCCCATTTCATGGATGTATATCGCCATGATGGGTGCCGACGGACTGACCGAGGCGACGAAATTTGCCATTCTCAACGCGAATTACATTTCCAAGCGGCTGGAAAAGCATTTCCCGACGCTTTACAAAAACCACGGCCTCGTGGCGCACGAGTGTATTTTGGATTTGCGCGGCTTTCACGCCACTACCGCCGAGGATGTGGCGAAGCGGCTGATGGATTACGGCTTTCATGCGCCGACGTTGTCGTTTCCGGTGGCTGGCACGCTCATGGTGGAACCGACCGAAAGCGAGTCGAAATACGAATTGGACCGTTTCTGCGACGCGATGATTGCGATCCACGCCGAAATGACCGCCGTGGAAACCGGCACCGCCGACGCGAAAAACAATTTGCTCAAAAACGCCCCGCACACGGCGGACCAAATCGCCAGCGACAATTGGAATCGTCCGTATTCGCGCGAGCAGGCGGCGTTTCCGGCGAAGGATTTGCACGAATACAAATTCTGGCCGCACGTCAGCCGCGTGGACAACGTTTTCGGCGACCGCAACCCGGTTTGCTCCTGCGCGGGCATGGAGGCCTATGCCCCGTGACGCCGGCACGGCAGTTTTTATCAAAAGAATGACAAAATCAGGTTGGTTGTTTCCCCCGAAGCAGCGCAGGTTGGTTCGCGAGATTTGATGTTATGAAAATCACCGAAGTCCTGATGGCGGAACACGCCGTCTTTCACAACTTGTTTGACCATATCGAAGCCAGCGTGCCCCGGCTGGAAACCCTGGGCGAAGTCAAATCCCTCGCCGCCCTGGTGGACAAGGTCATGGCGCCCCACTCGAAAACCGAGGACGACCTGTTCATCGAACCGCTGGAACATTGTTTCGAACAAATCGGCCAGAATGAAACCTTCCATGCGGAACATCGGCGGATTGAGGAAATGCTGGCTGGCGTGCAAAAGGCGCGAACGCTGGCGGACGCGAAGAAAATCCTGCTCGGGGCAATCGCCGCCTCGCGCGACCATTTCGACCGCGAGGAACGCATCGTGTTTCCGCTGGCCGAGCGCGTGCTGAAATCAAAGACCCTTTCCGAACTCGGCAAGACCTGGCTACAGAAACGCCAGGCGGCGTTGAGATAATCAGCCTGCCAGGGCCGCCTTCACGCCCACCACCAGCGCATTGACGCGAGTGTCCAGCGGAAAATCCGACGGCGCCTCCAACGTATAGCCCAGCCGCGCCTTGTGCATGATCAGATAAAACGCCTCGGCCCATTGCGGGCGCGTGCGCGGGTCGAGATTCGGACGGATGATCCCGTTCTTCGCCGGGCGGTCCTCGATGATTTCCGAATGGTCAATCGGGCAGACCGATTTCACCGCTGTAATCATCTTTTCCGCCAGCGACGGCCTGGCATCCGGGTTCTGCTCGTAAAGATAAAACCCGTGCGACTCCCAATCCTCGTGCAGGCAGAGATACAAATCGAACCGCGGCTGCCGTTCCAGCCAGGCGATGTGCGCGCGGACCTCGGCGGATGCGGGGTTGCGGTAATCGCGGTTCAAGTCAATGCCGTCGGCGTTCTCGCGGCGGTTGGAAAAGCAGCCCAGCGGATTCAGGCACGCGCAAAACCAAAGCTCCGCGTCCGCCGGCCAGAGATTTTCCCGCAGCAACCGCCGCGCGGCGAGCGGCCCGGCGGGTTCGTCGCCGTGAATGCCCGTGGAGAGGTAAATCAGGGTTGAGGGTTGAGAGTTCAGGATTGAGAATGGGCGGCGATGGAGCGCGAACAAATCGAATTTGCCTTGTTGGCCAAACGTCTCACGCGACCAACCGTGCGACTGCGCCTCCGATTCGATGTCGCGCAGCACGGCGCGGATGTCAATCGCCTCGCCGTGGTAGCCGCCTTTGTTCCTGCCAAGTTTTTGCACGCGGAGAATTTCATGCAAAGCGACAAAAACGCAAAGAAGTTTTATTCCGATCTTCTCGCAGGCGCAACGATTCAAGTCCCGGCCAAGTCCATTTCATAATCGGTTGATTCCATCGTGAAGTCGCCTGATTACACTTTAAAGTCGTTCAATTCCGTCGTGGAGTCGTTTAATCTTGTCGAAGAATCGCGCGATTTCATTACGCAATCGCGTGATTCTGTCATGCAGTCGTTCGTGTTTGTAGCAAAGCCGGTTAATTTCGTCGCAGAATCGTTTAATTCTGTCACGGAGTCGCTTGATTCCTACCTCATGGCGAGCGCAATTGCAATTTATTTGCCCGACCCTCCGATTTTGTTTGCCCTCGCAAGATGTTTATCCACAGCCAATTATTAAGTTGCAGGCGCAATTTAGGAAGATGCAATCAATTTAATTCATGGTTTTCCTTGCTACAAAGGCTTGGCGGACACAGGATGGCCATCGTTCCACAGAAGAACCGCGAAGCGGGCCAGCAAACTTATGCCATTCACGATATCAACGGGCTTTGCCAAATACAGGGATGTCCCCTTAGACACCTTTGCGAGCCATGTCGTCGCGCAGACGACCGAAAATGCCGCCGCCTTTCCTGGACTGGCCACCAGCATTGCCAGCCTGGCGGCGGCGCAAGCGGCTTATCACAACTCCATCGCCGCCAAGGTTGAGGGCGGCAAATCCCTGACGATAGATAAAAAGGCCAAGCGCGCGATAGTGATCGCGATTCTCCGTCAAATTGCCACCGCCATCGAGGCAATTCCGAACATGACGCAGGCCACCGCCGCATTATCCGGTTTTCAATTTGCGGAGCATGGCTACCATTCCGCGACCGTCCCTGACGCGCCGATGATACTGGCCATCCGCAACATTGGTGCCGGCCAGTTGGGATTCAAACTCCGGGGTTCCAACAGCCGGCGCGGTTATGAGCTGCAATACAGCATCAACGGCGGCCCGCCGGTGAGCGCCGGGTTCTTTTCCTCCACGCGCGGCATTGTCGTGTCCGGCCTGATACCGGGGACGACCTACAATTTTCAAGTCCGCGCCCGTGGCGGCGGCCACAATGCCAGCGCCTGGAGCGCGCCCGTCTCCTGCATGTGCACGTGAAGCCATAAGCCCAAAGGGGCAGGGAATTATTGGTTTTGGTTTCTACAAAGATGCCGCGCCTACGGCGCTGACTTGCTGGAATCGTTGCCTTCTGTAAGGCATTTGATGGAAGGCAAATCACGTAGCTGAAATGGCCTTCAGTTTGCTTAAAAGATCCAGTCTTTGCATAAATATGCCCCGAAGCTAAAGAAGATATGATTAATTTTCAACGTTTTCCTTCTCGCAATTTTCTTTTCCGCACCCGCAGCCGGCTTCTTCCTGATCGCTGAAACCGTGGCTGTCCCAGCTCGGATCGAGGCCGAGGTCTTTGAGCATCTGCAAATCCTTTTCGACGGGCTGGTTCAGCGTGGTGAGATAGTTGCCGACCATCAGCGCGCTCGCGCCGGCCATGAAAATCATGCTTTGCGCGTCGCGCAGGTTCACCGTGCGCCCGCCGGCGATCATGATTTCCTGCCGCGGCAAAATGAACCGGAAGCACGCGATGGTCTTCAAGATTTCCAGGACGGGCAGGGGAGGGTTTTTCTCAAACGGCGTGCCGGGAATCGGATTGAGGATGTTGACGGGCACGACGTTCGCGCCGATGGCTTTCAATTCAAACGCGAGGTCGCAGCGGTCTTCGCGCGTCTCGCCCATGCCGATGATGCCGCCGGAACAAATCTTGATGCCGGCCTTTTTCAAATAGCCGATGGTTTCCAGCCGGTCGTCGAAGGTGTGCGTGGTGCAGGTCTGCGGGAAAAAACGGCGCGAGCTTTCGAGATTGTGGCCGTAACATTCGACGCCGGCTTCCTTCAAGCGGTCGGCGACCTTTTGCGTTTTGATGATGCCGAGCGAAACGTCGGGGCGCGTCTTGCCGGCGGCTTTCAATTCGCGGACGCGGTCGCAGACTTCATCCAGCATCGGGCCTTCGTTCAAGCCTTTCCACGCGGCGACGAGGCCGACGGCGGTGACGCCATTTTTGTTCGCCTCGTCGGCGGCTTCGGCGACGGGTTCGGGATCAACAAAGCCGTATTTCGGCGAGCCGGTCTGGTAATGCGACGATTGCGCGCAGAAGCTGCAATTCTCGGAACACGCGCCGGCCTTGGCGTTGACGATGGAGCAGAGGTGGATTTTGTTGCCCTTGAAATGTTCGCGGATGCGGTTGGCCCAGGACAGCAAATCCAGAATGTCGGCGGAGGTTTCGAGATTGAAGAGCCACAGCGCCTCGTCGCGGGAAATGTGTCCGCCGCCCAAAACCCGCTGGCCGAGTTCGGAGATGCGCCGGTGATTTGTTGCGTCAACCAATTTCGCTGTCATGGTTGACAGCATAAGCGCGCGGCGCGAAATTTGCAAGCGGACATCAATTCGCCGGGGCGCATTCGTCGTCGCCGACGCACGGCGTGCGACGGGAATGGACCATGTTCAGATAGGCGGCCAAGCGTGGCGATTTGCATGTCGTTGAGCGGGCCGCCTTCGGCGGTGGCGAACGCGGGCATGAGCGAGCCGGGCTTGCCGTGGGCGATCCAGGTGCGCCAGAATTCGTCATTGGTCGGCACTTTCAGGTTGTGCAGATCCGGCACCACGCTGGCGCGGTGTTTCGCATCGTGGCAGATGGCGCAGACGGCGTCATAAAGCGGCTTGCCGTATTTGCCTTCGCCGGGCTTGACGTGGCAGGTGGCGCAATCGCCTTTGAAAACGGCCTGCCGGTCGGCCTTGGCGATTTCCAGGTCGTGCGCCCGCTCGGCATCGGTCAGGGTGGGAACCACCGGCGGCAGGATGGTGATGCGCATATACAAATCCTTGAAACCTTTGTCGGTGGAGACGGTGATGGATTTGAACATCGTGCCGGTGTTGCCTTCCAGATTCACCGTGACGCTGAATTCGCCGTTGCCGCCGGGCGGAATCGATCCACGGCAGCGGCGGCAATTCCGGCTGGGTGCAGCCGCAGGAGGCGTGAACGTCCAGATGGTGACGCTGACGGCGTGAAATTGGTGACGGCGGTGATATTGGTCTTGGCGACCGAATCAACGATGACATGGTATTCGTGACACACAAATCCATGCGTCGCGACATTGGTGAAGCTGAAGTCGAACCGCACGGAATCCTGGTCGGCGGCGGCGTTGGTCGTCTGCATCAGGCTGTTCCAGGCCAGCACGCCGTCGGGCAACGGATCGCCCGCGTGCGACAAGTCCGGCACATAAACCGGGGCCGAGTGACGTCACGCGTTGCGTTGGACGTGGCGTCCGCCGCGAAAAGTCCCATGGCGGCAAAAACCATCCCGGCGCACGCGACAAGGCAAACAGGCTGCTCGATTTCATAAACTGCCGGCAAAATTAGCCGTTTCGGCGATTTTGGCGAGCCGGAATTCTCGACGGAATTGCCGCCGAATTCACAAGCCGGTTCAACGCGCTCAACACGGCGCGCACGGAGGCCAGTTCGATGTTCGTGTCCACGCCCGCGCCCCAGCGCGATTTGCCGTCGGCGGTTTTGATTTGGATGTAGGCAATCGCCGCCGCTGTCTTCGCCGGAACTCAAGGCGTGCTCGCTGTAATTGGAGATTTCAAAACGCGGAACGCCGATTTTGCCGAAGCCGTGAACCAGCGCGGCGAGCGGGCCGTTGCCTTCGCCGGACAATTCAACCGGCTTTGCCGTCGCGCAACAATTTCGCGCGGCATTTCACGACGCCGTTTTTGCTTTCGGTTTCAAACTGCTTGAGCTGCCACGGCGAATTGCGCTCGATGTATTCCTGCCAGAACATCTGCTTCAATTCCGCGCCGCTGACTTCGCGGCCGAGCTTGTCCACCGCGTCGTTGGCAATCGGGCCGAACTCGCGCTGCATGTCCTTGGGCAACTCGATGCCGAATTCGCTTTCGAGCAAATACGCCACGCCGCCTTTGCCGGACTGCGAGTTGACGCGGATGACTTCGCGGTATTCGCGCCCGATGTCCGCCGGGTCAATCGTGAGATACGGCACGTCCCAGTGTGCGCGGCCGTCCTGTTTCCATTCGTTCAAACCTTTTTTGATGGCGTCCTGATGCGAGCCGCTGAACGCGGTGAAAACCAATTCGCCCGCGTAAGGCTGGCGCGGCGGAACCGTCATGCCGGTGCAACGCTCATAAACTTCGATGATGCGAATTGAGATTCGAGAAATCCAGTTTCGGATCAATGCCGTGCATGTAAAGATTCAACGCCACGGTCACGATGTCCAAATTGCCCGTGCGCTCGCCGTTGCCGAACAACGTGCCTTCGACGCGGTCCGCGCCGGCGAGCAAGCCGAGTTCCGTCGCCGCCACGCCGGTGCAGCGGTCGTTGTGCGTGTGCAAGCTGATGATGAGCGAGTCGCGGTTTTTGATGTTGCGGCACATCCATTCGATTTGGTCCGCATAAACATTCGGCATCGCCACTTCGACCGTGTCCGGCAAATTCAAAATCATTTTGCGCTGCGGCGTCGGCTGCCACACGTCCATGACCGCTTCGGAAATTTCCTTCGCGAATTCCACTTCCGTCGCCGAAAAACTTTCCGGCGAATACTGGAGCATGACTTCCGTGCCTTTGAGCCGCGGCAAACGGTCCTTGATCCATTTGCGCGCCGTGCACGGCGACTGGCTATGATTTCCTCCTTCGACTTGCCGAACACGACGCGGCGCTGCGCCGGCGAAGTGGAATTATACATGATGGATGATGGCCTTCTTCGCGCCGACGAGCGATTCGACGGTGCGCTCGATCAAATCCTCGCGCGCCTGCACGAGCACCTGGAGCCACACGTCGTCCGGCGCGCGTTTTTCCTCGATGAGCCGGCGGTTGAAGGTGAACTCGGTGTTCGACGCGGACGGAAAGCCGACTTCGATTTCCTTGAAGCCGATTTTCACGAGCGTCTGGAACAATTCCAGTTTCTGCGACACGTTCATCGGCACGGCGAGCGCCTGGTTGCCGTCGCGCAAATCCACGCTGCACCAGCGCGGCGCGTGCGGTGAGGACGCGGTTGGGCCATTGCCGGTCGGGCAAGCGCACCGGCGGGAACGGACGGTATTTTTTTGACGGATCTTTTTGCATGGTCGTTTGGCTTTCTTATTATTGCCGTCCGGCGGTGTAGGTTAAAACAAAAAACCCACCGCCGTCTGGCAGTGGGTTGATAAATTCTTGTGAACGAATCAAAACCCGACTGCCGCGCTGGTCAGCAGCGCGTTCGCAAGCAGCAGGTTCAGATTCAAATTGCGATTCACGCAGTCAAAGCTAATGCAGTTCATTTTTGCTGTCAAATGTTTTTGACCGGTGGTTTTCCCAGATACTGCTGATATTTGTCATTCCATTCCACATTCGCCCGCAAAGGCGAAAAGGAGCCAGATGCCAATAATTGCCAGATCAGCGTCCATATCCGCACGCGTTGCAAAGACAAACTTCCATCTTTCGCCCTGCCGGATCGTCAGGTCGGCGCGTCCCACTTCTTTGCCGCTGAAAACTCGAAGCGTCGGCCGGCTCAATGACGACCTGGCGAATTTCGGCCAGATGCAACCGGAAATTCTTTTCGCTGTCGCGCAGCAGACTTTCCGGGTCGTGCCGAGCGCAGACGTTCGTTGAAATCATTGACTTTGTGCTCGGGAAAACAACCATCCGAACAAGTTGGCAACCACCTCCAAACGGGCCAAGCAGCGGAATGAGGGCGTTGAGAATCTGATTGTGATCCGCTTTCAATCTGAATGAAAAGCAGATCGCTCTCCTGAATAAAAATCCGATAGGTTCCCGCCGCCGACATGGGGGAAATGATTTTGACGTTGATCGCGGCCTGTCCGTTGCCGAACGCAAAGACCGTTCCGGGCTTGGCTTGCGGATTGACCGTCGGCTGCCCGTCAACCGGGCAGATGAGAACCTTGTTGCCATATTTGCTCCGCAGTGGTCGCATCGCCTCATGTTTCCTCGCGCAGGGATACGGAAACGCGCATGCCGGTTTCAGCCGATGAACGCCGCGTGGACAGCCTTCACCGCCTGCTCGCCCTTCGCCAGGTCAATCACGACGGAAATCTTGATTTCGCTCGTGGAAATCATGTCAATGTTCACGCCTTCGTTCGCGAGCGTTTCAAACAGTTTTCCCGCCACGCCGGTGTGCGATTTCATGCCGACGCCGACGATGGACAGCTTGCCGATCTTTTCGGCGGTGATGACTTCGCGGAAGCCGATTTCCTTTTTCAAGCCTTCAATGACTTTCTGCGCCTTGAGCAAATCCGGCTTGTCGGCGGTGAAGGAAATGTCGGTGGCGGGCGTGCCGGTGCCGTGGCTGATGTTCTGGATGATCATGTCCACGTTCACGGTCGCGTCGCCGAGCGCCTTGAAAATTTTCGCGGCCACGCCGGGTTTGTCCGGCACGCCGACGAGCGTGACCTTGGCCTGATTTTTGTCGAGCGCGACGCCGCGCACGACGACGCCTTCCATGCTTTTCGTTTCTTCTTTCACAATCGTTCCTGGGTTTTCGTTTAGGCTGCTGCGGACTTCAAACACGACTCCAAATTTTTTGGCAAATTCCACCGAGCGGCTCTGCATCACCTTCGCGCCGAGGCTGGCGAGTTCGAGCATTTCGTCGTAGGAAATTTCCTGAAGCTTTTTCGCGGTCGGCACGATGCGCGGATCGGTGGTATAAACGCCGTCCACGTCCGTGTAAATCTGGCAGAGGTCGGCCTTGAGCGCGGCGGCGAGCGCGATGGCCGTCAAATCCGAACCGCCGCGGCCGAGCGTGGTGATCTGGCCTTCGCTCGTTTCGCCTTGAAAACCGGCGACGATGACGACGTTGCCCTGCGTTGAGATGCTCGTGAACTTTCTTCGGCGTGATGTTGTGGATTTTCGCCTTGGTGTGAACGCCATCGGTGACGATGCCCGCCTGCGCGCCGGTCATGGAAACGGCCGGAACGCCGAGCGTGTGCAGCGCGATGGCCGTGAGCGCGATGGTCTGCTGTTCGCCGGTGGCCAGCAGCATGTCCATCTCGCGTTCGCTCGGCAGCGGCGCGATGTCCTTGGCCAGTTTGATGAGGCCGTCGGTCACGCCGCTCATCGCGGAGACGACGACGACAACCTTGTCGCCTTGCGCGACGATATTCCGCCACGCGCTTGGCGACATTCTTGATGCGGTCGGTGTTGCCGACCGACGTGCCGCCGTATTTTTGAACAATCAATGCCATGGTTCCATCTGCGCACGCCGTTTGCTGTTGCGGCCGGTGGCCGGGCGTTGGACAGGCTGTGGAGGATAATCGTTTTGACACGGTTTGCAAGGCGCGCGTAACGCGCATCGCGCCGGCAAGAAAATTTAAAAAAATTCAAAAAAGTGGGATTATCCAGATGACAAACCAAAATAGCCGCAAGCCGTTGAATCTGGCTTAATTGTGGATTATCTGCGTCCCCTGCTGCTGGCGCGGATGGACTTTTTGAGAGCCTGGACTTTCGGCGGGTTGGCAAAAGCCCCCCGCCGCAACGCCCCGTCAGGATGGAAAGCGAACTTCAGCGGCTCGTCTTTCCAGTCCGGCGTGTTTGTTTTGGTCTTGGGCATGTTTGACTGGCGGCTATTAACGAATGTCAGTCAAACCAAAACTAGGGCGGATTTATGATGCCAGCAAACAAATTCCCCCGAAAGATGCCGAACTGCTTTTATTCCATGACGAGGTTTTCGCATGGAGCGTCGGGATATATGACGGTCGCAGAGAGTTTGTTTCAAGGTGGAAAACCCCCGTTCTTTATTGGACTTTGGTTCCCCCGCGATCCCTGCTGTTCCTAGCTAAAGCAACCTCGGTTTTCAAACCGTAGAGAATGCCGTGAATTTTCTCCCACAATTTCTCTTTGGCGGCATATTGGGTTAATTTTCTATAACGCTTTGCTTTGATGCTTAAATCTGCCATCCGCAGGCTGTATTCTAAAAGGTGTCCGTATCCCAATAATTCAAACACCAAATCTATGTCTTGTGACATGTCATAAGTGGCCTGATTCAAAATCTCGTCCATCCGGTCAAACTTTTTTAACTCGTCCTCCCTCCACGGCGGCAATGGCGCGGGCGGCTCTTTTGGCAGGCGTTCTTCTGCTGCCTTTGCCTCTGCCTCCCAAATGGCTCTTAAACGTTTCGATATTGCCATAAATTCATGCCGTTTTGTAAATCAAACGCTTTCCAACGGCCTTGGTCAAACCAAAATCTGTGCGCTCGCCGTCGCTGATTTTACGGCAGTTGTGGCGGTGTTCAAACTCGGCCAGATACAGCGGCAAATGCTGTGCGCTAATGTGATGGAAAGTCCCCATTACGCCTCTTTTTAACAAGCTGAAGAACCCCTCGACATGGGCCGTCGTTACTACGTTTTCCCCTTCATGGCGGCTGTATTCTCCGGCCATGTGCTTGACTGATTTGTGTTCATATTCAAATTTCAAGCCGGTGTAGCCGGGATGCTGGTCGGTGTGGAGATTGGAGCCGATTTGCACGTTTTCGCGGATGGCTTGTTTCAGGTTTGCGCCGTTGACCGTCGGCATGATTTTACTGCGCACCGTGCCACCGCGTTGAACCATTGCTATCACCGGAATTTTGTTTCCAAGAAATCGTGACCCCTTGCCACTGGTCGCGCCGCCAATCAGGGTTTCGTCGGCCTCGATTGTGCCGGATAGTTTTTCGGTGTATCCGGTTTCCCGCAACGCATGGCGGATTCTGTGCGACATAAAGAGAGCCGTGCCATAGCTGCCGATTTCCAGAATGCGCTTCAGTTGGAGCGAGCTAATCCCCTTTTTGGAACTGCAAAGCAGATACCAAGCAATGAGCCATTTCCGCAACGGGATATGGCTGTCCTCGAATATCGTGCCGACCATCACCGAGAATTGTTTCAGGCACGCGCCGCATTTATAGACGCCAGCGCGGACTGCCTTTTTGCTGTCGGCGCGCGGTTCGAGTTTGTAAATCGGCTTTTCCTTGTGGTTTTTGCAATGCGGACAAACCGGGCCGTCTTTCCAAAGCACGGCTTCAAGGTGTTTCCGCGCCGTCTCGTCATCGGGGAAGCGGTCTATGATTTGAATGGGCGTTAAATCTTTCAGCGGCGATTTCGTTTTCATGCCGCCAACCTAACCCGCCATTATTGGTTTGTCAAGTGGATAATCCCAAAAAAAGAGAAGAAAACGTGAGCAGGGCCGGCGAACCTGCGCTATTTTGTTTTAGAAAAGGCGCCTGCGAGTCAAGCAGGTTTGCCAAACGAAAACGAAAAAGAAGTGAAAGGAAATGCCATGACAAACGAAGCCAACATGGAAAAACTCGGAGCTGATCTAAAGGAATTGTCACGCGACACGGAAGCGGTGTTGCAGGCGACCGCCGGCCAGGCCGGCGAGAAAATGGGCGCCTTGCGTAACCGTTTGTCCTCAACCCTCGACTCGGCCAAAGCCACGTATCAGCGGCTGGAAGACAAGACCATTGCCGGGGCGAAGGTCGCGGACAAAACCATCCGCGAACATCCGTATGCCTCCATCGGCATTGCGGCCGGTGCGGCGTTTGGTCTGGGGCTGTTGATCGGTGTGCTCGCCAGCCGCCGATAAGCCATGGACGAAACGCCTCACGCCGGGGGCGGCATTCTGGCCGCCCTCAAGCGAATGCTGAAGACGCTGCGCGACGTGCTGGAAAACCGCGTCGAGCTTTTCATCGTCGAGTGGAAGGAAGAACGGCTGCGGCTGTTTGAAACGCTGCTGCTGGCGGCGATGGGGACGGTGTGCGCGTTGATGGCCCTGGTCATGGTCACGCTCACGCTCGTGATGGTTTTTTGGGACACACACCGCGTGCTGGTCGTGGTGCTGTTGACCGCCGGTTATGCCGGCGCGTCGGTCACGGCGTTCGCGTTGCTGCGTTCCCGGTTGCGCAAGTGGCAGCCGTTCTCCGCCACGCTGGATCAAATCAGGAAGGACCGCGAGTGTTTCGACAAACCGGAATAGCAGAACTGCAACGGCACAAGGAGTGGTTGGTGTCCCAAAGCGACGCCAACCGGAAGCGGTTGATTGCCGACTGGCAGCAGTTGCAGTCGCCGGACTGCTGGCAGATTGAACTTTTTGGGCTGGTGCGGCGTCATCCGGCCTGGACGGCGGCACTGGCTCTGGCGGGAGGACTGCTGGCCCGCAAAGCCGTGCGTCGGCCCGGATCATTTTTGGGCGGCATTGGCCGGATTGGAAAATTTGCCGCCGTGGGGTTGTCAGTTTGGCGAGTGCTCCGAAAAAGCTGGCGGCAGACTTAAGTGTGCCTCTGGATCAAGTAGGCCTTGAACTTTTCGTAATCTGCGCCCATCCGGTCGAAATCTTCCGGTAATTGCAGCGAGGCCAACATGTTCGTCGGCACATCCGGCGGCCAGCCGACGACGCGCTCGACTTCTTCGGGAAATTTCGCCGGATTTGCGGTCTCGACGATGACCGCTGGCGAATTGCCCAGCGGCTCGGTGGCCGACCAATCCTCAAAACCCTGCCACGCCACGGCGCCGTGTGGCTCCAGTAGCAGTTGGAAGTGATCCCAAAATTCTTTCACCCCCGTGACCGTGCGCGCGTCCGAGATGGAAGAGGAGAAAATGTCCCGGCGCATCGCGGCGAGGTCGGGCTGCCTGTGGATTTTCCCGGCTTCATCCATCTGCCCGCCGTAAATGGCCACGAGCCGGGCGAGGTTGCTCGGATGACCGACGTTCATGGCGTTCGACAGCGAATTGCGCGACGGGCAGATTTTTTGATAGACGCCGCTGGCCAGAAATTTTGGAAATGCGTCGTTCTCGTTGACGGTTGCGATGATTTTCCTGACCGGCAATCCCATTTCCCGCGCGACGACGGCCCCCATCGTGTCGCCGAAATTTCCGCTGGGAATGGAGAACACCACCGGCTCGCCCGCCTGCGCCACCCGCGACGCGGCATAAAAATAATAAACGCTCTGCGGCAGCAGACGCCCTATATTGATGGAATTCGCCGAAGAAAGTGGGATGTGTTTCAAATCCTGATCCGCAAACGCCCGTTTCACCATGGCCTGGCAGTCGTCGAACTTGCCGACAATCGCCACCGAGCGGATGTTGTCCTTGAGGGTGGTCATCAGCTTGCGCTGGCTCACGCTCACTTCTGAAAACGGGAACAGCACGATGACGCGCACGCCGGGGATGTTGTGAAATGCGTGCGCCACCGCCGAGCCGGTGTCGCCGCTCGTCGCGGTGAGAATGGTCACCTGCTTTCCGTCCTCGCGCAGGAAGCGCCCGAACATCCGCGCCATCATTTGCGCGGCGAAATCCTTGAACGATGCCGTCGGTCCCTGGTCGAGCCGCATCAAAAAAATGCGGACGTTGATGATCTCCAGCGGCACGGGAAAATTGTAGGCCGAGCGGCACATCGCCGAGAGTTCCGCGTCCGGGATGATGCCGCTGGTGTATTTCGACAGGACGCGAAAGGCGATTTCATGATACGGCAGCTTGGCGAACGCCGCCATTTCCTGCCAGGTCAGCTTGGGAAATTCCTTCGGCAGATACAGCCCGCGGTCCGGGGCCTGTCCGGCAAGCAGGGCCTCGCGCACGTTGACCGCGGGCGATTGTCCGTTGGTGCTGTGAAAAAGAATCATGGACATCACCCAAAGTTTTCCACCCGGATCATGACCGGCTTGCCTTTGACGACAGGCAGTTTGCCGATTTTGGCGAGCGCCTTGGTCACCGCGCCATTCGGGGCGCAGTGCAGCATGAAAATCAACGGCACGCTCGCGCCTTCGTGGCCTTCGGGCTGGATGACGGATGAAATGCCAATCTTCGACTGGCCGAAAATGGCCGCTATCTTTGCCAAAGTGCCGGGCTTGTCCACGACGTTGAGCCGGACAAAATATTGCGAGACGACTTTCGCAATCGGCGCGACCGCGCCCTGGCATTCGTGCGGCACAAACGGCGGCACTCGGCTGGGCGTGCCCAGTTTCAAATCCAGTGCCGCGTCGGCGAGGTCGCTCAACACCGCGCTGGCGGTGGCGTCCTTGCCCGCGCCGCGTCCATAAAACAGCGTGTCGCCGACGACGTCGCCGCGGACGAACACGGCGTTGAAGACATGGTTCACGCTGGCGAGCACGTGCGAATTCGGGATCAAGGTCGGATAAACCGAAACTTGCACGCGGCAGGAATTTTCCGCTTTCCGCTTTCCGCTTTCCGCTTTCTTCACAATTCCCAGCAACTTGATGGTGTAACCCAAATCACCGGCAAATTTTATGTCCATTGCCGAAATGTGCCGGATGCCCTCGACGTGAATATTTTTAGGTGTTACCCAGAATCCATGCGCGAGAGAAGCGAGGATGCCGATTTTGTGTTGCGAGTCCCAGCCGTCAATGTCTAGGTCGGGCGGCGTCTCGGCGTAGCCCTGCTTTTGGGCTTCGGCGAGCACGGCGTTGAAATCCGCGCCTTCGAGCTTCATTCGGGTGAGAATATAATTGCAGGTGCCGTTGACGATGCCGTAAAGCGCGTTGATGCGGTTGCCGACAAAACCTTCGCGCAGTGATTTGATGATGGGAATGCCGCCGCAGACACTCGCCTCGTAATACAAATTCGCGCCGGATTGTTTCGCCGCGGCAAAAAGTTCCTCGCCGTGCTTGGACAACAGCGCCTTGTTGGCGGTGATGACTGGCTTGCCGAGCTTGAGCGCGGACAGAATGATTTCCTTGGCCAGATTCGTCCCGCCGACGAGTTCGGCGACGATGTGAACCTCCGGATCGTTGACCACTTCACGCCAGTCGGTTGTCATTGCCGCACGGGGAATTTCGTAAGGCCGCGGCTCGTCGAACGCCTTTACCGCGACCTTGCGAATGGCGGCTCCGACACCAATGCGCGAGGAGAGAAGGCCGCCGTTGATTTGAAGCGCGTGATAGACGCCGCTGCCCACGGTGCCGCCGCCAATCATGCCAAGGTTGACCTGCTGCATAGAACGCCTAGTTTGCCGCGAAAGCGGGCAGGGGACAATTTTATTTTGGCGGCAAGCCGGCCGGAACCCAACCATCCTGTCATTGGCTGGGCCTGGCAATTTTACACATCGCAGATCTGCACGGCCTGACGCAACGAGGCGAGCGCGTCGGAACGTTTGGGCACAAATTCCTGCGCAACGTAACCTGTGTGGCCGGTGGCGACGATCGCCTGCATGATGCGCGCGTAATTCAATTCCTG
Organism: uncultured Verrucomicrobiae bacterium; assembly: GCA_963764035.1. Taxonomy (GTDB): domain Bacteria; phylum Verrucomicrobiota; class Verrucomicrobiia; order Limisphaerales; family UBA11358; genus UBA11358. Next base: position 173,889 of record CAVXQV010000013.1, read on the forward strand.
CGTCTCGTCAATTTCGCCGCGGCCCGGCACGCCGCCGGTGTGGTAATGGTCGAAATAATGGTGATTTTCGCGGATCGTGTCGCAAATGTCGCCGTCCATGATTTGCATGTGATAAATGTCGTAGAGCAGCTTGAACCGCTCGGAACTGATGCGCTTCACCAGTTCCACGCCCCACGCGACATGGTCGCATTGATAATCCTTGTGATTGCGTTTGCTGTTCAGCAATTCCATGCACAACGTCACCTTCAATGTTTCCGCCAGCGGCAAAATGCGTTTCAGGCCGGTGGCGCAATTCTCCAGCCCTTTCTCATCGTCGAGGCCGGCGCGGTTTCCCGAAAAACAAATCAGACGTTCGTGGCCGGCGTCGGCGGTTTGCCGCAACCGCTCCTCGTAAGCCGGCACAAGTTTGTCGTGATACTCGACGCGGTTGAACGCCTTCGGAATGCCGCCGAGCCCGTCCAGCGTCGGATTGTTGACCATCGCGCAAACCAGTCCGTGTTGCTTGAGGGTGGGAAAATCTTCCGGATTCAACAGATCAATCGCGCTAAGCCCCATTTCCTTGCCGGCGGCGCAAAGGTCGTCCAATTTAGTTTTGCCGTAGCACCAGCGGCAAACGCTGTGGCGGATGTTGCCCTTGAGCGGGGCGGGCGCGGGAGATTCGGCCCGCGCGAGCCGGGTCATCAGGGGCGTGGCGGCGGCAACGGCGGTGATGCCGGCGGCCTTGCGGAGGGCGGAACGACGCGACATGGAGGATCTCATGCGGTGCATTAGAATTCAAACATTCCGCCTTTGCACGGAAAATTGTTTGGCCGTTAAAGCGGGCAGCCGTTTCCATTCGCGCAACCAAACGGGCAACAGCAGCGCGGCAATTCCGAAAAGCGCTGGCATCGTCTGCAGCGACAACCGTCCCATGGCCGGCATCCTTCAAAAAGTAATTGGATTCGCTGGATTTCCCAGCATCATGCTTTGTGCCAAACGCAATGGACGACAAAATACTGGCCATCGAATACGCATTCACGCTTCAGAGCGGGGAGAAAAAGCATTTTTCCGTGCGGCTGGAAAAGCCCGCCCTGCGGTTCATGGCCGAATACACGACGACGGTGCGGCACTGGATGCGGCTGGAGCACTGTCAATGCCCGAACTGCCCCCTCAAGCCAGGGGAACATCTGGATTGCCCCATCGCGGCGAACTTGGTGGACGTCATCGAGTCGTTCCGGGATTGCCTGTCCATCGAGGAGGCGGACATCACGATCCGCAGCAAGTTGCGCGAATATCACAAACACTGCACCGTGCAGGATGGCATCAGTTCGTTGATGGGAATTTACATGGTCACCAGCGGCTGCCCCATCATGGACAAATTGCGGCCGATGGTTTTTACGCACCTGCCGTTTGCCACCCTGGAGGAAACACTTTACCGCGCCATTTCGATGTATCTGCTGGCGCAGTATTTCCGCGATCAGGAGGGACAGGCGGCCGACTGGAGGCTGGAACATTTCGCGCGCCTCTACAAAGATATTGCGACGGTGAACCAAAGCTTCACCCGGCGCTTGTTAAGCATCAATCCGCGCGACGCCAGCCTCAACGCGCTGGTCGAGCTGGATTGTTTTGCCACCGCCGCCGCGTTTTCCGCAGTGGAAGACAATCTCAAGGAATACGAGTCACTGTTTCAAGCCTGGCTGGGCAACGGCAAGTCTCCGGGTTCGTAAAACCAGCAACACGCCGAGGGAAAACAAGAGCGCGCTATAGGCAAACGCCGCCGTGGTTCCAAAGGCCGCCCACAATGCACCGACCACGATGCTCGACAGAAAATCCCCCGCGCCGTTGACCGTCGCCAATACGCCGAAAGCCATGCCGTGATGCTCCTCACCGACCAGCTCCGCGCAGAAGGAATCTTCGAGCGTTTCCACAAAGCCGTTGAACGTGCCGCCCAGGACGAACACGAGCCCGAGCGTCCACGGATTCAGCGGCAGGGTGATGACACAAACAGTCATCAGCACCGCCAGCGAATAGCCGGACGCCAGCACCCGATTCTTTTTGAAACGGTCGGCCAGCCAGCCGGCCACGGGCGCGCTTGCCGCATAAACCACGTTGTGCAAAATATAAAGGCCGACTGCGACGCTGGCCGCCCTGGTCACGCCGAGCGATGGAGCCAGTTTCTGCGCCGCCAGCAGGATGAGCATGGTGTGCGCGAAATCGCCCGCGCCGAAAATTCCGACGGCGACGAGAAACCTCCGGTAGGTTTGCGGCAACGCGCGGAGCCGTTCGCCGAATGAAATATGCGCCACAGGTTTGCGGGCCTTTTCTTTGACGAGGAGCGCAATCAGAAAGGCGGCGGAGATGCCCGGAACGAGCGTCAGCAGAAACACCTTTTGATAATTATGCTGGAAGGCGGCTAATAGCACAAAGGCCGTCGCTGGACCGACAATGGCGCCCGCGGTGTCCATCATCCGCTCGAAGCCGAAGGCGCGGCCATAGGTTTCCCTCGTCACCGCCGCCGCGAGCAGCGCCTTGCGGACCGGCGTGCGCACGCCGCGGCCGAGCCAGGCGCAGGAGCGTGAAATCAAAATGTGCCACGGCGACGTGGCCAGACTAAAAGACGCCGTGCCAAGCGCGGTAACGAGATAACCGGCCACGGCGATGGGTTTGCGGCGTTTCAATTTGTCTGTGTAAAAGCCGGACGCCATTTTGGTGAGGCTGGAGAGGCCGTCGGAAACGCCTTCAATCACGCCAAGCCATGCCGCCGCGGCCCCGAACGTGGTCAGGAATGCCGGCATCACCGCCGTCGCGATTTCGTGCGACCAGTCGCTGAAGAGCGACGCCAGCCCGATGCCGAGCACCGTGCGGCTGAGCCAGCGAAATCTCGGAGTCGGCGCAACAGGTTGATTGGCGGAAACTGGCATGTGCGTCAATCGTCCGGCACGTGCTTACAGATTTACCGCGTCGCCGGAACGATAGTGCAACACCTTTACTTTTTCGAGCGTGACCAGGCCGCCGCCAATCATGTTGTCCAGCACTGGAATGAAAGAGTTGATTTTTTCCTCGCTGTCCACGATTTCAATGACTAGCGGCAGGTCCATCGAAAGCCGCAGGATTTTGGCCGTGTGCAGCCGGCTGGCCTTGCCGAAGCCCATCGGTCCGCGCAAGACCGTCGCGCCGGCCAGATGCGCTTCCCGCGCGGCCAACACGATGGCTTCGTAAAGCGGTTTGTGCTGCCACTTGTCGCTTTCACCGATGAAGATTCGCAGCAGGACCGCGTCATTGGGGATTTCCATATCAACTTCCTTTCATTGAATTAAGCATCAAGCCGAGCAGCCAGCCGAACCAGACGGCGACCATGCACAGCACGACGGACAACAGCATATTGCCGCTGGCGTAAAGCCATTGCCGTTCTTGCAGGTGTTTCAGTGTCGCAAGGCTGAACGAGGAAAAAGTCGTGTAACCGCCACAAATGCCATAGATCAAAAATTGCGTGGCGAAGGCGCGTGATTGCGAATCCAAGCGGCCTTCGGGAATTGCCAGCGCGCCAATGACGCCGATGACAAACGAGCCGGTCACATTGACAATCAGCGTGCCCCACGGAAAAGTTTCACCAAAGCGGCTGGCGACGAGGCCGGAGAGCCAGAAGCGGCTGACGCTGCCAAGCGCGCCGCCGAGGGCGACCCATAAGTATGCAATCATAAAACTCCTGCAATCAATTGTTCGCTTGCAGGAGTCATCAGCGCTGAAACAGTCAGGCAGTTTCCCATGTGGGCGGCAAACTCCATTGCCGCGGCCATGGTTTATCAAGGCGCGGCCACGGTCAAGCCCGTTCGCGCACTTCCACCTTCATCCGGGCCAGCTTGAGAGGGAATTTCCCGCGCCGGCGCAGCGAGCAGCAAACGCAGAGATAAGCCTGAATCAGCCGCTGCATGGCCACGCAGCTGGCAATGGCGAGACTTTCCTGCGCGATGCCGGAGAACGTGCCGGAACACTATCTGGTGCGATACGCGTTCTGGTTTCTGTATGACTTAGCGAACCACTAAACCACGCTGAAGCTGCAAGCCTGGTGTTACATAAAGTCGGCGATAGAATTGTCCGCGGGCCAGCCAGGCGGCAATAACCTTGGAACCAAACCAGAACCGTTCGGTTAACAAAGTATTCCGGCTGCTGTCCAACTGAGTCGTCCCCCCACAGGCCGCAGTGCAGGGTCGGCGGTCAATGCCAGACGGCTGCGGGGCGCGGATTACTTCTTCGCGGCGCGAACCTTCGCCCAGCGGGCGCGTTGGGCGGCGGCGATCTTCGCGCGGGCGGCGGCACTCATGGTGCGTTTCTTCCCGGCAGGTTTGGCGGCGCCTTTGGCCTTTGCCCAGCGGGCGCGTTGGGCGGCGGCAATCTTCGCTCGCGCGGAGGCGCTCATCGTCCATTTCTTACGAGGCGTGCTTCCGGCGGGGGCCGACGATCCGCCGGCGAGTGACTCCAGCCTGGCCGAGAGCCGTTCGATTTGTTGTTTCAACGCGATGATGCGTTTCAGTTTGGTAGTGGATAGGTTTAATAGTCCGGTCATAGGTTTGAAGACTAAGCGAATTCGTTTCATTAGTCGAGACTAAAATTGCGTTAACTTAGCCGCACTTAGGGCATGTCCGGCTGTGACGGCAGACCAGCCGGTGGTGAGGCGGGGGACTTTGGCGGAAAGACATCAAAGTCAGATCCGAACTGTTGCAGGAAGTAGAGCGGATAAGACTGTTTGAATACCAGCACCGGCAGTAAAACGACCGTGCCGATGTAGGGGATTATCATCAGACAACACGCGATGCAGCAGGTGACGATGATCGCGGTCAGAACAATGATGCCAATCGCCATGCCCAGAACAACCTGGAACAGGATATAGAGCGTGAAGAGGCCGGCGTGGCTTGCCAGCAATCCCCAGAACTCCTTCCACGCCGCAAGGCAGCGGCTGCGACGCAGGAACATAATGGGCACGACGAAATCCACCGTGAATTTCTGGATGAGCGCGAACACGATTGCCAGCAGGAAGAACAACAGGCACAAGCCGACCGCCATCATGACGGCGGGAATGTTCACCTCGCCGCGCACCACCATGCGCACGACCAATGCGCCGGCAAAGACGATGGGCGGCAGAGCCAGGACCATGCCGGCGAAGCCCAGCACGGCGCGAAACCAGAAGAGACTGTCGGCCTCGTGCCCGAATTTGGTCCAAGGCACGGACACCTCCGCCTTGTCCAGCGCGACGCAGTGCAGGAACATGAATTTGCCCCGGCTGCTCAACCACAGAATCAGCAGCCACAAGGCCAGCAGGAGAATCACCGCCGACGCGGCCACGGGAACGATCCAAACCAGATTGTTCAGCACATATTCCCGCGCCTGGAAATAATCGTGGCGGAAGCTTTCCGCCGTTGGATTATGGTTGTCGAAGTTGGTTCTGCCGTTGAAGCCGCCATCACCACCGCCCTCGCCGAGATATGCCAGCCACGCGCAGAAACCGATGACGAACCATTTGCCGGGGTCAAACGGCTTGAAGAGCATCGTCTTCACCCGCTCCAAAGCCGGGCTGACCGGCTCGGTGACGCTGATTTCCCGATGCGAATTGCTGACGGGCCCGATGGTCATAAACCGAGTAACTGGGGCTGAATGCCCAATTCTGCTACATTTCCCCGCCGGACACAACAGGGAATTTCAGGTGTCCAAGGCCAGTCCCTTGAGCGGCTGCTTGAGCAGCTCCGCCAGGACCTCGACGACCAATTCATGGTCGGCGCGTTGCGGCAGGCCGGACACCGTGATGGTGCCGATGCAAACCGTGCCGTCCAGCCGGATGGGAAAGCAGCCCCCGAGCGGGGCATAGTCGCGGTGAGAAACGCCGATGGTGTCGGCCAGCGTCTGCTTGTCGCGGCGCAACTGGAGGCCAACGGCGTAGGAACTGCGGTGAAAGTGAAGCGCCACATTCCGCTTGCGCCGGATCCAGTCGAGGTTATCGGGCGTGGTGCCGGGCATCGCGGTGAAGAACAGGGTGTGGCCGTTAGCCTGTATTTCAATGGCCACGGCCAAGCCGCGGGACTGGGCAACGGCGCGCAGACGCGAACCCACCGTCCAGGCCGTATCGGCGTCGAAGCTGGGGAATCGGAGGCGTTCTTCCTGTCGGGCGATGCGTTTAAGGTCTTGGGCAATGGACATGGTTTTGCTGGCCCATTGCTACGATATTGGCGCGGGCGACACAACCCAAAAGCAGCCCCAGTCAAATACCCGTCAAGCACCTGGAGCGAACCGCGAGCGAAGGACGAGTGGAGGGAGAGCGGACTTGAATGATACCTGTCAGATACCCATCAGATATACCACAACAACGACGGCGGCACGGTCATCGGCGGAATGGTTTCCGGGCCGGCCGGAAGGCTTGAAGGCGTCAGTTTCAGACCTGTTCCGGCGACGAACCTGCCATTATACCGGGTTTTTGACGTTCAAGCCCTTTTCCGACTCCCTTCTCCGTGAGGGAGCAGCCTTTCCCGGTCTTGGCGAAGCCCTGCTCGACGAGGCAGAAGGGCTGGTCGGGGAGGGAGAAGCCCTTCTCGACGAGAGAGCAGGGCTGATTCGACAGGGAGAAGCCCTTCGCGACGGGCGAGAAGCCCTGCCCAGTCTGTGAGAAGCCCTTCCGCCCAAGGGAGCAGGGCTGGTCACAGAGGGAGAAGCCCTTCGCGATGAGAGAGCAAGGAGTGTCCGCGAGGGAGAAGGGTTGCTCCCTTGCCCCAAAACCGCGGCCGGGAGGCCCAAAACCCCCCTGTTCCTGTAGCGGCGGTCCATGGCCGCCGCGGCTTCCCTTGCCCAAGGGCGGGCGCTTGATTTTTGTTCCACCGGACGCAGGAACCGTTTAAATTATGCGTCTATGACACTCGACGACATTTTGCTGGAAGCGGAAGAGCGCATGATCAAAACCGAGCAGGTGGTCATCAACGAGTTTGCGGGCGTGCGGACGGGCAAGGCGTCGCCGACACTCGTGGAGAACATCATGGTGGAGGTTTATGGCTCGCAGATGCGCATCCGGGAGCTGGCGAGCATCACCACGCCGGAGCCGCGGATGCTGGCCATCACGCCGTGGGACCTGAATTCGCTGCACCCCATCGAGAAGGCAATCCAGAAGGCGAACGTCGGGATGATGCCGGCCATCCACGGCAAGATCATCCGGCTGGCCTTCCCGGAATTGAGCCAGGAACGGCGGCAGGAATTCGTGAAGCTCATCAAGAAGATGGCCGAGGACAACCGGGTGTCCATCCGCCACATCCGGCGCGACGCGATGGACCAGTTGAAGAAGCACGGGCACGACAGCGGTGTGACCGAGGACCAGGAGAAGCAGTGCGAAAAGGATTTGCAGAAACTCACCGATGATTACGTCGCCAAGATTGACGCGCACGTGGTCGCCAAGGAAAAGGAAATCCTGACCGTCTAGCCAAAGTGGGGGACGGATTATTGGATTGGTGGATTGGTGGATTTATGACGGGCGGGCGGCAAATCCAAAAATCCAGCAATCCAACTTCTTATTGTGCCGGCGCGTTGGTCGCGGGCGGTTCGAAAAGGAGGACCGTTTCGTCGGGTTTGGCGTAGCCGAGCTTTTCGCGGATGAGGCGTTCACGGGTTTTGGGATCATTGCGCAAGGCGTCAATCTGGGTCTGGAGCTGGAGGAGTTGGTTCGTTTCCACCGTAAGTTGCTGGTTCAGTTTGAGGATTTGCGCTCGCATCCGGGCGTTTTCCTGAATCAGCGGCAGATAACACATGCCGATCAGCAGCAGCACCGCCAGCACCACGAGACCGACGACGGCTTTTGTCAATTTGCTCCAGATGCCCAGGTCAACGTTCACTTGGTGAGTTAACCACGCGCGGGCTGGCGACGAAAGCGGATTCTATCGGGAGACTTCCATGAATTGCTGGAGGCGTCCGTCCGGAGCGAAGGTCAGGCGCCAATAAATGGCGGGGAAGCGGGTGGTGGTGTGGGTGGGCGGCAGGGGGGCGTAATAATATCCCGGCGCGACAAAATACGGTTGCGGCGTGACCATGATTTGGGCGGGAGACTCCAGCCATTCGGCCACGGTGACGCCGGTGGTGAGCTTGGCGACCTTGTCCGGCGGGCCGAATTCGGTGATGGCCTGGTCGTAGGTGTAGGCGCCGACGCGGGACTTCCAGTCAATTTTCGGCGTGGTGGCGCACCCGGCCACAGCGAGCGCCAGCAGCAGGAGGAGACAGATGGTCCGCGCAAAATTATTCACAAACCAAGTTTACCGCGCCGGAGCGGCGACGCAACCCGGCATGGTAGCAGTGTCCTAATTTGTAGGCGACGAGGTAACGGGTTGTTTGGGGTGGCAATTCTTACGTCGCGCCCCACTGCCAAATTAGGACATTGCTGCGGCGCGGCAGGTTTGCGGTTTATATTGTCAGCGCGCGGGTGAATCGTTATCACTATGCGCGGATGATCAAGGCTTTGTTTCTGATATTCGAGCCGGAGGCGGCATGGAACCGGCTGGCTCTTGCGCGACGCGGCCTTGGCTATCTCGTTGGGCTTTATCTTTTGCCGATGATGCTGATGGTGGCCGTGGTGAGGGGGTTGGCCTGGTCAAATGGGGCCGGTGGCAGTCCACTTTGGGCCAGGTCAAACATTTCAAGGTGTCGGAGGCCGTGATGTATGAGGCCCTGCAAATGGTGCTGATGGCGATCGTGATTCTGGTGTGCGCGCATTTAATCAAGGCGCTGGGCAACACCTTCCATGTGCGGAATACTTACGCGAGCGCATTCACGGTGGTGATTTACGGGTTAAGCCCGGTTTTCTTGTTCCGGCTGCTGGATGTCTTCCCGAACCTGATCCTCTGGGTGCCTTGGGGCATCGGCATCATGCTCACCATCAAAACGCTCTACCACGGCGTGCCGCGCATCATGCTGCCCGACCCGCCGGACGCCTTCGGGCTGTATTTCATGAGCGCACTGTTGCTGGCCATGGTGACGGCGGCTGGAACGATTCATCACCGCCGGCTGCTTGAACGGAAATTTCAAAGCGGTGGGAAATCTGGTCTCCGACCTCGCCGCCCGGCTGCCGTTCTGAAAATGAAAGCGACGGTTGAACAACAACTGCTGGACGCGCTGGCCGAATTGGACAATGCGGTGAAGGCGATGGCCAACGCCAGTCCGAAACCGAACCTGCTGCCGCTCTTTGCGCGAATTGACGAGCTGGCGGAACAATTGCCGCAAGACACCGACCCGGCGTTGCTGCATTATCTGAACAAGAAAAGCTACGAGAAGGCGCGGTTGTTTTTGCAGGGACGCGACACGGAAAATCAGATCGGAAATTGCCGCCATGTCTAGTTGGAATTCACGCTTTAGCGTGGCCGGCAGCCTGAAGGCTGAACTTCAACCGCAGGATGCCCGCTTGCAAACTCAAACCTTCAACTTGTAACTCCTGACCATGTTCGACGACACCATCGCCGCCATTGCCACGCCGCTCGGCGAAGGTGGCTTGGCCGTCATCCGCGTTTCCGGGCCGCAGGCGCTTGGCCGTCGCCGACAAAAGTTTTCCGCCCGCCGGTAAAAATTCGCTGAAGCCATCCGCCGCGACTTCGCACACGATTCACTACGGCAAAATCGTCACGCGCGACGGAAAGATCGATTGACGAAGTGCTGCTGGCCGTCCTGCGCGCGCCGCGCACGTTCACGCGCGAGGACACGGTGGAGATTTCCTGCCACGGCGGCATTCTGTCCGCCAAGCTCGTGCTCGACACGCTGCTGGCAAACGGCGCGCGGCTGGCCGAGCCGGGCGAATTCACGCGCCGCGCCTTTCTCAACGGGCGCATTGACCTCGCGCAGGCCGAGGCCGTCGCCGATTTGATCCATTCGCGCACGGAACTGGCGCTGGCCGCCGCCAACGAACAGCTCGCCGGGAAATTGTCGCAGCGCATCAACCGGCTGCGCGACGATTTGATGCACACGCTGGCGCACGTCGAGGCGCACATTGATTTTCCCGACGAAGACATCGCGCCGGACACGAAGGGGCAATTGCTGAAGCGGCTGGAGAACGGCATCGCGTTCATGGACGAACTGCTGCGCACGGCGAACGAGGGGCAGATTTTGCGGCGCGGCATCCGCGCGGCGATTGTCGGCCGGCCCAACGCGGGCAAATCGAGCCTGCTCAACCAACTGCTCGGCCGCGACCGCGCCATCGTCTCGCCGATTCCCGGCACGACGCGCGACACGATTGAGGAGACGGCGAACATCCGCGGCCTGCCGGTGGTGTTCATTGACACCGCCGGCCTGCGCGAGGCGCGCGACGAGATCGAGCGCGAAGGCGTCCGCCGCAGCCGCGAATCGCTCGCCAGCGCGGAATTCATCCTGCACGTGCTCGACGCCAGCGAACCGCTGACGGGCGAGGATGAAAAATATCTTGGCCGAGTTCGCGGACAAGAAGCGGATTCTGGTGCGGAACAAAATGGATTTGCCGGTGAAACTCAAATTGCCGCCGGGACTTCCCGTCACGCGTCACGCGTCACCTGTCACTTTTGTTGACGTTTCCTGCCTGAGCGGGCAGGGGATTGAGGCGCTGAAGGACGCCATCAAGGAACTGGTCTGGTCGGGCGAAATCAAGGCCGAGATGTTGCAGGTGATGATCAACTCGCGGCATCAGGACGCGCTGAACCGCGCCCGGGCGGCGGCGCAGCGGACGCTGGACGCGCTGCGCGCCGACGCGACGCTGGAACTGGCGGCGATGGATTTGCGCATTGCCGTCAACGCCGTCGGCGAAATCGTCGGCAAGACGGCGACGGAAGATTTGCTCGACTCCATCTTCAGCCAGTTTTGCATCGGGAAATAGCCGCGCGTTGCCGAAATATCCGACGGGAATTATTTGAAAGGAATTTCGTCGCGAAAGGGGCAAGCTCAAAAAAACAGGTTTCCTCCAAAGTCAGGAGCCTTGCCGACTTTTACATCCTCGCTCCATTGAGTCAACTTGTCGTTTCCCACGGTCCAGAATTTTCTACAAAGTTCAAAATACTGCAACACCGTCTCCCCTTCTTTACGTTGAATCAGATCCTTTGCCAAACTCATATTCGGTCCAAAACTGCCAAGCACGGGCGAACCCGTGCTGCTGCCGGAAGCTAATAAATATTTTTTTGCTTCTTGAATATGCCCCTCCTGCACTGCAATCCGACAAAGAACAAAATTGCCAGTGAACGCCGCGTCTCCATTTCTCCATGGTTCTGCCTGAAATTTTAGATCCAAAGCCAGCAGTTCGGTCGCATAGCTACGGGCATCGTCTGTTTTGCCAAAAATAAATGACAACTTGGCAGCTTCAGGCAAGGCCAGATAGCGATCTGGTTCCGTGTGAGCCTTGCTTAATTTATTCGATGCGAGAACAAAATTATTAGTAAAGTTTTGCCGCAGTAATAATGGATATGTCAGCACTTCGACGACAGGTTCCGATTGTTGTTTTCCACCGGATACACCGCTGTCGGTCTTGTTGCAACCGGCGAAAGTGAACAAACTGCCAGCCAGCAAGCACGCCAAAGCAATTCTTTTCAATAGTTTCATGGAATAGATCCGCAGATTAGCGGAGGGGCTTTGAATTGTGAAAGGATGCTGACAGCGGCGTGCGGCCGCCGCAAGTTTAATGTGAGTTTAGATTTCACCACACTTCCACCGGCCCTTTCGGCACGGGAATGTGTTCGCGTCGAGTCGAGGCGGGTTCTGATTCACGCATGAAGGACGCGACCATCGGTGGCGGACGGAAGCGCGGCTGCAATTCGCCGGCGTCGTCGAGGAATTGCTGCCGCCAGCGGATGTAGTTTTCCAGCACGTCGTGAAATTCGGCGCGGGTGGAGATTCGCACGACGTGATTGTTGAATTCGTGGCACGGGCCGAACCGCTTGGAATACCACGGCGCGACTTTGCGGAACATCCGGCAGCCCAGTTCCTCGCCAAAGACTTCGACCATCAAATCCAGATGGCGGCACATCACCCGCACGCGCTCGGCGAAGCTTGGTTCGGAAGGAAGCCGGCTCCTCACCCCGTCCTTCTCCCCATCGGATGGGGAGAGGGTGTCCGCAGGACGGGTGAGCGGATTTGATTCCAAATACTCCAGCGTGTGCTGGAAAATCCACGGATTGTAAAACGCGCCGCGCCCGATGCTCACGCCGGCGCAGCCGGTCTCGTCGAGCATTCTTCTTCGCGGCCTGCGGCGTGGTGACGTCGCCGTTGCCGATGACGGGGATGGTTTTCACCGCCTCCACGACGGCGCGGATGCCGGCGAGGTTGACCGTGCCGCCGAAGCCCTGCTCGCGCGTCCGGCCATGGACGAAAATCGCGGCGACGCCGGCGTCCTCCAGCGCGCGGGCCAGGTCCGGCGCGGTGAGGTTCTGGTCGTCCCAGCCGAGCCGCATCTTGGCGGTGACCGGGATTTTCACGGCGTCGACCATGCCGCGGACAAGCGCGGCGGTTTTGTCCAGTTCGGTCATCATGGCCGAGCCGCCGCCGACGTTGCAGACCTTGCGGACGGGGCAGCCCATGTTGATGTCAATGGCCGCGACGCCGCGCGCTTCGAGCATCTGCGCCGCGTCGCGCATTTCCTCCGGCACGGAGCCGAAGAGCTGGACGGCCAGCGGCGTGTCGGCGGGGCGGGTCTCGATGAGCTTGAGGGCCTTTTCGCGTTTCTCCAGCAGCGAGCGGGCGTTGACCAGGTCGGTGGTGCACAGGCCGACGCCGCCGATTTCGCGCACGACGAGGCGGAAGGGCAGGTTGGTGTAACCCGCCAGCGGCGAAAGGAACAAATTCGATGCCAACGTCAGCGAGCCGAGGCGCATGCGTTAAAATTAAGCCGAAATTCGTGCATTGCGAAAGCGGCAATACCATGTTACTATGGCTTGCAAATGTTCGACGACGATTCAAATCAACGCAAGAACGACGACCGCGGCCCAAAGAAGCCGGCGGGCGGGTTCAATATTCCCACGTTCACGTGGGTCGCGTGGATTGCCATCATCGGCTGCATCGTGGCGTGGATGCTGTTGCACAACCGGCATGACGCCGCAGGCTGGCCCGATGTCGGAGGCTGACTTTCTTCAAAAATTCCAATCGAACCAGATTGCGCAGCGCGGTGATCAGCGATAATCCGCAGTCGTCGCGCTTTGTGCAAATCACCGGCAAGTATTACCAGACCGACAAGGATGGGAAAATCGCCAGTCCGCAGAAGGAGGTGCCGTTCATCGTTGAAAACGCGATGTTGCCGAAGGACATCGAAGATCAATTGGCCCATTCGGACAAGATTACGGGCGAACGTGCCCAACCCCATGCTATTCGGCGCTCGGTTACAACCTGCTGTTCTTCCTCGGCATCGCGCTGCTGTTCTGGTTTTTCTTCATCCGGCAGATCAAGATGGCCGGCAAGGGCGCGTTGAGCTTCGGCAAGAGCAAGGCCCGGATGCTGGCCAAGGAGCGGAACAAGACCACCTTCAAGGACGTGGCCGGCGTCGAGGAAGCCATCGAGGAAGTTTCCGAACTGGTGGAATTTCTCAAGGACCCGAAGAAATTCCAGCGGCTCGGCGGGCGCATTCCCAAGGGCGTGCTGATGATCGGGCCGCCCGGCACGGGCAAAACGCTGCTGGCCAAGGCCATCGCCGGCGAGGCGGACGCGGCTTTCTTCAGCATCAGCGGCTCGGACTTCGTGGAAATGTTCGTCGGCGTCGGCGCGAGCCGCGTGCGCGACATGTTCGAGCAGGCGCGCCGCAACACGCCGTGCCTGGTGTTCATTGACGAAATTGACGCGGTGGGCCGCTCGCGCGGCCACGGCCTCGGCGGCGGCAACGACGAACGCGAGCAGACGCTCAACGCGCTGCTGGTCGAGATGGACGGCTTCGACACGCAGGAAGGCATCATCATCATCGCGGCGACGAACCGGCCACGACGTGCTGGACCCGGCGCTGATGCGGCCCGGCCGTTTTGACCGGCAGGTGGTCGTCAATCTGCCGGACGTGCGCGGGCGCGAAGGCATTTTGAAGGTCCACGCCAAGAACGTGAAGCTGGCGCCGGGGGTGGATTTGTCCATCATCGCGCGCGGCACGCCGGGTTATTCCGGCGCGGAACTGGCGAATTTGCTGAACGAAGCCGCGCTGCTCGCCGCGCGCACGAACAAGAAGGCCGTCGGCATGCAAGGAACTGGAAGAGGCGCGCGACAAGGTCCGCTGGGGCCGCGAGCGCCGCAGCATGGCGATGACCGACGAGGAAAAGAAGTGCCACCGCCTGGCACGAGGCCGGCCACGCGCTGGTCAATGTTTTGCTCCAGCACACGCATCCGCTGCACAAGGTCACCATCATCCCGCGCGGCCGGGCGCTCGGCGTCACCATGTCGCTGCCAAAAGAGGACATGCTGAACATGCCGCCGCAAACAGGCGATTGACACCATCATCATGACGATGGCCGGGCGCATCGCGGAGGAATATCGTGACCGACGATATTTCCAGCGGCGCGGCGATGGACATCCAGCAGGCGACGCAACTGGCCCGGGCGATGGTCATGCACTGGGGCATGAGCGACCGGCTCGGCAACGTGCATTACGGCGACGGCGCCGGAATACGTCTTCCTCGGCCGCGACATGATGTCGCGCTCGAAGGATTACAGCGAGCAAACCGCGCAGGAGATTGACGCGGAGGTCAAGCGCATCATTGACGAGGCGAACAACACCGCGAAGGAACTGATCACCACCAACCGCGACAAGCTGGAAATGATCGCCAACGCGCTGCTCGAATACGAGACGCTCGACGGCGCGCAGGTCGACGGAAATCATGCAGACCGGAAGTTTCACGCCGCCGCCACAGTCACCGGGAGCCACCGGGCCGATGATGGGCGCGCCCGCCGGGACGCCGCTGCCGGAGACGCCGCCCAAACCCGTGCCGCCGAAATTGCCCGGCCTCGGTTCCGCCGCGCCCGCGCCGGCGTAGAGCTGCCTGCCACTGGATTTAACACAGCGACATTGTTCATAACCGGTGTTGCTTTGGCCGCGGCGTTGCATTTAACCGCTTGGTGGAATTTGGGAGCAGAACCTCGCTTTGTTGTCGTTCGGGCGCATTTGCCCAAGTTTGCGAGCCCGAGCAAATCAACCAAAAGCATTGCCGCCAAAAGGGCAAGAAGCTCAAAAGGAGGCTTTTCTTTGATGTTTGGCCCTTTTGCGGCTACAAAGACAGTTAAACCGCTCCAGCCGGCTTCAAAAGGACGAAAACGGTTTAAATGGCTCAAGGCAAGTGTCTTGGAAAGCGCCTGGAACTTCGGTGATTCCGGGGGAAAGCCGCAGGAATTCGGGGGAAAGTGCTGGGATTTCCGCGGAAAAAGCGGCACGCCGCAGGAGCGGGCTGGGATTTCCGGGGAACACGCGGCACGGCGGGGGAACGCGCTGGGAATGCGCGGGAAAATCCGGGGAATTCCGGGGAAGCTACCGGGACAACCGGGGAATGGCCGGGAATTTGCTGGAACACGCGGACGCAAGCGTGAAATGTGTTGAATGAACCGTGAAGCGTGAGACACGGAATTCACGTTTTACGCTTTACGCTTCATTTACGAGGAATTTTCCAGGTTCTTCAAATCCTCGGCGAGAAACTGCGTCACGTCCTTGAACCGCGCGGCGTTCTCCGGGTTGAGGGCCATCAGCGTCCGGTGCGCGTCCAGACAGGTGCGGGTGATTTGTTCCTGCGTCGGACTGAATCGTGTCGGGCGACGAGACTCTGGTGTCCGCCGGCATTTGCAGGGCGAGGGTTGCGACGTTGAAGAGCGAGAGGACGCCGAGGTTGTCCAGCAATTCCCGGACGCGCGCGCTGGGATTCAGCAGCTCAATCTCGCGCTTGTCCGGCGCGGCGTCGGGGTTGTTTGCCAGGCCAAAGCCGGCCAGCACGCCCAGGAAGGTGCTGTCCATGAGCACGACATTCGGCCAGGTCAATGATGAAGCGGTGGTAGCCCTTTTGCTTCAACCCGGTGAGCAGGGCGTTGAAATCGGGGCTGGACATGAAATTGGCGCGGCCGGCGATTTTCACGCAGGCGAAATCCTTGCAGACGAGCACGGATAATTTGGCTGACGGTGTTGACATCTTTGTCCCGGTAAAACTTTTCAGGCTGCGGCCGATTGTGGCGCGACAATCTGCACCAGCGTCTGCTGCAAGACCAGCGCTTCGTCCAGCCCGCTGCCGACCAGCCGCTGATTGCAGCGCAGCAACAAATCCATGGCGCGGACCAATTCGCCCTGGCTGTATTTTTTGGCCTGCGGCAGCGCCTTGTAAAGGACATAAGGATTCAAGGCCAGCGGATTGAACCGCTTGTCAGCCGGCAATTTGTCCGCGGGCACGCGCTCCAGTTGCGCCTTGAACCGGTTGTAATCCATTTCCGGCTTGATCCAGCCCTCGCGCAGCATTTCCTTGAGCAGCAAAATCGCGCGGACTTTGGAAATCAAGCCGTAGAGCAGGCCGATCTCCGATTTCTTCGGGTCATGTTTCGTCTCCCAAAGCTCCTCGTCCAGCCGCTTGAGCAGGCGCGGCAAATCGCGGTCGCCCAGCGCGTCGCCCAGCGCGAACGCCCGCGCCGTCTTGTTCCGCGAACAAATGGCGGCCACGTCGGCGAATTCAATCTTCTTCCGGTCGCCGGTGAACACGGCACAACTTTTCAATTTCCGTTTCAAGCTGGCGCGCGTTTGGCCCGACGCGGCTGACCAATTCGGACAGGGCTTCCTCGGAGATTTCCTTTTGGCGCTCGCGGACGGCGGTTCGCGCGGCAACTTCCGCGCGCTCCACCCAGTCCCTGTCATCCGCCGAAAGCGCCGCGAAATGATTCAACCGTGCCGATCTTGTCGAGCGTTTTGAAAAAGGATTTGCGCTTGTCCACCTTGCCGGCGCTGATGAGCAGCCGCACGCTCTGCCATTTGAAATTCTTCAATTCCTCCGCGAGTTCCGCCAGCGTTTCGGTGACGGCCTGCGCGGATGCGGCGCGTTCGTCGCCGAGAAAATTGCAGTCGCGCAGCCAGACGACCTTGCCGGAGCCAAAGAAAGGAAGCGTCTGCAGCGCTTCGCGCAGCCTGGCAATGGCTTTCAGCGCATCGCCGCTGTTGGAAACCGCGGCTTCGATGATTTCGTGGTCCATGCCGCCAAGTTCGTCGCACCATTGCTGGTAAATTTCCCGGGCGCGTTTCTTGACGGCAAATTCATCATCGCCGCAGACGAGCGAGAGCGAAGGAACTTTGGCGGCGGGCATTTTACTCGGTTTCGCTGCCGCTCTCGTTGATCTTGTTGAGCACTTCGCTCATGTCCTCGACCTGCGCGAAGAGCGGCGCGGAAACGT
The DNA here is from genome assembly GCA_963764035.1 of uncultured Verrucomicrobiae bacterium. Lineage (GTDB taxonomy): Bacteria > Verrucomicrobiota > Verrucomicrobiia > Limisphaerales > UBA11358 > UBA11358. The sequence goes on from CAVXQV010000013.1 coordinate 191,210, forward strand.
AAATGGGTTTCTTCTGCGCGGCGGCGATGGCCAGACAATCGCTGGGCCGCGCGTCCACCTCGACGATTTTCCGCGCGACCTCGTTTTGCTGCTGCAAAATCAGGCGCGCAAAATAGGTGGAGTTTTTCAAATCGGTGATGACGACGCGCTCGACGTTGATGCCGAAACCCTGAAAAATCCGGTTGATAAGGTCGTGCGTGAGCGGGCGCTCCTTCGGCGTCTGGCGCAGAAACATGCCGATGACCGCGCCCATTTGCGGCTCGACGTTGATGACGAAAACCTTCTCGTCGTTGCCGACGAACAGCGCGCAACCGCTGTTCGCGGGAAGGATTCCGCGAATCTGAACTGGCACCACGTCGTGCTTCATGCGGTGAATTTAAGCTGAATCCAGCGAAATACAAGCTCCCGCCTGGCATCAATCAGTGCGTTTGCCCACAGGCGCAGGCGATGGCGTTTCCGGCGGCAGCCGGTTCGTAATTCAGCCACGGCCCGAGCCATCGCTCGACTTCCTGCAACGTCATGCCTTTGCGGAGGTGATAATCCAGCAACTGGTCGCGGCCGAGTTTGCCGACGGCGAAGTATTTGGATTCCGGATGCGCGAAATAAAGTCCGCTCACCGAACTGCCCGGCCACATCGCAAAACTTTCCGTCAGTTTGATGCCGGCGTGTTTCTCCACGTCGAGCAGCTTCCAGAGAATTCCCTTTTCCGTGTGGTCGGGACAGGCCGGATAACCCGCCGCCGGACGGATGCCGCGATATTTTTCGGCGATCAAATCTTCGGTTGTCAGATTTTCGTTATTTGCCAAAGCCCCATTCCTCGCGGACGCGCTTGTGCAGAAATTCCGCGAACGCCTCGGCCAGCCGGTCGGCCAGCGCCTCGGCCATGATGGCGTTGTAATCGTCGTGGTCGGCCTTGAATTTTTCGACGAGTTCCTTCAAGCCGTGCCCGCTCGTCACGGCAAACGCGCCGAGATAATCGTTCGATGTTGAATGTTGAATGCTGGCTGTCGGATGTTTCGGCGCGATGAAATCCGCCAGACACCAGTTCGGCGTGCCGTCGTCCTTCACGATTTGCTGGCGCAGGAAATGGAACGTCGTCAGAACCTTTGCCCGCGATTCGTCCGGTGTAAAGTTCCACGTCGTCGCCAACGCGGTTGGCCGGGAAGAATCCATAAACCGCGCGCGGCTGAAGCAATTTCCGGAGACAATTTCTTCCAGCAGCTTTTGCGCGTCGGCAAACAGTTTGCGCGCCTCCTCGCCGTGCTTTTCGTGCTGGAAAATCTTCGGATAAACGCCCGCGCAATTCCCAGGTGTGAAAGAACGGCGTCCAGTCAATGAACTGCACCAGTTCGACCGAGCGCGCGAGTGCTGAATGCGTTCTTACGCGCGCCGGTGAATTCCGGTTTCGGCAAATCGTCGAACTTCAACTTCGGCGCATTGGCGCGGGCTTCTTCGATGGAAACCAATTTCGCTCTTCTGGCCGGCGTGCTGGGCGCGGACGCGGTCGTATTCCTCGCGGATCTGTTTGCGCAAAGTTCGGGCTTCTGTTCGGCGCTGATCAGATTGCTGACGACCGGCACGGCGCGCGACTGGCGTCGAGGACATGGACCACCGGCTGGCCGTAACCCGGCGCAATCTTCACCGCCGTGTGCGCCTTGCTCGTCGTCGCGCCGCCGATGAGCAGCGGCAATTTCAATCCTTCGCGCTCCATCTCGCGCGCGACGTGGGCCATTTCGTCGAGCGACGGCGTGATCAGTCCGCTCAAGCCGATGATGTCCACCTTCTGCTCGCGCGCGGTCTGGAGGATTTTTTCGCACGGCACCATCACGCCGAGGTCAATGACCTCGTAATTGTTGCACGCGAGCACGACGCCGACGATGTTCTTGCCGATGTCATGCACGTCGCCTTTGACGGTGGCCATCAGGATCTTCCCGGCGTTTTTGTGCACGCCGCCGGCGGCCTTCTTCTCCGCCTCCATGAACGGCAGCAGATACGCGACGGCCTTTTTCATCACGCGGGCGGATTTGACGACCTGCGGCAAAAACATTTTGCCGGAGCCGAACAAATCGCCGACGACGTTCATGCCGGCCATGAGCGGGCCTTCGATGACGAGCAGCGGCCTGCCGTATTTCTGCCGCGCTTCCTCGGTGTCCGCGTCAATGAAATCCACGATGCCTTTGACCAGCGCGTGCGAAAGGCGTTCCTCGACCGTGCCTTTGCGCCATTCGTCCTCGACGATTTCGGCTTTGCCCTTTTGCTTCACCGACTCGGCGAATTTGATCAGCCGCTCGGTCGCGTCGGGTCGGCGATTCAGCAAAACGTCCTCGACCAGTTCCAAAAGGTCCTTCGGAACTTCCTCATAAACCGCGAGCATTCCGGCGTTGACGATGCCCATGTCGAGGCCGGCCTTGATGGCGTGATAAAGAAACGCGCGTGTGCATCGCCTCGCGCACGGCGTTGTTGCCGCGGAACGAAAACGAAACGTTGCTGATGCCGCCGCTGACTTTCGCGTGCGGCAGGTTTTCCTTGATCCATTTCGTCGCGCGGATGAAATCCACGGCGTAATTCGCGTGCTCCTCCATGCCGGTGCCGACGGTCAGCACGTTCGGATCGAAAATGATGTCCTGCGGCGGGAAGCCGACTTTCTCGCACGAGCAAATCGTAGGCGCGTTTGCAGACTTCGATCCGCCGCTCGAACGAATCCGCCTGGCCGCGCTCGTCAAACGCCATCACGACGACCGCCGCGCCGTAGCGGCGGACGAGTTTCGCCTGCTGCAGAAATTTTTCCTCGCCTTCCTTGAGCGAAATGGAATTGACGATGCCTTTGCCCTGAAGACATTTCAGTCCGGCTTCGATGACTTCCCATTTCGAGGAATCCACCATCACCGGCACTTTGCAGATGTCCGGCTCGCTGGCGATGAGATTCAGAAAACTTCGTCATCGCGGCGACGCCGTCAATCATCCCTTCGTCCATGCACACGTCAATGACCTGCGCGCCGTTCTCGACCTGCTGGCGCGCGACGGTCAGCGCGGCCTCGTAATCGCCGGCCTTGATGAGCTGGGCGAACTTGGGCGAACCGGCGACGTTCGTGCGCTCGCCGATGTTCAGGAAATTGGAATCCGGCCGGACGGTCAGCGCGTCCAGTCCGCTCAAACGCAAATACGGTTCAACCGCCGGAACTTTGCGCGGCGGCAAATCCTCTGACGGCCTCGGCAATCGCTTTGATGTGCGGCGGCGTGGTGCCGCAGCAGCCGCCGACGATGTTCAGCCAGCCGTTCTGCGCCCACTCGCGCAATTGCGGCGCGAGCGTTTCCGGCGTTTCGGGAAAGCCGGTCGGCAGCAGCGGATTCGGCAGGCCGGCGTTCGGATACGCGCTGACGTAAATCGGCGCGAGGCCGGAAAGCTCCTCGATGAGCGGGCGCAATTCCTTTGGGCCGAGCGCGCAGTTCATGCCGACGCGAGAGCAGCGGGACGTTGGAAATGGAATTCCAAAATGCCTCGACGGTCTGGCCGGTCACGCCGCGATTGCTGCCGGCCTGGATGAACGTGACGGACGCGAGAATGGGACATTGCCGATCGCCGATTGCCGATTGCCGATTTAGGAACGGACGCGGAGCAGGGGAGAGCTTCAATGCCGCGTTCTTCAAAGATCTTCTGGATGGCGAAAAACGCCGCCCTCGCATTGAGCGTGTCGAAAATCGTTTCCACCAGCAGCAAATCCGCGCCGCCGTCAAGCAGGCCGTTGATTTGCTCCTGAATAGGCCGCGACCAGTTCGTCGAAGGTGCAGCCGCGCGCGCCGGGATTGTTCACGTCTGTCGAAATGGAGGATGTTTTCGTCGTCGGCCCAATGGCGCCGGCGACAAAGCAAATTCTTCCGGGTTGCGCCTTTTCCACCGCGTCCGCCGCGCGGCGCGCGCATTCCGCGCCGGCTTTGGACAGTTCGTAGCCGAGCGATTCCATCCCGTAATCCGCCAGCGAAATGCGCTGCGAATTGAAGGTGTTCGTTTCGATGATGTCCGCGCCGGCTTCGAGATATTGCCGGTGGATTTCCTCGATGATCCGCGGCTGGGTGACATTCAGCAGGTCGTTCAGTCCCTTGAGATCCTTGCCGCGCCAATCACTGAATCGCGCGCCGCGAAACGCCGCCTCGTCCAGCTTGTGCTGCTGGATCATCGTGCCCATCGCGCCGTCAAGGATGACGATGCGCTCGCGCAACAGGCGTTTCAGATGTTCGATCCGGTCTGGCATTTGTTTGCGTCCAAGTTAACTGCGCGCAAATTAACCGAAAGCCCGCCTTTGCGCAATTAAAAAATCAACGCATCTTGATGCGATGATATGTATTCTTTGGCAAGCCCGTTTCCGGCGCAGGGCGCCCGTCCAAGCCCATGGTCCCGCCTCTTCGTCCACGCCATTCAACTTCAGTAAAACACCGCCGGAACGGTTTCCCGCTCCGGCGGCGTGGGGATGAACCGCGGAGATTAAATGGTGGCGGCCGCGGGGTTACATGGACATGTGGCTGACGGGGTCGCTCCAATCGCTCTGGCCCGTGCTCCCGCCAATCGCGCACGCCTGGAAGGTGTAAACCACGCCCGGCGTCAGGTTGTTGACCGGGATGCTGCGTCCAGCCGTTGAGTTCACCGTCTGCACCACCTTGCCGTCCGGCGTCATCACCTGCACCTGATACGAGTGCGCGTTGGTCACCACCGTCAAATGCACGATCAACTGGCCGCTCACCCCATTGTCAATGGACATGATCGCGGGCGCGACCAGATCCGATTGCGCGTGGTTGGTGCTGTTCGCCAGCAGGCCGGAGGACAGCAGCATTGAAAGCGTCAGGCCGGGACGGCCCTGGACATACGACGCATTGAGGCGCATCGCGGCGAGCAGCGGCGTCTTCGCCTCTTCCTTGGCGGCGGTCAGCAGCGTGCCGCCATTGGCCGAGGCCAGCAGCGCGTTGTGAAAGGTCAGCCGCAACGCCTCCATGTCCGCCGGCGGGATCGTCGGTTCGGGAAACGCCGTGTTGGCGGTCATGCAAATGACATGGCCGGCCACGAAATTATCCAATTGCGGGTCGGGATAATTGGCGAAGGCAAGGCTGACGTGAAGTATGGGAACCGGTGCAATTTGAACTGGCATATGATACCTTTTGTTTTTTTGTTCGTAATTGTTTAACCAACGGAAACGATGCAGCTTCAAATGTGCCACGATTAGACAACGCTGCATATTTTGTTCAGTATTCAGTTTTAGTAATGTTAGAATTAGGCTGACTGAACAGCAACGGGCCTCGACCGCCGGCAAAGGGCCTTTGGCCGGCCCAAAAACGCCTCCGGGAGACCACGGTTGGAGACGGGGAAAGGCTTCCCCAAGACCGGGAAGGGCTTCCCGATGACCGGGAAAGGCTTTCCCAAGGCCGACAAGGGCTTCCCAGAGATCGGGAAGGGCTTCCCCAAGACCGGAAAAGGCTTCCCGAAGGGCGGAAAACGCTTCCCCAAGGCCGGGAAGCCTTGGTCAGAGACGGGGAAGGGCTTCCCAAAGACCGGGAAGCGCTTCCCGGAGGGTGACTGACCAGCAAAAATGGCTGAATTTAGCCAGTCGGCAGGCGATTGTCTCCATTTGGGACAGTTATTGTCCAAAAATTGTATTTTTGGGCAAGTTGCCATGTTTCCTGGTAGCAGAGCAGGGCGCGGGCGGGCGGCATCCATTTTGGGATGGACGATTGGGGCAATTGGCGGTTGCCGTCGCGGAGCGACGTGATGACAATAGCCCAGCCATTTATGGCTGGGGAATGCGTCCATCAAATATAAAAGTCCCGTGAGGGACGGCAGAAATTGGTGGCCGTCCGCAATGGTGGCCGTGCGCAAGCACCTTTCGTCCCTGGCGGGACTTTGGAAATTTGCGAACCACGGGTCCCAGCCATGAATGGCTGGGCTATTTTCGAAGGAGCGCGGACTGGTCGCGCTCTCCGCAATTCGCAATTCGCAATTCGAAATGGTCAGGGCTTCTTTTCCGGTATTCATTTTGGGATGGACGATTGGGGCAATTGGCAGTTGGAATTTTGGAGCACGGCATTTTCTGATTTACTAACCCCAACAACAGGTGTTTTATCAACGCCGACATGAGCGAGCCAAATTTTGTCGTATGCAGTTGTAACGTCTGCTCCGGCAGTTTGGAATTTGATACATCCCAAGCCGGAACAACCATTCAATGCCCGCACTGTGGCATGGACACAATCTTGTTCGAGCCACCAAAGCCAGTTGAAGATTCACCACAGCCATCACCACCGGAGCCAACAAAACCAAAGGCAAATGCGAGGTGGAAACCAACTATCCCAGCCTCAATGTGCATTGTGATCGTCGTCGCACTGGTTGGATTTGTGATTTACAAATTCCGAAGCGGCTACCAAAAAGCCGAACAAAACGTTCAAAGCGAAATCGCGGAATTTCAACTGATGACCCATCCGACTTTGGCCATGCTGCAAACCAACGGTTTGAATCAGATTTTTGAAGATTGCTCGAACAACGTCGTCGGGTTGCGGCGAATCGTGAAATCCTACGTCGAACCCCACGGAAGTCCGTCAAATTGGTTTGGAGTGGCTACCGTAGAATTCGTCAACAAAGTCGGCGGGGTTGAAAGAAAGGACAGGTGGTATGTTTTTGACACCAGCACGAATGATGACGGAACCATTCATTTCATATTTGCCCACGACGATTACGATCGTTTTAACGCTGACGAAATTGGAGAAGCGGACGCACAATACAGAATGGGAATCCGCTATTTGAATGGACACCAAGCTTGGAAAGACGTTGACATGGCGAAGAAGTATTTTCAAAAAGCTGCCGCACAAGGAAATCAAGATGCCATCTCCGCGTTAAACCACCTACCCCCATAACAGCTAAAAGAGCAACCAAAGAAAATCGCCATGCACAAATATCTCATCGTATCTGCCGCCAACAAGACGCTCACCATTGGAAACTTTCCAAAGCTGATTGAGTTCTGGAGAAGTAAAAAAACAGGATGCTCACACGTTTATCGTCTGAACGCGCGAGCTGTTTTGTTCTGCCATGAGTCAGATGTGGACGTCATGCGTGATATGTTTCCATTTCTTTTCGATTCGGAGGAGAAAATCGCTTTATTCGAGATTTCAGGTTGCGCACATCAGTTGCAAGGGGTGGGCAAGAGTCAGTTGGAGAAGTTTTGGGATGCCTAGGCTTCAAAAGGCCACACCGGCACGGTGTTTTCATCACGGACGATGGTTATTTGATTTCGGAAGTATGTATTTTACGCAATGGCGTTATATTTGATGGTTTTATGCTCGGTTCGTGAAATTCACTTCGGCCAGCCTTCCGGCGGTCGCTACACCGCAAGCGGTTTGTCAACGGCCTGAACCCAGTCGCCTTCAATCTTCAACCGCTCCGGCTCCGGGCCTTTGACCGCCCGTTCCGGCTTCTTGCGTGCCTGCTTGTTTTCCGATTTGTTTTTGGGCATAAATTGGGCGGATGAAACTTGAAATTCACTTTGACAGCCTCCAATCATATAAGGAATTTGCGGATGAACCAATTCCAAAAGGAGTATCTGTTTGCGTTGACGCCTGCAACACCATTGATGTCCCCAGTCTTGTTATCGTCACTCTGGATTTCATTAGGAACCGAGCTATTGATGTTGATGTCGGGCTTTTCGTCGTGTGGCTTTGTCAGCAAGCCAAGAAACACCCCTGCAAATACAAATACCGGGAAAAAAACATTACCCCAAAAGAGGACATTTTACGAAGGCTTATACAAAAAGAGTTCGACCTCGTTGACAACAAGAAGCGCAATAAAAAGCGCGATGCAAAATAATATTTGTATTTTCTCATAAATCAATTCACAACCCGTTCGTATCGGCAACGTGAGGCGGATGGTAAGAAAGCGATGTGTCATCGCATGAGAGGATGAATGATTCGGGCGAAAGAAAGCGTGTCAGTGTGAGTTTGTGAGAGCCAGAAGACCAAAAATAAGTGCTTATATTCGCACTCCACTTCGAGGGCGACTTGAATTCTTCTTTGCCGTAATGGTCGTGCAACGCTTTCAGCACGCTGTTAAACGATTCGTAGTCCGGGTTCAGGCTAGACTTGCCCCAAATGCTGCAAACAAGACGATTGCTAGGAGTGAGCGTCACTTCGTAGCTGCCAAACGCGGAGTTGGTCTGTTGCGGGTTAATGTCAAGAAGTAATTGGAACCCCCACTCGTCCGGTTTGCCTACAAATGAATCCGAATTGGTGCATGACGGTGGAAGCGGCTCGTCAAGTCTTATGCCGAACAGTCCGTCAATGGGCGTTTGAATTTCTCGCCGCTGGTCGCAACCAACCAGCAAGACAACAGACGACAAAATCAAAACAATGACTGGTGACGTTTTCATGTGCTTAACCAAACCAACGAGTATCAACATTCCCACACTGTGGACAAGTGACCGTCTTGTCAATACTTGCTGACGCGGTTAAGGGGAGATACGGGTTCTCAATCCTGAAACCGTATCTGCACTGCGAGCACCGATGAATCGTTGCGGCGGCATTCGCCAAGCGAGTGGATTGCGATGCGCTTGGTAAATTATGAAATGGTTTGGCTTGACGCCGCGAGCGTGTCAGCACGATTTTCTGAGCCATCGAAATTGAGAAATAAACGCAAACACAGACAACAACTAAAACGAGAGAGAACTGCCACAGTGGAGCGTGCTGCAACAATTTGATAGCTGCTCCAACCAATACAATCATACCGACTGTCCCCCATTTGATAAAATCCCACTTGGCATTTCCTTTTACGTCATGCCATTGCGCCCTAATAAACTCAGAAATCTTCGACACTTCCTCGAATCATTCCTAAATGCCTTCAATTTGTCAATTTTACCGTTCATGCCGGTGCATAAATGGGTTAGTCTGCCGTTTCGACTTCAAAAGGCCACACCGGCACGGTGTTTTTCATCACGGACGATGGTTATTTGATTTCAAATTATCATGTGGTCAAGGATGCGACGAAGGTTCGTTTGCTCACGGGCGCGGGTTTGATTGACGCCAAGGTGGTTCAGGTGGATGCGGCGAATGATCTGGCCTTGCTCAAAGCGGACGGGAAATTTTCTCCATTGCCCATTTCATCCAGCCGGTCGGCGCAATTGGGCGGCACGGTGGCGACGGTGGGTTTTCCCGACATCGGTTTGCAGGGGTTCGCGCCCAAGCTGGCCAAGGGGGAAATCGCGTCGATGTCCGGCGCGGGGGATGACCCGCGGTATTTTCAAATCAGCGCGCCGGTGCAGCCGGGCAATTCGGGCGGGGCGCTGGTGGATGAGCGGGGCAACGTGATCGGCATCGTGTCGGCCAAGCTGGATGCGGGGGCGGCGCTGGCGGCGAGCGGGGCGTTGCCGGAGAATGTGAATTACGCGGTCAAGAGCAGTCTGCTGTTGAGCTTCCTGGAATCGGTGCCGGCGGTTTCGGCCAAGCTCAAAGCGCCGGTCACGGTTGACCGGAAGTTTGAGGATGTGGTGAAGTCGGCGCAAGATGCGGCGGTGCTGGTGCTGGTTTATTGAACAAGGAAGGAACGAAGAAACGAATTTTTGCCAGCTTGGTTGCTTTGTTTCTTTGCCGTTAAATCAGGTGGTTACGGTTGCGGTGTTGTCCCGGCGGCGGACGAGTTCGAAATTGCAGAGGCGGACTTCGGGTTTGCCGGTGGTGCCGAGGACGAGATGCATGTCCGGCCCGAAGGAAATGAGCAGGTGGTCGGGCTTGGGATTGAGGTCTTCAAAGCCGCAGCGGGCTAGACGTCTCGCTTTCATCTGCATCAATTCCTCCATCACCTCCCTGGAAATCATTTTTTCGGCAAAGGCGCGTTTGGCGTTGAAAGCCTGGTAAAACCGGCCGTCCTGAAGCGCCAGCAATTCGTCGGGACCGTTCCAGAACCCCCAGATGGTGATATAATCAAAGTCCTCGCGCACGGCCGGGCCGCCATCGGGAGTGTCGCAGGTCCGCAAGGTTGGTGTAACGGCGGGTGTCGGCGTTCGGGCGGGGGGTTTCCCGTTTGCGGCCCGTCATGTAGATGGCGCGGGGATAGACGGTCTTGATGCCGTTGCTGGCGAGTTCGAGTGCAAAAGCAAATTCCTCAAACGGGCTGTTGAACCCGTAATTCCTTCGCGGCCGCCGTATCGGCTTCCGGATTGGTGGGTCGGGCCGGCTCGCCCATGCGGGAGATTTTCCAGACGAGATTGATGTCGTCCTTGGTGCGGGTGTAAAAGATCTCGTTGTGGGCGGACAGATTCTTCTTGGGCGTCCGCCGCCAGCGTTCGGGCAGGAAATAATTGAACAGGTCCGGGTCCTTGCCGGCCACCCACAACAACCCGCCGGTGCTCTCGGCGCGGCCAAAAATGTAGTCCACGCCGAGGAGATTGGTGGCGCGAAGATGGGCGGGCAGGGGACCGGCGGTGTCGGCTTCGAAACGCCGGGCCATGTGCTTGAGATAAAGGCGGCGGTTGGCGGTGCGGACGGCCTGCTCGTGTTCGCGCGTCCGCTCGAGCAGTTCGTAATCCATCAGCGCATAGGCAATCTGGCCGTTGCGGTCCCGCAGGAGGGACTTGTCCGCGCGCGGGCGCAGGATGATATGCGCGGGTTTCATGTCAATGACGTGATAGCCCTTCTGCCAGAGTTCGTGGTTGACCAGGCTGGTCGTGCGCGCGAGGAATTCCGCGCGTTCACGGTCGCCGAGCGCAAATTGTTCCGCCGTTTCCACCGCGTCATGTCCCTTGATCCAGCCGTAGAGGACCACGTATTGGCGCAGGATGTCAATCTCCACGTCCGGATGGCGCGCAACCTTGGCGCGGATTTTGTCCTCGGAACGGCCCGTCTGCCAAAGCTGGAGGCGCTGGCCGGGCACGTAAATGGCCAGCGGCTGCTGGGTGCGGACGCGGATGCCCGCCGGGCCGGCCTCGCCCTTGCGCAATTCCATCAGCAGCGAAAATTCTTCAAACGGGCTGTTGAATTCCGCGTGGATGAATTTGTTGACCGTGAGCGTGTCGAGCGGGACGTCCTCGCCAACGCGCGACCATTTGACGACGAGGTCCAGCGCCTTGCCGTCCACCGGGCGCGTGGGGACGCGATACACCGTGCTGGTGCCTTCGAGCCTTTCGCGATTGGCTTCAAACCATTCATTGGTATACCAATTTTCCGGCAGGAGATGTCTTCCAGAACGGCAGGCCGAAACGCGTCAGGAACAGCTCCCCGTCGTCATCGGTTTTCAGGCGGAAATAATCCACGCCCAGCAGCGACATGGCCGTGCCCGGAGGCATCTCCGGCGGGAGGGGCATATCGGATCCGGCGCGGTGTGTCTGGTTTCGCGGTCGGCACAAATCGTTCTGAAAAAATCCGGCGCCACCTTCTGCGGAAGGACGCCGGTTGGGACAACATGGCAAAAGCCGGCCGCCCGGCTTGCCTGATTTTGGCAAATGCTGGTTCATTCTTGCCGCGCCGCCAGCGGGGCATTGGCGGCGAATGCCAGATTCTAATGGATAATTTTTCGATTTCTGTTAGTTTATCTGCGAAGATCGAGCCACCGTCCGCCTGATGAAAGAGGAAGAGCAAAATATCCGCCAATGAAATAACCGTCCCGGCTGTTTATTTCAACCGGCGGAATTTCATCCGGACGGGAATCCTGGCGGCGAGTGCCGTGGCCACGGGGCTGGCTTATCGGCGGCTCAATCCCGTCGGTGCCGGCAAGGTCAGCACGCCGGCGATTGCTGGTGTGACCATGGCCGCCACGACCAATGACGCGAGTGGCTTTCACGTGGCCGAGTCGGAAACCTCGCTGGAAGACATCACCCATTACAATAATTTCTACGAGTTCTCGACCGACAAGGAAGCCGTCGCGGCGAAGGCCGAGGGATTTGACACGAAAGGCTGGACAGTCTCAATCGAAGGGCTGGTGGGCAAGCCCAGGGTTTTCGGCCTCGACGACCTGTTAACCATCAGCCCGCCGGAGGAGCGCGTTTACCGGATGCGCTGCGTCGAAGGGTGGTCCATGGTAATTCCGTGGGTGGGATTCTCACTGTCGAAGTTGCTCGATGTCGTCGGGCCAATGGGCGGTGCGAAATTCGTCGCGTTTGAGACGTTGCTTGATGCAAAGCGGATGCCCGGGCAGAAGGGCGATGTGCTGAAATGGCCTTACGTCGAGGGTTTGCGGATGGACGAGGCGATGCACCCGCTCACCATTCTGGCCAGCGGACTTTACGGGCGCGCCCTGCCGCCACAGGACGGCGCACCCATCCGGTTGGTCGTGCCCTGGAAATACGGATTCAAGGGCATCAAATCCATAATCAAAATCAAGTTGGTGGCCGACCAGCCGCGCACGACGTGGAGCGAATACGCCCCGAACGAATACGGTTTTTATGCCAACGTGAATCCGCAGGTGGACCATCCCCGCTGGAGCCAGGCCACCGAGCAGCGCATCGGCGAGTCGGGCCGGCGTCCCACCCTGATGTTCAATGGCTACGAAGAACAGGTCGGCCATCTTTATGCCGGCATGGATTTGCGGGCCAATTTCTGACCGGCATGAAGGAGAGCGACATTCGATTTGCCAAACTGCTGATTCTCGTTAACGGCGCGGTGCCGCTGTTGTTGCTGATTTGGGATCAGGCGCATCACCAACTGGGTGCGAACCCGCAAAATTTCCTCATCCTGACCACCGGCATGATGACGCTGGTTTTTCTGACGTTGACGCTGGCCGTGACGCCGTTGCGCAAAGTCAGCGGTCTGAACTGGGTGATTCAATTCCGCCGGATGCTCGGGCTTTATGCGTTCTTTTACGGCTGCCTGCACTTTCTGTGTTTCTTCAGCCTCGACCGCGGCTTCAGCCTTTCGAGCACGCTGACGGAAATGGTGAAACGCAAATACCTCATCATCGGCAGCACCGCGCTGGTGCTGATGATCCCACTGGCCCTCACCTCCACCAACGCCATGATCAAACGGCTTGGCGGCAAACGTTGGCGGGCGCTGCACCGGCTCGCCTACGTGGCCGCGATATGCGGCGTGGTTCATTTTTACATGCAGGTGAAGGCCGATGTGCGCCTGCCGCTGGCGTTCGCGGCGGTGCTGGCTGCGCTGCTGGGATACCGTCTGGTGATTTTCTGGCGCAAACGCAAGGCGTCATCGCCGGCAGCAACCGCAGCCAAGCAAGGGTAGAGGAATGCCGGGGCGAAATTAAAACACCCACGCAGCCGGGACTGCGTGGGTGTTTGATTGAATTGTTTTCTGACTTTACAACAGGCCGATCAAAGTTGCCTGACACTCCTGCTTCACCGTCAACACTTGCCGGAGGTTGGCCTGCGCCGTCGCGAGGGCGGTCTGCTTGGCCTTTTCCGAGGCATTGTATTTGGCGAGCAAAGCCTTGAGTTGTTCCGGCGGGGCATCGTTATCAATCGCCTGCTGGAGCGCTTCCATATCCGGGTTGGGCTGTTGGCCGAAGCCGCCGCGGCCGCCGCCGTTGGCGTTGCCATTGGGGCCGCCATTGCCGCCGCGGCGCCCGCCGCCACCGAACCCTCCGCGCTGACCACCCTGGCGCGCGGCCGTTTGCGCATCCAAAACCTTCTGGACCAGCGGTTGAACCGCGGACCAATCCGCGTCGTTGGTGAAATCAAGCTGCTGCCGGACGTTGTCCAGCCGGCGCTGCTGCATTTGCGCGGGATCGAAATTGCCTCCGTTGCCGCCGCGGTTCCGCCGCCCGCCGCCGTTGCCAAATCCTCCGCCTCCGCCCCCGCCGCCGCCACCGAAACCGCCGCCACCGTTGCCGCCGCCGTTGTTAATTTGCGCGAAAGCGTCGCCAATGCTCATGGCGAGGGCCAAGGCCACCGCGCACATCGTTATCATCCGATTCAGTTTCATAGAATGCATTCTGTCTTGTTTGGTGTCGTTTATTTATTTCGTCGGCGCCCGGCCGGTGTGACTGTCGGCTGGCGGGCTACGTTCAAGGCAGACGCCGCGATCAGGCTTATGGTTACAGCAAACCGCATTCAGCCATTTGCCATTGGCGGGTATGGATTTGAAAGCGTCCTTGGGGCATTCCGGCCCGCCGGGCAACGTGGGAAAAGCAATTGGGGCGATGAGGGCATTCACGCCGTCGCCCGCGACGTAATATGAATAACGAGGTGCGAGTCTTCTTAAATTGCCGCCACACCTCATTTAACGATGCCCTCTCCGCTCGGTTACCGGCGACAACTCGACGTTCGGCGCCTGAATTGAAGCAGACTTCGTTCCAGCATCCGGACCCGCCGTAACTCGCTGACCAAGCAGTTCAGTCCCGTCATTGTGTCCTTTCGCAGGCTTACGGAGAGCGGATGTGTCCTGATTTGTGACAGACTGCCTCAAGCGAGGAAGTTCACGATTTTGGAGGGAGCGCGATGGAGTTGAGCGTGTCCACAGTCCGCTTCCCGCAGCCGGACGCCCCTGGTTGGTTTTCACGCCTCCTGAATTTCAACAGCTTCCGGGTAAACGTGAAATATTTCACAAACTTTTCTTGCCGCCGGGGTGGACGGCGTTTTAATATCAGCACTCGTGTTTGGCATGATTAGGCCAGATTTTGACAAACGGGCGGGTAATTCAAAGCATCAGTGATTTTTCCGAAGTGGACAAATTGGCTGCCGTTGATTGTCGGCGTCGGCGCGGCGCTGACGGGCGGCGGCGTGACGTCGGGCGTGACTTATTATTTCACGCCCAAATACACGCGCGTCGGCTACGAGCCGGTCCAGCCGGTGCCGTTCTCCCACAAAATTCACGCCGGGCAATTGGGCATGGATTGCCGTTACTGCCACAACGGCGTGGACAAATCCTGGTTCGCCAATCTTCCCGGCGCCTCCACCTGCATGAACTGCCACAGCCAGATTTTGAAGGACGACCCGCGCCTGGCCATCGTCCGCGAAAGCGCGACGAACAACACGCCGATTCCCTGGGTGCAAATCCATCGCGTGCCGGATTACGCCTATTTCAACCACGAAGTCCACGTCCGCCGCGGCATCAGTTGCGTCGAGTGCCACGGGCGGATTGACCAGATGGACGAGGTGCACCATGACAAGCCGTTGAGCATGAGTTTCTGCCTTGATTGCCATCGCGACCCGGCGGCGCACATCCGTCCGGCGGACAAGGTCACGGACTTGGGCTGGACATGGAGCACGAACGGCGTCGAGGCCGCCCAATTGCAGACGGTCGAAGGCAAAAAACTTGTTGAACACATGCGCGTGGAATCGCTCCAAAGCTGTTCGGCCTGTCATAGATGAAGAATTTACGATTTACGATTTACGATCTAAGATTGGCGCCTGAAAACGGGTGTCGTCGCGAATCAATTCCCGTCCCGCAGGGACAAAAGGCAATAGCCCGCAGTTTCAACTGCGGGATAACAGAAGAAAGCAGTCAAGCCCCGCAGGGGCGGCGGAAACTTCCTGTCGTCCCTTCGGGACTCGATTTTCTCCGATGTGTTCTCCGCAGTTGAAATTGCGGGCTATTTTCGGTCGTCACTTTGTGACTTCAAGATGAATTCAAATCCAACAACTCCATCGCAAGCAACCGGCCGCCGTTACTGGCGCAGCCTGGATCGAACTGGCGGACACGCCGGAGTTCAAGGACTGGCTGCATCGCGAATTTCCGCAGGGCGCGAGCGAAATGGTGGACGGCCAGAACCGCCGCCAGTTCCTGAAAATCATGTCCGCGTCGTTCGCGCTCGCCGGTCTGGGTCTGGCGGGCGCGGGTTGCCGGCGACCGGAGGAGAAGCTGGAACCGTTCGGCCAGCAGCCGGCGGATTATGTTTATGGCGAGCCGCAATATTTTGCCACCGCCATGCCGACGCGCACCGGCGCGATTCCGCTCGTCGTCAAATCCTACGAAGGCCGGCCCATCAAAATCGAAGGCAACGCGCTGTTCCCCGGCGGCAACGGCGGCACCGACCGCTACGCGCAGGCTTCGATTCTCGATCTTTACGATCCCGACCGCGCGAAGCGTTTCACGCACGACGGCAAAACCGTTTCGCGCGACGAGGCGCTGAAATTCCTCGACGACTTGTCGAAGAAATTTGCCGCGAATCAGGGCGAAGGACTGGCGTTCCTCGCCGAAAGCAGCACCTCGCCGTCGCGGGCGCGGCTGCAAAAAATCATCGCGCAGAAATTTCCGAAATCGCAGTGGTTCACCTACGACGCGATTGATTCCGGCATCCATCAACGCGCGGCGACGCAGGCGTTCGGCCAGCCGGTGAAGCCGGTTTTCCATTTCGACAAGGCGAAGGTCATCCTGTCGCTCGACTGCGATTTTCTCGGCGGCGAGGACGACGCGCACAATCATATCCGCAAATTTGCCGCCGGCCGCAAAGGCCAGGGCGATGGGGCATGAGCCGGCTTTACGCGGTGGAATCGCTGTTCACGCTCACCGGCGCGAGCGCGGATCATCGGTTGCGCGTGGCGGCAAGTTTGGTTGGCAAAATTGCAGAGTGCAATTGATTTCGCACGATTAGCGCGTCGAAATCAATTGCCGCAGGCATTGCAAATCAGCACATCTCGATTCCGCCGGCGTTGATCCAAAATGGATTTCTGAATGCGCCAAAGATTTGCTTGCAGCTGGAAAAAATGCCTTGGTCGTTGCCGGCCAGCGCCAGCCGATTGAAGTTCATTTGCTCGCGCACGCAATCAATGCTGCGCTCGGCGCGATTGGCAACACGGTGACTTTGATTCCGGCAGCAGGAAACGGCGCAGGCGGATTTGAAGAATCGACATTCCGTGAGTCGACACGCTCGTCATTATTGGCGGAAATCCAGCTTACAATTCGCCGATGCTGGTCTTCCGTGGTGAAGTGCAGGCGAAGCAACGATTGTTCGGCTTGGCTATTATGAGGATGAAACACTTGAACGACATGCATTCACATTGGCATTTTCCGGCGACGCATTATCTCGAATCGTGGGGCGATGCGATAACGAGCGATGGAACGCTGGTTCCGATTCAGCCGTTGATTCAGCCGTTGTTCGGCGGATTGACGGAATTGGAATTTCTCGCGCGAATTGCTGGTGAATCGAAGACGAATCCTTACGAAATTGTCCGTGAAACTAATTTCTTCGGCCGCTGCTTTAATGCCAGCTCCGTCTGATTATAATCCGGAAGAGATCTGGAAAAAATTTTTGTTCAACGGTTTCTATAAAGATTTCCGTGCTGATCCGGTCAATCCGTTGACGTGAAACTAAATGACGGCTTCTTCCAGTCTGTGAAAGTAGTTGCGGTCCGCAGCCAGACAATCTCGAAGTCATTTTCTACCGCGATGCGAAGGTGGACGACGGGCGTTACGCGAACAACGGCTGGATGCAGGAGTTGCCCGATCCCATCACCAAGATGACTTGGGACAACGCCGTGCTCGTCAGCCGCAAGACGGCGCGCGAACTCGGCGTGGCGAACGGCGACATGGTTGAAATCACGTTGAACGGCCGCAGCGTCAAAGGCCCGATCTGGGTGCAGCCGGGCATGGCGGATTATTCGCTCGGCCTCGCGCTCGGTTACGGACGCGAAAAGGCCGGTCGCGTCGGCACGGGCGTCGGCTTCAACGCCTACAAGATTTTCTCCGGCAAATATATTGAGACCGGCGCGACGGTGAAAAAGACCGGCGAGACTTACACGCTGGCCTGCACGCAGAATCATTGGTCCATGGAAGGCCGCCCGGCGGTGCGCGAGGCGAATCTGGAGGAATTTTCCAAAAATCCGAAGTTCGCGCGGGGAAATGCACGGCACGGAGCCGCCCATCGTCCAGTCGCTTTATCCGAACCCGCTCGACGAGGCGAAGAAGACGGCGCTGCATCAGTGGGGCATGGTCGTGGATTTGACGGCGTGCGTCGGTTGCAACACCTGCGTGGTCGCCTGCCAGAGCGAGAACAACATCCCGATTGTCGGCAAGGACCAGGTGCAGCGCGGCCGCGAAATGCACTGGATGCGGATTGACCGTTATTACACCGCCGATCCCAGGAAGGAGAAATTTGCCGACGCGTTCGTGACGAACGAACAGGAGCAATTCTCCGAATGGATTGACGACGTGCAGGCGGTGAACCAGCCGGTGATGTGCCAGATGTGCGAGGCCGCGCCGTGCGAAAACGTCTGCCCGGTTGCCGCGACCGCCCACGACGCAGGAAGGCCTGAACACGATGGCCTACAACCGCTGCATCGGCACGCGGTATTGCTCGAACAACTGCCCTTACAAGGTCCGGCATTTCAATTTCCTCGATTTCAACAAGCGCCCGCTGACGGAATTGAAAGGGCCGTTTTATCCGACGCCGCTGTTGCACAAGACGGACGGCAAATGGGATTTGCTGTCGTGGTGGAAGCATCCGGAGCAAAGCGGCATGCGCGAGGAGGACGAATGGGATTTGATCAAGCTGTCGAAGAATCCCGACGTCTCGGTGCGCATGCGCGGCGTGATGGAGAAATGCACCTATTGCACGCAGCGCATCGAGCAGGCGAAAATCGCGCAGAAGGTGAAGGCTGGCGCGGGCGGCGACGTGCGGCTTTCGGAAGCCGCCGGCACCGTGCCCAAGACGGCGTGCCAGCAGGCGTGTCCGGCGGGCGCGATTGTCTTCGGCGACATCAGCGACGCGGACAGCACGGTTTCAAAATGGAAAACGCAGCCGCAGAATTACACGCTGCTCGGCGATTTGCTGACCAAGCCGCGCACGAGCTATCTCGCGCGCATCCGCAATCCGAATCCGGCGATGCCGGATTATCAGGAGCAACCGTTCAGTTCCGAGGAATACCAGGCCCGCAGCAATCCGAAGATTTAACGCAAAGCCAGAAAGATGCAAAGACGCGAAGAAAATATGATTCTGGTGGAACAGGCCTCCGACCTGTTCAATCCGGCGTCGCGCCGGATTGCGGGGAGGATATCCGAACGCCGTTGGTCGAACAAAAAATTGGGGACATCCTTTGTCGTCGGTTTCGGGCGCGACGCCCGAAACAACACGCGGGACGCATGTTCCACCCGTGATTTGCGCCTTTGCGTTAGAAATTAAAATCAATGGCTGAAGCTGCAACCAATATGGAAACGTCCGCCCCGTGGAGCAACGGTGCGGATGGTCGTGGGACAGGCGATGGGCGTTACTCCACGGGGCAAGCCCCGCCGGCGGAACTCCGCCGCGCGCCGGTCGTCGAGAACAGTCGCGGCTTCGGCTGGCTGACGGACAAGCTCACGGCGTTCACCGAGGGCAAGACGCCGCGTTGGTGGTGGATGCTGTTCCTGCCTGCCGCGTTTTTTGCCACGGTGGTTTTGCCGGCGATGCTGATTTACCAGATTTCCACCGGCGTCGGCGTCTGGGGCAACAACCATCCGGTCATGTGGGGCTGGGACATCATCAACTTCGTTTGGTGGGTCGGCGTCGCGCACGCCGGCACGCTGATTTCGGCGATGCTCTTCCTCACGCGACAGCATTGGCGCACGACGATTGGGCGCATGGCCGAGGCGATGACGGTCTTCTCGGTGATGATGGCGGGACTTTACCCGGCCATCCACATCGGGCGCGCGTGGTTTGCCTGGTTCATGTTCCCGGTGCCGACCTACGAAGGCATGTGGCCGCAATTCCGCTCGCCGCTGATGTGGGACGTGTTCGCCGTCAACACCTACCTGATGGTGTCAATTTTGTTCTGGTATATGGGATTGATTCCCGACATTGCGTTGTTGCGCGACCGGGCCAGGACGCGGGTGCGGAAATTCATTTACGGCCTGTTCGCGCTGGGTTGGACCGGCTCGGCGCGGCAGTGGCATCATTTTGAAAAAGCTTATGTCGTTCTGGCGGGACTCTGCACGCTGCTGGTGTTCACGGTCAGCTCCATCGTCGGCATGGATTTCGCCACGTCGCAGCTTGCCGGCTGGCACGCGACGATTTTCCCGCTCTACTTCGTCGTCGGCGCGGTGTATTGCGGCTTCGGCATGGTGCTCGTGCTGCTCATTCCGCTGCGCAAGTTTTGTCATCTCGAAGAAATCATCACAACGCGGCATCTCGACCGCATTTGCAAGCTCACGTTGTTGAGCAGTCTTTGCATCACCTACATTTATTTGATGGAGTATTACATCGCATGGTATAGCGGTGATCCCTACGAACGCTGGGTGTTCAGCCATCGTCTGCTCGGCCACACCTACTGGTATGGCGGTTGGATCATGCTCGGGGTGAATTTCCTGACCGCGCAATTGCTCTGGTTCAAACGGGTCCGGCAAAATCTGAAAGTCGTTTTTGTCATCGCCGTGCTCATCAACATCGGCATGTGGTTCGAGCGGTTCACCATCATCGTCGGCTCGCTCTACCAGGATTTTCTGCCGGCAAACTGGGGCTACTACAAACAAACTTGGGTGGACATCGCCACCTACATGGGCACGCTCGGCGCGTTCTTCATGATGTATCTGCTGTTCATCCGCTTCCTGCCGATGATTCCGGTGGCCGAGGTCAAATCCGTTTTGCCGGAGGGCAACCCGCATCATCCGCTCGGCGGCGCGAAGGGAGGCAAATCGTGAGCGCGAAAACCTACGGCCTCATCGCCGAATTCGATTCGCCCGCCGCTATTTTGCGCGCGGCGGAAATGGTTCGAGACGCCGGCTACCGGCGCTGGGACGTGTTCGCGCCGTTCCCGATCCACGGCATGGATCGCGTGATGGGTTTCAAGAATTCGCTCGTCGGCTGGTTCGCGCTGGTGTTCGGCGGCGGCGCGTTTGTGGGCACGATGGGATTGATCTGGTTCTGCAACTCGTTTGATTATCCGCTCATCGTCGGCGGCAAACCGATGTTCAGCCCGCCGATGACGTTTGTGCCGTCCTACATTTTGATGATTCTCGGCGGGGCGGTCGGCGCGTTTGTCGGCATGATTGCGCTGAACCAATTGCCGCGGCTGCACCATCCGCTGTTCGGCAAGAAACGCTTTGAACTGGTCTCGCGCGACAAATACTTCCTCGTCATCGGCGCGACCGACCCGAAGTTTTCCGAAACCGAAACCCGCATCCTGCTGGAGCAAGCGGGCGGCACGCACATTGAAATGGTGGAGGACGAAGACTGATGCGCCACCTCATCTCCATTGCATTGATCGGGCTGGCGCTCGGCGCGGCGGTTGTCGGCATCGCCGGTTTCCGCGGCGGCCTGTCGCGCAAGCCGCCCATCGAAATTTTCCCGGACATGAACCGCCAATTGAAACTGCGTCCGCAGGAGGCGTTTGTTTTTTTCACCAACGGCGTCAGTTCGCAATTGCCGCCACCCGGCACCATCGCGCGCAGTCAGCCCATGCAAACTGTGGACGGCCCGGTTTATGCCTTTGAAGACAAGCCGGTCAACACCGGCCGCGTCACCGGCACGACGAATTTTGTCGCCACCAATCCGCTGCCGGTGGAACGACGCCTTGCTCCAACGCGGCCGCGAGCGGTTCGACATTTATTGCGCGCCGTGCCACGGCAAGCTCGGCGACGGCAACGGCATCACCAAGAAGCTCGGCCTCATGCCCGCCGTGGCAAACCTGCACGATCAGCGCATCGTCGCGATGACCGACGGCGAGATTTTCAACACGATCACGCACGGCAAAAGCACGATGGCCGCTTACGGCCCGTTGATGCCGGCGCAGGATCGCTGGGCCGTCATCGCCTATTTGCGGGCGCTGCAATTGAGCTGGCTCGGCTCGACGAACGATTTGACAGCCGTGCAGCAAGCCGCATTGAAATGACATGAGTTCCCACTCCACAACACCTCTGCCGCCGCCGCTGGACTTGTCCCGCTGGCGCAAGCTGCCTGCCTTCCTGATGGTCGTCGGCGCGGTGCTTTCGCTCATCGGCGCAGTCAAAAGCCCGGAGCAATTCGGCTATTCGTGGCTGCTGTCATTCATGTTTTTCCTGTCCATCGCGATCGGCGCGCTGTTCCTCGTCATGGTGCATCACCTGACCGACGCCGGCTGGTCGGTCGCCACCCGCCGCGTCTGCGAACATCTCGGTTCGCTGATGTTCCCGTGGCTGGTGATTCTGTTTCTGCCCATCGCGATTTTCGCCAAACAAATCTATTCGTGGATGTCCGTTGATCCCGCCACCAACACGTCCGTCGCCGCGAAATGGCCGGTGTTCACGATGCCCGGATTTTACATCACCTCGGCCATTTTCTTCGGGCTGTGGTGGCTGCTCTCGTCGCGCTTGATTTATTGGTCGCTTAAACAGGACGAAACCGGCGAGCCTCTGTGCACTTACAATATGCGGTTCCATTCCGGCTGGGGCATCGTCGCTAACTCGCTGCTGTTGACGTTCGCCGCCGCGCTCTGGATGATCGCGTTGCAATACCAATGGTTCTCCGCAGTCCACGGAGTGTATTTCTTCTCCATTTGCGCGTGGGTGACGCTCGCAACGCTCTATGCCATCACCGCGCTCCTCCAGCGCCAGCGCATCCTCGACCGCGTGCTGCACGACAGCCAGTTTTTTTACCTCGGTCTGCTGCTTTTTGCGTTCACCGTCTTTTCGGCCTACAACGAATTCGCCCAATACTTCGTCGTCTGGAACGCGAACACGCCGCAGGAGACTTTCTGGTATCTCATCCGCGAACATGGCTCGTGGTGGTGCGTCAGCATGATCCTGATTTTCGGCCATTTCTTCCTGCCGTTCTTTCTGCTGTTGCCGGTCAAGGCCAAGACCAATTTCAAAATCGTCCTGCCCGTCTGCGCCTGGGCGTGGTTGATGCACTTCCTGGATTTGGGCTTCAACATCCTGCCGGCCTCGAAATTGAACCAGGGCGGCTATCCATTCCAATGGCTCTGGCTGCAATTCGGCTGCTTCGCCTTCCAGGCTGGCTTCCTCGGCTGGGTGTTCCTGAAGAAATTCAACGCCCACGCGCCGTATCCGGTCAAGGACCCGCGCCTGCACGAGGCGATGGGCGTCAACGTCGAGCCGGATGAGATGAGCAGCGCCGAAGCCGGTGCGGGAGGTGACGAATGAATTCCGACACGAACAATGTCAATCAAGTCAACCGCGCGTCCAGCGCCGCCGTCGGTTTCATCGCTGCCTTCCTGATTTTCATCGGACTGGCGGTGGTGGTGAAATTTTGCATCGTTGTCCCGGCGGTTGACGCTGATCGCGACACGGTGCGCGCCAAGGAGCTGGCGGAAATCCGCACCAATGAAACCGCTTTGCTCAATCATGCCGGATGGGTGGACCAACAGCGCGGCATCGTGCGGCTGCCAATTGAAGACGCGATGCAAATTGCCGTTCAAGACTGGAAAAATCCCGCGCAGGCCCGCTCCGATTTGTTGTCGCGCCAGGAAAATGCCAGCAAGCCCGCGCCGGCTGCACCAGCCAAACCGAATCCGTTTGAATGAACACTGACGAAATATCCTGGAGTGCGCGGACATGTCCGCGCTTTGGTTCGACGCGACATGTCGCGTCGTCGGTAAGCGGCAACATATTGCCGCACTCCAAATTGATTTGAATGAACGCCGACACGCAATCTGAAATTCCCGGTGGAGCGGACGTTCTCGCGGGCCGCATTGACGCCTCGTGCCGCGTGCCGTTGCTCGCGCTCTTTGGCGGCGCGGCGTTCTGGCTCGTGGCCGGCCTCGCCCTGTCGCTGGCCGCCATCATGACATTTCACCAGCCGGACATGTTCGCCGATTGTCCGTTCCTGACTTATGGCCGCGCGCAGGCCGCCGCGAACGATTTGCTGCTTTACGGTTTCTGCATCCCGGCCGGCCTCGGCGTTATGCTCTGGATTTTTGCGCGATTGAGCCAGGCCGAGCTTTGCCTGCCGCTCGCGTCCGTCGCCGCCGCAAACTTCTGGCATCTCGGCGTGCTCATCGGCACGGTCGCCATTTTGATTGGCGACAGCACCGGCTTTGCGTGGCTGGAATTTCCGCGCGGCGCGTCGGTGCTGTTGTTCGCCGCGTTCCTGCTCATCGCCATTTCCGCCTTCGCCACGTTCGGTGCGAGAAAGGAACGCGAACTTTACCCGTCGCACTGGTTCCTGCTGGCGGCGCTGCTCTGGTTCCCGTGGATTTACTCGACGGCAAATCTCCTTCTCACGACGCATCATCCCGTTCGCGGTGTCGCGCAGGCCGTGATTGACTGGTGGTTCTCAAACAATCTGGTTTTCGTCTGGCTCGCGCTCGTGGGTGTCGGCACGGCGTTTTATTTCCTGCCAAACCTCGCCGGTCGTCCGCTGCACAGCCGTTTTCTCGCCTTGTTCGCCTTTTGCACGCTGCTTCTTTTCGGAACCTGGTGCGGCATTGTCGCAGGGCGCACCCGTGCCGGCGTGGATGCCTGCTGCGAGCGCCGTTGGCACGATGTTGCTGGTCGTGCCGATGCTGGCCATCGGAATCGTCGCCTTCCGGACGGTGTGGGGTTCCGTGGCCTCGCGCTGGGACAACACGGCGTTTTGCTTCATCGGGTCCAGCATGGATTTGTTCATGTTGTCGGGCTTGATGGTCATCGCGATGGCGTGCCCGCAAATGAGCGGTGTGACCGAATTCACCTGGTTCGGTCCGGCGCAAGCGCAACTCCAAATTCTTGGCTTTTTCTCCATGGCCGCGTTTGGCGCGATCTACCACTTGCTGCCGCGAGTGATGGGTTTTGACCTGCCGTTCCCGCGACTGGCCCGCGTCCAATTCTGGCTGTGCCTGTTCGGCGTCATTTTGTGGGCCGGCTCGCTCGCCGCGGGCGGGGTGGAGCAGGGGATGAAGCTGCAAGACCCGAACGCCGCTTTTGCCGATTCCACCGCAGTCGCGCTGATTTTCCTGCGCGCCGGCACCACCGGTCTGCTGCTGCTCCTGCTGGGCAGCCTGCTGTTTGCCGCGAACATTTTCGTCATGACGTTCAAATGGAAAATGGCGCTGCTGCAAATCGGCCATCGCCGCCGTCAAGGCGCCGATCGAAACCGCGCCCGCTTCCGTTTCACTGCGGCGCGACCAGGAGGTGAAATCGTGAAAAGCGGCTTTCGCGTCTTCCTGCTGGTGTTCGTCGCGCTCGGCCTGTCGTGGTGCGGCTTCGTGCTCGGGTCGGTCAAACAGCTTGGCACGGAAAAACAAAAGACCGTGCTCAACTCCTCCGACACTTATCCTCTCCAGCGTTCCGGCGACGCGGCGCTCGGTTTGCAGGTTTATCGCGCCAACGGCTGCGCCGCCTGCCACACCGAGCAAATCCGCCAGACGGGCGTGGCTTGCAACGTGGTGCTGACCGGCCTCGGCAAAAATCCTTTGGCCGTAACCAACCTCGTTTCCAAACTGCAATTGACCGGCCTGACGAAGGACGCCGCCGACGCCGTTGCCGGCCAGATCACCGCCGCGGGCGGCAAATCCGAGACGCAAATCGTCGCCACCGGCGCAGACATCGCGCGCGGCTGGGGCGTTCGCCAGAGCGTCGCGGCGGATTATCTTTACGACGTGCCGGTGCAGCTCGGCAGCCTGCGCGCCGGGCCGGATTTGTCCAACATCGGCGTGCGCGACCCGGATTTGAACTGGCAGTTGGTCCATCTCTACGCGCCGCGCAGCCTCGTCAAAGGTTCCGCCATGCCGCCGTTCCGTTATTTGTTTGAGCTGCGCAAAAAAGTTGACGGGACGCAGTCAGACGACGCGCTGCAATTTCCACCCGCCTTCGCGCCTCCCGCCGGTTACGAAGTCGTGCCCACGACCGGGGCGAAGCAATTGGCCGCGTATCTTTTGAGCCTGAAAGCCGCCGCGCCGCTCTACGAAGCGCCGTTCACGCCGGCCATCTCCAAACCATGAGCGACGAAATCAAATCCTTTTCCAGCAACGGCGAACCGACGGCGACGGCCGCGACGGTGCCGATGTGGATCATCGTGCTGCTGCTCATGCTGCTGTTCCTCGGCGGCGTTTATTTCGACCACCACAGCGGCTGGTTCAACGCCAGCGTTTACACCCCCTACGTTTCCGCCGAGCAACTGGATGCCTACCAGCCCAAGTCCGGCGCGGCGGCGGTCGCGGCGCACGGCAAGCAAATCTACGACACCTACTGCGGCATCTGTCACGGACCCGACGGCATGGGCAAACCCAACCAAGCCCCGCCGCTTGCCGGCTCCGAGTGGGTCAACGCGAAGAGCGCCCGTCGGCTCATCCACATTCCCCTCACCGGACTCAATGGCCCGATTGAAGTGAAGGGCCAGACGATGAATTTTCCCAGCCCGATGGTCGCGATTGGCGCCGCTTTGTCCGACGCCGACCTTGCCGCCACGCTCACCTACATCCGCAGCGCCTGGGGCAACAAGGCTTCCGAAGTGACGGCCGACGACGTCAAGGCCGTCCGCGCCGAACTGGGCGCGCATCCCACGCCTCTGACCGCCGACCAGTTGAAGGCAATTCAGGAATGACTTGAACCAACCGCACCGTCGGCTCATTCAACCGCACGGATATCTCGACCAACCTCATGGATGGCCCGTCCAACCTGACGGATGGCCCGTCCAACCGCACGGATACCTCGTCCAACCGCACGGATAAGCCATTTAACCGTGAGGATAATTCGTTTACCCGTGAGGATAAATCGCTTAACCGTGAGGATAAATCGTTTACCGGCGAGGATTTAGGGCCAAAACCGGCCCAAACCCGAAAAAACCGCATGGGACCCCGGCAAAAGTCCATTCTGCCGGCGGGACGGGCTTCCGGCCTGCCCAATTACTCCGGCAAAATGGCCGCCCCTGGCAGGCAAGATGCCTGCCCCGCTGCGTTTTGCAGAGGTTTCTGCATATATGCCCGCAATCCGACTTCGGAATTCAGGATTAATCCGCCTTTGGGGTTCTCCAAGTCCACAGATTCGGAACGGCCACCGGGCTGACGGTCATTTGATTCCTTCAGTCACCGAGGCAGGTGCCCACACGCCGGGCGGTTTCGACCCAGGAATGGTCGGCCGGAACGGTCTTGCGCTTGCCGGCCACCTTCTCCAGCGGGACAGGCTCCGTGCTGTCGCCGCGCGCCGCCACCATCACGCCGAAGACGCCATCATGCGCGAGGTCCGCACAGGCCGCGCCCAATCGCGTGGCGAGCAGGCGGTCCGCGGCGGACGGCGTGCCGCCGCGCTGGACGTAGCCGAGGATGGACAGGCGCGATTCGAGATGGGTGAGTTCCTCAAGCTGCCGCGCCAGGCGCTGCGTGTTGCCGGTGTGCCGGGCCTCGAGCGCGGCCAGCTCCATCTTGGCCTCTTTCTTGTCGTGCAGCGTCTTGGCGCGGCCGCGCTTGCTCTCGGCGGCGGCAAAGGAGCGCGCGTCGTCAATGCTCATCGCGCCCTCGGCGACGGCGACGATGCTGAAATTGGTTCCGCGCCGGCTGCGGCGACGGATGGCCTCGGCGATCTTCTCGACGTTGTAGGGAATTTCCGGAATCAGAATCACGTCCGCGCCGCCGGCGATGCCTGCGCCCAAGGCCAGCCAGCCCGCGCGATGGCCCATGACTTCTGCGACAATGATGCGGTGATGGCTGTGGGCCGTGCTGTGCAGACGGTCAATTGCCTCGGTCGCGATGTCCAGCGCGGTGGAGAAACCAAAGGTCATGTCCGTCATTGCCACGTCGTTGTCAATGGTCTTGGGCAGGGTGATGACGTTGAGGCCGGACTCGGCAAGGTGCAGGGCGCTCTTTTGCGTGCCGCCGCCGCCGAGGCAGACGAGCACATCGAGTTCGTATTTCTCGTAATTCTCCTTGAGGACATCGGTCATGTCGCGGGTGCGTCCATCCACGAGCATCCGGTGGGGCCGGTCGCGGCTGGTGCCGAGCATGGTGCCGCCGACGGTGAGAATGCCGGCCAGCGCCGTCTTGTCCAGCTTGAGCCGGCGGTTTTCGACCAGGCCGCGGAAGCCGTCGCGGAAGCCGACGATTTCCATGCCGTAAAATCCGATGGCGGTTTTGCCGACGCCGCGGATGGCGGCGTTGAGGGCGGGGCTGTCGCCGCCCGAGGTCAGAATGCCGATGCGTTTAGTTTTGGCCATGCGCCGCGCTCTTTTTTGGATTCAATCCCGCCGTTTGTCGAGAAGAAGTTTCAGAAATTTTGAGCGGGGCCTTTCCGGGCCGGACGAACCAGGCAGACCAGACAGGCGGCCCAGGCGACAAATGAAATCACCTCGCCCGTCTGAAACGCGTCGTCCCGGTAGTAGAAATGAATCCGATGTCTGCCGGCGGGGACTTGGACGGCTTGGAAGGCCACATTCGCCCGCAACAACGGGACCGGCCGCCCGTCAACTTCCGCGTGCCAATTGTGATAATACGTCTGCGCAACGACCACCAGCGCCGGACCGGCGGCCTCAACGTCGGCGTCCACGGTCCGGTTCGAAAAGCGCGGATTCGTGACGCGGGCGGTGGCCGGGTTGGTGGCAACAACGGCCGATTTATCCTCCGGCGGCAAATAAACAATCTTGCTGCCGTCGAAGTCCGGCCGTGCTCAATGCCAGCAGCGTGTCGGCGTCATTGAGAAAGACCGGCTTCTGGCCGGCGGTCACGGGCGGCAGGAAGTTCGGGCGCGATTGCCAGTGGTAAATCTGGTCCGGCGCGGTGATTTGAGACACGCCCATGAAATTCTCCAAGCCCGGATAATCGGCGTTGGTCCAGGAGTAGAACAGAGAGAGCACGTCGTCGTTTTCGCGCGGCGTGAGCGAGAAGAAGCCGTCCACTTTGGGCACGGAGTCCAGCAGATTGCAATTGGCGCCGAGAGCGAGGCGGCCAACGAGGAAATTATTCTGCGGGCTGGCAATGGCGGAATGGACGAACTGCCATTCGGCCATCGGCGTGAGCATGGCGCGGGAGCCGCCGAGTTCCGGCTGTGGATTTATGCGCCAGCTTTTGGCGCGCGAGGCCCGGAGCGTAAACCGAGGGCGGGGCGGTCGGATTCTGTGTCGGCTCGTGGGTGAGCACGTCCAGCCAGGCCACCACCAGCAGGCAGAGCGGCGCGAGGCGGCGCAGGGGCGCGTTGCCCGGTCGCGCCAAGACCAGCAGCAATGCACCCGTCAGCAGCAGGAAGCACGCGCGAGACAGGCCGTTGAGCAGGGTGGCGTGAACGTCATCGCCCGGAAACGGAAAACGCCACGCCGCAAAGAAAATCACGCCGATCAGCGCGAGCAGGAGGACGCCGATGAAGAGCAGGCGGTTGAATACCGGCGGA
Organism: uncultured Verrucomicrobiae bacterium; assembly: GCA_963764035.1. Lineage (GTDB taxonomy): Bacteria > Verrucomicrobiota > Verrucomicrobiia > Limisphaerales > UBA11358 > UBA11358. The sequence goes on from CAVXQV010000013.1 coordinate 220,319, forward strand.
GTGCGCCGAGGTGTCGGCGCTTGGGGAAGCGGTGACGTGTCACCGCACTCCAGACTATTTTGCACACGCGCCAAGGCATACGCCGCCAGCAGGGGCGCGAGGAAGGCGACCAGCAGGACGTATTTGACCGGATAGGTGATCAGGTTCAGCAGCGGGATGAGCCGGTGCAGGGCGGGATAGACGGGCGTGTGGTCGCCGAGCGCAAAGACCAGCGCGACGACGGCAAGCGCGCCCAGCAGCCGGGCGCGGCGGGATTTCACCAGCCACACGGCGAGCAGCGCCAGCCAGAGCGTGCCGATGCCGAGATAATACGACGAGGTCCAGAACTGGTCGTGTTGAAAGAAGACGCCGGTGTTGACGGTGTCACCAAAAGCCATGGGGACGAGGAAATTGGCGAGGCCCCAGGCGGGCATGGACCAGCGGAAGTCGGCGTAATCGTCGTGGCGCTCGGAATGGGCGACCAGATCAAGGAAGGGCAGGAGCTGGATGGCGCACAGGACGATGACGATCAGCACGAGCAGGGGAAAGCGCCAGAGAAGTGACGAGTGGCGGAGACGTGAAACATGAAACGTGAAACGTGAAACGGTCCCGCTTCCTGTCACTTGCCGCTTGTCAATTGTCACCTCGGTCAGTTGTTGCAGCCACAATGCAAGCAAGAGCAGCCAAGTGAGGAAAATGGTCTCCGGTCCACCGGCCAGCATCTGGAGCGCCGCGACGAGGGCGGCGAGCGGAATCCGCCTCCCGCCCTCGCGCCAGGCGCGCTCGACAGCAAGGACGACCCACGGCATCCAACTGAACGTGGCGATGTGGCTCGGCCACATGAGCAGGTTGAGCGTGAGGCCGTTGAAGGAAAAGACGACCCCGGCGAACGCGGCGGCAAAATTGTTGTCCGTCCAGCGCCGTGCCAGCAGGAACATGCCGAAGCCGGCGAACCACAAATGGAGCAGGCAGAAAAAGGACAGCGACCACGTGAGCGGCAGCGCCAGATAAATCAGGGCCGGGGGATAGAGCGGCATGGTGTTCCATTGTGCGAGGAACGGCACGCCGCAGTAATTGTAAGGATCCCAGAACGGCAGTTCACCGCGCTGAAAACATTGTTGTTGGAAGAACGCCGCCGGGTAGGAGAAGAAGCCATAGTCGCGAATGACGAAGGTTTGCAGATCGAGCAGCACCTGCGGGAAGGCGGCGAAGATGAGCAGGGCGAGCAGCAGCCCAAAGCGGAGTGGAGTGAACCCGTTGGACGCGCGGCTGGCGGTGGTGTCGCTCATGGATTGGCGTGGCCAGTCTATTCCCGAACCGGAAGCGGGAGCAAGTTGAAGGTGGAACCTAAAAAACGCAGTTCAACCACGGATGAACGCGGTCTGTTGCATTGATTCCATTAAATGGAAACTAGCAAATTGTTGTTGAAATCAAAGACTATTTGGGTGAATCCGCCAGAATTTTCGGTAATCGGAAGCTGCTTTTACTTGCACTTTCACTGACAGTGCAGTGCAGAAATTCGTGATATGTTCATTGCGCGATTCCGTTCAAGCTGGTGAAACATCGGCAGGAAAGTAGGAGCGATACTTGGCGCGCGGGTCGGCGGGATGGATGCCGAACGGGTTGAAAGAGCCGCAGGGATGCTGCCAGTCGCCGCGCCGTTGATTCCAGTGGAAGCCCAAAGCCCAAAGCAAACTGGCCAGACCTGGCTTGCGAGCGGGTGAAACGTCCAGCCAAACCCATTTGCCGACAATCTCGACGACTTTGGATTGCCTTGGCAGCCGTGTCCGCAAGTAATTTAAGACGGTTTCCGTGGACAGGCCGCGATTGAGTTGGTGTTTTGAAACCGACGATGGCCGGACATTCGCCGGTGCTGACGCTTCTTTATGTATTGTTGATTTCATGAGCTTTTTTTTGAAAACGCTGTCCGTCACCCTGCCGTTTGCTGCTCGCTTCACCGTTTGGGGAGACAGCGAGCCGCGCGCGAAGCGCATTCAACGATCCAGCGAAAGCTAAAACCGTGACAGTGGCGAAGTGGAGGAAGTGGCGACGCTGGTGCGGTTTTAGATCTCGCTTCCATTGTCGGCTCGGTGTCGGACCAGTGAGCAGCAAACGGGGGGTGAGGGCGGGCGTAAAGCAGGCGAATGAAACAGCCTGGCATTCCAACCCCGTAGCGTGGCTTTGGCCTGCCCGGACCTGCGGAACATTGTCGCCGCCGGACCTTCGTTTTTGTCTACGCAGTGACAACTTTGCGCAGTCTCCGGCCAAATTGCGGGCGTGCGCGATTGGCGAAAACTCCCAGCCGCCCACGTTGCTGCTGTGGGTGGGCGAATCGTTCACCCACACCCAACTACCGGGACTGGGGTTAGCATGCCACTCCACATGGCAGAACTCTGAATCAAAAGTGTGAGTCGAATTGGCGGCGCCGCCATAGCCATAATGCCAATGCTGGCTCATGTCGTCAGTCGTCCACATCTCACCCTGATTTGTGAGGAACCCTCCTTGGCCATCCTGCCGCTTCTTGGTCACGACATCATCATATTGGTGCATCGTTTGATCATCGTGCCAGACCATGATCCCAATCGTGTCAGGTTTGGGCGGGCTGGACTTGGCGTTGGCCTGCGCCTGGCCGCCCCCCGTCGCCTTCGCGGCAAAACACGCCATGCCACCGGGAGTCACCGGCTCATTGACCGCGCTCCATGAGGTTCCGTTGATCGTTGCCGTAATGTTGTCGTTCACAGTCACAGCATCAGAACCTGAACCCGAAACGGTGCCTGTCAAGTCCACCGTCGGCTGCCACAACTGGTTGGGATTCGCCAGCGTGTCTATGGTCAGCGTCACGGTGCTTTGCACGACGGTTATGGTCAGGTTGGTGCTGTGTTCCGCCGCGTCCGTGATGGCCAAACTCAAAACATTGCTCCCCGGACCGAGCGGCAGGTTATCCACCCAAAACCGACCCGTCCGCTCCACCACACCAGTCGCAATATTAGTGTTGTCGCTTGCGTCCACGATTTGGGCGCTTATTCTCGACGTCGGGTCGTCCACAAAACCGTCCAGCGTGAAACTCGTGCCGCTCACCTTCACGCCGTCCTGTGGCCAGGTGACTTGCACCACCGGCAGATTGGTCCGGGTGGAGAAATCGAGGTTGATCAGCAGATTGCAGTTGGTCGTGTTGCCCGCAACATCCGTCGCGTGGAGAGTAACGAGATTGGTTCCCGGCGTTAGCGTGATGTCAAAGCAGTGGAAGTAGTTCGTGGTGAGCTTCCAGCAGTTGGTGTCGAAGTCCTGGCTCATGATGATGCCCTGTTGCCCGGTGACAACGCCGGTGGCGTTGCTCACGTCAAAGGTGAACGCGGCCAATTGCTCGCCCGCATAACCCTGCACATGCACCAGCGGGACACCCACCGTGAGGGGCGCGGGATTTGTGATCACCAATAGCGGCGGCGTGGTATCAATTGTAAAATCAATTTCCTGCCACGTCTGCGTGGCGTCGTCCGGCCAGCCGCGCAACCCCACCCAAACGGCATAATCGCCCTGGTTCATGCTGCCGAGATTCACCGTGATGTTGGAGGAGGTGTAGCTGGTCCAGGTGGCCCCGGCGAAATTGGTGTTGTTGACCAAAATAGCCTTATACGATGGCATGCCAGCCGAGACGCTCACCTGAAAGCTTGCCGAGGAAGTTCTAACGCAATCGTTCGTTGTGAACAGGGAGAAGCTGATGACGTTCGCGGGCGTTTGGTGGCTGTTATAATCATCCAGCAGCATGTGGACACCGCCGCTGTCAAAATCGCCGCCCGAATGGCTGAGATTGCCAAACCAATATTGTTCCCACCAATCGTGGCAGGCCGTCGGCGTCCGAATCGGTGTTGTCAACCGGATAATGGTAGCCCAGGTCCGGCGCTCCGCTGTCTGGATAGAGGCCATCCTGCATCGTGTTGGTGGTCATCGTCTGGATTTCAGACAGCAAAGCGGAGTCAATCGAGGTTGCGCCCTGGTCTCGGTAGGAACTATTGGCGGCAAGGTAGTAATTGCCGTGGCGCAGGCGGCGAAAATGGTGCCGGAAGGGTTGATGACCGTGGCCGTGGTGGTGGGTGATTTTGCCATTGCGTAATTTTCCAATGTTTAGATAGTTTTATCTAGCAAAAACGTTTCGACTGTTGTCCTTATGGCACGCGCAATTGGCCGCGGAGGCGCAGAGGGCCGAAAGCAATTACGAATTGCGAATAGCAAATGGGGAATGATTTTAACCACGAAAGACGCAAATGACACGAACGGTTGGCCGCGACGCTCAATTGCCGCCATCGCCGAGGCGGCACTGGACGCAAGCAGCCGATAAGCAGCTTTTGTTGAAACCGCACATAACTTGGTGAATAAGCGGATGAATGCATCTGCATAACCTGTGAACAAACCTTGAGTTCAGTGGACAAGAGTTTAGCCGGCGCCGGCCGGTGGATAGTTGTGGATACTGTTCAAAAGATTTAAGAGACAATCTTATTTTACCGCATTATAACCGGAAGCATTGACAGCCACGGCAGGAATCGACATTCGCGAACATGGATGCGAAGCGGTTGATTTTAGTGCCGGCTTCGCCGAGAAGCGTTCAGCCGGTCCGCCCCGACAAGCGCATTCATGGACATGCTCGTCAGCAGCCAACCATCGGACACCGGTGTTCAACCGGAGGGGACGTCAACACCTTCTAAGGATGCCCCGGACGCAATTTTGTCTGTGGCTTTCTCCCGATTTTGGGCGGCCATCCTGGGTCGCGTGCCTGTCGGTTACGAAGACGAGACGGGATTTCATTTTGGCGTGAAGATGCCGTCGCGTGGCACGGGCGTTGGTGCATGGGCTGAAAACCAATCGGGACAAACGAAGAACCAGCAGTAGGAATGGAAATCGATTTTCGGCGTCCGTCAAGTCCGCGTTCGTGGCAGGAACGTTGTAGTGTCGGCGCTGTGCGCCCAACGGGTCGAGCCGCAGGTTCGACGCTACAAATTGACGCCGGGCCAATCAACGTTTAGGCTGACGAAAATCTATTTATGAGCGAGTTGCAAAATTCTTTGCTGGAAGTGATCCGGCGCGCTTCGGCGGAAATTCCCGATGACGTGAATCAGGCCATCCTCGCGTCGCTGGAAAGCGAAAAAAAGGGCACCATCGCCGAAAGTGCGCTGAAAATCATAGATCGCAACATCGCGCTGGCCAAACAGAAATCGCAGCCGATCTGCCAGGACACCGGCAGCATTCTATTTTACGTGGACTGTCCGGTCGGGTTTGACCAAATCACATTCACGGAAACGGCGCGCGAGGCGGTGAAGCTGGCGACGAAGAAGGGTTATCTCCGGCAAAACTCCGTGGATTCGCTCACGGGCAAGAATGACGGAACGAATTGCGGGCCGGGCGCGCCGACGTTTCATTTTCATCAGCATCGCTCGCCGGAGGTGAGCGTGCGGCTGGTGCTCAAGGGCGGCGGCTGCGAAAATGTCGGCGCCCAATACTCGCTGCCGGACGGCCGGCTGAACGCGAACCGCGATTTAGACGGCTGCCGCAAGGCGATTCTGGACGCGGTGTTGCAGGCGCAGGGCAAGGGCTGCGGGCCGGGCATCCTCGGCGTGTGCATCGGCGGCGATCGCGCGACGAGCTACGAGATGAGCAAGACGCAATTCCTGCGGCTGATTCCCGACCGCAATCTGAACCTCGAACTGGACAAGCTGGAGCAGGACATTTTGAAGACGGCGAACGAACTCGGCATCGGCCCGATGGGATTCGGCGGGAAGACGACCCTGCTGGGCGTGAAGATTTGCGCGGCGAACCGGCTGCCTGCGTCGTATTTCGTCAGCATCAGCTACATGTGCTGGGCGTATCGGCGTCAGGGCGTGACGTTGGATGTGAACGGCAAATTTGAGAAATGGCTCTATTAAACCGCGAAGGAAATTGTCATGACCAAATTGAGCTTCCCCTTCACCGAAGAAAAAATCCGGGCGCTGAAAGTCGGCGACGAGGTGCTGATTTCCGGTATCATCTACACCGGGCGCGACGCGGTCCACAAATATCTGCACGAGGGCGGCAAGCTGCCGGATGGCGTGAGCCTGCGCGACGGGATTCTTTATCATTGCGGCCCGGTGGTGATGAAGCAGGACGACGGCTCGTGGAAGGCGACCGCCGCCGGCCCGACGACGACCATCCGCGAGGAGCCGTATCAGGCGCAAATCATCCGCGACTTCGGCATCCGCGGCGTCATCGGCAAGGGCGGCATGGGCGACAAGACCGTGGCGGCGTGCAAGGAACATGGCTGCGTGTATCTGCACGCGATCGGCGGCGCGGCGCAGGTGCTGGCCGAGTGCATCAAGAAGGTGCGCAACGTGTTCTTCTACGAGAAATTCGGCGCGCCGGAGGCCATCTGGGAATTTGAGGTGGAGGATTTCCCGGCGGTAGTGACGATTGACGCGCACGGCAATTCGCTGCACAAGGAAGTATTTGCCAAGAGCCAGGCGGAACTGGCGAAAAGACTGTAATTCGTATGGTAGGGACGAGCTACTACTCGCCAAGGCTGCGCAGCAGCGCGGCCCTACCAATTCAAAATTTGAAGTTCCACTCGTTGGTCGAGTATTTCTCGTGGGCGAGCGCCTCGGTTTCGGCCAGTGGAGGATTGGTCAGAGGAGAACCTGCGGCCCAGGCACTTTGCATCGCGGCTTTGATCTCGTCGGCGCCAACATTTAGATTCATCAAGAATTCGCAGTGAGAACGGCTTTCACGGTAATCGGGCTGTTTGGAGGGCATCCGCAGCAATTCACCGATGAGCGCGAGATCGAAGTTCAGGAGAAACGTCCCGTGAAAGAGCAGGAAATGCTGTCGGCGGCGTTGGGAATTGCCGGAAAACTTCAGTTCGCCGATTGCCAGATCCGTGTGGCCGCGGATGGCGATGGCGGTGGTCGTGCGGGCCGGCCTCTGTCCGCCGTCGAGCGGCGCGCACGGAGTCACGCGCCCCACCGATTCAATCGCCGCGCGGTTGCGGCGCATGATGTATTGGTTGGCCACGGCGATGTTGTGGAGCGGACCGTCCCTGGTGATGGGCAGGACGAGCGAATAATTCAGGCAGCCCGGTCCTTGCACGACCGTTCCGCCGCCGGAACAGCGGCGCAAAATCGGAATCTTCCGCGCCTCGCATGCCGCCACATTCACCTCGGTCGCGACCTTGTTCGCATAGCCGACGACGACGAACGGCTCCGGCGATTCCCAGAAGCGCAGCGATTCGTGCCCCTGGCCGGTTTCGGCCCAATCGAGCAGCGCCTCATCGCAGGCGAGGTTTTCGGCGGGCGAGGGGAACGTGTGGTCGAACAATTTCATGCGTTTGATTTGGCTGGCGTCCCGCGGCAAATTAAGCTTTATTGTTCAGGCACATTTTTCGTGCTTAACCTAGCAGGTATCACAGTGAACGTTGATAAAAAAGAAATTTACGGTTCCCGCGCCGGACTGGCGGGCGAATACGCCGGTGATCAGAACGGCGACAAATGGAGCGAGTCACTCCAATCCGTCTTTGAGCTGGCGCTGGAAAGCCAGGGGCCGGAACGCACCGCGCAACTGCTCGAGCAGCTCGCCGCGCAATTGCGCTCCACGCCGCGTCCGGCGGCCGGGCCGACGACGCCCTACAAGAACACCATTCCGGTGGAACAGCAGCCGCCGTATCCTGGCGACCGTGAGATCGAGCGCCGCATCAAGAGCATCATCCGCTGGAACGCGATGGCCATGGTGGTCAAGGCCAATTCCACCACAAACGTCGGCGGCCACATCTCGACGTTCGCTTCCGCCGCGACGCTTTACGAGGTGGGACAAAATCATTTCTTCCGCGGGCGCACGGACGATTTTCGCGGCGACATCGTTTTCTTCCAGGGCCACGCCGCGCCGGGCATGTATGCCCGCGCCTTTGTCGAAGGACGGCTGGACGAGAAACACTTGCAGAATTTCCGCCAGGAACTGGCCGAGGGCGGCGGGCTGTCGTCCTATCCGCATCCGTATTTGATGCCGGAGTTCTGGCAATTCCCGACGGTCTCGATGGGCCTCGGCCCGATTTTGTCGCTCTACCAGGCGCGGTTCAACCGTTACCTTCAGGCGCGCGGTATCGCGAACTGGAAGGAGGAGCCGAAGGTCTGGGCGTTCCTCGGCGACGGCGAATGCGACGAGGTGGACACGCTTGGCGCCATCACGCTCGGCGCGCGCGAGAACCTCGACAATTTAATCTGGGTCATCAATTGCAATCTTCAGCGGCTCGACGGCCCGGTGCGCGGCAACGGCAAAATCATTCAGGAACTGGAAGGCCTGTTTCGCGGCGCGGGCTGGAACGTCATCAAGCTCATCTGGGGTCATGACTGGGACGAATTGTTCCGCCGGGACAAGTCCGGCCTCCTCCTCAAGCGCATGGAGGAATGCGTGGACGGCGATTACCAGAAGTATTGCGTCGAGCCGGGCAGCTACACGCGCAAACATTTCTTCGGCAAATATCCCGAACTGCTGGAACTGGTCAACCACCTAACCGATGACCAGATTCGCAAGCTGCTCCGCGGCGGCCACGACGCGCGCAAAGTCTATGCCGCCTACAAGGCCGCCACCGAACACAAGGGCCAGCCGACGGTGATTCTGGCCAAAACCGTCAAAGGTTACGGGCTGGGCGAAGCCGGCGAAGGCAAGAACATCACGCATCAGCAGAAGAAAATGAACGAGAAGGAACTGCGCGAATTTCGCGAGCGCTTCAGGGTTCCCATCAGCGACGACGTCATTGCCGAGACACCGTTCTACCGGCTTCCCGCCGGCGGCGTGGAGGCGAACTATCTTCTCGAACGGCGCAAGGCTCTGGGCGGATTCGTTCCGGCGCGCGTCGTCAAACCGGCGAAACTCGACGTGCCGAAATTGGAGGCGTTTGCCGAACTGTTGAAAGAATCGAGAACAGAAATCTCAACCACCACTGCCTTTGGAGGGATATTGAGAATGTTGTTGAAGCAGAAAGACATCAGCAAAAATCTCGTGCCGATTATTCCCGACGAGGCGCGGACATTTGGCCTTGATACTTTATTTCGTGAAATCGGAATTTATTCGTCGAAAGGACAGCTTTACGACCCGGTGGACAGGGATGTTTTGTCCTTCTACCACGAGGCGAAGGACGGGCAAATCCTTGAGGAGGGCATCACGGAGGCGGGTGCGATGGCGTCATTTGTTGTGGCGGCCACCAGTTACGCCACGCATGGCATGCCGATGATTCCCTTTTATATTTATTACTCGATGTTCGGACCCCAGCGCGTAGGCGACTTGTTCTGGCTCGCCGGCGACATTCGCGCGAAGGGCTTTCTGCTTGGCGCCACCGCCGGCCGCACCACGCTCAACGGCGAGGGCTTGCAACACCAGGACGGTCACAGCCTGCTGCATACCAGCACGATTCCGACCTGCCTGCCTTATGATCCGGCGTTCGCCTTCGAACTGGCCGTCATCATCGCCGACGGTCTGCGCCGCATGTATGTCGAGAACGAGGAGATTTTCTATTACCTCTCGCTCTACAACGAAAATCACGCGCAGGCGGCAATGCCCGCCGGTGTCGAGGACGGCATTTTGAAAGGGCTTTATAAATTCAAGGCTGGGCTAGAAATCATTGGAGCGCCGGTCTCCGACCCGGCGCGTTTCAAGCCTGACAATCAATCAGCGAGCCGGGTCGGAGACCGGCGCTCCGCTGGCGCTGTAAAAGCCCACATCTTCGGCAGCGGACCAATCATCAATTCTGCGTTGAAGGCGCAGGCGATTCTCGCTGAACGTTACGGCGTCTCCGCCGATGTCTGGAGCGCGACCAGCTACAAGCTTCTCCGCACCGAAGCCCTCCGTTGCCAGCGCTGGAACATGCTGCATCCCACCGAGCCGCCGAAAAAATCCTACCTCGAAGACCTGCTGGCGAAAGAGCAGGGGGCGTTCGTGGCCGTATCGGACAACATCCGCGCCGTGCCCGACCAGATTGCGCCGTGGGTTCCGGGCGGATTGTTCACGCTCGGCACGGACGGCTTTGGCCGCAGCGACACCCGCGAGCGGCTGCGGCGGTTCTTTGGCGTGGATGCCGAGTCCACCGTCGTCGGCACGCTCTACGCGCTGGCGGAAAAGAATCTCATCGGCCGCGATGTCGTCGCTCAAGCCATCAAGGATTTGGGCGTGGATCCGGAGAAGATCCAGCCGCAGATCATTTGAGTTGACGCCGGCGGAAATCGGCGTTGCCTAACCTGTGGCTGTCGGTCAGACCAAGGGCAAACCCAATTTACCCGCCGAGGTCTTGTGCCGGCGACCCCCGTTGGCAGTTATTTTTCAACGGGCGCTGCGTTCGACTGTCAAAAGTTCGAGGCGTAACTTCAATAACAACAAAACGCAAAGGACTAAAATGCACAGGCGAGACTTTTTCAAATTGATGGCGGCAAGCGCGGGCGCGGTTTCTTTGCCACTGGCGGGCGGGCTGGGATGCGCCACCAACCGCCCGAAGTCCGGCGGTTCAACTTCGTCCGGCGGTTCGCCAACGAGTTTTGGCGTGGCGGATTGGCAGGCTGTGCAGCGCGAAGGCTGGGGCACCACCAGCGACCAAGCCGGGCCGGGCACCTGGGACGGCGTGCCATTGCAGGCGCCATCGGACATTCCCGATCTGACCGGTGACGGGCCGTTCAAGGCGGACTGGGATTCGCTGCTCGCCTACGACGCGCCCGAATGGTATCGCGACGCCAAGTTCGGCATCTGGGCGCATTGGAGCCCGCAATGTGTGCCGGAGGACAGCGATTGGTATGCCCGCAACATGTATATTCAGGGCCAAAGCCAATACCAGAACCAACTCAAACGCTACGGCCATCCCTCGGTCTTCGGTTACAAAGACCTGTGCGCCCAGTGGACGCTGCTGAACTGGGAACCGGACGCGTTGATTGAACGCTACAAAAAAGCCGGCGCCCGATTGTTCCTCGCCCTCGCCAACCACCACGACGGCTTTGACGCATGGAACTCCAAACATCACCCGTGGAACGCGCAAAACATCGGCCCGCACCGCGACGTCATCGGCGATTGGGCCGCCGCCGCGCGCAAGCAGGGACTCCGCTTCGGTGTAACGGCCCACGCGGCGCGCAACTGGTGGTGGTTCCAGGTTTCCCATCTGTGCGACCGGACCGGCCCGCTGGCCGGCGTGCCTTACGACGGCCATCTCACGGCCGATGACGGCAAGGGCCAATGGTGGCAGGGCTACGATCCGCAGCAACTCTATTGCCGCAAGCACGGCGTCCATGAAAATCCCGACGAAGCTTATGTCCGCAATTTCTACAACCGGATTCGGGACCTGATTGACCTGCATGACCCCGACCTGCTCTATTTCGACAACGGCGGATTGCCGCTGGGCTGGGCGGGCATGAACATCGGCGCCTATTTTTACAATCACAACCTCAAGACCCGTAGCGGCAAAATGGAAGCCGTGTTGAACATCAAGCAGGTGCCGGACGAGCACGCCAAGGCGGTGGTGGCCGATTACGAACGCGGCGTCACCAACCGCATCATGCCCTACGCCTGGCAGTCGGAAACCTGCCTCGGCGACTGGCATTACAACCGGGCGCGCCTCCTCCGCCATTCCTACATGAAACCCGACCAGGCCATCCATTGGATGGTGGATGCCGTCAGCAAGAACGGCACCTTCATCCTGAACGTTCCCGGCAAGCCCGACGGCACCATTGACGCCGACGAGCAGGCCATCGTGGACGCCATCGGGACTTGGATGCAGATCAACAGCGAGGCGATTTACGAGACGCGGCCCTGGAAAGTCTTCGGCGAGGGCGCGCACCAGGCCCGGGGCGGCGCGTTTGGCGGCGCCGGCCAGTTGGACGCGCGCGACATCCGCTTCACCCGCAACAAGCGCGGCGACGTGTTTTACGCCATCGTGCTCGGCTGGCCGGACGGAGACTTTGTCATCAGCAATCTCGGCACCGGTTCATCGGCGCAGCCCGGCGGCGTGAAAAACGTCGAATTGCTCGGCAGCCGCGCAAAACTCGACTGGAAGCAATCGTCCGAATCGCTGACGGTTAAAAAGCCCGCAGAAAAACCGTGTGACTTTGCCTGCGCCCTCAAAGTCAGCCTGACGTGAGCCGCGGGCGGATTTGCCGTGGACGAACAGGATTTGATCACCGCAAGCACGGCGTCCACGAAATTCCCGATGAAGCCTATGCTCGCAATTTCTACAACCGGATTCGGGACCGATTGACCTGCATGACCCCGACCTGTTGCACGGCGTGTTGGACAACGTCATCACCTGTGTCAACGACAACGCGGCGGTGCTCACGACCAAGGGCCTGACGCCGGCCACCATCGCCGCCAACCTGACAACGATCAAAGACGACCTCGGCGGCAAGAAAACCGACCAGGATAAACAGAAAACGACCCTGGCGGTTTCACAGCAAGCTTTTGCCAAATCTGCGGCGGGCTACTATACCGCTTTCAGCGACATCATTGACAATGCGGCGGGCGCACTCGGCAAAAAGACCCCGGCGGGCAAACAGGTGCTCCATTATCGCCACCATGTCACCGGCTCCGACCAACACGCCAGCCCGCAACCGGCTACCGCCCCGACAGTCACCAAATAACATGCTTTGACGTAACTCATTCAGTTTAAGGCAACACCCGACCGGATTTTTGAAAAATCCGGTCGGGAGTTGGGAAAAGGAAGGCGGGAGTTGACGAAATCCGACCGGGAGTTGGAAAAAGGAAGACGAGAGTTGGCGAAATCCGTTCGGCTTGTGGCAACAGCCGGTCGGGAGTCGGGGAAAGGAGGGCGGGAGTTGGCAGAATCCGGTCGGGAGCCGGCAACATCCGGCCTCCTTTAGCCGGCGGCGGGTCGGCTTTTGGCAAAAGCCAGCCGGGAGTTCAGCAAGGCGGATTCGGTTATTCCAGCGCGGGTCGGAGAATTTATTTCTGGAAAGTGGAGGCACTTTTCGGCAACCTGCTCGTTCGTTATTTTATGGACGTAAAACTCCCCAAACTGGGCGAAGGCGCCGATTCCGGCGTGGTCGTCAACATTTTCGTGAAGGAAGGCGACACCGTCGCCAGCGGCCAAGCCGTCATCGAGCTGGAAAATGAGAAGGCCGTCGCCTCGATTCCTTCCACGGCGGCCGGCGTGGTGGCGAAGATTTATGTGAAGCCGGGCGACCGCATTGGGGTGGGCCAACGCATCCTGGCGGTCGAAGGCGGCGCTGCTCCGGCCCCGATTGCGGCTCCATCCGCCGGTGGCAGAGCGGGCGGTCCGCTGCCAGCCGGCGGCGCGCACGGAGTGGCGCGCCCTACCAAAGAGATCGAGGACGAGAACGAGAACGAGGAGGACCAAATTTCCACGGCTGCGCCGGTGGCGGCGCCCTCCGTGCGCAAGATGGCGCGGGAATTGGGGATTGATTTAAGGAAGATTCGCGGCAGCGAATCAGGCGGCCGGATTGTGATCGGGGATTTGCGGAATTACATCCAGCGGTTGATTGCCGCGGCGGCCAAAGGCAAACAGGCAGCCGGCGCGCACGGAGTGGCGCGCCCTACCACCGAGAGTATTGATTTCTCCAAATGGGGCCCAGTCACCAAGAAGCCGCTGTCGCCGTTGCGCCAGGTGATCGCGCGGCGGATGGGCGAAAGCTGGAACGCCGTGCCGCGCGTGACGCAATTTGACGAGGCGGATTTCTCGCGTTTAAACGAGTTGCGGAAGAAGCACGCCGCCAAATACGAGAAGAAAGGCGCGCGGCTGACGCTTACGCCGCTGGTGCTGAAAGCGGTGGCCGAGACGTTGAAGAAGCATCCGCTGTTCAATTCCAGCCTCGACGAAGCGGCGAACGAAATCGTCCTGAAGGAATACGTCCACCTTGGCATCGCGGTGGATACGGAGCAGGGGTTGATTGTGCCGGTCATCCGCGACGTGGACAAGAAATCCATTTTGGCACTGGCGAAGGAACTGGAACAGGTTGCGGCCAAGGCCCGTGACCGGAAGATTTCCGCCGAGGAACTCAAAGGCGGCACGTTCACGATTTCGAACCAGGGTGCGATTGGCGGGGCGCATTTCACGCCCATCGTCAACACGCCGGAAGTGGCCATCCTCGGCCTTGGCCGCGGCGCGATGAAGCCGGTGGTGCGCGACGAGAAGGTGGTCATCCGCATGATGACGCCGCTGGGCTTGAGCTACGATCACCGGGTGATTGACGGCGGCGAAGCGGCACGGTTCATCGTGGATTTGGTCGCGGCGTTGCAGGACTTCAAGGAAGCGGCGCTCAAATTATAATTTATGGCTTCAACGAAAACAGAAATCGTAGTTGTCGGCTCCGGGCCGGGCGGATATGCGGCGGCGTTTTACGTGGCGGATTTGGGCAAGAAGGTCATCCTGGTCGAGCGCGAGAAGCGGCTCGGCGGCGTTTGCTTGAACCGCGGCTGCATTCCATCCAAGGCGTTGCTCTACGCAACACATCAGATCGTGAACGCACGCGAATCAGCGCACCGCGGCATCAAGTTCGGCGAACCGTCGGTGGACGTGGCGAAATTGCGGGCGTGGAAGGAGACGATTTTGGAAAAACTCGGCGGCGGCGTGGCGGCGCTGGCGAAAATGCGCAATGTGCAGGTGATCCAGGGCCGCGGCTATTTTGAAGGCTCGCGGAAACTGCGCGTGGAGACGGACAAGGGCCAGCAATTCATCGAATACGAACAGGCCATCCTCGCGGTCGGCTCGCTGCCGGCGCTGCCCAAGGCGTTTGACCTCGGCAATCCGCGCGTCATGACTTCCACCGAGGCGCTGGAAGTCCCCGATGTTCCGGAAAGCCTGCTCGTCGTCGGCGGCGGTTACATCGGCATGGAGTTGGGCACGGTTTTCGCCGCGCTCGGCAGCAAGATTGTCTTGGTCGAGGCGCTCGACAACGTGCTCGCCGGCGCGGATCCGGATTTGGCGTGCTACGTGGTGGCGAACGCGAAGAAGGCGTTCAAGGAAATCAGGCTCAAGGCGCGCGTGAGCAAAATGTCCACCGCCGGGAAGCAAATCAAGGTGGCGATGGAATTCGACGGCAAGAAAGTCGAGGAACTTTACGATCGCGTGCTGGTCGCCGTGGGCCGGGTGCCCAACAGCGCCGATCTCGGCCTGGAGAACACGGGCGCCACGCTGGATGAAAAGGGCTTCGTGAAGGTCAATGACCGGCAGCAGACGGAAGATCCGAACATTTACGCCATCGGCGACATCGCCGGCGGCATTTTGCTGGCGCACAAGGCGCACAAGGAGGCGCGCATCGCCGTGGAAAACATTGTCGGCGAAAACACGGTATTCGAAAGCGTCATCCCCGCAGTGGTGTTCACCGATCCGGAACTGGCGTGGTGCGGCTTGACCGAAGCCGAGGCGAAGGAACAGAGGCGTGGCGTTCGAGGTTTCCAAATTTCCGTGGTCAGCTTCCGGGCGCGCGTTGTCCTTCGACCGCGTGGACGGCATGACGAAGATGTTGATTGACCCGGAGACGGGGCGCGTGCTGGGCGTCGGCATCGTCGGAGCCGGCGCTGGCGAATTGATCGCCGAGGCGACGCTGGCGATGGAAATGGGCGCGACCGCGGAAGACATCGCGCTGACCATTCACGCGCATCCGACGTTGTCGGAAACGCTGATGGAATGCGCCGAGGCGTTTTACGGCCATGCGACGCACACGATGTCAAAGAAGCGCGATTAAACGATTGCGCTCGTCATCCACTTCGATCCTTGGTTTCGAGGACGAGGATGAGGATTTAATTCAGAAATCTTCGTGATTGAAAATGCGGACGGGCCGGGTAGACTCTTCGCTTCAATGGTTCGGGGCGTAGCGTAGCCCGGCTAGCGCGCTTGCTTGGGGTGCAAGAGGTCGCGAGTTCAAATCTCGCCGCCCCGACCATTTTACAACTGCCATTTGCTCCCGATCAAAGACCAGCATGTCGCCGGCCATTTTGACCGTGAGCAGGGATCCGTCAATCGTCGCAATGCCCGTTTTGCTGGTGCCGTTGCCCGCGAGCGTCAGATTGAAATTGTTGCCCCCGTCGCTTTTCCACTGGCCTTGCCAGTTGGCGGTGTCAAACGTCGTCGGCTGGTTGGGCGGCGTTTTGAATTGCGGCAGGTTTTTCAGAAACACCTGCCCGTCCGCGCCGGCAACCAGCTCCGTCGTGGCATACGCCTTGGCCCACAGCACCCGGAGCGCCGCCATTTCGCTGGAAGGAACGTTTAGCCGTGTTTGCACCAGCGCCGTCAACGACGCCATGACATTGAGACTCCACCGGCCCAGCATTTGTTGGGCGTCGTATTTCGCGGACTTGCCGGTTTTTAAGTAGGTTTCCAAGTCATCGAGATTCGTGGTGACGAGGTTCCAGATCAAATCGGCGGTGTCCCTGTTCTGCCGGATGGTGATAGCCTGTGGATTGTCCCACAACTGGCCATGGGGTGCGCGGGATTTCCAGGCAGCCTGAAAATCCGCGTTCTGGCCGAGTTGCTTGAAATCGTCGCGTTCAGCCAGCGACAGGAAAGCCGGATACGCCGCCAGCCGGTCGAGCAATTGCGAGTTTTGATCAATCATGCCCGCCAGATCGGCGGTCTTGAAATAGATCTCCGGCATCGGGTCAATCGCGCGGGCCACCTGGATCAGGCCGGTGTCCTTCAGGTCCCAACCCATCCGGTTCAAAGTTCGCATCGTGAACGTCTCCTCGTCCGACGACGCCACCTGCACCGTCCAATAGCTGAAATTGTAAATCACGAGCGATACGAGGATGAAATAGGCCAGGCCGTTGAGCAGGCCGACACAAAGACCCAGCCGCCGGTTTATGCGCTCCCACAGAATCTGCTGCGTGTCCGTCGCTTTGTATCTATAAAAAACATCCGCCTTGTGATGCACCAACGATCCAAGCGACTTGCACAGGCTCAATAAAATGATGAAAACCACGACCGGCGCCAGCATTTGGACCAGGAACGGATTGTGAAAGCCGGTGTGGCGCAGCAAGGGCCCGATCAGGACGGACAACGGCCAGGCCAGCAGCGCGGATAGAATGATCCCGACAAACGAGACGGCCGCGCGAATCGCGCCTCGCCGATGGCCCATCCCGGCCCCCGCCGCCAGCAGCAACAAAGCAAGTATCCATATGGTCATGCAGTCAATTAAAGCCATTTTCGGGGAAAAGCACGCGAAAAATGTTGCTGCCCTCGTTTGGTGCGCCGGGTCACGCTGCGACCCGGCACGCCTCGCAGCGTGAGGCGCGCCACCATTGAAACAAGGCCAGACCTGCCCGCGACCCTCGACTCTCGACTCTGGAGTGTTATCATTTGCGCGGTGAAGATTTCAATCGTCGTTCCCGCGTTCAACGAAGAGCGTCTGCTCGGCGCATCACTGGCGCAAATCAGGTCGGCGGCGAACGCGTTCACGCGGCGGGGCTGGGACGTTGAGACGATTATCTGCGACAACAACTCCACCGACCGTACGGCGGAAATCGCTCGCGCGGCGGGCGCGACGGTCGTGTTCGAAGCCATCAACCAGATCGCCCGCGCGCGAAATTCCGGCGCGGCGGCGGCCACCGGCGACTGGCTGATTTTTGTGGACGCCGATTCGCACCCGAGCGCGGAATTGCTCTCCGACGTCGCCGACCAAA
Source organism: uncultured Verrucomicrobiae bacterium (assembly GCA_963764035.1). Lineage (GTDB taxonomy): Bacteria > Verrucomicrobiota > Verrucomicrobiia > Limisphaerales > UBA11358 > UBA11358. Next base: position 237,935 of record CAVXQV010000013.1, read on the forward strand.
TTCATTCCGGCAAATGCCTGGCGGGCGGTGTGACGGTGCGGTTGGACGAGCGGCATCTCTGGGCGGATTGCGTCACGCAATTATGGAACTTCGCCAGCCGCAGCCGGAGATTGCTGGCCGGCTCGTTCATCTTCATCGAGGCGGCGGTGTTTCGCGAGGTTGGCGGCTTCAGCCATGAATTGTTTGTGGCGGAGGAGTTGGAATTGAGCAAGCGGCTGAAACAATTTGCGCGCGGGCAGGGCAGGGGAATCGTCATCCTGCACCGGCATCCGCTCGTGACCTCCGCGCGCAAGATGCGGCTTTACACGATGCGGGAGCACTTCCGGTTTTTTGCCAAGGCCATTTTCAATCAGCGCCGGGCCATGACCAGTCCGCAGGAGGCGCACCTGTGGTATGACGGCAGGCGGTAAGCACCTATTTGGAATATTGATTACTTGCTCCAGTTGGGACTGTAGGATGTGAAATTGTTTTTGTTAAACGTCACAGGATGTTGTTCCGTCCCATCGCTTTTCATAATCCAAATATCCATTGCGCCCTCGGCAGGCGGATTGCCAGCCGTTCGGGTGAACGCAACCCACTGGGAATCTGGCGACCAGACCGGCTCCGAATCACGCGTCTTGCCCTGGCTGACATTGTGTTTGTTCGAGCCGTCGGCCCGCATGACAAATACACTTCTGTGCGCCATATACGCGATGAATTTTCCATCGGGCGACCATGATGGATGATGGCCGTAAGAGTTCATGGTAAGATTTGCTTGGTTTTGTCCGTCACTATCCATCACATAGATGTCGCGGTATCCGCCATTCGTCACGTTGTTATCGGCGTTAGCATTGCGAGTCGTCTCGAAGACCACCTGCTTGCCATCAGGAGACCATCGGGGAGTCCAATTGTAATATTGGCCCTTGGTCAACTGCTTCCGATTGGAGCCATCGGCTTTCGCCGTGTAAATCTGTGAACTTTTTCGTCCATTATCGTATAAGACAAAAGCAATCTTGGTGCCGTCAGGTGACATTGACGGTTCTGCGCCGCTTTTAACATTTGTCATTACAAGAATGTTGGTCTGCTGCTTCAGATCGTAAATGTATATTCCATTAGCCACGGATTCCCTTCCGTCTTCGCCCCTGATTAAATCATTGGCAGAATAGATAATCCGGTTTCCATCCGGCAAAAACCCAAGGTCTCTCGTTTTGTAAGCTTGTGTCCCAGTTTGATGATTACCTTCAATTACACTTATTCTTCCAGAACTTCCAAAACCAGTGCTCGTCACAAATGCCAGTTTTCCGATTGGAATGAACGGCATCGAATCAGTTTGATCTTCGGACTGAAGAGCTTGGGTATTTAGGGCAAAAATGCCCACGGCTAATGCAATATGGGGAAATGTTTGCATAACTGAAGCGGCTAACCTGCGGTGTCCTTTTTCCCGACCGTGAGATAATCCAGATATTGAATCAACTGCGCCTTCATTTCCTTGCGCGGCACGATGGCGTCAATCAGGCCGTGGTCGAGCAGGAATTCGGCGGTCTGAAAATCGGGCGGCAGCTCGGCCTGCGTGGTGTCCTTGATGACGCGCGGGCCGGCAAAACCGATCATCGCGCCCGGTTCGGCCAGGATCAAATCGCCCAGGCTCGCGTAGCTGGCCATCACCCCCGCCGTCGTCGGATGCGTGAGCACGCTGATGTAGGGCAGGCGGCGCCGGGCGTGGTAGGCCAGCGCGGCGGAGGTCTTGGCCATTTGCATGAGGCTGAACATGCCTTCATACATCCGCGCGCCGCCGCTGGTGGAAATGATGATGACGGGCATTTCCTTTTCTGTCGCGCGCTCAATGAGGCGCGCCAGTTTTTCGCCAACCACCGAACCCATGGAGCCGCCGAGAAAACTGAAATCCATCACGCCCAGCGCCAGGCGATGCGGGCCGATTTTGCCGAGGCCGGTGATGACCGCATCCTTGAGCGTCGTGGATTTTTGATACTGCTCGAGCTTCGATTTGTAGGTGGCCACGCCCTTGAAGCGCAGCACGTCCACGCTGGTCATCTCGGCGTCCATCTCCTCGAACGTGCAGGTTTCGACGAGCGAATGGATGCGCTCGCGCGAGCCGATGGGGAAATGATGGCTGCACTTGGGACAGACCTTCAGGTTTTCGTCCAGTTCCTTGTCGAAAACCATCGTCTCGCAGGTCGGGCATTTGGTCCAAAGCCCTTCCGGGATGTCGCGTTTCCTGGCCTTGCTGGAAGCCAGCTTCGGCTTCTTGTTGAACGCCGTCTGCGTGACATCAACCGGCGGCGGAGTCAGGGCCGGCTCAAGCGCGTCGCCGCCAAGCGATTTCTTCGTGAACGAAGTCGTATCCATGAGTGCTCGAAGATATTCAATTCAAAGCCCGCGCGCAACTGTCCAGACGCAGACCTCGCCCGCGCCTGCGGCGTGCAACGCCTTGGCGCAGGCGCTGGTGGTGGCGCCGGTCGTGAAAACGTCGTCCACGAGGACGATGCGTTCGCCGTCCAGATGAACACGGTCGTCCGCCAAAAATGCGCCGCGCATGTTCACGGCGCGCTGTTCGCGCGTAAGCAGCGTCTGGGTCGCGGTTGGGACAACACGCCGGAGCAAGTTTACTGTCGCAGCGGGATCGCCGTGGCCGCGCTCAAATGACGGGCCAGCCGCCCGGCCTGGTTGAATTCGCGCTCGCGTTGTTTCACCGAATGCAGCGGGACCGGCACGATAAAATCCCAGGGCTGTCCGCGCAACACCGGTTTCGCTTCACGGATGAGCAGGTCGGCGAGAAACGGCTCGAACCACAATGCGCGCTGATATTTGTAGCGATGGATGGCTTCTCGCACGATGCCGCGCGCCACCACCGCCGAGCGCGCCGAAGTGAAATGCAATTCCATTTCCCGGCAATTCGCGCATTCAAACGGCGTGGTCAGGTCGCCCGGATAAGGCAGGCCGCAGCGTTCGCAAAACGGCGGGCGGATGAAACGCACCTGCGTCCAGCAATGCTGGCAGACAAAACCGTCGCGCGCCGTCGCCGGTTGGTCGCCGCAAAGCTGGCAGACGTTCGGGATAAAGAAATCCCAGGCCGACATTCAGCCAGTTTTCAGCGGGTGCCGCGACTGTGGTCATCGGGAAATCGAGTAACGTGGCCGTTGCGGATCCAGCGGCAGAAATTCGGAAACAAAGCCAGCGTGGCGGCGAGGACGAAAAAGGCGAGCCAGCCGTCAGTCAATTTGCCGCTGCCCCAAAACCAGACGGCGGTGTGCGGCGCCGCGACGGTGATTGCCCGTAAATTTTCAGCCAGAAAATCCAGCCGGCGTGCAGGCCGATGGAGAAATAGAGATTGCCCGTGCGCTGATACGCGAGGCCGAGCAGCACGCCGGCAAGCGTCAGGCTGAAAAATCCCGGCACGAGCGCCTGGAAATCCGCAAAACCGCCCAGCATTTGCGGAAGCAGGACGAGACCCGAACTCCAGACGACGGGGCCGGCAAGTTCGACGCGTTGGAGAAAATGGACGAGGGCGTAAATCGCGCTGCTGATGAGCAGCGCAAACGGCCAGTAAAGCATGCGCCGCAACCCGCCAAAAACGCCGCCGCGAAACAGAATTTCCTCCAGCGGCGCGACCACCGCCGCCGTGGCAACGGCGCTGGAAATGCCGCCGACCATTACATGCGCCGTCAAATCTTGGGCCAGGGCACGTCCGCCAAATTCGACGGCGACGACGGCGACGATGGCCAGCGTGAGAAACCCAAGCAGCAACCCGCCAAAAAATTTCTTGAAATGGCCGTAAGGCGGGACGATGCCGACATCCGGCCAGGAGCCGGCTCCCAGCGCGCGCAGCAGCGGCCACAGACCGGCCAGGGCGATAACCAGGAAGGAACGGTCCAGGAACCGATGGAACGGCGCATGGGCAAGGTGGGGGAACGCCGGGGCACCCAATTGTGCAAGCTGCCAAAGCCACGGCGCAACCAGCGCGCCGCCGATGAAAACCGCCAGGATGTAAATTATCAGCGCCCGCAGAGGTCGCATGGCGTCAGGATACTTTTCGCCGCCGGGCGCGCCAAGTGTTAATTGCCGCCGGCCAAAGCGGAGCGCCGGTCTCCGAATCGGCCCGCCGCGGCCGTTTCACTGTCCGGGCCGATTCGGAGATCGGCGCTCCGGTTCACGCGAGGTTGAGGGCAAAGAAAATATTTTGTCGCAGCCGCGGATGCTTTGTGCTAAGAATTAGCTGGCATGGGAAGCGAAGCGCAGGCAGCAGACGTGGTTGAGTTTGGGACGCAAAGGCCGTTGGGCGGGCGTTTTTATCCCCAGCAACTTATCCACAGCGGAGGGATGGCGGACATCTGGCTCGTGACCAACGAACGCGGCAAATCTTATGCGCTGCGCCTGCTCAAGTCCGAACTGCGGTTCAGCCTCCGTTCCCGTCGCCGGTTCCTGCGCGGATGCCGGGTGTTTTCCCAACTCAACGAAAGCGATTACATCGCCGGCTACGTCGAACACGGCAAGCTGGACGGCACGCCGTATCTGCTCATGGACTACGTTGAGGCGTCCAATTTGAAACTGCTGCTGGCGCGCCAGGACCCGGTGTTGACGAAAAACGTCGCGCAAATCCTCATAGACATGGCGGCCGGTTTGGGCCACGTCCACGAAAGCGGGTTCATGCATCTGGATTTCAAGCCGGACAATGTCCTGGTGGCCGGTGATGGGAGCGTGCGTTTGATTGGTTTTGACCTCGCGCAGCCGATTCTTGAAAAACCGAAGCGGGCGCCGGAAAATCCCGGCACGCCCGCTTACCTGTCGCCGGAGCAATTGCAAGGCAAGCCGATTGACGCGCGCGTGGACATTTTCGCTTATGGCGTCGCCGCCTACGAATTGCTGACCAACCACAAGCCCTTTCCCGGCGAGACGCCCGGGGAAATCCTCGGCGCCCAGCTTGAACCGGCCAGTCCCATTCCGCCGCGCGAACTCAACGCGGACCTCCCGCCCGCGTTGGAAAACATCGTCCTCAAATGCCTCGCGCGCGATCCCGACCGGCGTTATCCCTTCGTGAGCGTTCTGGTGCATGAATTGCAGAACGCGCTCTACGTTTGAACCGGCGGAGCCGTGCCGCAGCCAGATTGGGAATCCCTTTGGCATTTCCGTTTTCCGGCGCCCGGCAAATGTTAAATTTCAGACAGGCCGAGCATCACAAGAAATTCACTTTACTCGCCGCGCAAATGAGTTAACCTGTCGGCTCGGATTTTTTGAATTTTTCAAATAGAGAAAGACTTCGTATGGCAAAACTGACGGTTCGGGATCTGGATGTTCGCGGCAAACGCGTTTTTCTGCGCGTGGACTACAATGTCCCGCTGGAAGAAAAAGACGGGCAAATGGTCATCACCGACGCCACGCGCATCGTGGCGACGCTGCCGACCTTGAAGCTGCTGATGGAAAAAGGCGGCCGTTTGATACTGACCGCACACCTGGGCCGGCCCAAAGGGAAACGCGACGCCACCATGTCGCTCAAGCCGGTGGCGGCGAGATTGTCCGAGCTGATCAACAAACCCGTGACGTTCGTGGACGATTGCATCGGCGCCGAGGTTGAGAAGGCCGTCGCGGCGATGAAGGACGGCGACGTGGTGTTGCTGGAAAACGTGCGCTATTACGCCGAGGAGGAGAAGAACGACCCGGCGTTCTCCGAGAAGCTCGCGAAAGTCGCCGACGTTTATGTCAACGACGCGTTCGGCGCGGCGCATCGTGCCCATGCTTCCACCGAAGGCGTGGCACGCCTAGTCACCAAGCGCGGCGGCAAATGCGCCGCCGGACTGCTGATGGAGCGCGAATTGAAGTTCCTCGGCGACGAGCTGGATGATCCGGCTCGCCCGTTTGTCGTGATTCTTGGCGGAGCAAAGGTCTCGGACAAAATCAAGGTCATTGACCGGCTGCTCGAAAAGGCGGACGCGATTTTGATTGGCGGCGCGATGGCCTACACTTTCCGGCTGGCGCAAGGTTACCAGACCGGCAAATCGCTGGTGGAGCCGGACGCCACCGGCACGGCGAATGCCGCGCTGGACAAGGCGAAGGCCAGGAACGTGAAATTTCTGCTGCCCGTGGACGATGTTGTCGCCACGCCGGTCAAGACCGACAAGCTGGACAAGAAGGGCAAGCCGGTCATCGAATGGCAGAACCCCCAGGCGAATTCGGACATGAATTGCCCGGAGGGCGCGGCCGGCCTTGACATCGGCGTCGGCACAGTCAAAGCCTATTCCGAGGAGATCGCGAAGGCCAAAACGATTTTGTGGAACGGGCCGATGGGCCTGTTCGAGAACAAGCAATTCGCCATCGGCACCAACGCGGTTGCGCTGGCCGTGGCCGATGCCACGCAAAAGAGCGGCGCCAAGAGCATCATCGGCGGCGGCGACAGCGTGAAGGCGCTCAACAAGGCGAAGCTCGGGGACAAGGTGACCTTCATGAGCACCGGCGGCGGTGCAAGCCTGGAATTCCTGGAAGGCACGGTCCTGCCCGGTGTGGCGGCGTTGAGCGACAGATGATTCAAGGCAATTGCGCAAAGAAAATCTTGAAGTTCAAACTCACAATTTGTTTAGCATTTTTGGCTTGGTGCGGTGCAGTTGCCCAAGACCCAATGACTGGCACTTTGAAAATGGGTTTTAGCGACGTTGCTGCTACAAAACAGAAAGCGGAAGCCGGTGATCCACAAGCGCAGCTTTCGCTTGCTGACACGCTATCTTTTAATTTCAAAAGCGCTGATGCGTTGGAATGGTATCGAAAAGCCGCGCAACAAGGTTCGGTGGCGGCAAAAAGTCGTCTTGGTGAAATCCTGATGTTTGGAGCCACTGGAATTCCGTCCAGTCAAAGCGTGAAGGCAAATCCAACCGAGGGAATTCGTTGGACATTTGAAGCGGCAACGAATCGTGATGGAAAGGCGTTTTTGAACATGTCAAAAGCCTTGCAGAATGGTATTGGCGTGAGCACAAATTTGATTGAAGCATACGCCTGGCTTCAGCTTTACTCCGAGAATGATTCAATCTTGGGACAAGCCTGGCTTAACCAACTGGCGTTAAAACTTGACGTGCAAAGCCTTCAAAAAGCACAAACAATGGCAGAGCAATTCAAAGCTGGCCAATGGCCGGAGCTTTCGCCGCGCAGAATGGCAGAAGGAGATTCACGATTGAAGCTTGGCGGCGTGATTGAAGGCAAACCATCGCTTGCGATAATCAATGGGAAAAGTCTAGCTGAAGGTGAATCCATAACCATTAAGTTGAAAGATGGGCCGTTGAACGTTCGGTGTATCCAAATTAAGCAAGATGCGGTTCTGATTTCCATGGAAGGCGAAAACGAGCCGAGATGGTTAACTTTGAATTGAAATTTTTAATATGAACAAAGAACGAAAATTGATCATCGCGGGCAACTGGAAGATGAACAAAACGGTCGCCGAGGCTTTGGCCCTGGTCAACGACCTCAAACTGGAAGTGGCGAACGTGAAAGAGGTGGACATCGTGGTCTGCCCGCCGTTCACCGCGCTGGAATCTGTGTCCAAGGCGATCTGGGGCGCCAAGAACATCCGCCTCGGCGCGCAGAACATGAGCGAAAACAATTTCGGCGCGTTCACTGGCGAAATCTGCGCCGGCATGCTCAAGGAATTTTCTGTGCGCTACGTCATCCTCGGCCACAGCGAACGGCGGCAGTATCAAAAAGAACCCGACGCGCTCATCGCCAAGAAGGCGAAGGCCGTCCACGGCGCGGCGCTCAAACCAATCGTCTGCGTCGGCGAAACGCTGGCGGAACGCGAGGCCGGCCAGATGGAAAAGGTTTTGGATACACAGGTGCGCGGCAGCCTCGATGGCCTGACCAAGGAACAGATGGCCGAAACCATTGTCGCCTACGAGCCGGTCTGGGCCATCGGCACGGGCAAGACCGCCACGACGCAGCAGGCGCAGGACGCGCACGCATTCATCCGCGGCGTGCTGGTGAAAAAATTCGACGAGGCCACGGCCAAAAAGGTGCGCATCCAATATGGCGGCAGCGTGAAGCCGAACAACGCCAAGGAGTTGATGGGCCAGCCGGACGTGGACGGCGCGCTGGTGGGCGGCGCCGCGCTGGAGGCGCGAAGTTTTGCTGACATCATCAAGAATTCCATTTAATATACGGTCATGAGTTTTATCGCTGGAATTTTAACGGTGGTGCTGCTGGCAAACTGCGTGTTGCTGATTTTGCTGGTGCTGGTCCAACTGCCCAAGAAGGACGCGGGCGCCGGGATTGCCTTCGGCGGCGGGGCGGCGGATGCGCTGTTCGGCGCGGGTTCGGGGAACGCGCTGACGAACATCACCAAGTGGGCGGCGGGCATTTTTTTCGTAATGGCCTTGATACTTGGCGCCCTGAAGGAGTCGCTGCACCGCGGCAACTCGCCGGAATTCCTAAAGGCGGTGGAGCAGCAACAGTCGCAAACGTCGGGGGCCATGCCGCCCGGCGCACCCATGACGCCGGCAACCACGCCCACGGCGACCAATTCATCCTTCGTGCCGAACATCCCGGCCAGCAACGCGCCCGCAACGCCGCAGCCGAAATAGGTCGCCATTTTGAAACGCGCCCCGGTCAGACGGCAGACGGTGCAAGGCGGAAGGCGGAACGGCGGCGCGCTGCGAAGGATGGTGGTTTGGTTTGTTCTGGCCGCGGGTATTGGTTTGGCGGCTTCGGGCTGTATGCGACGTGAACCGACCGCCGACGTCATCATCATCAACAATGCCGAGCCGGAGTCGCTCGACCCCGCCATCATCTCCGGCATCCCGGAATTCCGCATCGTCATTGGTCTCTTTGAAGGTTTGACCCGGCTCGATCCGAAAACGGCGCGGCCTGTTCCCGGTCTGGCGCAAAACTGGGACATCTCGCCGGACGGCTGCACCTACACGTTTCATTTGCGCACCAACCTTGTCTGGTCCACCGGCGAACCCATCACCGCGGACGACGTGGTTTACTCCTGGCTGCGCGCGGCGAATCCGGCGACGGCCTCCGACTATGCCGGTGAATTCTTCTATTTGAAAAACGGCGAGGACTTTGTCACCGGCAAAATCAAGGACGCGTCGCTCGTTGGCATCCACGCACCGGACAGCCGGATCGTCCGGGTGGAACTAAACCAGCCGACGGCGTTCTTTCTCGATTTGTGCGCGCTGCCCGTGATGAGCGTCGTTCCGCGGCAGGCCATCGAGAAATTCGGCGACCGCTGGCTGATGGCCAAACCATTGCCGGTAAGCGGGCCGTTTGAACTCGGCTTTTGGCGGCCCAACGACAAGGTGCGGCTCGTGAAAAATCCCCACTATTGGGATGCCGCGAACACGCGGTCGCAAATCATTGACATCCTTCCGCTCGGCTCGCCGGACACGTCGCTCAATCTTTACGAAAGCGGCCAGGCCGACCTCGTGCTTGACCGGACGCTCGTGCCCGGTGAATTGCTGGACGTGCTGCGAAAACGGCCCGATTTCCACGCTTTCAACTATCTCGGCACCTATTTCATCCGGTTGAACGTGACGAAAAAACCGTTTGACGACCCGCGCGTCCGGCGGGCTTTGGCGCTGGCGATTGACAAGAAACTCATCGTCGAAAAAATCACGCGGGCCGGCGAAGTGCCGGCGGACACGCTGGTCCCGCCGTGGACGGCAAATTACACCTCGCCGCCGGGACTCGGCTACAATCCCGCGCTCGCCCGGAAATTGCTGGCCGAGGCCGGCTACCCGGACGGCAAAGGATTTCCCAGGTTTGAATACATGTTCGACGCGGCGGCGGGCGGCGGCAGCAAGCTCCACCAGGACATCGGCATCGAATTGCAGCAAATGTGGCGCGAAAATCTGGGCATTGAGATGGATTTGCGGCAGGTCGAGTGGAAGGTCCTCTTGAGTTCCTATTCGCATCTGGATTACGAAGCCGCGCGCTCCAGTTGGATTGGCGATTACAACGACGCGAACACGTTTCTGGAGTGTTTCATCAGCGACAACGGCAACAACCGGACCGGCTGGAAAAATACAAATTACGACGCGCTCATCAACGAAGCCAACCAGCAAACCGATTTGAAGAAGCGCGAACAGCTTTTTCAACAGGCCGAGACGCTGCTGGTGCGCGACCAACTGCCCATCATTCCGATTTTCTACTACGTCGGCCTGAACTATTTCGACACGAACAAAATCCAGGGCTTTTACCAGAACATCCTGGACGACCACCCGCTGGAATACATCGGGAAAGGAAATCGGAAATAACCATGTATTACCTCAAGCGCATGATGTTCGCCGTGCCGCTGCTGCTGGTCATCAGCGCGCTGGCGTTTGCGCTGGTGCATCTGGCGCCCGGCGGCCCGTTTGACCGCGAACGCGCGCCGGCGTCGCCGGAGATTGAGCGCAATTTGCAGGCCGCCTACCACCTGGACGAACCGGTCTGGAAACAATATCTGCGCTTCTTCGGCCTGGTCTGGCAAAAGGACGCCGCCGGCTCGTGGCACCATGAACCCGCCAGCTTCAACATCTCCTACAAATACCGCAGTCACCGCGTAAGCGACATCATCGGGCAGGCGCTGCCGGTTTCGATGACGCTGGGCGCGCTGGCGTTCGGCTTCGCGCTGTGCGTGGGCCTGCCGTTGGGGTTCATCACGGCGGCGCGGCGGGGGCGGTGGCCGGATTATGCGGGCAGTTTTCTCGCGATCCTGGCCGTTTGCGTGCCGGGGTTCGTCGTCGGCCCGCTGCTGGTCCTGATTTTCGCGATCAAGCTGCACTGGCTGCCCGTGGCGCTCTGGGAGTCGCCGGCGCACATGATATTGCCGGCGATCGCGCTGGGATTGTTCTTCTCCGGCAAGGTCGCGCGGCTCTTTCGCGAGGGGATGCTGGGCGCGATGCAGTCGGAGTTCGTGGCCGCCGCGCGCGCGAAGGGCCTGGGCGAAAATGTGCTGCTGCTCAAGCACGCCGTGCGGATCGCGATCCTGCCGGTGGTCTCGTTCTCCGGCCCGATGCTCGCGGACTTGCTGACCGGGTCGTTCGTGATTGAAAACATTTTCCAGATTCCCGGCATCGGGGTGTTCTTCATCAACAGCGCGCTGAACTCGGACTACACGGTGGCGGTGGACCTGGCGCTGCTTTACGCCGTGCTGCTGATTGTTTTGAATTTGCTGGTGGACTTTTCCTACACCTTGCTCGACCCGCGCGTGAAATATGAATAAGCCTGTCGAGAACCGGGAGTCGAGAAGCGAAGGGACAACGAACTCGCTCACCCGTCCTGCGGACATCCTTTCCCCATCCGATGCGGAGAGGGACGGAGTGAGGGGACCTCGACAACTCGCCTGGCAGCGATTCAGGCGCAACCGGCCGGCCGTCGTCAGCCTGTGGTTTCTCGCCGTGTTGCTGTTGGCCGTGATGGCATGGCCGCTCATCTTAAAGGGCGCCGGCGCGCTGTTCGCGCAACTTCACGGCCCGGATGTGCTATCGGACGCGCAATTTTCGCCGCCTTCGGCGCAACATTGGTTCGGCACCGACCTGCACGGGCGCGATCTGTTCTCGCGCGTTTTGTTCGGCGCGCAAATCTCACTGCTCGTCGGCGTCGTCGGCGCGCTGGTGAGCCTCGTCATCGGCGTGCTGTGGGGCGCGGTGGCCGGCTACGTCGGCGGACGGCTGGACGCGGCGATGATGCGCATCGTGGACGTCCTTTACTCGCTGCCGTCCATCATTTTTGTGATCGTGCTGATCACCACGCTGGGACAGGTGGTCAAGCAGACGCAGCTCGTCCACAATTCGCCGGCCTTGGCGGGCGCGTTGCGGGTGACGCTGCTGTTCGTCGGGCTGGGTGCGGTGTCGTGGCTGACGATGGCGCGCATCGTGCGCGGACAGGTGTTGTCACTGCGGACGCGGGCTTTCGTGGAAGCGAGTCGCGCACTGGGCGGAGGGCCGGTGCGGATACTGGCGCGGCACATCATTCCCAACATTCTGGGTGTCGTCTTCACCTACCTCGCGCTGACGATGCCGGCGATCATCCTTTACGAATCGTTTTTGAGCTACCTCGGCCTGGGCGTGCAGGCGCCGATGGCGAGCTGGGGCACGCTCATTTCCGACGGCGTCGCGCAGATCAATTCCATCCGCATTTACTGGTGGCTGATTGCATTCCCCGGCGGCGTGCTGGTGACGACGTTGCTTGCGTTAAACTTCCTCGGCGACGGCCTGCGCGACGCGTGGGATGTGAAGAAACGGAGTTGAACAATTCACCAATCCTGGCGGCTGAAGCAACAGCGCCGCTCTAACCGCCACGCCGGCAATGGGTTGTTGAAGGCGGATTGTGAATAACATCCGCTTGCGTTGTGACGGCCTAATCTCTACGGTAGCCATAAGGTATGTTAGGCAATCATATCTTGAGATCGGGAGGATCGTTCGACGCGGCAAGAGAAGACCAGTCAAAATTGCCGCTGCGCATTCTCTTGGTTGAAGACGACGCAGCCGTTCGCAGCCTGAACGCGGACGTGCTGACGCGTGTCGGCTACGTGGTGGACACCGCGAAAGATGGCGAGTCCGGCTGGGCGGCGCTTCGGATCGGCCACTATGATTTGCTGGTGACCGACAACACGATGCCGGGGATGAGCGGTTTGGAGTTGATCAAGAAGGTGCGTTCCGAAGACATTTCCATGTCAGTGATTCTGGCGTCGGGAACCGTGCCGGCGGAAGAATTGAACCGCATCCCGTGGCTTCAAGTGAACGCGCTGCTCCCCAAACCCTACACCATTCAGGAATTGTTGAGGACGGTGAATCAGGTCTTGCGCAAACCCGGCGGCGCCTGCTAGCCAATCCAGCCGATCATCAGCAGGAAGGCCGTCCCGTTGCGGGGCGGGTTGCCTGAATCATCATCCAGCGCCAGGTCCGCAATTCCGGTTGTGCCATGCTCTCGTCCGGCGCAATTACGCTCTCGGTTGAGATCGGGTAATGGCGTCCGCGCTCCGGACGGCATGATGGCGGATATGGTCGAAGTCGCCCTTTTCGCAACCTGTCACGAAACCTTCGGTGACGGATTTGAGTTCCTCCCAGCGCGCGCGAATTTGTTTGGCCTCGGGCGAGGTGACTTCACTGTCGTGCGCGGCCTTGGCGATGACGGCGAGGAGGTCGGCGAATTCCTGCACAATCTGGTTGGTGGCGGGGATCAGATAATGCGGCGGCGTGATGCTCTTGGGATTCTGGATGAAAAAACCGTTGGCGCGCTGGCAAATCCACTGGGCAATGCGCTGGTCGCCGGTGCTTTGGAGCAGCGCCTCCACGCGGTCGAGCGGATTGCCGATGCCGCTGCCAGCGGCGTGTTCGGGCGGCTCGGCCCATTTGTAAAGCACCGAGGACGAAAGGCCGATTTCGTCGGCCACCTGTTTGGGCGACTTCGTCTTGAAGACTTCGCGGAGGAGTTCGTAGGATTGCATGGACAGACTTTGAAAAATAGTCCGGCGGATGGCAAGCGCGAAGGGGTTACAAAATGGAGGCAAAATTATAGTCCGGTTGTGGAAACTGGCAGCAGTCGCGGGCAAAACCCGCACTGTGCCAACCGGTGTGACAAAACTGGACAAAAACAGGCTCCCGGAAGCCCAAATTTGATGAACGCCGGCCACGAACTCATCACGAACCGAGCGCGAACCCACCCCGGCCTTGGGCAGGACACTCGTGAATGACCCCGAAAACAGTCTGGATGGAGATAAAAGGGCGCAAAAGAAAAAAGCTGAAATGCTGACAACTGAAATGCTGAAAGGGAATTTTTAACCACGAAGGAAACGGAACACACGAAAACAATTTTTAACCACAGATGCACACAGATGGACGCGGATGATCAAAGCTGAAATGCTGAAAGGGAATTTTTAACCACGGAACACACGGAACACACGAAAACAATTTTTAACCACAGATGCACACAGATGGACACGGATGGACAAAGCCGAAATGCTGAAATGCTGACAACTGAAATGCTGAAAGGGGATTTTTAACCACAGATGCACACAGATGGACGCGGATGAACAAAGCTGAAATGCTGAAAGGGGAAGACACGAATTGCACGAATTGGCGCGGATTCATTTGCCGCGACGGGCGCGAGGCGCTCCGGTTCATGGGGAGGTGCTTCCAACCGCAACTTGCGCGGGTTTGAATTTCTGATTTTAGGAAGCGGGAGCGGGGCGGGGCCGGATTAGCGGCGGGTTGGCGTGTGTGGCGGGCAAGGGCGGGGAACGGACAAAGAAATTCAACCGAGCCACACACGCCAACCCGCCGCTAGTTTGAAACCACCTTCGCGAGCGCCAGCGATTCCAATCGAATCTGAACCGCGACTCATCCAGCGCGAACTCTTTGAAACCACCTTCGCGAGCGCCAGCGATTCCAATGAAGTCCGCGGCGGCTGCGTCTCAACTGAAATCACTTTGAAACCACCTTCGCGAGCGCCAGCGATTCCAATCACAATAACAGGAGGAGGCATAGTCGGTGGGATGCTTTGAAACCACCTTCGCGAGCGCCAGCGATTCCAATGTTGCCGGTCATCGCTCCGAAATCCATGCTGACTTTGAAACCACCTTCGCGAGCGCCAGCGATTCCAATCGAAGAGGAAGGGCTACTTCGTGCAGCGGTCGGTCTTTGAAACCACCTTCGCGAGCGCCAGCGATTCCAATGGGCGGCGCCACCCAGGACATTGCCTCCTTTGTCTTTGAAACCACCTTCGCGAGCGCCAGCGATTCCAATTTCTTCAAATCCTTCCTCTCCCGGCCTTCCAATTACTTTGAAACCACCTTCGCGAGCGCCAGCGATTCCAATAGGGTGACAACAAGGACATCCAGACCGAGACTGACTTTGAAACCACCTTCGCGAGCGCCAGCGATTCCAATGATATTTGGGCGGGAACCAACTGCGTTGTGACTTTGAAACCACCTTCGCGAGCGCCAGCGATTCCAATCCAGTGCGGGGCGGCGGACGGCGGACGGCGATGCTTTGAAACCACCTTCGCGAGCGCCAGCGATTCCAATAACACGAAATTCTTCACCAAACCAGACAACCAAACTTTGAAACCACCTTCGCGAGCGCCAGCGATTCCAATTCAGGATTCGGGAGCGTCCAAGTCCACAGCATTCCTTTGAAACCACCTTCGCGAGCGCCAGCGATTCCAATTGGCTGAAATGCACGGTCGGACGGAACCCGACCTCTTTGAAACCACCTTCGCGAGCGCCAGCGATTCCAATCGGCCATCAAGCGGCTGAAGTGGGACGTGGTCGTGCTTTGAAACCACCTTCGCGAGCGCCAGCGATTCCAATCACGTCTCCGATTATTGTCGTCACCGATGGCAGCTTTGAAACCACCTTCGCGAGCGCCAGCGATTCCAATGGCTTCCAGCTTCTGCCTCGTCCGTAGCGCGACCTTTGAAACCACCTTCGCGAGCGCCAGCGATTCCAATTTTAACTACCCAGTCTGGATCCGGTTTGTATGGCCTTTGAAACCACCTTCGCGAGCGCCAGCGATTCCAATATCTGCATTCTTTCAGCAGAGCGCGATTGCTCTCTTTGAAACCACCTTCGCGAGCGCCAGCGATTCCAATCAAAGTCTTTGCCCGTCTCTTTACAGACATTATCTTTGAAACCACCTTCGCGAGCGCCAGCGATTCCAATCTGGTATCGTAACACTGCGCAATGCCTTCCGGATCCTTTGAAACCACCTTCGCGAGCGCCAGCGATTCCAATTTACTGCGTCTTTATCTGGAACGGCGAGTTATAGCTTTGAAACCACCTTCGCGAGCGCCAGCGATTCCAATTCACACATTTCGTATTGACAAAAATCACGCCATCTTTGAAACCACCTTCGCGAGCGCCAGCGATTCCAATGTAAACGTGGTGCTCGGTTGAGGGGCGGTTAATCTTTGAAACCACCTTCGCGAGCGCCAGCGATTCCAATCTGCCAGTCAGGGCTATGCGAATAAGTGTCATCTTTGAAACCACCTTCGCGAGCGCCAGCGATTCCAATTGAACTACCCGAAGCAGATCAAATTCATCGTGCTTTGAAACCACCTTCGCGAGCGCCAGCGATTCCAATTTGTCCAACGCCATGCTTTCCGCAATAGGCGTTCTTTGAAACCACCTTCGCGAGCGCCAGCGATTCCAATCGAAACCGCGTCATTGTAATTCGTAATCATGCTCTTTGAAACCACCTTCGCGAGCGCCAGCGATTCCAATTTGGACAAGGGTGGTTGCGGTCCACATCTGCCTGCCTTTGAAACCACCTTCGCGAGCGCCAGCGATTCCAATTCCGGCAATACCGGCTCGTCTTCGACTGGTGCTTCCTTTGAAACCACCTTCGCGAGCGCCAGCGATTCCAATGGATTGCACACTGGCATCGGCTCCTACATGACTACCTTTGAAACCACCTTCGCGAGCGCCAGCGATTCCAATTCACGTAAGTCACGCTTCGCAGCGACGTTCGACAACATGCTTTGAAACCACCTTCGCGAGCGCCAGCGATTCCAATCCTTCTCATGATGCATTGCAATTGTTTCCGGTGCTGTTCACGCTGATCATTCTGCAAGCAAACATGGGATCGTTGGTAATCATCGCTTTAGCGGTAGCAAACCGTCTCCGCGTCAATTTCGCTGAAATCGCTTTACTGACGTTAATTTTTCAAGGATCGCAAGCGTTGGCCTGCATCCACCGCTGGCGGTTTCCAGAACCGCTGAAGTTCGCGAAGTGTGTCGAATACGTGGGGCGTAAAGGCACACAGAATCAAAGTAAATACTAACGGGAGCATTAATATGCCTGTCCGCTGCCTGGCGCAAGCACAATTTCACAGAAATTCAAATGTTGCCTGCCACACGCGCACCGCGCCGTAACGCTCCACATTTACAAGGTCGTCGTCATGCAACGGATAAACCAGCAGCGCGTTTTTGCCGTCCAGCCAGCCACCGCGGTCCAAAGCGCCGCGAAACGCCACGTGATCCGATTCCGTCAGCCGGAATTCAAAAACGCTGTATTGCACCCGCACGCCGTAGCGTTCGCACAACCGCGCGAGCCGGGCGCGCTTCCGATCTTCGGGGATGTCGTAGCACATGACGAATTTTTTCATGGCTATTCCGGCGGCCAGTTGTCCGCTTCGCCGCGCAGCCATTTGGCGAACGCGCGGGTGTGGGCGAACATGGCTTCGCGAAACGTCAGCGGCACCACGAAGCCGGGCAGTGAGCGTTTTTCCTCGTGCATGAACGGAAACCATTTGCCGAAAAATTCCTTCCGTCCTTCCGCGTTTAACAACACGCCGTCCGCCGGATTTCCATTTTCAAAATGTTCGCCTCGCAACTCACGACGGTTCAATCCGCGCAAGACAAACCGCTCCGCCGCATCCGCCCGCCACGGCTCCATCAAGTCGCACGCCAGCGACGGGCGCCCATAATAATCTTCGTGCAAAAATCCAAAAGCCGGGTCGAGGCCGACGGTGTTCACCGCCGCCAGCGACGTGTTCATCGTCAGCGTGTAGGCGAGACTCAACAGCGCGTTGACCGGGTCGCGTGGCGGGCGTTTGGTGCGTTCGGCAAAGACAAATTCTCCACCGCGCAGCCATTTGCTCATGCGCGCATAGTGTTCGCGCGTCGCCGCGCCTTCAACGCCACGAACCATGTCAAAATCCGTCGCAGCCTTCAGCGAAGCATCTTCGGCACTGCCATCGTAAGCATCATCCCGCTCCTGCGCGATGCGGCGGAACGAGGCGAGTTTTGCAGCGACAATTATGCGGGCGATTTCCAGCCGGCGATTCGGGTCGCGGTAGGCGTCGAATTGCGCCTGACGCGGATAGAAATTCTTGATCGGGCCGGGATGCAGGCTGGCCGCGTATTCGCCGCGCCAGTTCAGAAGGAGCAGGGGAACATTCGCATCCGCCAGCGCGGTCAATGCGCCGCTTTCGATGGTGCAGGAATGGAGCAGGATGATTTCACGCAACGACCGCAGCGGATACTTGCGCGGCTTTTCCTCCTTGAGCCGCACGATGAGCGTGTCGCGCTCGGCGTCCAGGCTTTCAATGCGCTCGCTCAACAAAAGGCTGATTTGTGCCGTCTCATCAAACATAAGGCCATTCCTCCGGCCAGCAGTGCGCGCGATAAATGCAGCCGCCGCAACCGGCCTGTCGTTGTCTGGGAAAACCTTCCTGTCCGCGCGACAACCCGGCGCGAAAGGATTCAACTCCGGCAATCACCCATGCCCGCGATGCCGGGGTGAACTCGACTTGAATCCGCCGCCTCTCTTCCGAACGGAAAATAAAACCGTGCGGAATCTCGATGCCGTGCATATCGGAAAGGCACAAGGCTTGAAGCGCGACTTGTGCGACAACGTGCCGAGGCGGTTCATCCGCGCAATTTTTGTATTCCACCGGCACGGGAATGTTCCCGTCCCATTCCACAGCATCCGCGCGGCCTGTGATGCGCAGACCGCGATGCAGCAGGCGGACGGCGGTTTCCGTCTTGCGATGCTCCTTGTCCCGCCGCGCCGGTTCGTTGCTCACCGCATGGACTTCGCGCATTTTCTGGTAAGCCGGCGTCACGCGGTCCTCGCGCTCCGCTCCGAACCACGAAAGAAACGACGAGCGCGGGCAATAATGCCATTCCGCAAGCGAGTAAATGGGAAGAAAATCGTCGGTCTCCATAGCTCGCTCGTTGCCGTTGCAATTTCAGGCAGGTTTTTTGTTCCAGACGGTTGCGAGTTTTTCCTTATACCACGCTTCCCAATCGTCACGATAAGAACTTACTTCTTCATTTTCGTCCACATCCTCTTTTTTGGCAGCACGTTTTTTCCGCGTCGGGTCTTGAGAGAATACAAATTTCCGCGCAATGTTAAGCGCGGCTTGAACGTCAGCATGGATTGGGTCGCAACCTGCAAGACAACAGAATGTGTGCTGTTCCGCCCGATAGGGCAGACATTTTTCAACGATTGAAACCAAACGGATGCCGCTGGTCGTTAATTTACCGTGTTTGTTAGGTTCAAGAACTTGCGTTGCACTCCGACCGTTAAGAAGCTCGCTCAATTCCTCATCCGTTTGAAGCGTGCGCTCCCCATAGCGACGAGACCAGACTGTGTATTCGGTTTTAAGTTCACGTTCTATATTCTTGGAACGGATACTCCACTTGCCTTTCGTGGGAGAAAATAGAGATGCAGCAATTTCCCGGTAAAACTTCGCATCGTGAACCAAACCGCAACGAGAACACGTCTGCGATGTAAAATTCGGGCCAATGAACCGCAGGTGATAGCTGCCCGATTTTCGCTCGTCTTTGGGTTGACGATATAAACCAGCTTCATTCAAACGAAATTCCAGAGTTGAAAGGATGCGTTCATACTGCCGTTCGGCATTGCGGGAGCCTTTTCCGCCACGGGTGACAAGGCCGCTTGTAAGTTGTTCCATGACAAACGTTGTGGGTTGTTGCGATCCGACATCGAGAACAGTCCTCACAACCTTGCCAGTGAGCGCGCGGGCAATCTCACGCTCCCTTTTCCGCAACTCACCAGACCATGTGGCGAACTGCCGCTGGTTTTCAGCTTTTTGAAGTCCAATCCGCATCATCCGCCAGCGATGTTCCGGCTCTATCACGCCGAAGCAGTCGCCGGGTTGTGAATGCCAAAGCCACACGCCCCATGACGTAAGTTTTTGTCTGCCAGCGGCAGTTTCCTCCCACTGCTTGCGCTCATGTTCGCTGATTTGAAATCGGGGCGGTTCACCAGCCTTTTCAATATCGTCTTTTTTGGCTGCCAATTCCCACTCCGCAATTTTCTTACGCCAAAGATCAAACTTTGTTTGAAATTCAGAAAGACGCGCCGGGTTAATCCGTGATGAACCGTCTGGGGCAACTAAAGCATACGACAATGGGATGATTTCACCACGGTCAGCCCCCAAAATGTCATATTGCGGTGAAAAATCCTTCACGGCGAACCGTTTTAATTTGTCTTTGAGCGTCGCAGCGGGAATGGTGCGCATCATAGACAGGGTTAAGTAATACTTCGTTTCAGAACCGTCAGCCGGTTTGTCTCGCAATAGTTTCACTTCGCCCAATTCCAGTTCGTATTCGCTTTTTTTGAGCAGACTAAAATCATAATTCCACAAGAATTTTCGTCCCTGCCGTTTTCCGAACGCCAGTGGCAACACCTCAGGACGGAATGGATTTTCAGGCGATTGGTTGTCGGCGTGCCACATTTGAAGGCGGACAACCTGTTTTGGAGTGCCGCGCTTGGCTTTCTTTCTGCCTCCTCGGCCTCCGCCCCGACTTGCGATGGCGGTCCAGCCATCAGTTGAATTCCATTCAAGCGGCTTCGCTCCTTTTTCCTTTTGGCGTTTGGGCTTAAGGCTTGCACCCGGTTCCGTGAGCCGAAAGTCTTGATTCTCGTTTGCACAGAATTGGAACGACCATTCGGTTTTATTTTTTGGATTGGTTCGATAACAGAGGGCGGCCTTGTATTGGCAAGAGCCTTTGGCATCAACTGAAAGTCCTGTGAATGGAATAGCTATTGTTTCGTTGGACGGTTCTTGCATCGCTCCGTTGACATCCCCATATGCCTTACGCTTTTCTGGGACAAAAGCTGCATACGCTTCAAAACCGTCCAACCTGCGAATCGGCTGCAACGCAAATTCAACAGCAAGATTCAGGCTTTCAATCATTTTCCGGGCTGCTCTTCCATCTTGCGGGTGGCCGATCACGCTCAAATTTGCCCAAAGATGCTTCTTGAGGTTTGCTGCATCACGAAAAAGTCGCTCACAAATCTCGGCGGCTATGTCCGCGTAGGCTCGTTTCGGCCCGCGCGCCGTCAGCGCTCGCAGCCACTCGCCAATTTGCCTGTGCAATCGTTCATGTAAATCTTCATCTTCGGTAATTGATGGCGCGTTCGGTGGGTCGTAGTAATCCAACAATGCTTGCCATTGCTCTTTTGTGAATCGGTTGAAACTTGAAACCTGTTCTGCGTGTCGTTTGGCGAGCGCCTCAAAAGTTTCAACAGCTTTACTTGGTTTAATCTGAATCGCGTAACGTGCGCTGCCGGGAAAACCGGGAAGCCCTTTGAGTCGGGTTGGCAAAGCCAACTTCTTTTTCGGGACACGATGACCAAGACATAAAATTTCCAACTTCGTTGCTTCGCGATGAACACCCAATTGTTGTGAGCATCGAGTTGATCTTTTGTAACCGTCACGCTCTTATCATCCGGTCCAAAATCAATTTGTGTTGGTGCCGGTGGTGGGATTTCTCCATTCTCGGTAAAAAGAGGCAACATCTTTTCCTGCCAATCTTTCAAATTTTTTCTGTAGGTCTTACGCAGTTCTTTGACTACGTTTTCATAACGAGTGCGAAAGCTTTTAATCTCTTGGGGAAGCGAGAAGGCGTAGCACGTTCTTAAAGCTCTAGCCAACACATTCTCCTTTTTCCCTTTGACGAATCTGGTGTTGTAATAACCCTGATTTCGCTTTGCTGATTCCGCAAGGAACTTTGCTCGGTCTAATTCAAATTCCTCATTCAGTTCCTTCAGAATCTTTTTTTCACGCCAAGATTCGAAGGCGTTAAACAATCTGTCGAGGACGATCCTTTCTTTTTCCGGCAAATGGACTTTGTTATTTGCATCCGGTTCGGGTTTGGCAATGCGGAACTTGATTGTGCGGATAACTGGCTGCGTTTTGCGCATCGGGATTCCCTGCAATGCGTTTGCTGTGAGTTGCAGCGTGGAGCGATGAATGGAATTTGTTTTGTTCACAAGCAGCCTCCTTCCGAAAACAGCAATGGCAATTCATCCAGCACCGATTGCCGGAATTTTTCCACGGCGTTGAAATGCCGGGTGAGCGTCTGATGCAGTTCACGGTCTGTCTCATTCAGTTCAAGGCCTTTCTTTCGCTGGATTTTGACTTTGACTGTGCGGGTGATTTTCTGCGGTTCCGCCGAACTGCTTTTGCTCAAGCCCAGCGCCAGCAATTGCCGGAGCGAGGCATGAATCGAGTTGGCCCGATTGTTTCCATCCGATGAAGCGCGTTTTTTCATGTCCCAAATCCAATTGTTGAAGCCGTTGCGAGAAGCGGCCTGCCTGTTTGATTGTCCGCCGATGCTACGCCCGCAGTCCCCGCCCGACAACTGTTTTTCATTTTGTGTTCTTTGCGCCTTTTTGCGGCGGAGAGTATCCGTGTCCATCCCGCCTTCATTTCATTTCGGCGCGACAAGCCGTGGTTGAAAGGCAAATTCTGAAACGCTGACCAGCCTGTGTTCAACTTCGGCGCGGCAAGGCAGGGAGACCCCAAATTCATTGCCGCGTCGCACGGGAGTTTTTTATGGCCAGGATTCGACACCTCACCTCGTTCCTCTCCACATTGAATTGTTTCTCCCCAACGTCCCTCACCAGTCCTGCGGACATCCTCTCCCGTTCCCACGGGCGAGGAATCCCATTCGAGGCGGAGAGGATGACCAAGATCAAACGCCCAACCGTTTTATCAGACATCAAAGTGGCATTGTCTTGACTGTCCATTTTTCCAACGCGCTGTCCCAAAAGTGGACATTCAAGGCATTTGCACCCGGCGGGTTTGTGGCCCAAACAAATTTATTTTGGGAAAAGGGCGCTTTTTTCGCGTTTATGCCGCAACGCACAATTGTTCCGTTCCAAAGCAACCTTGTAATGCCACTCCGCAACCCGTTTTTCCGTCATCGCAACGTTGTTTTGTTCCACCGCAACGTTGTTTTGGTTCATCGCAGCCTTGTTGTGTTCCATTGCAAAGGTGTTGTGTCTCAAAGCAATTGGTTTGTGTTCCATCACAACGTTGTTTGGTTCCATCGCAACGTTGTTTTGCGTTATCGCAACGTTGTTTTGGTCCATCGCAACCTTGTTTTGTGTCATTGCAAAGGTGTTATGGTCCATCGCAACGGTGTTTTGGCGGGCGGCTTCCTGCGCCGGATGGGGGGCGCTTGTGAATTATTTCACGAACTTGGCACGCCCGTTGCTATTTATTTTTTACGCACGATTTGGCAAGCCTGACGGCGGCAAGTCGGATTCTTTCAGGGAAACTACAATTGGTATGAAAAGACAGCCGGTGCAAGTGAGTCTCAAATTTGCGAGACTCGGAAAAAATGAATTCAACAGCTTCGCGATCCTGGCGATAGTGTGCCTGGGCAAAAACGCGGCGCTGTTCCCCGACCTCCCGGTAACCCTCATCGCCCTCACGGCGCTGCAAAAGGTTTATCAGGATGCCATGACGGCGGCGGCGGTGGGCGGTCCCCCGGACACCGAAGCGCAGACGGAAGCCTATAACGACCTGGTGGTGGCGTTGCGCGTGATAGCGGCGTATATCCAGAGCCTCAACCTCACCGCGGCGCAGGTGCTCCTCTCGGGCTATGAAGTGGTGGATCATTCGCGCAGCAAAATCACGCTCATCGCGCCGGTCATCAACGACCTGGACAATTCTGTGACGACGCAACTGGGCGTCCAATTCCAGGCGGTGGCCGGAGCCAAGGCGTATCACGTGCAGTATTGCACGGGCACGGGCGCATGGGTGGAAGCGGGCATCTGGCCGAACACCAAGGATGTTATCATCACGGGACTGATCGCGGGCACGGTGTATGGCGTGCGCGTGCGGGGCGTGGGCGGTTCCACGCAATACGGCCCGTGGAGCGCCACGGTGTCGCTGATGTGCACCTGATCACGGCAGGTTGAGGGTTGAAAGTTGAAGGATGAGGGCAATAACTCCAAGCGGATACCTTCAATTCACTCAACTCTCAACCGGCCACTCTCAATAGAACACGACGACAGAAGTGATTGCCGATGTTTTACAGAAGGCAACGAAGGCAACAAAGAACTTCGTTATCTTTGCGATCTTCTGTTGGGATAATCCGAAAAAAATCATGTCGTCAGGTTAAACAACGTTCAACCACCCTTTGCAACCGGAGCGATCCGGCGCGCAATAACCGGACAATGGGGCACATGCCAAGCGTAAAACTGAAAGAACAGTTGGACACCCCATTGCCCGGCCTCCATTTTTCAGAAACCCGGAGAGCGAATGCAGTTTGACAGGTAGGGACGGTGCGCTGTCCCTACCGGGCGGGTTTATCGGGTGCGCCCAATATCGGCAGCATCTTCTTCACGCGCACCAGATAACCGGCGTGATTGGGATGGACGCCGTCGGCAGTCCACAAATCAGCGCGAATCTTGCCGTCCGGCGTCAGCATGTCATCCCACAAGTCAATGAACAGGAGTCCGGGTTGCGTCGCGATATAGTCCTGGATGACCCGGTTTGCGGCTTTGCGCCGGTCAAATTCCTCCTGCCGCGCCGGTCCGGGCGTGAGGCTCGTGAACGCGATCGGCACCGTGGGTTGAACCGCGCGGATTTTGGCTACCAGCGCCTTAAAATCGGCCAGCACCTTTTCGGGGGATTTGCCTCCATGCACATCATTGCCGCCGATATGCAGGACAATCAACCGCGCCTGATATGGCAGCACAAGTCGGTCGGCGAAATACAGCAGGTCCGAAGTCTCGAACGAGTCAATGCCCCGGTTGATGATTGTGTAACCCGGCAAATCCTCGTTCACCGTTTTCCAGCGGAAAAACTGGGAATCACCGGCCAGCAAAATGGCGTTCCGGGGCGGCGCGTTGGTTTTGTCAGCCGCCTCGTAAGAACGCACGACGTTTTCAAAACGATGGACTGGATTGTTGGTCTGTGCGTTCGCTCCGTGGATGAGACCCAGCGCGACAGCGCCGATCAACAGGACTCCTTTCAATGCCGGTTTGGACATCGGCCAAGGCTAGAGAGACGCAACGCCGGTGTCAAATCACCCTCGTTTTCAAGTTCTGTTGCAAGGGCTGGAACATGGTTCTATACTGGGCCAACACCATGAAATCCATTCGCACCCCAATCGCCGGCATTGGCCTGGCTTTCGCATTGTGCCTGCCGGTCAGCCTCACGCAGGCACAACCGGCCGCCGGCCGGCAAACCGTGCCGCAGAGCACGGAGACGAACCACCACAATCTTCCCGCCGTCCGCTCCTGGTCGGGCGACCCGCGCGTCCAAAGCCGGACTTACGTCTTCACCAACACGGGCGAGACGCTGCCGTATGCGGTGTTTGTCTCCACCAAGGTCGCCAAGGGCAAGCCGGCGCCGCTCATCGTTGCGCTGCGCGGCGCGGGCGGCAATCCTGGCGTATTCATGCATGAACCCGCGCTGAAACTCGCGGAGGAGGGAGGCTATATCATGGTTGCGCCCATGGGCTATTCGGCCATGGCCAATTTTGGCAATCCAGCCACGGCCATGGGCAGGGGCGGGTTTGGCCGGCGCGGCGGCTCACCCACCAATGCGCCCGGCATGCATCCCAACTGCCGGGAACCAATCAGCCGCCGGGCGGTCCGCAGCCCGGCCGAGGTGGGTATGCCGCCGGACGGCGGAGCCGACCAGTCCAAGGCCAGCGAATACAGCGAGCAGGACGTGATGAACGTCCTGACGATGGTCCGCAAGGAATTCAGCATTGATAATCACCGCATTTACCTGATGGGCCACTCGCAGGGCGGCGCGGGCGCGCTGCACATCGCCGACAAGTATTCCTCCATCTGGGCCGCCGTCGCCGGATCTGTCCCCGGGCGCGCCCGGCTTCCAATTGGATGCGAACGCCAGATTCAAGGACGTGCCGGTCCTGCTCATCGTGGGCGATAAAGACGGCTTTATCGGCAGCGTGCAGCGATCTGGACGAGAGCATGAAGACGCTGAACATTCCGCACGAATACGTGGTGGTGCCCGGCAAGGACCACGGCGGGATCATCATGGGCGGCATGACGAACGTGTTCCAATTCTTTGGCCAGCACACCAAGCCTTCGCTTCCGGTAAAACGTCCGGCAAGGCCATAGACATCCGTGACACAGGCTTCAGCCGGCCGCAATCGCAGGAATGGGGCTACCGCCTCGGCTCAACCTACATCCGCAAGGTGCATTTCCGCGACGCCGGCATGATCAAGCAGATCGAGGAAAAGGTCGTGAACCGGCTGCGGCAGGTCACCTCCGCCATCAAGCAGGACGGCACCAACCAGGTGAACATCATCGCCAGCACGGCGGAACAGCAGGCCGCCATCGAGTTTGCCAAGGCCGCCGCCATGCGCCCGCAGATTGTGGGGCTGGCGTTGAAAAAGATCTCGCAGGACGAGGACATCCTGCACGCCCTGTTCAACGTGCTGGAAACGCAGAACATCATTGCCGGCGAAGCCAGCATCACCCTCATCCCGCGCAACTCCGAACTGCTCGGCCAACTCGTCGCCGCCACGCAAACGCCGAAGGCGGTGGTGGCGAAATAATCTGTGAAACCAAATGAAAGCCCTGTAAGGGCGAAAGATAATAGCCCAGGGTAAGGGAGCGAAGCGGACGCCACCCTGGGAAAACGTCCCACAAAATAAATTCCTTCTCCCAGCCGGATGGGAGAAGGTGGCGAAGCCGGATGAGGGCAAACCAAACTCACCCATTCACCACTGGCATTACAGGGCTTCGGTTTGAATTCGTTTCAGCGCCGGGATTCGAGCCATTCCCCAGACCCGCACCTTGCGGTGGTCCAGTCTTTGCAGACGGCCACCGTTGCCAATCCTGTAAGGATTGAAATCATTCAGCCCAGGGTTGGTCCGAGCCGGACGGGCGAGGAGCTACCCTGGGTGGTCGTTCAAACAAATCATTCAACCCTGACAGGGTTGTATCGGTTTTCCACAATTTCCCGGTGTAGCCGATTTCATCGGCAACACCGGGCTGAATGATTTAATCCCTTCGGGATATTATTGGTCGCTGCTCCGCCGCTTGCCCCGCCATTCCCCACTCCTGCGGCAGGGCCACCATTTGCCGACGGCCACCCGCGGCCGGGCCAGACCTTCCGGTCGGGCATCTGCACTGCAAAGGCGCAGAGGTTTTTTAACCTTGCGTCCTGGCACCTTAGCGCCTTGGCGTTGAATTCCCCTCTCGCTGCCCGTGCCTGGATGCGTGAATTTCACGCCTTGGGACATGGCAGGCACGTTCAGCCGGCCAGAGGCAGTTTTAACAATATTTTACATTTTCAGGAAAATTTTGCCCGAAAATGGCTAAATTTGACCACCGAGACGATAGGAACCGTCATCGTGTCGGAAGGATCGATGACTTTGTCGGTAAGCAACGGCACCGTGTCGGTAGGATTGATGACGCTGACGATAGGATCCGTCGTCGTGACGATAAGCAAGGTCACTGTGTCGGTAGGATCGGTGACCGTGTCGGTAAACAAGGTCGTCGTGTCGGCAGGATTGATGGCGCTGACGATAGGATCCGTCGTCGTGTCGGTAATCACGGTCACGGAGACGATAGTATTATGGGGGGCTTGCGCCCGCCCGATGTTTGCCTCGAGGGCGCGGCCAACCACAGCCGGGGCGGCTGTGCTCCCCATTCCCCGGCTCCTTGCGGCGTGCCCGTCCTTGCCGCCGTCAAAACTTCAGCCGGTAATAGCTTCTGGCATTGGTCATGGGCACCGTCACCAGATTGGTTGGCGGTGTGGCCAGAATATTGTTTTGCAGCACGCTGGAAAATCCTGCCGACAAATTCGTGGTGTATTCCACGGAAAAATAGGCGCCGGTGGTGCTGGACCAGGAAAGATTGGCGTAACCCGGCGCGGCGGCCGATGACAAGTTCAATGGCAACCCGACGCGGGCGGTGAGGCCGGAAACCGGCGTCGGCAACCAGGTGTCGTTTGTCGTGCCGTTGCCGCACTGGCCCTGGTTGTTCCAGCCCCAACACCAGACCGAGCCGTCCGCCTTGACGGCGATGTTGTGGTAGTCGCGCGCCGAGGTCATGACCACGTTGCTGAAGCCGTGGCCGTAGGTGTCCACGAGAATTTTTGCCGGGAACGGATTGGCCACGAGGTTGGTCGTGCCGTTGCCCAGTTCGCCGAGGTCGTTCAAGCCCCATTTCCAGACGGTGCCGTCGGCGGCCAGCGCCGAGGAATGGCCGTCACCGCCGGAAACGGAAACGATGTTGCTCACATTCAAAACTTGAACTGCGTTGGAACGGGTGGCGGTGGTGCCATCGCCCAGTTCGCCGTCGGCATTGAGCCCCCAAGACCAGACGGTTCCGTCCGCCTTCAACGCCAGAACATGTTTCCAGCCACAGGAAATGGCGGTGATGTTGGTCAGGCCGGTCACTTGCACGGGAACATAGCTGCTGCCGGTCGTGCCGTTGCCCAATTCGCCGGTTCCCCAGGTCCAAACGGTGCCATTCGTCGCCAGGGCCGCGCCGACCGAATACCCGCAGGAGACTTGCAGCGGATTGTTGATCGCGCCGCCGGGCGACGAACTGCTGACCTGCACCGGCACCGTGACCTGCGGGCCGGAAAGCGGATTGACCGTCCCGTTGCCCATTTGACCATACTGGTTCATGCCCCAGGCCCAGATGGTTCCGTCGGACTTGACTGCGAGCGTGAAGTAGGGCCGTCCGCCGAGCTTGGTCACGTTGGTCAGCGGCGGGACGGAAAGCAGGCCGGTCTGGACCGGTGTCCACGCATCGTTGGTGGTTCCGTCACCCAGCTGGGCATAGGCATTCCAGCCCCAGCACCAGACCGTGCCGTCAGATTTCACCGCGACGTTGTGTTCCTCGCAACCCATGATGGCCTTGACCGAGTTCAGGTAGCTGACGTTTCCCGGGCCATGCACTTCCACCGGAACCGACGTGAGCGGCGCATTCGTTTCTCCGATGCCAAGTTTGCCATCATAATTGACGCCCCAGGTCCAGACCGTGCCGTCGGACTTGAGGATGATGGTCCCCCGCGCACCGCCCCAGATGGAGACCACGTCCGCGCCTTGGGCGGTGGAAACCAGGGCGGCCGTCGCGACGGCAAAACCGATGCGGAATGCGTGATTCATGATCATATATTGAGGACAAAGGCAGCAGGAATCAGTCCATTCCGAGCCTTTCTCATTGAGACTGTCCTGAAACATATCAGTCTGCCCCGCGCCTGGCCGCAGCCGGGCCGGGATCCTTGCGGCGGGCCGTTTCCAATTCTGAATTCTGAATTCTGAATGGAATGAATGCTCCTTGCGGAGGGCCACACCTTGCGGTGAGCCACCGTTTGCCGCCGGCCAGCCCCGACCGGAACGGACTCGACAACATGTGATTCCGCTTTTATTTTCCAAACTAAACGAACGGATTTCGCATGAACGAAAATATTCCCATGAACGATCTGGACCGGTCCATCCAGGCGATGGGGCGGTCACAATCCACCTTCCCGGATTTCTGCCGGGCCGTGACCCAGGGCGAACTGTGGTTCCTCCGGCCGTTTCATGTGGGCATTGAGGACGAGCCGGTGGTGGTGGAGAAGGGCGAGCTGTTTCCGCTCGCCCTGCTGCGGGATGCGGATGGCGAGTTCAGCCCGGTGTTTTCATCGGAGGCACGCGCGGAGGAAGGCATGCGCCACGGCAATGTGCCTATGCTGACTTATTGGGTCGGTTCCATGCCGGCGAAACAGTTGCTGGCACTGTTCGGCGGCACTCCCTTCGGCGTGGTTTTCAATAAAGGCTGCGTCACGGGAGAAATCGCCATCAAGTCCGACCTGATCCGCGATCTGGTCAGCGGCCAGGTGTTCCAGCCCACGGAAAATGACACCACCCAGCATAAAACGGGAACCGCGACGGTTCTGGACCCGGCGGATTATCCGACGGAGATGGTGCAGCGGGCGTTTGAGTTCATGCGGCGGCACAAGAATTTCCGCGCGGCCTGGGTGTGGAGGGCGACCGTGGCTGGACGGCCCGGCTATGCGGTGGGGGCGGTGATGGAACCGCGCGACGCGGTGCTGTTTCATGATTTTAATCTGGCGGTGCATGCCGGGCACAGCCCGGATTTTGAAACTTATCTGGTGCTGCTGGATGCAGAGTCCCCGGGCGCCTACCGGCAGATAATGGAGGAGTCGCCGCCGTTCTACAGGGTGCCGGACTATCTCCCACCCCCGGGCGCTCGCGTCTAGTTTCGAGCCATTCCCCAGCTCCTTGCGGAGTGCCACCATTCCTTGCGGTGGGCCAGTCTTTGCAGACGGCCATCATTGCGACGGGCCACTGCCTGTAGCCGGGCCGTTTCAAATTCGGCACTCGGAATTTTGAATTCGGAATGGAATGAATGCTCCCTGCGGAGGGCCACCATTTGCACAGACCAGAGCCCAGGCACCCTTGCCACCGGCCAGCCACCTGGCCGGTCTTGAAAAGCCGGTCAAAGTCGCTAATAATCAGCCAAAGCCCGTGGCGAACATGAAACATAATCCGTTTGAATCCATCTATCGCGAGCAGTTCGAGGTGGTGGAGGAACGGCACGGGCGCGTTTCCCTCTATCCCCACACGGACCAGTTGCCGGTGCTGCTGCGGGCGTTGAACCTGGAATTCCTCGGCGGCCTGCCGGACCGTTTCGCCCGCGTGGACCAGCGAGCGAGCGGCTTCGACAAGCTGGTGCGCGGGCAGGCTGCCCTGTTGTTCTGCACCTTTATCAACGGGGCGCGCAAGGACCAGTTGCGCCTCTTTGACCTGCCTGATCCCGACCTCGTGGCGCGGGTGACCATCGTCCAGCAGACTTCCACAGACGAACCCATGGGCCGAACCCATCGTTTCCGTTTCTACGGCGGCAACGACTTTTTCCCGGAAATCCGCCTGTCCGGCAAGCGGGTGGTTTTTGCGGATCACGTCTTGCAACGCTTTTCGCTCCGCGCAGTGAACCACATAGGGGATGACATGGTTAATCTGATCATGGATTTTTTCGGCACGCCGATCATCAGCATGCCGGTTGGCAGAGGCCGCGCCTTCATTGTCGGATTCAATGGGTCCATCCTCGCCTTCACCTACAAGGAGAGCGCCGGGGAATATTTCATTACCACCTGCCTAAGCGTCAACGAAATCAACCACCTCACCCTGGAGCCGGTGCCGCAGGTCCATAACCTCCACTATGGCGACACGTTCATGAAACCCCGCCACCGCACCTGGATGCCCGCACAGTGGGCGAAGGAACACCATGAATGCTAGCAAAAGAGAATCCCGTTCAAACCGAAGTTTCAAAATTCCAGCCCCTCCACCGAACGGAAGGTGAACGACTGGCACTGGATGGGCCAGCACATCAAGGGCATCGCCATTAGAAACGGATACGGCCCAGGCGCGCAAATCTGTTTTGTGGACAATATTCCCGGCCCTTGCGTGACCATCGTGGGAGCTGGGCGGAAGTTGCCACAATATGATGAATCGCAAACCAGCCACGAGTTGGATTCCAAAATTGATCTCGAAGCCTTTTTAAACACACTTGAGGCCGAGGCTGCAAAAAAACGGACCGTTTAACCAATGGCCTGGTGCATGAGCGCCGGGATTCGAGCCGTTCCCAGACCCGCTCCTTGCGGAGGGCCATGGGCAGGGACGGCGCGCAGTGGGATGTCCCTGCCGGTAACGATTCAGGCACGGGCGGTGATAAAATTGGCGCGAAATTGTAACTGCATCTCTCCCCGCTTTGATGTTAAATAAGAGTGAAGTATGAAGCCGCCCGGCACAAACCAGATTCTCTTTCCTGCTTGCATTGCGGGCCGGTTGGGATTTAACTCGCGCAAACAACCAATCAGCGAGGATTTATGACGGTCTATACAATCTATCTGTTTTGCCTGGTGGTGGGGTTGGCGTTCACCTTGTTGAGCGTGACGTTGGGGCATTTCTTCGGCGGTCATGGCGACCACGTCGGGGGCAGCGAGGGCCACGCGGAGGCCGGCGCCGACAGCAGCGACATGCCCGGCATTTCCATTTTCAGCCCCACCATCATCGCGGCCTTTGTCACGGCGTTTGGCGGTTTTGGCATCATCTTCACGGAGGTTCCGGCGACCAGCAAGGCCGTGGTCAGCGCGCCGTTGTCCATCATCGCCGCCTTCGTGGTGGCGGGCTGCCTTTATAAGGCGCTGGCCGTGCTGTTCAGCCACACGCAAGGCTCCAGCGAATCGCACGTGGCCGCCCTCGTCGGGGCGGAGGCCAATGTCATTACGCCGATTCCCCAAAACGGCGTAGGCGAAATTGCCTACGTCGTCCGCGGCACGCGCTACACGGCGCCGGCGCGCTCGGAAAGTGGCGCAACGGTGGGCAACGGCCAGACCGTCAAAATCACCCGCGTCGTCGGCACGCAGTTTTACGTCCAAGAATCCAACTGATTTAACTTTTAACCATCAACCAACAACTCCCAACCCACTATGCACCTCGCACCCCTGTTAGCCCTGAACTTCCTCGAAAACGGCATGGCGGTCCTTGCCGCGCTGGTCGTCGCCGTCGTCCTGGTCCTGCTGTTCATCCTCATCATGAGCCGCTACACCAAGGTCGGCCCAAACCAGGTGCTGGTGGTGTCCGGGCGCAAACACCGCTTGGACGACGGCTCGATGGTCGGCTTCCGCATCGTCAAGGGCGGCGGCACGTTCGTTTGGCCGGTGCTGGAAAAGGTGGACGTGCTTTCGCTCGAACTGCTGACGATTGACGTGCAGACGCCGGAAGTCTATACCAGCAAAGGCGTGCCGGTGAAGGTGGACGGCGTGGCGCAAATCAAGGTCAAGGGCGACGATATCTCCATCCGCACCGCGTCGGAACAATTTCTCGGCAAGGCCACGGACGAAATCCGCAACATCGCCACGCAAACGCTCGAAGGCCATTTGCGCGCCATTCTCGGCACGATGACCGTCGAGGAGATTTACCAGAACCGCGACGCCTTCGCCCAGAAGGTCCAGGAAGTGGCCGCCGGCGACATGGGCAACATGGGCCTGGGCATTGTCAGCTTCACCATCCGCGACATCCGCGACGGCCAGGGTTATCTCGACGCCCTCGGCAAACCGCGCATCGCCCAGGTCAAGCGCGACGCCATCATCGCGCAGGCCGAGGCCGACCGCGATTCACAGATCCGCTCCGCGCAGGCGAAGCAGGCCGGGCAGGAAGCGCAGTTCCAGGCCGATTCAAAAATCGCCGAAGCGCAACGCGATTATCAATCCAACGTGGCGCAATACCAGGCGACGGTGAATGTCCAAAAGGCGCAGGCCGACCTCGCCTACGATTTGCAGAAGTTCAAAACCGGCCAGCTCGTGAAGGCCGAAGAAGTGCAAGTCAGCATCGTGGAGAAGCAGAAACAGATTGAACTGCAACAGCAGGAAATTCTGCGGAAACAGCGCGAACTCGAAGCCACCGTCCAAAAGCCCGCCGACGCCGAGCGTTACAAAGTTGAGACGCTGGCCAACGCGAAGAAGTTCCAGTTGGAAACCGAGGCCGAAGGCGCCGCATCCGCGACCAAGGCGACCGGTTTTGCCGGCGCCGATGTCGTCAAGGCCACCGGCCTCGCCGAAGCCGACGCGAACAAAGCGCGCGGTCTGGCCGAAGCGGCAGTCATCGAGGCGCAAGGCAAGGCGACCGCCGAGGCGATGCGCGTGAAGGCCGAGAGTTTCAAGCAATACAACGAGGCGGCGGTCATCGAAATGATTGTGCGCATGTTGCCGGAAATCGCGGGCAAGATCAGCGAGCCGCTGGCAAAGACCGAGAAGATGGTCATCATCAATTCCGGCAACGGTCCCGGCGGCGGCGCGAGCAAGCTGACCAGCGACGTGACCACCATCATCAGCCAGTTGCCGCCGGTGCTGGAAGCCTTGACCGGCGTAAAGTTCGAGAAATTGCTGGAACAGGTGCCCGCGCTGCGAAAAGCGATGGGGAAGGATGATTCGGACAAAACCAAATAAGGTAGGGCCGTGCTGCCGCGCGGCCTCGGACGACCGGCAGGTCGTCCCTACCGGAGAAGAGAAAGGCAAATTATGGGCTGGGGCAGAATGATGCTGTTGGGAAATGTCGGGCAGCAACTCGACATTCAGGACCTGGAGAATGCCATTGGCCAGATGCAGGCGGACGCCGCCCGAACCCAAAATCTGGACCAAACCCAGGAAGAAAGCATTGACGAGCTAAGACGCGAGACCCACGAATTAAAGCTGTATCTGGCGACCATTGAAATTGCTGGTCGCCAAGGGCGTGATCCGGCAGGAGGAAGTGGACGCCGCGGTTCAGGCCATTGAGAAAGGTTAAGCGAAAGAACGATGATATGTTGGCGGCCCTCGGATTATGCTGTTTATTGCTGGCCCTTGCGCTGCTGCTCACGGCGCTGGTTTTGGTGGCGCCACTGGCGATCATCGCGGCTGCTTTCGGCGTGGCACTTTTCTTGACGGTGTTTTGGATTTGGATGCTGGTCAGCGCCATTCAAAACAAGGGATTGACTGACGGAGAAAAGACCGGGTGGGTGCTCGGCATCGTCTTTCTGCATTTCCTCGGTTCGCTGCTCTATTTTTTCATTGGGCGGCCGAAGCGCAGAATGCCGCGGCTGGCGACGTGATTTATGAAACTGTGCCGTTCACGCGATGACCGTGACATTGCCGGGGTTTGCGGCGGGCTGGCGAAATATCTTGGCTGGTCATCGTCACGAATGCGCATCGCGTGGGTGCTGGCGACCATTTTCACGGCGTTTGCCGGCGTGGTGATTTACCTCGCGCTTTGGTATCTGATGCCGGAGGAACCGGCGCCCGCGCCCGGCTTTGAATCGCCGCCGTTGCAGCCGTGGAAGAAAGCGGTGTGAAGATCATGGCCGGAACTGAACAAACCAAAGTCTGTCCTTTTTGTGCTGAAACCATAAAGGCGGCGGCAAAGCTTTGTCCGTTTTGCCGCTCGAAACAAGGTCGTTATGTTTTATGGCGGCAGGAGTTGTTACTCGCCGGGCCATCTGTAGTTCTTATAATCGTAGCGATTGCGGTTATTTCTAAACTGGCTCCGAATGGCGAAGGCCCCGGCGGGCGCAGCTTTGGCGGGCATCGAAAGGACCTTGTTGTGTTGGGCACATCACTGGATCAAAACGGAAAGAAGCCCGGTTTCTGGATGACCGGCATTGTCACAAATCAAGGCGCGTATCCGTGGCGGATCCAAGAATTTGAGGTTCGCTTTCTGGACGAATGGGGCAACCTGCTGGATGTGCGTGATCCCGACGTGAAGGATACGTTTGTCGTCCAGTCCCATCAGGAAAATGGATTCAGAGTGGAGCTTGGCGGACTGGCATTCACGAATAAAAATGTTACGCATCAGGTGCGCGTTCAAATAGCCACTGACGGTGATCGGCAATTGAAACCGGACTAAATCACCAGACTTCTTCGCATGAATGAACGATACCTATGAATGATCCAGAAAAGAGGATTTGCCCTTTCTGTGTCGAGGCCATAGACGCAAAAGCGAAGCTTTGCCCGCACTGCCGCCAGTGGCTCACATGGAAGTCGTTTCGCCATCCAACGATTAGCATGTTCGTCCACGTCGTTCCCGTGACGGTGATTTGGGTTGCGATGGCCGCCACAATGTTCTCCAGCTTGGATCGTTTGCAGAATCCCAAGCCTTACTACAGCGAGTTTCCAAAGTCGCTCAAGGTTCTTGAATCACGAATGAACTGGGCGCAGACTCCGAACGGGCTGCGCATCTACGTAACCGGGGTGCTAACCAATGCCAGCCCGGTCGCTTGGAGGGATGCCGAGTTCGACTGCCGATTTTTTGATGACAAGGGTTCGATGATAGATGCTGCCACCGGCTCTGGGCATTTGGACGTCTTGCCCTACGACGAATCTGCGTTTCGGGTTGCTGTCCTCCCGACAGCCCGAACGAACGATTATGCGTCATTCAAAATATTCGTGAGCAATGCAAGAAACACAAAAAGCTTGTTCTGAAAGCCAATCAGGAACATTTCTAAATTATGCGCCTCTTTGAAGCCATTGTAGATGCGAACCACCGGGCGGTGGCCGGCGATAAAGAAGCCGGCCTGCATCCCGGCGATTTCGAGAACGAGTTGCCGGTCATCGCGCTGACGTGCATTGACCCGCGGCTGAACGCCTATTTCCCGAACGCGCTGGGATTGCCGGCCGAGCAATTCATCTGGCTGCGCAACGCCGGCAACATCATCACCCAGCCGTTGAGCAGCACGATGCGCTCGCTGGCGCTGGCTTGTGCGGTCAAGGGCGGCAAGGAAATTGCCATCATCGGCCACACGGATTGCCAGGTCGCCAAGACGACGACGATGCAGTTGCTCGACCGGCTGAAGGCGCTCGGCATCGAGCGGCATTTGCTGCCGGACAACGTCAATGAATTCTTCGGCATGTTTGGCAGCGAGCGGCAAAACGTCATCAAGGCGTGCGACATTGTCCGTCAAAGCCCGCTCATCGGCCCGAAAATTCCCGTGCATGGTTTTTTGATGGATGTCGAGACGGGCAAGTTAGAGTGGGTCGTGAACGGTTATCAGGCACTGGAAACCTCCGCCGTCAGCGCGAAAGAGCCGGCCAAACCCGCGGGAGATGCGATCGGGATGCTCCACGATTTCGTCATGGGAGAAATGAAATTCCCCGAAACCAAAATCGGCGAACTGGCGACCAAGACCGAAGATTGGCTGACGCAAAAGACCAAAAAGGTCGAGCAAGTTTTGCCGGGCACGCCGGAGCAGAAAGAGGCCGTGGCCAATCAAGTCGCGACGTTCGCGGAAAAGCACTGGCCGAAAGCACCGCCGGTGCCGCCGAAGATTTTGACGCCGCAGCCCATCCGGGTGAATCCAAACTGGCGGAGGCCGAGCCGTTGATTGAAGCGAGCTGGGGCCGGCTCACACCACAAATCCTCGCCGGTAATCTTCCATCCGCCAGTGCAGGAAGGCCGAGCAATGTTTTGGAGTCGCTTTGTTCCGCAATGGCCAGAGCGCGCTGAAATCCTTGTCGAGCTTCTTCAATTCGCGGACGCCGGTTTGTGCCAGCCGTTTCGCCTCGGCGATTCGTCCCGCCGCCACCGCCTGTTGCCAGAGCATGAACTTGCACGATTGCGCCGCCATACGTGCCGCCAAATCCAGTTCGAGAATGGCGCGCCGGTCTCCGAACCGGCTCGTTGATGACTGCTTTCGGTTCGCGCCGGTTCGCAGACCCGCGCTCCTCAACTTTGCGCGCTGCTTCTCGATTACCTTCAACGTTGCGCGAATTCGGGCGGCTGGAATCTTGGCAAACCATTTCAACCCGTTCCGGCAAAACAATTCGCGCTCGCGCAATGGTGGCGCGGCAACGACCGTGCCGAGCGGCGTTTCATTCGGCGATGCCACGCCGAGTTTTTGGTGAACAAAACCGAGTTTGAACGCCGTCTGCGCCACCTTTCGATTCCCAAAAACGTCCCGGCCCAGGACGGAAAGCAGGTAGCGCTCGTCAAAGTCTTTCGCGTTCCAGGCCAGCGCCGCGCCGGCGGCGAACATCGGCCAGCTCACGGCCAGCGGCTGCGGATGGCCGCCATCGCCCCAGTCGGTGATAAGATAACCGATGGCGCCGGATTGTTTTCCGGCCGTGGCCGCCGAGCGCAAATTGACAAGCGCGTTGTCGTGTTTGCCGATGAGCGTCTGCCACGTCGAAGTGCCGGGGCAGACGTAAAAAGGAATGTTGGCCTTCGCGAATTGCGCCGCTTCCTTTTCAAATGGATGATTCGCCTCGTAGCCCCAGTTCAAAGCAATTGGAGCGCCGAATTCCAATTCGGCACGGGCCTCGCGCTTTTGGAGGCGCGCCGATTTGGAAATCGGCGCTCCCAGTGCAGCCAATTCAGAAATCAATTCGGGATATTTCAAAACGATGTCGCCCCAGAACATCATCGTTTTGCCGCGCGCGGAAACTTCGCGATGAATCTGCTTCAGAAATTCCAGATAGACACGGTCTTTGCCGCGACGTGAGCAGGGCCTTTTGCTTTGGCCACGGCCCAAATCCCAGGTTTCGTCGCAACCGACGTTAAAAAAGCGGCTGGAGAAATTCGGCAGCAATTCGTCGTAAAGGCCGCGCAAGAAGGGCAGGGTGCCGGGATGATTTGGTGCCAGCGTGGACGGGCGGCGGAGGAAGGTGGCAGCGACGCCCTCGTCGCTTCCCGGCGATGAGGCGTCGCCGCCACACTCGTAAGGCAAGGAAATATCGCCTAATTGTTTCAGTTTAGGATTTTCCAGGAAATAGCGCAGATGGCCGAAGGAATTCTGGTTTGGCACGAGGTCAATGCCGAGTTCGCGGCAATGCGCGTCGAGGATTTGGATTTCCTTCGCCGTCAGCGCGCCCCAGCCGCGCCAGACAGATTTGTATCGGCGGTAGGCGAACGTGTGTTCGGTGTAAAGCTGCAGCTCGTTGATTTTGAAATCAGCCAGCTTCCCGGCAAGATCGAGCAGTGTTTCCAGTTTCGGCACCCGGCCGCGTGAAATGTCGAGCATCACGCCGCGGCGTTGGAAATCCGGCCAGTCGCGGATTTTCAGGCAGGGTAATCCTCTGCCGAATTGACGAAGCAATTGACGCAACGTCGCCGTCGCCGCGCGCAGGCCGCCGGTCTCGCGGTATGATATCTCAATTCCGCTTTTGGAAATTTTGAGGGTGTAAAAATCGGATTGGGGAGCACACGCGCCCTCGCGTGTGGCGGCGGACGCCCTGTCCGGAGCAATTTTTGTTGCGCGAATTACCGTCATATCCGCGTGTTCCGCGAGGGCGCGGAACATGGCACGCAGGGCGCGCGTGCTCCCCAAAATCAAATCAGCGATTTTTTCCGGCAGCGTGAATGTGCCGCGCAGAATCTCCAGCGAGCGAGGGCAGGGGAGCAGTGCGGGCGTTTTCACATCCGCAAAGCCTATTTTGCCGCAATCATCCCGCTTTGGCGCGCGAAGTTGAACAAACCGCCGGCGTCCACGACGGGACGGACGTCGCCCAGCGGTTTGAATTTGAAAACTTGGCCGGAGTTTTTCACGGTCACGGTCTGCGCGTCGAGATCAACCGTCACGACGTCGCCGATTTTCAATGTGTCGCAAAGGCGTTCGGTGACTTCGCATGGATACAACTCGCCGGTGGCGACGGAATTCCTGAAGAAAATGCGCGCGAAACTTTCGGCCAGGACGACCCGGCAACCGGCCGAGCCGAGGGCGATGGGTGCGTGCTCGCGCGAACTGCCGCAGCCGAAATTTCTCCCCGCCACAACAATCGGATAATCCGCGTCGAGCTGGCCTTCCTTGACGAAGCGCGTCGGATAAAGCGATTTGGGCAAACCATCCAGCGCGTAGCTGCCGAGCTTCTCGTATTCCTCGGGAATGGTCGGCACGAGGTTCAAATACTGCGCGGAGATGATCTGGTCGGTGTCAATGTTGTCGCGCACCACGTAAACCGGCCCGGTAAAAACGGATTTCGTCATGCAATGAATGTGCCGCTTGCGGCTGCGATTTTCAATCAGATTTCAATCGCCGGTTTTTCGGGCGCGACGTGCGGCGGCACGGGGCGTTGTTCCCGCTTGCGCAAGACGATGACGGCAACCACGCACGCCACCCACGACGGCAGATCATCCAGCGCGGGAATGAAATTGATGGCGAAGGTGGGCAGCAGCAGCCAGTGAAAGCCGAGCAGCCAGCTTGTGAGCGCCATGGCGACGACATCAATCGCCTGGTCCGGGCCGAACCAGCCGGGGCCGTTCAGGAGCAGTTGCAGGCCGTCCGCGCACACGGCCACGGCCAGGGCGGCGGCGATGCGCGCCCACGTCAACTTGGGCGCGCGCATCAGGCGGCTGGCCTTCCCCGGCAACTGGCTCACGCCCGCAATCTGGACTCTGAAATCCCATAAATCAATCCCGTAACGCCATTGCGGACGGAGACGCTGACCGAAACAAACAAAAAACGCCTGGAAGAAAAAAAAGAAACCCTTTGCTCAACGCCTGGCCGATGAACCCTCATGGGAGGCGGCCGGATTCTTCTTGATCAAGACATTTACGTCAGCCTTTCTCAATACCCTTATCTCCTCCTCCGAATACTTGTAGTGCTGATCAACTCTATCGGAACAGCGGGAAATCAACTCCTCCATCAGGCGGCTCCCGTTCGGCAACCCGTGCAGATGCATTGGGAGCAATGAACCGTCCGAAAAGCACAGAAGGAGGGAATGAAGCCTGGTCCTTGGCGAAACAAACAGCTCCATGCCCGGGATCGGGTATTTGTGTGGCAGGCCAATTACGATCTTCTGCAGGGACGACAACGAAAGTCTCGTATCCCGGTGACGCCCGCCAATTAACTCAACATCGGTCAAACACCAATATACGCGGTCCAGCAAATGCCATAAAAACCAACCGACGCCGATGGCGCAAACCACTACAATTACTCTGGGGATGATCACCGGCGGTTCGGCCGCGTATAAAAGCAAGCAGGCATATTCCATCGCCATCGCCGCGACGCCGCCGCCGAAGCTGGCGAAAAACAAAGTCCCGATCACCATATTAATCCAACCCGTCATTCCTGGAGTTGTTCGTATCTCCGCCTCCTTGCTCATAAATACAGATGCCGCTTGACGATCCAAAGTTGAACCACGCCGCCAGTATAAAAGAGAATGCCACAACCGGCCTGGCAGTGATTCGGCCAAACCGGGGTTTGCCCTGATTCGGGAAGCAGACTTCTGGTCTTCCGTTTCACGGTTTGAAGCTCCGTCGGACTGGCCGCAATGTCAAGGCCCGGCGGGACGGGCATTTTCCGCCCGCCCCGGCCTTTTGATGGCAGGGCGCATCACTACCTGCGCGCCGCAGTTCCAGGCGAACGAACGGCGCGCAGAAGTCTGCCCGCCCTGGCTTCAATTCCTCACGGCACGATGATGGAGACGGTGGCGCTGGGCGCGCTCTCGCCCGCGCTGTTTACGGCGGTCACTTGCATGTCCACCGTCTTGCCGCTGGGCTGGCCGGTGAGTGTATATTCCGGGTCCGTCGGGCCGCCCACATTCACGAAGTCCGCGTCAACGCCCG
The DNA here is from genome assembly GCA_963764035.1 of uncultured Verrucomicrobiae bacterium. Lineage (GTDB taxonomy): Bacteria > Verrucomicrobiota > Verrucomicrobiia > Limisphaerales > UBA11358 > UBA11358. The sequence goes on from CAVXQV010000013.1 coordinate 278,696, forward strand.
CCACTCGCTTGTAAACGCGGAAATGGTTGACGCGGGCGGGGGGCGACCAGTTGGACTGGACGTTGCCGGTGGCACCGGCGACGAGGACCAAACCGGTGGGAACGCCGGGCGTGCTGTCCGAGCCGGGTTTGGTCAGGCCGAAGGCCTCCCACAACGGGTCGTTGTCGTCCAGCAACTGCTCCAATTCCGTGATCAGGCCGCGCAGGCGCAGGCGCAATGTGGCCTCGGCGGCGTCGCAATCAATTTTCTTCTGGGCCATGTCCTCGTTGCCGTCATTGACGCCGGTGCGGGCGGCCTCGATGGCGTCGTGGCGGGCCTGCGCGACCACCGCGGTGATGACGAGCTTGGGGGTGGTGACCTCGTAATCCGGATTGGCGGTAAAGAAATCCGCCAGCGACTTGCAGAGGGTGAAGCGTCCGTCCTGCGTGCCGGGCACGGCGGTGGACTGGTTGGGGAAGCCGGTGGGCGCCCAGGCGGTGCTCCAGGTTTCGCCCAGGCTTTGGGCCAGCAAGGCGCTGGCCGCCTTGATGAAGGCATACCCGGCGGAATCGGCCGCGCGCAGGGCGTTGTGCAGCGTCACGCTGTCGTCCTTGGACTTGGCGTAGGCGTTGAAGGCCGCGCGGGCCGGGTCGAGGTCGCCGCGGATGGCGGCTTCGTCGTTTTGTTTCAGCTTGATGGCCGCGCCGTGGTTGTGCGCGCCATTGGCCATGTCTTCGCCCAACGCCAACAGCGGCGGAATGGGACCGGGAAGTGGATTGCCTGCCATACTACTATGTTCCTTTGGTTTGTGGTTTAGTTTTTGGAGTCAAAGGGCGAAAAATGCTGCAACTGCGGCCAAACTCCGGGCTTCCGGCCGGCACGCGCCAAAAAGTGGGCCAAAATGACGCTCTTTGAGCAATCCCGGACTTTTCTTCGGGCAAAAAGACGCTCTCCAGCCGGAAAAGGATTTTTTCTCGGGCAAAACGACGCTTTCTGGCGAAAGAAAAATTTTTCTTCGGGCAAACGGACACTTTCCAGCCAAGAAAAAACTCCGCGCCGGCCAGACAGACGCGTTTTGGCCAAAGAAAGATTTTTCTTCGGGCAAACGGACGCTTTTTGACCGGGGAAAAACTCCACATCGGCCAAAACGACGCTCTGTGGCCGAGAAAAAGCTCCGGCGCGGGCAGGGAGACGCTTTTTGGCCGGCAAAAAATCGCGCGTTGGCCGAAACGACGCTTTTTGACGGAGCTGTTTCCGGCGAGGAGCCGGACGGGAGCGTTTTGGGGAGGCGCGAGGCGGGGCGGGAGCGGACGGATGGGCAATTCCATCGCGGGGCGGACATCCCAACCTTGCGGATGCTGCCGGACACCGTCCCCGCCATTTTAAGCCCCGGAGCCTTCATAATGAAAGCGCGGTAATCATGACAGCCCTGTCCGCCGGGTCTTCCACTATGTTGTCAAATTATGGACAATTCTTGGCAAAGTTTTGGGGCGGATTTGGCCGCGGCATTGGTTGAAACGCCGGGCGCGGCGGCCCTCGCGGAATTTGCGCGCCAATCATGGCCGTCGCTTGAACCTTGCCGGGCGCGGCCGGATTTCTATAATCCCGGAATGCTCGACATCAAATTGCTCCGCGAGAAACCCGATTTTGTGCGCCAGCGCCTGGCCACGCGCGGGGCAGGGGACGAGGCCAAGATTGACGAATTGCTTAAACTGGACGAGCAGCGGCGGAAGTTTCTGGCAGAAGTTGAAACGCTGAAGGCGCAGCGCAACCGTGTGACCAAGGAAATCGGCGCGCTGATGGGGCAGAAGAAAATCGCGGAGGCCGAGGCTAAAAAGGCCGTTGCGAAAGGCTTTGGCGACAAAATTGCGGCTCTCGACAAGCAGGCGGCGGAAGCGGACGCCGCGCGAAGTGAATTGATGCTGCAATTGCCTAATCTGCCGCACGAGTCGGTCAAGATCGGCAAAACGGCGGCAGACAACCCGGTGATACGGACCGTTGGCGACAAGGCCGCTTTCGCCTTCAAGCCCAAATCGCACGTTGAACTTTGCGAATCGCTCAAGCTGGTGGATTTCGCGCGGGCGGCGAAATTGTCCGGCAGCGGCTTTCTGCTTTACACGAATTGGGGCGCGCGGCTGGAGCGGGCGTTGATTCAATTTCTTCTGGATTTGCACACCGGCGAGCACGGCTACACCGAGGTGTCGCCGCCGTTCATGGTCGGGCCGCAATGCCTGGAAGGCGTCGGGCAATTCCCGAAGTTCAAGGACCAGTATTACGGCGTGGCGGAAGGCGACGACAAGGAAAAGCTCGGCAAACTGTATCTCGTGCCGACCGCCGAGACGCCGGTGGCGAACATCCATCGCGAGGAAATTCTGGCGGAGAAGCAGTTGCCGATTCGCTACTGCGCCTACACGCCGTGCTTTCGCGGCGAGGCCGGCGCGGCGGGCGTCGGCACGCGCGGCATGATCCGCGTCCACCAGTTCGACAAGGTGGAGCTGATCAAGATCGTGAAGCCGGAGACCGGTTACGACGAGCTGGAAAAAATGGTCGCCAACGCGGAAAAGGTCCTGCAACTGCTGGGACTGCATTACCGCGTCATCCTGCTTTGCACGGGCGACATGGGGTTCGGCAGCGCGAAGACTTATGACATCGAGGTCTGGGCGCCGGGGCAGGGGAGCTATCTCGAAGTGTCGAGCTGCTCGAACTGCGAGGATTTTCAGGCGCGCCGGATGAACCTGCGGTTCAAGACCGAGGCTGGCGAAAACAAATTTCCGCACATCCTGAACGGCAGCGGCACGGCGCTGGCGCGGCTGTTTGTCGCGCTGATTGAAACCCACCAGCAGGCGGATGGCAGCGTGATGATTCCGCAGCCGCTACAGCCGTATTTGAAGACGGAGCGAATCACCGCATGACCGTTCGCAGTTCAACTCACGTTTTACGCATCACGTTTCACGACGTGACGTGTGAAACGTGAAACGTGACCGATGCGAATTCTTCTGGCCAGCAGCGAAGTCCATCCGTTTTCCAAGACCGGCGGGCTGGCGGACATGGTGGGCGCGCTGGGCAAGGCGCTGGCGCACGCCGGCCACGAGGTCCGCATCGTCACGCCGTTGTATCGCGGCATCCGCGAAAAGTTTCCCCAAATCAAACGAGAAGACTGGCAATTCGACCTGCCGCTCGGCGCGCGGTGGCTCCAGGCGGAATTGTGTTCGCTCGAAGTCGCGAAGGGGCTGGTCGTTTATTTCATTCATCAGCCCGGATTTTTACCTTCGCGCCGGCCTTTATCTGGAAGACGACATCAGCTACGCGGACAACGCCGAGCGGTTTATTTTTTTCTCAAAATGCGTCGCGCATCTCGCGCGGTATTTGCCGTGGCGGCCGGACGTGGTGCATGTCAACGACTGGCAGACCGGCCTGGTGCCGGCGTTGATGTTGCAGCAACAGCGCCGAAGGGTGGGGGAATCCGCCGCCGGTCTGCCTGTCCATTCACAATCTGGCGTATCAAGGTGTCTTCCCGGCGGACGCGTTTGCCATTGACGAATTTGCCGCCGGAATTTTTCACGGTGGACGGCGCGGAATTTTACGGCGGATTGAACTGTCTCAAGGCCGGAATCGCCTTCGCCGACGTGATCACTACGGTCAGCCCGCGTTACGCGCGTGAAATCACGACCGAGGAATTCGGCTGCGGCTTGGACGACCGGCTGCGCCGCCGGCAAGACCGGCTGTTCGGCATCCTCAATGGCATGGACTAGTGACGAATGGAATCCGGCGGACGATCGATTTTCTGGTGCGGCCGTATTCCGCCACGCGGCTGGCCGGCAAGGCCGCGAACAAGCTCGCGTTGCAAAAGGAACTGGAGTTGCCGGCCTCGCCGAAAGTGCCGCTGTTCGGGACAATTTCGCGGCTGGCGGATCAAAAGGGCGTGGACATCCAGCTCGGCGCGCTCGAGGAAATGTTAAGCACCAAAATGCAGTTCGTCCTGCTCGGCAGCGGATCGCCGGCCTACGAGCGCGGCTACCACGAACTGGCGCGGCGTTTTCCGGACAAGGTGGCGGTGCGCATCGGCTACGATGAAGGCCTGGCGCATCGGATCGAGGCCGGCTGTGATTTTTACCTGATGCCATCGCGCTTCGAACCCAGCGGCCTGAACCAGATGTATAGCCTGCGTTACGGGACAATTCCCATCGTTCGCGCCACCGGCGGCCTGGACGACAGCGTGATGGATTACACCGAGAACGCGGCACGGGCGAACGGGATCAAGTTCCGGGAATTTTCGACGCGGGCCCTGGCCAAGGCGATTCGCAAGGCGCTGGCGCTGTATGAGCAGCCCGTGTTGCTCCGCCGCTTCCGTCAAACCGCGATGAAGGCGGATTTTTCGTGGAAACAGACGATTGGCGAATACGTGAAGATTTACCAGCTCGCGAAACGCTTCAGCGCTGAACCAGGTTGGAAAAACGGCGTGCCCGCTCCTTGACGACTTTGCTGGGATGATCCACCTGCCACGGCGCGTTCCACAAGATGTAAAATTCAAAGTCAGTTGCCGGACGCCCGTGGCTTTTTTCAAAAGTGTCCAAACGCGGTTTCATGACTTCCTGCGCAGCCGTCAGCGCATCCCGAATGCTGTGCGAATTGCCGCCGGGCCAAAGCTCGGGCCGGATTTGAAAGCGCGAAACTTCGCCACGGGAACCCACTGCCCGGTCATCATCGCCGCTTTCAATCATTGAAAGCGCCGCCCAACGATCCATTGCTGGAGCGTTGATTACCGGAAACAAACAACCTGCAACGACAACCACAACGAGTTGAATCCTCATCATGGCCCATTATTACCACACGGGCCGACGGGTCGTCAATCAGGCGTAGTATGAATATAACAAACATTGTGTATCTATATTAGCCGAGGCAAAATCCATGGTTTGCGATAAAGCCCAATAAAATCAACTGGTTCTCCATAGCTGAACTCCCAGCCGTAGGAAAAACACCGACAGAAGAATCAGGCAAAGACCCTACGCGATTTTGCCTCGAATGTCGTGGAAATGCGCCTTTCTCTTGCCTCAAAACCCATTGAACTTCCGGGTGACTCGGCGGACCAGCGCCCGCGGTGCCAGTCGGGCCGTCAGGACTGCTAGTTTGTTCTGAATCCCCGTAACTGCAACAACCCGCCCTTTGCGATACGCACGGTGACCCTGAACGGCGACAGCTTTGGCCGTCATGCCGGGAACGCGGATGGTTTGCCTCTCCATTTCAAACCGCGCAACGCGGAAGAAATTGGTGGCTGTTGGTCCCGGACATAATACCGAGACGGTTATGCCCGTGCCGGCCAGTTCCGCCGCCAGCGCCTCGGTGAACGAAAGGACAAATGCCTTGGTCGCGTAATAAATCGCCATGCCCGGGCCGGGCACAAAACCCGCAACCGATCCAACGTTAAGCACGCCGCCGCGCCGCCGCTCCACCATGCCGGGAAGGAACAGGCCGGTCAACGCCGTCAGCGCCGTCATATTGACCTGAATGATCTCGAGCAGCCACGGGAGGGGCAATTCCGCAAACAAACCGTGCGCTCCGAATCCGGCGTTGTTTACCAGAACATCCACCACAATTCCCCTGCCCTTCAATTCAGAGAAAATCTGGCCGGGCGTTTCCGGCCGCGAAAGATCGGCGGTCAAAACAATGGCTTCGACTTTATGATCCCGGCGCAATTCCGCAGCGAGGGATTCCAGCGCGGCGGTGCTGCGCGCGACCAGAACCAGCCGCGAGCCTTCGGCGGCGAAACAGCGGGCCAGTTCCAGGCCGATGCCCGACGACGCGCCGGTAATCAGAACCGTTTCAGATCCGGCCGCGTTCATTGGGCGGCGATGGCTTGTCCGATGCCGAACCGTTTGGTCAGCGGCCAATACACAAAGAACGCCTTGCCGATGATGCTGCTTTCCGGGAAATCCCCCCAATAGCGCGAGTCCAGGCTGTTCATGGTATTGTCGCCCATCACCATGACATCGCCGGCGGGAATCTTATAAACCGCCTTGCCGTCCGGAAAGAACGGCATGTTCGGCTGGTTCACGTGGCCGGAATATTGGCCTTCCTGCGGCGGCTTCTTCGGATCGAAGGAATAAAGGCCCTCAAATCGCGGCGTGGACGCATCGAGCCGCTTCCCGTCAATCACCAGATGCCGGTCGTCGCCGATTTGAATCGTCTCATTTGGCAGGCCGACGAGGCGTTTGATGTAGAACTCGTTGGGCGGGATCGTCCAGTTGGGCGGATTTATCCGGCGCGCCTCCGGGATGCCTTTGGTCGCGAACACCACGATCTCCCCGCGCTCCGGCTTGCGGAAATTGTAAGTCAGCCGATCCACGAAAAGATGGTCGCCGGCGTGGACTTCCAATTTAACCACGTCCTGCCCCTTGTGATACTCGCGGCCGGGAATCAAACCGGCGCGGTAAATCAAAGGATCAATCGTGTTCCCTTCCCGGTCAGAAACCGGCTCGCCCATGTCCGGCGGAAACCAGATGGTCTGCTCCACGCCGCCAACTGACAGAGACTGTTTGATGTTGAAAATAAGAAACCGCCGCATCGGGCTGATCCCGTCAATCCGTCCGTCCGCCGGCGCGACGACGTGGATGTAGGAAATCCCCTCGAACCATTCCTTGGCGCGTTCCAAGCCGGTGGGAATCTTGAAATTGGGATCATTCATCAGATTCTTCGAGGTGACCCCGTAAAGCGTCGGCTGCATCGAGCCGGTGGGAATCTTGAACGGCTGCAGGAAAAAGGTGCGGATGCCCATCGCCACCGCAAGCGCCACCAGCAGCACCTCCACATTCTCGCGCCAGGCGGCGTGGGGATAGGGCCGCAGCCATTTGCCGGCCACCTTCTCCAGCGAATCCATCTGGATCCGCATATCCACCGGTTTGACGCGGTCGTTGATGGCGCTCTGCAATTCCAGCAGCGCCCCCTGAACAATCTGGATGGCGCCCGGCGCCATCAAATCGCGCTGCGCATTGAGCATCCGCCGAATGTGGTTGCGCAGGGCGCACGCCTCCCGGAGCGTCTTGGAAAATAGCCAGCGCATCATGTCAAAGCCGCGTATCGAATTGCGAATGCCGGATTAAGGACATCCTTGTTCCGTGTGCCGTTCATCCGACAATCCTAGAGTGAAATTCCAAATCCGCAATTCTCAATTCACCCGCCCAACGGCAGGGGGCGCCTCCTGCCATTGCCCCGGAGCGCCGGTTTCTGACCCGGCGGGCGTCGAAATTCTCCCGGAAACGCGCCGGATCGGAGACCGGCGCTCCGCAATGCCGGTCTCTTGAAGGTTCACGCGGCTGGATTTGCCGGACGCTCCTCCACAAATCCGGAAATGCCCGCAACCCGTTCCTTCTCCCCGGGGGAGAAGGCTGGGATGAGGGCGAGTGTTAAAACCATATTCAATACTGGCTCCACGACCGTCCTCACCCTGGCCCTCTCCTCCAGGAGAGGGAGAAACTTCCGCCGTCCTCCTGAAATGTCATGCGCTGGATTTGCCGGATGCTCCTCCGCAAATCCAGAAATGCCCGCAACCCGTTCCTTCTCCCCTGCGGGAACAGGCCGGCTGAGGGCAGGCGTAAAAACCGGCCCCGCGCCCCGCCGGGCCGGGTTAATAGTTATAAGTAGTTATTTAGATACTTTCATTTATTTACGCTTGAGCTATTGCATATGTTCGCCGGCCTGTCATACTGGAATAAGTCTGGTCAGGAGACGTTGGCGCGGTTTGAGGTGCGGTTCTATGAAGACAGTTTTTGAACCAAGGTCAGCGCGCAGGCGGACGGGATGGGACGGCCCACTTTCGGCGACTCCGGGATGTAACCTGCCACGGCCGGGCCGGAGGCCGCTCCCGCCGTTCCCAGCATCAATCCCCCACCCGCCTTGCCGCCGCCGTCTCCCATTTGATGAGAGCAGGACTGGGCCAGCCTCCCGGAGCCGATTTCCAGTGTCCGCCAGTCTTTCCGCAAGCTCACGGAGCCAGTCCGCAAGGCCCGCGACCTTTCCGCCGAGCACAGCGGGAGATTCGCCAAGCTCCGGGAGCCTTCCGCCGAGCACAGCGGACTTTCCGCCAAGCTCCGTGAGTCTTCCGCCAAGCACAGCGGAAGATTCGCCAAGTTCTGGGAGTCTTCCGCCAAGCTCTGGAAATCTTTTCCGGAGCTTAGCGAATTTTTCCCGGAGCTTGTGGATTTCGTCCGCTTTAACGGTTGGAATTGCGCCAAGCTGCTGCCAGCCAGCCACTTTCAAGAGTCACGTCCCCGGTAAAAACAACCAACAACCAACAGAACGGAGTAAATAGCAATTATGGCAACAAACAATGACAGCATACCCGGACCCGATCCGGGGTTTCATGGATTCATAGTCCCGTTTAGCGACTATGTCAGCACCAACGCCGCGGATCTCAAGGTGGACCCCGTCGCCGTGACGCAACTGACCGCCACCGTTACCACCTGGAAGACGGCCTATCCGGCGCACACCACCGCCCACAGCGCGGCCTGCGGCGCGCGCAACGTCAAGGACCAGTCCCGCGCCGCCATCGAGGCCGTCGCGCGCCCGCTCATCCAGCAGTTCCAGGCCAGCACCACGGTCACCGACGAGCAACGCAGCGCGATGAACATCAACATCCGCGCCCGCACGCGCACCCGCGTGGCGGTGCCCGCCACCCGCCCGGTGGTCACCGTGGGCACCGGCCAGCGGTTGCAGCACCTCATCGGCTACCGCGACGAGACGACGGCCAGTCGCGGCCGGCCGGCCGGCGTGAAGAGCTGTGAAATCTGGAGCAAGGTGGGCGGCCCGGCGCCGACCGATTTCAGCCAGATGGGGTATCTGGACAACAGCGTCAAGTCGCCCTACAAGGCGGAATACAGCGGGGCGCAGGCGGGCCAGACGGTCTATGTCTGGGCGCGCTGGGTGAACACGCGCGGCGAGAAAGGCCCGTGGAGCGAGCCGGTGAGCGCCACCGTGCCGGGTTGAGGCCGCCAGACGCCGGCCTGCCCAAAGAGAACCAAGCCGGGGCAAACCCATGCCCCGGCTGTTTTGGTTTTAGGGGCGAGCTTGGGAAAGGGAATTCAGCCTATCCTCATATTAGGCCACATGGCTCTCATTTCTATGTCTCCTGCGAATAATAAAAGACCATACCGAAAATGCAACGGTAGCTACGACCAATATCGGAAGTGCTCCGTATAATAATGCCAGCAAGCCATTCTTACCACCGTCGAGAACCAATAAAAGCATGAGAGCCGCTGGCCAAACAACCCAACTAGACCAAAAATAAAACACGGTAGACGCTATCGTCGCGCCAACCAATATGCAGAATACTGCACGCCAACGCCACGACTGCCGGATAATCTTGCGAGCAAAAAACCAAGTGACTCCGCAAATCAATCCACCAACCGCATAAACGGCAAGGAAGGCTTCTATGGTATTCATGGCGTAATGTGGTCTAACTAGGTAATCGGCGGCTGGCTCTTCAGCCTATCCTTTGCCGAGTTCAGCCTGTCCTGTTCCATTAAACGCATTCAAACACCGGCTGGATTCATTGTCCAGCCTGAAATCGCGCCGGGCCGGGGCAAGGCGCAATTCATTTGTTGAGCGGGAGTCCGGTTCCGCAGGAACCACCGGCAATAGCCCGGCATTTCAATGCCGGGACCGGTGGCAATGAACCCCAAGTCCCGCAGGGACGGCAGAAGATCGTTGCCGAACAAGCGGAATGTCTGTCGTCCCTCCGGGACTTGGTTGCGAACGGGCCTGGTTCCCGGCATTCAAATGCCGGGCTATTTCCAAAAAGTCCCTGCGGGACGCCAAGGCGGGGGCAATCTGTTTTGGTTTTTGGGACGAGCTTGGGAAAGGGAATTCAGCCGGTCTGTATTTTAGGCGGCATTTCGTGTCCCTTTCCTTTGCAACCACCGGTCAACGAAAATGCCGATGCTGCCGTAAAAAATGCCGAGGGCAATGGAAGCTATTGGCACAACCCACATGAGAACTCGATCCTCAATCATACCTGCGTCTGGATTATTTGCATGATAAAGAACCGAAACCGTGCTTCCAGCCGGAAATCGCGGCGGATTGCTGCCTCCGGACGAACGATTAGTATGCTCAATGCCCGAACTGTCTCGGAAAACGAAAACCGGGATGTAACAAACATTGTCTCCAGAACCGTCCTGAACCAATTGCACGACTCTTCCAGTGGCACGAGTCGAGGAAAGCCATAAAACACAAGAAATCATTAGCCAAGTAACCATGATAGCGATAATCGCTGGAGCCAAAATCTTCCAAGACGCTATGGATTTGAGAACGCTCATGCGCCTAACAGAGAATGGACGGCTTGGTAAGCAGCCGGTCCATCTCCGTGTTCAGTCCAACCTGTTCCATTAAACGCATTCAAACACCGGCTGGATTCATTGTCCAGCCTGAAATCGCGCCGGGCCGGGGCAAGGCGCAATTCATTTGGTGAGCGGGAGTCCGGTTCCGAAGGAACCACCGGCAATAGCCCGGCATTTCAATGCCGGGAAGGATTGCAATAAACCTCAAGTCCCGCAGGGACGGCAGAAAATCATTGCCGAACAAGCGGAATGTCTGTCGTCCCTCCGGGACTTGGTTGCGAATGGGCCTGGTTCCCGGCATTGAAATGCCGGGCTATTTTCAAAATGTCCCTGCGGGACGCCAAGGCGAGGGCAAGCTGTTTTGGCTTTTGGGACGAGCTTGGGAAAGAGAATTCAGCCGGTCTGTATTTCAGGCGGCGTCATCCTTTTAAGCCTTGGTCCTTAATTGCTTTTTTATCTTCACCAACTGAATCGTGACGACAACAGCCCAGAGAATCGAAACGAGGGCAATGCCATAGATTGGATAACCGAGCCACGAATGGCCACCCCGCATGTGTGATCTAGCCTCCCCCATCAACGCCGTGATTTGAGGGTCAGACCCGGATGCAACCGCCTCCGATGACGGAAGCTCGATTGTGAATGCCACCGGATATTTCTCAATGAGATCCATCTGGTATGAAAGCCCATTGAGCTTGTAATCAATGATAAGATGCTTGACCTGGCCGGATGCAGGGTCTCCGCCGATTTCCCGATACGGCTGCGAGATTTTCGCGGATAATGTGTCGCCCTGGACTCTGCTCTGCAAAAACGCGGTTACATCGCACCACGATCCCTTTGCGCCGCAATATGCCTTGTCAATTCGCAATGCTGCGTTGGCGGAAACACTGGCAGCAAACAGAATCGCGACAATAATCAACTCCAACCCAAACCCGATTGCCGGAATGCGTGATGTTTTCATATCCTAAACCAGACGCAGCAGTCTGCCATAATTGTCTAATTATTCCCCGCGATTTTAGCGATCTCCAGCCTGGCGCCCAGCAGAGAATGGACGGCTTGTCATTCAGCCTGTCCTTTTCCGTGTTCAGTCCAGCCTTTTCTATTAGACTCCTTGAAACTTCCGCTGGATTCATTGTCCAGCCTGAAAGCGCGCCGGCGGCGGAATTTTCTACGCCTTCAGCACTTCGATGAACGCCTCCTGCGGGATGTTCACGTTGCCGATGGATTTCATCCGCTTTTTGCCTTCCTTCTGCTTCTCCAGCAACTTGCGTTTGCGCGACACGTCGCCGCCGTAGCATTTCGCCGTCACGTCCTTGCGGAAGGCGCTCACGTGCTCCGAGGCGATGATTTTGCCGCCGATGGCCGCCTGGATTTTCACCTGGAATTGCTGCCGGGGGATGACTTCCTTCAGCTTCTCAGCCAGCGTCCGTCCCCGGCCCTCCGCCTTGATGCGATGGACGATGCAGGAAAAGGCGTCCATCGGCTCGCCGTTCACCAGCATGTCCAGCTTCACCATGTCGCTCGCCAGATAGCCGGCCTGCTCGTAATCCATCGAGCCGTAGCCGCGCGTCATGCTCTTGATGCGGTCATGGAAATCAATCAGGATTTCGTTGAGCGGCACGAGCGACGTCAGCATCACGCGCTTGGAGTCGAGCGTCTCGGTGTGGTCCACGCTGCCGCGTTTCTCGGAGATCAGCGACATCATGTCGCCGATGTTTTCGTTCGGACAAATCACGAACGCCTTCACCATCGGCTCCTCGATTTTCTCGATGTAGGTGACGTCGGGCAGGAACGCGGGGTTGTCCACCTGCTTGAACGTGCCATCCGTCATCGTGACGTGGTAGACGACGCTCGGATACGTCGCGATGATGTCCATGTCGTATTCGCGGCGCAGGCGTTCCTGGACGATTTCCATGTGGAGCAGGCCGAGAAAGCCGCAGCGGAAACCGAAGCCGAGGGCGACGGATGTTTCGGCCGAATAGGCGAACGCGGAATCGTTCAATTGCAGCTTGCCCATCGCCATTTTCAGGTGCTCGTAGTCCGCGGTGTTGATGGGATAAATCCCGCTGAACACCATCGGATGAATTTCCTTGAAGCCCGGCAGCACCGGCGACGGATTCCGCGCGTCGGTGATGGTGTCGCCCATCTTCACTTCCTGCGCGGTCTTGATGTTGGCCGTGAAATAGCCCGTCTCGCCGACCTCCAGCTTTTCGCGCACGTAAGGCTTCGGATTGAAGCTGCCGACCTCCTTGACCTCGACATTTTTTCCCGAATGCAACAATTTCACCTGCTGGCCGGCTTTCAACTCGCCGTTGAAGACGCGCACGTGGGTGATGACGCCTTTGTAAGTGTCGAACAGGGAATCGAACGCCAGCGCCTGCAGGCTCCCCTGCCCCGTCGGCTTCGGCGCCGGAACGCGCGCGACGATGGCTTCGAGGATTTCGTCAATCCCGATGCCCTGTTTCGCGCTCGCCGGAATCGCCAGGGCCGAATCAATCGTCAAAATGTCTTCAAGCTGCTGCTTGGTCTGCGCGACGTTCGCGTGCGGCAGGTCAATCTTGTTGATGACGGGGATGATTTCGAGGTTTTGCTTCATCGCCAGGTGCATGTTGGCGACGGTTTGCGCCTCGACGCCCTGCGCCGCGTCAATGATGAGCAGCGCCCCTTCGCACGCGCTCAAGCTGCGCGAGACTTCGTAGGCGAAATCCACGTGGCCGGGCGTGTCAATCAGGTTCAGCTCGTAGGTCTCGCCGTTTTTGGCCTTGTAAAGCATCGTGACCGGATGCGCCTTGATGGTGATGCCGCGTTCGCGCTCCAGGTCCATCGCGTCGAGGAGTTGCTCCTCCATGTCGCGGTCGGAGATCGTGCCCGTCCGGTGCAGGAGCCGGTCAGAGAGCGTCGTCTTGCCGTGGTCAATGTGGGCAATGATGCTGAAATTTCTTATGTGTGCCGCGTCCATCTTGTCAATTCAGAGGGCAACAAGATAACCGGAAAGCGGTTGAAGAAAAGAAAATTTGGCCGCGAATCGCCGGAACAGGCGGATTGCCAGACCGAAGCACGCCCGCTGATGAAACTCCTCAAATCGTTACAATCTCCGTTTGGCGAAGAGCGGGAGAAAATTCGCGATCGGTTGGCTGGCGGCACCGGCGCTTTATTCCCCCAAATTCCGCCGCAGCACCGCGTTCAATTTCGCAGGCGACAACACGATGACGACTTTGCCTTTCACGGCGATGAGTTTTTGTTCCCGGAACTTCGCCAGCGTGCGGGAAAAGGTTTCACTCACCGTGCCGAGTTCTGCCGCCAGAACGCGCTTGGTCATCGTTAGCTCAATTTTAATCGGCGCCTCGCTTTGCGGATTGAGGCAGCGTTTGACCAGCCAGTTGGCCAGCCGCGTTTCGACATCCTTGAGCGTCAAATCTTCGAGCTGCCCGACAAGCACGCGCAAATGGCTGCTCATCGAACCCAGCATCCGCAACGCCAGTTCCGGCTGGCGCTTGAGCAGCGCCAGGATGCCGTCTTTCTGCACGAGCAACACCTGCGTCGGCTCCAGCGCGCGGGCGTCGGCGGGATAACCGCGCTCTGTCGCCAGCGCAACCTCGGCAAACGATTCGCCCGTGCGGAAGACGTGGATGATCTGCTCCTTGCCGGCGGCGGTCACGCGGTGAACGTTCACCGCGCCGCGCTGGACCACGTAAAATCCATGCGCCGGATCGCCTTCGTGAAATAGATAATCGTTCTTCTCCAGCGACTTGACGACCGAAACCGCCGCGATGTTCTCCAGGTCCTCCGGCGGCACACCGGTAAAAAGCTGGCAGCCCCGCAGCGTGTTGACGACGGCAATCCTTTTCAGTTCAGCAGGTGTCATTTTCAGGTGACAAGAAAAGGCCCGCGCCGTCAATGCCGTAGGACAGGCGTCGCGCCTGTCCTACGCTTCCCGCCAAAAGTAAATGATCCAGTCCGCGCCCGCGCCGCGCTCGACCTTCGACTCGAAGCCTTCCGCGCCGAGCGCCTCGATGAGCGGCGACGGCAGGAACGGCGCGACAATGAGCAAACCCTCGTCGGATTTGAGCGCGTCCACGCGCTTGCGGACCTCGGGAAATGGCTCCACGCCGCGCGACAGCATTTCGCGCACGTCGAAGCGTTTGAATTTGTTGATCGGTAGCATCGTATTGGTTTACGAAGTTGTTGGCCCGCCCGAAAGGATTTTCTTTGCCGCTTCGATTCCCGCGGCAATGCGTTCCTCGATGACCGGGCAGGAATGTTTTTTCATGCCGAGCTTGTGCAATTCGAGGTGCTGGAAATGTTTGAAGCCGGCGAGTTCGAGCGTGTGCCGGGTGCAGTTCAGCGGGCAGCCGTCAATTGCCAGGATGCGCCCGGCCGACGAGGCCTTGTTCACGAGCGGTTTCACGCGGCCGCCGATGCCGGCCAGACAGGACATCTCCGCCGCGCCCTCACGCGTCAGCCGCCGCGCGATGCGGTCGGCCAGTTCACCGGCATCGGAGCAGCCGGAGCAGGCATAAACCACCGTGCCCGGCTTCCTAGGTGTCGCTTTAGGCTCGGCCGGGGCATTGGCGCTGGGCGCGGAAGAGTTCGATATGTCGCTGCTCATAAATGTTTCCATTCGTTACGCGATAATCATGCACCGGCCGGGCACCCGATGATTTGACACAGGTCAATCATTTCGCCTTTGTTTCCTCAAGGGTGGAATCATCCCAAAGGTTGACTTGCGTCAAAATGCGCGGACTGGCGGCGTGCAAGAATGTCCGCATGAAAACGACTGTTGAAATGGTTGCCGCGCCGGCCACAATCCAATCCGCGGCAAAAGCCAAATACGACCTGGCGGGTGTGCGGCTGGCGCGCGAATGGAAAACCATGTCTGCGATGGTGCGGATTTATTGCCGCGACCATCATCGAGAGCGCGGGCAGCCCGCCCGCAGCGCCGACTTGTGCGTCGAATGCCGGCAGTTTCTGGATTACGCCGGCGTGCGGCTGGAGCGCTGCCGGTTCGGCGAGGCAAAGCCGACGTGCGCCAACTGCCCGGTGCATTGTTACCAGCGTGACCGTCGCGAGCTGGCCCGCGTGGTGATGCGTTACGCCGGTCCGCGCATGTTGTGGGAACATCCGTTCATGAGCCTGCGCCACTGCTTGGATGGCTGGCGCAAAGCGCCGCAAGTTTGATTTCAGGCAGCAAAAAGAACAGCGGAGATTCAATCGAATCTCCGATATTTGATTTTTGGGTGGTGTCCGGATTTGCCGGAGCGCGGCTGTGTCTCCGACCAGCCGCAGCCGGCCCTCCACATGTTGCGGCTGACGCTTCGCGCACAACCACGCCCCGCATAGCAGAGCGTTTCATTTTTGCGGCTATGGTCAATGGCCACCGCAGCATTCTACGACTTCCTCCACGGGCGCGGTCGCCTTCAGTTTGGTGATTTTTACGCGGAATTCCTCCGGGCCTTTCGCTAGATGCTCCCACGAAAATGCCTCCGGCCACTCGGCGGAAAATTGTTCCCGCATCCGCACAGGATCATGGTCGTTTAACAGCACAAAATAGTCGCCGACGCCAAGGCCCAGCCATTTCTGGATGATGAGTCCGTGTTTGACGGAGCATGGAATTGAGCGCCCGTCGAAGATTTTTTCAGGTTCAATGACATTTTGGTTTTTCATTTTGGTGTTCAGTTGTTGGTTCGTCTTTGGTTTCGGATGAAGATACAAACGTTTCCTTGGCGGCGGGTTTGGTCAGCGTCAGCAGCATGGAGAATTGCGTCGTGGCATTGACGGCGTGCGGCATGCCCGGTGGCAGATAGAGAAAATCGCCGGTCTTCAAATTTTGCGGGTCGCCGGCGATGGAGAATTCACATTCGCCGGACAAAATCTGGATCAGGGCATGCTGTGTCGAGGTGTGTTCGGTCAGTTCCTGGCCCTCGGCGAACCCGAAAAGGACGGTGCGCGAGTTGGCCGTGCGCAATAGCGTGCGGCTGACGATGCCGTTGGCGGCATACTTGGTTTCCTCCACAAGCGACGAATTTTCGCCTGCGTGCCATTGATCAGAGGTTTTTCGCTCATGTAAAGAATATCGCATGGGCCGAGCCGCGGGGAATTGACTCAAGTCAAACTTCGTTGCATTTCGAGGCAGCCTGTGCCGGTCGCGTGATCGACTTTTTGAGTGGTGTCCCAATTTGTAGGCGACGAGGTAACGAGTCTCATGGGGCAGCACTCCTTACGTCGTGCCCTACTGCCAAATTAGGACAATGCCAATTTTTGTTGCTCCATTCTGGTTGCGAGCGTAAAAATTGCCGTATGAAAACATTCCCCTGCCTCATTCTGGCCTGCGCCCTGACTGTTCCTGCCGTGGCGCAAGACATCGCCTCCACCAATGCCACCGCCAACGCAGCCGACCATGCGCCCGGCCAGACGTTTCTGGCATCGGCGGCGACCGTGACCGCGCCGCTGGTGTTCACCAATTATTGTATTCTCTTCGAGGGGGGCATGGCCGACGTCGCGGACGGCGGGAAGGCGGTTTTCCGTTTCTCCATCACGAATGCCGGGGATTACCAGATCGAGGGGGTCGCCAATGCGGCCGATGATTCCTCGAACTCGTTCTTTGTGAACGTGGACGCCCAGCCGACCGACCCGGACATGATTTGGGACATTGACGTGACGACTGGATTTGAGAAGCGGCTGGTCAACTGGCGCGGCGACGGGGATGCCAGCAACGGCCAGTTTGTTCCCAAGACATTCAAGCTTTCGGCGGGCGAGCATACGCTCATCCTCGTCGGCCGTGAGCCGGACGCGCAGTTGAAGTCGGTGACGATCTTCCCTGCCCCGCCGCAGAAGCCTGCCGCTCCCTGAACAGGGATCCAAATTTGTCACGGAAGCGGCCCGCCCAAATCAGCGCTCGAGCTTCTTCCGAAACCGGCGGGAAAACTTGCCAACCCGCTCGGGCGACAAAGGCGGACTAAACCGGACGCTAGGCTGGCTTCTGCAATTCACAGCCAATCGTGTGAATTCTCCTCAAAGACAGACAAGCGGGATGGACCGTGGCAGGCGCACCACAATCGTTCCGGCGATCTTGTCATGCCAGCCCTGCTTGTTGTCATCCCAGACAATCCACAGGAATCCCAGGAGGAATACCATAACGGACAACCCCGCAGCCAATCCGCGGACCAATGCGGCTGGAAAGGTCAAGGGCCGGCCGTCCTGCCGCACCACGTGCAGCTTGAACACGATGCCGCCGACCGTGGTTCCTTTCCAAGCCCACATGCCCGCAAAGTAAGCCAGGGCAATGTAGAGAAAAATCGGCGGGAAGTTCACAAAGGCCGGCAGTAATCTGAAAAGGCCGTGGGCAATACCGGTGATGACGCCGACAACCACGATGTCCAGAAAGGCCGCGCCCATGCGCTCCCAAAAACCGGCCTTCGGACAGGACAACAATTCGTGAGAAGGTGGAGGCACAACGGGCGCGGCGCCCGATGCGGTTTGAGTTGTCGGTGCGACCAGTGGCGGAGCTGGCGGAACGTTTGTTGTCTCATTTGTTCCTGCCGAAGCGCCGACCGGATTCATTGGTGGAACGCCAGTCATCGGCGCCGGCGGCACCGTAGCAAACGCGGTGGATGCCCCATAACCCGGCGCGGGACCTGACACGGGCGGCACGGCGGGCTTCTCGGGCATCTCCCGCCGCCGGCCGCTGAACATGGCCAGGACGACTGCACCTATCGCCCACAATCCGACCAGGGCATAGACGATGAAGCCGAGGACTGGCACGAGATACAGCAGCGTGAGGATGAGCCATCCCAGCAGGAAGGCCAGGATTGGCTTTTGAATTGCGGCCACATTGAACTGCCTGCCGATTTGCTGGCCGAAATATTGCAGCAAGGCGATTTTGCCGATCATGCCTGCACACATCAGGGCGATGACCAGAAAAGGAATGACGAAAACGCCGACACCCGTAGCCACCAGAATCAGAAACACAAACGGCACTACGATTTTAGTCAACAACCCCAATAACACTGTGGTCACCGGACGGCTTGTGATTTCGTCCACGCAGGCTTGAATGGGCCGTG
Source organism: uncultured Verrucomicrobiae bacterium (assembly GCA_963764035.1). Classification (GTDB taxonomy): domain Bacteria; phylum Verrucomicrobiota; class Verrucomicrobiia; order Limisphaerales; family UBA11358; genus UBA11358. Next base: position 297,060 of record CAVXQV010000013.1, read on the forward strand.
GAAACGCGAGGGCAATCAGCAGATAAACGACCAGCATGACGCCGGTGATGGCCCACAACCAGCCCAACTGGGGGGCGAGCGGGCGCAATTTGAACGCGCACTGCTCCAGCCATTCGCCCAGCCACTTGAAGCCGGGCATGCCGACGACCTCCCCGTTCACCACGGATCCTTCGCCGCGTTCCACCGCGCCGCCCACCGCCACCACGTCGCCGCGGGCCTTTGTGTTCGGACCCATTTCGATGTTGCCCAGAATTGAAACCGTATCGCCGTGGACGACGGCGTTGGTCGCCAGTTTGACATTCCCCAGAATCGCTACCACATCGCCGCTCGCCTCGTTGCTCAAAGTGACGTTGCCCAAAATGGCCACCATGTCCCCTCTCACCCTGCCCACCGCCGTGGCCGACCCGCCAATGACCACCATGTCGTTGACGGTCTCCCCTGCCGGCAACACCGTGCTCCGGCCAAATACCACCATGTCGTGCGGCGCGTTGTCGCCATGCCACTGGTTGGCCGTCTGCGCTGCTTCGCTGGTGACGTCATTTGTCGCCGGGATGGAGGTTGGCGGTTCGTTGCTCAGCGCACTGGCGCGGTTCACCGGCATTGCGGACCAGACCATTAGTCCGAGGAGGATGGCGCCTCGCCAGCCCGAACAGTTGCGGAGGATTCGTTTCATAGTTGCCTTTCTTTCAGCGGCGCGCATAGGCCAGCCGCCAGTAAATGGTTCCCAACCCCAAGCACGTGGCATAGCAGAACAACAGCAGGACCGCGCCACCGATGATCACCACGGGGCCGAGGCTCCGGAAGGCCAGGCCCAACGCATTGGCGAGCGCGTTCCCGGCGCCACAAAACGCATCCGCCAGGCTGAACCAGCCGGCGACCTCGTGTGCTGACGGGGTGAGCATGGCGAAATACGCCAGCCGCGAGCTTTCGAGGCACAGGAATGCAAACGCCGCCAGCAGCCCGGCCAGCGAACCCGTCCGTAACGCCGACGGCCAAGCCTGCCATTCACGACGATACCACGGAGTCGCCGCGCGCTCTTCAATCAGGCGCATCACACACCCGGCGATTTCCGGCGGCGCTGCCAACTCGCCCAGCGCATTCAGTTCGCGCCGGATGCAGGCTTCCAGTTGCTTTTCGTATTCGGCATTCACGGTTGGCTCAATTTAATTCCTCCGCCAGCTTCAGACGCAGTTTCCGGCGCAATTGCTCGCGACCACGAAAAATGTCTGTCTTCACCTTGCCAAGTGAGACGCCGAGTTTGGTGGCGATCTCCTCATAGGTCAGTTCCTCGAAATGGAACAGCACCAGCGGCACGCGCTGGGCGGCCGGGAGTTTCTGGAGCGCCTGTTCGACCAGGGCGCGGCGGTCCGCGCCGCCCGGCGTTTCCGGCGCGTTTTCATCGGCGGCGAAATCCACTTCATGTTCGTCGGCATCGTCCCGACCATTGCCAAACAGTTCCGAAAAGAAGCTCCACCGCGAGCGGTAGCGCGAAAGATGATTCAGGCTAAGATTCCGGGCGACGGTGCGCAGCCAGCCGCCTGCCGTCGGACTGTCACGCAACTGATCGAACCTTTCGTAGGCGCGCAAAAAAACCTCTTGGGTCACGTCCTCGGCATCGGGTTGTTTGGCGAGCAAGCGCATGGCCGTGCTAAATACCATGTTCTGGTAATTCCGCATGAACAGCTCGAACTGTTGCGCGTCGGTCATGGTTCAGACATAACCTTTCGTGGCGGATTCTACGTTCGAAACGGGTTGAAACGCAAAACTCTTGCATAATAATTTGGAATGTCGTGGCGCATGTCATGAAGCCAGATTCCGGTCACAGGCGGTTAAGGATTCTGCCTTTGGCTGTCGGAATAGCATCGGCGAATCTTTTTGTTTCAAGCAGAATGCGGCCGTTTCCGACGAGCGGGGGGAACGGTTCCTGCCCCGTGGAATTCCGAGGAATGGCGGCAACGGCTGCGCCATTTTGAACTCCGGCTTCGGCTTCGGTATCAATAGAAAGCGATTCATGCTAATCCGATAACCCGCCAGACCGCCGCCAAGTTTCAAATTTTTTTCACTTCTCAAACCGGTGGATCGGAAACAGGCGGGAACTGAAGACTGCAAACGAATGAAGCACAACCCTGGTTATCCGGCGCGCGCGCCGGCCATCTGCCAATGTTTGATGGCGTCAAACGGGTGGATCAACATTATGATATTAAGCGTCAGATTATCGCGGACCCACCACGCGCAGCCGATTTCCATCACGAGCACCGCCGCCACGCTCACTTTCACCGGCACCCGCGAAGCGAACAGGAAGCCGATTGTCATCATCAGGATGTCGCTCATGGAATTGAGCACGCTGTCGCCAACGTAACCCAGCGAGATGGTGGCTTCGCGGTAGCGGTTGATGATGAGCGGTGAATTTTCTAGCAGTTCCCATCCCGCCTCCACCGCCAGCGCGATCAACAGCCGGTGACGGACGGGCAGTTTGCGCGCGACGAGCCACAGCACCGCGTAAAACAGAATTCCGTGGATGATGTGTGAAAACGAATAGGGATCGGCGAGGCGTTGGGAATTCTCGCTGCTCCAGATATTTCCCTCCCACAAACCGAACCTGCCGTCCGGGCCGAGCGGCGAGCGTCCCATCCACAATTCAATGCCTGCCGTCAGGATGAAAACCGCAATGAATGCGCCGATAATCCATTTTTGGCGCCGCCAGAAATGAGCGGGGGCATTCACTCGCCGTTGGCCAGCCTAGCCCCGGACCAGGACAGCCTTGTTCTTCTTCAGGTATTTCTGGATGGTTGAAATGCCGTTGACCAGATTGGGCATGCGGATGGCATCGGGCTTGGCGAGCTTGTAATGCACCAGCAGTTTGCCTACCGATTCCACCCGCAGATTCAATTCCGCCATGCGCCAGATTTGGCCGTCAGCCAGCGGCTTCATCGCGGGGCGACGACCCGGTTTGGCATTAGGCTTGGTTTTCCTCATGCCCGAGTTTGGCCCAAGGCGCCTGATTCCACCAGTCAAATCGCAATGAAATTCGGGGCCGGCCGTTGCGCTTGCAGATTGCCGAACGCTGGCTTCACGGCGGGAAATCACGGTAAGCCAGCTTGACAATCCAGTCGGCAAGGAAAAAGAGCAGCACACCCACGATGAATTCCGGGACACCAAACACAAAATAAGTCAGGCTGGAGGTGGCACCGGATTCGCTGTCCTGTCCGCCGGCCAGGAGGTTTTCAACAAGATTGTCGAAGCCGCCCAAGAAGTCATACAGGCTGTAAAGAACGATCAGAAAGCCGGTGGTTCGGATGACAACGCCAAAGAGTTCGGATGGTTTCATAACGGCTGGGATAAAAAATGATCGGCTCGCGGAAGCTTATTACGATCAACCGATGCGCCAGACAATGCGGGCCTTGTTCAGGTCGTAGGGCGACATCTCCATCTTCACGCGATCGCCGATGGTGAGGCGCACGAACCGCTTGCGCATCTTGCCGGAAATGGTCGCCAGCACCTGATGATTGTTGTCCAGCTCCACACGGAACATCGTTCCGGCGAGAACCGTCAAAATCCGGCCTTCAACTTCGATGTGCTCTTCCATGAACCGGGAAAATTTGCCCGAAGGCTCGCCTCCAAGGCGAGTGCAAAATGGCGTGTCAATGCAGCACGGGGCGGCGCCGATTCAGGCGCCGCCCCGGAGTGAAAGTTCCCGGCTAAAATTAGTAACGATCCCGACCGCCGCCACCGCCGCCACTGCCGCCGCCGCGAAAATCACGGCGCGGACCGCGGTCGCCGCGCGGACGCTCTTCCTTGGGGCGGGCGATGTTGACCGTCAACTGGCGTTCACCCAGCGTCGCGCCGTTCAAGGCCGCAATCGCCTTCTGCGCCTCTTCGGGCGTGGACATGGTCACAAAGGCGAAGCCGCGTGACCGGCCGCTCATGCGATCCATCATCAAGTTGGCCTCAACGACCGTGCCGTGGGCGGCAAACGCCTCCTGCAGGTCATTTTCCGTGGTATTGAAGGAAAGATTCCCCACAAACAATTTATTACTCATTTAACGTTTCGCTGTTCCATTCACTGTTTTCGGACTGTTCCCGACTGCCGGGTTTCAAATCATCACTGAAACGCGTTCACTTGAAGATTCACCATGTTCTGAAAGCAACAGTAATGTCACAGACGCGGGTATGTTAATCATTGTCCCGCCGCTTGCAAGCACAATCTTGACAGAAACTGGGGTTTTGGCGCTCCCGGCCGATTCGGAAAGAAAAAAGAGGCCGGACACAACTCCGGCCTCTCAACGAGAACTATGCGCAAATCCTTGCTGCATTTACACCTGCGTCAGATGCGGCGCGCAGCCGGACGCCTCACAACACACACTGAACACTGCCTTTGCATTCCAACGACATTGAAAGAATAACACAATTTGGATTTCTGGCTTGTCACCACTTCTGGTTACACGGCACTACCGAGACTATGCCTTTCCCGCAGGCAGAAAGTTGAAGAAAGCCAATGTTTATGCGGTTTGAAACGGTGCTTTTACCACCTGGCGATTTTGGAACCCGGTGATGGGATGCCAATCACGCGGCAATTTGCCTCCCCGAAAGGAATTCCCGAAATGGCCCTTTCACGCCGTGGCGCGAAACGATTACCAAGTTGTGACACGCAAAAAGCCCCGTGCTGCAAGATAGCTGTTTGATTACGGGACCGACGACAAACCGCATCCGCCCTCTCTCGTTTGGCGAGAACAAGGCGTTGATTTGAAAACAAAGAGTGGCGAGTCTGCGTTTGGCGGCGTGATCATCATTTCAGTCGGAATTCATCGGAACTATGGCCGAGAAAACCAGCAGCTTGCAAAGGCACATCGCCTGTTGTTTTGTCAGTTTGTTTCCAGTAAGATCAATCGTGACATCAGAAGCAATCGTATCGTCACCCCGCAAGGTGTCCTTGTATTTCATGGTGCCGCTCAAACCCGGAATGGTTGAATCAGACGCGAAGAAAGCGGCTTCATCCGCCGCGCCGGCGAACACGCTGGCCTCGCTTGGAGCGGGTTCATTCACGCGCACATCGAAGTCGTATTCACCAAGTCCACTGGTTTTTCTGTCCGGCTTTTCCACCCAAAGAATGCTGCCCGAAATTCGGTCCGCAAGTTGTCGCCCGTTGTCAGTGTAGTTGATCGTCAAATCTTTGAAATACCACGCCCCACGGTCGTAGTCGTAAATCATTTCACCATTCACGGTCACGTCCTGATAAACCTGCACGGGGCCGCCTGCAAGAATGAAGTTTTGGAATTTCATCAGGTCATATTTCTTGACCTGAACCGTGACCGTTTTGCCCTGGACCTGCTTTGAGACATTCATGACATCCTTTTGGATGGTGTCTAGGATTCCGAGCGCCTTGACCGGTGGTTTCCCCGCGGCAAGACCCTTGAACTTTGCCGTGAAATCGCGGGCGGAGCCTACTTGATTGATCGCGATTTGCAACGTTCCATCGTCAAACCGATAGACCCCTTTCTGATCAATCGGCACAATTCCATAGATGCGTCCAACCTCCTTTGTTTGGGATGTATTTGCGGGATTGACAACATCACAGTGCATGTCGAAATTCAGGGAACTTGGTTGTTGCACCGAGTTGAACAGGCCTCCCATGACCAGCGGTGTCGCGGTGATGTTGCCGCGAAAGATGGTGCTGTTGCAGACGTTCACGTTGACCTGATATTTGTCAACCACGCCGATTTTCGGTTTGCCGGATGAATCGGTTTGCGTCTTGGAGTTGAATTGGATGTTCATGCTCCCGCGGATGAAGGTGGGCGGATTGGTTTGGGCGAAGGCGCAAACGGCCGCCATCATGATCAGGACCGTCAGTTTTTTCATGGATATTGGTGGTTGAATGTTTATTGCTGCTCGATGGTGACCGGCGAATCCGAACTGTCATTTCCGGATGAATTTGAGACGACGTAGATGATGACCAGGATCAAAAGCACAACGGCAATGCCTATAACTTTGAATTTCATAAAGGAATTAAGCTCGGCGTTTTGCGCCGATAGGAGGTGGTTCCGCGTCAACGGTCGTTTGGGGTTGCGACCCCTGCGGCAACTGCTGCGGGGGTTTTTGTTCTTCCAGCAGGCTCACTTCCAAATCGGCGAAAGCCCGGTTCATGCTTTTTTGGACGGAGTCGAGGGCGGTTTCGGTTGAAATCTTCTGCAAGAAATCATCCTCGGTCATCCCGGCCGCGGAACTCATGGCGGCAGCCGCCTGCCCCATTGCCCAAATGTCATTCGCCCGTTGTATTTCCTTCTCGTAGGCTGCTAGCTCGGTTTGCGCCTCTTTGAACTTCACTTTGCGATTGTCCAAAACCAGCTTCATCTTGCGAAGCTGCTCATCAAATTTGGGGGCATCTTCCGGATGCTCGCGTTTGAATTCGCCCAGTTTGTCCTCGAAAGAACCGACCGCGGTTGCAAAATCAGAAATTCGGCTGGCGAAATTTCGAAGCCCCTCCTGCCTCTTGCCGTAATCGTTTTGCAAGGTCTCGATTGGATTTCGCGCCGCTTCGGCCTTGATGGCTTTCAACCGCCAGTTGGCCGCCATGCGGGCTACGACCGGAGTGAAAAAAATGATGGCTCCTCCAACGATCGCGGCAATCACCATCCCGATAAGACCTTTAATCACGATAAACACGAACGGCGCGACGAAGAATGCGGCCACGCAAAGGCCGACAATTTTAACGAGCATTTCGATCCTGTTGCGCCGTTTTTCGATGTCAATTGGATTCATATTTCAACCGGTTGACCGTCGTTTCCGTTTAGTTCCTGCCGCGTTCAGGCAGGGAAAACCCCGCCCGACGGCAATATCGGATAAAATTGGCTGCCTTGATGAAATAGAGTCAACACATTTTTTGATAAATCGCCTTTGGCCAATCGCGACCTCATAATTTTTGGAGGTGACAATGAGAATTGCTTTACCGCACCGGCGGACTTGGGTGCGATGATTTCCAAATCGGGGCCGTTCCGTGCGGCACGCCCATAACGGACGACCGTATCTGGCGCGGTTGGAGTTCAAACCCGAATGGTCACGGGAACATTGACGATCCGGACAAGGCCAAGTTTGTCCAGTGAACGTGCCAATATTTTGGAGATTTTCGCTGCAAATGTTGCGAAGGCGGTGTCTATTGTGTGAACGGAAGCAAAACATGAACTTGACGCCAAAATAGCAAAGGAAATTCCCGTTCGCACTGTCAAATGAGGAGAAAGCCATGGCTTGGTCGAAATCAAAAATTGCGGTCGTTGCCAGTGCGGTTGTGTTGCTGGCGGCAGGTTTGACTTTCGCCATGCCATTTGACACGGTCCAATACACGCCGCCAAAAGTCCGTCTGGAAATGGAGAGCGCCCAGTGTGTGTTTGAAGGCACCCTGTCAAATGGCAAACTGTCCGGCGTCCGGATTTACAAAGCATCACCCACGCCCCTCGCGCCGGAGCGAAACAGGACGAATTGACCCGACTGCATGAGAGACAAACGAAACAACGGATTCACGTTGATCGAGCTGCTGGTCGTCATCGCCATCATCGGCATTCTGGCGGCGCTGTTGTTTCCCGTGTTGAGCCGCGCCAAAGACCGGGTGCGCAGCGCCACCTGCCTTTCCAATCTGCGCCAATGGGGCATCACCTGGCGGCTATATGCCGACGACAATGATGACTGGTTCATGACCGGCACCAGCACGACCTGGCCGCGGGGCGAGTGGGTGCTGTCGTTCACCAACGGTTATCCGCAAAAACCGCCGCTGCTGTTTTGCCCCAAGGCCACCGACCGTCGGGGTTCGAGCGATGGCGAAACGCATGTCGGCCAGGACAGCCCGGACGCCGTGGATAATGGCGGCCCGACCACGGCGTATGATTTTCCCATCAACAACCCTTCCGATCCAAATCATCTGCTCCTGGCCAGCTATGGTGCCAATTGTTGGATATTCAACCCCAACGCGAGCAACATCCAGGGCCGGGCGGCGGATCTGCACTGGCGGAGATACGATGCTGCGCCGGAACCATCCACGACGCCTCTATTTGCCGATTCGGCGTGGCGCGGCGGTGGCCCATCCGAAACCGATCAGCCGCCGGATTTCAACGGCCAATATACCGGCCTGATTCCCGAAATGAACGATTTCGCGATGAAGCGGCACGGAAATGGAATCAACATTCTATTCTTCGACAGTTCCGTCCGTAATTCGCGTGCCAAGGGTTTGTGGCAACTGCCCTGGCACAAGGATTGGGACTCCAAGGCAGCAGCTAGCGTCACCTTCCCCGGCTGGATGAATTGACCTTTTAAAAAGCAGGATTATGCACTTGACGGAAGTTTCCCTCTCCTCGCCCAAGCGGGGAGAGGGTCAGGGTGAGGGGATTTTGTTTCTCAATTGAAATCAGCGCCACCTCACCCCTGCCCTCTCCCCCGCTTCGTGGCGGAGAGGGAGAATATTTTCTGTCATGTTCCTCAAGTGCATAATCCCTTAAAAAAGACTGTCCCTTTTGCGGTTGAGCGTCCATGAATTGATGAATGGCGAATGACGACATGGCGCTGGTGCGGGATTATGTGGCCCGTCGGTCGGAACCGGCGTTTGAAACGCTGGTCGCCCGCTATGTCAACCTCGTCTATTCGGCGGCGACGCGGCAAGTGCGTGATCCGCATCTGGCCGGGGAAATCACCCAGACGACGTTCATCATCCTGGCGCGCAAAGCGGGTTCGCTCGGCCCGGACACAATCCTGCCAAGCTGGCTGCATCGCACCGCGGTCTTTGTCGCCGCCGACGCCTTGAAATTGCGGCGGCGGCGCTCGCAACACGAACAGGAGGCGCACATGGAAAACATTTTGACCGGTGGCACCGACACCTCGTCGCAGCGAATCGGTGATGAAACCTGGGTGCAAATCGCGCCGCTGCTGGACACCGCGATCGCCGGGCTGAATGAAAAAGACCGCCGCGCCATCGTGCTGCGGTTTTTCCAGAACCAGAGCTTGCGCGAAACCGGCCTGGCCATCGGCGCGAGTGAAGAGGCCGCCAAAAAGCGCGTGAACCGCGCGCTGGAGAAGCTGCGGAAGATTTTCACCCGGCACGGCATCAATTCGACGACGGACGCCATTGCCGGCGCGATTTCCGCCAATTCCATTCAAGCCGCGCCTGTGGCGTTTGCAAAGACCGTGACCGCTGTGGCATTCGCCAAAGGCGCGACGGCTTCAGCATCAACCTTAATCCTCATCAAAGGAGCATTGAAAATTATGGCATGGACAAAAGCGAAAACGGGGGTGGTGGCGGGCATTGCGGCAGTTGCCATCATCGGCACAACCACCAGCACGATTTTTTTTGTGAAAGGAAATCCGAACCGGCAGCGGCTGGAAGACGGTTCAGTGTTGGCCATCAACCAGATTTCCTACGGAGACACGCACGACATTGTCGTCGGCAAAAAAAACAATCACATGAGCTGGCCGGGCCACGACGAATTGATTGTGGAACTTAAGTTGAGCGGAAAAAATGCGGGAAATAACCCGCTGGTGAAGGCGGCTTTTTACCGGCAGTTTCGCGGAGTGCTTCACAGCGAACGCGGCATCGAATACGTCCAAGAGATTGAGCCAGACAGGCTCACAAAGACGGGCAAAGATTATTTCGGCGCGATCCAAACGGAAATCGTGCCGCGGGATTCGCGCGAACTTTGGTTGCGGATAGAACAGGCTGAAACGAACCGTCCTTATGGCGTTTGGAAAACAATTGCCCAATTCCATTTTCCCAATCCGGCGCAGGCATCCAACAACAACTGGACGGCCAGCGCGACACCGGTGACAAACACCGTTGACGGTATGGATTTCGTTTTGAATGAGGTCACATTGAAAACCAATCCCGCCGATCCAATTGACATCTGGAATCACAAAACGACTATACCAGCACAAGTCTGGACAAACGGGGTTCAACTGACAAATTGGGCGCCGGTCTATATTGCCGCGGCAGATGCGAGCGGCAATCATGTGTCTTATTTCCAAACCCATCGGAGTCTTGACCCCAGATACGTCTGGAAGATGGACATGGATTTTGAGCCGGATTCAAATTTCGCGCCGGAGAGCGTGGCAACGGTGAATCTGCCTCGAGCCGGAAACAAGACCACCACAGAGGTGATGGGTCAGACAGTGACCATTTCGTTTGACGGAACTTGGATTGACGCCGACATGCCAGCCAACCGGTCCGACCTCGCATTGAAATTCGTCAGCGCAACGGATGCCCAGGATGAAAAAATGGCGAATCCAGCGGGCAGTTGGAGCCAATATCGTTTTCGCGAAGGAGATTTTATGGTTCAAAGAGGCGGCGGTTGGAACATGGGGAACGTCCGGCCAACCAAAGTAACGTTTGCCGTCATTCCCAACATCCACACCACGTTCTATGTTCAACCGCGGCTCGTGGCTGAAAATGCGAAATAATTTGTCCCCTTTTGCCCGCCGCTGTGCATGAATAAGGTGGATGACCACCGATGACATGCAGTTGGTGCGGGAATACGCCGCGCGCCGATCCGAGGGCGCCTTTGCCACGCTCGTTTCGCGCCACACCAATCTGGTCTATTCGGCGGCGTTGCGGCAGGTGCGCGATCCGCAACTGGCGGAGGAAGTCACCCAGGCCGTCTTCACCCTTTTGGCGCGCAAAGCGGCCTTGCTCGGCGCGAAAACCATTCTGACCGGCTGGCTTTACCGCACCGCCGGCTACGTTTCCGGCAGCGCGCTCAAGCGGGAGCGCCGCCACCGCCACCATGAACAGGAGGCTTTCATGCAATCCGAACTCGACACCGAAGCCGACCTCACTTGGAGCCAACTTTCGCCGCTGCTGGACGAAGCCATGTTGCGCCTGGGGCAGACCGACCGCGACGCGCTGGTGCTCCGTTACTTTGAAGGCCGCAGTCTGAACGAAGTCGGTTCCGCGCTGGGCGCCAGTGAAGAGGCCGCCAAAAAGCGCGTGAACCGCGCGCTGGAGAAGCTGCGGAAGATTTTCACCCGGCACGGCATCACCTCGACAACGGACGCCATTGCCAGCGCGATTACCGCCAATTCCATTCAAGCGGCGCCAGCGACGCTGGCCAAGACCGTGACGGCCGTGGCGATTGCCAAAGGCGCAACGGCCTCCGTTTCAACCTTAACCCTCATCAAAGGAGCATTGAAAATTATGGCGTGGACAAAAGCAAAAACGGCGATTGTCGCCGGTGCGGCAATTTTGCTGGCCAGTGGAACCGCCTTCGTGGCGGTTAAGAATACTCACGATTCTTACGGCGGTTATTCTTGGCAGGTCTTCGACACTTCTCGTGCCAGCTTGGTTTTTTCAAACGCACCAACCAAGGCGACAATCGTGCGGAGACTTCCCAAGGGTGTCCCGCCGAACAACCTGGCTTCCGCCGGTTTGATCCTCTCAAACACACCGCCGCAGGTGACCATCGTGCCGACAAGATTTCCCAAGGGCGGCATGTCGAACGGCGTGCGCGAATGGAGTTGGATGAATGCGCTCCGGAACGGAGAAGCCATCGGCATGAATTGTCCGGCTGAGGAAATCATCCGATACGCCATGGGAGATTATCCGCGGGCAAGAACGATGGTTGACGGCAAAGTGCTGAAGGCAGTTAGAGAGCCGGAGCGCGGTTATGATTTCATTGCGAACGTGCCCAACGGTTCCAGAGCCGCTTTGAAAGCTGAAATGGAACAGAAATTTGGTTTGACCGGAAGCATTGAAAACCGCGAGACTGATGTCTTGGTTTTGAAAGTGAAACAAGCGATGGCTCTTGATGGTTTGCGGGGAACCCGGGTGGCTGGAGAAGGCCATTCCCAACTCTCCGCCACTTCGACCTCGGACTTGGCTCGCACGCTTGAATTTTTTGTAAACGTTCCAGTGGTTGATGAAACCGGACTGACCAATCACTTCATGCTCACGCTTAAATGGAATGAAGGGGACAAGCCAACCGGCGCCGAACAGCTTAATCAGTCGTTGGACAAAATTGGTCTTGGATTGGCGCCCGCAAGCAGAAGAATCGAAATGCTCGTGGTCGAAAAAACGAAATAATTCGTGGCAGCCGACGTGAGGAGGCTCTGACTGTTTCCACTTTCCCGCTTTTCGCTTTCCGCTCTTTCAGTTTGAGCCTCTTTACCTCGGCCGCTACGTGCCAAACCGAAATAATTTGTCACCTTTTGCCCGCCGGCGGTATTTATGGGTAGATGCAGGAATTGGATGACATTGGTTTGTTGCGCGAATACGTGGAACGCGGTTCCGAAGCCGCCTTCACCGCGCTCGTCGAGCGGCACATCAACAAGGTCTATTCGGTTGCCTTGCGCCACACCGGCAATCCGCATCAGGCCGAGGAAATCACCCAGGCCGTCTTTGTCATTCTGGCAAGAAAATCGCGGCAGTTGAGCCGGCGCGTCATTCTTTACAGTTGGCTTTACAAAACCGCGCGGCTGGCGTCGGCGGCCTTCATCCGCGGCGAAGTCCGCCGCACCCGGCGGGAACAGGAGGCTTGCATGGCAAACTTGAACGAAACTGGCGAACCCGAAGTCTGGCGGCAGATCGCCCCGTTGCTGGACGCGGCGCTGGCGGCGTTGAACGAAACGGACCGCCGCGCCCTGGTGCTGCGATTTTTCTACGGCAAATCCATGAAGGAAATCGGCGCGGACTTGGGCGCGAACGAGGATGCGGCCAAGAAGCGCGTGGACCGCGCCTTGGATAAACTACAGGTCTATTTTTCCAGACGCGGCGTCCGCTCCACCACGGCGATGCTGGCCGGAACCATTTCTGCCTGTTCAGTTCAAGCCGCGCCAGTGGCGCTGGCAAAGACCGTGACCGCCGTGGCTATTGCCAAAGGCGCGACAGCTTCCACTTCAACCTTAGCCCTCATCAAAGGAGCATTGAAAATTATGGCGTGGACAAAGGCAAAAACCGCATTAGTAGTTGGCGCCACAGCGGTGGCTCTCACATTAGGCGCTGGTTATTTCAGCTTCTTCCATCAGGCCCATCCAAAGCAGCCGGGAAAACTAAAATTGCCGGCTGGCCCCGTTACTCCGATGGTCGCCTATGGTTACAGCCGTGATTTCATCCTCCTGGCTCCGGATGGCAGTCTTTGGAGTTGGGGCGAAGAACGATTGGGCTGGCCGGTTCTGGGTTTGACCAATATCCATCACAGTGTTTCTTTGCGTCGCATTGGCAATGAAACCGATTGGGTGAGCATTGCCGTTGGCGATTCCCAGAATCTGGCCATTAAATCAGACGGCACGCTTTGGGGATGGGGCGAAAACTTGTATTACCAATTGGGTGACGGCACAAACATCACGCGCCCGACACCCGTGCCGTCCATTCCGGGGCATGATTGGAAGCAGGCGGCCATCGGGTCGAGCAGCTTTGCCATCAAGACTGACGGCACGTTATGGGCTTGGGGCAATAATTGGGCCGGACAACTTGGAATTGGCGGCACCACGGCCACGACCAACGCCGTGCAAGTCGGCACTTCATCCAATTGGACCAAAATTGTAGGCGGTGGCATTCAAGCCGTCGGTTTGCAATCTGATGGCAGCCTTTGGTTTTGGGGATCGTCTGACGGAAACGGCCGAGGAACGAACAATATCCTCGTTCCAACCCGCGTTTCCCCGGACACGAAATGGGTGGATGCCTGCCTTGGATATTTTATGGTGCTGGCCATCAAATCCGATGGAACGCTCTGGGCTTGGGGAAACCGGGCGAATTTTTATACCGGCGTGACCGATATAAATTTGAATGCGGTTCCCATGCAAGTTGGAACGGATGGCGACTGGCAATCAATCTCATCCGCGATGGGATGTTTCTATCATGTCCTTAAGAAAACGGACGGTTCATTTTGGGCTTTGGACGGCTCTGAACTTCGCACCGTCAAACCGGCATCTGAATACAAGCCCATCACGTTCAAAAAACTTGACCTGCCAAAGAACATCGTCGCCTTTGCCGCCGGAGGAGATAACATCGGCGTAGTTATAACGCGTGATGGCGAAGTCTGTACATGGGGAAATGTCATCGGTGAACACGCGCCGAATGCCTTTCGGGGGCCAAATAATCAGCAACTCTTGCCAAAATACAAGGTCATTGAGAAACCGTGGCGGCTTTCAGTTGTTGATTCCAACGATTCAACGGTCAAGTGAGGGTGGAGCAACCCGGTTCAATTCTTTTTCAAAATAATTGTCTGATTTCCGGTCGCGGCGGCAATAAACTGTCGAATGCGCGATGCCAGCGACATGGATTTGTTGCGGGAGTATGCCCGGCAAAACTCGGAAGCCGCCTTTGCCGAACTGGTGCGCCGCCACGTCAACCTCGTCTATTCGGCGGCGCTCCGGCACGCCGGCATTGCCGCCCAGGCCGAGGAAATCACCCAGGCGGTGTTCGTCATCCTCGCCCGCAAGGCGGCCACGCTGCGCGAGGGCTTGGTTCTGGAAGCGTGGCTGTTTGAAACGACGCGGCTGACGGCGTTGAGCTTTTTGCGCGGTGAACGGCGGCGACAGTTCCGCGAACAGGAGGCCTACATGCAATCCGTCCTTCAAGAATCCACGCCGGACCCGGTCTGGCAACAGCTCGCTCCCATCTTGGATGAGGCGATGATGCGATTGGGCCGCCACGAGCGCGAAGCCGTCGTGCTGCGCTTTTTCAAGGGCCGGAGCCTCCAGGAAGTCGCAGCCGCCTTGAACATCAACGAACCGGCGGCGCAAAAGCGCGTGAACCGCGCGCTCGAGAAATTGCGCCGATGCTTCCGTAACCGTGGAGTGGATTCAACCGCGGCAGCCATTGCCAAAAATATTTCCCTCCATTCCGTTCAAGTCGCACCGGTGGCGTTTGCAAAGACCGTGACCGCTGTGGCATTCGCCAAAGGCGCGACGGCTTCAGCATCAACCTTAACCCTCATCAAAGGAGCATTAAAAATTATGGCATGGACAAAAGCGAAAACGGCGATCGTCGCTGGCGCGGCAGTGTTGTTGGCAGCGGGTAGCGGAACCGTCTTGATCGAGAAGCAGATTAAGGCGAGGCAATTCACACCCGCACTGGAGCCGTGGTCGGACGCGGGGGCCGCAACGCCCAAGGCAGCCTTGCAGAGCCTGGCATGGGCGTTGACGCAGGACAAAACTGACCGCGCCGAACAGTTGATGCAGTGGGAGGAAACAAACACCAATTACGGCAATCCGACATTCGAACATCAAATCGCCCTGGCAGCCATCCTCGCCCCGGCCGTCAAGGAAATCGAATCGTTCAAAATCGTATCCATGAAACCAGCCGGAGCGAACGAGATGATTGTCACACTGGTGAAGTCTTTCAAGCAGAGCCGCATTGTGCCCATGACGATTACGGCGAAGCTCCACCGCGCGGCAAACGAGTGGCGCGTCGTTGGCAGGATCCAATATTACGAGGGCGGGGGTGTCAGCACCTGGCTTCCATTCAGCGCCTCGTTTTGAATCAACTCGGAAGGCTCCCCTCCAAGCAACCAATTGAAACACGGGTCGCCTTTTCAACGTAGGACAGGCGTCGCGCCTGTCTCCATCTAAAGAATCTTTTCAATTTGAAACAGGCGCGACGCCTGTCCTACGAATTCACGTGCTCGCGCTGGTGTAACGCCGCAGCGATTTGCGCCAGAACCATTCCGACACCGCCGCCCACGCCACGCCCAGCCCGATCAGCACCAGCCACATCGCGGGCGAGGAGATTTTGTCCGCCAGCACCCGCACCGGCACGTTGCTCACGAGCAGCACCGGCAGCGCGAAGGTGAACACCACCTTGAACGTCCCCTTGAACGCCTCGTCCGGCATCCGCGCGATGTTGAACAAATTGTAGTAGCCATAGACAATCCCCTGCGCGCGCACCGTCCAGAAGCTGATCGAGGCGAGCATGAACATGAGCGAGTAATGCACCAGCAACCCCGCGAGGCACAGCGCGCCGAAGCCGAGGAACTGCATGACCGACGGATGCAATTGCAGCTTGTGCGCGGCGAACCCCATCACGCACGCGGCGAACGCGGCGTTGGCAAACGACGGGATGTCCACCTGCCGCAGCGAGACGACGAACCGCGTGTTGACCGGCAGCAGCAGCAGGAAATCCATCCTGCCGGTGCGCACCAGCTCGGACAGGTTCGTGCAGTTGACCAGGAAGAACGCCTGGTAGATTTCCTGGATGAAATTGCTCGTGCCGGTCAGCAGCACCACCTGCCAAACCGTCCACGTGCCGACGGTGTCGGTCTGGGAGAAAATGACGCCGACGAACGCGAGTTGCAGTCCGAACCAGCACAACTCCACGAGAATCCAGAGCAGGAAGTTGCCCTTGAAGGACATCTCGCGCGTGACGGAGGTCCGCCACAACGCGCCGTAGATGGTGAGATAACGCCGCAAATTCACGCGGGCTGACAATAGCGCGTGGACAGTGAAGTTTCAACTTGCGATAAACCGGAGCGCCGATCTCTGAATCGGCTTTTCGCCGTTGTTTCCTTGGGTCAGGCCGATTCGGAGATCGGCGCTCCCGTCGCCCGGTTCAAGCTAAACCCGGACGCTTGGCCGGCACATACGTTCCGCTCCAGGTGCAGGACCAGAGATCGTCCTGGAAGACGCTCTCGACGCGACCTTCGTCGAAGCCGAGGTTGACCAGTCTGCGAAATGGACGGTTGAGCGGGGCTTCCGTGGGCGCGGCTTGCGGCGGGCGGGAACCGTGGCGCGCGATGCAGGCCCGCATCAGATTCATTGGCGTCGTTGCGGCGTTCTCGGCGCCAACATACAAATGCGCCGGATCGTCGGGTGTGTCAGTGTCAGTGGGGCGTGGCCACAAATCCGGCCAGATGGCGTCCACGAATTCGGGTGTGGTGGTGGGATGCAGGATGGCATTGTCCTTTGAGAAATAGGAGTCGGGTGGATCTCCCGGCTCTAGCCACGGCAGACGCGGGAAGGCTGCGAATGCCGCTTTTTGTCCAGAAATGGGGCAATTTTTGTCCCAAAAGCGAGAAATTCAAACTCTGTGTCTATAAGCAAAGCGATCGTGTTTGCAATCACGATGACCGTGATTGCAAACAAAGCGACCTTGTTTATAAACTCAATCGTCGGGTTGGCAAACACAGAAAACGTGCTTGTAAGCAGAACGATTGAGTTTGCAATTTGGGCGGCTGTGATCGCTAACAAAGCGACCGGGTTTATAAACTCAATGGCCGTGTTGGCAAACACAGAAAACGTGCTTGCAAGCAGAACGACCGGGTTTGCAATCGCGGCGACCGGGTTTGCAAACAGAGCGGTCGTGTTTGGAAGGACAATGTCCGTGTTTGCAAGCAGAAGCAGCTTGTTGGCAATCTTCGACGCTGTGTTTGCAAATCCAATGATCGGGTTTGCCATCACAATCGGGAAAATCGCCGGCCGGATGGCCCGGCTCCAGCCGCGCTAAACCACGGCATGACACGGCGAAGACGGAGTAATTGAGACGACGAATAAATGA
The DNA here is from genome assembly GCA_963764035.1 of uncultured Verrucomicrobiae bacterium. Lineage (GTDB taxonomy): Bacteria > Verrucomicrobiota > Verrucomicrobiia > Limisphaerales > UBA11358 > UBA11358. Next base: position 314,515 of record CAVXQV010000013.1, read on the forward strand.
TGGAGAAAAGCCGCGCTCAAGGCGAGCGGACGCGATAGAAACGACTGGGATAATTGGTCCACTGCGGATCGTTGAAATAGGCTGTGCCGCCGGTGAGGCTGTTGGTGGACACCGGCGTCCAGACGGGATTGGCCATATTCGTGCAACCTTCCACCACGACGGGAGCATTGGTCGCCCAGGAAATGGTGAATGAGAAGCCGTTGGCCTGAATACCGAAGTTGGGTTCGAAATTGAGAATCCTCGGGTTGGGAAGGAACCATGGTGCTGTTGGACGACCACTGAACAGCGAACCCCAGTTGGCAGTGCCTGGCAAGTAATAAACGGTGAGACTATTATTCGCACCGAAAACATTTAAACTGGCGTTTGGGGCATCCCCTTTGAAATAAATGTCGGTTAGGCCGTTGCCGGTTGAGAACGTATAATCGCCGATGCCAGCAATATTCCTTCCAATAGTGACGCTAGTTAGGCCATTGCAGCCTTCGAATGCCCCCGTGCCGAGGGTGATGATGCTATCGGGTAAGTCAAGGTTCCCCGTCAGACTGCTACAGGAAAAGAACGCATAAGCCCCAATACTGATAACGTTAGCGGGGACCGTCAAGTTGGCCAAGCTGGTGCATTGATTAAACGCATAATTCCCAATGCTGGTGACACCTTGTCCGATCATGGCGTTGGTGAGATCTTTGCATACATAAAACGCATCGGCGCCAATGCTAACGATGCTATCGGGAATCGTGATGCTGGTCAGGGTGTAATTCGGTTGGAGGAAGGAACCAGAGAAAGCGTTGTCTCCGATGCTGGTAACGGGGTATCCGTTTGTTGTAGCAGGAATGACGACATTGCCGCCGGGACCGGTGTAGCCGGTGATGGTGATGGCGCTGTTGTTGGTGGTGAAGGTGAATTGCGCCTGCGCCACGGCGGGCAGGAGCCAGAGCAAGGTAATCCAGAGCGGCTTGCTGGCACGCACGAGTCTCCAGTCGGGGGACACGGAGCCGGGTCTGATTTTGACGCCAGCCATATTAAAATCAGCTTATGACAATTCACCCGCCCGGTCAAGCCGATTCCATCAGTGGAGATTCAGGATTGTTTCCGGCGAAGGCTTCAACAACGGACCTGCCGCGACGGGCGCAAGCACGGCGGATGGACACGGACAGGCACCGATTATTTGCCGCAAATTCACGCGGGCTGAAATTAGCGCGCAGGCACAGAAGTTTCAACTTTTCCAGTATTGGAGCGCCGGTCTCCGACCCGGCAGGCATTGAAATATGCCCGGAAATAAGCCGGATCGGAGATCGGCGCTCCCGTCGCCCGGTTCAAGGCAAACCCGGACGCTTGGCCGGCACATACGTTCCGCTCCAGGTGAAGGACCAGAGATCGTCCAGAAAGGCGCTCTCGACATGGCCGTCGGCCAGCCCGAGGTTGACCAGTCCGGGAAATGGACGGTTGAGCGGTGCCTCCGTGGGCGCGGCTTGCGGCGGGCGGGAACCGTGGCGCGCGATGCAGGCCCGCAGCATCATGGGCGCGGCGGCATTTCCGGCGCCGTCATACAAATCCGCCGGATCGTCGGGTTTGTCGGTGGGGCGCGGCCACAAATCCGGCCAGATGGCGTCCACGAATTCAGGTGTGGTGGTGGGATGCAGTATGGCGGTGTCCTTTGAAAAATAAGAGCCGGGCGGGTCGTCAGTCTCCCATTGCGTCGGCGGGTCCTCCCCGTGAATGTCGTAAAGCCAGCCGTTGACGGCGTAGCTGCCCATGTTGGTCGGGTCCGGTTTCACCGCCGCGTTCCAGACATAGGCATTGGCCGCGGTTCCCGGCCACGTCCCCGGGCCGGTGGCGTCGTTCACCGGCTGCGGCGCGGACGGACAAAGCCGCAGCGCATTTTCCTTGGAATAATATCGGATGAGGGTGGTGAGCCACACGCCGGCGGTTCCGTTATAGGTGATGGGACCGTTATCCTGCTGAAACATGATCGAGGCGGCGGTCAACTGCTTCAGGTTCGATGCGCATTTGGCCTTTTGGGAGGCGAGCTTGGCCCGGCTCAACACCGGCAGCAGCAAGGCGGCGAGAATCCCGATGATGGCAATGACCACCAGCAATTCGATCAAGGTGAAGCCCCGGCCCGGATCGTGCGGTGGAGTTCGACTTGGTTTGCCGCTCACAATCAAAAACTAGATTCGTTGGACACGAAGTCAAGCCGGTTCGCCCCGACTTCCGCCAAAGGCGCAAGCCCTTTCAGGACCTGTCTGAAAATGTGGGGTAGACATCTTGTCTGCCGGTTGACGGGGCATCCCTGCCCCGTCGTTCAGGCGGCAGGATGCCGCCCGAACCAGCAGGCTGGAAGCCTGCCCCACATTTCCAGACACGTCCTGTCAATTCTGCCAGACCCAATCGCCGGTCGAGTTGTCAACCGAGCCGCCTTTTGTGGAAACCACGTGTCCGCCGTCATCCTTCTCGTTCCAGCCGACGGAATAGAGAGTGTATTTCCAGCCGGAAGAAAGGCTGTAATGCAAGGGCTGGCCGTTGATGATGTCCGGCGGCAGTTTTTCGATGTATCGGGGTTGCAGTGCATCGAGCGTCGCGGGATATTCCCCAATCGCGAGCCGGTAACGTTCGAGCGCAACGGCCACGCGCGCCAGGTCCGCTGTTTCCTGGCCGTAGGCAAATCTCCTTACCGAGCCGCCCAGTCCGGGCAGAAGCAGCCTCTCAATTGCGTTGTGGCGGTTGAGACGCCGCGTTTGTGCCTGCACTGTGGTGTCCGCGTGACGGCTGGCGGTCGGCGAGATGGTCCGGTTGGTCTCATCCGCCAGGGGAATGAACAATTCCACCATGGGGCGGGCGCAACTCAACTGGTTCTGGTAATACCAGCCCCGGGGAACCAGATGCCAGGCAATCCGCGCCAGGAGAGGCATCGGCCGGGCGTTGTTGCCGCCGTTGGACAAATTGGAGATTTCTTCCGGATGGCGCCGCAGGTAATCAATGACGCCGCCTTGAAAGACCAGCTCTCCGTGCATGGTCAATTTATAATCTGCCAGGAAATCCAGCTTCGCCAGTTCGGCGTCCAGTTCAGCCAGTTGCGCGTCCGACCATTGATGCGCCGTCAAGCCCTCCCAAACCGGCTGGAGCGCGATGCTCACCATGGCAATCCGCACCAGATGCGTAATGAGGAACGGTTCGGTGCGGATGGAATCGGTCAGGCGCAGCATGAGTTTCACATCGGCCAGCGCCTTGTCGGGCTGGTGGTTTTGCAATTCGGCCAGGGCGCGCAGTTGCAGCACCAGCGCGTAGCGTTTGATGACGGCCAGATGCGGCAGCAAAATGGCCGCCGGGTCATCGGTGGTGTAGATGACTGGAAATCGCGAATCGGTCAGGGCGCTGTCCTGCTGCAATCTTTCAATGACCGGATCGAACTTGCTCAAGGCCAGCAGGACATCGGCGGCGGGCGATTGCGGCTGCGGCGCGACGGGGATGTCCGCTGCCGGGTTGGCCCGTTGCATGTCGCGGTAATACGACTGCCACGGGGCCAGGTCCACGGTGCTGGCGGTCGCCCAATTGCCCGACATGGCTGGCATCTGGGGTAACTGGCGCGAGTTCGAATTGTTGCCGGTCAATCCTGACGTGCTGACCGGAAGCCTGGGAGTCAGCTTGGAAACTGCGTCGTCATCCAGGCGATTGCCATACCACGACTTGGCCCTCTCGGGGTTGCCTTGCCAGAGCAATTTAATTTCCGCGACCCAGACCGGCGACAGGGCGAAATTCTGGTCGTCTGGAACGGCCGGCGGCACGGCGCTGGCAAAGTCGAACTTAACTCCCTTGGCCTCCCATTGGTGTTTGAATTTGTTCCAGGCGTGCCAGCCGCGCAGATCCTCCTCGGCGTAGAACAGCACCACCAGCAGGAACAGCCCGCCCAATCCGATGAGCGTCCACTTCAAGAAGGCTTTCATATCCAGTCTGACAATCAGAGGCGCGAAATCCTTTGAATCATTTCAAGGGAAATCAGGAATTATGCCGTTGACGTAAAATGCCAAACGGTCTCTGTATATTCCCCCTCTCCGCCAACGGAGTTGGAGGAGAGGCCGGGGTGAGAATTCTCCGAACCCCATTTCGCGCTTTGAACCCCTGCAACCTCAAAATGCGCAAGTCGCTGATAAACAAGTTGGCGATCTTGAGGTTCATGGGGAGGTGGCGCTGATTTCAATTGAAAAAAATATCCCCTCACCCTGACCCTCTCCCCGCTTGGGCGGGGCGAGGGAAACTTCCGTCAAGTGCATACTCCCGGGAAAATCACCTTCCGCACCGGCTTGATCGCTGGTGTCTGGCCCCCGGCTTCATCCGCCAAATGCGCCGTAATGCTTGATGCCACGCGCCCAGACGAACCGCGCCAGGCAGTAGGCCAGCAGCAGCCAGAGCAACTGCGTGACCAGGCTCATGCCGATGCCGGTTCCGGCAATCTTGCCCATGTAAATGCCGATGGGCGTGTAGAGCATGGACGGAAACGGCGTGAGATAAAGCAGGTGCTGGACCGGGAGCGGCAGCAAATCGAGCGGGAACAGATGCCCGCTGGCGATGTATTCAAACGCGAACAGGATGAAGATGAACGTGGAGATTTCCAGCAGCCAGAACGCCAGCATCGCCATCGTGTAGGAGATGAAGAATTGCAGCAGCGCCGTCAGCAGCAGCGCCGCCAGACACGCGAGCATCGCCACGCCGCTGGCCGGCCCGACGAAGTATTGGCGGAAGCAGAAAATGAAAATGCCCAGCGGCACGCACGCCATGGCGATGAACGTGACGCGCCCGGAAAAGAACAGGCAGAGCCGATACCAGAGATAATCAATCGGCTTGAGCAGGAACTGGCTGATGTTGCCCTCGCGGATGTCGGCGGCGATCTGCCAGTCGTCCTCGTTCACCGCCGTCAGCACGTCCACCACCGCGACGAGCATGTAATAAAAAATCATTTCCGCCTGGGTGTAGCCGCCGAGGGCGCTCCCCTGCCCTTTGGCCGCGTAAATGGTGCGCCAGAGCGACAGCATGGCGAACAGCGGGATGAAACTGAACAGCGTCCGCGTCAGGTAATTGAAGCGGTAGGTCAGGTTGTTCTGGATGCCGATGCCGATGACGTGCCAGTATTTTTTCATCCGTTGTGACGAAAGAATTTAACCGCGAACGGCCGGAAGGCGAACGGAAAATCACAGGCGACTTTTTCCACCTCGGCGGCAAGCTGTCGTGACGGCGAATGCACGGTGGGAGCGCGCGAGATGGGCGGGCTAGGTGCCGCTGATTTCAAATAAAAAATAAAATCCCCTCACCCTGACCCTCTCCCCGCTTGGGCGGGGACAGGGAAATATCGGTCAAGTGCATGATCCCACAATCCGGCGGCAATTTTATTATTTTTCAGCTTGCCTTGCCGGGTTCCGCCGTCAAAATGCCGCCGAATTCAACCAAGGCGCGTCCGATGAAAAGAACCCGTCCATCCATCTTTCCGGCTTTTGCCATTCTTTTGTCTTCGTCATTGATGCTGTCCGCCGCGGTGCCGGACGACCAGCACTGGGACAACCAATTCGGGCCGCCGGGCGTGAACGGTTCGGCCTACGGCATCGCCGTCATCGGCAAGAACCTCTACACAGCGGGCAATTTCACAGCAGCGGGCAATACCAAGGCGAATGCCGTGGCCGGATTCGACGGGACGAACTGGTTCCAGTTGAACAGCGGTTTGCTGGGCGGGCCAGTCGCCATCTGTTGCGTTTCGGACAACAATAATCTTTATGTCGGGGGGATCTTCACCAATGCCGACGATCCAAGCGCGATAGACACGGCGCGCTGGGACGGAACGAATTGGTCGGGCATCGGAATTCAAGGCGTCACCTTTGCCGTCAAACGCAACGGGGCAAACCTCTATTTCGCCGGCTCGTTCAATTCGGCCGGAGGGGTGGCCGCCACGAACATTGCCCGTTGGGACGGGACGAATTGGTTTGCGCTGGGACCCGGCGTCAGCGGCCCAAACGTCTTCCCGAATACTCCGGGCTTGGATTGCGTGGCTCTTCAAGGAAACAATGTTTATGTCGGCGGCTATTTTAGTTATGCCGGAGCCTTGAGCATGACGAACGTCGGCTATTGGGATGGCAGCGTCTGGCACGCGATGGGAAATCCATTCAACGGCACGGTGGATGCGTTGCAGTTTTACGGCGGGTATCTTTACGCGGGCGGCAGTTTCACCAACAGCACGCTGCATTTCACCAACTTCGCCCGCTGGGACGGCAGCACGTGGTCCGCGGCCCCCGGCGGCGGCGCCAACAAACAGGTGTCGGACATGGCAACTGACGGCGCGAATCTCTTTGTTGGCGGGTTGTTCACGCAAATCGGCGGCATCGCGGCAACGGGCATCGTCAGTTTCAACGGCACCACTTGGACGAACTTTGGCGGCGTCTTCAATTTTCAAGGCGGGCCCGGACAGGTCAACCGAATGCTCTGTCAATCCAGTCAACTTTACATCTCCGGGGGCTTTGAGCGTGCCGGGAACACCGGCGCGGACAACATCGCGCGCTGGGACGGAACCAATTGGTGGAGCATCGGCGGCATGACGAGCCAGGGCGTTGCCTACGGTGTCAATTACATGCTAAGCCTGCTTTCCGTCAATGGTCCCAGCCTGATTCCCGCCGGCCTTTATGCGGGCGGGCTTTCCACGGAGGCGGGCGATGCGGTGATCAACGGCATCGGACGCTGGGATGGCACGATCTGGAACGCGGTGGGCGGCGGCGTCAGCGGGAATTTCACCGGAAACAACGGCCAGCGCGTGCTGGCATTGGCAACGGATGGCGCCTATCTTTACGCGGGCGGCATCTTCACCAATGCGGGCGGCAATTACGCCTCGGGCGTCGCCTGCTGGGATGGCAGCAGTTGGGCGGCGATGGATTCCGGCGTGGATTGGATCGTCAACGCGCTGGCGGTGGACAATGCCAACTATGTCTATGTGGGTGGTTCCTTCACCAATGCCGGGGGCGTTTATTCCAAGGGTCTGGCGGTGTGGGTTTATGGAAGCTGGAACAACCTTGGCAACGTCGAGGGCACCAACGCCACAGTCAGCGCCCTGGCCTACGACGGCAATGCTTTTATCTACGCGGGCGGGACTTTTTACACCGCCGGCGGAGTTGCCGCCACGAACATTGCCTGTTTTAACAATGGCGATTTCACGTGGCATCCGGTGGGCGCGGGTTTGACGGGCGGCAGCGTCTATGCGCTCGCCAATGGCAATGGAATGCTTTACGCGGGCGGCTCTTTTACCAACGCCGGCGGTCTCATCGTCAACCGCATCGCGCAGTGGAATGGCTCCAGTTGGTCGGCCCTCGGCAGCGGCATCACCGGCAACAGTGCGGCCAAGGTTCTTTCCATTGCCGTCGCCGGCACCAATGTTTACGTCACCGGCCTGTTCACCAACGCCGGGGGCATCAACGTGTCAAACATCGCCAGATGGAACGGCTCCAGTTGGTCGGCGATGGGGAGCGGATTGGACCCGGCCCGCAGCGGAAATGCCCTGGCGGTTGTCGGCAATGACATTTATGCCAGCGGCAATTTCAGTTTTGCCGGCGACAAGCCGTCGCAGTTTATCGCCCACTGGAACAGCCAGTCGAATTATTATCCGGCGGCAAACATCCAACTGACCCGCGCTGCCTGGCTGACCAACCGCCTGTTCCGATTCCGCGTCAACGGCACCTACGGCCAGAGTTACGTCATCCAAGGGTCAACCAACTTCAGCACCTGGCTGCCACTCCAAACCAACAGCGCGATGTTCTACGATTTCAGCGATGTAAATTCTTCCGGTTATCCCGGCAGATTTTATCGCGCCGTGCTCGGACCGTGAGCTGCCTCCTTTCGGCAATTGGAGCGGTGTCGCGGTGCGTGGACCAGCCATTGCGATTGGAAATTAATGGCGGCTCACGGCGCCGCAGGAAATGTCGAAACTGAACTGGCCGTTGCCGTTGCTGAAACCAAAATCGGCATTGGTGGCAATGATGACCGGCGGTCCAAGAATGGCCCAGGCGGCGTAGGCGGATACATTGGTGCCCGCCGTGGTGAAAGCGCCGCCCGCGAACAGTCTGCTGCCCGACACGCCAGCGCGTTCACGGTATTATTCAACCCTGAACCCAGAGGCGACCAGTTGCTCCCGTCTGCCCAAACGCAGCCAGCATATATATTAGGCGAAGAATACAGGTGTCGAATTTGTTGTCTGACTGGGGCTGCCAGAACTGACACCTCTATTTTCGATTACGAGAACGAGGACGGCGACGAGGACGAAAAATTTGCGCAGGAAATCAAACTTTCATGGATAGTAATACAAAAGGGACAGAGAAATTTGACCCGGGCTGGATGCAATTCAGAGAAAACCCGCCAGGCTGGATTACTAAACTGTCATCTGTTTTGTCTTGCATATTTCGAGAGCTGGCCGGAATGATGTGCCCATGAAACTCCACAGCTACTTGACATCCTGCCTCGGCGCATTGGGAGCCGTGCTGGCCATCACCTGTATTTCGTCGCAAACCGCTTCGGCGGCGGACGAGTATAAAATTCTCCACATCACCCAGACCAACGGGACGGGCGGGATTGATTATGTGATTGCGGACAGCGCCGACCGCCGGGTTTATATCCCGCGCGGCAACCAGATCATGGTCTTCAATCTGGACACCTACGAATGCCTCGGCGCCATCCCCGGCACGGGCGGCCACGGCGCGGTGGTGGACCCCAAGACCCAGCACGGATTCAGCAGCAGCCGGCCCGTCTCCATGTTCGATGCCCAGACCATGCAGCCCATCAAGAAAATTGACGTGCCCACCGGCCCGGACGGCATCCTGTTTGAACCGGCCACCGAGAAAGTTTATATCCTCGGTCATGGAACTCCGCAAATTTCGGTGATTGACCCCAAGGACGGCACGGTGGCGGGTTCCATTGACATCGGCGGCGCGGCGGAACAGGCCGTCAGCGATTTGAACGGCCACGTTTATGTCTGCCTCGAAGACAAGGCCGCCATCGGCGTGGTGGACACCAAAACGCTTAAGCTGACGGGCACCTACCCGCTGCAAGGCAAGGCCAGCGGCCCGGCGGGCTTGGGGATTGATACCAAGAACCGCATCCTTTTTGCCATGTGCCGGCAGCCACCCACGTGTGTCATCATGAGCGCCGACGACGGAAAGATCATCACCACGCTTCCCCTGGCCGGCGGCAGCGACAGCGGCGGATTCAATCCTGACACGATGGAAGCCTTCAGCTCGCACGGCAACGGCACGTTGTCCATCATCAAGGAAACCAGTCCGACCACCTTTGAAGTCGAGCAGACGGTGCAAACCAAACCGGGCGGCAAGTGCAGCACCCTCGACACCAAGACCGGTCATATCCTCGTGTCCGCCATCGAGGCGGCGCCCGCGCCGGCAACGGCCGAGGCGGCTCCAGCGGCGGCAGCAGGTGCCGATCAGCCGGCTGGCCGGCGCGGCGGACGTGGCCGATTTGGTGGCCCCGGGCTTCTCGATCTCATCGTCGTTGGGAAGTGAGCGGGCTGGCGAGCGGGATGGTCCTCGCGTCTCTGAATACAACGGGCGGGGCTGAATTTCGGAAAACGGAAAGCGGAAAAGGGACTTTTTTAACCGCGAAACCCACGAAATTGCGCTGCCACAAAAGAACGCAAAGGGCGCAAAGAATTTTAACCGCGAAGAAAATGAACGGTTTTGGGAGTTTGCAGATGGGAGATGGCAGCTGGGGGGTCTAAATTTCAGCTTTCACAATTTCAGCATTTCAGCTTTTGAAAAAGTTGACGCTGCCGGGTTTCGGGCGCACAATCACTTTCCATCATGGCTAAGGGTAACATTCAGAAGCAATCCAACGGCTCCACGCTCGACTTTGAAGCCCAGCTCCGGACCGGCGCCGGGCAGGCAGTGCCTGCACCCGATTTGATTGCGGCGGAATACGGGATCAGCGGAAACAATTTTCAAGCTTCGTGCCGGAGTAGCGCGGCCGTCCCCGGCGGCGGGTGCGGGCGGCCTCCCGCCGCCAGTTGGAACACGCACCGGGACGGTGCTCCAACCCGCAGCCGCGACGGCTGCGCTACAAAGTTCACGCAGGACTATGCCGCGACGACGGCGCTGGGGCGCATTGAATTGAAAATCCCAATAAAATTCTCGACTCGGTTCGGAAATGGGCGTATTCAGCCAAGCAGCGAATAAAACCGCGACTAAATTTGTTATGGCACGATTAAACGACCCTCAAGCCGCCCAGCAAGCGTTGCTCGTCATGTATGCGGAGGATATGTATGACGACCTGGCCGACCACAATAAAGCCAATCTCACCCCGCCCATAGACCCGCGCGTCTCGGCCAACTGGACCGTCGTTGGTTTTATCACCGCCGTGGATGCGCTGGCGGATGCGCAAGCCATTGGCCTCGGAACCCGGTTTTACTACGGCTTCCTGGCCTGCTCCAATGCCGACAAAACGAAATATGCCGCCGTGATTCGCGGGACGGCCAACCCCAGCGAATGGATCGAGGACATCGAATTTGTTCCGCAACCCGCGCCCGCGCCCATGACGGGAAAAGTTGAAAACGGGTTCTTCTCCATCTATGCCAGCATGAAATACACACCCGTGGGCGGCACGGTCTTGATGCCCGTCGTTGACGGCATCGCCGCAGCGGTGGGCGCCAATCAACTGACCGTGCTGGGTCACAGCCTGGGCAGCGCGCTGGCAACCTATCTCGCGCTCGATTTGTCCATTTCCGGCAAACTGCCAAATCCCTTGTCGGCCTGCATCTTCGCCTCACCCCGCGCGGGCGACGCCACTTTTGCCGGATACGTTGACGCGAAGGTGGCCAGCTACAAAGTCTATAATTACGCCCTCGACATCGTGCCCAAAGTCCCGCTTTTCTTTGATTACTCGGCCCTGCCCAGGGCAACAATCTTTCAGCCAACCGATGCGCAGGCGGTCATCCAGCACACCTTGGGCGGCAACCACCACGCCATCTGCTACGCCGCCATGCTGGATTATCAGGCCGCCGACTGGACGAATGTGCCGGCAGTGGACAAGGATTGCGCCGCCTGCATTCAAGGCCCAAACCCGCCCAATCCGGCAACAACATGAAATTAACGAATACCGGCCAACAACGGGGCGGCGTCCGCAAAAGGGAAGCCGGACGCGAACTGGAACGTAGCGCTGGCGTCCGCGCCTGCGGGTCGCGGCGGCGTCTCGCTGCCAGTTCACATCCGGGCAACGACACCGGGCGGGACGCCCGGCCAACCCGCTGGCGGGACGCCTGCGCTACGAGGTCCATGTCCTTTCAAAATCCGTCCGCAGAGAGCGGATGCTGGAAAATTTCAGCGGTCTGGATTTTGAATTGAGCGCGGAAGACCTGGCGGCCATCACGACCCTGGACACCCGCGCCAGCAGCTTCTTTGACCATCGCGACCCGGAAAAAGTGAAATGGCTGGGCACCCGGAAACTGGATGTTTAATGAACCGGCGGGGCAAAAAGTTTTAGCCACGGATGGACACAGATTTCCATTTTCAGGTTTTCAGGTTTTCAGCTTTCAGCGTTTCAGCATTTCAGCTTTTGAAAAAGTTAACGCTGCCGGCTTTCCGGCGCACACTCGACGCATGGCGAACAATTGTGTCAGTTATCAGGACTGACCCCTTTCCGTTTCAAATTCTGATATGCGCCCGAATTTAACCCGGCGAAAAAAGGGCGCGCCGGTTTTGGCCGGCGCGCCCTGTGGCTTGAAGAATCCGAAATTCGGGTTTAATCGGCAACCAGGCTGGCGGGACTGCTCCAATCGCTCTGTCCAGCCGTGCCCGAGGCGCTCACCTCAATTGTGTAATTCACGCCCGCCGTCAGGCTGGCGAACGTGTGGCGCGACGCCGTGTCCTGCTCGACAATCGGCGCGGCGCCGGGTGTGGCCGGCGTGCAACGCCAGTTGTAAATGGCCGCGCCAAAGACCGGGTTCACCTTGGCGTCTATCTCGCTCCGGTGCGCTCCATGTTTGACGGTCAGGCCTTTCGGCGTCGCCAGCGGGCCGATGGGTTGGGACACCGGTTTGTGGGGCGGAAACCCGCTCAAAATCAGGTTCGCCATGTCCCCCTTGCAGGCCACGCTCACGTAGCTCGCCAGTTGGCGCATCAGGTTGACGAGCACCAGGCGCAAGTTGTTCTTTATCACCCTGGCGGATGGCCCGCCGTCCCGGGAGGCCACCACCCCGGCGGAGAAGTTGTCCAGCGCCGTCTGAATGACCGGCAGCTCCGGCGCGGGCTTTTCATAGATGCTGACGTTATCGGCCATCGCCTTGAGCACCACGCCCGTATCATTGGCCAGGAGCGCGTCACTGTCGGTCGTGAGCCATGAAATGAGAGGTTTGACAATCATATGTTTATTTTTCCGTGATTTGTAGTTTCAGATTTTGTTGTTTCTGGTTCATCAGTTTTGTTTTTGTTGTTTTATCTGGCTTTCATAATTTATTAAAGCAGATTTTATGCCGTTCAATTTGAACCGCAGTTCTGAACCATGCAATTCATTTTATGCTTTTTAAGTTTTAGCCGGCATTTGTCTAATGGCCTGTCAGGCATGGTCTTAAAATTTTGGCGATCCCTGACCGGCTGATTTCCCAAACCTAAAAAAACATTTCCCAGGTTTAATCCGTCGTTTCAAAAACCTTTGGAGCCATTTCCCAAGTTTGAGAAATGGTTTTCAAGACCTTGGAAATCACTCTAAAGGCTTGATCCGTCATTTCCAAAACCTTCGCGGAAATTTCGCAGGTTTATGAAATGATTTCCAAGGTGTAAATAATTGCTTCAAAGGTATTTGAAAACAATTACAAGACCAAGGAAACCAGTTCCAGAACCTTCGGATCAACGGAAAAAACCTGAAAAATGACCGGCAAAACTTGGCAAATCTCCGGCCAATACCGGCCACTGTCCTGCTGGCTGAAGAAATGTGGACACATCTGTCTTGTTTTGGGGCAGCAATGCAGCCACCGCGGGGCGCGGATGGACAGGGATGCACACGGATTCGATTGATCGTCCGGCGCGCCAGAGCATTCGCTTTCCGGCAGACCGCAAACGTCGCGCAGGCGTTTGGCCATGACGCACAGGCAGGGGCGAAATATCAATGCCCATCCCACGCGCGGATTTTCAAGGCGACGGCGGATTTGGCGGCAGCGTTAGCCGGCCAGCCCATTCATACAGGGCCGCCCATGTTGCCCTGGCCACATTGCGCAATATGTCCCCCTCCCATGAAACACGCTGGAATCCCCTGTTCCACGACAACTGTCCCGATTCGATGGCCGCCCGCGCACTTGCCGGACTGCCTATCTTCAACTTTACTATCAACTGGCGGGCGCGCATGGGCAGCAGCGACAAGGCGCCCTCCCCGTTCTCCGCGAAATCCTTCAATTTTATTCCGGCTGCGCGATGAATTTGCCTCACCCTTTCAGGTGTCACCCCCAGTCGCGCGCCGATTTCCCGCAAAGGCAGTTTTTCCTCATCGCGCAGGCGCACCACCAATCTCTCCCGCGCATTCAGCAGCTCGGGTGGAATCTTCATGGTTGTGACCGGCGCGTGCAATGCGGACACGTCCGCGCAGGGTCGCTGACCTGTCCGCTGCATTCGTGGCTTTGGATGAGAGCCATTTTGATTTCATTGTTCCCGCGGCTTCATCCCCACGGGATGAAAATCATCCAGCCCGGCGTTGACGCGCCAGCGGCTACGCCGGGTTGACGCGGGACAGACCCCAACTCTGAAAGAGTTGCATCAATCCCACACATATCGTTCGTCAAATTCAATTTCGTAGCGTTTCAAAAATTCACGGAATTCGTCCTGAAACGAAGCCTTGCGATGATGTTCCTCCTGTCCGGCGATGTAATTTCTCGCCGTTTCGACCTGCGAAAAACCGATGGAGAAAATGCCGCAGCCATTCTGCCGCGCAAAATCGTGCAGGTCGGGGTTTTTCGTTTTCAGCCAGAGCGACGAGCCGCGTTTGGCTTCCTTGACCATGTCCCCCGCCGTGACGGTGCGGGCCAGCATTGCAAAAATGTGAACAAGGTCTTCCACGCCGCCGACGATCAGGGACTGGCAATCGTGTCCGGCCAGGATGCCGCCAAGGTAACGGTGCAGTTCCTCGCGCAACGGTTTGTCGCGCAGGAACGGCCGGCGATCTTTGGTGGAAAAGACCGCGTGAACCAGAATTTTGGCGAGCGATTGCGGCATGGCGCGATGGTATTTGCGTTTGTATTTTGATTCAACTCTTTCAGAGTTGATGATTTCATCCGCCCATTACCCGGCGTTGCCGATCCTCGCCTGTCGGCTCGGACCGTCAACGCCGGGCTGAATGATTCAATCCCTTTGGGATTGGCCGCTTGCGGACGACAAAGCCGCGTCCGGCGCGCCAGAGCAGTTCGCTTTCCGTCAGGGCGCAAACGTCGCGCAGGCGTTTGGCCATGACGCGGCAGGCATGGGCGAAATATCAATGCCTAGTCAATGTAAGCCTTGGTGTTCTCGTGGCGGTCTTCAAAGGCGCGCTTCTCCTTGGTCTCGCCCCAATGGTGGCCAGTCCGGCACGGGCAGCTTGGCGAGCTGTTCCAGATTGTCGCCGCAATAAACCACGCGGGTGTCGAGGAGTGAAGATGGACGACCCTCACCCTTGACCCCTCTCCCATCCGATGGGCGAGGGACTTCCGCCCTCACCCCGTCCCTCTCCCGTCCGACGGGAGAGGGTGTCCGCAGGACGGGTGAGGGTTTGGCCGCCGCTTTCTTTGCCATGCGGCGAGTGTGCGCCGGAAAGCTGGCGGGGTCAATTCTGCGTTCATCCCGCCTTCATTTTCACAAGCTTATGCCTATTCCAGCGGGCTGCATGGCCGCAAAGCCAGGCGCATTTCACTTGGCCCGCAACAGGAGCACGGGCACGCTGATGTTGTGCCGGACGTGTCGAGACGCGCTGCCCAGAAATAGATCGGCAAGAAAACCGTGGCCGTGTGTGCTCATGGCCACCAGGTCGCAGCCTTTTTTTTCAACCCATTTGATGATCTCGTTACCCGGTTCGCCGTAAGCCAGTTCCGCCTCGGCGGGAATGCCGGCGGATTGAAACTCCGACCGGACCCGGTTCAAATACACGGTGTCTTCGGTAATCTCGGGGCTGATCGCGTCCGGGCCAAAAGTTCGCGCGGCCCAACCATCCGCCACGTGAAGCAGCACGACGCGGCCTTGCGTGAGTTTCGCGAGCGGTTTGATGTGCTCAATAATTGCGCGGTCGGTCGGTGTGCCGTCCAGCGTCAGAAGAATGGTTTTATACATGGGTCAGCTTTTGGAGTTTACCCTCCTTTAATCACCTGCCAAGCCTGTTTCACGGCGTCCGGCAGACCGTAAAAATCGAAGGTCGTGATCAACAACGCCGAACCCCAACCGGCGATGAGCAGAAACCAGCCCAACTGCCATTTTCCCATCCGCCTGCGGGAACTGGCGAAGTGCAGCAGGGGGAACATCGCAAACGGAAGCTGCAACGCCAGCACCACCTGGCTCAACACGATCAGGTCGGTGATGTTATTGGCCCCACGGATGCCAATATAGATGGCCGTGGGGATGATGGCCAGCGAGCGGGTAATCAGCCGCCGCAACCACGGCTTGATTCGCCAGTGCATGAAACCCTCCATCACCACCTGGCCGGCGAGCGTGCCGACAATCGTGGCGCTTTGCCCGCTGGCCAGAAGAGCCACCGCAAACAGCGTGCCGGCGGCAGCCTTTCCCAGCAATGGTGCCAAAGTCAGGTAGGCCGCTTGAATCCAGTCTGTTGAATCATTGAACTGGACCACCTGTCCGCCGGCGGCGGTGACGCTGGTCTTGCCGTAAAAGACAATCGCGGCCAGCACCAGGATGGAGGCGTTGATCAGGAAAGCCACCGACAGGTTGGCGATGACGTCAATGGTGTTGAAGCGGATTGCCTTGCGGATGGACTCGTCGTCCTTCTGAAATTTGCGGCTCTGCACCAGCGCGGGGTGCAGATACAACACATGCGGCATGACCGTCGCGCCGATGATCCCGATGGCCACATAAATCATCGTGGCCGAAGTCAAAGTGGGCGCGATCATCGCCCGGCCCATTTCCAGAAACTGGGCTGCGTCTGCGGCAGGACGAAAATTTCGATGAAGTAGCAAACCCCGATGGTCGCCACCAGCAGCAGCACGATGGCTTCGATGGTCCGCATTCCGAACCGCTGCATCGCCAGCAGCAACAGCACGTCCACGCCCGTGATGATGACGCCCCAGAAAATGGGGATATGGAACAACATGAGCAGCGCCACCGCGCCGCCCAGGACTTCGGCCAGATCGCACGCGATAATCGCCAGTTCCGCCATAAGCCAGTTCGGCACCCGGGTCCACTTGGGATACCAATCATAGCAGCATTGGGCCAGGTCGCGCCCCGTCGCGATGCCGAGCCGCGCGGCGATGGTCTGCAAAAAGATCGCCATCAGGCTGGCCAAGCCAACCACCCACAGCAGTCCGTATTTGAACTGGGCGCCGCCCTGAAGATCGGTTCCCCAGTTGCCCGGATCCATGTAGGCCACGCTGACCAAAATCGCCGGGCCGAAGTAGGCGGTCATTTGCTTCCAGAAGCCGGCTTTGTGATGGGGCACCTGGACGCTGTTGTGCAATCCTTCCAGCGACATGGCGCCGGGATGTGAAACCATGGCGGGAGCCACCGGCGGATTCGTTTCCCCGGAGATCGGTTTCACGGGTTCATTTGGATTCGGATTCATAAAAAACGTAAATCAATAGCGCCAGGTCATTCCGACCCACGGATGCCAATCATCCGCAGCCGGCGTCACACCGATGTAAACGCCGCTGTCGAAAATCAGATTCTTGCTGACCTGATAGGTGAACCAGGTGTCGAACGTGCCGACCCAATCCGAATTTTGCTCCGTGCTTACGCTGCTGAAAAATTCCACATGATATTCCAGCTTGCCAATGACCGCGTGGCCGATGCTGACGGAATTGGCAATTTCGGCGTGATAACCGCTGCCGACGCCGTCATGGTCGCAACTGATGGTGGTTTGAAAACCCACATCCCAATTCGGCACGTCAAAAGCGCAAGGAATGCCCACGCCGCCTTCATACGCGCCGTTGCCGAGGTTGTTCTGTGCGGTGGGAAATTTCACATAAGGAATGAGCGCCAGTGCAAAAAATCCGCCGTCGTTGCCAATCAAGTTCACTTTGACGCGCGGCGTAATGTCGCCAAACCCAGAGTCCGTTGCGACCGCGCCGGTGGTTTTGTCCTCGTTGCGCTGCCACTGGTAAGGCGCGAGCACAAGTTGGAAGTCCATGTTGTTGAACACGCCGACTTTGACATTCATTGGAGCAATCTGACAATTCTCAGTTTTCAGGTTGCCATGCGCCGCCGTGGGTGCGTCATAGGTGAAATTGGCAAAATCCATTTCCAGTTGAAAATGCCCTGCGTCCACGGTGAACGGGCTGTCGGTTTTATCCGGCCGGTCGGGGCTGATTTCGCGCATGTATTTGTCCGGCGTCGGATTGAACAGCGTGTAGCCGCTCTTGTCCGGCAAGGGCGCGTCCTGCGCCCGGACCGCGATGCCGCCTGTCACCAGTATTATCACGACCCATCTCCAACCGCCGGCAGAAATGCCGAATGTTGCAATAGCTTTATTATGTTGCCAAACCTCAATAATGTAGTCAAAGCTACTGACTTGCGCCTGATTGTCAACACCTTGTTTAAGTTTTTTGCGGGGCCTCTTTGTTGTGGTCAAGACTACAATATTTTCCTCGACTATCAAACCCGGCTTTGCTTGGATGACGGAGAAAAGCAATGACCCCGACCAAACGAGATTTGTCCCGGAAAACGCCGGGCCAAGCTGGCTCCAAGCACCAGGCCGAAAATCTATCGCAGACCCGCCGCGAGCACGCCAACGAAGTTGCGGAGGATTACGTGGAAGCCATTGCTGACCTGGTATCGGAAACAGGCGAAGCCCGTGTGGTGGACCTCGCCCGGCGGTTGGGAGTGACTCATGTCACGGTAATTCGCACGATTGCCCGGTTGCAAAAGGCGGGATTCGTCACCGCGCAGCCCTATCGCGCCATTTTTCTCACGGAGAAAGGGCGCGCATTGGCGGCCATGTGCAAAAGCCGGCATGAGACAGTGGCAGCGTTTCTCCGCTCGCTGGGCATCCCTGAACACGTTGCGGAAATGGACGCCGAGGGCATTGAGCATCACGTCAGCCCGGATACCCTGGCTGCCTTCAAGACCGCTTTGCGAAACACCCACCGCTGACTGGATTTGTTTTTAGAACCGCCTGTTGGTGCAGCGCAGATGCGATACATCGGCATGAGTTTGGGTTCAATCAAAACATCCAGCTCGCGCTCACCTTGAACAGCACCGGCGCGGCCGGTTGGTTGCCGGTGACGTGTTGATAAACGGGAATTTCCACGTCCGCATAAATCTTCACAGGATGAATATGGAATTCAATTCCCGGCGAGAGCATGATGCGCTGGTAGCCGCTGTTGTCCGGATTGGCGCTTGAGCCGCTGTCACTCGTGCGTTCGGAGGCGAAAACTGCGCCTTCGGAAACTTTCGTCAGTTTTCCGGGTCCACGATGTGCAGGTCTATGCCCGGCGCGTGGTGCATGAAGAATTCAATGACATTGGGCCGGCTAAACTGCCACCAATGCCGTTCCGTCGTGCCGAGCACGACCAGATTGACATCATTGTCACGGCAATACTTGAGCAGTGCTTCGCAAACGTCTTCGCTTTCCAGCACCGTAACGCTGCCGCCGAGTTCGGTGGCAAGCTGGACGTTCTGCATGAATTGCCGCTGCAAATCCGAGGGAATCCGCATCGGGTCCTCCTTCTTGCGCCGCACATAAACGGCCATCCACTCTCGGTTCAATCGTCCGGCCAGCCGCGACGCCGCGCGCAACAACCTTGCCGTCGTCACCGGATTGGTGCTGATGAATACGGCGATTTTTTCGCTGACCTCCGGCGGCGACTTTGCGCCGACGCGCGGGCGCTGGTCGAGCGCACTGGCGGTTTCGCGCAAGGCCAGCTCGCGCAATTCGTTCAGGTTGTTTTCCGTGAAAAAGTTTTCCAGCGCGGCGGCGGCGCGATCCGCCGGGTAAATTTTCCCCATTCGCAACCGCTCGCGCAGTTCTTCCGACGGTCAGATCAATGTTCACGATTTGATCCGCCTCCAGCACGAAAGGGTCGGGCACGCGCTCGCGCACGTCCACGCCGGTGGCGCGCAAGACGGTGTCGTGCAGGCTTTCGAGATGCTGGATGTTCATCGCCGTGATGACGTTGATGCCCGCCAGCAGCAATTCCTGCACGTCGAGGTAACGCTTCGGATTTTGCGAGCCGGCGACGTTCGTGAACGGCAATTCGTCCACGATGCAAACCGTCGGCTTGCGTTCGAGAATTTTCGGAACGTCGAGGATTTCCACCGTGCCGCCGGCGTGTGGGACTTTTTTGCGCGGGATGATTTCCAAATCGCCGATGAGGTCGGTGGTTTCCTTGCGCCCGTGCGGTTCAATCCAGCCGAGCACCACGTCCACGCCTGCGGACTTGAGGCGATGCGCCTCTTCGAGCATCGCGAAGGTCTTGCCGACGCCCGCCGCGTGGCCGAGATAAATCTTCAGCTTTGCCCTGCCGGCTTTTTTCGATGAGCCGCAGGAAATCCTCCGGCTTCAATCGTTCAAAGGCGGGCGGTTCCATGGCGGAAAGAAACTATTTTGCCGCCATTTGGTCGAGCGCGAAGTTCAACGTCATCACGTTCACGCGCGGCTCGCCGAAAACGCCGAGGTCGCGGCCACGCGTGTTTTGTTTCACCAGTTCGCGCAACTGCTCCTCTGAAACACCGCGCGCCTTGGCAACACGAGGAAGCTGCAATTCCGCGTTCGCCACGCTGATGTGCGGGTCGAGACCACTGGCGGACGCGGTCACGGCATCGGCGGGAACCGGCGCGTTGGTTGCCAGATTGTTTTCCGAACGATAATCAGAGATACGTTGGGCGACCTCCGCGAACAGATTTGTCGAAGTCGGGCCGAGGTTGCTGCCGCTGGAACTGGTGGCGTCGTAGCCATTTGCGCCCGCCGCCGACGGGCGCGGATGGAAATACTGCGCGCCGGTGAAATTTTGCGCCAGCAATGCCGAGCCGCGCACCGCGCCGGATTTGTCCACGAGCAGGCTGCCGTTGGCCTGATGCGGAAACAGCAGTTGCGCCGCGCCATAGACGACGAGCGGATACAAACCGCACAGGATGACGGCGAAGAAAATCGTCGCCACAATCGAGCGGCCAAATTCAGTGAGGATATTTTTCATAATTTTTCGCGGGTTGAGTTATGCGAGATGCAAGCCGGCGACAATCAGGTCAATAAGCTTGATGCCGATGAACGGCAGGATGACGCCCCAGACGCCGTAAATGAGCAGGTTGATGCGCAGGATTTGCGCCGCGCCAAGCGGACGGAATTTCACGCCGCGCAGCGCCAGCGGAATGAGCGCGATGATGATGAGCGCGTTAAAAATCACGGCACTCAAAATGGCGCTGTCCGGGCTGTGTAATTTCATGACATTCAGCGGCGCAATGACGGGGAATGTCGCCATGAGCATCGCGGGAATGATGGCGAAGTATTTCGCCACGTCGTTGGCGATGCTGAACGTCGTGAGCGCGCCGCGGGTAATGAGCAGTTGTTTCCCGATTTCAATGATCTCCAGCAGCTTCGTCGGGTTCGAGTCCAGGTCCACCATGTTGCCGGCTTCCTTGGCGGCCTGCGTGCCGGTATTCATCGCCACGCCAACGTCGGCTTGTGCGAGCGCGGGCGCGTCGTTCGTGCCGTCGCCAATCATCGCCACGAGACGGCCGCCTTCCTGTTCGCGGCGGATGAGCGCGAGTTTGTCTTCCGGTTTTGCCTCGGATAGAAAATCATCCACTCCCGCCTCCTGCGCAATGGCGGCAGCAGTCAGCTTGTTGTCGCCGGTGATCATCACGGTGCGGATGCCCATCGCGCGAAAGCGCTTGAAACGGTCGGCCAGCCCGCCTTTGACGATATCTTTTAGTTGAACGACGCCCAGCGCGCGCTCCCTAGTGGCAACGACCAGCGGCGTGCCGCCGGAACGTGATATGTTTTCAACCGCGCGCTCCACTTCCGATGGCAACGCGCCATTGAGAAATTGTTTCACCGACTCCGCCGCGCCTTTGCGGATTTGTTTGCCTTCAATATCCACGCCGCTCATGCGCGTCTGCGCTGTGAACGGAACGAATTGCGCACCTGGCAATTCGTGAATCGCTCGCGCGCGAATCCCGAATTGTTTGGCGAGCACGACAATGCTGCGGCCTTCGGGCGTTTCGTCGGCGAGCGACGCGAGTTGCGCGGCGTCGGCGAGTTCCTGTTCCGTCACGCCTGCTGCTGGCAAAAAGGCGACGGCTTGGCGGTTGCCAAGCGTGATGGTGCCGGTCTTATCGAGCAGCAGCACGTCCACGTCACCTGCCGCCTCGACCGCGCGACCGCTCATCGCGAGGACGTTGCGCTGGAGCAGGCGGTCCATGCCCGCGATGCCGATGGCGCTCAACAGGCCGCCGATGGTGGTGGGAATCAGGCAGACCAGCAGCGAGATGAGCGCGGCGTTGGAAAAGGTCATGCCGGAATAAATGCCGAACGGTTGCAACGTCACTACGGCAACCAAAAACACGATCGTGAGCGCGGCGAGCAGGATGGTGAGTGCGATTTCATTCGGCGTTTTCTGACGGCGGGCGCCTTCGACGAGTGAAATCATCCGGTCCAGAAAACCCTCGCCGGGGTTGGCGGTGATGCGGATTTTGATTTCGTCCGAGAGCACGCGCGTGCCGCCAGTAACGGCGCTCCGGTCGCCACCCGCTTCGCGGATGACGGGTGCGGACTCGCCGGTGATGGCGGATTCGTCCACGGTTGCCGCCCCGAGGATGACTTCGCCGTCGGCAGGAATGATTTCCATGGCGCGCACGACCACGACATCGCCTTTGCGGAGTGAATCCGCGTCCACGACTTCAATTCTGTCGCCGGATATTTTATTGGCGCTGGTTCGCGTGCGGGTCTGGCGCAATGCTTTCGCCTGCGCCTTGCCGCGGCCCTCGGCGACGGCCTCGGCAAAGTTCGCGAACAGCACGGTGAACCAAAGCCACACGGCGATTTGCGCGACGAACAGCGTCTCACCGGGCGAGCGGAAGGCGTCCACGGTGCTGATGATCGCCCCGACGAGTGTCACGAACATGACGGGATTTTTCACCATCAGCCGCGGGTTGAGCTTTTTGAACGCATCGCCAATGGCGGGCGCAAGTATGGCGGCATTCAGCACGGAAATGGATTTGGGTTTCATAATGAAAATCGTTGCGGATTAAAACAAACCACCTTTCAACATCAGAAAATGCTCGACGACCGGGCCGAGGGTGAGCGCGGGCAGGAATGACAACGCTCCGATGAGCAGGACGGAACCGACGAGCAGCACGACAAACGTGAGGCCGGTGACTGGAAACGTGCCGGCGCTGGCCGGGACGATTTTCTTGCGCGCGAGCGAACCGGCGAGCGCGAGCAGCGGCACGATCATGCCGAAGCGGCCGAGCAGCATGTCAATGCCGAGTGTCGTGTCCCACCACGGTGTGTTGGCGTTGAGACCGGCGAACGCGCTGCCGTTGTTGCCGGCG
The DNA here is from genome assembly GCA_963764035.1 of uncultured Verrucomicrobiae bacterium. Classification (GTDB taxonomy): domain Bacteria; phylum Verrucomicrobiota; class Verrucomicrobiia; order Limisphaerales; family UBA11358; genus UBA11358. Next base: position 337,200 of record CAVXQV010000013.1, read on the forward strand.
CCGGAAGTGTAGGCGTAAAGCATTTCGCTCAAGCCATGCGGACCTTGATTTGCCAGACTGGACGTGCCCCAGTTGCTCACCGCGCCCCAGGCCGTGAAGCCGAGGATGCAAAAATCAAGGATGATGAGCGCGAGCAGCACCATCTTCACGTCGTAGGCCTCGATTTTTTTGCCGAGATATTCCGGCGTGCGCCCGACCATAAGTCCGGCGATGAACACGGCGAGGATGACGAAGATCAACATTCCGTAAAGCCCCGCGCCGACACCGCCGAAAATGACCTCGCCGGTCTGGATGTTGAACAGCGGCACGAGTCCACCGAGCGGAGTGAATGAGTCGTGCATCGAATTGACCGCGCCGCACGAGGCATCGGTCGTCACCGTGGCGAACAGCGCGGAATCGAAAATGCCAAAGCGAACTTCCTTGCCTTCCATGTTGCCATCGGCGACGGCCACGCCGAGATTTTGATGAATCGGATTGCCGCGCGACTCCGCCCACCAGCAAACGAGAACGCCGGCAAGGAACATCGCAAACATCGCCGACCAGACCGCCCAGCCATGCTTTTGATTTTTGGTCTCGCAGCCAAGGTGATAGGTCATTGCGCTGCCGATGCACAACAGCGCGAGCATCTGGAAAAAGTTCGAGAGCGGCGTCGGATTTTCAAAGGGATGCGCGGCGTTGGCGTTGGTGTAGCCGCCGCCGTTGGTGCCAAGCATCTTGATGGCGACTTGCGACGCCATCGGCCCCTGCACGATGGTCTGCGTGTCGAGCGTCTGGCTTTCCATCACTGGATTGCCCTTGGCATCCACAACCGGCTTGCCGTTCGCATCGGTTTTCTGGACGGAAACGGTTTGCGGCTCCAGAAGCTTGGCCGTCGTGTAAGGCTTGAAATTCTGGATCATGCCCTGCGACACGAAGAACAGTGCCAAGACGAGGCAAATGGGCAGCAGCAGGTAATACATGATGCGCGTCACATCCACCCAGAAATTGCCAATGGTCGTGGCCGTGTGCCGCGCAATGCCGCGCACCAATGCCGCCGCGATGGCGATGCCGACGGCGGCGGAGAAAAAGTTGTGGATGGCCAACGCGACCATCTGCGAGAGATACGACATCGTGCCTTCGCCGCCGTAGCTCTGCCAATTTGTGTTCGTGGTGAAGCTGACGGCGGTGTTGAACGCAAGATGCTGTGACAGCGCGCCGAGATGTTGTGGATTGAGCGGCAAAACATCCTGCAACCGCAAAGTGGCGTAGGTGAACAGGCAGCTCACGAGGCTGAACAGCAGCATCGCGAAGGCGTATTGTTTCCAGTTGTGTTCCTTCGCCGGGTCAACACGCAGCACACGGTAGGTTATTTTTTCCAGCGGGCGAAAGATCGGGTCGAGCCACGTGCGACCGTTGGGGTCGAGCACGCGGTTGATGAACAAGCCGAGCGGCTTGGTGACGAGCACAAGTGCGCCGATGTAGAGCGCGAGTTCCAACCATTGATGGGAGTTCATGACAGTGGGTTAAAATTTTTCCGGCCGCAGCATGGCGAAGATCAAATAGCCGCAGAGCGCGACGGAGATGATTCCGAGAATGAGGTTTTCCATAAAAGTTCCTAGAGCTTCTCGCAGCCGCGCGCATACAGCGCGAAGGCGGCGAAGAACGCCAACACGATTCCGACATAGACGGCATCAAGCATAACCATTTTTCAGCATACGGCGTCCGCCGCGCCTGGGCGCGACAACGCCACGATTTCTGTTTGGGTGAACTTGATGACCGCAGACTTCGCGGTCCAGAGGCTCGCCCTTCCAAATGCCTGCGAGATTAGCTGTCGGGCTTGGCCTTGAAAGTGGCCTTGGTTCGCGTTGCCGCGAACCATGCGCCCCGTCCTCGACTTCGAGGATTTTGGGTCTCCCGCGTCCGGCTTCAGGAAGGAAGCCGGACTTCGGCTGCAACGGATTAAACTAAATCACAGTTTCCGCCATTTGTCAATTCGCCCAAAAACAACCGATGCCAGGGACAAAACTGGAACCATCCGGTAAAGTTCCGGCAGACGTATATTGAAAAAGTGGTGTTTTTACCACCCAGCGAAACCGCTTTGCATTCTGCAAACGCAAGCGCCAAAGCCCCTTTGTTCACTTTTTGCGGGTTAGTTCGCGGACGATAAATCCAAGCCCATAAACAATCCCCAGCAATACAACATCGGTCGGGCCGATGGGGCAATCCCACTGGTAAGCAATCCAAAATCCAATGAACGCCAATTCGTTGCCAATCGTCGTTACTATTTGTCCGGCGATTTGCCGGCGGATTGGACTTGTTTCGCCAGTTCATTATATTTGGCGACGATGTCGTTACGGTCTTTCACTTCGTCGTTGTATTTTTGGACGAGGTCGTTGCGCTGGGCGACGAGGTTGGAGATGGCTCCGTTCTGCTTGTCTATGCCGGCATAGGCGTCCTTCAATTTCGATTCCAGCGCGTCCACGCCGGCCATGTATTGCGCGATTTCGTTGGTGGCATTTTCGTTGGCGAATTGCAGTTGAGTGATTTCGGCCTTTTGCGAAATGATGAACTGTTCATTGGTCGCGGCGGCGGCTTTCAGTTCGGTGAGGCTTGCGTCCATCTGGTTCACCTGATGATTCAACGTGGCGATGGAGTTGGTGTAATTCTGGATTGAGGCGTCGCGGTCATAGACCATCCGGTTGAGGGTCTGAATTTCGGTGCGCTGGCCGGTTTGCTCATACCATTGCCACGCGCAGAGACCGCAAAGGCCGAGGGCTACGATGATGAAGAGGTTGACTTGGAAATTTTTCATGGGGTCGGTTGGTCGGAGGCGGCGTTGACGGCGATGGCGACGCGCTGGACGCCCGCGCGTTTCACCAAATCAAGCACGAACACAACCGAGCCGTGCGTGGTGTCCTGCGCGCCGGTGATATAGACCGGCAGGTTCGTGTTGAGGCTGTAACGGTTCGTGAGCATCGTGAACAATTCAGGGAAGGCAATGGGCTTGTCATCCGCCGAAACCTGGCCGTCCTTGTTCACAGTCAGGTTCACGATGTCGGGCTTCTTCGAGGGCGTGGCGAGCGTGGCGGTGGGCAGATTGGACTTGAGCGTGCGGACAATCTGCATCTGTAAAGTCACCATCATAAACGACGCGAGCAGGAAGAACATGATGTCAATCAGCGGAATGATTTCCAGCCGAGATTTCTTCTCCGGGATGGGCGTGCGGATTTTCATGGCGTCGTTGAGCTGGGGTTGCTGTCGGTCATAAACGCGACCTTTTGAATGCCGGAGGCGCGGACGGTTTGATAGACCTTTACCATGTCGCCGTGCAGCGTGTCGCGGTCGCCGCTGATATAGACCGGCACATCCGGGTTGGCATGAAAGCGGTCTTTCAAAACGGACGCGAGATCGGCGAGCGAAATTGGCTTTTTCTCCAGCCACACCGCGCCGGATTTGTCCACAGCGATATTGATCATGTCGGGCCGGAAGTCCTGCTTTGATTGCGAGGTGGGCGGCAGATTGACTTTGATGTTCTCCGTTTTGCTCATTTCCAAGGCCAGCATCATGAACGACGCCAGCAGGAAAAACATGATGTCAATCAGCGGAATGATGACAATCCGCGAGCGGCGTTTTGGGATGGGCGATGGAATCCTCATTGGCAGAATTTCAATGACTGGTGGCTTGGCCCGGCGACTCCGGTTTATGCAAATGGACCGTATCGCCAGCCTTTCCACCCCCGACCATGACTTCGACGTTCGTCGCCGCCGTTTCCAAGTCGAACTGTAGTTGCGCAACCTTGGCGGAGAAATAATTGAACGGAATCAGCGAGAAAATGGCAATGCCGAGTCCGCAAGCCGTGGCAATCAACGCCTCGCCGATGCCGCCGGTGACGCCCACCACGGATAATTCCGCACTACCGATGTTGAGAAAGGCGCGCATCAGCCCGGTGACGGTGCCAAGCAATCCGAGCAGCGGCGCGAGCGTGACCAGCGTGTCCATGACGGTTAGGAAACGACCGGCCCGTTTCAACTCAACGCCTGCCGCCAGTTGCAACGCGCCAATCAGCGAGCCGTGCGCGTGACCAAGGTGATCAAGGCCGTGGCGAATCACGCGGATGATCGGGTCGTCCGAGCCAACAGCGATTTGCTTGGCGGCAGTCACGTCCGAATTTTCCAGCGCGGCTAGCAGCTGTTCCATTTTTTGCGGGTCGCGCTTGAGGCTTTCGCGCCACCACCAGAAGGCGCGTTCGCCGACCACGGCGACGGCGACGAGGGCGCTGATCAGAATGGGCCACATGACCGGACCGCCTTTGAGGAAGAATTGGAGAACGATGTTTGCGAGCATAATTTTGTTTGGTTTCAGTTCAATTGCAGTTTGTAAGTGATGCTGGTTTGAAATTGCCGCGTGCCGCTGTCGGTTGGCAGCCGCCAATGGCGTTTGATGAAATCCACCGTCGCGCGGTCGAGGACGGGGAAACCGGAAGATTCCTTCACGTCCGCGGAAACAACGTTGCCCGCGTCGTCGCCGGTGAGCGACAGGATGACGGTGCCTTGCTCGCCCGTCTGCAAGGCGATGGGTGGATACGGCGGTTCGGGCCGCTCGCCGCTCGCGCCGGTATTGGAGAGCGAACCAATGCGCACCGGCGCCGCCTGCGGCAGGGGAGCGGCCAGCGCCACGTCCGTCACGAGCGTGCCGGCGGTCGGAATGCCGAAGTTCACATTCGGCGCGTTGGGCAACGCAACGAGAACGCGCGGCTGGTTGACTGGTTGCGCCTGCTCCGGCTTTGGGGCGACCGATTGCGGCGGCAACACCGCTGGCTGGACGACGATGGGAACCTCCACCCGGATGGGCGGGACCGGTTTGATGGAAATGACGCCCTGACGCGCGCCGAGAATTCCAATCAGAAGAAACAGAATGCAAACCGAATTCACCCAGGCGAGCTTGCGCTCCGGCTCGCGCCTGGCCGTGGAAAGGCACAGGCGCGCCAGTTCGTCCTTCAGTTCGTAGCCGGGCGAGATTCGATTTGCATCCATGTTATTCATTGGTCGGAGGAACATTTAATACAATGCCTTCCAATGAAATCAAAAATCAAAAGTAGTGTCATTGTTTTTGGATGGTTGGAGTTTTGGCGCGGACAGCCAATTTCGATGGCATGATGTGAGTTTTGCGCCCGGTCTGACAGTTCTCGCAAAGGGCGTAAACTTCGCAATCCGATGGCGCCGGTGAAAAACCGCGCGCGGAGGCGAGCCGTCCGATTTCCGCCGAGAGTGGATCGGGCAGCGGCAGTTCGACGACGCAACCACAGCCGCGGCATATCAGAAAATGGGCGCTGTCGCCGGGCGCGTTCAAGACGAAGTAACTCGCCTTCCGCGGCGTGCCGACAAGCCGGATCAAGTCCGCTTCCTTGAACATCATCAGCGTCCGATAAACCGTCGTGGTGTCGCAGCGGCCCCGGACGCCATCCGCCTGCGAAATCATTTCCAGGCTGGCCGGCGTGCGCCGTTGCGCGAGAAAGTAAAGGATCGCCATCCGAACCGGCTTCAGGCGCATCCGTGCCTTCCGGCAGAACGCCATGGCCCACACGCGACGTTCCTTGGATGTTTTCATAATTCATGCAAGTTGCTTGCAGAAACATTTGTTGCCGCCCACGCGCTGCGGTGGTTAATTCGGAATGAAATTGGCGGCACAAACATGAACAACCAAACCAACCACCAAAACCTATGAGCGAATCCCATTCCTGCAAAACTCACGCGCACCATTCCCACGTCCACGGCAAAGATTGCGGGCATATCGCCATCATGCATGACGGGCACGTGGATTATATTCATGATGGCCATCTGCATCATCCGCACGGTGACCATGTGGATGAACACACCATTCCCGTCAGCGATACCAACCCTGACAAATGCACGCTGGGAGCGAAAGGCCATGACCGACAACACGTCCACGGTCCCAACTGCGGCCACGCCGCCGTTCCGCACGGCGACCACATGGATTATCTGGTTGACGGCCATCTGCATCATCCGCATGACGGACACTGCGACGATCACGGGCCAATTCCATTTGTTAAATAAATTTGAGCGCGGCGGGCGATTGACCTCGATGAGGCACATCGAATTTACCCACGCGGCCTTGCGTTCCGGTTCGCGACGGGCCGTGGCCAGGCACAACCGCACCAGTTCGTCATTCAACTCGTAGCCGGGCATGTTTTGATTTGCATCCATTGGATTGACGAATATACGGTTCAGTCTTTCTTCTCGTTGAGCAACCGCGTCAATTTGTCGTCGGCGCTTTCCATTGGTTGCGAGGGCGTTTTAGCTGCGCCGGACAGCGACGAAATTTCCTTTGACGGCGCGGGAACGACCGGCTTTTCACCGGACGAGGCCGCGTCTGAAGGGTTGGCTGGGCGGGTTTTGTTTTCCAGCGCGGAACAGATTCGGACGCCAATCAACAAGATCAGCGAGAGCAGGAAAATCATTTCCGACTCGTTAAGGTTAGTCCGGTCGTAATAGTGGAGGTATTCGGAATCGCGTAATATTTCCCGCGCATATTTTGCCAGCGGCACGCCGCCGGCAAACAGTCCCGCCACGCCCGAAGAAATGGCGAGGCAGTAAAGCAGAGCGCGGATAAATTTCAGCATCATTGAATTTTGCCTTGTTCGCTGGCGGGCCGCGTTGCCCGCAGCGCGGCGCGTTTCAAAAGAAATAGCTTTGGCATTCTCGGATTTCATTGCAACCCTTTCTCGGCGGACAGAGAATAATGCATCGGATTTCAGAGTCGGCGATCATTCCATCCTCAAGGCGAAACGGCAGACGGTCTCGGTAATCAGATAAAGAACGAACAGGATGGTCGTAATCCAGAAACTGGGAGGCCAGCTTGTAAAACAGGCCAGCAGGATTCCACTCCAAACCGCCACCAACCCGATGACAACCGAAGTAGTCAGCCCGGACCAAAAGTTCCGACAAAACCGGGTGGCAATGCCTGCCGGGCCAATAATCAGTGTGAATACCAGCAGGATGCCAACCACCTGGCTGGCCAGCGTGACGGAGATGGCTAGAATCGCCATGAATACGATGGACAAGGCCGACAACGAAACGCCGCGCGCTTCAGCCAGATTCGGTTGAACGCTGACGAAGAGAAGCTTCCGCGAGACAAGCATTATGGCTCCCAGGCTGATCACCGAGAGAAACAGCGTTTGAGCAATTTGTTGATGCGAGACGCCAAAAATATTCCCGAAGAGTATGGCGGTAGCCTGACCCGCGAAGCCTTTGTAGAGAATAAGAAACAGCGTCCCCACGCCCAGGCAAAACGACAGCGTCATGCCGATGGCCAGATCGCTGCGTTGCAACCTGTTCCCGGCGGTTCCCATGATCACGCCCGCCAGCACCGAAATGACCAGCATTCCCTCCAGCGGGCTTAAGGCGAACAAAGCGGCGCCCGTCGCCCCGGTGAATCCGATATGCGCCAGGGCGTGGGCGGCGAAGCTCGCCTTGCGGATAACTACAAAATAGCCGACCACCGCGCCGAGGATGGCGGCCAGCGTGCCGGCGATGAGCGCATTGCGCACGAAGTCGTAGGAGAGATAGTAATGGATTTGTTCAATCATGGTGCGCGGCCTCCGTGACATTGCCCTCGGCGGCAACGATGAAGATTTTTCCCTCGGCGCGGACGACATGGATTTCAGCGCCATAAAGTTTGCTCAACACCGTGCTGGAAATAACATCGTCCGTCGAGCCGATGGCGGCCCGGCCGCCGGCGACATAAATCACGCGATCCATCACACCGAGAAGCGGATTGACATCATGCGCGATGAAAAGAATTGTTGCGCCGGTCGTCGCTTTGATTTTGGCGATGCACTCGACCATCCGCATTTGATTGCGCGGGTCAAGACCGGCCAGCGGCTCGTCGAGAATGAGCAGGCGCGGCTTGCCAAGCAAGGCTTGGGCCAGCGCCACGCGCTGTCTTTCCCCGCCGGACAGCACGGAGAAAGGGCGGTCGGCATATTCTTCCACGCCTGCCAATCCAATCGCGCGTTCAACTTCGGCGCGGGCTGACTTGGTATTCCACGGCATTCCCCAGCGATTTCCACTCTCCACCGCCGAGACCAATGAACGCGCGGCCAGGGCCGTGCCTTCAAGACTGGCTCGTGATTGCGGCAGATAACCGATGAGACTGTTTGCGCGACCGGCTGGTTCTCCGAGAACGGAAATGGATCCCGAACACAGCGGTATCAAGCCGAGAATGCAACGCATCAAGGTGGATTTGCCCGCTCCATTCGGCCCGAACACGCCGAGGAATTCACCCGGTGCGACTTCTGCATTCACACCCTGCAAGATGTCGCATCCGCCGAGGCGCATGCCGGCGCCAGTTATGGAAAGCGCGGATGTCAATGGTTTGCCTCCAGAACTGTCTCGACCTGGTTTAATTCCACGAGCATCCAATCAGCGTAACTTTTGGCATCGGGCGGCTGCGTCTCCGTGACGCCGATGACGGCCACGCCAAGTTTTTTTGCGGTTTCCTGCTCTCGCTGCGTCACCGGGTCCGTAACCTGGCTGTTGTAAAAAAGAATCTTCATTTTTTTATCGTGCAGGCTTTTCTCGAAATCAGACGCCTGTTGAAAGCTGATTTCGGTATCGTTCATCACGGCCAGTTGGAAGCCGTAGTTTTCCATCTTGAACCCCAGCGCCTCCGCCATGTAGCCAAATACCGGCTCCGTGGCCGTGACGACCGTTTCGCTGTGAGCAGACTTGATTTCAGCAATTTTTGACACGACCGGCTTCATTTTGTTTTGAAACGCCTCTAGGTTCGCCGGTTGCTTCAAAATTTCCGCGAGCTTTGCCGCCAGCGCGGGCATCGTGCGCGGGTCATACCAGATGTGTGGATTATCGCCAGACTTTGCTCCGATCAAATCGGCGACCTGGATGATGATTCGACCGGGCTTGCCTGGGACACCGAGAAGCTTGTTCATCCAATCGTCGTAACCAATCCCGTTGTAAATCACAATGTCGGCATTCGCGACGGCCATTGCCGTTGCCGCGTCGGTGGTGAATTCGTGCGGGTCTTGATTGGGATTGCTCAAAATGCTGGTGACGTTCGCCGAATTCCCGGCGATCTGCTGCGCCACCCCGCCGTAAAAATTTTCGCCGGCGACAATGCTCACTTTGGCCACGCCCGGCTGGGTTGCTTCTTTTCTGCCACAACCCGCTGGCAGAAGAGCAAGCAGGCAGACACAGACGAGTGTCAGTTCAAGCGCCCACTTTTTTATGTTGCGCGGATTCATGTTCGTCCTCTTTTGGTTGATGATTCTGCAAAGCGCTTTCATAGTTTTCTACTCCCTGAACAATGGCCGCAGCCAATTCAGCACGATACTTCGGATCGGCGATCTTCTTCTGTTCAACCGAATCGGTCAGAAAGCCGCCTTCGATGAGCACCGCCGGCATTTCAGCCGTGCGCAGGACGGCAAAACGCGCCCGCCGGACGCCACGGTCTTCAGCGAACAGATTGTTGACCAGCGATTTTTCAAGTTGATACGCAAGCAATACGTTCCAGTCATCACAACGATTGCCGGGCACGACCCCGAGGCTGTCCCTCCATTCGCTGACATCCCCCCATCTGCCAACGTTTGTGGAATTGGCCCTGGCAGGCGTCAGACAATAGACTTCCACTCCTTTGGCTTCCCCCGGCGGGCCAATATTGAAGTGCAAGCTGATGAATAAATCCGCCTTTTGCCGGTTGGCCAGGGCGGGACGGTCTTCCAACTCGACAAAGGTGTCATTGGTGCGTGTCAGAATCACTTTGAATCCTGCTGCTGCCAATTGTCTGGCCAGTTCCTCGGCCAGTGGCAGAGTGTATCGCTTTTCCATAAAGTTGCCGGACACGCCGCCGGTGTCATGGCCGCCATGACCGGGATCAAGATAAATGGTGCGGATGGTTGCATGGGCCTGGTTAGTTTGGGGATAAAGTATCGGCTCGATGGAAGCATTCAGATCAACTGAAGAAATGAAAGTTTGCCCGTCCTTCAGCCGAATTGGGTTGCACAGCCAAACATTGACACCGCCAATCACTGCCAATTGCGAATCAGCTTTGAACGACAATGTGCGGGTCTCGTTGGTCAAGGCGAACAATTCATCTCTCTTCGTCCAAGTCAGTTTGAAATCATTTTCTTCTGCCCATCGGGCCAAAGGAATCCAATCTTTTTCTGCGCGGCTTTCCGTTGCGAAAGTGTTTTGTCCGCCGAATGGCAGAAAAAGCTGTAGCAGCAACACAGGCATCAAGCGTATCGGCAAACCAAATACCTCGCCCGCATTGACAGACAAGGTCAGGCTCTTCACGGCCACCTTGACGGGTTGCCGGCGATCCCGCGTTGGAAACTCTACGCGCAGGTTTTGGATGGCCAGGATGGTTGGCATGATGTTTTTCATCGTCGTATCGTTTTTGAGGTTGGAGAGTCGCGCCGGATGAGGACGCAACTCTCCAGCTTGTTTTTGGTTCAGAACACAAGGCTCACCGAACCAAAGAAGCCAAGGCGTTCGCCGTAGGACGCGGCGTTGACGCCGACGCCGGAGCCGTCGCGAAGCTGGTAAATGTTGTCGGTCACGTTCACCACGTCGAACCTGGCCTTCAGAATTTTGTTCCGCCAGACATTGAAGCTTTGCTCTGCGCCGAGGTTGATGGAGTAATACTGCGGCACACTTGCGCCGTTGGGTATGGTCATGCCTCCCTGCGTTGCGTCGGTCCGCAAACCGCTGCCATAAAGCGCGTCGCTATAAACGCGCGTGGCGATGTTGTGCCCTTCATTCCAGGTGTAGGCCACGCCAAACGAGCCGGTCACGCGCTGGTCATGGTCCAAATAAATGAAGTGGTTTTTGACGTAGGCGGCATCACTGGGATCGAACAGATATTGCGCCGAACTCCAATTTTCCCCATACGCCTGCGACCAGGCGACGTTGGCATAACTGGAAAATCCGCCCTGGTTATAGGAACCGGTGAATTCCACGCCATAAATCCGGCCCCTGGAATAGTTGAAGGCCTGGAGAATGAGCGTTTGCCCGAACAACCCGTCGTCGAGTTGTTGTTTGGCGGTTTTGTAATAGCCGTCCACGCCCACTTGCAGGTGCGGGTTGATTTTCTGGCTGATGCCGGCGTCGAAATAATTCGCGCGCTCGCTCCTGACCGGGCTGTTCGGCGCGTTCGGGCCGGCGGAGGATTCATTCGCCGTGCCGTCGAATTGATTCACGTCGGCCGACGACACGTTCTCCAATGGCGGGGGCGTGAAATAACGCGCGTAACCGGCGTGCAACGTCGTCGAGTCCGTCGGCTGATATATCACGTTGGCTCGCGGACTCGGCTGGTTTTCGTGGTCGAACGTCGAGGCGTAAAGGTCGAAGCGCGCGCCGTAATTGATGGTGACTTGAGGCAGGACTTTCCATTCATCCTGCAAATACGCGCCGGCGAATAGCGCATGCTGCACGCCGTTTTGGACGATGGTCGTGGTTGGCGAGCCGGGCAGTGGATTAAAAATGCTCGGATCGTTGCCATCCATCTTGATGGCCGTCGTGGTGGCGTCGGACGACAGGTATTCTTCCAGCGCCATAAAGCCGCCGCGAATCGTGTGCTCGTCGTTGAGGTTGTAGCTGGCGTCAAATTGCGTCCCGCCGGAGTAGAGGCCGCGGTCCACATCGCTGGCCACGCCGTTGTAGAACAGGTCGCCAACCTGATCAGGCATGAAATGCACGCTGCTGTTGCGGCCAAAAACGGAGGCTTGATAATTCAAATCGCCCGCCGATTTTTGATAGGCCACCACGCCGTAATAATTCTGCTCGTTTTGATTTTCGTTGAGCGTGGATGAGTCAAAGTTCGGCGGCGGTTGCACCCACGGATTGCCGCCCGGCGCGGAATAGTTCGCCGGGTCGTTTTGCAATCCCGGCGTGTTGGGCACTTGGAAGTCACTGTAAGACAAGCTGCCCATCACACTCACCCGGCTTGTGTCGTCAATGATATACGACCCATACAAAAACGACTTGTATTGGCCGGTGTTGTCGTGAATGGCGCTCGTGCCGGGCGTGGGATTTTCGATGCCGAGGTCGTTGTGATTATAACTGCCGTCCGCGTAGAAGTTCCATTTCCCCTGCGAGCCGCCGTATTCAAAGCTTGGCCGCACCGTGTCATAACTGCCGCCATACATTTCCGCCTGGCCGCCATTTTCAAACGCGCCGTTCTTGGTCTGGATGTCCACGATGCCCGCCGTGCGGAAGCCGTATTGCGCCGGCAGCGAACCGGTGATGAGCTGCATCGAATCCACAAAGCGCGGATCCAATTCCAACCCGAAGCCGGTGATGCCTTCCGGCAGCAGCACGTCATTGATGCGGTATTGCAAATTGGCGTGCTCGCCGCGCACGTGCAAATCGCCGCTGGCCGCATTGTCCTGCGCCACGCCCGGCGCGCGCAGGATGACCTGATTGAATGGAGCGTTGCCGCCCTGCGACGCCGATTCGATCTGCTCCCGCGTTTGCGTGTAGGCCGTCGCGCCGAGATTCGGCACAATCTGGCTGCGCACCTGATTCAACTGGCCAACGACGGTGATGTTGCCGAGGTTGGCGACATTCGTCGAACTGCCGGTCGCGTCGGCAACCGCCGCCGGCGCAGAATTCGTCTGCGCCGGTGCCGTCCCGCCACAGGACAGCGCCACGACCGAAATTACGGACAAATACAAACTACAGTTCTTATTCTTGCTGTTTTCTTTCCATGGAAATTTTTTAATTGGTTTCATTTTTCTTCTCCTTGCGACGCCGCACGCCGAGCGTGAGCGTCAACTCACTACGGTTTATGCAAACGAAATCCAATCAGCCGAAGCTGACTGGCCTAGACTTGGGGAGAAGAAACTGCGGGAGGAGCGCGGCCCTGCGGAAGATTTTTAATGGCCGGGCTGAAAACGGAGAATTCAAACCGCGGCTCCACCGTAATTAGAACGGTGGCGGCGGGGACGGAGACATCAACGGTTGCGGCCTCGACTTTGCCGTGGGCGAAGATGGTGACGGCACATTCGTGGCCGGGCTGGTCCGCGTCCTTGTGGATCAACTCGTGCAGCGCGGGGCACGCCGCCATCGCGTTGAGGAACAAAATCAAAACGACCAGCAATCCTGCAATTGCCGATTTGCCGAACGGATTGAAATGCCGCCTCTGTTTCTGCAAAGCAGCCGCAATATACAATCGGGACGACCGATGGCAAATGCTTTTTTTGACATAGGTTTTTGGCTTAACGCAAAGACCCGCGGCGGCCTTGATGGCGGCGGCCAGGCGGATATGGAAATGGCCAGGATGGATTTGATTTTTTTGCAAAAGCGGCAGCGCTCCGGTCATCTTGGCCATAACCGTCGGAAAATCCAGGCTCCTGAAGTGAAAAGCCATAGGTGTAGCGTCGGTGCTATGCACCGATTGTGGCCCTCCGCAAGCATCCCCCGAAACGAAATTACGCGCACTGAACCCCTGATCCAAGCCAAAGCGCTCCGGGTCATGGGGAGGGAGTTGGCGGCAATGTCAAGTTGCGCCGGCGAATTGCCGGGGAGCGATTTTGGATTGCCAGAATGGGCCGGAGGCGGGATGCTTGGTCCATCCCGGAATTGAGATTTAGGAACCGTTTAGCGGTCAAACGCGTCATCATCATGAAAATTAAAATCCTCTTGTGGAGCGTGATTGGCATTATCGTCCTTGGCGTCGCGGTTGACGCCATCCTGTGGTTGTCCCGGCCGCAGGTCATCATCGAGAAGGACGGCTCAAAGATGACGCTGGTGGGCGTGACTTACGGGAAGCATCATGTCGCGCCCAAGGTAAAGAGCGGCACCAGGGCGCGCGGCGGCGGCGGGCGGATTGACACCACCAACGACATGCTGGTGGTCTGGGTGTTATCGGAGAAAAAGGGGAACCGCACCGGCCCGAACGACCAGTTGATGGTTTATGACGCGGCGAACACGGCTTGCGTGAGTTCGTGGGCGCGGGACTATTCGCAGATCAAGAATGGCACGACCCTGGAGGGTTTTCTGCTGGACGCGTATCCGAAGCACGACCGGAAAATCGTTCTCCGCATCGCGGGCTACAGCAACACCGGCGGCGGAATGCAGATGGCCAAGGGACAGTTCGTCATTGCCAATCCCACGCGCGGTCCGTTCCCGAAATGGACGCCCGACCCGTTGCCATCCACGCAGTCCGACGGCGATTTGAATGTCACGCTGACCCGCTTGATCTACGGCGTGCAAGGCTTCCAGCGCGGCACGGGGGTGTCCGCGAAAGATCCGATGAGCAAGGCGGTGCTCGCGGCATTCCGCACGGAACAAAACGGCGTGGTGATGACGAACTGGCAGCCTTACCGCATCGCCATGTCCGATGCCACCGGCAATCAAATCCAGAACACCATTTGGAGCAACCGGCGGGACAAGGACGAGGCGGTGATGGTCTTTCAATGGGGCCTGTGGCCGGACGAACCGGCGTGGAAATTGAACGTCGAGATGACGCGCACCTCCGGGTTCAAGGACGACGAAACCTGGACGGTCCAGAATCTGCCCGTGAAAGCCGGCAGCCAGCAGGATTTGTATAACTATGCACGCAACGGCCCCACCAATGCCGCCTTTGCCGAGACGACGCTGAACGGGGTTCATTTGCAGATTTTCCCGGCCGTCCAGTTCACGGATCAAAACCTCGGGAACGGGCAAAAGATGGGTGGCATCCGCTTGCAAGTTGACCCCGAGCCGGAAACCATGCAGATGCGCATGGGCGTTGGCAGTCTGACTGATGAACAGGGACGGAACATTCAATCTTGGGGTCCGAATGGCGGGGGTGGCTCGGAGAGCATTCAAATCATGGATCTCCGGAACGCCAAAACGCTGAACGTCACTATCGCCATCCACAAGAGCCGTTTCGTGGAGTTCACGGTCAAACCGACGAAACAGTGAGGCGCGGCTGGACATGGAGACGGGCATGCAAGGCTAAAGGGCGGGGGCTGAAAGCTGAATTGGTGCAAAAAGGCTCAAGGGCTTGGGCACAAATTTCACGAATTCCCACCTATTCCAATTTTCCCTCCCGTTTATCATGGACGGTTGGCGGCACGGGATTTAAAGTCGCCGCCAAGACCATGGGCATTCTCCGCAATCTCTTTGGGCCGAGCCGCGACGAAATGTGGCGGCAGTTTGCCGCCGCGGTCGGCGGCAATGTCAGTGAAGGAAGTTTTTGGAACGGCAGCGGCAGCAAGGTGGCCGCCACACACGGCCAATGGACTGTCACGCTGGACACCTTCGTCGTCTCCACCGGTAAATCCGCCGCCACCTTCACCCGGATGCGCGCGCCCTATGTGAACCCGGACGGATTCCAGTTCACCATCTTTCGGCGCGGTATTTTCAGCGACATCGGCAAATGGATGGGAATGCAGGACGTCGCGGTGGGCGATCCGCAGTTCGACGAGGACTTCATCATCAAGGGCAATGACGAGGCCAAACTGCGCCGGCTCTTTGCCGATGCCCGGCTCCGCGAACTCATCAGCGCCCAGCCGGACATCCGGTTTTGCGTGAAGGACGACGAGGAACGGTTCTGGGGCGGACAAAACTTCCCGCCGGACGTGGATGAATTGGCTTTCCAGGTGGGCGGAATCATCAAGGACGTGGACCGGCTGAAACAACTGTTCGACCTGTTTGCCGAAACGCTCGATCAACTTTGCCGCATGGGGTCGGCTTACGAAAAGAATCACGGCGTGACGCTCTAACCGAATGCACTTTCCATGACACTCATTTTACGAATCTTCACCGATGATTTCCGCGTTCATTTGTGGAATCGGCCTTTAATTCTTCTCGACTCGGTTCGGGAATGGGCGTATCAACCAACAAAACCCTCCAGTTTATGAACGAACAAAATCCTGCCTTTCCGCCCGTTGAAGCCGCCTCGGTGCCGGATTACAAAGACCGTTCCGCCGGCCTGATGGTATTCGGCATTTTGACAATCTTGCTGGGCTGTTTGTGCGGACTATTCATGCTCTTGATGCTGGCCGGACAGTTGGCTGTGAGGCACACAAATGCGCCGCCGCCGCCGCCTGCGGCCATCCTGCCGGTCCTGCTCGTTTACGGTGTTTTAGCGGTCGCCTTGGTTTGGATGGGAATTGGCTCCATCATGGCCCGGCGTTGGGCGCGGGCATTGTTGCTCATCTTTTCCTGGAGCTGGCTGGTCATGGGCGTGATTATGACGGCGGTCATGCCTTTCATCATGGCCAAGGTGATTGCGAATCTGCCCGCCAACCCGAAGACCGGCCAGCCGGCGATGCCAGCGGCGGCCATGACTGGAGCAATCGTTTTCATGGTCCTGTTTTTTGGCGTCTTTTTTGTGGTGGTGCCGGCGGTCTGGATATTTTTCTACAAAAGCCGGCACGTGAAGGCCACCTGCGAGACGCGCGATCCCGTGACGCGCTGGACCGATGCCTGTCCATTGCCGGTGCTGGCCCTTTGCATGTGGTTGCTGTTTTCCGTGCCGATGCTGTTGGTTACGCCCCTAATAGGCCACGGTGTGATGCCGTTTTTTGGAATGTTTCTGACCGGGCTGCCGGGAACGTTCCTCTATCTGGCCCTGGCCGCGCTCTGGGCTTACGCCGCCTGGCTGTTGTATCAACTGGATGTGCGCGGCTGGTGGCTGATTTTGATTGCGATGGTCTTGTTCGCGGTGTCCAACCTGCTGACGTATGCACGGCATGACATAATCGAAATGTATCATCTGATGGGCTATCCACAGGCGCAGATTGAGCAGATTCAAAAAACCGGCCTGTTGACGGGGAACCGCATGACTTGGCTGATGATGCTGTCCCTGCTGCCATTTCTGGGCTATATTCTCTTCATCAAAAAATATCTCCGCGGCATAACCTAAAGCGGTGGGTCGGTTGCGCCGCGACACGCCTTGCAGCGCGAGGCGTGCCAACCACAAAACAGGACACGGTCCGGCCCTTGACAAACCGGCCTGTTGGATGGATTGGTAAAACAAGGTGAACTTGATAAAGCATTTATTTGGTCGCCACCACCACGCGCAAGCCACACCGTATCCATTCGTTGGTTGGGCGGGTCAATCCGGCACCGAGTATCTCTATGAGATTTATCCCCTTGGCACTCCGTTCAAGCCGGCGTCAGGCAATTACATCTATGCCAGACAATCCGCCGACGGCGGTTGGATTCCCATCTACATCGCCCAAACGCGGGATTTGCACCAGCGCCTGGAAGGGCATGTCTCGCAGGATGACGCCAGGGCGAGCGGCGCGACGCATATCCATGTCCATTATTGCACCGCGGGTCAGGCGGCCCGCTGCACGGAGGAACGCGATCTCATCCTCCGCCGGCAGCCCGTGTGCAATGATGCGGTCGAAGGTTAGCGCGGCGGGCAGGAGAAGGGAAAAGCTGACACGCTGAAAGCTGAAATGAAGCCGGGGCGGAGGACGGGAAAGCAACAGTTGAAATCCGTGTTCGTGTGTGTCTGGATTTTCTCGACTCGGTCCGGGGTTGAACGGATTCTGCCAACCGAAAGCCGTAGGATACGACGTAAGGAGTCCAATTTCAAGATCGGAAATCGGAAATCGGAATTGCGCCGGAATGACTCGTAACCTCGACTCCTGCAAAAATTGCAGGCGACGGGGTCACGAGTCGTTTGGATCAGCACTCCTTACGTCGTGCCCTACAACCAAATTGGGGCATTACCCAGCGGGCAATTCGCTTGCAGTGGAAAGAAATCACCAATTACCATAAGCGCCGAGCCCTATGCCGATGACCAAGACCCAAAAGCTGATTGCCGGGGGAACCGTGGTGCTGGTGGCCTCGGTCGTGGTCACGCTGTTTCTCTGCCGGCACCGAATTGCCGCGCATCTCGTCGTTGCCGGCGGCGAACGCGCGATTGCCAGACACATCGTCACGCCGGTGGATATGACGGGCAAATACATGGCGGCGGCATATCAGTTTGATTCCCTACAGACGGCGGGCTGGCATTCGGTGCCCACCGGGTTCCAGGTGTATGCTCACGTGCCGTTCAATGTGGACGGGTTGACCTGCCTTTGGGGAGGCACCAGCGCGAAAGGCAGATTGACCCTCCCCGAAACGGACTTGGACATTGCCGTGAACCAGAAATTTCAGACGCTCTATGTCTATCATGCCGCCTTTTTCGCGTCACCGGCCAATACGCCGGTTTACAACGTGGTGTTCAATTACGCCGACGGTTCAGCCGCGACAAACCAGGTGCTCTATGGCGCGGATGTCCTCGACTGGAATGTCAAACGCAGCCGGACGAACAAGGGACCAACCGGCGCGCGCTCCAGGGTGGGCTGGCAGGGCGGGACGTTCACGCCCGGAAGAAACGAGCCGTTGCGCTTTACCGTGACGGCGATTGACAACCCGCAACCGGCCACGGAAGTGGCGACGATTGATTTGATTTCCTGCAAAAGCGACAGCGCGCCGGTCATCCTGGCCATGACTGCCGGAAAATCCGGACTGATGAAGTGAAGAGAGTCCGGTTAAGGCGGCAATCCGTGTCTAAAATAAATCTGGACAAGGTCCGGCCGCGGACGGATTCTGCCAACCGAAAGCAGCATTGAATTTGAGAAGCCTTTATGATCGGGGAACTTGAAATCAGATGGCTGGACAAACCAGAGGAGCACGATTATCCCGCCGCCGGCTCCTACTTGAGCCTGCTTTATCCGGCGCAAACCGCCCGGTCGTTGGTTGCCAGGTTGCGGCGGGCGGCGATGGTGGAGTTCAAGTCCAAAGATATATTCCGGGCCTCGGGCCTGGCGCTGCTCGGCGGCGACAATTCCCATGTGAGCAAGGACCGGAAGCGGATCGAGGCGGGCCAGAAATTATCCCCGCTGCTGCTGGTGCGGAACGCGGCGCACGGCAAAGTGCTGATTGCGGACGGCTACCATCGCCTGTGCGCGGTGTATTCGTTCGATGAAGACGCCGTGATTCCCTGCAAAATCGTCTAGCCACAACTTTGGGCTGCAAATGTAAAATCTGTGCAGCTCACCCCAATGTCACGATTTTACCTCAACTTAATGCGGGCAAACCTCCAGAAGCCTCAGCAACAATCTAGAGAGGGCGGGTGTTCGCTTTCCGCAAACGCTGCCGCCCCCGCGACAGCGCAATCCAGTCTCCTACACGACCGGCGGCTTGGTCATGGGGACTTAGATTGTTGCTGTTAATAATTCCTCCATTGTCCAAGTGTGGTCTGTGAGTCCTGCCGCACGCGCCGGCGTCATGCCGTGTGCGCTGTGAATGCGGCAGAAATTGAAATGGGCGACGAATAGCGCAACCGCATGGCGCAGGTTTTCCAGCTTCTTGCTGTATCCAATCGTGCAACGGGTAAAACGTCGCATGAACGTCCGAACGGTCAAATTGGTGCGTTCGCAATGGCAAGTTGTGGCAACGCTCATATCGGGATTCCCGATACGCCGGACTCTGTGTATTCCGATCAGCCGCCGGTTCACATACGCGACCGGATTGCCGTAGTATTTCACTTCCGTTGCATAATCAATCGAATTGCCAAATACCTTCCGAACCCCACGCAACCCGCAATAGATTTGTGCGCCATCCGTTGTCAGTTGGAATGTCCCGTCCACGCGCCGCTGTAAATCGGACAAGAAAGACACCGTGTTGTCCCCCGTGCGTTTCCCCACAAAGGAACTGATAATCAGCTTGGAGTGGCGCGAGATCGCCAGATAGGTGAAAAAATCCCCCGATCCATATCATCCGCCGTTGTTTGGGCGGCTTTACAGGTAACAAAAGTGTGAAGCTCGTCGGCCTGGATTTCCTCCGTTTTCACATTGCGGACTCTTTCATCCAACACGGCGGCACAATGCTCGCCAGCCGATACAAGGATGCGCAGAACGGTTTTCTTGTCCAAACCCGTCAGGCGCGATACAGCGCGAATGCCCATGCCCTCACAGAGCCGAACTTTCAAATGCACGGCCAAAGCCCGCATGCCCAATTCCGCCGCCCGCATCAGGTGAAACACTGCCGCCGTGTTCAAATCCAACGCCAAACAATTTCCAGCGGCTTGGATTTCGTCTCTCGCCGATGGAAACGCTTTCCAAACCGACTTCCCAAACAAGTTTTTTTGTTCAAGAAATCCGGCTTTGCTGTTTTCAATCATCGTAAATTTTCGGCGATGCAGTTCTTCGGTAATAGCCCGCCGCAATTCAAATAGCGCGTCTTGGATGTTTTGAGCGGTTGAGCGTTTTATATTATTTGCTTTTTGCAATTTTACATCAAATAAGCATCTTAATTCGACCGCCCTGCCGAACGCTTCTTTCCACCCCAGTTTCTCAAACTGACTGATCAAACCAGAAAGGATGTCGAGCACCTCTTTGCTCGTTTTTTTGAGCAAATACTTATCTCCATTCGGTCTTTCAGTATCATCCAGCAATCCCCTAATCAGAAAGTCCCACTGATGGATTTTAGGAGCAAAAAAAACGCGCATGATTCAAGCAGGCTGATTGCCCGCGTGGGGAACAGTTTCCGTCCTGATTTGAGGATGGCAAGACTATTGTTTTTAGTGGGTTTCATCGGCTCCCCCTTCCATTTTCCTGCCAGCAACAATCTGCGCCCCCATGACCGGCGGCTTGGCTTTTGGCGCGTGAAGTGCTAGTATTCCTGGCATGAGCAAATTCTTCCGGCCCAATTTGAGTCGCCAGGGGCGGATCGCGCGCGGCGTCATCGGCGCGCTTTGCCTCATTGCCGGCATCATCGTCTGCGACTATTCGTTGTGGGGCCTGGTTCTGGTGGTGCCCGGTATTTTCGCCATTGTTGAGGCAACCGCCAAATGGTGCCTCGTCCGCGCGTGCGGCATCCGGACGAAATTTTAGCCGCCAATAATTCGTTTCCCTCGCGCACACTTTCCGTATCCTTTGCGCGCATGAATTTATTGCCGTTTGGAAAGCTGCCACCCGCAAAAACACGCGCTTTTGTTCCGCCAACCATTGACCTCGGCGACTGGCCGCAAATCGCGCCGCTGTTCGACCGGTTGGAGGCGCTCGCCGCACGGGCCAAAAGCGCCGGGGCATTGGAAAACTGGCTGCTCGCCTGGAGCGAACTCAACGCCGCGCTGGACGAGGAATCCTCCCGCCGCTACATCGCCATGACCTGCCACACCGACAGCGCCGACGCCGAGCAGGCTTATCTGCATTTCGTCGAGACGGTCGAGCCGCAGCTCAAGCCGCGCCAGTTTGCCCTGGAGAAAATTTACGCCGCCCATCCGTTGCGGGCGGAATTGCTGAAAATCGGAGCGCCCATTTCTAAATCGGCCCGTTCCGGGACTGAAAGCGCAAGCGGGCCGAATCGGAGTTCGGCGCTCCGGCATTACGAGGTTTTCGACCGCGACTTGAACAACCACGTCGAATTGTTCCGGCCGGAAAGCGTCCCGCTGGAAACGGAGGAGGCCAAGCTCTGCCAGCAATACCAGAAATTGAGCGGCTCGCTCACCGTGAAATTTCGCGGCGAGGAAAAGACACTCGTGCAGATGGGCCGTTACCTCGAAGAGCCGGACCGCGCGCTGCGGCAGGAGGCATGGGAACTCGTCGCCAAACGCCGGTTGCAGGAGGCGGACAAATTCGACGACATCCTCGACGCGCAAATCAAGCTGCGCCAGCAAATCGCCGCCAACGCCGGCTTCAAGAATTACCGCGATTATGCCTTCCGCCGGATGGGCCGGTTCGATTATACGCCGGACGATTGCGCGAAATTTCACGGCGCAACCGGGCAGCACGTCATGCCGATTGTCCGCGAATTGCACGGGCAACGCCGCGCGCAATTGAAACTGGATAAACTGCGTCCCTGGGACCTGGCGGTGGATCCGCAGAACCGCCCGCCGTTGAAACCCTTTGCGCAGGTCGGTGAAATGGTTGAGCGCACGCAAAAGATTTTCAACCGGCTCGATGGAGGACTCGCCGGCGGTTTCCAGCAGATGCAGGACTTGAAGTTGCTCGACCTCGACAATCGCAAGGGCAAGGCGCCCGGCGGCTATCAATCCACGCTTTCCGAATCGCGGCTGCCGTTCATTTTCATGAACGCCGTCGGCCTCCAGCGCGACGTGGAAACCATTCTCCACGAAGCCGGCCACGCCTTTCACGCGCTGGCAACGCGCGACGAGGATTTATATTCCTACCGGAGCGCGCCGATTGAATTTTGCGAGGTCGCCTCCATGAGCATGGAATTGCTCGGCAACGAATTCATCGAGGAATTTTATCCCGCCGCGGATTCAAAACGCGCCCGTCGTGTTCATCTCGAGGGGGTCGTGGGTGTGTTCCCGTGGATTGCGACAGTGGACGCCTTCCAGCACTGGATTTACACGCATCCGGGCCATACGCGCGACGGGCGGCGCCAGGCGTGGCTGGGCTTGATGGATCGTTTTGGCGGCGACGTGGACTGGTCGGGCTTTGAAATGTCGCGCGCAAATTTGTGGCATCGGCAACTGCACATCTTTTTGCATCCGTTCTACTACATTGAATACGGCATCGCGCAGGTGGGCGCGCTGCAAGTCTGGGCCAATTCCAAGCGCGACCAGGTGAAGGCGCTGGGCGATTACAAGGCGGCGCTGGCGCTGGGCGGCTCGCGTCCGTTGCCGGAATTGTTCACCGCCGCCGGCTGCCGGTTGGAATTCAGCGAAAAGACCCTTCAGCCGCTGGCGGCGATGTTGCGGGATGAATTGGCGAAGCTCTGAACCGGATTTGCAGGCGATCATGAAGTCGGGTCGCGATTTCTCGCGTCAGACTTTCGTCTCCGCCAATTTCAACAGCCGCTCGAATTGCGCCTTCGTCACCGGCGAAACCGACAGGCGCGATTGCTTGGCCAGAACCATTTCCTTGAGAATTTTGTCGCCCTTGATTTGCGCGAGGGTGACGGGCTTGGCCAAAGGCTTGTCCGGCGCGAGATCAACACAGGACCAGTCGCCTTCCTTCGCCGTCGGGTCGGGATAAAATTCCTTCTTCACGCGGGCGAGGCCGACGACGGACTTCTCCCCTCCGCTGTGGTAAAAGAAAACAAGGTCGCCGGATTTCATGGCGCGCAGATGGATTTCGCGCGGCAAAATTGCGCACGCCCGTCCACGCCGTGTGGCCGTCCTTGACGAATTGCGCCCACGAGTAGGCTTCCGGTTCGGATTTGACGATCCAGTAGTTCATGCCGGTAATTTAACCACGGATGGACACAGATAATCACGGATTTTTTCCGCGACATTCGCGATGCGTTTTTATCAGTGTCCATCCGTGCCATCCGTGGTTAGAATCTGTTCGTGAGTTTTGCCGAAAACTCGAATCATATTCAACAACGGATTCGCGCCGCGTGCGAGCGCGCCGGGCGCGCGCCGGAATTCCGTCACGCTGCTGGCGGTTTCCAAGACGCATCCGCCGGAGACCATCCGCGAGGCGGCGGATTGCGGCCAACTGCTCTTCGGCGAAAACAAAATCCAGGAGGCCAAGGCGAAAATCCCGCTGTGCCCCGGCAAATGCCGCTGGCATTTCATCGGCCACCTGCAATCGAACAAGGTCCGCGACGCGGTGGAATTGTTCGAGATGATTCAGGGCGTGGACAGCCTGGCGCTGGCGCGGGAAATCAACAAGCGCTGCGAGCAGGCGGCCAAGACGATGCCGGTGTCTGCTGGAAGTGAACGTCGCGGGCGAGGCGAGCAAGTTCGGTTACCAGCCGGAACAATGCTGCTGGCGGAATTGAACGAACTCAACGCGCTGCCAAAAATTGAAATCCACGGGCTGATGGCCATTCCGCCTTACACGACCGACGCCGGAAAAGGCGCGGCCCTATTTCCGCCGGCTGCGCGAATTGAAAATGCGACTGCGAGAAAATCCTCGGCGCTCCCCTGCCCCATTTGAGCATGGGCATGAGCGGCGATTTTGAAGTGGCGATTGAGGAAGGCGCGACGCATGGTGCGCATCGGCACGGCGCTTTTCGGGCGAGCGGCGCAAAGCGAATCGCCTGGAGCTGAAAGGAGACCGGTTTGAGCAATTGAATCTCCGGTCCCGCGCACGAGGCGGATTTTAATCTTGCTGCGTTGTGCGCAAAGTGATTTAACTTGAGGGCCATGACGATTGACTCGTTCAAACGCGAAATTGCCGCGGCGGTGAAGGCTTACGAGAAATACGTAGTCTGCCTGGACAAGACGCCGGAGGATTTCGAGGCGTCGTTGAAATCGCTGATGCAAAAGGCGATCAAGGCCTACGAGAACCGCGGCGAGGGATTCCGCCACGGCATCGCGCTGGACAACCGAGTCACCGTCATTTTGAGCCAGGGCGACGAAGCCGCGCCCGATGTGCGGGATTTATTTCAACCTCCATTCCCCCTACCAGAAGGACGCGCTGCCGAAGACGGTGAAGGCCGTTGGCAAAACGCCGGCGAGCGGGGAGATGATCACCGGTCGCGCACTTCGTCGCCCACCTGCGCGTCGCCGGTGACGATGTCGGCCACGATGTTGTTATTATCGTCCTGCGGCC
The DNA here is from genome assembly GCA_963764035.1 of uncultured Verrucomicrobiae bacterium. Taxonomy (GTDB): domain Bacteria; phylum Verrucomicrobiota; class Verrucomicrobiia; order Limisphaerales; family UBA11358; genus UBA11358. The sequence goes on from CAVXQV010000013.1 coordinate 361,678, forward strand.
CGCTGATCTTGACCTCGCCCTGCTTTCAATCCGCCGCGATAAAGAAAAAGCGTCTGACCCGACTGCCGGCATCCGGCCGATGGGAAAATTCAACACCACAAACCGGCCGGCTGGATTCGTAGCGGACCACGCTGGCCGCGAGCGACGTGTCCGGCGTGACAATCACCGTGGCCGCCGGCCGGGGCCGGGCGCGGGAGTTGCTGGCTTGTGTGAAAGCCGCAACCGGAAACCAGAATTCCAGCCGCCAGCACGGACGCAAACGCGGACGATTTCATGGCCACAGTAAAGCCGCCGGCGGCGCGACAGGTCAATTCACGATTCGGTGATGACCGTGTCGTCGTGCTCGTAAGCCGGCGCGCAACAGCACAGCAAACGCAGCGTCTCCGGGCCGGTGTTCCACAGTTTGTGCCTGCTGCCCGGGCGGAATGGCGATGGCGTCGCCGGCCTTCACCTCGCGCGTCTCGCCCTCGATGCGCATCCGGCCCGTGCCGTGGGTGATGTAATAAATCTCCTCCGCCTTGGGATGAAAATGCTCCTGCGTGCTTGCCCCGGCGGGCAGGCGCGCCTCGGCCAGGCTTTGGTTGCGGATGACGGAATTGCGGTGCGCCAGCAATTCGCGGATTTCCGAGCCGTCCTTGGTGATGAACGGCGCGACTTCGTTCAGATTTTTGATGTCCATATATTTTCTTTCATCCTCGTTCTCCCGCTCGTCCTCGTCCTCGAATCAGTCTACCGAGGACGAGAACGAGAACGAAGGACGAGGAATATGATAATTCAAATCCCCTCCGGCAGGCCGAAGAATTTTATCCAGTCGCCCTGCCCCAGCACGACCCCGGCAATCACCAGCGCCATCGCTGCCCAGAAGGTGTGCGTGACGGGTTCCCCGAGAAAATAATACACCCACACGGCGGTGCTCAATGGCAGCAGGTTGCTGAACAGCATCACCTGGCTGTTGCGCCAGTGGCGCAGCGCGCTGTTCCAAAGCGCATACGACACCACGCCGCCGAAGACGATGCAAAACGCCAGCACGCCGGCCTGCCTGCCGTTCACCGAAAACCCCAGCAGCGCCAGCTCAACCACCGCCACCGGCAGCAGCCAGACACCCGCCCTCCACATCGTGTGCGCGGCCACTTCCGTTCCCGCGAGGTGCGCGCTCAAATCCCGGACCTGCCGGCCAAACGCCGCCCACAAAATGCTTGCGATCACTCCCAACACCTCGCCCAGCAGGTTCATCTTCACCGCCGTCAAGGCCGGCCAGAGCAGGACCGTCACGCCGGTCAACGTCAGCAAAGCCGCGCCGTAACACCGCAGGCTCGCCCATTTCCGGCCCGGCTTTTCCTCCCACAACAGCGCCCAGACCGGCGAGGCGCCGAGATAAAGCACCACATGCGCCGCCGACGTGAACCGCAGCGCCCAATTGAAAGCCGCGATATAAACGGCCAGCGTCAGGCCGCCGCGCAGCCAGAGCTGTCGTCGCAACTCCGGCGTCAACGGCTGGAACGGGCCGAGGAACGCGGTAAAACGCAGCAGCGCCAGCAGCAGAATTCCGGCGGCGAGAAAGCGGATGCTGCCGGTGAACACCGGCGGCCACGACATCACCAGCCATTCCGTCCCCGCATTGTTCCCGCCCCAGAGGACAACCGTGAACAGCAGGCTGCCGGCGATGACGGCGTTGTTTTTCGGCTGCGACACGCCGCGAAATTAAGCCAAAGCCGCAAAGTTGCGAACGAAATTTGCGCCGGATTTTTAACCACGGATGAACACCGATGGACACGGATTTCAGGAATAGCCGCCAAAATGCACAAAAGTCACAAAAGGGGAAATCTCTTGTGCCTTTTGTGCCTTTTCGCGGCAATAGATTCGATAAACAAGGACGAGGACGGCCGCACCCTGCGCAGACTGATTCAGCCGCAAAAGAACGCAGAGATCGCAAAGAAAATACCTTCTCCCATCCGATGGGGGAAGGTGGCCGAAGGCCGGATGAGGGAAATCCTATGTGTTCTTTGTGTTCTCTCGCGGCAAAACAATCAGTAAACCAAAACGAGCACCGCCGCGTCCTGCGCCGACTTCACCACCCCTGAACGATGGTAGGGACGCGCTGCCGCGCGTCCGGCGGCGCGGCAGCGCCGCCCCACCTTGACCGCGTAATTCAACTGGTGGCCGTCCGCAACCTGCAAAGCCTCGAATCAAACCTGCAACACCACGATGCAAACCTGCACAGAGGCGGTGCAAACCTGCAAACAGGCGGTGCAGGTCTGTAAAATGTCTGCTTTTGACACAGTTCTGTCCCACAATGGGACACGAGGGACTTCTTGTGGCAAAGCCGTTCCCGGGCGGATTTGCGGCGATGGTTGACGGCTGCGGGTCCGGAAATGCGCGCAAGTGCTTCCGCCGGCGTTTGGTTGAAAACCGCCGGTTATCCTAGTATTAGAACAAATAACATGAAATCAATGCTTATGCAGTCATAAACCGTCGTTGAATTTCAGGCATTGTTGCGTGGCATAACTGATGCTTGAAGTTCTGTGACCGGAACAATCCGCAAGACCGAAAGGCCCCCTGCAGAAGGTTCCCCAAAAATCAACCATGAACCAAAAGAGAGATTAAACGAATCAATTATGACCATACAAAATCCCAGTTTCCGCATCTGGACGGGATTCACCCGTGGCACGGATGATGACGTGAACAACCTGACCTTGGACACGGAGGACGGCCTGCTCGACAACCCGGCTTTCCTCAAGATTCCGGTGCCGGTGACGGAGCTGGAAACTCAACGGCTGGCGCTGGTCAGCGCGATGACCGAGTCCCGCAAAGGCGGCGGGGACCGCAGCCGAGCAAAAAACGCCGCGAAGCAGGTGCTCATTGACTCGCTCATGAAAAACGCCCTCTACTGCACGGGCGAGGCGCGCCATAACTTGGAGGCGCTGCTCTCGACGGGTTACGAGGTGGTCAGCAAGAACCACACGCCCGGGCCGCTGGACACGCCGTCCATCCGCGACATTTTGAACAACATCAGCGGGCAGTTGTTGGTGCGCGGCCAGAGCGTGCTCAACGGGCGGATGTATAAGGCGCGCACGAGCACCGATGGCGGCAAGACCTGGACGGAATGGGAGCCGGTCAACGGCGTGCGCCGGCTGCTGCTGCAGCCAACGGTGCCCGGCACAACTTACATGGTGGAAATCTGCGCCATGGGCGGCACCACGGGTCAAAGCCCCTGGAGCAATCCGGTCTCCATCATGGCCACGTAATTTCCCTCCCCTGCCCTCGTTGCCCTGGCCAGCCGCCGAAATGAGCAATCGTTCCGGCGGCGGGCGCATCCACGCACTGTTCGTGTCGTCACATGGCAGGAGCGTGGCGCGGGCGTCCTCGCCTGCGGATTCGCGCGGCGTCCCGCCGCGTGAAATAAACTGGGAAGCGTCGGTGAGGCGTCCGGCGGGAGGTATTTCACGGGGCGAGCCGCGCGAATCCAATGGACGGCCGATCCGGGCAGCGGGACGCTGCCGGAACTCGCAGCCGTGGACGGCTGCGCCACAAGTGGATGCGCCCTCCGGCGGTTTCATCTGGCAAATTTGTTTGACCACGCGCGTTCATGTATTAATTTGCCGGCATGGATCATTCACCCGGTTTTCTGAAAATTGTCAATGACGCGAAGTCGCGCGTGCGCGAAATCTCCATCGAGCAGGCGCAGGCGCGGTTGAAGCAAAATCCCAAGGCCGTGCTGCTGGACGTGCGCGAGGACCACGAATGGCAGGCGGGCCATGCGGCGGAAGCCATCCATCTGGGCAAGGGCATTCTGGAGCGCGATTTGGAGCGGCTCCATCCCGACCCGGAAACGGAGATCATCATGTATTGCGGCGGCGGGTTCCGGTCCGCGCTCGCCTGCGATGCTGCGCAATTGATGGGCTTCAAAAACGTCTCTTCGCTCGCCGGGGGCTACAAGGCGATGGTCAGGGCCGGCTGGCCGATGCAGAAATAGCGGGTGGTGTCCTGATTGCGCGGTGGCACGCCTCGCGCTGCGAGGCGTGTCGGGTCGCAGCGCGACCCGACCCACCACATCAGCGAAACATTGCCAAATAGCGCCAACGGCTTGACCGCATCGGAAGGGAGCTTTAGGCTTTCTTGATGTCGAACACGCCCAAGAAGCGAAAAGTCAAAGCCGTGATGCTCGGCGTCGGTCTGGATACCGACGGCCACAAGCGCATGACGACCGGACCGAATTTCGCCCTCGTCGGCGGCACGGAGCAGACCCACGACGAGATGACCGAGAAGGCCATCAAAATCAACGAGAAGCTCAAGGAGCGCGGCAAACAGCTCGAACAAGTCAGCCACCAGGAGTTCGACGACATCGCCCACGAGGTGGGGTTGAAGAAGTTCGATCCACGCCGTAAAAGGTAGGGTGCGTCACTCCGTGAGCGCCGCTGATTTTAGGTTCGTGGTTCGTGGAAAATGTCCGACAGGCTACATTTCAAACGCTGCATGATTTGCTGAAGGCGGCCCAGCGTAATGCTCTGCTGGCATTGCTCCAAACGATGAAGCGTCGAGGCGGGAAGCCCGACTTTTTTGGAAAATTGGGCAAAAGTCATATCACCGCGTTTCTTTCGAAGAAACGAGGCGAGTTGTCTTTCCAAAGTGTCGAGCACCCGGCAATTCTGGCCAATAACCTATTCCGTTTGCGGAATAAATTGCTTGACATCTGCGCGAGGATATGGGAGTCTGGTTCGGTTTTTTGCAAGTGAGGTTTGATTCCCTGCCGCTAACACGACGCACAGGCTTGGCGATTCTGTTAATCCTGCTGACGCTGCAAACGGCGATGCCAGCCGTCTTGACCCATCGCTATTCCTTTGATGCCGACGCCAGCGATGCGGTTGGTGGCGCCGATGGCACCTTGCAAGGCAATGCGGACATTGCCAATAGTGCGCTGTTGCTGGATGGCACCAACAGCAGCGTCCAGATTCCCAACGACTTGTTCACCAATTACGATTCCATCAGTTTTGAGGTCTGGTATGCCGACGCACCGGTCAGCAATCCCAACAACCAGCTTTACAACTTCAGCGGTCCGTTCGGCGGCATGAATTATTATCTTTTTGGCCAGGGCAATCATTTCATCGGCACGTCTGCAAATTCGGTGAATCTACCAATCCCGGCGGTCGGCGGAACCAATCATCTGATATGGACGCAGGACGGCACTTCGCACACCGCCAGCATTTACATCAACGGATTGCTGGCCGTTCAAACCACTGGCTTTACCAACACGCCATTCATGATTGGCTCGACAACGAACAATCTGATCGGAGCGGGCGCGACCAACCTTGCCACCTCCAATTTCAAAGGCAGCATTCTGGAATTTCGGAGCTATCAAGGGGCATTATCTCCGCTGGACGCGGCAGTATCGGACGCGTTTGGGCCGAACCAGCCGCAGTTGAATCCCGGAACGCTGCAAGCCGTGCGGGTGGTGATTCCGTCACCGACCGGGCCGGGAGCTTTGTTCCGGGCGGGCGTCTTGGCCGATTTCTCCGGTGTCACCAACGTCAACATCAGCACGCAGCCGGATTTGGTGTTGACCTCGGACAACACGAATGTCATCGCCATCGCACCGGACCAGCGGCTGCAAACCGTGGCGTTGGGGACGGCGCATATTACGGCCACCTGGCAAGGCTTCTCCGACACGGTGACGGTGACGGTTGAAGTGCCGCAAGACATCGCGCTCATTCATCGTTACGGTTTCAATGAACAAACCAATGACTGGATTGTGCATGATTCTGTCGGCGGCGCAAACGGGCGGCTTATGAACCCGGTGTTGTTTTTCGGGCAGATAATGACCGGCTTTACCGGCAAAGGAGAATTAAAACTCGGAGGAGCGAATGGACCTTATCCCAGTGGCAACATCGGTTATGCTGCCCTGCCGGCAGGACTCATTTCCAGCTTGGGCGAAGTTTCCATTGAAACCTGGGTGACTTGGACGTTCAGAACAACCTCATGGCCCTGGCAACGGATTTTTGATTTTGGAAATGGCCCCAGCACATATTTTTTCATGACCACGGAAGCGAACACATTTGTGACAAATGGAGACGTTGCGCGCACCACCATCAGCACGAACAGTATCCTTTATGAGACACCCCGTCTCGACTGGACAAATATACTGCCGCTCAACGTCACGTCGTGCGTGGCGGTCACCTACAGCCCGGTCCGTGGAATCACAAAGTTCTATATCAACGGCCAGCCGGTGTCTGCGGGCGCAGCCACCATTCCGCTTTCGGCAATCATTGACACCAACAACTGGCTGGGCCGCTCGCAATTTTCTGGGGACTCCTATTTCGGCGGACGCTACAACGAATTCCGAATTTACCGCGGCTTCTTGTCCGACTCGGATATCGCGGCTGATTTTGCCGCCGGGCCGGATGTCGTTGGAGTGGATGACATGTTGCACACATATTCATCCAGCAATTCTCTCACCATCACTTGGGGGCCGTCCGCCACGAATCTGGTTCTTCAATGCAGCCCGGTGCTGGGCGACAGCGCGGTCTGGAATCAGGTCACAAATAAACCCGTCTTTCAAAACGGCCGGTATGTTGTCACCGTGCCCACCACGGACGACGCGGAGTATTTCCGTCTGCACACCCCTTAAAGAATTTCTTCCAGAATGGCGCGCGTCTTCTCCGGTGTTTCGTGGAGGACGGCTTTCCAACCGCGCGTCAGGCCGCCTTCAACATTTTCTTGCCGGTCATCGAGATAAATGATATCCGCGCCGTTGCGCCCGCACATTTTCTCCATCGCCGCGTAAATCCTCGGGTCCGGCTTCATCGCGCCGATTTCATGGGAATAAATGTAGCCGTCGAAATCTTTGAAGAACGCGAAGTTCTTTTCGATGTGTTCGATGGCGAGGTCGTTGGTGTTGGAGAAGATGTAGGTCTTGAATCCGCGCCGGCGCACTTCCGCGTGCAGCGCTATCATCGGTGGAATCTCGGTGAAGATGTCCGCGAAATAGCCGCCGAATTCCTCCAGAGTGCCGTGAAAACCGACGGCGTCGCGAATTTGTTCAAAGAATTCTCGGCGCGTGATTTGCCCGCATTCATATTGCACGATCAGGGAAGAGGTGCTCAAAAGCGAGATGAGGTCGCCCAGCGGCCTGGCGCCGCGCGCGGCCACCTTGCGGGCGGCGATGGAATAATCAAAGTCCACCAGCACCTTGCCGAGATCGAAGACGACGACGGGAGCAGCATTCATTTCTAATCAAGTTGCGTTAGTTTATGGCAGTTCCGGTAGGGACGCCGCGCTGCGGCGTCCGATCGGCGCAGCGCGCCGACCCCACCTCACGACATTTCTCTCCGGCCTTCGAGGGCGCGGCTCAAGGTGAGTTCGTCGGCGTATTCCAACCCGCTGCCGGCGGGCAGGCCGTAGGCGATGCGGGAAATCTTCAGATTCGGGCGCGCCAGCCGCTTCGCCAGATACGCGCTGGTGGCGTCGCCCTCCACGTCCGTCGCCAGGGCGATGACAATTTCGCGGATGGGTTCGTGCGCGAGGCGTTTTTCCAGTTCGGCGATGCGCAAATCTTCCGGCTCCACGCCATCGAGCGGCGAAATCCTGCCGCCCAGGACGTGGAACTTGCCGCGAAAAGCATTGGCCTTCTCGATGCTCAAGATGTCCACGGCCCGTTCGACCACGCAAATGAGCGAGGCGTCCCGGCGCGAATCATCGCAAATCGAACAGGGCGATTTTTCGGTGAGCGCGCCACAGAGGTCGCAGAATTTGATCCGTTCGCGGGCAACGAGGATGGCGTCCGCCAACTGCCTCACGGCGGCGGTTTCTGACTGGACGAGATGCAAGGCCATGCGCTCGGCGGAACGCGGGCCGACGCCGGGCAGTTTGTTCAGCGCGGTGATGAGATTGACGATTGATTCTGGAAGCGATGCCATTTTGGTCCTCGTCCTCGTCCTCGTTCCCGGCCTCGAATTTTTCGATTACGAGGACGAGGAGGAGGACGAGGACGACTTTAATCAGCCAAACCCCGGCAGATTCATCCCGGCGGTGACCTTGCCCATCTCGGCGTTGTAAATCTCCTTGGCCTGGCCGAGCGCCTGGTTTGCGGCGGTCAGGATCATGTCTTCGAGCAATTGCGCGTCGGAGGGATTGAGCGCCTGCGGGTCAATCTTGATGGACGCAAGCGTGCCGTCGCATTTGGCCACGGCCTTGACGGCGCCGCCGCCGCTGGTGGCTTCCACGGTGCGGGCGGCGAGTTGCGCCTGGACTTGTTCCATTTGCTGCTGCATGCGCGCAGCCTGTTTCATGAGTTTGCCGATGCTGCTCATTTGTTTGGTTGGAGAATGAGGGTTGAAGGTTGAAAGTTAAAATCAGGCGCGGACTTCGACGATCTGGCCCTTGAAGATTTCCAGAGCCTTTTGAATCAAGGGATCGTTCTTGAAATCGTTTTTGTTGAAGGTGACGGGCGCTTTTTCCTTCGCAACCGGCGCGGCCGGCGCGGCGGCCGGTTTGGACGAAGGCGCGGCGGCGGGGGTTGCGGGAACATTTGCGGCCGGCACCGCCGCAGCAACGGGCGCAGTATAACCAGCAGGACGCTCGGCTTTGATGAACTTGATCTGGCAATTGGCGTGGCCGATTTCCGCCAGCTTGGTTTGCAGCAGCGTGTGGTTGCGCGGATTGTCAATCAGGCCCAAGTGATCGGCGAATTCCGGGTCAAAGCCAATGGTCAAGACATTTTTCTCGAACGAAACCGGGCTGGCTTCCAGCAGATAGGTGCGGATGAACGGGCTGACGCGGCTGACGGCTTCAACCATTTTTGTCCAAAGCGCGAGATCGGCCAGGCCGGTGGAAACTGTCGCGCGCGACGGGCGCGCCGGTCTCCGACCCGGCGTGTTGTTGCGCCCGCTCCGGCTCTGGCCGAACCGGAGTTCGGCGCTCCGTGGCGGCGGCGGATGGAGCAGGCGCGGTGCCCGTTCCGCTCTGATTTTGTCCGCCGCGCAATTGGTTGAGCTGCTTCAACACGGCGTCAAGCGGCAAGGCGTTGCGGGCCTCGATGGCCCGCAAAAGCGATACCTCGACGAGAATCTTCTTGGACGCGGCGTCGCGCAGGCGAAGCTCGGCGTCCGCCAGCACTTCGAGAATGCGCGTGAACGTGTCAGTGTTGCCGAGCGGCGCCTGCTCCTTGAGCGCTGCGACTTCGGCTTCGGAGACTTCGAGCAGATTCAAATCGCCGCGCGAGACCTGATAGATGAGCAGGTTGCGGAAATGGTTCAGCAAATCGGAGAGCAGCCGGCCGAGATCCTTGCCGCCTTGCGCGAGTTCGTTCAATTGCGTGAGCGCAGTCTGGATTTCGCCGGCGAGGACGGCGTTGCTCAATTTCAAAATCTGGCTTTCGGCGGCGAGGCCGAACATCGAAAGCACGTCGGCCTCTTCGATTTTGTCGCCGCAAAAGCTGATGAGCTGATCGAGCGTGGATTCGGCGTCGCGCATCCCGCCGTCCGCGCCGCGCGCGATGGCGTAAAGCGCCGGTGCGTCAATCTTCACCTTTTCCTTTTTCGCGATGTCCGCGAGATGCTTCGTGATGAGCGCGGACGGGATCCGGCGCAAATCGAACCGCTGGCAGCGTGAAAGTATCGTCGGCAAAACCTTCTCCGGGTCGGTCGTCGCGAACATGAACTTCACGTGCGCGGGCGGCTCCTCCAGCGTTTTCAGCAGCGCGTTGAACGCCGCCGTGGAGAGCATGTGAACCTCGTCAATGATGTAAATCTTGAACTGCGAATTGGCGGGCGCGTATTTGCAGGTCTCGCGCAGCTCGCGCACCTGTTCGACGCCGTTGTTGCTCGCGCCGTCAATTTCCAGCACGTCGAGCGAGCGGCCCTCGGCAATTTCAATGCAGCGCGAATCGTTTTCGTCGAAATCAATCTTCGGCCCGCCGGTGCAGTTCAGGCATTTGGCGAAGATGCGGGCGATGGTGGTCTTGCCGGTGCCGCGCGGTCCGCAGAAGAGGTAGGCGTGCGCGATGCGCTTCTGCCCGATGGCGTTGGCCAGCGTCTGGGTGACGTGTTCCTGGCCGACGACCTCGGTGAACCGCTGCGGGCGGTATTTTCTGGCGATGACTTGATAGGACATGTTTGATTTACGATTTACGATTTACGCGCGATTTGCAACAGCAATGGCGTCATCGTAAATGAACAGTGCCAAGTTGGGCACGACAAAAGTTGTCCGGCTTGAACCTCAATCATCCTCTGGCAAACCAACCAAGCTTATCCGCATTACTCCGGTATAGCAGTCCCAAAAGCCGCATTCCCGCCAACGTCAGATAAAGATTGAACAAAACGGAAATAAGCCCCGGCAAGATGGGAATTGGAATGAAAAGTCCGACAGTGCTCCCAGCCTGGAGACAAGTGAGCGTCAGAATTTCAAAAACGCCGGCAGTGGCCAGATAAAGCAGTGGGATGCGCAGGATGGATTTGACCAGCAAGAGCGGGTTGAGGGCGGCAATGCTGTCAAACATGGCCAAGGCCAGCATACCCATTGGCGCCAATAAAGCGCCGAGAATGGTGACGACCAGTATAATGTCATGCGCAAAAGTTTCGCTTCCTGGCCGCCACCAGCGCAGAATGGCGGCCGGACCGAAAGTGAACGCAAGCAAGCCGACCATTTGACCAAAAGGCTCCACAATATCTTCCTGCCATTCGTTGACCTCCGGCCAATCCGGCGGCATGTCCTCGCCGTTTGCGGTGGAGGTGATGATGGATTTGGCGTAACAAAAAGCATATCCCGCCCCGAAAACTGCCAGAATCAGCGCCAGCACACCCCCATACGGCCCCAGGAAACCAACCAGCTTCTCCGCCAATGCAAGAACCAAAAAGAATGCCCCGCCACCGACGAGCAGATACAATCCGTCGCCCTTGAGCGGATAAGTGAACGCACTGCATGACCGGTTGAAAAAGGATATATGCGCAACAACCGGAACCGCGGCTTCCCGCACGCGTGAGCATTCCACGCTGCAAGCCCGGCAAAAATAGCGCCCCTGCCGGTGGCTCACGCACAAATCGCAAAATGTCCGCCGGCATTTGGGGCAACGGTGGGTTGCGGGTTCGTGCGGATGGAATTTGCAGACGGCCGCGACGGTCGCGGCATCGGTGGTCGCGGTGGTGGTTTGCGGCTGTAATACGACACCCGGCACCGGACGCGCGCGCGGGATCAGGTCGCTTTCAAAGCGAATGACCACGTCGCCGAGCCGGACGGCCTGTCCGTCCACCAGCAGCACCTCCTCCACCATTTCGTCGTTGACGAAGGTGCCGTTGATGGAGCCGAGGTCTTTGATGACTACGCCGGCGTCGGAAATCGTCAACTGGCAATGCGTGCTGGACACGGAGGAATGTTCAATGACAAAATTGTTTTCCGGGCCGCGGCCCAGAGAAGCCACACCGGCTTGCAGTGGAATTTCCCACGCGTTGCCGGTTCCGGGATTGACGATCAGCCGGAGCATATTGACCAACGCGGTAACGGGAACCGGCCCGACTGTCAAGGCAAAGCACATCAACGGCGTGTTGGTTCGGATTTCGCGCCGCTCCATCCTGCGCTTCGCCCGTTATGCAAGTCGTCCGGTTTTATTTCATCCAAAGGACACGCTGCGCCAGCCAAGCCCATCACAAATTGACGATCGCCGGGTCGCCGTAAAGCGTGAAGGAGCCGGTGCGGGTGATTTTAACGTCCATGAGCTGGCCGCGATGACGGCCGCTGCCGTCGAACAGGACGATTTTGTTGCAGCGCGTCCGGCCGGTCATCCGCGCCGGATTTTTCCGGCTTGGCCCCTCGACGAGAATCTGCACCTGGCGCCCGACGAATTTATTGTATTTCCGCGCGGCGATTTCATTGACGAGTGCAAGCAGGCGCTGGTTCCGTTCCTCGCGGATTTTTTGCGGCACCTGGTCCGGCATTGTGGCGGCGGGCGTGTCGCGGCGTTGCGAGTATTTGAAGATATAGGCGTTGTCGAATTCCACTTCGCGCGCAAGCGAAAGCGTTTCCTCGAAATCCCCTTCTGTTTCGCCGGGAAAGCCGACGATGATGTCGGTGGTAATCCCAATTTCCGGCCGGGCACGGCGCAATTTGCCGATGATGCCGAGAAAGCGTTCGCGTGTGTAACCGCGATGCATCAGTTTCAAAACGCGGTTGCTGCCGCTCTGGACGGGCAGATGCGCGCTCTCCACGAGCTTGGGCAGCCGCCCGTAGGCGTCAATCAAATCGTCGCCGTAGCCTTTCGGGTGCGGTGAGGTGAACCGAATGCGATCCAGCCCGTCAATCTCGTGAACGGCATCGAGCAATTGGACGAAAGGTGTAGCTGCGACGCCCCGTCGCAGATTGGTGGTCGCGATGCCCTCGTCGCGCGTGGCGACGCCATCACCTTTCGGCGGCGAGGCGTCGCCGCCACGCCGTCCATAGCTGGTCACAATCTGGCCGAGCAGGGTGATTTCCTTCACGCCGCGCGATACGAGTTCGCGGCATTCATTCGCGATGTCGGGAATCGTCCGGCTGCGTTCCTCGCCGCGGGTGTAAGGCACAATGCAGAAGGTGCAATACTGGTTGCAGCCCTGCATGATGCTGACGAACGCGGACACCGAAGTCTTCGCGCTGCCGTTGAAAAGATGGTCGCGAATCATCGCCTCGCTCCCCTGCTCTGCCGCGACGTCCACAACTTTGTCGCGCGCGCCGGAAATGAGTTCGTCCAGGTAATCCGCCGTGCGATGGGATTTTTGCGTGCCCAGCACCAGATCCACGTCCGGCAACTTGTCAATCAACTCCCGTCCCCGGCTTTGCGCCATGCAACCCATGAACCCGAGGACGACATCCGGACGGTTCTTGCGCACATCCGCCGCGACGTTCTGCATTTTGCCGATGGCCTTTTGTTCGGCGAAATCGCGCACGCTGCACGTGTTCAGCAATACCACGTCGGCAGCGTTCTCCGATGGCGCGAGGGTATAACCTTTGGCCACGAGTTGCGCGGCAACGGCTTCGCTGTCGCGCTCGTTCATCTGGCAGCCGTAGGTCTTGATGAAAACACTTGGCATTCGATTTGCGAATTACGATATACGATTTGCCGGCGGGTGTCATCCGTTTGCGTGGTTCAACTTTCAGATTCACATTCGCCCCCACGCAACCCGCTTGCGGGCGCGCACCAATCCTGTATGTTCACACCTGCGGATGGTCCGGGCCGGCGCTCCGTTTGCGCGGCCGATTATGGAACAGGAATCGCTGAAAGTTTTACTGATCGGGGCGGACGAGCGTTTGGAGCGCGACGTTGCCGTCTTGCTGCATCCGGATGGTGGAGCCGGCAGCCCGGCGACGGCATCAACCGTCAACTCCGCCCTCGCGCTCCTTCGGGAAAATGCGTTTGACGCGCTGCTGCTGGACCTCCCGTCCGCCGACCGGGATGGATTGACGCAAATCACGCTGCTCGCGGTGCAGGCGCCGCATGTGGCCATTATTGTTCTCGCTCCGGCGGATGACGAGCGATTTGCCGCCGAAACGGTGCGGGCGGGAGCGCAGGATTGCCTGCCCAAGGAAAAAATCGCCACGCTGGAATTGCGGCGGGCCATCCGTTGCGCGGCAGAACGCCAGGCGGAGCGACGGGCGCTGATCGAAGAGAAGGACAATTACTACGGCATCTTCGACCATTTGGTGGAAGGCGTCTTCCGCACGACGCCCGACGGGCATTATTCGCTGGCGAACGTCGCGCTGGCGCGCATTTACGGCTACGACACGCCGGCGGAACTGGTCGCGAGCATCAAGGACATCGCCCGGACACTTTACGTCGAGCCGGGCCGGCGTGAAGAATTTGTGCGCATGATGCAGACGCACGATACATTGAGCGGCTTTGAATCGCAGATTTTCCGCAAGGACGGGACGGCCATTTGGATTTCAGAAAATTGCCGGGTGGTGCGCGACGCGGAGGGAAAATTGCTCTACTACGAAGGCACGGTCGAGGACATCACGCTGCGGCGTCAGACCGAAGAGGCGCTGCGCGGCTCGGAATCGCTTTACCATTCGCTCGTCGAAACGATGCCGCAGAATGTTTTCCGCAAGGACTTGGACGGCCGGTTTACGTTTGCCAACCAGCAATATTGCAAACATTACCACTGCAAACTGGAGGACATTCTGGGTAAAACGGATTTCGATTTTTTCCCCAAGGAACTGGCCGAGAAATACCAGAACGACGACCGGCGCGTGATGGAAACCGGCCAGACCTATGAGATCACCGAGGAGCATCACCCGTTCGGACAGGAAAAACAAACCACCCGAGTCGTCAAGACCCCGCTCTACGGAGCGGACGGCAGGATCATCGGTTTGCAGGGGATTTTCTGGGACGTCACGGAACAGGTCCGCGCCGAGGAGAAGATCCGCCGCACGACCTCCGAACTGGGCCGGAGCCGCGAGGAATTGCGGGCGAAAAACGCCATGATGGAGGAAAGCCTGCGGATGGCGCGCGAAATCCAGTTCGCCATGCTGCCGCAGCAGTATCCGGTCTTTCCCGCCGGCGCGCCCGGCGCGCAGAGCGCCTTCCAATTCGCCCACCGCTATCAGCCCGCCGAAGCCGTCAGCGGCGATTTCTTCAACATCCTCGCGTTGTCCGACGAGGAGGCGGCGGTGTTCATTTGCGACGTGACGGGCCACGGCATTCGCGCGGCGCTCGTCACCGCCATGATTCGCGCGCTGGCCGAGGAACTCAAGCCGCTGTCGCGCGATCCGGGCATGTTCCTGCGCAAGCTCAATTCCGACCTGTGCAGCATCCTCAAGACGACGGGCTCGCCCATGTTGACCACGGCCTTCTATCTGGTCGCCGATTGGACCACCGGCGTCATGCGGTTCGCCAACGCCGGCCATCCGAAACCGCTGCTCCTCCGCCGCGCGGTCGGCAGCGTCGAGCCTCTCGTCAACGTCACCGGCCAAAGCCAGCCGGCGCTCGGCCTGTTTGACGACCCGCCGTATCAGACCACGGAAATCACTCTTGCGCCCGGTGATTTTGTGATGCTGTTCACCGACGGGCTTTACGAAGTGCAGGGGGTAAACGAGGAATTATATTCGCAGGAACGAATGGTGATGGACGTGCGCGACCTGCTCGCCAAGCCCAACGGACAATTATTTGACGAACTGCTCGAAGCGATCCGGACCTTTGCCGTAAACCATGAATTTGACGACGACGTGTGTCTCGTCGGAATGGAATTCAAGGGCAAACCGGCGCCAGCCTCTTGACCGCGCCGCGCAATTTCTGCGCGCACGACCCAAAATTGCGCACCGGGCCATTATGATTTGATGTTGACGAAACCACGTCCGCCGCGCGAACGTCTTCCGTATTGAAACTGAATATGACGGGCCGCTTCAAACAACCCATCTGGATACTTCCGCTGTTCATTGCCGGACTCGTGGCCGTGCTTGGCGTGTGGGGAAGCAATAAGTTGCGCCAGACCATCGAGCGTCAACTCCAGGCGCAGTTGGCCTCGTCGCTGAACGCGAATGTGACCGCGCTGGAAATTTGGACCACCAACCAAATGCGGCTGGCCACGGCGCTGGCGGGTGATGCGGAAATCCGCACGCAAGCGCTCCGCATTCTTGACCGCTCCGAGTCGGAACCGCCCGCCCCTCGAAGCGCCGCCGATGTCGCGGATGCCGAACAACTGTTCCCCAACATGCGGACGCGGCTCAACCAGTTGGGCTACTCGATTGCGCAACTGGTGAACACTAATTTCATCATCGTTGCCAGTTCGATGCGCGGACCGCCCGGCCCGCCGCCCAAAGTCAACGAGTCGCACACCAACAAGTTCGCGGAACTGTTTGCCTCCGGGGAACCGGTCATCATCACGCCTTTCAAACCGGAATTGCTCATTCAGCGGCGCGGCCCTGGTTTTTTTGGAATGCGCGGCCCCCGCGGCGGTTTTCCGACCAATTTCCCCGGACGGCGCGGTCCCGAAACTCCCGACGGGCCAATCGGTCCTAGCGAAATGAACAGACCCGGCGGGCCGGGCCGGCCGGGCGGACCGGGCGACCTTGGCCGATTCGTCCCGCCGGGCGGGCCGAACGAATCCGGCACCAACGGATTTGCGCGCGCCGGTCGCTATTTTCCGCTCAATGTCATGCGCGGACGCCGGGGCAACACGTCTTTGATGCAGGTAGCCACGCCGATGGCCGAAGATGGCGTCGTTCGCGGCGCGTTGGCGCTGGTCATCAATCCGACCAACGAATTCTCCAAAATTCTTTCCGTCACCCGCACCGGTGACTCTGGTGAAACTTATGCTTTTGACCAGACTGGTTTGCTGATTTCTGAAAGCCGCTTCGACAACCAGCTCAAAGCCCTCGGCTTGCTCGATACCACCAACGCCAGTTCCGCGCTAAATCTCCGCCTGCGGGATCCCGGCGGCGATTTGACGCAAGGTTACAAATCGGAATCCACCAATTCGGAGACCGAATCGCTGACCCATCTGGTCGCGAATGCGATTGATGTCGGCGGTGACGGCGTGGAAGTGACACCCTCGCGCGACTATCGCGGCGTGCCGGTCATCGGCGCGTGGCGCTGGCTGCCGCAACTCGGCATCGGCGTGGTGACCCAGGTGGACACGGGCGAGGCTTACCGGCCGTTGCGCGTGCTGCAGTTCATTTTCGTCGCGCTCTTTCTGATGCTCGTGCTGTGCGCCGTCGTGCTGTTCGTGTTTTCCTACGCCAACATCACCTGGCGCCGACGGTTGGGCGAAGCCGAGTTGAAATTGAAACAACTCGGCCAATATACGCTCGGCGAGAAAATCGGCGAAGGCGGCATGGGTGTCGTCTATCGCGCGCGCCACGCGCTCATGCGGCGCGACACAGCGGTGAAGCTGCTCCTGCCCGACCGCGCGGACCCCGCCGCCGTCCAACGGTTTGAGCGCGAAGTTTGCCTCACCTGCCAGCTCACGCACCCGAACACCATCCAGGTTTACGATTACGGCCGCACGCCGGAAGGGGTTTTTTATTACGCGATGGAACTGCTGACCGGATTGAACCTGCACGACCTCGTTTTCCGTTTTGGTCCGCAGCCGGAAGCGCGTGTCATTCCGATCCTTACGCAGGTCTGCGAATCGCTCGCCGAGGCGCACGCGCGTGGGCTGGTGCATCGCGACATCAAACCCTCCAACATTTTCCTCTGCGACCGCGGCGGTGTGCTGGACTGGGTGAAGGTGCTGGATTTCGGCCTGGTGCGCGAGTTTCGCAAACCCTCCGGCGCGCCGGGCGAAGAACAGGAATTTGCCGGCACGCCGTCCTTCATGCCGCCGGAAGCCATCAAGAATTCCGCCGCCAACGACCCGCGCAGCGACCTTTATGCCGTCGGCGCCATTGGCTATTTCCTTCTGACCGGCAAGACGGCTTTTGAGGATGAAGACATCCTGAAGCAGCAGGACGGGCAAACGATCACCGCGCCAGCACCGCCCAGTTGGCGCACAAAAAATCGCATCAGCGCCAAACTCGAAAAAGCCATCCTGCGCTGTCTCGAACGCGACCCGGAGAATCGCCCGCAGTCCGCGCTCGAACTGCGCGATCTTTTTCTCGCCAGCCCGCGCGCGGCGGATTACACGCCGGAAGCCCGCGCCGCGTGGTGGGCCGAATTCCACCGGCAGGAACAATCCGCCTCGGCAACCAGCGCCGCAACGCCGAGTCCGTTGCCCACGGTGAACGTGGATTTTGCCAGCCGGATGAAATGAAGCACCAAAGGCCGAGATCCCAAAACCGGCGCCTCAATTCTCCACAAACTTCATCACGCGGGATTTCTCGGAACGCTTGCGCTGGGTTTCGTCGAGAATTTTCTTCCGCAACCGCAAATTCTTTGGCGTCGCCTCCACGTATTCGTCCACGTCAATATATTCCAGCGCGCGTTCGAGCGAGAGTTTGAGCGGCGGCGAAAGTTGGATGCCCTTGCCATCGCCCTGCGACCGCATGTTCGTCAGGCGCTTCGCCTTGCAGGGGTTGACCGGGATGTCGTTTTCACGCGCGTTCTCGCCAACGATCATGCCTTTGTAAATCTTGTCGCCCGGCTCGACCATCAGCCGCCCGCGCTCCTGCACCATGTTCAACGCGTAGGCCATCGCCTCGCCGTCTTCCATGCTCACGAGCGAACCGTTCTTGCGCGCGGCAATTTCCCCGCGGTCAGGGCCGTATTCATGGAATAAATGACTCATCACACCCATGCCCTTGGTCATGTTGACGAGATCGGTCTCAAATCCAATCAAGCCGCGCATCGGAACCAGCGCCTCGATGGTCACCTGATCGCCGTGATGACTCATGTTCGTGATTTCGGCTTTGCGAAAGGCGAGGTTCTCCATCACGCTGCCCATGCTTTCCTGGTGGATTTCCAGGAACAATTTCTCGATCGGTTCCAGCAATTCGCCGTCCGGTCCTTTTTGCCAGAGCACTTCGGGACGGGAGACTAATACCTCGAAGCCTTCCCGCCGCATCTGTTCGACAAGAATCGCGATCTGCATCTCGCCGCGGCCGCTCACGGCAAAAATCTTCGGGTCGCTCGTCTGCGCAATGCGCAACGCGACGTTCGTGCGAATTTCCTTCATCAAACGGTCCCAGATGTGGCGGGCGGTCACCAATTTGCCGTCCTGCCCGGCCAGCGGACTGTCGTTCACGGCGAATTCCATCTGGATCGTCGGCGGATCAATCGGGATGTAAGGCAGCGCCCCGCGTTCCGGCTTGTCCGCGATCGTCTCGCCGATGAACACTTCCTCAAAGCCGGTCACGCCCACGATGTCGCCCGCGTGCGCCTCCTGCACCTCAATGCGCTTCATGCCTTCGAAATGGTAAATCATCGTGATTTTGCCATGCGTGATTTTGCCGTGGCCGTGCAGGCAGCACGCCGGCTCGCCCGCCTTTATTTTGCCAGCCATGATTTTGCCGAAAGCAATGCGTCCGAGGTAATCCGAGTAATCCAGATTGGCGACGAGAATTTGGAAACCGTCGCCAGCCTTGGCGCGCGGCGACGGAATGTATTTCACAATGGCGTCGAAGAGCGGTTCCATCGTGCCGCTGACGTGGTTCAGGTCGAGCTTCGCGTAGCCGTCCTTGGCCGAGCAATAAACGAACGGAAAATCCAGTTGCTCATCCGTCGCGTTCAGCGAAATGAACAATTCAAAAACCTGGTCGAGCACCTTCTTCGGATTCGCAAACTCACGGTCAATTTTGTTGATGACCACAATCGGCTTGGCGCCGGCTTCCAGCGCCTTGCGCAACACGAAGCGCGTCTGCGCCTGCGGGCCTTCAGCCGCGTCCACCACCAGCAGCACCCCGTCAATCATGTTCATGATGCGCTCCACCTCGCCGCCGAAATCCGCGTGGCCGGGCGTGTCCACGATGTTGATGTGATAATCCTTGTATTTGAACGCGGCGTTCTTGGCGCGGATGGTGATCCCCTTTTCCTTTTCCAAATCCATGGAATCCATCAGGCGCTCATCCTGCGACTCATGCTGGTTTTCGCGGAAGGTGCCCGACTGCTTGAGCAGGCAATCCACGAGCGTCGTCTTGCCGTGGTCCACGTGCGCGATGATGGCGATGTTTCGAATGTGCTGCATATTGTAAATGACCGGCCCGCTCACACGCTTAAAATACCGCCGCGCCAACAGGACGCGAACGGGAAAGGCGGAAAGGCCGGGATGCGTAGGATGGCGATTTGTGCCAAAAGGTCAAGCCAAGCGTGAGGAAAATTTGAGAGCCTGTCTGAACCAGTGGCTGCGGGCTTCCCAGCCTGCCGGTTACTGCGGCTTCCAGCCGCAAGTTTGGGCCACGGACCGGCGGCGAGTGACGTATGGCTATAGCGGGTAAAAATCTTCAAGTCGCCATATGGCTCACCGGGTCGCTCCAGTCACCGGCGCCTGTGCTGCCGCCCAAGGCGCGGAACTTGAAGGTATAAGTGGTCTCCGGCGTCATGTTCGTCACCACAATCCGGCGCGCCTGCGGGAAACTGCCAAGGGGAAGGCACGACTGGCCTGCGTCGCTGCTCATCTGGTCTTCATACTGTCAACGACAAGCGCCGCGCCGACGCCACTATGGAATTTTCCCTTCGTCCTCATTGGGATGCCGGCCAATTGGATCAAGTGCCTCTTTCGACTCAACAAAAAACGCCACGATCTCGATAACCATTCCAAGCAAGAACATTCCAAAGCAGAAAATTAAAATGTTTGGGTTCTTAAGCTCTTCGATGGGCTCCTTTATTCGATCAATATCGCAAACATAATTGGTTGGCCCGCCAGCGATTGTATCGTTTACGAAAGTTATATTTGTCGAAACTACACTAAAATAGAAATGACTATAAATGGCTAGAAATGCTATGGAATGGTCAACGTCAACCGCATGTAGAGTTGGGGGCTGGTCATGGGCATGCTGAAAACGTGGCTGGGTGGCGTGGCGGTGGGCCTGGGCTTGCCCAGCGCCCGCAGCTTGCCAGCGATGACGAGAATGGTGCTTCAAGCCCGGCTCAGCAGTCATTAGGCTCGTGGCGCACCACATTCGCGAGAGCATCAAGGCGGGGCCAGCCGGCGGACATCGCCGGTTTGTCCGGTCGGGCCGAGGACGGTGGTGCTTAACACGTAAATCTCGCCGGCCTCGTCTTCGCCAAAGCCCTTGACGAAACGGCCAAACCGGGCGTTGACCGGCCAGAGCTGGAACGGGAATCGTTCCCAGATGCCCGGCCGGGTTTGCGAGAGATAATAAATCTGGCCGTCCGGGATGGCGAAGCTGGTGCTGAAATCGCCGAAGACATACTGGCCGTTCATGGCGGGATAATTCATGCCGCGATAAACAAAGCCGCCGATGATGGCGATGCCGATGGGACCGTGGCCGTATTCAAAAATGGGATAGTCCAAAGCCGGGACATTGACACCCAGCGCCGTGACAATTGTGGGATCGAAAATGTGATTGCCTTCGAGAATGCGCCAGCCGTAGTTGCCGCCCTTGCGGAGGATGTCCAATTCCTCCCACAAATTTTGCCCAACATCGGCAACAAAACATTGATGCGTGCCGCCACGGTCAAAGGAGAACCGCCACGGGTTGCGCAATCCATAGGCGAAAATTTCCGGCAATGCCCCGGTCACGCCGAGAAACGGATTATCGGGGGGAACGGCGTAGGGCGAGCCGGAGTTCACGTCAATGCGGAGCATCTTGCCGAGATAATTCGTCAGCACCTGGCCGTTGCCGAACGGGCCGTGCGGGTCGCCTTCCGCGCCGCCGTCGCCCGGGCCAAAGTAAAGATAGCCGTCCGGGCCGAAAGCGATTTGCGCGCCCTTGTGATTGAATTGCGGCTGCGGGATGGTCATTAAAATGCGCTCGCTGTTGGTGTCGGCGATGTTGGGGTTGTTGGTGGAAACGTCAAATTCCGAAAGCCGGGTCAGGCTGTCGAAATTGGTGTCGGGCGATGGAGCCGAGTAATAAACAAAGAAACGGCCGTTGGTGGAGTAGCCTGGATGAAAGGCCAGGCCGAGCAAACCGCGTTCGTCGTAGCCGGGCATTAACGCCACCAGCTTGTTCGAGATATCGAGGAAAGGCTTGGAAAGCAACGTGCCGGTGTTGTCCACGATCCAGATTTGGCCGACCTGATCGGCGATAAAAAGCCGCCCGGAACCGTCGCCGGCGTGAGTGAGCGCAATCGGCGAAACTAAGTTGCTGGCGACCAATTGCAATCGAATGGCTAGACCGGGACTTTGCGGCGGCAAAGCGTTGAGCTGGTAGAACAAATTGGTGTTCAGTGCAAACGCCGAGCTGGCCAGATAAGGCGGGTCGCTGAAAAGGTTCGTGCCGGAAGGGTTCCCGATGATGTTCGGCTGCGCCAGCTTCCAGACAGAGTTGTTGCCGAGAACTAGTGGCGTATTGCAGATCGAATTTGCTGCGGGCATCGCCGAGCCAGCCGAGGGTGACGAGTCCGTTGGTGATGACTGGAACATTTGCAGTTGTGAGCGGCGGGCTGGGCAGTTTATTCGAAAGCCCGATGCCGGTGAACTGCGGCGGATTCACCGGCGCATTGCTGGCTGTCACCGTTACCACAACGACGGTGGAAGTATTCGTGACGCCGAGGTTGTCCGTGGCTGCGGCGGTCAGATTATGCGCGCCAATATCGAGATTGGTGAGAATGCTGAAGGGACTGCCAGCCGCGCGTCCGAGGGAGGAGGCGTTGTCGAAGAAATCCACGTTCGTCACGGTGGTATTGGTGTCAGCGATGGCGGCGGCAAAAATGATGGTGGCGGGCGCCGTGAAGATGGAGCCGTTGGTGGGCGTGATGAAGCTGACGCCCGGCGGCGGAAAGGCAAGCACCGTCACCGTCACGGGCGTGGAGATGTTCGTGGCACCCTGATTGTCCGTGGCCACCGCCGCGAGCGTGTGACTGCCAATGGCTAGGTTGGCGGAAATGGTGTAAGGACTGGCGGCCACATTGCCGAGCGAACTGGTTCCGTCAAAGAATTGCACATTCGTCACCGTGTCATCCGGGTCGCTGGCGGCGGCACCAATCGCCACTGTCGCCGGAGCGACGAAGACCGCTCCGTTGGCGGGATTGGTGAGCGTGACTGAAGGAGGGATGTTTGGCGGCGTGGAGCGGATATAAGAGAAGCCGCCCGTGCCATGACTGCCCCAGGAGGTGAACTTGATGTCCAGGTAGATGTCTTCCGAAATCAAATGCAGCACCGCGTTGACACCCACGGTGTTCGTTGGTGTGGAATTCACCCCTTTTGACCAGTCATACCAATCCGTGTAGGACAGCGAAGCGTAATTGGCGGTGGTGCCATTGGCCCACTCGGTGTCATAAGGACTGAGATAAGCGGTGAAGGTTGTTTCATACCTGGCGTTAAAAGGGCCGTGGCTGCTGTCGCGCGTCAGCCAGACGTTCGGGGTCATCCGGTCCTGGCTGGAAGGGAGAGTGGGATCGCTGCCGGGGTAATTGGTAAACGCCATCGGCGTGTTCGTCCAAACCGTCTGGGCTTTCGCCGCCGACGGCGCAACCAAAACGGCACCCAGCAAGCAAACAACCAACCGCACGGTGCGAGCGAGGCCGACAGCTTGATGGAGTTGAATCATCACGGATGAGTTTTGATGAACAATGTTACCAGCCTAATTTTTTCCCCGCGTCGAGTGTCAATCTCCGTTTGAGTCCGGGTTTTGTCAACCGATTCCACAGGGAGTGGAAAAATAACCTGCCACCACTTGACATACTGCCACATGAGAAGCACGGTAATGCCAAACATAAATTGCCTTAATGAAAGCAACCCGAGCCGCCGACCGCCACAGAAAGCGTTTCTTCCTCTGCGCGCTCATTGCTGCGGTCGCCTTGATCCTGCTGATCACGGCTGGCGCGCTGGCCCAGATGGTGGACCTGAACGGCAACGGCATGAGCGACATTTGGGAGTGGTATTATTCCGCGACCAACATCAATCCGAACGCGGATTCGGACGGCGATGGCTTCTCCAATTTGCAGGAGGCGACGGCAGGCACCAATCCATTTGATTCCAACTCGGTTCCCAAGATCTCACTGTTCTCTGTCACCGCTACGAACGGCAACATCACGATGGCGGCGCAACTGGGGAAATTGTATCAGTTGCAGAGCGTCACGAATCTCACCAGCACGAACTGGCTGACGGAAACCAGCATGGTCGTGCGCGCGGGAACGAGCTTCACCTACCCGTCGCCGGCGAGTTCAAGCATGAAATATTATCGCATCGCGGTTTCCGATGTGGACTCCGACGCCGACGGCGTGAATGACTGGGAGGAATACAAGCTGGGCCTCGACCCGTTAAATCCGCTGAGCAACGGGACGCTCGACGGCAACGGCAAGCAGATGACCGATTACCAATACGTCGTCGGCCGGCTCGCCTCGCAAAACGTCATCACGATTGCCGCGACGGATCCGGTGACCACGGAGCCTGATCCCGGCGCGTCCGCGACGGATTTCGGCACGTTCACCGTCACGCGCGGCGGGTTTCCGTTGAATCTGGCCACGGTCCATCTGCAACTGGGCGGACCGGGAACCGGGTTTGGCGTTTCCCTTCAGGATTATCTCCCGCTCTCGACGACGGTGAGTTTTCCCGCCGGGACCAGCACCAAGACCATCATCGTCGTGCCGCTGGCAAACACCAACCTGCAGGCGCCGGTTATCGTGCAGTTGAAACTTCTGCCGGGCCCGAATTATTCCGTCGGCACCCAGAGCAATGCAAGCGTCGTCATTTATCCGTCACCGACAGCGAATGGCACCGGCCTGACGGGATTTTATTACACGAATTCCAGCACAACATATTCGAGCACCACGAATTTCAACCCGTCGAACTTGATCACCAACCGGATTGACCCGGTGATTGATTTCGTGTGGGTTGGAACAAATTATTCTCCGAACTTGAGCAATGGACTTTATTCCGTGCGCTGGGTCGGCCAGGTGCAGCCGCAGTATTCCGAGACTTATTACTTTGACGTGCTTTCGGATGACGGCGTGAAACTGTGGGTCAACGACCAGTTGCTCATAGACAAATGGCAGACGCAAAACGGCGGCTCGGAATGGACGTCCAGCATCGCGCTGCAGGGAGGGACGCGTTACGACATCAAGCTGGAATACCTGCAAAACGGCGGCAAGGCGCAGGCGCATCTGTATTGGTATAGCGCCGACCAGTCCAAGCAGATCATTCCGAGCAATCGTTTGTTCCCCACGAACACACCACCTGCACCGACAGCCATCACCAGTCCGCTGTCGGCGATTGCTTTCTTGGATCAGCCATTCAGCTTCACCGTCACGGCGGCGAACTCGCCGCTGGGTTTCACGGCCAGCGGTTTGCCGCCGGGCTTGAATTTCAATTCAGCTTCAGGCGCCATCAGCGGCACACCCACGCTCGCGGGAGATTTCCAGACGGCGCTCACCGCCAGCAATGCTGTCGGCCTTTCGGCGGCCATTGTGGACATCCAGGTGATCGCCAACAGCAATTCCGTGGTGCAGGAAATCTGGACCGGCGTGCCCGGCACCAATATCGCCGACATTCCGGTCAACACGCCCGCCACGGTGACCAATGTGATCGGCGGACTGGACGTGACCAACATCAGCGCCATTTACGGCGGCAATTACGGCGAGCGCGTCCGCGGCTATTTCACCGCGCCGGCGACCGGCAATTATTATTTCTGGATCGCGGGCAGCGATTCGGCGGAACTCTGGATTGCCAACGACAGCGAGCCGGTCAACAAGGTTCGTCGTGCGTTTGTCTCGCCGACGAACAGCACCGCTCCGCACCAATGGAGTTTGCAATTCCAGTCAGCGTTCCGGCTGGCTCACGCTTACCGCCGGCCAGAAGTATTATCTCGAAATTCTGCACAAGGCCGGAAACAACGCGAATGACAATTGGTCGGTCGGCTGGCTTCAAGATCCTTACGGCACGAACACCACGCCCAGCGGCGTGGTGACGAATTATGTTTTGTCGCGCTATTATCCGCTCCCACCGTCGGTGGCGCCGGGCACGCTCTACGCCGCAGAGCTGACCACCGCTCCCGGTGTCACGAACATGAGCGTGGGAACCGCCACGCTGCGGTTGAGCGCGGACAATTCCCGCGCCGTCCTCAATTTCAGTTTCAGCGGCGTGCCGTCGGTGGTGATTGGTGAGCACATCAACAACGATGCGTATGGCAGCTATCCGAGTGAAATTTTGTTCGACATCTCCGCCGCACTGCCGCAGCCGGACGGCAGTTACGTCTGGACCAATCTCGGCGGTGGGATCGTTTAGCGCATTGGATGTGTTGTCCATTCTCGACTCCGGCAAGGCTTACCTCACCATCCTGACGGGAGATTATCCGAACGGCGAACTCATCGGCCATTTCAAGCTCGCGCAACGGCACGCAGACATTCACTCCACCGCCCGCGCCGCCGGCGTGGACGGATGATCACAGCCAACGCCAACGCGGCGGCGCGGTTCCTCACACAGGCCACCTTCGGGCCGAGTCCTGGCGACATCGCCACCGTGCAGGCCAACGGTTACAGCAGTTGGATCACCAATCAATTCGCCCTGCCTGCTCACACATCATTTGCCGTTGCTGCTCGCCAACGGCAACGTTGATCCGGCGTTTCCCTACCTCGGCAATTCCGTGTTCAACACCTGGTGGCAGCAGTCCGTCACTGCTCCCGACCAGTTGCGCCAGCGCGTCGCGTTCGCGTTGAGCGAAATCATGGTCGTGTCCGACGTCGGCACGTTGCAGGACAACGGCCTGGCTTTGTGTTCCTATCTACGACACGCTGCTGGACAATGCCTTCGGCAATTTCCGCTCGCTGCTCGAGGCCGTGACGCTCACGCCGGCGATGGGCATGTATCTGAACATGCAGGGCAACGGCCCGGGCAGCATCATCACCGGGACTCATGCCAATGAAAATTACGCGCGCGAAGTCAACCAGCTTTTTTCCATCGGCCTGAACCGGCTGTGGCCGGACGGCACGCTGGTGCTGAATTCGCAAGGCAACCTGGTGCCGACCTACAATCAGAATGTCGTCAGCGGATTCGCCTCCACCTTCACCGGCTGGAATTATTATCAGACCAACCAGGCCAACGGCCGGTTGCCGACCAGCTTTTCTCCATCCGCCAATTATACCAATCCGATGGTGCTGGTGCCCAAATACCACGAGATTGGGCACCAAACTGCTGCTCGACAATGTCATGCTGCCGGCGGCGTGGGGCAACCAAACGGTCACCTCCACCTCCACCAACGACGCTTATTGCTCGCAGGATTTGGAGATGGCGCTCGACTCGATCTTCAACAACCAGAACGTCGGGCCGTTCATCTGCCGCCAGCTTATCCAGCGGCTGGTGACCAGCAATCCCAGCCGGGATTATCTCTACCGCGTCGCGCAGGTTTTCAATGACGACGGCGCCGGCGTGCGTGGCGACTTGCAGGCCGTCATCCAGGCCATTCTGCTCGACTACGAGGCGCGCAGCACGGATTTGCTCACGCAGCCGACTTACGGCAAGCAGCGCGAGCCGCTCCTGCGCGTGACCGCGGCCGCCCGCGCGTTGCCGCCAGCGCGCCGCCAGGCTGGCACTTACAACGAGACCGGCACGCACCACCATTTACATCACCAACTCCGCGCCGCACCGGCTCGGAACGGGCGACATCGATCTGGCTCAACTTCACGGACACATCCGGCCAGCCCGCGCCCGCCTCGCAGGCTTACTCCGTCACTGTGCAGAGTCCGACAAATTTCACGGTCAATGCGCCAGGGTTCCTGTCGGGCACTTACGTCCAGACCAACGGAGTGATCACGGTTTCAATTTCCGGCCACGGGCTGGCTGTTGAGCAACTCCGCTTATCTCACGTTCACCACCGGCGGCGCGACCAACGGCGTGGTCACCGTGACCAACGTGCCGGACGGCAACCATTTCATCGTCGCCACCGTTGGACACCACGAACCGCGCTGGCAATTGCCTGCTCTCCCGGTGGACGGGTGGTGGTTTCACGCAAACCAAGACCAACGTCACGATTTACGCCCCGTTTCAACACGGTTTAAGCTCCCGGCAACAATGTTTTCATCAATTTCACCCAGGCCGGCAATCCGGCCAGCGGATTGTATCCGGTCAACACGGTGATTGACGCCACGCATTTCACGATCATCGTGACCAACTCCACCACCACAACGAGCGACTCACAAGTAATTTATCCGCTGGTGCCGCCGCCGCTCCTGCGTAACGGCACGGTCACCTTTTCTTGGAACACCTGGGTCATGAACGCCACGGACACCGGCTCGTCCTCCAGCCTGGCCCAGACGCCGCTCAATTCGCCGACGGTCTTTAATTTCTTCTTCCCGTCCTACGTGTTCCCTGGGCCGCTCTCGGACGCGGGACTTACCACGCCGGAATTTCAACTGACCTCGGACACCAGCGTCGCTTGGCAGATGAATTTCATGGAGGGTGGTCTGCTCAACAATGGCAACAATACGAACGGACTGAGCAGCTTCATCAACGGTGGCGGCGCGCTCACGATGGACTTGGGGCCGTAGATGACGACGGCCTTTACCTCGAACGCGGGCATTCCGAGTCTGGTGGACGCGCTCAATTCACTGCTCTGCGCCGGCCAGTTGTCGCCGGCCAGCAAAACCTACATCGTCAATTACGTCGCCAACACCACCAATTTCCCCTACACCACGCCCACGCCGGGCCAGATGCGCGACCGGGTGCGGGCCGTGGTGCATTTGATCCTGACGTCGCCGGATTTCATCATTCAAAAATAATTTATGGAACGAAAATCATCTCTCGGTTCTCAAAGCCGCCGCGACTTCATCCGCCGCGCCGCCTGCGCCGCCGTCGGCACCGTCGCGCTTAACGCCACCATCCGCGACCTGCGCTTCATGAACGCCGCCGTCGCGCAGTCGAACATCCACCGACTACAAGGCGCTGGTCTGCATTTTCTCTGGCTGGCGGCAACGACTCGAACAACCTCATCATCCCCACGATCCAGTCCGAGTGGAACAACTACGCCGCCATCCGCACGTCAATCCTGGCGCTGCCGATTTCCGGTGCGCCGTTCAACGTCATCCCGCTCTCGCCAACCAACAGCGACGGGCACAGTTACGGGATTCACCCGGCCTGCCCGGAACTGGCTGCCATGTTCAACGGCACGGGAAGCAACACCGGCAAACTCGCTATCCTGTTCAATGCCGGCACGCTGGTGATTCCGCTCACCCGCCTCCAGTATCAGTCCAGCTCCTATACCAAGCCGCCGCAACTCTTCTCGCACGCCGACCAGGTGGCGCAATGGCAGACCTCCATTCCTGACCAGCCGCCGCTGACGGGCTGGGGCGGACGCGTCGCCGATTTGCTGGCCTCGGTTCAACCGAATGCGAAAATTTCCATGTCCGTCACGCTCAACGGCGCCAACACCTTCGAGGTTGGCAGCTCCAGTTCGCAGTATGCCGTCTCGACCTCCGGTGCTGTCTCCTTGAACGGTCTTTCCAGCACGCGGCTTGCCGCCTTGACCAACATCCTCGGCGTGCCTTATGCCAACGTGCAGGCCCAGGCCTATGCGAACGTCGCCGCTCACTCCATCAACACCACCGGTTTGCTCAATGCCGCCATTCTTCCCACGGCTGACCCCTCGGGCACGCAGCAATTCTGGAGCACGCCTTTCCCCGGCTCCGGGACCTTTCAAGTGACCACCCCGACCAGCGGCACGAAATTCAACTCCAGCCTCGGGCCGCAGCTCAAGATGATTGCACGCCTCATCGAAGCCGGCAGCAAGCCCACCGGTAATCTCCTGACCACCGACGGCAACCCCATGAACCGCCAGATTTTTTTCTGTCAGTGTCGGCGGCTACGACCTGCACACCGGCCAGACCACCGGTAACACGCCGTCCACCGTCGTCACCGGCGCGCACGCCAATCTGCTGGCCGAATTGAGCCAGTGCCTGAACGCCTTCCAGGCGGCGATGGACCAGATCGGCACGCTGCATGGCGACCCGTCATTTTCCCGGCTCGTCACCTCCTTCACCGCCAGCGATTTCGGCCGCACCTTCCCCAGCAACGGCCTGGGCAGCGACCACGGCTGGGGCAGCCATCATCTCATCGCCGGCGGCGCGGTCAAGGGCCAGCAGACCTACGGCACGTTTCCCGCCCTTACCGTCAATGGCCCCGACGACACCAGCACCGGCCGCTGGATTCCGTCAACGTCCACCGACCAGTATTTCTCCACGCTCGCCACCTGGTTTGGCGTGGACCCCGGCAACCTCACCACCATTTTCCCGAATCTCGGCAACTTCACCGCGCCGAACATTGGTTTCATATGAGGAAGTGGCTCCCGGCCTTCGCGCTGCTCGGCCTGGCGGTGGCCGGTTGGTTTTTTTTGCGCGAACATCCCTCCGCGCCCGGCGCTGGCGCGAAGCCTGACACCGCCGCGCCTGAATCCGCCACCGTCGTCAGCCCGCCGCTTGCTGCACCCGTGGCAAAACCCGATTCCCACGGCCAGCAGGCCTATGCCAGCGCCGTCGCCGTGACTCCTCCCGGCAACCCGCCGGAAATTGCCAGCGCGACCGCCGGCGCCGCCGTGCCTGTCGCTACAGGCGTTCCGCACGGACCTGAATTCACCAACATCCCGCCTGAAATCATACTGGGAAAAGTCGCGCACGCCATCCGCGACTACGCCTCGATGTTCGGCGGCAACCCCGTCGGCACGAACCCGGAAATCACCGCCGCCCTCAACGGCCAGAATCCGCGGCAGGCGAACTTCATCAACCCCGATGAGGGCATGCGCATCAACGGTAACGGCGAACTGGTGGACGCCTGGGGCACGCCGTATTTTTTCCACCAGCTTTCCGGCACCGAGATGGAAATCCACTCCGCCGGTCCGGACAAAAAAATGTGGACCTTGGACGATCTGGTTGTCAAATGATATCTGGGCCACTACCGATTTCCTGACCTCGTCGCACTTATGACGTCGAAATGCAGGCGAGGTAGTGGGGAGGGGGCTGTTCAAGTAGAGGGTCGGTTTTCAACCAACAACGAATCGGAAAATATGAAGGGATTCTATTCTGTATTTTCAGCACAAGTTGCTTAATTAAAACAACTTGGAGGCGAGGGTCGGAATCGAGCGCCTTTGGTGGCGAACGACATTGATATTATGCCACATTTTACAGGGCATTCGAGCGGATTGTGTCACTATTAGAACTGCCGGTTTCCACTTGGTTTGTTAGCCATTTTGTTAGCCATTGCTGACAAGCTTTTCAAGCGGCCAGCACATCGGCGGGTAAATAGGAGCGATATCCCGAATTATGCGCCGTGCCAAGATTGATTGTCTATTTCAAGTTGTTTTGCTTTATGGGATTATCCACTTGACAAACCAATAATGGCGGGTTAGGTTGGCGGCATGAAAACGAAATCGCCGCTGAAAGATTTAACGCCCATTCAAATCATAGACCGCTTCCCCGATGACGAGACGGCGCGGAAACACCTTGAAGCCGTGCTTTGGAAAGACGGCCCGGTTTGTCCGCATTGCAAAAACCACAAGGAAAAGCCGATTTACAAACTCGAACCGCGCGCCGACAGCAAAAAGGCAGTCCGCGCTGGCGTCTATAAATGCGGCGCGTGCCTGAAACAATTCTCGGTGATGGTCGGCACGATATTCGAGGACAGCCATATCCCGTTGCGGAAATGGCTCATTGCTTGGTATCTGCTTTGCAGTTCCAAAAAGGGGATTAGCTCGCTCCAACTGAAGCGCATTCTGGAAATCGGCAGCTATGGCACGGCTCTCTTTATGTCGCACAGAATCCGCCATGCGTTGCGGGAAACCGGATACACCGAAAAACTATCCGGCACAATCGAGGCCGACGAAACCCTGATTGGCGGCGCGACCAGTGGCAAGGGGTCACGATTTCTTGGAAACAAAATTCCGGTGATAGCAATGGTTCAACGCGGTGGCACGGTGCGCAGTAAAATCATGCCGACGGTCAACGGCGCAAACCTGAAACAAGCCATCCGCGAAAACGTGCAAATCGGCTCCAATCTCCACACCGACCAGCATCCCGGCTACACCGGCTTGAAATTTGAATATGAACACAAATCAGTCAAGCACATGGCCGGAGAATACAGCCGCCATGAAGGGGAAAACGTAGTAACGACGGCCCATGTCGAGGGGTTCTTCAGCTTGTTAAAAAGAGGCGTAATGGGGACTTTCCATCACATTAGCGCACAGCATTTGCCGCTGTATCTGGCCGAGTTTGAACACCGCCACAACTGCCGTAAAATCAGCGACGGCGAGCGCACAGATTTTGGTTTGACCAAGGCCGTTGGAAAGCGTTTGATTTACAAAACGGCATGAATTTATGGCAATATCGAAACGTTTAAGAGCCATTTGGGAGGCAGAGGCAAAGGCAGCAGAAGAACGCCTGCCAAAAGAGCCGCCCGCGCCATTGCCGCCGTGGAGGGAGGACGAGTTAAAAAAGTTTGACCGGATGGACGAGATTTTGAATCAGGCCACTTATGACATGTCACAAGACATAGATTTGGTGTTTGAATTATTGGGATACGGACACCTTTTAGAATACAGCCTGCGGATGGCAGATTTAAGCATCAAAGCAAAGCGTTATAGAAAATTAACCCAATATGCCGCCAAAGAGAAATTGTGGGAGAAAATTCACGGCATTCTCTACGGTTTGAAAACCGAGGTTGCTTTAGCTAGGAACAGCAGGGATCGCGGGGGAACCAAAGTCCAATAAAGAACGGGGGTTTTCCACCTTGAAACAAACTCTCTGCGACCGTCATATATCCCGACGCTCCATGCGAAAACCTCGTCATGGAATAAAAGCAGTTCGGCATCTTTCGGGGGAATTTGTTTGCTGGCATCATAAATCCGCCCTAGTTTTGGTTTGACTGACATTCGTTAATAGCCGCCAGTCAAACATGCCCAAGACCAAAACAAACACGCCGGACTGGAAAGACGAGCCGCTGAAGTTCGCTTTCCATCCTGACGGGGCGTTGCGGCGGGGGGCTTTTGCCAACCCGCCGAAAGTCCAGGCTCTCAAAAAGTCCATCCGCGCCAGCAGCAGGGGACGCAGATAATCCACAATTAAGCCAGATTCAACGGCTTGCGGCTATTTTGGTTTGTCATCTGGATAATCCCATGCTTTAAGCCCGAATTCCGAAATTAACGGGGAGCGCCTTCGGCCTCGATTTGCCGTGGGTCAACCCGCCGCGGTTCATTGCTGAAGCCGGAAATATTGCACGCCTTGCGAAACCGGCACGGCGGCCTGCCACTGGCCGTCAACGATCCGCGGGGTCACGCCGGCCGGCAGCCAGTCGCCGGCGGCCAAATTGGTCGTCGTCATCACCGTGAAACCCGGCGATGCCACCGGCCACGACAATGTGAATCCGCCGGCCCCGCCGGTGGCAGCGATGACCGGCGGCGCAGTGCTCAACAACTGGCCTGGTCCGAGCACCTGTGTGGCGGCAATGTCGGCGGGCCGCAAGGCACCGTTGTAAATGCGGAGTTCATCGAGCGTGAAGTCGGGATACGGGTCGCCGCTGTAAAGCGAGCGGCCGATCCAACTGTAGAGGTTGCTGACGGAATCGAAACCGATGGTCACGGAACTGTTGATGCCGCCGAGGACCCCGTTTGTGTAAATTGCCAGGTAGCCGGCGGGCGGGTCGAAAACGAACGCCAGATGGAAATTGGTGTGATAGCTGAAATCGGCGCCGGTGTAGGCGTTTTGCTCGGACGAATTATTGCCGCTGGTGATGGCGGCGCGCCCGGCGCGCGGCGCGCAGAAAATATAATTGTATCCGGTGCTGCCGCTGAAAGTGCCGAAACCAAAGAAGAAACAATTCACCGGCAGTTGGTCGGGAAACGTGACCCATGTCTCAATTGTCACCGCATTGTAATTGCTCAAAATGCCGGCCGGCAACTGGAGATACTGCGAAAGCGATTTCGTCGCGTTGGTCACGAGCGCGAGCTGGCCGCCGAGCCAGGCGCCGCCGTTGGGCAGCGTGCCGTTCCACCCCGGGCCGCCGATGGAATCCGCGGCGGTCGCGCCGGAAGTTTCGTCGAAGCTGTAACGATGGACGAGCGACACCGGCACATACACCACCCGCACGGTCTGGGTGGCGGCCAAGCCGAGCGCAGGATAGCTGGCGATGATGTCCGCCATGCCGGAGCCGGCGCCGGAGACGTTGCCGCTCATGTCCACCAAGGCGACATTCGTGTCCGCCGACGACCAGATGATGGCGTGATTGGAATTGGTGGTCAGATTGAACCAACTGCCGGACCGCTGGCCCCAGACCATGGCCTTGACCGACACGCCATTGGTGATGAGCGAGGGCATCTGCAACGACAGGTTGGTGTAAGTGCTGATGCCGCCGGCGGTCAACCGGAGAATGGACAGCGAATTCGCCGGGAGCGTGACGGTGAAATTGGTGGACGAAGCGGCGATGGTATTGGTGACCGGAGAAACATAGGCCGGCGAAGCGAAGGAATTTTCGTCCGTTACGCTGGCCGAGGTGAGTTGAATCAGCGTCCCGTTTGGAGCGATGGAATTGACTCCGGGCAGATTAAACGTGGTGCTCATCGGGGCGCTGTTGGCGTTGACCGCCTTGATGATCACCTGGCCCGCGGCGGCGGCATAGGTTGAAGAAACCAGAAGTCCGCTGGTGGCGCTTGGCACGGTCACATTCTGCACCAGATTCGTCGCCACCTGAACGGAATTGGTCCCGAGATAACATTGGGCGCGGGTGCCGCTCAAGACGATGCGAATGTAATACCAGGTGTTCGCCGCGATGTTGTCCGTATTGCGCGTGCCCAGAATCGTCTTGGCGCCGGCGACGTTTTGTTCGACGCCGTCGAGGGTGTTGCCCCAGCCGCCGATA
Source organism: uncultured Verrucomicrobiae bacterium (assembly GCA_963764035.1). Taxonomy (GTDB): domain Bacteria; phylum Verrucomicrobiota; class Verrucomicrobiia; order Limisphaerales; family UBA11358; genus UBA11358. The sequence goes on from CAVXQV010000013.1 coordinate 396,024, forward strand.
TTGAACCAGGTCCAGTTGTTGTCGTCGGTCCAGTTGAACAGCACCAGAAAACCCTCGCTGCCGCTGACCTTGCGAGCCTGGAGGGTGATGGTATAATTGGCCCAATTCGTGTCGCCCGTCGTCGTGCGGCAATCGGTGGTGCCGGCGGAGGTCTGCTGATACAGCCCGGCGTTGGTGCTCCAGGCGCCGTTATAAACGCGCCAGCCATTCGTGCCTTGATTGACAAAATCGCTTTGATACAGCGTGACGCCGTTGCTGGTCACGACGATGTTCGTGTATTGCACCGACGTGCTCCAGGAACCGACGCCCATTGCACCGTGCGGCGCGGCGACCGGGACGTTGGTGGCGATCACCACGTCCGCCGGCAAAACCACGTCGCCCCGGTTGTTGGAAAACAGTTTCTGGACGTAATACGACGGTGTGCCGAAGGCCTGCGAGCTGTTGTAATAAATGAGGTCCGGCTTCCATTGCAGGCTGTTCACATTGCCGAACAGCGGCGCGTAGGACGCCATGGCCACGATATCAGAATTGCGCTCCATGCCCGTCATGAACGCCGCCTCGCCGAGGGCGGCGGCAAGGTTGCCGTAGGTGCCATAGCCGGAGGTCACGGCATATTCGCCGACAAAAACTTTCGGCCCGCTCCGGCTATAATTGTCATACTTTGTCGCATAACCGATGAACGTGCCCGGACTGCTGTAGTAATGCTCATCGCTGATGTCGCGCGGCCGGCTCGTGGGCGGCCCGCCACCCCAGTTGCCCGACGTGGCCAGCTTGATGTTCGGGTAATTGGATTTGATGGCGTCGTAAAACAGGGAATAACGCTCGTCGTAATACGTCCCGCCGTTCTCGTTGCCGATTTCCATCATGTTCATCTGAAATGGCGCTGGATGGCCGTTGGCGGCGCGCTGCGCGCCCCAAGTGGTGTTGGTGTCACCGGTGGCGTATTGAATCAAGTCCACGGCGTCCTGCACCCACGGCCCCATCTGGTCGAGCGGAATGGTGTTGTTGGTGTTGCCGTTGTAGCCGAGCATCAGCCCGGCATTGATGCCGTAAAGCGGCTGCATCCCCAGGTCCTCGCAGAACTGAAAAAACTCGTGCGCGCCAAACCCGTCCGTGGACCAGTAACCCCAGGAATCGTTCAGGTGGCCGGGGCGCTGTGCGATGTCGCCAATGGTTTTTTTCCAGCGGACGGCGTTGGTGCTGGTGTTGCTCTCGATGTAATTGCCACCGGGGAAGCGCAGGAACGAGGGATGCAGCGCGACGAGCATGTTGGCCAGGTCGAGGCGGAGGCCGTTCGTCCGGTTGTAGAAGGTCGCCGCCGGAAACAGCGACACCACGTCCAGCCAGACCGTTCCCGGCTGCGAGAGGCTCACCACCAGGCGCGCGTTATTGTCCGAACTGCTGGCAACCAGCGACGCGGAGAATTTCTGCCAGCCCGTCGTCAAACCGCCGATGGCGGTCTGGGCATAGACCGTGCCGCCGTTGGCGCTCTCCAACCGAGCGCCGATTGGCCCGGAATAGTTGTTCGACGCCGCGGCATAAAAACTCAAATTATAAGTCGCGCCGGCCTGGACCGACATGCCCCAGAAGCCGGAATTGCCCGCGCCGAGGTTGCCCGTGCCGGACGTCATTGTGAGTTTCAGGGAATTGGGCAGGTTGGTGTTGAGCGGCATGGCCGGGTCCACGCTCATGCTGCCGGCCGCCGAGCCGTTCGTGACCAGCGTCCAGAACAGCGCGCTGCTCGGATTGTAAAAGGCGCGGTTGCGCACCATTTCGCCATAAAGGCCGCCCTCGCCGCCAAAATTGATTTCCTCGAAGAAAATCCCGAAAAGGTTAGAACTAACCACCGCGCCGGGCTGGCCGGCCTGGACTGTGACGGTCGCCGCTCCGCCACTCTGGCCGCGCAACGCTACTGGCACGAAAGCAATCGCCGTGGACAGGCTGATGAAAATATAACCAGATTTCAGGCGGAATTTTGCGGTTTTCATCAAGTTTAAGATTAACACACCATCACAAATATGCCAAACCGTATTGAATTCCAGACGGCAGCGCGCGACTGTGCCGTTTGGTTTTTGGCGATCGCCGGGATGTAGTCAATCTTTTGGATCAACCCCAGCGACGGGCCAACGAGACGTTCCCATCCAAGTGGAAACGGCGTCATTTTCGCAGCCAAACGCCACGCCCGGCCTTGCTGACCAAGGCCGGGCGGGCTTGTATCTTCTGTCGCACCACTGCGACAACCACCGCAATGCTTAGTGGTTGCTGTTGGTGTTGCTCAAGATGTAGAACTGCTGTTGACCATTCGTGGCCACCACATTGGTCCCGATGAACGTGTAGTTGCCGCTGGTATTGATGAAGTTCGTCGCCGCCACTTTCCACTGGGTCAATGGCAACGCCACGTTGGTGCTCTGCAACAGGAAGTAGGTCGTTCCCGCCTGGCCGTTCGTTCCACCGATGATCACGTTCGAACCGCTCAACTGGAAGCTCGTGATCCCGGTCGGGTTCGTGAAGCGGTTCACCACCGATGTCACCGTCAGCACACCCGTGCTCGCGTTGAAGGTATAAGTGGCATCCTGGCCGGTAACGCTGCTGAAGGTGCCGCTGCCGCCCTTGTTGAAGAGCTGGAAGGCGTCACCCACCGCCAATGGAGTCCCGTCGGCTGTGATGTTGCCAATCGTCAACGTTCCGCCGAACGTGATGTTGCCGCTCACCACCACCTGGTCATTGGTCTTCACCCCGCCCGTCTTGTTGACGCGGAGGAAGGCGCCGCCACCGTTTTGCATCGTCAGGTTGCCGTTGGGCACCGTAAAGATGCCGTTGACCACCCCATCGCCGGCGCCGATATTGCCCTGCGAGGTCACCAGCACCGAGCCGTTGACACTGCCCACACCCGCGAGCAGGCCGTTGCTCACCACCGTCAGCCCGGTGTATTGGTTCGGCGCGTCCAGATACACGGTGCCTGATCCATTTTTGAACAAGCCGCCGTTGAAGGCATCGCCCGCCTGCAGCACGCTTATGTTCGTCAACGCGAATCCGTTGTCGTCCAGAACGAAACCATTGCTCATCACCATGAATGCTATCGGATTTTGCAGGTAATTCGCGCTGGACGCGCTGGCTTGGAGCGTGCCGCCGTTGAAATAGACATTCGCAGACGCCTGGCCCGATCCATTGACACTAACCTGATCGCCTTGCAACAAACCTCCATTCAAATAGATCGAAGCATTGGCGCCGGCGTTTTCGCCCACCCAAATATGGGTGTTGTTGTTGAACTGACCGCCATTGATGATCAACGTGCCGTTGCCGCCCAGTGAACCCAGGACAATGTTGCCGCCACCCGATCGGTTGATGGTGCCACCGTTGAAGATGAACGTGCCCACGGCTGCGTTGTTGTTGCGGCCAACAACAAACCAGTTTTGCAGGGTAAGCGTGCCGCCATTCATAATGTTCGTCGCCACGCCGGCATTCTGTTGAACCCAGTATTCGTTGCCGCCCGTGTCAATCACAGCGTTACTGCAAATAGTGAGGCCGGCGTTCATCTGCAGACCGGGGTTGGCGCCATGCAGGATGTTCGTGCCACCGATTACTAACGTATTATTGCCCAGCTTGGTCATGGACACGCCAAAACCCTGATCATGGACGGTTCCATTCCAAGTGCTGCCGGCTGTGCCGTTGACGGTCAGGGTCACGGTGGCAGCACCGGCGTTGTCAATCGTGCCTGAACCCGAGAGCGAGGCCACCGTGATATTTTGCCCGTTCATCTCCAATGTGCCACTTGGCCCGACATTCAGCGCCGAGGAGCTCGACAGTGCCGAGGAGCTGCCCACCTGGACTGTTCCGTTGCTGATGACGGTGTCGCCCGTGTAACTGTTGTTGGTCAGGTTCAGGTTGAGCGCGCCGGTTCCAAGCTTCGTGAGGCCGCTGATGCCGGAAATGTTTCCAGTTCCCCGGAAGGTATAACCCTTGCTGCTGTTGCTGATGGTCAGGCTCGTGGGCCCGACATTGGTGTTGATGACCACCGTGCCGCTGCCGAGGTCATTGAACGTCACCGAGTCGCCCGGAATGATCGGCTGCTGATAGGAGGTGGCGACCGAACCCAGCCACCAGTTCGTCGTGATGCTGATGTCCCAGGCATTGGTCGCGATGGTGGTCTGCGTGTTCGTGCCGCTCCAGACCAATCCCGGACCCGTGTCACTGATGACGACATATAACATGGATCCCGCCACGGAGTTGGAAATGGATCCAGTGACCCCCTGCGGCAGGGTGAGGTTTGTAATGGTGGCGCCGCTGCCGAGAACCAGGCTGCTGTATTTCACGAGCGGGATGTTGCCGACCTTGACCGCCCCGGCCACGCTGATCGTGTTCGTTCCATTGATGTTCAAATTGCCGCAGGTCACCAACGGGGCCGTCGGATTAAGTCCGGTAAGCCCCAAGCCCAGCTTGGCGCCCGGTATGGCGGCGCCGCCATTGAGGGTTATATCGCCCAACGTGGACGTGTTCGTTCCAGCTTGAGCAATGGTCAACAACGCGCCATTGGTCACCATCACGGGACCGGTCAATGTGCTCGCCGTGGTCATGGACACGCTGCCGGCATTGACCACCGCCCCGCCATACGTGCTGGCGCTGATCAGATTCAACGTGCCGCCGTTGTTCGTGATCGAACCGGGGATGAAGTTCACCCCCGTCAGGGCAACTGTGCCCGAGCCATTCTTGGTGAAGCTGCCGGTGCCATTCTGGACCGCAACACCATCCGTGAGGAACGGATCCACGATCGGCGCGACCGTATTGACGCCGCCGCCCAGGAAAGCAAAGCTGGCTTCCGAGCTCTCCGGATCCCAGCCGTAACCCGGGCAGGTAATGATGATGTCGGTTATTGTGCCGTCCGGATTCACCGTCGCGGTCGCCGTTGCATTCGTGCCCAAACCGGCCACGTCGGTGATGGTGATGAGCGGGGTATTGATAAAGTTCGAGCCGGGGTTATACAGCGGCAGGGAAATGAGGCCGTAGCCGTTGGTCACCCCGATCAGCGGCTGGGTAATGGTGATATTGTTGCCGCCGTCGTCTATCACCGCGCCACCATTGTAAATGTTCGCGCTGGTAAACCCTGCTGCCATGAAGGTGGGGCTTGAAGCGCTGGCCTTCAGTGTCCCGCCATTGAAGTTGAATATGTTGAAAAGACCCCCCCGTCGGGCCACCACCGGTGTGGTGATCATGCCCCCATCGAGATTGAGGACGCCGCTCTGGGCAGCGTTGTTATTGCCAAAGGAAATCCCAAGCGCACCCATGGCCTTCACGTTTGCGGAGCCGGAAACGTTCAATACGCCAGGGGTGATTTCACCCACGTAAATGCCGCCATTGGTGACGACAAAGTTGCCGCCGGTCATGTTCGCCAGCGCGCTGTTGCCCGTGCCAGCAATGGTGCCGATGGTCAGGTTGTTCGCGGTAATATTCACGTTGCCGCCATTCATGTTGAGCACGCCAATGCCGCCGCTGCGGGACAGACAGAACCAACTGCCGACCGTCGCCGTGCCGCCATTGATGGTGATGGCGCCATAGCCGCCGCCGGTGGTTCCGAAATACAATTCACTCGAAGCGATCAGGAAGCCCGAATTCAGCGTGAAACTCCCCGCCGCCCCGTTCACGTCGCCTTCCATGATGCTGGGATCGCCGGCGGTGCTCTGGAACGTGCCGCCGTTGACAATCAACTGGCCATTGGCGGTGCCCCCGACGTTGGCCCTCGCAGGAACGCGGTTTGAGGCGGTCAAAATCAATGTGCCCTGAGGCACGTTCATGGTTCCGCCGAGCACGTTGACGCCGCCCAAAATCAAGGTGCCGTTGTCCGTCTTCGTCAACTGGCCGCTCGCCGTGATCCGGCCGCCAAACTGGGCGGTCACGTTGGTGCCCACACCAATGAAGTTGGTGCCGGACGAGAGGGTGAAGGCGCGGGCATTGTTGGTCGTGTTGCCATTGACCTGCAATGCGCCGCCATTGAGCGTCACCACGTTGGCGCTGGCGCCAAAGGCTGAATCATTGGTGATAATCGTGGTGCCGGCGTTGAGCACCACCGGGCCCACGAAACCGTTGCTCGTGAGCAGCGTGACCGAACCGGTGTCGTTCACGGTGAGCGCATTGAAGCCGGTGTTCCCGGCATTGCCGTTGAGGCTGCCCGGTCCGGCGAGGGTATAAGGCATGGTGCCGTTCACAGTGACCGGGAACGGACGGAAGAATGCGGTCACATTGATATTGGTCGGTGCCGGACCGAGAGGGGTCGGAATGTTGTTCGGATTGTTCGTGACGGTGTCATCCAGAGTCACAATATCGCCCGCAATCGTAATCCCGTTGTTGTGTTCCGCATAAGCCACGATCGTCCCTGTGTAGGGGTTGGTCCAAGTCAGCGTGGTCGTGTCCCAATTAGCGCCATTCACACCATTCCACACGATCTGACTGGGAGCGGCGCCCACAAAGAGATCAATTGAATGGTTCAAGGTGTTGTTCACCAGATTGGCGACCACTCCCGGAGGCAGATTCAAACCATAATTGGCAAAGTCGCCGGCGGATACCGTGCCGCCGGTGTATTTGATCAGCGGGAACTGGCCGCCGGGGATCAAACCAAAAGCGTTCACCGTGATGTTGTTGGTGGGCGCCGAAGTCAGCGCTCCGTTGAGGGTGATGGCCGGAATGGTCGGATTGGCCGCCACGTTGCCATAGGTAAAGGTCATGCTGTTGCTGACCAGTGAAACCAAATTGTTCATCGGCCACGTGCCGCCGCTGGCGATGACCTCGGTCAAGGCGCCGTTGCTGACCGTGACGTTGCCCGGGACACTCGGGGTGACATTCGTTGCAACCACGCTCAAGGTGCCGCCATACACATACGTCGGGCCGGTGTAGCTGTAACCGCCGTTCATGGTTACCGTGCCCGAACCGAGCAGGGTCAGGGTGCCGCCTTTGACGTTCGCCGTGGGCGCCGCACCGGTGATGGTCGCCGGCGTGGTCGCGCCGCCGCCGGTCAGGACAAATTTCGGCGTCGCGGTGTAATTAACGCCCGGGCTGGTCATGATCACGTTGGTCACCGTGCCTGCGCCCCGGTCAATCTGGGCCACGGCTGTGGCGCCGACGCCGGTCGTGTCGGTCGCGTCATTCGTAATTGTGATGATCGGCGGTGTCAGATAGCCGGCGCCACCGGTGAACGAGCTGATGGCAGCTTCGCCGCTGCCCGCCGGATCCACCACCTTCTGGCTCACGGTATAATTAAACGGATTGGTGGTGGTGTTGATCGTCGCGCCGCCGCTCCAGAGGGTCAGCACGGCGCTAATGGTGCCGCTGCCCGGGGCAATGAGCGTTCCGTTGTTGAAATTGGCGAACGTGTTCCTCGTGTTGGCAATGCCGTTTGCCGTCAGCACGCTGCCATTTTGCACGTTCAAAACACCCAGGTTCGCATTGGTGTTTCCTGAATTCAAGTTGACCGGCTGGCTGTTGGTCGCCGTCACGGTGGCTCCCATTATATTGACCACAGCAATTTGGGCGCCGCCGGAAGATGACCAGTTGCCAACGAGTCCGCCGCCGGAAAATGTGATCACGCTGCCGGGCCAGGCGTTGAGCACGCCGATGGAAGGCAGGCCGGGGGTATGGCCGGTCGTTCCACGGGTCAGGGTTATCCAGCCGCCGTCGTAAAGTGTTCCATAAATGTCCGCCAACCCGTAACCGGACGGGTTGCCTTCACCCGCGATGCCGATTTCATTGATGTTATTCGTGGCGCCAGCGCCGAGGTAGTAGTAACCGAAGGATCCCAGCCCGCTGCCGAGCTGGAAGTCGGAGCCGGAGCCGCCCTGGCGCTGCGCAATATAACCGGCGGTCTGGTAAAATGCGCCCAGTTTGTTGGTGACCGTGCCGATGTTGAAATTGTAATTCGTGAGGAATGCGCCGGAGAAATTCACCACACCGTTGTTCACGACAAAGGTATTGGTGCTGCCGCCGCTGTCAATCGGCTCCAAGGAACCGGTGATGTTAAGCGTCCCGCCGTTGACCACGGTGGAACCCCGGTAAGGCTGAATGCCCGGAATCGTCAGTGTGGCGTTGCCCAGCTTGGTAAGCCCCAACGCGAAACCCTGGTTTACGGGCGGATTTGTCAAAATCCCGGTCAGCATTGTGTCGCTCGTGACGTTCATCACCAAGCTCACTGTGGACAGCGCCGAGTTGTTAACCAAGCCGCCCGATCCGTTGACTGAACCAAGAAACGCCGTGGCGCCATTCACATCCATCTGCGCCCCGGACGCGATGGTGACCGCGGAATTGTCCGGGACCGACGATGCAAAGGAAGTTGGCCCCTGGGCCGTGGCATAAAGTGTCGCGACTTCAGCCGCGCTCAAAGCGCGACCGTAGATGTAAACCTCGGACATCATGCCGTTCAATCCAACGTTTCCGTCACCCTCGCCAGTTCCATTGCCACCGATGCGCACCTGGGTGCCGATACCAGTGCCGCCCCATTGATCGGTCACTTTGGCATCCACCGCACCGTCCACGTAGAGGGTCTTGACTCCGTTGGTGACGGTCATGGCGAAATGATGCCAGTTGCCGTCATTAGGGTTGGCTGTTCCCGCTTCCCAGCCTCGCGCATAACTAACGCCGCCCAACTGGGTTCCACCGCCGCCGCCATTGTTCAGATAAAAAGTTGTGTTGGCATTCGCCCAGCCGCCGGCCCCTTGATACAAGAAGGTTGCGCCGGGCGTGGTCGTTTTGAACCAATAGGCCACGCTCCAAGTGGCAGGGCTGGAAATGCTGAAAAGGACAACCGGGTTATTGACCAACACATAGGCCTGCGAAGAAGCGCCGGCGGGAATGGCTAATGCAGCATTGCCGAAGGGATCGGCGGCCGGAACAATGGATGCCGGGCCGGTGAGCGTGCCGTCCATCGCGTGGCCGCCGCTGCCTTTATTGATCACCGTCACGCCAAACACGTTGTTAATAATACTAGGTTAAGTATATTGACATCCATTTTCGATTCCGTTAATTTGGGGGCGTGACTTCCCAAGAAGCTGCCGCCCTGGATGAGCGACTGGACCATTTCCTGGCTGATGTGACTGCTTCGCTCGGTCGAAGTGAACGCCACCACTGGGCGAAGATATACTTGCAGGGTCTGCTGATGGAGGGCGGGCGCAAATCCATTGAGCCGCTGGCGGAGCGAATGGGTGGGGCGGATGTTCAATCGCTGCGCCAATTTGTCGGTCAAAGTCCGTGGGCGGTGGAACAGATTCAAAAACGACTGGCGGAAAAGGTGGTTGATGTGCTGGCGGAACCCGAAGTTTGGATGATTGATGAGACCGCCTTTCCCAAGGCGGGAGACGCTTCTGTGGGTGTGGCGCGGCAGTATTGCGGGGCCTTGGGTAAAATCGCCAATTGTCAGGTCGCCGTCAGTCTGCATTGGAGCACCTGCACCGCCAGTTGTCCCCTGGCTTGGCGGCTTTATCTGCCCGCCGCCTGGCTGGCCACTCCAGAGCGGCGTGCGGCTGGGAAGATTCCCGCAGCGGTCAGCTATCAGAGCAAGAACCAGCTGGCTCTGGAATTGGTGGATCAAGCCTTGGCGTGGGACATACCGCGCCTGCCGGTCGTGGCCGATTCGGCCTATGGTGATGATTTTGAATTTCGCGCCAGCTTGCGAGTGCGGGGCTTGCACTATGCGGTGGCGGTTAAACTGGGCACCAAGGTTTGGACGAGTGACCCGGCACCGGCGCCCGTTGCCACCAGCAAATCACGGGGCCGACCCCGGCAATATCCAAAGTTAAAGGACATGCCCGCCCCCCAAACGCTGGCGGAAGTCGCCAGGGATTTGCCGTTGAAGGACTGGCAAAATGTCACTTGGCGGCAAGGGACCAAAGGTCCAATGCGCTCCCGGTTTGCCCGGGTCAAAGTTTGGGCCGCCCATGGCTGGAACCGTGCAGAGCATCCCCAGCGCGTCCCTTAAATGACATGTAGAGAATGGGGTCCGTCAAGGAAGTCCCCGCCAGCTTGTTGGACAATTGCAGCGTGCCGCCATTGACGAAGGTGCCGCCGCTGTAGCTGTTGGCGCCCGCCAGCACCAGCGTGCCGTTCCCAGCCTTGGTCAGGCCGGACGTTCCCGCCACCGGCAAGGCCAGCGTGGCAATATTGTTGTAAACATTATTGCTGACGGCGACGGTGGATGATCCGCCCGCCAGGGTCAGAATGCTGCCGTTCGTGGCGGCCAGCTTCCAGAAATTGTTCGTGGTGCCGCCCGCGGCGCCAAACAACACCGCGCCGACGGCTGTGCGACGCGTCCAGGATCACCGTGTTGGTGTTGTTATTGTTGAGCGTGAAGTCGGCCGTGCTGCCGCTCCCGTCGGCCACCACGCCGTTGAGCCAGTTGGTGGTGGCGCTCCAGATGCTGCTGGCGTCGTTGGTCCACACGCCGTCGGCGGCGCGAGCGACCGTTGCGCCCGTCAGCAGGACGAGGCACACGAAGGCAAATTTGGCCATCAACCGGACCGGCTGACTGGATTTGCCCATAAGTTTGGACAGTAGGGAGTATGGGGTTTTCATGATTTTGTTTCTTGGTTTTGGGGGAACGTTAAGTAACTAATAACTAGTGAGGACCGACGGACTCGGGACTTGCGTTGGGAAAAACCGCGGGCTTCGTCAGCCCCTTTGAAGAAGCGGGGACTGCTGGTTCTTGCGAGTATTCCAGCTCTCGCCGGCATACCACCCCCGCAAAAAGACACAGCCGTCCCTGCCATATCAAATTCAGATGCATCGGGATTAATTGAAAGTTAATGTAGCCGGACGCCGCATTTATAACAACGCCATTTTGCGGAAAAGAATCGCCAGATTGCGAACACCCCGCCTTCCAGCCCGCCGGCGTGGTGTCCGCCCGGACGGATTTGGTTTAAACCGGAAGCATGCAGTCGCCATCCGCGCAATGCGGGCATCCGCTTGCGTGGGACAGGCGACGCGCCTGTCTCCATCCAAAAAATCCTCTCACTTTTGGGTGACGACGCGTGCGGACGGAAAAGAACCGCCCCAAGGCGACCATTTAAGGTCAGAGACAGGCGCGACGCCTGTCCTACGACATGGATTCGGTTTAGAACCTGTCTCGGCTCCTACGCCGCCCCGGCCTTTGGCGGTTGCTGCCGCTGGAGTGTGGCGTCGCGACCCGCAGGCGGGACGCCCGCACTCCCCGCTGTCCTGTTTTGAGACAAGCGCGCCTATTTTTGGGAGAGAAAGCGTAAAAGCAGGTTGATTTTCCCGAAAATTACCAAATTTTAACACGGAATTACCTAATTTTTTCTCGCAATTACTTAATGTTGAAGCAAAATTAACCGATGATGTCCCAAAATTAGCCAATGTTGCGCCGCCATTACCTGACGGCGTCGCACAATTACCTAATTTTGTCGCAACATTACCTAACGACCTCGCAACATTACCTAACGGCGTGGCAAAATTACCTAATTTTGTGACAGAATTACCTAATTGTGTCGCAACTTTACCTGACGGAGCGGCGAAATTGAGTAATTGGCCCGGGTCGTTGACTGCTTTCCGCCGAAATGACCACAGAAACGTAAGAGGTCAACCGAATCCACGCAGTTGAGGGTCAAAACCATCTGGGTTAAACAACACAACTACCAAAATGACAAGCGGTTGCGGAACAAAATCCAACTGCATTGCAGTAGGATTTATCCGTTTAGTGGCCGACTTCTTGCTTCAATTACGTGTCACGGATTCGATTTTGAGCGGAGTTTTGCCTCCGAAGGGCAATTTCAACTGCATGGATTCGGGGAAAAACCCTGTTGCCAGCCGCACAGCGCGTGCGCCAGCTTGCGTGGGACAGGCGTCGCGCCTGTCTCCATCTGAAAAGATTTCCATCACCTTTCGGTGATAACCGACGCGGCGAGAAAAACATCGCCCCAAGGCGACCATGTTAAGGTCAGAGACAGGCGCGACGCCTGTCCTACGGCATGGATTCGGTTCAGAGCGTGTTTGAAAATATGGAGGCAGGCTTCTTCCAACCTGCCGATGAAGGCGGTATCCTGATGCTGTTTCTGGCCAGACTCGTGGCTGGAAGCCGCGCCACTGGCAATCAAAATGGCTGCCGCCACGACAAAAGAGGAATGTCAGACTGGCTCCTTGGGTTGCGCCCTGCCCGCGTGCTTCCGGCCATGCAGCTTGCGATAGGCCAGCGGGCTTAACCCTTTGCCGGCGCGAAAATACCGGGCCACGTGCTGGACGTCCTCAAACCCAAGCGTCTCGGCAATCTGGCCGACCGGCAGTTCCGTTTCCACGAGCATCCGGGCTATTTGGTCGGTCCGGACGCGCCGGATTTCCTCCAGCGCCGAGTGCTTTAAAAATCCCCGGAACCGCTTTTCCAGCACCCGGCGGGAAAGCCCGGCGGCGCGGGCCACGGCCGCCACCGTCACGCCGTTGCGCGCATGGTCGCGGATGAATCGCAGCGCCTTCGCCAGACTGGCATCCTCCACGGCGAGAATGTCCGTGGATTGACGCGGAGCCACGTGGCTGGCATGCACAACAATCCGGGAGGTCGCGCGCCTGGCCCCGCGCATCAACTGATCCAACACGCCCGCCGCCTCGTATCCGGCGCGCTCAAAATTAATGGCCACGCTCGACAACGGCGGATTGGAAAGACCGCAGACCACCTCGTCGTTGTCCGCCGCGATCACCGCCGCGTCGTCGGGCACCTGCAAGCCGGCCTGACGGCAGGCTTCCACGATGTCCTTGCCCAAATCGTCGTTGCAGGCCATCAACCCGATGGGCCGGGGCACCGACCGCAGCCAGCGGACAATGGATTCGCGCACCCGCTTCTCGTGCTGCGCCATCCGGTCCGGCCGCACCTCATGCACTTCATGGATTTGAACTTCGAATCCGGCCGCGCGGATTTTCCCGGTAAAGACATCGCGCCGGTCTTCCGACCAGGAAGTATTCCGGTAACCGCAGAACCCGAAATGCCGGAAACCGCATCCCATCAGATGCTCGGCGGCCATGCCGGCGACGGCGGCGGAATCCGTCACCACGTTGGCCTTGCCCGGCACCTCCTTGTGCCGGTGGCCAATAATCACACCCGGCAGGCGGCGGATGAGCATCTTTTCGCCGGGCGACATGTCCACGTCTCGGGCGATGATGCCGTCGGCCTCCAAGGCGCCGGGCCGTTGCCGGGCTTTCTCCAACCCGCCGGGCTCCCAGTAGAAGGACCACGGCCCATGGTGATACGCGTAATTGGCAATGCCGCGGAGCAGCGCCCGGCCCGACTCGCGGGAGGATTCAATCAACAGGATGACTTTGGGAATCTTGGCCACGAACCGGAATTATGCCCGTGAAGATTCCCGCGCGCCAGCCTGATTTGACCGGGGAAGATACCTTTCCATAAACCGGAGCGCCGGGCACCGTCTCGACGGGTGCCGGAAACCGCACGCGGCCGCGTGCGCTCCCCCTTCCCACAGCCTCGTCCCGTTTAACGAAGGGGCTGCCAGGCGCGCGGCGGCCGTTCGCGGGGGCCGGATGCCGTGGCAAAAGAAGTCATTATTTTGACAATAAGCGTGTGGCGCGCTCCGGGGCGGCGCGCGCATATTACCGGCATGATGACTGAACATCAGCTTCCACCGGGCCGCCCTGCAACCGGGCCGAACGGGAACGGTCATGCGACGGCTCTGGCCGCCGCCAGCGATGAAGAGGCCTTTGAGTATCCGCGTGATTTTCTGGAGAACCGGTTTGTGTATCTGGTGATTTCCCCGCGCGCCGGCGGGCTGTCCGTCGGCGTCAACGTCAATCCGATGTTGAAATGCACCTTCAATTGTCTGTATTGCGAGATTGACCGCGTGCAGCCGGCGCGGGCCGCACGCTTCGACCCGGAACGCATGGCGGCCGAGCTGGATGACACGCTCCAAGTGGCCGAGGCGGGACATTTGCGGCGGCGGCCGCGCTACGCAAAGCTGCCCGCCAACCTGCTGCAAGTGCGCCACGTGGCGTTGAGCGGGGACGGCGAACCCACCCTGGCGGAGCATTTCACGGAGGCTCTGTTCGAGATCGTCCATGTGCGCGCCCGCGGCGGACGCCCGTTTTTCAAAATCGTGGTGGTGACCAATTCGACGGCGCTGGACCGTCCGGCGGTGCAGGAGGGATTGAATCTCCTGAAACCGGGCGACGAGGTCTGGGCAAAAATGGACGGCGGCACGCAGGACTACCTGAACCGGCTGAACGGCGCGGCGGTGCCGGTTGAAAAAATCCTGGACAACATCCTGCAATTGGGCCGCCGCCGCCCGGTGGTGATTCAAAGCCTGTTCCCGGCCATCCACGGGGCGGAACCGCCGGCGGAAGAGGTCCAGCAATACGCGCTGCGACTGAAGGAACTGCAACAGGCGGGCGCGCAAATTTCGCTGGTTCAGATTTATTCGGCGACGCGGCCGATGGCCCGGACCGGCTGTAGCCACCTGCCGTTGAAATCACTTTCGCAAATCGCGCAGACCGTCCGGCAGGTGGCGGGATTGCGCGCGGAAGTGTTTTGAATCCGAATTCCGAAGTTGCCGGGCGCGAGCAGCGGTGACGCCTCGTCGCCGAATGGTGCCAGCGACGCCCTCGCCGCTTGGTCACACTATCGGAAATGCGCCGATCCAACCAGCGAGGCAGGCGTTGCGAACGCAATTCTCCAGCGCGGCGTCGCAGCCGCCTGCAATCCGATTTCTCAATTCAGTTTGCACCTTCACGGCGACACCACCGCAATGGCAATCGCCTCGGTGGTGCGGATGAACACGTTGTCATTCACGTGCAGCGCCTGGAGATTGACTCCCGGTCCGACCTGGACTTCCTGGGCCTGATTCCCGCCAAATTGCAGGACCACGCGGCGGGTGGCGTAGTTGAGGACGAGAATTTTAGCGTTGTAATTCACGTTCCGGATCATCACGCCGCCGGGTTGCGAGTTGGGCGGCATGGTGTTGGCCACGTAATTGGTGAGCGAACTCGGCACGACTCCGGGCTTCACCAGGTAGGCCGCGAAGGTCTTGGACATGGTGCTCATGAAACTGTCGCCGACTTTCACCCGGTTGAAATTCACATACTGCGGTCCGACCGAGAACCGCATGGATTCCCCGTCCGGGCGGCTAAGCAGGACCGTGCGATTGGTGTAGTCAATGGCATCCACGTGCACGAGGCCGGAGCCGGCGCTGGCCGAGGCGCCCGAGCCGATGAAGATGGGCGCGTCCGGCGCGGCGGGCGCCGGCAGCGGCGCGTAGGTGTCGGCGAGGTCCGGCGGCGGCGTGGACGAACAGCCGGTGAACCATTGTATCGTGACCAGCATGAGCGGCGCGGCGAACCATTTGAAGATTGTCGGTGTGGTTTTCATTCGTGTGCCTTTTCAGTTTGTTGCGGGTTTTATTTAACGTCAGGTTTATTATGTGATGGTGAAACCATTGGTTGCGCCATTTCATTTTTCACTGGATGGGTTGTTCCGTCCACCCGTCTTTGGTTTCTTGAGCCACGCCCGACACAGAAGAACCGTCAGGGCCGCGTGCAACCCGACCGCCGGCCACAGGAGCGGCCCTGCCCATTGACCGCCGGCGGCGAGCCAGCCAAGATACGCGGTGGCGAGCGCGTTGTAGGTCAACATGCCGAGCGACGCCGGTCCCGGCCAGCAGCCCACGCCCAGAGCGAGCAGCGCAATGCCGGCCACGCGCGCCACGACGACGGCAACGCCAGACAGTTCCGCGCCCAGCAGCAGCCGCCCGACCAGCGCCGGCACGATCAGCAACGCCACACCCGTGGCAGCTTCGAGCCGCGCCGGTGAGGACGAGCAGTTTTTTCATCGTGCGCCGGTGAATGTGATCCGGCGTCAATTATCCACGCTCTTCTTCATTTCATCCACGGCCTTCTGGTCCGCAGCCGCCATCTGCGACGGGCCGAGCTTGAACGTCAGCTTGTCAATCGTGCCGGTGAACTTGAACGGCAGCTCGTAGCTGTCGTCCACACCCGTGCCGGTGTCCAGGCCGACGTCGAAGGTTTCGTCAATGGTCATGAGCAACGGGATCGTGTGCGCGACGGTTTTGCGGGCCAGTTCCCGGCCATCCAC
Organism: uncultured Verrucomicrobiae bacterium; assembly: GCA_963764035.1. GTDB lineage: Bacteria > Verrucomicrobiota > Verrucomicrobiia > Limisphaerales > UBA11358 > UBA11358. The sequence continues at coordinate 412,099 of CAVXQV010000013.1, forward strand.
CGAGAGCACGCCGGTGCCGCCTTTGCCGGGGCCGGGGCCGTCGTATTTGAAGTCGAACACAATCGTGTGCTTGCCCGGCTTGAGCGCCTTGCCGAACAAATCATCGCCGATCAAGCCGCCCACGCCGCCTTCCCAGCGGAAGCGTTCCATGTCGAGCAGGTTGTAAACAAAGACCGGCTTGCCATTTTGCAGATAGAGCGCGTAGCCGCCGAAGCGTCCGCCCATGGTCACAATCATTCCTTCCGCGCCGCCTTCGGGAACGGTTATTTCGGCGGTGATGGTGTAGTCCTTGTCCAGAATGTTGGGCGCATCGCTGAAGGGAATGCCGGCATTCTCACCCGTGTAGGTGAACTCCGATTTTCCCGGCGGTGGCGCTCGGCCGCGCCGTCATGATGCGCGCGAAACCCGAGTTGTCCAACGGGAAGACTTGATATTTCGCCGCCTCGGTCAGGAACAGCGCCTGCAGTTCCTTCAGCTTGTCCGGCATGCTGGGCCGCGAGGTCGTTGTTCTCGGAATAATCCTTGGCGACATTGTAAAGTTCCCATTGATAGTCGTCCATCGGCCGGCATCGTCGCGCCCAGCATCCACGGCGGGGATGGCGGTGTCGTGGCGGCAATCCAGCCGTCGTGATAGATCGCGCGGTTGCCGACCATCTCGAAATACTGCGTGTCGTGCTTGGACGGCGCATCGGCGTTGGCCTTGTCAAACGTATACATCATGCTCACGCCTTCAATCGGCTTTTGCGGGATGCCGTTGACCATTTCGGGCGCCTTGATGCCGGTGGCCTCAAGGATGGTCGGCACGATGTCAATGACATGGCTGAACTGGGTGCGAATGCCGCCGACATCCTTGATGTGGCCGGGCCACGAAATGGCCAGACCCTGCCGCGTGCCGCCGAAATGCGACGCCACCTGCTTGGTCCACTTGAACGGCGTGTCAAACGCCCAAGTCCAGCCCACCGCCATGTGCGGATAGGTTTTGTCCGAACCCCAATCTTCATAATGCAGCAACTGCAACGCCTCCGGTAGTTCGAGAATGCCGTTGTAAGCCGTCAGTGTGTTGTAGGTCCCATCCAACGTGCCTTCGGGGCTGGTGCCGTTGTCGCCTTCAATGTAGATGATGAGCGTGTTGTCGAGTTTGCCTTCATCCTGAACCTCCTGGATGACCCGGCCAATCTCATGGTCAGTGTAGGCGACGTAGGCGGCAAAGACATCGGCCTGCTTGATGTAGAGTTTCTTCTTGATGTCCGAAAGCGAATCCCAACGCGGCAGCTTGGCGCCGCCAAATGCCGCCTGACCATCCGGCCACGGAGTCAGTTCCGTGTCTTGCGGGATCACGCCCAGACGCTTCTGGTTGGCGAAGATCGTGTCGCGCAATTTTTCCCAGCCGTTGTCGAACAGGTGCATCGCGGAGATTTTATCAATCCACTCCCGCGTCGGCTGGTGCGGCGAATGCGTGCCGCCGGGAACGTAATAAAGGAAGAACGGCTTGTCCGGCGCGGCCGCGTTCAAGCTGTGCAAATACTTGACCGCCTCATCCGCCATGTCGGTGGTGAGGTTGTAATCCTTCCGGCCGATCCACGGAAAAATCTGCGTGTGGTCGCGGAACAGATACGGCGTCCACTGATCGGTCTCGCCGCCCATGAAGCCGTAGAAATACTCGAAGCCCATGCCCGACGGCCATTGGTCGTAAGGCCCGGCAATGCTGTATTGATAGGTGGGCGTGTTATGTTCCTTGCCGAACCAGGAAGTCGCATAGCCGTTTTCCTTGAGGGTTTCCGCGATGGTGGCCTTGTCCGGCGTGATGACGGAATCGTAGCCCGGATAGCCGGTGGAAATTTCGCCGACCACGCCGAAGCCGACGGAATGATGGTTGCGACCGGTGATGAGCGCTGCGCGCGTGGGCGAGCACAGCGCCGTGGAATGAAACTGTGTGTAGCGCAAACCCGCCTGCGCCACGCGATCCATCGCGGGCGTCGGGATGACTCCGCCGAACGTGCCGGAAACGCCGTAGCCGGCGTCATCGGTCATGATGAGCAGAATATTCGGCGCGCCCTTGGGCGGCACGACGGTCGGCTGCCAGTATTGCTTGGAATCGGCGACACTTTCCTTGATCACGCCGCCAAAAGGCAGCGGCGGCGGCGGAAGCTGCTTGCCGCTGATGACTTGCGTCGCACTGGGCGAGCCAGGCGTGCCGTTGATTTGCTGGGCAGTCGTTGGAAGGCTGGCGACCATCGCCGACGAAGTGGTCAGCACGGTCAGTCCGTATCGCATCAGATTGCTTCGTTTCATGTTTTTCCTTTTAGTTTTTTTAGTCAGGTTTTGCGTTTTTGATAATTGCTTTGGCTGCGAATTCGCGGGGAATCCGCCCTAGTTCGGCGGCGTCGCGGCGGGAGCGCTGTTCGGCGATTGCACGGAAATCGCAAAGGCGCGGGTGATTTTCACGCCGACGTCGTCGCCGGGATTGACGTAGCCCAGATTGACATCCGGGCCGACCTTCACGGTCTTTTTCTGGCCGTCCACCATTTGCAGCGTCACTTCGCGGGCCGAATAATCCACGTAAAGCACCTTGGCCGTAAAGCCCACGGTGTCCACAATCCGGCCTCCCGGCTTGGCGCCCTGCGGCGACCGGACGATCGCGGTAGCGGTGCCGGCGGCGGGCGGGACGCCGCCTTTGATCAACCCGATGGCCACCGACTCGGCCAGCGTGGCGGTAACCTGGTCGCCCACCTTGATCTGGTCAAAGTTGCGGACGTCGGGGCCGCATTCATAGGTGGTCGTGCTGCCGTCCGCATGCGCCAGCACGACGGTGCGGTCGGCGGCGTTGACGGATTGCACCGTGGCGGTGCCCGTCAGGGCATCCACTACAACTCCGCCGCGCGCGATTTCCGGCCCTGAAGCGGACGTGGAAGAATCCGCGGCCGTGGTTTCTGATTTCGGGGTGGACGAACAGGAGGTCATCGCCACCGGCAGCATGGCCGGAATGACCAGCGTCATGGCCAATTTCACCATTTTGTTTTTCATAGGCGTGGGTTGAATTTTGTGACGTTGAAATGTTCCCGCTCTCTCACCGCCGCCGGCCCCCGCCGCCGCCGAAGGAACGTCCGCCGTTGTTTTGCCATGTTTGGGCGCGCTGGTTTTGCTGGTTGCCCCACTGGCGCGACTGGGCCTGCGATTCCATGTTCTGCCAGTTCTGATTTTGATTTGCGGCGGCGGCGGGTTGGGCCCGGTTAACGCTTTCCCAACTGCCATTCGAATATTGCGACCAGTTGCCGGCCGAGTCGCGTTGATAAACCGTGCCGTCCTTGGCCGCATAGACATCGCCCGACGAGGTTTTGGCGACCGCGCCCTGGCCGTTCTGCGTGTTCCATGCCGCCGCGCCGGTGCCCTGGCTCGTCTTCACGGCCCCGGCGCTGCCGTAGGCGCTCGTGCGGGAAGCGCCCCAAGCTGAATTGCCGGTCGTGGGATTGTAGGCGTAGGCGCGCGTTGCCGAGCCGTAAGCCGTGTTCACCTGCGCGGCGCGGGCGTAACCGCCGGTATATGGATTGTAAGCCTGCTTCACGGTCGCGCTGCCGTAGGGACCGTAGGCGTAGGTCGAGCGCATGTAAGTGCCGGTGGCCGGATTGTAGGCCGTGGCGTAGCTCACGCTGCCATAGGGTCCATACCACCAATACGCCGGATAATAATAGCCGCCATAGCTGTAGTCATAGCAAGCGCCGCAGCCGTAGGAATAATAATCCGGGTCGGGGTAACAGTCGTAATTAGTCCCCTGCTGCGCCGTGTCGGCGCCAACGGGCATTCCGGCGCCGAACATCACCGTCCCGGACGTGGCCACAAACTCGCCGCTGTAACCGGGCGTCTGGCAGTAAGTGACCGTCGTTGCCGTAAAACTCTGGACCGTCACGAACGTCACGTTGAACAGCGGGCTTGACGGCGGAATGGAATAGATGGCCGGCGGCACGCTTGTGCAAAACGCCCACGGACCGGTGGCGCCGGCGCTGATAAACCAGACGCCCTGATCGCAACAAAAATATTGCGCGCCAGTCAAAAGCACGGAGTAAGGCGAGTTGGCGGCGTATTGGACGGTGGTGCCCGCAATCGGCTGGAACACCGGCGCGCCGTTGTAAGTCACCTGAACCGTGGCATTGGTCAGGTAAACGGTGGTCGTCGTCGGCACCGAGGCGAGGAGCGTCGCGTCCTGGGCGTCGTGCGTGCCCGGCACGGACGACTTCACAAGTGCCGCCGGGTCGCCGTCGGGTATCTGCGAAAAGTCGGCGGGCAAATTCTTCGTTGCCGGCGTCCACGGGCCGTTCAGGCCCGGCGCGCGGAACCAGCGGCCGGCCACCAGGTAGTAAAATTGCTGGTCGCCTGAATTCAAAAACAACGTGCTGTCCGTGTTGGCCACCCGCATCAGGTGCGTGCCGGTGACCGGCGTGTAACTCGGATCACCCTGCGTGAGTATCAACTCGGCCGGCTGGGTGCTCACGAAAACCGCCGGCGCGCTCGCGGCGGGCTGGCCGGGGATGTTTTGGCGCACGTTGGCCCAGTTTCCGTTGGCCGGCAACGACGCGAAGGACGGCGGGAGATTCTGCGCGGGCGACCACGGGCCTTGCACAGTCGCAGCGGCCAGCCAATTGCTCTGGTTCAGCAGATAATATTGCTGGCCCGCGGTGTCGTAGAAAACGTCCCAATTGGAATTCAGCGCGAACAGAAGGCCGGTTTGATTCGGCGCGACGGGCTTGAACTGCGGGGTGCCGAGAAACATGACGAGGATGGCCGGCTGGGCGCTGTAAAAAATCCGGGGCGGCGCCAGACTCACGTCAACCGGTCGTTGCCGCGCCGCCTGGCTCGGATTCAGACAGGCGAGCACGCGGTCCAGCGACACCGTAATCGCCTGGTTCATCGGCCGCACCTGGTTCACGGCGGCGCGGAGCAGGGCCGCGTCGGAATCGGACGCGCCGGGAAACCGCAGGTCGCATTGCATGGGATACAAGCCCACGAGGCGGTTGGGCTGGTCCACGAAGGTCACGGCATCAATTTCGGCGGCGCCAAATCGCTCCTGCGCGGTCGCGCCCTTGACGGCGATGGCGCAGCGAAAATGGATGTTGGTGTAGCCGTTCCAATAATCCACCTGCGGCTGATAAACCGTCAGTTGCTGGCCGCCTTGGGCGAACACGCGCGGCCAGCCGGGATCGGCGGCGGGCTGGGCCGCTAAAGAGAAACCCTGGAGTGCAACGACCGTCAATATGGTTTGGAGGATTATGTGGTGAGTTTTCATAAATCTGATGGCCGGGGGAAATGGGGCCGGAGGGGGAACGGATCCGACCCATTTGATCCTCTTGGCCGGTTGGGGGATTTTGGTTTGGAGGAAAAGCGGTTTCCATATCAGGACGGCAAGTGGAGCAGCGTTGGGCCCCAAAGAAGCCGCTGTAATCCGACACGGCGACCGAGCGCTTGAGAATCATTGTTGCTTCTGGTTTCCAAAAAGTTGACCCAGCTTAAAGCCCGGCGGGAGATTTCAAAGTCTTTTTTTTCTTCCGCCAGCCAATTGCCGGCGCATCGACGCATTGTTCTTGTAGCGCAGCCGTCCACGGCGGCGGGTTCCGGCAGTGTCCCGCTGCCCGGATCAGCCGTCCGTTGGATTCGCGCGGCGAGACGCCGCTCGAACCCGCAGGCGAGGACGCCCGCGCCACAATCTTGTCTCAAAAGCGAAACTCGGGAGCAACCCAGCGTGTAGCCGCCGGGAAATTTAGAGCCGTTCGCGGCCGGAGTAGCCGGCGTCGAGGTCGTGCCAGAATTCGACGTCCTCCTCGTCTTGTTCCCAGCAGAGAAAAACCTCCCGCCCGCCGATGATGGCCGGGAAATCCAGCAGCCCGCGCTCGAGGTCCTTGATGAAAATCCGCCGCCGCTGAAATTCCGCCAGCACTTCCTGCATGTCCGCCAGCGCGCGAATCCAGGCGTTGACCGTCTCGCCGCCGATGTCGTTCCCCTGCTCCGCCAGGCCACTCAAACGCTTGTCGAACTTCTCCAGATCCCGGCGCAGCCGCTCGAGCCGCCCGAGCCATTGCCGGATTTGCGGCAACAACGCCCGGGCCTCGTCGCGGGTGTAATGTTTGTCGAAGCGGTGTTTCATGGCCGAAAGGCTTTCGCGCGAGCAAAAGCATTCGCGGAGGCGGGCACTGCCGCCTTCCGCGAACGCGTGAATCTTGCGCCCAGATTACTGCTGCCAGGTGCGCTTCTTGTGACGGTTCAGACGCAGCTTCTTGCGCCGTTTATGCTTGTTGATTTTCGCCTTGCGGCGTTTTTTGAGTGAACCCATATCGGGATTTTTGATTTACGATTTACGATTTACGATCTGCTTCCAGCGGCCCCGGCTCACTGGAGATTTGTTTGAGACTAAATCATCCAGCACCAATCGTAAATCTTAATTTCAATACACCACTTTGTTCAGGGGATATTCAATGATGCCCTCCGCGCCGGCGGCCTTCAATTGCGGGATCAATTCGCGCACGACGTGCTCGTCAATGATCGTCTCGACGGCCACCCAGCCTTTCAGACTCAAATTGGAAATCGTCGGGTTGCGCAGCGCGGGCAGTTCCGCGAGCAGCTTCGCCAGATTCTTCTCGGCGATGTTCATTTTCAAGCCAACCTTGGCCTCGGCTTCCAGCGCGCCCTTGAGCAGCAGCGCCAGCGTTTCCATCTTCCGGCGTTTCCACGAATCCTTCCACGCCTTGTGGTTCGCAATCAGCCGCGGCGTGGAGGCCAGCAGCGTGTCCACGATGCGCAGCTTGTTGGCGCGCAGCGACGAGCCGGTCTCGGTCAATTCCACAATCGCGTCCACCAGCTCGTGCGCCTTCACCTCGGTCGCGCCCCAGGAAAATTCCACGTCCGCCTTCACGCCGTGTTTCTTGAGATATTTTTTCGTGAGATTGACGACCTCGGTGGCGATGCGTTTGCCCTTCAAATCCTTCACCGACTTGATGGGCGAATTTTCCGGCACGCACAGGACCCAGCGCGCGGGCTGGCGCGTCGCCTTGCTGAACAGAAACTCGCCGACCTCATGCACGTTCGAGCCGTTCTCCACAATCCAGTCGTGGCCGGTGATGCCGCAATCCAGATAACCGTGCTCGACGTAGCGGCTGATTTCCTGCGCGCGGATGAGCCGGATTTCCAGCTCGTCATCGTCCACGTAAGGCACGTAGGAGCGGCTGCTGACGGAAATGTTGTAGCCGGCCTTGGCCATCTTCTGGATGGTGGCCTCCTGCAAACTGCCCTTCGGCAGGCCAAATCGTAATTTTTTGCTCATCTAAATCTGCGAATCGTTAATGTGCCAAGCCCGGCGCGAAAAAGCCACTGTCTTCTGCACCTCAATCCTCCTCGTCCTCGTCCTCGAAAAACAAAGTCGAGGACGAGGACGATTACGACTTCCAAATCACCCGCCGTCCGGCCACCGAAATCTCCCCGCGCGCAATCGCCGCCACACATTTTGGATAAAGCTCGTGTTCCGCCGCGTGAATCCGCGTGTGCAGGCTTTCCGGCGTGTCGTGGTCCAGCACCGGCACGGTTTGCTGGCCGATGATCGGCCCGGCATCCACGCCCGCGTCCACGAAATGCACCGTGCAGCCCGTCACCTTCACGCCGTGGTCCAGCGCCTGTTTCCACGCTTCGAGTCCGGGAAACGACGGCAGCAGCGACGGATGGATGTTGACGATGCGCCCCTCGAACGCGCGCAGGAAATCGCCCTTCAGCACGCGCATGAATCCGGCCAGCACGATCAAGTCCACCTTCGCGGCGCGCAAGGCGGCCACGTAGCTGCGCTCGGCCTCCTCGTCCAGCTTGGTGCGGAATTTCCCCGGCGCGATGAATTGCGCCGCAACTTCCCGTTCGCGCGCGCGCGACAAAATCCCCGCGCCCTCGACATCGCTCAAAACGACGCCAATCTGCGCCACGATCTTTCCGGCGTCCACGGCATCGGCGATGGCGGCAAAGTTCGAACCCTTGCCGGAACCGAGCACGCCCAGACGAAATAGTTTGTTCACGGCGATTGAATAACAGAGCCTTCGCCACGGTTCAATTTCAATGTGCCGGGCCGGTCGGAGCACCGCGCCGTCCAGGCCGCCGCAAAGCGGCGTAACCGCAAACCCACCCCCTGAACCGGAGCGCCGATCTCTGAATCGGCGCGTTGCGACGGCATCACTGCGTCGAGCCGAATCGGAGTTCGGCGCTCTGACCGTTGGGTTCACTGCGCGAATGCTCCATTGGGAGAAATCTCACCCCGGCTGCCACGGGTCCAGGCAGGGCGCGTCACTCCGTGCGCGCCGGCCGCGCAGGACAGGCGTCGCGCCTGTCGCTGACTTCGAATGACCGCCAGGAGGCGCAGGAAACTTTTTGGATGGAGACAGGCGCGACGCCTGTCCTACGGCACGGATTCGGTTAAGAGCACGGCCTGGATTCGCTCATGCGAACGCAATTTGAAAATCACCGATTGACTTCGCCGATTGCGCCTTGGCAACATCGCCTCAAGCCAATTTAAGCCAGGACAAACAGTCCTGCCTCATCGGCCCTGCTCCAGCAGCAAAGTTATGGCAAAGCAAAATGTCCGTTCGAACGTTTCGGTGAACCGCCAATATCAAATTCTATGAAAGACTCCGTTTCGCGCCGTCAATTCATCAAGCAAGCGTCCCTGGTCGCCGGGGCCGGCTTGACCGCTCCGTGGCTGTCATCCTGCTCGTCCGTCGGCGGCTCCGGTTCGGGAAAACCAATGTCCGGCCTTTTTCAGCCGACCTGGGAATCGTTGGCCGGCAATTATCATTGTCCGGAATGGTTCCGCGACGCGAAGTTCGGGATCTGGGCGCACTGGTCGGCCCAGTGCGTGCCGGAGCAGGGCGATTGGTATGCGCGCCAGATGTATATCCAGGGCAATGGCCAGTATGATTACCACGTCCGCACCTACGGCCATCCGACGAAATTCGGGTTCATGGAAATCGACAACCTCTGGAAGGCCGACAAATGGGAGCCGGAAGAGCTGATGAAGCTTTACGTCAAGGCGGGCGCGAAGTATTTCGTCTCGCTGGCGAACCACCACGACAATTTCGACAACTACAATTCCAAGTATCACGCCTGGAACTCCGTCAACGTCGGCCCGAAGAAAGACATCGTCGGCACCTGGGCCAGGATCGCCCGCAAACACGGCCTGCGCTTCGGCGTGAGCAACCACTCCGCCCACTCCTGGCATTGGTTCCAGACCGCCTACGGCTACGATGCCACCGGCCCGCTGGCCGGCGCGCGCTACGACGCCTTCAATCTGAAAAAGGCCGATGGCAAGGGCAAATGGTGGGAAGGCCTCGACCCGCAGGAACTTTACACCGGGCCGAACATGGTCATGCCCGACGGCCTCACCACCATCCAGGCCGTTGCCCGCTGGCACGAGCAGCACGACCGCGTTTGGACCGAAGCGCCGCCGGCGAACAACCCGGAGTTCACCCGGAAATGGTTCCTGCGCTGCCAGGACCTGGTGGATCAATACCAGCCCGACCTGCTTTACTTCGACAACATCGGCGAATTGCCGCTCGGCCAGGCCGGACTGGACATCACCGCGCATTTCTACAACGCCAGCATGCGCTGGCATCACGGCAACAATCAGGCGGTCGTCAACGTCAAGGGCATCAATCCCCCGCGGCGGGCCGGCATTGTCGAGGATTACGAGCGCGGCGCGAGCGACGCCATTGAGCCGGCGCCGTGGCAGACGGACACCTGCATTGGCGACTGGCATTACAACCGCCGCCTGTTCGAGCAGCATCGCTACAAAACTGTGGCCACGGTGGCCAGGATGCTGATCAACGTGGTGAGCAAGAACGGCAACCTCCTGTTAAGCATCCCCGTCCGCGGCAACGGCACCATTGATGCCGACGAAATCGCTTTCCTCGAGGGCATGGCCAAATGGATCGCGGTGAATGGCGAAGGCATCTACAGCACGCGGCCGTGGAAGATCTCCGGCGAAGGCCCCGCCCGGTCCGGCGGCGGCATGTTCAACGAAGGCCGCACCACTTACACCGCCGCCGACATCCGCTTCACCACCAAGGGCGATACGCTCTATGCGTTCCTGATGGGATGGCCGGGCGAGACTCCGACCGTCATCAAGGCGCTGGCCATCAATTCTCCGCAGCTTCAGGGACAGAAAATCGCCAAGGTCGCCCTGCTCGGCCACCACGGGAACCTGGATTGGAAGCAGGACGAAACCGGTCTGACGGTGAAAATGCCGCCCCAGCCCCCGTGCGAGCACGCGTTTGCGCTGAAGATTTCGGGGCTGAAGTAGCGGTGACGCCTCGTCACCGAAAAGTGGCAGCGACGCCCTCGTCGCATTGTCGAGTTGCATGACACGAATTTAACGCAAAGACGCCAAGGCGCAAAGGTGGGAAATTTCAATTGCGGTTCGCCCGGCGCTGCGCGGCAAAAGCCGGGTGAACCGGCTTTTGTCGCGAGCCGCCATTCATCATTGATGCGCGCGGTGTTTCATTGTAGATTCGCGGCGCATCACGAGTTCAACCGCAACCTTTGCGTCGAATATGAGCCGCACTTTGTCAAATCATCGCATCACGCGCTTCTTCATCACCCTGGCACTAGCGACCAGCGCCAGTTCCGCGTTCGCCCAGGACACCAACCCAGCCGCCGAGCCGGTTGTCGTCCGCACCAACCAGACGCTGGTTCTGGACGGCGCCGGACGGGAAAATTGTTTGAAGGCGTGGGCGCCGTGAGTGGTGGCGGGGCCACGTCGGTGTTGCTCAAGGATTATCCCGAAAAACAGCGCGGCCAGATTCTCGATATTTTGTTCAAGCCGAACTTTGCCGCCTCGATGCAAACCCTTTACATCGAGGTCGGGAGCGACGGCAACTCCACGCAAGGCACCGAGCCGACGCACATGCGCACGCGCGACGACCAGAATTACAGTCGCGGCTACGAATGGTGGCTCATGACCGAGGCCAGGAAGCGCAATCCCACCCTCACGCTCGACGCCTGCGCCTGGGGTTGTCCGGCTGGATCGGCAACGGAAATTTCTGGTCGCAGGACATGTGCGACTACTACGTCAACTGGATCAAGGGTCTGAAATCCAATTACGGCCTGACCCTCGACGCCATCGGCTGCCGCAACGAGCGCGGCTCGGTCACGTCTTGGGTGCCGATGTTCCGCAAGACGCTGAATGACGCCGGTCTGAACAGCGTGCGCATTCATGCCTTCGACAATCCCGGCAACGCGCAGATGTGGAATTGGATTCCCCAGCTCGCCACCAACACCGACCTGCAAGCCGCCGTGGATATCATCGGCAACCATTGCCTGCAAAGCGTCACGCCGCAGCCCGCGATTGTGAGCGAAACCGCCGGGCGCCTCAACAAACCGATCTGGGACACGGAAGAGCACGTCTATAACGAGGGCGGCAACCGCTTCAACACCGCATTTGACGCCGCCTTGGGCTGCGTCCACTTCTTCAACATCAATTACGTCGAGCAGGGCGCGACGAAAATCGTCAATTGGTATCTTTGCGGCTCCACCTATCCCATCGAGCCGTATTACGACCAGCCGCCGGCGATGTGGGCGAGCAGTCCGTGGAGCGGCCATTACACGCTCAAGCCGATCATCTGGTCCTACGCGCATTACGGCCAGTTCACCAAAATCGGGTGGCACTACGTCAACAGCGGTTGCGCCGCGCTCTCCTACGGCGGCACCGCCGTAACGCTCAAATCCGAAAGCGGCGATTACAGTGTGATTGTGGAAACCGCCCGCGCTGCCGGTCCGCAAACCGTCAATTTCAAGCCGATAGGCCTGTCCTCCCGCCCGCTCTGCGTCTGGAAAACCACGCGCGACGCGCAGTTCATCAAGCAGGTTGACATCCAGCCGCACAAGGACGGCTCGTTCTCCTGCACGTTCGAGCCAAACGCCATTTACACGCTCTCGACCACGCGCGGCCAGCAGAAGGGTGCGTTTGCGGATGTCCCGCCGGAAAAGCCGTTCCCGTTTCCCTATTTCGAGAACTTCGATCATTACACCAATCCCCGGCAATGGGGTTATCTGCCGCACTACACCGCCGACATTTGCGGCGTGTTTGAAGTGGTTGACCGGCCCGACAAAAAAGGCAAATGCCTTCGTCAGGTCGTTGACAAAAAGGCGCAAAGCTGGGCGCCCGAATGGACGCCCTACACCATTCTCGGCGACGAGCATTGGACCAATTACGAAGCGAGCGCCGACATCTCCTTCGACAACGGCGGATGGGCCGGCGTCATGGGCCGCGTCAATGCCACCGGCAACGGCTGGGACGGCGACCCCAACGGCTATTACGCGCGCCTGGACACCGACGGCACCTGCGCCATCTACATCGCCAACCAACGATTCCCGTCGCGGGGTTCGCGCGATCAAGCGCTCGCGACGAATTCCATCACCGGCTGGAAGGCCGCCGGCTGGCACAACGTCAAGCTCCGGTTCGAAGGTTCCAAGCTCACCATGCTCGTGGACGGCAAGGCCGTCGTCACTGCCGAAAACGCCACGTTTGGCCGCGGCATGGCCGGATTGATCACCGGAGGCCATGGCAACGCGCGGAATTCGGCGCTGTTCGACAACGTGCTGGTCAACACGGTCAACGGCGGGGCGGTCAAGCCCACCGTCTTTGCCCAGGACCGCCAGTCGCTCTATAAAAAGTGACAGGCAGCGCGGCGCTAGCGAGCAGATGCTCGCCGTCCATCGCCGACAGCAGCAACACGGAGACGGTGAAGAAGAACCAGAACCAGGGCAGCCGGTCGCGCTGTCAGTCGCATGGAACGTTTGCCGGCAATTTCCGCGAAACGCGAAGATAAATACGGAAATCCTTTGACGCGCGATGCGGAAACAACTTGAGTCCGCTCGAACGTAGGCGATAATTCAGCGAAGTGAAAAATTTCACAGCAGAAATCAAACACGGCGATTGTTTGAATGTCTTGGCGGATTATCCCCGACAACACATTTGATTTAATTGTCACCTCGCCACCATATGCCGACCGCCGCAAACACACCTACGGCGGTGTTGCTCCCGAAAAATACGTCGAATGGTTTTTGCCCCGCAGCGAACAATTTCTCCGCGTTCTAAAGCCGACGGGAACTTTCATCCTGAACATCAAGGAAAAGGCGGAAAATGGCGAACGCCACACATTTGTTCTGGAATTGATTTTGGCGTTGCGCAAACAAGGCTGGCTTTGGACGGAAGAATTTATCTGGCACAAAAAGAATTGTTACCCCGGCAAGTGGCCGAATCGGTTTCGTGATGCGTGGGAACGCTGCCTGCAGTTCAACAAGACTCGCCATTTCAAAATGAATCAGGAGGCGGTCATGGTTCCGATGGGTGATTGGGCGGACGCGCGCTTGAAGTCGCTCGGCAAAAATGATGTCGTGCGCTTTGATTCCCAGGTTGGGAGCGGCTTCGGAAAAAACATCACGAACTGGATTGGGCGCGACAAGGCATTTCCGTCAAATGTTTTGCATCTTGCTACCGAGTGCGGAAACAAAAGCCACAGCGCGGCATTTCCCGAAGCGTTGCCGGAATGGTTTATCAAACTTTTCACCGACGAGGGGGATTTGGTGCTCGATCCGTTTCTCGGTTCGGGAACGACCTGCGCGGTTGCACAAAGATTGCGCCGCAATTCTGTCGGCGTCGAAATTTTGGCTGAATACTGCGGCCTGGCCGAAGAAGAAATCGAGGTCGGTGATTATCAGCTTTTTGAAAAAGGAGGAAAAAATGGCAAGCGTAACGGTGCGAGAAATCACAAAGCTCATTGAGGAGCACATTCCAGAATTTCACCGGAAGCGGCTGGAAAGCCTTGCCGGACTAAAACTCCAGAAAGTTCTCCGGCGAAAAAACCCCTATTTATACAAGGCAAAATTTGTCACCAGCGCGCCGGACTTGGTAAAGTGATTCTGGACGCCCACCTTTCTTCGCAGGAAGAAGCAATCTTTGGCGGCTTTCTTGAAGGGCTTGCGATATTTATTTGCGGGCGCGTATTCTCCGGCAAAAAATCTTCTGCTGAAGGCATTGATCTGGAATTTGAGCGCGACGGGATTCGTTACATCGTGTCTATCAAGTCGGTCCGAACTGGGGCAATAGCGGCCAGATAAAAAAGATGCGGCAAAACTTTTCACAGGCAAAGCGCATCCTCGGCACAAACACCTCGGCCAGGAACATTGTCGCCGTGAACGGTTGCTGTTACGGGCAGGAAAGCGTCGAGGACAAAGGGGATTACTTGAAGAAATGCGGTCAGAGCTTTTGGGAGTTTATTTCCGGCGACAATGAATTTTATATCACCATCATTGAACCGCTGGGACACAAAGCGAAGGAACGCAACGAAGCCTTTCAGATTGAATATGGCAAGGTCATCAATCGCTTCACCGCCGAATTCATCAAGGATTTTTGCCAAGCCGACGGCACGATACTTTGGGACAAGTTGGTTGAATTTAATTCTGCTCTAAAGACCAAGTAGATTTTCAAACAAACAAAGAAAATTATATGCCCTGCATTATTCCCGGATGCCAAAACCGTGCTGACCACAACTTTGGAGTGCGCTTCCGCCGCCCAGACACCAGCGCAATTTGGTCACCAAACACTGAAGCATTTTTGTGTGATGCTCACGCTGCGCAGGGATTGCGCATTACGGTGATTCTTGAGCCAAACGACACACGCATCTTGAAACACGGGTTGTAGGAATTGTGCCACCGGGTGCTGACCGCATTACACCGATAAACAACGCGCCCTAGCAGCGAAGCCTGTTACCGCCTCTAACCCAAAGGATTCATGAAGCTGCCTATTGAAAACTGGCTGGATTCTCAACAATTGGACCAAGAAGCTGATTCGTGTTTCAATGAATCTTTTATTTGCTTCAAAACTGGTGCATATAAAGCTGCTTTGTTGTTTTCGTATCTTGGTTTTGTAGGAGTTCTCCGCACACGCATTCTCACGGCACTACCGCCAACAGGATTTAATGCAGCAATTTGGACAAGTATTCAAAATAACGTCCGAACGGCGGAGACATGGGACAAAGCTATTTTTGATGCGACACAACAACAAAGACCTGGGCAGATTTTCGTCATTTCCAATGATCTTAGAGCGCAAGTGTCATATTGGAAGGACCGGCGCAACGATTGTGCGCATTCAAAACCAAATAAAATAACCGCTGCTCACGTAGAATCTTTTTATGCCTTTGTAGAATCAAATCTAGGCAAGTTCGCAGTTAATGGTAGTCGTCCAGCGGTCACCACAAAGATTTTTAACCATTACAATCCAAGCCTAACCTCACCGAATCAATCCATTGCTCCGTTGATCCAAGAAATTACCCATGCCGTTCCACATGCGGAACTTCAAGATTTTGTCGGGGAACTTGCGACAGAATTCAATAATCGCCGCAGTGTTATTGAAACAATGTTAAATCAGCAGAGTCCGAATAAAGTAGCATTCATTTCCAGTTGTTTTCGATATGGCGCGGATGAGTTAAAAAATGCCTGGTTGCAACATTTGGTTGCAAATATTGGAACACTGCTTGGATTTTTACGAGTCAACGCTGCTGATGCCTATGTCTTAAATGGCCACCCTGCAATTATCCGACAGCTTTGGCACGATCATCTTTTCACAGAATCGCAAAATGATTTCCCGATTCTCGCGGCATTTCTGCGTCATGGCCTGATACCTGAAGGGGAAGTGAATGAAGCTCTCGACCATATTGTAATAAAACCCATCGGCCACATTCCCAATCCTCTTGATACAGCAACTTTAGAACAGGCAGGATTTTTTGCAGCACTTGAACGCGCTATAGTTGCTCCAAATCAACTCGGGCTTTTCGAATGGGCAAATCCAACCAAAGCTCTCATTGTGAAATATCTCGCCGACTTTCCTATATCACGGAATGTAGCGCTCGCAATATCTCGCACTTTCGATGCAGCGTATTACCCGTGGCATTTAGGGAATTATTTAGACGAGTTTTTCCTAGGGAATCCCGCAAAAAAACAAGAATACGAGGCTTACCTCGGTGGCAATCCACCGGTTGTAAGACCTGCTCATATTGCCGCGTTGGCAGCAGTTCAGCCAGCAGCCGCCCCCGCCCCTTAACAGAAAAAGCGGCCTTCGTTTCCGAAGGCCGCTTTGCTTTTGCGAGATTTGATTTTATTTGCCCGGTGTCGCGGGCGGAGTCGGCGGCGTGGGCGGCGTCGGCGGTGTGCCGTTGCCACCGGCAGGCGGGAATTTGTTCAGCCGGAATTGGTCGCGGATGCCGGCGTTGGCGGGATTGCTCGACCGGCCATTGCAGGTCGGCGGCGTTTTGGATGGTCAGAAGCCGTTCGTATAAATCGGCGGCGTCCGCGTTCTTCGTGGTGGTGGTCATCTTTCGCCCCGCCCTTGGCGGCTGCTTGCGCCTGCTCGACCGTGCCAAAATTCCCGCGCGCGGCGACAAATGCCGTGGTGTCGGCAGCCGTCCAGCCCTTGAGCTGGAGCGCGGCAAGGTTGGCGGCGTTTTGCACGGAGGCGATAATGATGTCGGCGCGGCCAAGAACGGAGCCGAGGTCGTGCGGGGTGTTGACGCCCACTTGAAATTCCTGATGCAGTTTCACGTCCTGTCCGGCAAAGGCGAGCTTGGCGGTTTTGCGCGCCTGGTTCATCCAGTGCTGGAGCGTGTCGAGGTTCGCGTGCTGGACGGGCGTGAGGTTGCCGAGTTCGCCGCGGGCGGTTTTCTGGCCGGAAATATCGCCGGTCACTTTTCCGAGCGCGGTGGTGGTGTCGGTAATGTAATTCGCGGCCAGTCGCGACGGCGACTGCTGGATTGGCCACAGCGGCGTCGGTGATCAGCTTGCCGTTGTGCGTGAGTGTTGCGATGGGGAAATGAGGAATGTGATTGCTCATGGGTTATGTTAAATACCTTTTCGATCCGGTTGTCAAAAGTTTTTTTTCTAATGTTTGATGAGGGCGGCAAATGGACGGCAGGGGATTTTTTGAAAGCCCGTAGGGCTGACATCTTTGTAGTTCGGTCGGGCAAAAACGGGAAAGCTCCGTCAGGAGCGACATCTTCGGGTGAACAGGCGGAATATGCCGCTCCTACGGAGCTTGGATTTCTTCTGCGGGTGGTTTCTACAAAGATGCCGCGCCTACGGTGCTAACCGTGTCCCGATGGCATCTGAACCTGTAAATGGCTCACAAACAGCAGCTTGGGAGTCTTTACTGGCAGTCAGGATTTCGCGGGAGCGACCTTGGATTTTGCGGGAGGGGTCAGGACTTCACGGGAAGCATCTGGAATTTTGCGGGAAAAGGTCGGGATTTTGCGGGCGCGGTTCAGGACTTCGCGGGAGACATCCGGGATTTCGCGGGAGGAGTCCAGCCTTGGCGGGAACGAGCCATGATTTCGCGGGCGGTGTTCAGGATTTCACGGGAGCAGGCCGGGACATTACGGGAGCGGTTCAGGATTTTGCGGGAAGGCTGGCGTTGAAAAAATACACTCGTGTTAATTCGTGAAATTCGTGTCAGAAAAAAACTTTGCGCCTTTGCGTTAAGGAATTTTTCGTTTAATTTTTGCGCATGAAATATCGCACTTTGGGACGGACGGGCTGGAAGGTTTCGGAAATCAGTTTTGGCGCGTGGGCCATCGGCGGCGCGTGGGGCGACGTGGACGACAAGGAATCGCTCGCCGCGCTCCACGCCGCGCTCGACGGCGGCGTGAATTTCTTCGACACGGCGGACGTTTATGGCGACGGCCGCAGCGAACGGCTGCTGGCGAAGTTGCGCAAGGAGCGGAAGGAGAAGTTTTACATCGCCACCAAGGCCGGCCGCCGTTTGCCGAAACAGGTGCCCGAAGGTTACAACCGCGAAAATCTCACCTCCTGGATCGACCGCAGCTTGAAGAATCTGAACACGGACGCGATTGACCTGCTGCAATTGCACTGCCCGCACACGGAAGTCTTTTATACGCCCGGAAGTGTTCGGCATCCTCGACGATCTGGTGAAGGCCGGCAAGCTGCGGCATTACGGCGTGAGCGTGGAGAAGGTCGAGGAAGCGCTCAAGGCGATTGAATTCCCGAACGTCCAATCCGTGCAAATCATCTTCAACATCTTCCGGCAGCGGCCGGCGGATTTATTTTTCCGAAGGCGCAGAAGCGAAAGGTGGGCATTCTCGCCCGCGTGCCGCTGGCGTCGGGCTTGTTGTCGGGCAAGATCACCCGCAACAGCCAGTTCGCGAAGGACGACCACCGGAATTTCAACCGGCACGGCGAGGCATTTGATCGCGGCGAGACCTTCGCCGGCGTGGATTTCGCGACCGGGCTAAACGCGGTGGAGGAATTGAAGTCGCTTGTTCCCCGGAATGCGACGCTGGCGCAACTGGCCCTTCGTTGGATTCTGGAATTCCCCGCCGTGACGTGCGCGATTCCCGGCGCAAAACGCCCGGCGCAGGTGACGGAGAACCTCGCCGCGTCGGACTTGAAGCCGCTTTCCAAGGCGGCGATGAAGAAGATTGACGCGCTTTACGCCGGCCAGATCAAGCCGCTGGTCCATCATTATTGGTGACGCGGCTCAATCTTCCTCGTCCTCATCCTCGTCCTCGGCACCTTTCGATTACGAGAGCGAGAACGAGGACGAGGACCGGGACGACTGCCAATCCGCCGAAATAGGCGTTGAAGTTTCGGGCGCAAAGGATTAATTACTCTCCAAACGCCAATGAATACCATCCGCCTTTTCCGCGTCCTGCTTGCCTTCACCTTCCTCCTGACGCTGGCCGCCGGCTGCCGCACGGTCCATTCCGGCAAGACCGCTTACAACGTCCGCTGGTTCGGCGCCAGGGGCGACGGCCAGACGCTGGATCATCCGGCCATCAACCGCGCCATTGCCGCCGCGGCGCAGGCGGGCGGCGGCACCGTGGTCATTCCGCCGGGGGTTTACCTGTGCGGCTCCATCCATCTCCAGAGCAACATCCACCTCGACATCGAAGCGGGCGCAACCATTCTGGGCGCGCCGCAAAGCCTGAACGCCTACGACCTGACCGAGCCGTGGACGAACAATCCGTTTCAGGACGGCGGGCATTGTTATTTCCACAACAGCCTCATCTGGGGCGAGAATCTGACGAACGTCTTCATCACCGGCAACGGAATGATCAACGGCGGCGGGCTGGTTCGGAACGACGGGCTTCTGGACCAGATGTGCGGTTTCGCCCGCTGGAGTCCGACGAGCGACTACGTCCCGTCCCCGACGAATTATCCGCCCGTCCGCCTCGGCAACAAAGCCATTGCGCTCAAGCTTTGCCGGAACGTGCTCATCCGCGACGTCACCATTTATCACGGCGGCCACTTCGCCATCCTCGTGACCGGCTGCGACGACATGACGGTGGACAACGTGACAATGGACACCGACCGCGACGGCATTGACCTCGATTGCTGCCGCAACACGATGGTGTCCAACTGCCGCATCAACGCGCCGAACGACGACGCGCTCTGCCCCAAGAGCAGCTACGCCCTCGGCCGGCGGGTCATCACTGAAAACCTGACCATCGTGAATTGCCAGGTCTCGGGCTTCCAGGAAGGGACGCTGCTCGACGGCACGATGAAGCCGGACCGGACGCGCAACGGCCGCATCAAGTTCGGCACCGAGGCCGCCGGCGGCTTCCGCAATTGCACCGTCGCCAATTGCACCTTCCGCAATTGCCGGGGACTCGCACTCGAAGAGGTGGACGGCGGCATCATGGAGAACATTTCCATCAACAACCTGACGATGATGGACGGAAACGATTACGCGATTTACATCACCACCGGCAAGCGCAACCGCTCCGGGTCGCCGGCCGGCCCCAGCGTGTGCCGGAACATTTCCATTTCCGACGTGGTTGCGGACGGCATTGGCCGCGTCGGGGGCGTGGAGATTTTTGGCCTGCCCGATCATCCGATTGAAGGACTCCGGCTGGACAACATCCGGCTCATCTGCAACGGCGGCGGCACTGCGGCCGACGCCGCCCGCATCCCCCGGGAGCTGGCCTACGATTACCCGGAGCCGGGCCGCGAAGGCACCATGCCGGCCTACGGCGTGTTCGCCCGGCACGTCAAGGGCCTGGAGCTGGCAAATATCAATTTAAGCTTCAAGACCAATGATCTCCGCCCGGCCATCGTCTGCGCGGACGTGAACAAGCTGGAGATTGACAACTTCAAGGCGCAGGTGGCCGAGGGCGTCCAGCCTTCCGGGCTGCCCGACAGCGTGACCGGCGTCATGATTCGCAACTCGCCGGTGCTGGAGAAATAAGAACGTTCGGTTAATGCCTGACGGACAATCCCTTATCGGGGGCCATCGTTCCTCCCACCTGATAGGATCCGAGCCAGCCTCCCGGACCGGATTTCCAGCCTCCGCCGAGTTTTCCGCAACCTCACGGAGCCAATCCGCAAGCTCACGGAGCCAGTCCGCAAGCTCACGGAGCCAGTCCGCAAGCTCGCGGAGCCAGTCCGTAAGCTTGGAGAAACTTTCCGTAAGCTTAGCGGAAGAGCCGCTAAGCTCCGGGAGCCTCTCGCTAAGCTCTGGGAGCCATCCGCCAAGCTCTGGAAATCTTCCGCTAAGCTCTGGAAATCTTTTCCGGAGACTAGCGTTTCGTTTGCTTTGAGCCGCAGGAATTGAAACAAACTATTGCAGACCAGCGACTTTCAAGATCCGCACCCCTGCCATAAACAACCAGCAGCCAGCGGAAACCAGAGAATCCTGATTAGGGCAGCGCCGGGTTGATAGCATATGGCAGGGGCGGCGCACTGTGCTGTCCGGTCCATCCCGGGCCATGACCCTGTCCTGCAACAACATAGCCGGAAAAGGCCGGTTCCGGCGGATTTGTTCCGGGAAAATGCCCTGGAGAGAGCGCGCGGGCGCGGGCGCAAACCGGTTTGCGATGCTGCCCGGCTCGATGTCTCACCCAATCCGCGGATTGAATTTCGATTCGCGCTTGAGCTGCTCCCACAATTTCTTCTCCGCGTCCGTGATTTTTGACGGCACGGCAATTCGCGTGACGACAAAGAGGTCGCCGTGGCCGCCGTCGCGGGCGGGCAGGCCGCGTCCGCGCACGCGCAGCTTCTGGCCGTTCTGGGTGCCGGCGGGAATTTTGATGTTCACCCGGCCATCGAGCGCGGGCACGGAAATCTCCGCGCCCAGCACCGCCTCCCACGGCGCGAGTTCCGCCTCGTAAATCAAATCGTGCCCGTCCACTTCAAAGTCGGGATGCTTCGCCAGCCGGACGCGCAGGTAAAGGTCGCCGGATTCGCCGCCGCCGCTGCCGGCCTCGCCGCGCCCGGCCACGCGCAGCTTCTGTCCCTCGGTGACGCCGGGCGGGATGCGGACCTGATAGGTCTCCGTCTTGGTCGTCGCGCCCGACCGGCCGGCGCACGTTGACTTCCCGGACCGAGCCGCGCATGGCTTCTTCGAGCGTGACCATGATGTCGCCTTCGATGTCCGCGCCGCGCTCGGCATATTCCGCCGGCGCGAAAGCCGCCGCGCGAGCCGAAACCGCCGCCGCGCATCCGCGAGCCGAAAATTGCTCGAAGAAATCGCTGAAGCCGGTGCCGCCAAACTGGAATTCGAAGTCCTCGCCGCCCTGCCCCTCGTCCGCGAAAGGCCTGTCCGCCGGGAAAGTCTTCCTAGCCGGGCGGCGGACGGAATTCCGCGCCGGATTTCCAGTTGGCGCCCAGCTCGTCGTATTTCTTCCGCTTGGCCGGGATCGGAGAGGACTTCGTAGGCCTCGTTGATTTCCTTGAATTTCTCCTCGGCGCGTTTTTTGTCCTTGGCGACGTCGGGATGAAATTCGCGGGCGAGCTTGCGGAAGGACTTCTTGATCTCCGCGTCGTTGGCGCCGCGCGGGACGCCGAGGGTTTCGTAATAATCTTTGTATTGAACGGGCATCGTCGGGAAAGGCTAAAGGCTAAAGGCTGAAGGCTAAAGTCAAAAACACGGCACTCGGACTCGGCCAAACATGTGCCGGCTCAACCTTTGGCCTTCAGCGCTTACTTCTCGTCTTGGTGTTGTCCACGCTCAAGAAGCGCGTGCCGGCGAGACCGTCTGTCACCGCGCCGCCAGATTTTGACCAGAATCCGTTTGGTCTTGGCCTGCATGCAAAGGTTGACCGCGTCCTGGGAGCTGGTGACGGCGTGATGATTGATTTCGACGATGACATCGTTCTGCTGCAGGCCGGCATCGGCGGCGTTCGAATCTTGATCCACGTCGGTGACGATGGCGCCCTTCACACCGTCGGGGATCTGCAATTGCTGCCGGGCGTCCGGGCTCAAATCATCCACGGTACACGCCGTCCAGGGCGTCGGTGTCGGCGGAGACCGGGGAGGCTTTGCCGCTCGTTGTTCTGCGCGCGACCGCTGCCCGGCAATTCGCCCAGCTTGACGGTGATGGTCTTTTCCTCCCCGTTGCGGATCACTTTCACCGTGGCGCTGGAACCAGGCGCGCAGTCGGTGACGGCCAGTTGCAGGCCTGTCCGTCGTCCACCGTTTTGCCGTTGAAGGCAACGATGACGTCGCCGGATTTGATGCCGGCCTTTGCCGCCGGGCCGCCGGGCACCACGTCATCCACCAGCACGCCGTTCTGGCTGGAAAGATTGAATCCCTGCGGCAAGGTCCGGCGTCAAATCCTGCATCTGGATGCCGAGATAACCGCGGGTGACTTTGCCGCCGCTGATGAGGCGCTCGCATGACGTGGCGCGCGAGATTGATGGGCACGGCAAAGCCGATGCCTTCGTTGCCCTACGGAACTGCTCTTGATCATCGTGTTGATGCCGATGAGCCGGCCCTCGGCATCCACGAGCGCGCCGCCGGAATTTCCGGGATTGATGGCGGCGTCGGTCTGGATGAAATCCTGAATGGTGTAGCCGCTGTCGTGCATGCCGATGTCACTGCCGTTGCGACCGAGCGCGCTGACAATGCCCGATGGACACGCTCTGGCCGACGTCAAAGGGATTGCCGATGGCGAGCACGACGTCGCCGACTTCGAGCTTGGTCGCTGTCGCCGAGCGTGATGGCGGGCAGGCCGGTGGCGTCAATTTTCAGCACGGCCACGTCCGTCGGCGGATCGGTGCCAACCACCTTGGCGGTGTATTCCTGTCTTGCTGTCGGGAATGGCCACCTTGATTTCGTCCATGCCGTCCACAACGTGATTGGCGGTCAGAATGTAGCCATCCGGGCGAAATGATGATCCCGGAGCCGAGGCTTTCCTCCTTGCGCGTGATTTCGCGCTGATTGCCGCCGCCGCTGGCCGGAGGGATCGCCGAAGAACTGGCGGAACAACGGATCGTTGAACATCGGATTCCGATAGAGCCGCTGCATGGATGATGTGCGTGGAAAAATGTTGACGACGCTGGGCGCGGCCTTTTTGACGACGGGCGCGTAACTGGTGACCGCCTTGGCGTCGCGGACGATGGGCGTGTTGTCCACGCTGATGGCCGGGGCGGGTTCCCTGGCCCACGCGGTGAAATAAAACAAGGCCGCCATCGCCGCCGCGCCCATCAACGCGGCGAAAAATCCCAACCACCGGTCTCAGAAGATCGTTTTCATAAGCAGATTCGCAATTGTCCAACTCCAATATGAGGAATGGACAACGCGCCGGCGCAAATTGTTCAAACGCGCGCGGTCAGTTTGCCGGCGATGATGGCTGCTGCGACTGTGCTGAAGCTTCTGGATGTCCTCCGGCTTGATGATTTCGACTTTCGCGCCCTTCTTCATTTCCTCGGCGGACGGCACCTTGATGATGTCGCTGGTGAGCGGCGGATTGGCGGGCGGCGGCGGTGCGGCGGCTGACGGCGGATTGGGACGCTCGATCGAAACCAGTTCCACGTCCAGGATCAGCGTCGAGTTTGGGCGGGATGCGGGGAGCCAGCCCGTTCTCGCCATAAGGCGAGGTCGGGCGGGATGAACAACCGCCACTTGGAGCCGGCTTTCATGAGCTTAAGCGCCTCGCTCCAGCCGCGAGAAAATGCTGGCCGACGGGGAGTTGCATGGGCTTGCCGGCTGGGCGGAACTGTCGAATTCCGTGCCGTCCAGCAAATGTGCCGCGAAAATTCACCGCCACCATGTCGCCGTCGCCGGGAATCTCGCCAGTCGCCCTCGGTGATGACCTTGTATTGCAAGCCGTCCGGCAACGTCACGACGCCGGGCTTGGTCTTGTTGGCGGCCAGAAACGCCTCCGCCCTCGGCCTTGTTGGTGACGGCCAGATTCGCGCTGTTTGGCCTGGGCCCGGGTTTGGACCTCCGTCTGCAAGGTTGCAAGTGTCTGCTGCACCTCGTCCGGCGTGATCAGCGTCGCGTCGCTGCGAAAGCGCGTCCTTGAACGGCGCGGGTGACCAGATCGGGATCCACCTGCACGTCCTGCATCTGCGGGTGCCAGCGAGTTACGGCCGACGGCACATGCCGATGGCGTAGCTCATGCGCGACTTGGCGTCGGCCAACACATTCGTCCCGTCGGCCAGCAACGGCGCGGCGGCGCTTAAACCCAAGGCTAAAATCAAAACAATCTTTTTCATAATTTCGTTTACAGACGGACATTGTCCGAATTTGGTTCAAAAAAGCAACTCGTTTCACCGCGTGGCTTTTCGCCGCCACGCCGCCGGTGCGCCGTCACCGCGCGCAAAAAGGTTTCTTTCTGAACGAATCACGTTATATTGGGTCGAAAAGGTGCCAATTCAATGAGTCGCATGAAAATGAAATGTGGTGCGGCGATCGCGGCGACAATCGCGCTCGTCCTGATGATCATCGCCGGCTGCAAGACGCCGCGGACCGCTTCGCCCGCCGACCCGCCGGCCGACCCGCCCACCAACGCGACGCCGCAAAGCTTCAAGCCGCTCACGCCCGGGCCTGATGACGCGCTCATCGCCTACTGGACCGCGCGATTCCTGGAAGAACGCCAGTATTCCCGGCAACCGCTTGACACCGGCATGTCCGACAAATTTCTTTGACGACTACGTGCAAACCCTCGACCCGCGCCGCGAATACTTCCTGCAGTCGGACATGGACGAATTCTCGCATTACCGGACAAACCTCAACCAGTTCACCCTCGGCGGCCGCGGCCGGGCCAACCTCACGCCGGCGTATGAGATTTTCAACCGCTTCCTGGAGCGGCTGGCCCAGCGCACGGCTTACGCGGACAAACTGCTCCAGCAGGACCAATTCAAGTTTGACACCGACGAGCGCGTTCCTGCTCGACCGCCGGCACGCGCCCTACCCGAAGGATCTGGCCGCGGCGCAGGCGTTGTGGAGCCAGGAGGTGCGCTACGAATTTTTGCAGGAGAGGCTCGAGCCGACGAATTCTCGCCGACCAACGGCGGCGCGATTCTGCCGCTGCCCAAAAACGCCGACGCGGAAATCACCGCCGACCTCGCCAAGCACTACAACTGGATCCTGCACACGGTCACCAATTACGACAGCGACAATGTCTTGCAGTTTTATCTCAACGCCCTCACGCATGCCTATGACCCGCACTCGGATTACCTCAACGAGGAGCACGAGCAGAATTTCCAGATTGAAATGAGCCTTTCGCTTGGCGGCATCGGCGCGCAATTGACGGATGATTATGGCTACTGCACCATTGACTCGCTCGTCCCGGGCGGGCCGGCGGAAAAGAGCGGGCAAATCAAGCCGAAGGAACGCATCGTGGCGGTCGCGCAGAGCAACCAGCCGCCCGTCAACGTCGTGGACATGGACCTGTCGCAAGGTCGTCGAATTGATCCGCGGCCCCAAAGGCACGCAGGTGCGGCTGACGCTCGAAGACAAGGACAATCCGTCCTCCTCACGGCACGTCGTGACCTTGACCCGCGACGAAATCAAGCTGGAGGACCAGGAAGCGAAGGCCAAACTGATTGAACTGCCCGACGGCCATGGCGGAACGAGCCGGATGGGCGTCATCAAGGTTCCGTCATTTTATGCGCCCGATCGGTTCCGGACGCGCACAGTTATATCACCGAGGACACCGCCCGGCTGATCAAAAAACTCGAAGCGGAAAAAGTCGGCGGCATCATTCTCGACATGCGCTCCAATCCCGGCGGTTCGCTGGAGGAGGCCATCAAATTCACCGGGCTGTTCATCAAGGATGGCCCGGTCGTTCTCGCGCGCAACTGGGACGGGCAGGTGGACGCGGATGCCGTGAGCAATTCCGCCGCGCTTTATTCCGGGCCGCTCGTCGTCCTGGTCAACCGCTTCAGCGCCTCCGCCGCGGAAATCGCCGCCGCCGCCCTGCAGGATTACGGCCGCGCGCTCGTCGTCGGCGACACCTCCACCCACGGCAAAGGCACGGTGCAAAGCCTCGTGCCGCTGGAAAATTTGATCGGGCTGGCCGCGATCAGCGCCACCAACGACCCCGGCGAATTGAAGGTCACCATCCGGAAATTTTACCGCATCACGGGCGCCTCCACGCAATTGAAGGGCGTGGAATCGGACATCGTGCTGCCGGACGTGCTGAATTACAGCCCGGACATCGGCGAGAAGGCGCTCGACAACCCGCTGCCGTGGGATTCCATTCAAGGGGTGCCATTTACCAGGTATAACCTCGTCCAGCCATACCTCGACGACCTTGCGCCGGCTCTCGGAGGCACGTGTGGCCACCAACCAGGATTTCGCCTATGTCAACCAGGACATCGCCCAAGACCAGAAATTGTGGGCCGACAAGACCTCCACGCTGAACGAGCAGGAAGCCATCCGCCAGCACCAGGCCGACAATGCCCGCGATCTGGCCCGGCAGTCCGAATGGGCCGTCCGTCCCCTGCCAGACGAGACGGTTTACAACCTGACCGTGGAAAATTCCGCCACGAACGGCCTGCCCGCGCCGGCCCCGCTGGCCGTCACCAACCAAAACGCCCGGTTGACTTTCACCAACAAGAATGGAAGCGTTTCCATTATGACAACGAACAACGATTTCGCCGTCGGCGTCGTCCTGAACCAGTTCGTGACGAACACGCCTGCCGGCCGCGTGCATCTGGGCACCGTGGTCACCCAGCCGCCGCCCGACTGGATGCTCGATGAAACCGTCAACATCCTGCGGGACTACATCTCCCTGCTGTCAAAGGGGACCGGCTTAACTGCCAACCAATAGTGCGTTATGAAGCCGTTCCTCATCCTGGCCTGTGCCGTGTTCGCGGCCAACAGCCTGCCCGCCGATCCCTATTCGGCGGCCATCCAGCAGGCAAAACGGGTGGCCAATCAGGAAACCGCGGCGAACCGGCAACTCATGAACAACCCGCCGCCCGCCACGCCGGTGCAAGCCGCTCCCGCCCAACCGCCCGATCCGGAGCTCCAGGCCACGCTGCTAAACATCCAACACCTCCAGGGCGATTTCGACACGTTCGCCCGGCTGACCAACGCCGCCGCCATCACCACCGAAATACAGGGCCTGACCAATGACCTGGCCACCGCCGCCCTGGGCACAAAACCGTCCCAACCGTCCCTGGCCAAATTGGGCGACGACCTGGCGGCCGTCCTCGTGGGAAATCGAAAACTGCGCGCCGCAGCATCCCAAGCTCGCGCAAATGTCCCATGCCGTCTTCAACGGCGCGCATCTGACGCCGGCCCAGCAGCAAATGATTTTCACCGAGGTTCAAAAGATCTTGACCGGCGGCGGAGTGTCTCCCGATGACGCGAAGAACGTCGTCAATGATTTCAAGACCATTGCCAGCGAGACCAAATAAGCGGAAGGCGGTTTGTCCCACGTGCAGAAAGTCCGGCGACTGGTTTGCCGGGAGCCATGGGCCGTTTTGCTCGCACCGGTGCAAATTGATTGACCTCGGCAAATGGCTGGGCGGCGAACATGCCATTTCCGAGCCGCTCCGGCCGGAGCATTTTGAGAAATTTGCCGGGCTGCCGCCGGGGGAACATCTGGACGTGCCGGAGAAGGGTGAGCCGTAACGCGTGAAACGAGAAACGTGGATTTCCCATCACGCATCACGTTTCAGGTTTGACGTTTTGAAAAAATGAAAAGGATGATCTGCCTGTTCCCGATGATCGCCGCGCTGACTTTCTCCGCGCCGGCGCAACCCGCGAATTCTATGAGCACGAACCAAACTGAAATCGCCGACCTCGGCGGCGGCTGCTTCTGGTGCATGGAAGCCGTCTTCGAACGGCTGCCCGGCGTCATCTCCGTCACCAGCGGCTTCGCCGGCGGCACCGCCGAAAATCCGACCTACGAGCAGGTCTGCACCGAAACCACCGGCCATGCCGAAGTCACGGAAATCGTCTTCGACCCGGCGAAAATCTCCTACCCCAAGCTGCTCGAAGTTTTCTGGCAGGCGCACGACCCGACCACCTTGAACCGCCAGGGCGCGGACGAAGGCACGTCCTACCGTTCCATCATTCTTTACCGCGACGAAAAGCAGAAACTGGAGGCGGAGAAATCAAAGCTCGCGGCGCAGGCGGATTTCAAGCATCCCATCGTCACCGAAATCGTGCCGCTCAAGAAATTTTACAAGGCGGAGGATTATCACCAGCAATACTACGACAACAACACCAACGCGCCCTACTGCCAGGTGGTCATTGCGCCGAAGCTGGACAAGCTGGAGAAGGAAAAGGTGATCCAGGAAGCGCCGCAGACGAAACCGTGAATTGACGATTTGCGATATACGATTTACGCGGCCCTCACAAACTGGCAAGCAATCGCAAATCGTCAATCGTAGACCTAAATTAAAAAAGGCGACCCGTTGCCGGATCGCCTTGGTGAAACTGCGTTCGGCTTACAGCCCTTTCTTGAGCATGACCTTGATCAGGTCGCCCACGCGGCAGCTGTAACCCCACTCGTTGTCATACCAGCTCACCAGCTTGAAGAACTTGTTGTTCAGCTCGATGCCCGAACCGGCGTCGAAAATCGAGGACAGCTCGCAATGGATGAAGTCGCAGCTGACCACTTCGTCCTCGGTGTAGCCGAGGATGCCCTTCAGGTAGGTCTCGCTCGCCTTCTTCATCGCGGCGCAAATTTCCTTGTAGCTCGTTTCCTTGACCGTCTTCACGGTCAGGTCCACGGCGGAAACCGTCGGGGTCGGCACGCGGAACGCCATGCCGGTCAGCTTGCCCTTCACTTCCGGCAGCACCAGGCCCACGGCCTTGGCCGCGCCGGTGGTGGAGGGAATCAAATTCTGCGCCGCCGTGCGGCCGCCCTTCCAATCCTTCTTGCTCGGGCCGTCCACCGTCTTTTGCGTGGCGGTGTAGCTGTGAATCGTCGTCATCAGGCCCTCGTCGATGCCGAAGCCTTCCTTGAGCAGCACATGCACGACCGGCGCGAGGCAGTTCGTCGTGCAGCTCGCGTTGGAAATGACGTGATGCTGCGCCGGATCATATTTGCCTTCGTTCACGCCCATGCACGACCGTCAGGCAATCGCCCTTGGCCGGGGCGGAAATGATGACCTTCTTGGCGCCGGCGGTGAGGTGGCCCTTGGCCTTCTCCACGTCGGTGAACAGGCCGGTGGATTCAATCACCAGGTCCACGCCCATCGCCTTCCACGGCAATTCCGCGGGCGTCTTGGCGCTGACCACCTTGATATCCTTGCCGTTGACGACGAGCACGTCGTCTTCCGGCTTGTCGGCGGCGGATTTCTTCGAGCCGACCGTGCCCTTGAAGCGGCCCTGGATGGAATCATACTTGAGCAGATACGCGAGGTTGTCCGCCGGCACGATATCGCCGACGGCGACCACTTCGATTTCCTTGCCCACCATGCCTTGTTCGATGAGCGCGCGGAAGACCAAGCGACCGATGCGCCCGAACCCGTTGATTGCGACTTTCACTGCCATAGTTTTTTATGCTTTCGTTTGGATAAAAATGTTCAACAAACCGAGCCAACAGCATACCGCCAAGGCGCTTTCCGTCAATGAGGATTTCTGGAACAAAATTGTTAAACCCCAAACATTTTTTGCGCGTCCATCCCACCCGTCAAATCTCATAATCATCCACTGCGCCATGGGCGCGCGGGCGATTCCGGCGGGGACGGGCCGGCTGGTGGATTCGGGTGACGATTGATTTCAACTCCTCAACGGCAAAGACACCGCAATTCCACCAGGAAAGCATCTCCAGGTAGATAAGCCCGTGCAAATCACCGAGGGTTTTGAAATTGCCCCTGCCCAAAATATGCCGCAAACGCGCGCTCATGCGCACCGCTTCCAATGGCCGCGCGCGCAGGTCGTCAGGTATGGTGATGATTCCCTCGAAACGGCGGCGCCCGCACTGGCGCAGCTTCACCAAGGCCAGTTTCTGCCCAACGGAACTGGCATTAAACTTCCAATGGGCGTATTCGGCGGGTGACATCCCGACGGTTCCATCGCCGCGAGTTGTCTTTTGGGGGATCTGTTCCTCGGCATTCATGCCAGCAAGCCAAATTTGTCGGGCGACGAGGGCATCCCCGCCCCCGCCCGGCGGATTCCCGCCCGGTTTCGGGCTTCAAATCTCATAATAATCCTGCGCGCCCGAGGCGTTCGGGTCGCGCCAGTTGCTCCAATTGCCCTCCTGCAAGTTGCGGACGAGCCGGATCAACTCCCGCAGCGTCACCCGGCCGCAATTGCGCCAGCGACCGATGTCGGACAGCCGCCGTCCTTGCAGATCGCCGAGCGTCCGGCAGTTCATGTAACCCAGGGCGTGCTCCAGGCGGGCAGTGACGGTAAAACGTGAAAGCTCCCACGGCCGGACTTCATACGGAATGAAAATGAAATCCCCGGGACTGTTGCGGGCGGGTAAATCTCCCGACACCAGCGGCATACGGTTTGCCAGGGGACAGACCAGGGCGCGGTAAAAGGCGCAACGATGCATCTTCAATTCCCGAATCGAGCCGGGCACCCGCACCTGGTTGCGCCGGTTGTCTTTCTTGGCGTGGCTACGCATGAGGACGGTCAGCCGGTTGTTTCAAATGTATTGGGCGATGAGGGCATTAACACCGTCGCCCGCGGCGTTTTATATGGATCAGCCGCCTGCCCCGAATAACTGCCGCCGGCGTCCCATCCCAACGATGTCCTCTCCGCTTATGTAGTATGGCGGCAGAAATCCGTTCTGGCGTTTCCCTACGGCGCCATGTGGGAGACGTAATCGCTCCAGTCGCTCACCTGGTTGTTGGTGCCGTTGGCCTGCAAGGCAAATTCATACGTCTGGCCCGACACCAGCTCGTCCTGCACAATGTTCCGCGCCTGCGAACTCGTCACCCCTTCCACCCACGCCTGGCCCGGAATCCGGTAACGCACCTTCAACGTCAGCGCGTTGCCCATGGCTCCGGCATGGAGGATGACCGCCCCTTTCTCGCCAAAATCAGCGCCTTGAATCACCGGGGTCGTCACGGTGGCGGGCGTATGTTCGGAACTGTTGATGTCAAAACCGGCGGAGAGCATGACAATGGGATCGCCGGCGGCGATTTTCTCCACGTAAAGAATCAAGGAGCGGATCAGCAAAATCAAGGCGGTGCGGGCGAAGTCGCGCTCCTGGGTTGCCTGCGGGCCGCCCCCCTTCAGCGCCGCCACCTTTGTCTCCAAGACCCCCTCCGCGGCCATCACCTCCAGCAATGGCGGTTCCGGCGTGGCAAAGAGCGGGTTGCCCGTCATCTTGGTGTTCACCTTCTTCGTTTGGTTCATCACGACGGAGTCAGACCCCTGGATGAACGCTTTTGAGATTGAGTAGAGCATAATTTTTTTTGTGCGGCGGGGGATGGCCCGCTTACCGTTCACCAGCCAGTCTCCAGCCAATGACGGCAAGGGTCAATATTTATTTCAGTATATTTTAATCACAAAAAGCATTAACTGTGCCATTGCTAATACTATAAGGATGGCTACAAGCGAAAAACACCGTGGCTTCTTCGATTTGGATTTCTCCCCGCCCCAAAGAACTGACGCTGTCCGCAAAATCGAATCACGCGCAGTCTGTTCCTGCTGCCCGGGGGAGAAGGCCAGGATGAGGGCGGGCGTAAACCATAAAACTATTTGGTTTGAACGACCGTCCTCACCCCGGCCCTCTCCTCCGAGGAGAGGGAGATGCTTCCGCGGTCCCCCTGAAATGTCACGCGCTGGATTTGCCGGGCAGCCATCCGCAAAAACAGAAACATCCGCAACCTGTTCCTTCTCCCCGGGGGAGAAGGCCAGGATGAGGGCGGGCGTAAACCATAAAACTATCTGGTTTGAACGACCGTCCTCACCCCAACCCTCTCCTCCGAGGAGAGGGAGATGCTTCCGCGGTCTCCCTGGAATTTCATGCGCCGGGCAATTGTCATTTTCCACTTCCGAAACTCCCTTTTCCGCTTCGGACAAGGATTTGTCCGGCGCGGAAATCTCCCTTTCCCCCGCGGTCATCCCCTCCTCCGCTGGCGAAATCTCCTAGTCCGGCCTGGACATGGCTATTCCCACCTCCGAGATCGCCTTCCCGGCTCCGGACATCCCTTTCTGGTGGTTCTCTTGTGGTATGTCCACCCCCGAAGACTCCTTTTGTGACAGGGAAATCCCTTTGTCTAACGCGGAAATCCCTTTGTCCGTCCTGGAAAAGGGGTTTTCCCTCTTGGACATCCCCTTGTCCGTCATCGAAAAGGGGTTTTCCCCCTTTGACATCCCCTTCACCCTCCTGCAAGAGGGGGCTTCCCCGGTGCTGAAGGGGGTCTCCACCTTGGACAAGGGGTTTTCCATGACGGAAATCCCCTTTTCCAAGCTGGACATCCCCTTTTCCATGACGGACAAAGGGATTTCCCTCTTAGACAAAGGGTTTTCCAAAGGCCACTTTTATTCATTATCAACGGTTTAACCCGCTTACCCCCCTGTCCAGCACCAAAGATGGTCAAATATAGACACCACAAGCGGATTGGCCGGTTTGGGCGCCCTTGAATGCCGTTCAACCGGCTCGTCCAGTCAATTTTCGCCATATTATATGTGTTTTACGCCCGCCCTCATCGGGGAATTTCAGGATTTGTTTTCTTCCCCCGGGCGTAGAGCCTCCGGGCCGGGAAGACTGGCGTGCCGAGGGAGGATCCCGGGCTTCACAGTCACCGTTGGTTCCGGCGTCTGGAGGCACTTTTTGTCCGGCAGAAGCGCCGGCACATGGGTTTACCGGTCAAAAAAACGAACTTGTCCGGTGGACAAATCATACATGCCGCCGACCAAGCCGATCTGGCCGCTGTCAATCATCTCCTTGAGCACCGGGCTGCGTTCGCGGATTTGCTGCATGACCAGCCGCACGTTCGCCTCGGAAACGTCGTCCACAAATGTGTAATTCTTCGACGTGCGCGGCTGGACGTCCGCCGGGACCGCGTCCACCGCCGGTTTGATTTTGGCGAGCAGGCCGGTGAGATTGCCGAGCTGCGCGTCGTCAATCGCGCCCTTGATGGCGCCGCAATTGGAGTGGCCGATGACCGCAATCAGTTTTGAACCGGACAGTTTGCAGGCGAATTCCATGCTGCCGAGGATGTCGTCGTTCAACACGTTGCCGGCGACGCGCGCGCTGAAAATGTCGCCGATGCCCTGGTCCAGGACAATTTCGATGGGCTGGCGCGAATCGAGGCAGCTCAAGACCACGGCGAAGGGATACTGGCCGGAGGCGGTGGCTTTGACGGCCGCCGGGAAATTGCGGTGCAGCGGCTGGCCGGCCACAAACCGGGCATTGCCGGCCTTGAGTTCCGCCAGCGCCGATTGCGGCGTCATGGCCGCCTGGGATTCCTTGGTCTGGACGGACGACAGCGCGGTTGCGCCGGCCATGGCGCCGCCGGACGGTTGGGAACTTTGACAGCCGATGATCAGGGCCGCCGCGAGGCTGCCGGCGAACAGGGCGAAACGTTTCAATGTGATTTTCATAACTTTGATCTGGAGCTATTCGTGGTTCAAGAAACCGGGTGCAGACATGGCCGGCGAGTTTGCAAATTCCGCTTGCGCCGGTCCGATCTGGCCGTTGAACCTGACTGGCGCGTCCTTGGACGGATGGCCCACCGGCGGCGGCGGACTGCAAGCGGACTCCGGCATCGTCCGAGCGGCGACGCTGCCGGAAGATTTGGGCGGGAGCGGCAGGCTCTCCTGCGCGCCCGCCCGCCGGGCGAACGCCACGCCCGCGGCGAGGCTGATGACCGTGTTGATCGGCACATGTTCCATAATTTGGGCTGCCAGGTTTCGGCTGCTGGCAATATCCTTTACTGCGAGAGTTAAGACATCGCGCGCAAAGGTTGTCAAGGCCATTTCGGTTACAAACTCGCGGCGGGGCGCCGGCCTCCGCTCCGGCGCGTTTCCGGCGAATTTCAACACCCGCCGGGTCGGCGAGCGGCGCTCCGTGGGGAAATGTCGGAGTGAATACCGTTTATGCCGGCCCCGGAACAACCCGAAACCCGGCCGGGCCAGGGATGCGGGTTGCCACCTCATAACCACTCCCCGGAAAAACCTGGAAATCAAAACAACTTCCGCCTCCCCGGCTTTCCGTTCCGCACTGCCGAAACATTTTACAGCAATGGGCTGCAATATTTATGGCGAACCGGGCGACGGTTTTGTTGACACCAGTTTTGACACCAGTTATCCGGCTGACCACGGAACTGACATCCCGGAACAAATCCTGCCTTCGCCATCGCCGACGTTGGTCAGCTCCATTTCAGCCAGAACCAATATACAAATCAGGGCCACCGCCGGATCCGGCGCGAAGTTCCATTTGCTGAATGGCACAAACCCCGGCGCGGCCTGGCAGTGGACACCGCTGCGCACCAATACCTTCACCACGCGCGGCACGAACAATTGTTCCGTCACCGTGACCCACGCGTTGAACCCCGGCGGAGGACAATTCTACATCCTGCAATCGCAATGACCGAACCTTGCGGACGGGAAGCCGGGTTTGTCGGCTGAAGAATCCGCAGGTCCATGCCAATTTCCCCGCAACCTGCTCGTCCAGTATTTCCATCACCGCCAGGGTGACGATGACTTTCTGATTGTCGCCGCAGTCAATGACACGCGTGTCGAGGAGGACGGATGATTGAGTGGCAGGACGCGTCACTCCGTGCGCGCCGTCTTTGAATTGCAAACCGGCGGCGGGGCGGACTGCCCGCCCTGCCCTGGCAGATTTCATTGCCATGCGGCGCAGTGTGCGCCGGAAAGAGGGCGGCATCAATTCACCTGAATGCGGAAATTAGGCAAAAGGGTAATCGTCCACGCGGTGGCGCATTACCGGCCCAGATGTTCCAGCGCCTTGATCATCGGCGCGCCGGAAACCTTGATGTAGCCCGTCAGCGGATGGCTCATTTCCAAAATCAAGAAAATCGCGCCGGACACGGACAGGGCGCACACGAGCAGCACGAGGACGACGGTGGCGTTGCGGGGCGCGAACAGGCCGAAGCTCGCGTGCAGCATGGTGAGCCAGAACAGCAGCATCACAAGGAAGGGCATCGGCAGGGCGGTCTGCATCTGCTCAATCACCAGCCAGCGGGACTGCGCCAGGTCGTTGCTGATTTGCAGCGCCTGCGCGAGCAATTGTCGCTGGGCGTCGGTGGCCGGCGCGAGAGCGCGCAATCCGGCCTGCACCTGTTCCAGTCCGTCGGCCCATTCGATGGCGCTCACTCCCTTTCCGGCCGTGTGGTTTTCCGGCCAGATGGCCGCGATGCCGCTGGCGACGGTGCGGCGCAGGATTTCCCGCGCGTTCGCGGTGGCGGGGCCGTAGTTGGCCATCGCGCGGTCCAGCAGGATGATTTTCGCCGCGCCTTGCGTGACCTCGGAACCGACCGTGTCGAACGAGGTCTTGGCCGAGCTGATCAGGAGGCTCAAGACCAGCGCGGACAAGGTGGCCAGCAGGCCGGCGCCGAGCTTCACGGTGTCCTTGGAGTCGTTGCTTAAATGATGGTCCGGCAGCCGGCTGCGCAAAAACATTCCCAGCAGCACGCCGCTGAAGATGCATCCGGCTCCGACCAAGGCGACGCTCGCTGAACTCATGGCTGGTGTCTCGTTGCGGGGATGAGTTGAACCGGAGACATCGGGGAATTCGTCATGGCTTTGCCAGGTGTCATCCGATGTAACGCAGTTCCTGATTTGGCAGATCAGTCAAGCACCCAGACGGCCCAGGTGTCCGAATCACCCGAACCGCCGCCGGAGTTCACCACTTCATCCTGCCATGTGACGTTTTTGGCGTCCTGCATGGTCTGGCGGAGGGATTGATACTGGCTCTCGTTGCCGACGTAGATCTGCCCGCGGACGGGATCCGGATAAACATACCAGATCTTGCCGTCGCGATGGGCCGCCACAATCTTCCCTGGCGGCAGCGTTTTCAAGTGCGCCTGTTGCGCCGGGGTCGTGGCCTTGACGGTGTGGAAACCGGAACTCAACAGGATGTCCCGCGTTTCCTGCGTGGGCTGCGGCGTGGCGCAGCCGGTGGCCAGAGCCAGCAGCGCTCCGGCCATCAAAGTCCCCACCAGGAACAAACCGATGGGGGCTTTCAACATTCGAACCACGCTTTGGCGTCTCCGCTGCGAAGTGGTGGATTCCTTCCTCGATTGGATCCGGCTGCGGGCCGGTTTTGAATGGATTGGAATGACCGGTGGCACGGCGGATTTTGCCGCCGCCTCCACGTTTTCGCGCGTGCGCACCGGAACCGGTTTCGGCTGCGGCGTGGATTCCGTTTCCGTCCCGGGCTGGTCCAGGCCGGCGCCGGAAAGCCAGGCGAGGGCTTTTTCGAAATCGTCAAACGCCTGGACGCTCCAGCCGCGCAGTTTGGCGATAAACGCGAACAGCCGCGCGCGATGATGCGGGTCGGAACGGTAGAGCACGGCCAGCCGTTGCCGGTGCGTGAACCCCATTTCACGGAAGGTGTTCACCAGCACCGCCAGATCGTTGGGCGAGAACACCGGTTTTGGCCCCGGATGCAGCGCCCGCAGGTCCATCAGGGCCTGATGGATTCCCCGTTTGCGGCAGGCGCCGGCCAGTTCCGCCAGCGCCGCCTTGCTGGCCTTCAGGTCAAACTTGCCGTGCGGCCCCAACCGGACGAATTCGCTGGCGCGAATGATTTGAAGTTCCATTGGCATGATGATCAAAAGGCAATTTGTTTTGCGGGCAACGGGCGGCCACGGCTCTCATCGTGTCCGGAGGCTGCCGCACGGGTCATTCACATTCTACCCATCCGATTTCGGATTGAAAGTATAAATGCCGGACGCAAAACCGGCCACTGCCCTTTAGGGAATGATTCGGTTGATCGGGAAGCGCAGGCCGCCGGCCGGCCGCGTTTGGCACCCGCCAAACACCTCGTTTAACAAAATGGGCTGCGCGGGCATGAGCGCCCGGGTTTATCCCGGCAACATGACGTTTTACCCGCGATCGCAACACGCCATTTGCCGGCAGTGCCTGCATGCCACCGGCTGGTTTTGAGTTGCCATGGCCTCACAAAAGCCATGCTCAATGATTGAGATGACAAAGAGCAGGTCCGGCAAAGTGAAGCTGTTCCCTCGCGAACACGGGAACCACTGCCCCTAAGTTACCTTTGGCGGTTTGGTGGAGATCCGCCCCGTCAGGCACTGCGGCTTACCACCAGAAATAGGGGGTGTTGCCGCCGGTGCGGGGACTTGCATCTTGAAAAAGCTCCCAGTCCGCGTGTCCATCCTTGTATCCGAGAAATTGGCCGCTGGGCGTGATATTTCCATCCATATGAGCGCTTAAGTGCGGGTAGGTAGCGCCACCTGGTGGCCATACAAAGCCACCCCCAACGCTCGTATAGTTATTTTCCGCATGTTGATAGCCGGGCTGGGTCGAGCCGGTGCTGATAACAACATCAGCCAACAACACGCGCTCTGCCGGGCCATAAAGCGTGGACTGCCCGGGCACAGGAAAGTTTTGAACGCTTTCCGCCTGGAGGGTTTGGTTTTGGTTGGTCGAAGCCAGCTTGCTGTCAGCCCCCGAAAACGCAAAGGCATAGCCGGTGATGTGAAATCCACTTGAGAGAGACGTGGTGTTGAAATTCCACAGACAATAACCATTGCCGGATCCATCAACCCCCGCCCAATTCTGCGCATCGGTGAATCTGGGCGCCGTTGAAGGGCAATAAAATATTTTCTTGGTCAGGCCGGATTTCAGCATCACGGCAATCGCGGTAGACGGAGTGTCCCAGCACCAGGCCGCGCCGCTGCCGGCCAATACCGGCAGCTTGTCAACCGACTGGCTGGCATAAAGATTCATCGCAATTTCAATTTGGTGGACATTGCTCACGCATTGGGTTCGCAAAGCCTTTTGCTTCGCCTTGGCCAGCGCCGGCAGCAACAACGCCGCCAAAATGGCGATGATCGCGATGACCACCAGCAGTTCGATCAGGGTAAAACCCTTCCGCCCACCGCGGTCCTGCCACTGCACGCCGGGAGTATTTGGTCTAATAGCATTCATAAAAGAGATTTCACGGCTTAAATCCGGACGCCGAATTAATTCGCACGCACCCGGGTAACATTGGTTAAAATTACCCCACCCGAAGAATTATGCCACTCCATTTTGCGCAAAATAATCGCCATTTTGCGAATACAGCATCGTTGGCGACCGCAGCCTGCCGGCGGCGCGCCGCGCCGGCCCGATCGAGCGAGAACGCCATCCGCAGTGTGAATTATGGCCAACTGCCGGGCAAGGCCGGCCCATCATGGATGAAACCACCACAAGTCATTGGGCGGGGCGGGCTGGGCCGTTCCATAGTCCCCCGCATTATAGCCGGCCAGCGGATTGGACGCGTTCCCGGCCAGATTGTAAAAATCATGCATATCCATCCGCAGGGCGGTGCCGTCCAGACAGGCCACCATCGCTCCGTCGCCATGACGCCGGGAGATGCCTTCATCGGGGTAGTTGGAGAAATCATTCCACTGTCCGGATTTCGTGTTTGCCTCGTCGTTCTCCCACATCAGAATGTAGCTCCCCTTGAGCTCCGGAGCGCCTATTTTCATGGTCGTGCCGGAATGTCCGTAGCGAACCACGCCTCCGTTCCAAATGTAGCTGGTCAAATATTGCTGCCGCGCGAAGAACTGGGCGTTTTGAATGTCAGCGGGACAACGCAGAATCTTTTCGTCCGGGGCGTAGTGGTAGAGCTGGCCCTTCTTGAACGCCTGCACCTGTTGCGGGTAATAGGTGTTATAAGTGGTCATATCTCCGCTCCCGCCCGGTGCGAGCGGGATGTTGGGGCCGGCCGCCCAGTTCTGAACCGTGGTCAACCATCCGGGCTGCGGGATGTAATCATCGTTGTTGCCGGTATACATAATCACACCCAGCATGATTTGTTTGCAGTTGTTGATGTCCGTGACCATCTGCGCGCGGTTCTTGACGCTGGCCAGCGCCGGCAGCAAAAGCGCCGCCAGAATCGCGATGATGGCGATGACCACCAGCAGTTCGATCAGGGTGAAACCAGTCCGCCTGGTGCAAGCCGGCCGCCGCAGGCCGGAAACATTTGGTTTAACAGAATTCATAACAGGGACTTTCACGCGCAATCCGGATTTCGTTCACGCTTCGTTGCAGCCGGGTTGATTTCTGAAAATACCCGACAAAACAGAACAACGCAATCTTTCTTTGGCTTGCGCAAGGGAAACGCCATTTTTCAACCGCAGCCGGAACCAGCGCCTCGCCGGCGGCGGACCGGGCTTGAACGCGGTTGATTCGGACGCGTGCCAGGAATTGAGAATTGGCAATGGCTTGCACCCCTGCTATCTTCCGGCGAATGTCCGACGCGGCTGCCGCAGCCCCATCGCCCTCAAAGGCGCAGGTTTTTTTCCGCCGGCTGATCACCTCGGTGATTCTCTGGACGGTGATCCTCGCGGCTTTGTTTTCCGGCAATCCGCTGGTTTCCGACGGCGTGTTTCTCCTCATCATCGCTCTTTCTGGCGCTGGCCGGCCTGGCGGAATTTTACGGCCTGGCCGAAAAGCGCGGCCTGGCCTGCTTCAAATGGTGCGGCCTGCTCGGCGGCGTGCTGCTGATGGTCGGGACCTTTCTGAATCTCACCGGCCAGATCGGCACTGCAGGGTTCGCCGGCGCGCGTGAACGATTTTGAAACCGGCTTCCTCATCCTGTTCGTGCTCGGCCTGTGCCTGCGCCAGTTCTTTGCCAAATCCAACACGGCGGGCATCATCGCCATCGCCACGACGCTCTTCGGCCTGATGTATGTGCCGTGGCTGCTGAACTTCATCCAGAAAATCAATTTCTTCCCGGTCGTCGAGGGAAAATACTTCCTGCTCTATTTCATCCTCGTCACCAAATTCAGCGACACGGGCGCCTATGCCGTCGGCTCGCTCATCGGGCGGCACAAGATGATCCCGCGCATCAGCCCCGGCAAGACCTGGGAGGGCTTTGCCGGCGCGATTGTCGTTCTCGACCGGCGCCAGCCTGGTGTTCGTGCATTTTTTCGGCGCGCACATGGCCGGCATGAACACGCTGCACGCGGTCATCCTGGGCGTCGTCTTGAGCGTGACGGCGGTCATCGGCGATTTGATTGAATCGCTGTTCAAACGCGAGGCGGGCGTGAAGGATTCGGGCAGATTCTTTCCCGGCATCGGCGGCATCCTCGACTTGCTGGACAGCCTTTTGTTCAACGCGCCCATCATGTATTTGTATCTGCGCCATATTCTGACGCACAGCCTTGATCTGAAATGAAAAACGTCGTTCTCCTCGGCAGCACCGGTTCCATCGGCACCAGCACCGTCAAGGTGGCCGAGGATTTGCCGGACCGAATCCGCCTGCTCGGCCTGGCGGCGGGCAACAACGCCGAATTGCTGCTGGAACAAACCCGCAAGCACCGGCCGGCGGCCATTTCCATTACCGATCCGGCCAAGGCGAAGGAACTGCAAAACGCGCTCGGCACGACCACCAAGTTTTTTCCGGCGACGAAGGGCTTGCTGAAACTCGCCACGCTGCCGGAGGCGGACATCGTTCTGATTGCCATCGTCGGCACGGCCGGATTGCAGCCGGCGCTGGCCGCGATTCGCGCGGGCAAGGACATCGCCGTCGCGTCCAAGGAAATTCTCGTCATGGCCGGCGAAATCGTCATGAGCGAGGCGCGCAAGCACGGCGTCCGCGTGCTGGCCGTGGACAGCGAACACTCCGCGATTTTTCAGTGCCTCGACGGCAAGCCGCCCGCTTCCGTCCGCAAGCTCTGGCTCACGGCCTCCGGCGGGCCGTTCCGCGACAAGAAACATGGCCGAAGGAGAAATTTTCCGAAATCACCGTCGAACGCGCGCTCAAACATCCGTCGTGGGTCATGGGCCGGAAAATCACGATTGATTCCGCGACGCTGTTCAACAAGGGCCTGGAGATGATCGAGGCGCGCTGGCTGTTCGACATCGAGATGGCGCGCGTC
Source organism: uncultured Verrucomicrobiae bacterium (assembly GCA_963764035.1). Lineage (GTDB taxonomy): Bacteria > Verrucomicrobiota > Verrucomicrobiia > Limisphaerales > UBA11358 > UBA11358. The sequence continues at coordinate 453,348 of CAVXQV010000013.1, forward strand.
GGCGTGGTGGTGCATCCGCAGAGCATCGTGCATTCGATGGTGGAATTCGTGGACGGCTCGATGCTGGCGCAGCTTTCCACGCCGGACATGTGCCTGCCGATTCAATACGCGCTCACCTATCCCGACCGCGCGCCGAGCGACCGCGTGCAGACCAATTTTGCCAAGCTCGGCCAGCTGACATTTGAGGAGCCGGACCCGGAGCGTTTTCCCGCGCTCGAACTGGCCCGCCGGGCCGGCGAAGTCGGCGGCACCTTGCCCGCGGTGTTGAACGCCGCCAACGAAGTTGCGGTCGAAGCGTTCGTGAACCGCAAAATCAATTTCCCGCAAATCACCGAAACCGTCCGCCGCACGATGGACGCGCACCAGGTCGTGCCGCATCCGACGCTGGAACAGATTCTCGAAGCCGACGCCTGGGCGCGAAAGACGGCGACAAATTCATAACCTCGTCGTCGTCCTCGTCCTTGTAATTGAAAAAATCGAGGGCGGGGACGGGAACGATTAGATTGCAGTAACCGATTTCCCTGATATAGTCATTCCGATATTAAATGAGCGTATTACATTACATTTTTATCGCATTCGAGGTGGTGTTGGTTTTCAACCTGCTCATCGGCGTCCATGAACTGGGGCATTTTCTCGCCGCCAAATGGCGCGGGCTGAAGATTGACCGCTTCGCCATCTGGTTCGGCAAGCCGATTTGGAAGAAGAAAATCAACGGCGTCGAATACGCGCTCGGCTGGATTCCCGCCGGCGGCTATGTCGCCCTGCCGCAAATGGCCACGATGGAAGCCATCGAGGGCAAAGGCGAAACGCCGGTGGATCAATTGCCAAATGTCTCCGCGCTCGACAAAATCATCGTCGCGTTCGCCGGGCCGCTCTTCAGTTTTTTGCTGGCGTTCGTTTTTGCGGTCGTGGTCTGGCAGGTCGGACGGCCGGTGAACACCGTCGGCGACACGACGGTCATCGGCTGGGTGGACCCGACCGGCCCGGCGGGCCAGGCCGGCCTGCGCGCGGGCGACACGATTCTGGAGGTGGACGGCCACCCGGTTTCGCATTTCTCGCCGCCCTCGGATGAGAGCGTCAAATGGCGCATCATCACCAGCGAAGGCACCAACATCGCCATCAAATATCTCCGCGACGACAAGGAGGCGATGGCTTATCCGGTGCCCATTCACCAGCCGACCAAGTGGTATGAGCGAAAATCGCTGCGGCAGATCATGATTGATTCGGCGGTTCCAGCCGTTGTGGGCGACACGTTCAGCAACAGCCCTGCCGCGCTGGCCGGCTTGAAGCCCGGCGATCAAATCCTCGCCATCAACGGCGAGAAAATTTACAGCTACGACGCCGTCATCACCCTGGAACAGCAGTTGACCAATGGCCCGATCGAACCCGTCGTCTTCACGGCGCAGCGCGGCACAAACCAGTTCAAGGTTTCATTGCTGGCGGCCAGGCCGCTCAAGCCGGCCAACGCCGGGCCGTCCTTCGGCATCGAATGGCAGGTGGACACCAACGTCACGCTGGCCCACCCCAGCCCGCTCGACCAGATCCGCGACAGCGCCGGCCAGATTTTCGCCACCATCGGCGCTTTGACGGCCCCAAAAAGCGAAATCGGACTTCAGCAGCTCGGCGGCGCGGTGATGATTGTCCGCGTCTATTACAACCTGTTTCAGGATGAGGACGGCTGGCGGCGCGTGCTCTGGTTCAGCGTCATTCTCAACGTGAACCTTGCCCTGCTCAACCTCCTGCCGTTGCCGGTGCTCGATGGCGGGCACATCCTGCTCTCGCTCATCGAAGTCGTCCGTCGCCGGCCCCTAAGCGCCCGCCTGCTCCAGTCCATCCAGACCGGTTTCGCCGCGCTGCTCATCGGCTTCATGATTTACATCGCGTTCTTCGACGTCGGCGACTGGTTCCGCAGCGCGCATGAGAACCAGGACGTGCCGATTATCTTCGCGCCGCAGAAATGACTTCCATGCGCTACTGCGAATCTCCCTTCTTCCATCACCGGCGCATAGACGCGCGAAATCGTCATCGGCGACCCGGCGCGCGGCGGCGTCATCATCGGCGGCAATCATCCCGTCGTCATGCAGTCCATGCTCACCTGCGACACGATGGACACGGCCGAATCCGTGCGGCAGACGCTCGAACTCGTCGCCGTCGGCTGCCAGCTCGTCCGCATCACCGCGCCGACGGTCAAGGACGCGGCCAATCTCCAGAACATCGTCGCCGAATTGCGCCGGCAAAACTGCCTCGTGCCCATCGTCGCCGACATCCATTTCAAGCCCGAAGCCGCGATGGAAGCGGTGAAATGGGTCGAAGTCGTCCGCGTGAATCCCGGCAATTACGCCGACTCCAAGAAATTCGCCATCAAGGAATACACCGACGAGCAATACGCCGCCGAATTGAAGCGCATCGAGGAAAAGTTCACGCCGCTGGTGCTCGAATGCATCCGTCTGAAACGCTGCCTCCGCATCGGCACCAACCACGGCTCGCTGTCCGACCGCATCATGAACCGCTACGGCGACACGCCGCTGGGCATGGTCGAGAGCGCGCTGGAATTCGCCCGCATCTGCCGCCAGCACGACTTCCACAACTTCAAGTTCTCGATGAAGTCGTCCAACCCCAAGGTGATGATTGAATGCTATCGCCTGCTGGTCGCGCGATTGGAACAGGAAGGCCCGGATTGGAATTATCCCATCCACCTCGGCGTCACCGAGGCCGGCGAAGGCGAGGATGGCCGCATCAAATCCGCCATCGGCATCGGTTCCCTGCTCTGCGACGGCCTGGGCGACACCATCCGCGTCTCGCTCACGGAAGATTCGCCGCGCGAGATTGAAGTCTGCCGCGATTTGCTGGCGCAAATTCCGGTTCTTTCCGTAGGAGACGACGTAAGGAGTCTCAAATCAAATCAGAGCCTCGTCACCTCGGCTCCTACTGAATTCCCTTTCGATCCGTTCCACTTCGAGCGGCGCGAGACACCGGAGATTGAACTGGCCGAAAACACTAAATGCGGTGGCGAACAACTCATCCGCGTCGTCGTCACCCAGGCGACTTGGGACAAGGTCGCGCCGAAGATTCGGCCCAAGGACGACGTGAAGCCGGAGGCGATTTACGAAGACCTGAACATCGCGGAGATTGACCCCACGCAGGACTTTGAAATCAACTGCGAGACGCAGCTTGTCACCGTGAAGGACGGCGTGAACTTGCCCGCCATCACCGCCTTCCGACTCCTTGCTGCCAAGCTGAAGCGGCTGGGCCGGAACAATCCGATTCTGCTGAAAGATACCCTTTTGGACAGCAGGCGACGAGGTAACGAGGCGGACGGTTCGACTGCCGGAAATCCGCCTCCTCACGTCGGCGCCTACGAAGTCATCGAACCCAAGATTGCCCTGCTCCGCGCCTCGGTCGTCATCGGCGCGCTGCTGGCGGACGGCATTGGCGACGCGATTCTCATTCGCGGCGAACCCGGCGCGGGCCAATCGCTGCGTTTGGCCTACAACATTCTTCAAGCTGCCGGTTGCCGTTCCTTCAAGACCGATTACGTCGCCTGCCCGTCGTGCGGCCGGACGCTGTTCAATCTCCAGACCGTGACCGCGCGCATCAAGTCGCGCACCGAGCATCTCAAGGGCGTGAAGATCGCCATCATGGGCTGCATCGTGAACGGCCCCGGCGAAATGGCGGACGCTGACTTTGGCTACGTGGGCGGCGCGCCCGGCAAGATTAACCTCTACGTCGGCAAACAGGCCATCAAGTTCAACATCCCCGAAGCCGAGGCCGTGGAACGGCTGGTTGACCTCATCAAGGAACACAACAAGTGGGTCGAGCCGGAAGTGGTGAATGCCTGATGCCGGTTGAAAATAGCCCAGCACTTCAGTGCTGGGAAATGCGCGCAACCGTTTCAAAAGCCCCGCCAGGGACGAAAGATTCTCGCGGAAGGCCACCCAATTTTCTGCCGTCCCTTGCGGGACTTGATAATTGTTTTGATTTGCCACCCAGCCATGAATGGCTGGGCTATTTTCACTCCATTCGGTGCCGGGCTGGTTGCCAAATCTCCGGTTGACGCCGGGCTGAAAATCTGGCAGATGCTTGTGTCAGCGCACAATACCATGAGCTGGTTGAGCACTTTTTGGAAAGGATTGACGGAGCCGAAGCCAAGAGAGACCGGAATTACAGAAATTATGATGTCGAACTTCACTCCCCGCGCGCAGCAAATCCTGGTGCTGGCACGCAAAGAAGCGGACCGCCTCAATCATAATTACATTGGCACGGAGCATTTGCTGCTGGGCTTGATCGCGCTCGGGCAAGGCGTCGCTGTCAATGTGCTCGTCAAATTTGGAGGAACCTTGGACACCGTCCGCCTTGAAGTCGAGAAACAAGCCGGCAAAGGTCCCGAGCCGAAAGTGATTGGAAACATTCCCTTCACGCCGCGCGCAAAGAAAGTGCTCGAACTGGCCCAGAAGGAAGCCAAGGCGCTCAATCATACCTACGTCGGGACGGAGCACATCCTGCTTGGAATCCTGCGTGAAGGCAATGGCCTCGCCGGCCGCGTCCTGACCAGCCTCGGCATCAACCTGGAAGAGACACGGCGGGAAATCCTGCGCGAACTCGACCCAAATTTTAACGCCCAAGACTTGGGCATGCCGCAAACGCCCGTCCCCAACGAAAGGAACCCCATGTCTTCACCACGCGAAACCCCGCTGACCGCATTCAAACCGGAGCCGCTCGACACGAGCAAACGTTACGACGTCTATTGCAACGAGCGCAACCGGGACATTCTCGTCTATCGCAACGTCCAGTTCAAAGGCATCAGGCAGCTTTGCCAGACCGGCCAATACGATTTCATGGCGCATTTCATCGAACTGGAGCAGGCGGATGGAAAGACCGTCTTCGTCGCCCGGATGACCGTCACCAAGTTTTGCGAGCACGGCATCACGCCAAATGCAGAAACCATTTCACCCGGCAAGTCCGCTCAATGAGGATTGCCATTTCGATTGAACCGATACCGTGAAGCGATTGCCGCCGAACACAGACGATTTCATTAAAATCCCCGGCCCCGGAGGCCGTCCGCCCTCCCGCCCATGCCTTCCGCTTGGTTTGGCAAGGTCGGAAACCGATGAAAACTGCCATTTTGCTGGGTTTTTGACGTTTCAGCCCTTTTCCGAAGCCCTTCTCGGTCAGTGAGCAACCCTTCTCGGTCACGAGAAGCCCTTCTCGATGAGGGAGAAGCCTCTCTCGGTCAGGCAGAAGCCCTTCTCACCAGGCGAGAAGCCCTGCTCGGAGACGGAGAAGCCCTGCTTGGCGAGGGAGAAGGGCTGGTCGGACAAGGAGAAGCCCTTCTCGACGACCAAGAAGCCCTTCTCGGCCAGGGAGAAGCCCTTCTCGATGACCAAGAAGCCCTGCTCGGTCAGGGAGAAGCCCTGCTCGATGACCAAAAAGGGAGTTGGGATGAGTGAGAAGGGAGTTTCCCTGGGTGAAAAAGCCGGACCGGAAGGCCGGAAACCAGCCTTCTTGGCGGAGACAGGCGGGTTGCCAAGCCGGAAATCCGGTGTCACCGGGTCGGAAAGGAGGGTCTCGCGGGAACTGGGCTTTCGGTGTGGACGACATCGTTATTTTTCCCGTTCGTTGGCGCTTGCCAAGCGCACGGATTATTCTAAAGTTGGCCAACCTTTCATAAAATTATGTTCTATCCCAGTTTATACGGCGGATTTTCCAACTTGTCCAACTTGAGCGCGTCGCTGGAGGCCGGCCAGGCGCGGGCCGATGCCAAGGAGGCGCAGACGGGCGTGGAGCTGATGCAGCACGACATTGACCGGCTGCTGATGCTCACGGAGGCGTTGTGGTCGTTCATCAAGCAGCAGCATAATTATACCGACGAGGATTTGGTGAAGGTGATCTCGGAGATTGATTTGCGCGACAGCCAGTTGCCCAAACACGTGCCGGTCACCTGCCCCGCCTGCGGCCGGATGAATTCCGGCAAGCGGGGCAATTGCATTTATTGCGGCAAGCCGATTCCGATGGATCCATTCGCGCGCTAACTTGGGGAAATGAAAAAACGGCGCGAACTTGCGTTCGCGCCGTCTGTCCCCACTTCCTCCTGTGGCCGGTCAAGTCACTTCTTCTTCGGCTTGCCGCCGGTCGGCACGGTGGCAATCGTCTGCAAAATGCGGCCGGCAATCTTGTAGGGGTCGCCCTGCGAATTCGGACGGCGGTCTTCGAGGTAACCGCGATAGCCGCTGGGGATGAAGGTTTGCGGCAGGCGGACGGAGGCGCCGCGGTTGCCGACGCCGTAGTTGAATTTGTCAATGGACTGCGTTTCGTGCAGGCCCGTCAGGCGCAGATGATTGTCCGGGCCATAGACGGCGATGTGTTCGTTCTTGTATTTGTCGAACGCGGCCATGAGGGCGTCGAAGTATTCCTTGCCGCCCACTTCGCGCAGGTGTTCGGTGGAGAAGTTGGTGTGCATGCCGGAGCCGTTCCAGTCCACGTCCTTGCCGAGAGGCTTGCAATGCCAGTTCACGTCCACGCCGTATTTCTCGCAGAGGCGCATCATGAGGTAGCGGGCGACCCACATCTGGTCGGCGGCGTTCTTGGAGCCTTTGCCGAAGATCTGGAATTCCCACTGGCCCTTGGCGACTTCGGAGTTGATGCCTTCGTGGTTGATGCCGGCGTCGAGGCAGAGCTGGAGGTGCGTGTCCACAATCTCGCGGGCGACGCAGCCGACGTTCTTGTAGCCGACGGCGGTGTAGTATTCGCCCTGCGGCGGAGGAAAACCGCCGCCGGGCGGGAAGCCGAGGGGGGCGCCGTCCTTGTAGAGGAAATATTCCTGCTCGAAACCGAACCAGGCGCCGGGGTCGTCGAGAATCGTCGCGCGGGAATTGCTGGGATGCGGCGTCTTCTTGTCGGGCATGAACACCTCGCACATGACGAGCGCGGCGTTCTGCTTGGTGGTGTCGGGAAAGACGGCCACGGGTTTGAGCATGCAGTCGGAGGTTTTGCCTTCGGCCTGGCGCGTGGAGCTGCCGTCGAAGTTCCACCAGGGAAGTTCCTCGAGTTTGGGGAACTTCGTGAATTCCTTGATGGTGGTTTTGCCGCGGATGTTGGCGACGGGTTCATACCCGTCGAGCCAGAGGTATTCGAGTTTGTATTTCGCCATTTGAATGATTTGTTGTCTGTGCGTTGAAAACAAGTTCGCGACCCGTAGGCACTGCGCCTGTTGGCCGAACCTGCGTCCGCCCATTTCAGCAGGACGAATGCCACGGGGCAAGATTTTTGCGCGACAAAATGCGTCGAAACCGGATATTCGCCTGATAAATAAAGGCTTTTAGACACGGTGAACTTTTTAACGGGAGCTGCCGGGGAGGGCCTTTGCCTGTTGAAATTTAACCGCGCTGCGCAAATTAACTCCGCCGGCGTGCCAATCGTCCGGGAATGTCCGGCTTTGGCGTTGCGCCGCGGCCCGACACGCCCCGCGGCGCGAGGCGCGCCACCCGGAATCAAGGTGCCGTCCAAACAGTCTGGCAATTGGCAGCGGGTTCGGCGATATTTGAAGGCGCAAAGACAGCCCATGCTGAAAGTCAAAGACACACTCCGGGCCACGGTCAATCTCACCTTTGATGGCCGGGTGATGAAGGCCTATCACGGCCCGAAAGCGGCGGAGCGGTTCGCCAACGAGGTCCGCGTCCTGCGCCACCTCGAACGGCTCGGCTGCCCGTTCGTGCCGCGTTTGCTGGAGGCCGACGAACAAAAGCTCCGCATCGTCACCACCAATTGCGGCAGCCGCGTGGAACACCTCGACGCGGAGCGCGCGAAGGAATTGTTCGCCGAGCTGGAGAAATTCGGCGTGCGCCATGACGACCCGGACATGCGCAACGTGACCTACCGCAATTCGGATGGCCGCTTTTGTTTGATTGATTTCGAATTTGCCACCCTGCTCCAGGACAACGCGCCGGCGCCCGCGCCGCCGGCCACCGTCTTGAAATGGTGCGGCTGGTCGGATCGCGGCCGCGTGCGACCGCACAACGAGGATTCGTTTCTCGGCCTGCGGTTCAATGCCAGCGAAGAGCAGCACCTGGGCAAGCTGGGCGAAACCGCGCTGGAGAAAATGAACTGCGCCTTCGCCGTTTGCGACGGCATGGGCGGCGCCAAGGCGGGCGAATTCGCCAGCCGGATCGCGGTGGAAAAGATTACCGCCATCCTGCCGCGCCATTTTCACAGCACGGTCGGCGGCTACGAGGCCGGCTACGCCCAGGCGCTCGACCATTTGTTCAAGCAGATCCATCGCGCGCTGGTTTATGTCGGCGGCAGCTACGATGAATGTCTCGGCATGGAGACGACGTTGAGCCTGTGCTGGTTTACGCCCGGCTGGATGTATTTCGGCCACGTCGGCGACAGCCGCATTTATCATCTGCCGGCGCGGGAAAACGTCCTGAAGCAATTGAGCGAGGACGACACGCACGTCGGCTGGCTGTTGCGCAACGGGCGACATCAAGGAACACGAGGCGCGCACCCATCCGCGCCGCAACGTCCTGCAAAAGGCGCTCGGCGGCGGCAACCAGTTCGTGGACCCGCAGGTCGGCGCGGTGGAATGCCGCGCCGGCGACATTTTCCTGCTCTGCTCCGACGGCCTGGTCGAGGGATTGCACGACAGCCATCTGGCGGAACAACTGCGCTCGCCGGATTTCACCGGTCCGGACGCGAACCTCGCCCATCGCCTCGTCGAAATCGCCGTGGCAAACGACGGGCGGGACAACACCACCGCGCTGGTGGTGCGGGTGGTTTGATTCTCACTCATCCATCAATCCCCATCCCGCCGGAGCCGGAACCAAATCGTCCTCGTCCTCGCTCTCGTCCTCGTAATCGAAAACCGAAAAGTCGAGGACGAGGACGAGAACGAGGACGACGACTGCCAGGAAGCTCTGCGACCACATGAATTATCGTCGCAAACATACTCGCTGCTTGGCAGGGAGATAAAAAATCCCACCATCCGTGGTCCAATCCAGATGAATGGATGATTGGACGCCTGGACCGGTGGACAAAGAAGAGCGGCGGGCGGGTTGCCTCAACGTCTGGGCCGTTTGGGCTTTTCGCCAAACACCTGGTCAATGATTTTCCTGATTTTCCCGTCGCCCGGCGGCCTTCGCTTTTGTGCTTCCGGGCCGGCGATGTCCGCTTCCAAGTCCAGCACGAAGGCCTTCAGCCGCTCGCAACGGGCCTGGAGTTTTTGAATGGAAACCTCCAGATGCCCGACTTCCTGTCTCAAGACTTCCGCGATTTCTGTTTTGTTCATGGTCAGGCTGCAGACGTTAAAAGTTCCGCCTCCCCACCGCCAGCCATAAAAAAACTGCGCCGGCTGCGACTTTCGTCCACGACCGGCGCAGATGACAACCCCGCGGATTAACCGTGATAGCCCAATTCGCCGTGCTCGCTCTCGTCGAGGCCGGCGCGTTCGACTTCTTCCGTCGGACGCAGACCCACGAGCACCTTGGTGATGTAGGCGCAAATGATCGTTCCCACCACGGACAACACCAGGGTCACGCCGACGGCCTTGAATTGTTCAATCACTTGCTTGGCGTGATCGGCAACGCCGTTCGTCTGCATCGGGATCAGCGAATTCACCGAGGCGTCGCAGAGGAAACCGGTCATGATGGCCCCGACGGTTCCGCCGATGGCGTGAACGCCGAAGGTGTCCAGCGCGTCATCGTAGCCGAGCCAGCCCTTGACCTTGTAGCACATGAACCACGGAATCGTGCCGGCGGCAATGCCAATCCACACCGCGCCGGTCGGATTAACCCAACCGCAGGCGGGCGTGATGACGACCAGTCCCGGCGACCGCGCCGGAGCAGAAACCGAGCACGCTCGGCTTGCCCTTGGTGAGCCACTCCCACATCGGCCAGACGAACGAGGCAACGGCGGTCGCCAGCGTGGTCGTGGTGAAGGCGTTGCCGGCGGTGCCGTCCGAGCCGACTTCCGAGCCGGCGTTGAAACCATACCAGCCCACCCACAGCATCGCCGTGCCGATGTAAGTCGCCACCATGCTGTGCGGCATGAAGTTTTCTTTGCCGAAGCCGATGCGTTTGCCGAGGATCAGGCAGAGGACGATGGCCGACCAGCCCGACGACATATGCACCACCGTGCCGCCCGCGAAGTCAATCGCCTTGATTGTCGCCGCCGCCGCGTTGGCCGCGCCGCTCATGAATCCCGTCGTGCTCCAGACCATGTGCGCCAGCGGGAAATAGACCACAAACATCCACAGCGTCATGAACACCAAGATCGCCTTGAACTTCATGCGCTCGGCGATGGAGCCGATGATGAGCGCCGGCGTGATGATGGCGAAGGTCAATTGGAAGCACGCAAACACGTCCAGCGAAACCCAGGACGTGGAAACGCCGCCGGGCGCGCCCGTCACGCCTTTGAAAAAGGCGTAAGTGCCCAAGTCGCCGAAGAACGGTCCGTGTGCTCCTGTCCCCGGGCCAAAGGCCATGCTGAACCCGCAGATATACCACAGGATCGTGACCAGGCCGGTGATGAGGAAGCATTGCGCCAGCACGGAGAGCACGTTCTTCTTGCGGACGAGGCCGCCGTAGAACAGCGCCAGGCCGGGCAGCGTCATGAACAACACCAGCGCCGTGGACGTCATCATCCAGGCGTTATGCCCCGGACCGGCGGTGTTCATGACCGGGATGTTCTGACAGGTCATGTTGCCGTTGGTGTCCTTCAGGCTGGCGGACGGGTCGCTGTCGGCGATGTAGGCTTCAAGCCCCGCCACGCGTTGTTCGAGCGTCGGCGCCGGCAGGTTGGTGGAGGCGACGGCCGGAGCCGCGGCCGCCATAGCATTGGTGGACGCCGCCATGGTGTTCGTGTCATCCGCGCGCGACGTGTAGGCGCCCAGCGCGGTGACTGCAATCAAACCGAGTGTTAATAGAATTCGTTTCATGGTTTTATTTGGAATGAGGTTCAAGTTTCGTTTCGGGACTCAAACTGCGGAATCGCCTTTCTCTTCGGTGCGGATGCGCACGGCCTGTTCGACCAGCGAGACAAACACCTTGCCGTCGCCGATCTTGCCGGTCTTGGCGGATTTGACGATGGCCCCCACCGCCGCGTCCAACCTGGGCGTCCGCCACGACCAGTTCGATTTTGATCTTCGGCAGAAAATCCACGGTGTATTCGCTGCCGCGGTAGATTTCGGTGTGGCCCTTCTGGCGGCCAAACCCCTTCACCTCGCTCACGGTCATGCCTTCGATGCCGATTTCGCTAAGGGCGTCCTTCACTTCCTCCAATTTGAACGGTTTGATGATCGCTTCAATTTTCTTCATAGGTTTATGTTTGATTGCACCGCACTCCCCGGCCCAAGCCAGACTGCGGTCGCGTTGTGGCCCTCTAAGCAATGCCGAATGCCAAGCGCGGCACAATTCGTCAAAGCCTTGGTTTTACAGGGGATAAGTGAATGAAGAAAATATTCAGCCACTGCTTCGACCGCCGTAATTTGGCGCAATTTGCGCATGGGCGAAAAATTTCACCAAACCCCGCAACGTCGGGACGCATCACTCCGTGCGCGCCTTTCGTCCGAATGCGAAAACCCGGCGCGCACGGAGTGACACGTCCTGACCACCACACCAGGTTGCCAATCTTCTGCAATCCGGCCATCCGCCGCTTCATTTTGCAACAGCGGGCGTGAGTCCGGTTACTTTTTAATTGGAGCCGGCTCACGTAGGCTGCTACAAACACGCAGCCGTGAACCTCATTTTTCAATTCGACATTCCTGTGACCGCCGAGGTCGTTGACCGCAACGGCCACGTCAACAACGTCGCCTACATCCAATGGCTGCAGGACGCCGCAGTCCGCCACGCCAAATCTGCCGGCTGCATGGACGCGACTTCGGCGGCGGGCGCGACTTGGGTCGTGCGCAGTCATTACATCGAGTATCTCGCCCCGGCGTTTGCGGGTGACACGCTCACGATGCAGACGTGGGTGGTGAACTTTCAGAAAGTCCGCTCGCTCCGCAAATACAAAATCACCCGTGCCTCCGGCCAGGCCATCGTGGCACGGGCGGAAACCGGCTGGGTCTTCGTAAACGCCAAGACCGGCCGGCCGTTGAAAATACCCGACGAAGTCAAAAGCACCCTGCCCATCGTCGGCAAGGACATGGAACCGTAGCGGCGTCTCGGCAGCGGGTGGTCGCCGCCGAGACGCCAATTTCAAGCCCGATTCAAGATTGACCTGCACATCAAGGACCTGGCGAATGCCTTGGACACGGGCCATGGCGTCGGCGCTCCCCTGCCCTTGACCGCCATGCTCAAGGAAATGATGCAGACGCTCAAGGCTGACGGCTGCGGCCAGAACGACCACAGCGCCCGGGCCAGGTATTACGCAAAAGTCTCCGGAACAAAAAACGGTTTGTAACCGGAGCCGCAACCACCTCGCGTCTCCTGCTCACGACCGCGCCGGCCGGTTTTGCCGCCGAATGTCCGCGGCCGACGCGCTTCCGGACTCCAAGCTTTCCCCGCATCCAATTCCGCCAAATCCGGCGGGGCCATTCTTTCTTGTCTGCGCCTCGCCAGCGCGCCATTCTTTGCCAACCCAAATGCCCGGCCTTAATATCACAGGGCTGCGATGGTGGATGTTCGAGCGGCTCGTATCCGGCTCAAACATCCATTACCCGACGCGCAGCCGGCTCGCCGTCGCCCGCGCGGCAAAGCGGCAAAATCCTGCCATCGCACCGGAACAACTCCTCCATCACCAGATCGCGCACACATGAATTCGTCCACTCCACAACCTCCCGACAACGGCGAGCGGCTCAAGATTTCCGAATACATCGGCTACGCCCTAGGCGACACGGCGTCGAATTTGTTTTTCAAGACCTTCACCATTTTTGTCCCGTTCTATTATCTGGATGTCTGGGGCATTCCAGACAAGGCATTGGCGTGGATATCGGTGCTTGTCGGGCTTATCGGGGCCTTTACCGATCCCCTCATGGGCTTGATTGCCGACCGCACGAACAGCCGTTGGGGTAAATTTCGTCCCTACATCTTTTATGGCGCCATCCCTTACGGCATCTGCGGCTATATTATGTTCGCCGGCCCGGACTTGAGCACGAACGGCAAGATTCTCTACGCGTTCTTCACCTACGCGATGATGCTGACGTGCTACTCGGTCATCAATGTTCCCTACTCGTCGCTCCTGGGCGTGGTCAGCTCGTCATCGCGCACCCGCGCGGTGGCGTCGAGCTTCCGGTTCGTGGGCGCGTTTGCCGGTGGGCTGCTCATTTCGCTGTTCGTCCGGCCTTTCGTGAATTATCTGGGCGAGGGCGACGAAGTGAAAGGCTTTCATTGGACCATGGCAATCTTCGCGGTGGTATCGGTGATCATGTTCTGGATGACGTTTGCAACGACCAGGGAACGCGTCAAGCCGCCGCCGCAACAAAAAACCAATGTCCGGGAGGAACTGGTCGAATTGGTGCGCAACCGGCCCTGGGTCGTGCTGCTCATCGCGGCGGTTCTTTCCACGACGTTCATTGCGCTGCAAGCGGGCAGCACGGCCTTTTTTTTCAAGTATGTCTTCAAATATGCCGTGGGTGACGACAAGACTGCGATTTTTTGGGGACTCGACCATTTCACGATCTTCATATCCGCGGGGATGCTGGCGCAGGTGATTGGCACAATGGTGCTGGGTTTCCTGGCCCGGCGGGTTGACAAGAAATACGCCGCGGCCGGCCTGTGCGCGGTCACAGGGTTGTGTTTCTTGGCATTCTTCTTCGTGCCGAAAAACCGGTTCGATTTGTTCCTCGTCGTGAATGTGATCGGATACCTCTGCATGGGGCCGACCTCGGCGCTCACCTGGGCGCTTTACGGCGACGTGGCCGACTATGGCGAATGGAAATTCGGACGCCGCTCCACCGGCCTGGTTTTCTCCGCCTCGCTGTTCGCGATCAAAACCGGAAACCTGATCGGCGGTTTCCTGCTGCCGTTGTTCCTGGCCTACTTCGGCTACGTGAAGGATGTCCCGCAAACTCCCAAGGCGGTGCTCGGCATCACGCTGGCCTTCTCGCTGGTGCCCGGATTGATCGCATTGCTCAAGGCCGTTGCACTCCTGGTTTATCCGCTCAACCAAAAACGCGTGAGCCAAATCGAAGTTGAACTGGCCACCCGCCGCCGCGCCGCGCCGCCTAAAACTGAACCCGCATGAACATCCAAAATCCCATCCTCCCCGGTTTCAATCCCGATCCATCCATCCTCCGCGTTGGCGACGATTATTACATCGCCACCTCGACCTTCGAGTGGTTTCCGGGCGTGCAGATCCATCATTCGCGCGACCTCGTCCACTGGCGGTTGCTCACCCGCCCGCTCAATCGCGCCAGTCAGCTCAACATGCTCGGCGACCCCGATTCCTGCGGCATCTGGGCACCTTGTCTCACGCACGCCGACGGATTGTTCTGGTTGATCTACACCGACGTGAAGCGTTATGGCCGCGCCACGGTCGGCGGCGCAAGCGGCGCGTCGCTGCGCGATTTTCCCAATTATCTCGTCACCAGCCCGCGGATGGACGGCGACTGGTCCGAGCCGGTTTATCTCAACAGCAGCGGGTTTGACCCGTCGCTCTTCCATGACGACGATGGCCGAAAATATCTCGTCAACATGCTTTGGGACCATCGGCCCGGAAACAATCGCTTTGCCGGAATTGTGCTACAGGAATATTCGGTGAAGGAACGCAAATTGTTCGGCGAACGCCAAATGATTTTCAAAGGCACGCCGCTCGGTCTCACCGAAGGGCCGCACCTCTACAAGCGCAACGGCTGGTATTATCTGCTTACCGCGGAAGGCGGCACGAGCTGGGGCCACACGGTCACCCTGGCGCGTTCGCGAAATATCACCGGGCCTTACGAATTGCACCCGGACACGCACATCTTGAGCGCGCGAAACCGGCCGGATTGTGAATTGCAGCGCGCCGGCCACGCCTCGCTCGTTGAAACACAAAACGGCGAAACTTTCATGGTCTATCTCTGCGGCCGGCCCTTGCGCAACCGCGGCCGCTGCACGCTGGGCCGCGAAACGGCAATTCAGAAAATGGTTTGGGCCCACGACGGCTGGCTGCGCACGCTGGACGGACAGGGCATCCCGACCCTCGAAACCCCCGCGCCACAATTGTCCGCTCACGCTTTTCCGCCGGCGCCGGCGCGGGAGGATTTTAATGCGCCGCAATTGCCGATTGATTTTCAATGGCTGCGCACGCCTTGGCCCGAGGAACTTTTTAGTCTCACCGCGCGTCCCGGATTCCTGCGCCTTTTTGGCCGGGACACGATCGGCAGTTTTTTCAAACAATCACTCGTCGCGCGCCGGCAGCAGTCCCACTGTTTCAGCGCCGCGACGGTCGTTGAGTTCGAGCCGGAACACTTTCAGCAGACAGCCGGTTTGGTTTGCTACTACAACAGCATCAAGTTTCATTACCTTTACCTTTCGCACGACAAAGCCGCCGGCAAACATTTGCGCGTGATGACCTGCACGCCCGACTCGCCGCAGGCTGACGCCTTCACGCCGCCCATTGCGATCCCGGCCGGCAAGCCCGTGCATCTGCGCGTCGAGATTGATTTTGAGCGGCTCCATTTCGCCTATCGCGTCGAGGGTGTGGACGAGGACTGGCGCTGGCTGCCGCAACAATTCGACGCGAGCATTCTTTCCGACGAAGCCTGTGTTCCCGGCACTCCGAATTTCACCGGAGCGTTCGTCGGGATGACGTGCCAGGACATGGCGGGAACGGCGCGCCCGGCCGACTTCGACTTTTTCGAATACCGCGAGCGGAGATATCGCGCAAATCCATTTACCGCTTCATTGGAATAATGAGTGTCGCAAATGTGGGGCTGGTGTTATGACGTGACTCGACCGGCCTCATGTTGCTTCGATTCCCGTTGTTCTCCGTTTCGGTTCCGGCTGAAATTGAATTTTCAGGCAGATCTAAGCTATGTGGCTTTTGATTTCCCGGAAGAGCCAGGCGCGGGCGTGGGTCCAGTAATGCTTGGCCGTGCGCGGTGAAATGCCCAGCACTTCCGCCGCTTCGTCGTTTGTCAGACCGACGAAATAACGCAGCTTCACCAGTTCGCCCTCGATTTTGTCCTGCTGGATCAATTTTTCCAGCGCGTCGTTGACGGCGAGCAATTGATCGTCCTCGTCCGGGGCGGCCAGTTCCACGCCTTCAACATCCACGCGCTGCTGGTCGCCGCCGTGCCGGACGGCGCGTTTGCGCCGGGCGCGCTCGATGAGAATGCGCCGCATCGCCTCGGCCGCCGCGCCGAAAAAATGCGCGCGATTTTGAAATTGAACCTGGGCCTCGTTGCCGACCAGTCGCAGCCATGCCTCGTGAACCAGCGCGGTGGGTTGGAGCGTATGGCCGGCGGCTTCGTTGGCCATCTTGTGCGCGGCGAGCCTGCGCAATTCCTCATAGACCAGCGGCAACAATTCCTCTGCCGCCTTGGGATCGCCCTGCTGCGCGCGTTCCAAAATCAACGTGACCTCGCTCACACGTATCAGAGTAACGCGAGGCAAAATTGGCCGCAAGAGAACTCAAGGCGGAGCAGTCATCTCTGGATGACGGGTGAATAGGAAACGTGTGAGAACGAAACCCATACTGCCCGATGCATATGATGCCCGTCAAGAGCATCTAACAACTGGCCGTGCAACTCACTAATTCGCTCCTCAAACCGGCTTAGTTCATAACGCTGCCATCGAATTGACGCGCGCCACGGCCCGGTGCCCGCGGGAATGGGATACGGCGCCACTCCTGACTCGCCTGGCTCAAGCCATCCATAGTATTGGGCAAGAATTTCGTGAGGCGTGAGATTGGTGATTTTTAGCAGCGCCAGCGGTCCCATGCCCGGAACATTGGTCAGGCAAACGAACTCGACACGAACGGCTTGATTGGTCGCCCGGCGGTTCCAAACCACAAAGGACAAGCAAAGCATTCCAAGCATCGCCGCAATCAAAAGTGCTGTCTGTCTTCTGCTAATAAACTACTCCTTTCCGATGACCTTCTCGGCTTGAATGCCGCCGTCCCAAGTTTAATACGCGCCGTTTATCAGGCACGGCGGCTATTGTGTCGTCCGCTCATCTGCATAAATGTTCAGCTTGGTCAGGACGTTCGTCTCAAAGGTCAGTCTCACGACCCAAGTTTCATACGCGCCGGGGTGGTCGGTCAATGCGTTATGGCCCGGCGCCTGCACCACCAATTCCAGATTCGTCGCGGTGGCAGCCAGGGATTTGCCTTTCAAAAACTGCTCCACCGCGCTTCGGGACATCCCCAATCGGACACCGCCCATCCACGCAAACTTTTCCTTGGGCAACCGCGCGGTCGGAGCATCCACCGCGTCTTGCAGGTAAAAATCCGGCGCCGCTGAAGGAACACTCAACAGAAGGCCATCCACCACCAATCCGCGATGTGAATAATCAAAACCATCGGTGTCCAGGACCCAGTCAGTTCCCTTGATTCGCCACACGCGTCTGCTGTTGGGATGGCCGCCAACGGTGACCTTGCCTTCGCCCCACCGCCGGGCCAAATCCTCCTGCGACGAGAAACCAATTTTGACTCCCGCGAAATTGGCGATGGCCGGAATGGTTGTGCCCGGATCGCCGGAGGAAGAACGGCTGGAAAAACATCCCGCCGTTGCCAGCAACAGCGCCAGCCCGGCAACCGTCAAAAA
Source organism: uncultured Verrucomicrobiae bacterium (assembly GCA_963764035.1). GTDB lineage: Bacteria > Verrucomicrobiota > Verrucomicrobiia > Limisphaerales > UBA11358 > UBA11358. The sequence continues at coordinate 471,025 of CAVXQV010000013.1, forward strand.
CCGGTTCAAACGAACGGACACAATTTGATTCAATCCGAATTCCGAAGTTGCCGGTTGCGCGTAGCGGTGACGCCTCGTCACCGGAGGGTGACAGCGACGCCCCGTCGCATTTTTTCCAGTCACTGGACAAGACACATTGCCAACGGGCGACGAGGGCGTCGCCAGCACATTTCTGCGACGGGGCGTCGCAGCCACACATAGGCCGGCTTCGGAGTTCGAGTTCAATTCCATAACGTGCTGGAAAATTGGAGCCTTTGATCTGAAAAAGTCAATTCCCTTTCAGCCGGAAGAATTGCGCGGCGGCGGACATCGAATTGGTGACGACGTTGGCAGCGCCCGAGACGGCTGGCAGGATTTTGAAAACGACTCGGTGCGCTGATTCATCACGGTGAACTCACGCGATAGAAACGTTCGGGATAATTCGTCCATTGCGGATCGCTGAAATAGTTCGTGCCGCCGGTGAGGGTGTTGGTGCTCACCGGAATCCAGACCGGATTGGCCAGATTCGTGGCGGCTTCCACCACGACGGAAGCGTTCGTTGCCCAGGAGATGGTGAAACCAAATCCGCCGGGTTGCACGCCGAAGCCGGGGCCGTTGTTAAGGATCAGCGGGTTCGGAAGGAACCAGAGCGCGGTCGGACAGACCATCAAACATCGCGCCCCAGCCCGTGGTGCCCGGCAGGTAATAGACGAGTCGCGTGGTGTCGCCGGAGAAAACAGTTAAATCATTGGTTGGTGTCGGAGAGTTCCCTTGAAAATAGACTCCCGTCAGGTTGGAGCAGCCAGAGAACGCTAATTCCCCGATGCTGGTGACGCTGTCGGGTATCGTCACAGTCGTCAGGCTCGTTTGAAAGAACGCATGATTCCCGATGCTGATGACGCTATCGGGTATCGTCACACCTGTCAGGCCGTAGTCGTTGTAATCAAATTCTCCGGCAAACGCATAATCCCCGATATTGGTTACGGTATCGGGAATGACATAAGCGCCACGGAGACCTGCTGGAAATTCAATCAAAGTTGCCTTCAGTTTATCAAACAAGACGCCGTTGACGCTTGAGTAAGCCGGATTGTTCACTGCCACCGTAATATTCGTCAGGCTGTAGCAGGCAGAGAAATATAAAGGAGCGATGTTGGTGACGCTATCGGGCAATGTCACGCTTGCCAGGCTGTAGCAAGCGTAGAACGCAGCTTGGCCGATGCTGGTGACGCTGTCGCCAATCATTACATTCGTCAGACTGGCGCAGTAAGCGAACGCAGCTTGGCCGATGTTGGTGACGCTGTTGCCAATCGTCACACTCTCCAGGGCGCCGCAATTATAGAACATCGAATCCCCGATGGTGGTGACGTTATTGCCAATAATCACACTCGTGAGAACGGTGCATGAGTCGAATACGTCAATCCCGATGCTGGAGACGTTGCCGGGTATGGTAATACTCGTCAGGCTGTCGCAACCGGCGAACGCAAACTCACCGATGCTGGTAACGCCGTTGCCGATGGTGACGTTTGTCAGGTTTTCACAGCCCCCAAACGCGCTCTCCCCGATGCTGGTGACGCTGTCGGGGATGGTCATGTTCGTTATGCCGCTGCCATCAAACGCCTCACCCCCGATGTTCGTGACGCTGTTGGGGATGGTCACGCTCGTCAAGGAGTAGTCGTAAAAAAACGCCTTATACCCGATGCTGGTGACGGGAAAGCCGTTGTAATTGGAAGCAATGACAATGTCGCCGCCAACGTTTGGGCTGTTTGTGACATAAGCGGTGTTGCCGGAAACGGCGTAATTGACTTGCGCCTGTGCGGAAAGTCCGGCCAGCGTGATAACAAAACCGAAAGTAATGTGATTCAGATGTTTCATATACTCCACAGTGCGAAATCGGGAGGCAAAACCTATCAGCCAGCGGAAAGATTTTTGCGACCGTAAATGAACGGCGCGCCGAACGGCTGCCGGCTTTCGGGAAGGATTCAGGTTATTCATAATGGTGCCTTTTCAGCAATTTTTCGTTTTCAATGGGTGAGCTGATTCATCACGGTGAACTCACGCGGTAGAAGCGTTGCGGATAATTCGGCGCTTGATGGTCGGTGAATTGGAATAAGCCGGAGCCAACCGGCATTTCGGTGGCGGCGCCAAGGTTCGTCCAGGTGTTCACGGTCGCGGAGAGGTTGGTGCTGGCCAGCACGCTGTAGCTCGGGCCGCTCCCGTTGATGAAGCCAAATTGGAATGAGCCGTCGCCCAACTTGACCGGGTTTAGGAATGGGTTGAGGGAAGACGTTCCGGGATCATACAGCTCCGCGCGGGAGGAAGTGGGAGAGAACTCGAGATCGCCATCATCATTATAAATATAGATGTCCGGCCCCTCGCCTCCCGCGATGAGCACCTGGCCGTTGGCCAGCAGGGTGGCGGTGTGACCGTCGAGCGCGCTGCCTTGACTGGCGGTGGGTGACCAGGCGCCGGTGGCCGGATCATACAACTCCGCGCTGGCCAAATAAACGTAGTTGCCCCATTGTAGCTGCTCACACCTCCCGCGACGAGCACCAAGCCGTTGGCCAGCAGGGTGGCGGTGTGATCGACGCGCGCGGTCCCCATGCTGCCAGTGGGCGACCAGGTCCCGGTGGCCGGATCATACAGCTCCGCGCTGGCCAAATAAACGTAGTTGCTACCATTGTAGTTGCTCACACCTCCCGCGACGAGCACCTTGCCGTTGGGCAGCAGCGTGGCGGTGTGGCCGTCGCGCGCTGTCTCCATGCTGCCGGTGGGGGTCCAGACGCCGGTGGCCGGATCATACAGTTCCGCGCTGGCCAAAAGGTTGTAATTGGTGTCTTGACTCCCCGCGACGAGCACCTTGCCGTTGGCCAGCAGCGTGGCCGGACCGGTGGGTGCGTAAAGGGGCTGCCAGTAGGCGACCAAGTGCCGGTGGGCGGATCATACAGTTCCGCGCTGGTGCCGGTCGCGGCACGCCCCCGCGACGAGCACCTTGCCATTGGGCAGCAGTGTGGCCGTAACCGGAGTTCGGGTTGGAGGGGCTGCCGGTGGGCGTCCAGGTGCCGGTGGCCGGATCATACAGCTCCCAATTGCTGCCGACCCCACAGAGCACCTTGCTGTTGGGCAGCAGCGTGGCCACGTTAGGGCCAGAAATGGTGCCCATGCTGCCGGTGGGCGACCAGTAGCCCGTGGCCGGATCATACAGTTCCGCGCTATTGATATTGACATAGTCTTCGGAACCCTCGCCGGGAATGTTGAAAGGCACGAACCTTCCCCCCGCGACAAGCACCTGGCCGTTGGGAAGCAGCGTGGCCGAGTGACTGGAGCGCCCGGTGATGAGGCTGCCGGTTGAAGTAAAGACACCGGCACCCTGAGCGGCGGTTGCCAGGCAGCCCACCAGGACGAACGTAATAACAAAACCGAGAGTAATGTGATTTAGATGTTTCATATACTCCACAGTGCGAAATCGGGAGGCAAAACCTATCAGCCAGCGGAAAGATTTTTGCGACCGTAAATGAACGGCGCGCCGAACGGCTGCCGGCTTTCGGGAAGGATTCAGGTTATTCATAATGGTGCCTTTTCAGCAATTTTTCGTTTTCAATGGGTGAGCTGATTCGTCACGGCAAACTCACGCGATAGAAGCGTTGCGGATAATTCGGCGCTTGATGGTCGGTGAATTGGAATAAGCCGGAGCCAACCGGCATTTCGGTGGCGGCGCCAAGGTTCGTCCAGGTGTTCACGGTCGCGGAGAGGTTGGTGTTGGCCAGCACGCTGTAACTCGGGCCGCTCCCGTTGATGAAGCCAAACTGGAATGAGCCGTCCCCCAACTTGACCGGGTTGGGGAGTGACACCCCGGGATTATACAGCTCCGCGCCGGCCAGACCGTTGCCGTTGGCGGCGATACCTCCCGCGACGAGCACCTGGCCGTTGGGCAACAGGGTGGCGGTGTGAGCGTAACGCTCGGTGCCAAGGCCGCCGGTGGGCGACCAGGTGCCGGTGGCCGGATCATACAGCTCCGCGCTGCGGCGAGCGCCGTTGGGGTCTTCACCCCCCGCGGCGAGCACTTTGCCGCTGGGCAGCAACGTGGCCGTGTAATAGTAGCGCTCGGTGGCGAGGCTGCCGGTGAGCGACCAGGCGCCGGTGGCCGGATCATACAGTTCAGCGTCACCGCCGTTGTCTAAGTTATATCCCGCGACGAGCACCTGGCCGTTGGGCAGCAGCGTGGCGGTGTTGTCGTAGCGCGGGTGGGCGAGGTTGCCGGTGGGGGTCCAAGTGCCGGTGGCGGGATCATACAGATCCGCGCTTGCAGTGATGCCGTAGTGTAAGTAGTAGCCCAAGTTGGGGTCTTCACCTCCCGCGACGAGCACCTGGCCGTTGGGCAGCCGCGTGGCCGTGTGCAACTCGCGCGGGGTCGTCATCGAACCTGTGTTCGACCAGGTGCCGGTGACTGGATCATACAGCTCCGCGCCGGTCCAACTGTCGCCGCCGCCGTCGTCACCTCCCGCGATGAGCACCTGGCCGTTGGCCAGTAGCGTGGCGGTGCTGAACCCCCTACTCACGTCGGGGCTGCCGGTGTAGGTCCAGGTGCCGGTCGCCGGGTCATACAGCTCCGCGCTGGCCAAATTGCCGTCGTCGTTGCCACCTCCCGCGACGAGCACCTGGCCGTTGGGCAGCAGCGTGGCCGTGTGGGCGCCGCGCGCGTCGTTGAGGCTGCCGGTGAGGGCCCAGGCGCCAGTGGCCGGATCATACAGCTCCGCGCTGGCCAAAGTAACGTAGTTGCTGCCATTGTAGTTGAAACCTCCCGCGACGAGCACCTGGCCGTTGGGCAGCAGCGTGGCCGTGTGCAAGTAGCGCGCGTCGTTGAGGCTGCCGGTGGACGTGAAATCGCCGCCCAGCGCGGCGGTTGACATCCCGGGATTATACAGCTCCACACTGCTGATGGCGTTGTCACCTACACTTTGGCCTTGGCCCCCCACGACCAGAACCTCGCCGTTGGTCAGCAGCGTGGCGGTGTAGTCTCTGTTGCGCTCGTAGGCGAGGCTGCCGGTGGGCGTCCAGGTGCCGGTGGCCGGATCATACAGCTCCGCGCTGTTGCCGGGGCTGTTGTCGTTGCCTTCGCCCCCCACGACCAGGACCTGGCCGTTGGTCAGCAGCGTGGCGGTGTGAGCCCAGCGCTCGGTGTCGAGGCTGCCAGTCGGCGACCAGTCCCGGTGGCCGGATCATACAGCTCCGCGCTGGCCAATGCGAAGTTGTTATTGCCGTAAACCTCCCGCGACGAGCACCTTGCCGTTGGCCAGCAGCGTAGCGGTGTGACCGTCGTCGCGCGGAGCGCCGAGGCTGCCGGTGGTGGTCCAGACACCGGTGGCCGGATCATACAACTCGGCGCTGGTCGAAACTATGGAGTTGACGTTAATGTCGTAGTAGGAACCTCCCGCGACGAGCACCTTGCCGTTGGCCAGCAGCGTGGCCGTGTAACCCTCGGGTGCGTTGGTGAGGCTGGCGGTGGGCGACCAGACGCCGGTGGCCGGATCATACAGTTCCGCGCTCCCGGCGAAGTCGGAGAGGTAGGCACCTTCCACGACGAGCACCTGGCCGTTGGCCAGCAGTGTGGCGGTGTGACCATAGCGCGCAGTGCCCAGGCTGCCGGTGGGCGTCCAGGTGCCGGTGGCCGGATCGAACAGCTCCGCGCTGGTGAGATAGCTGTTGGTGTCATTCCCACCTCCCGCGACGAGCACCTTGCCATTGGCCAGCAGCGTGGCGGTGTGACCGTAGCGCGCAGTCTTCATGCTGCCGGTGGGCGACCAGTTCCCGGTGGCCGGATCATACAGCTCCGCGCTGGCCAAAGTCGAATGAGTTGGAGTCCTGACCTCCCGCGACGAGCACCTTGCCGTTGGGCAGCAGCGTGGCGGTGTGACTGGAGCGCCCGGTGATGAGGCTGCCGGTTGAAGTAAAGACACCGGCACCCTGAGCGGCGGTTGCCAGGCAGCCCGCCAGGACGAACGTGGTAACAAAACCGATAGAAATCGAATTAAGCTGTTTCATATACCCTACAGTGCGAAATCGGGAGGCAAAACCTATCAGCCAGCGGAAAGATTTTTGCGACCGTAAATGAACGGCGCGCCGAACGGCTGCCGGCTTTCGGGAAGGATTCAGGTCATTCATAATGGTGCCTTTTCAGGTATTTTTCGTTTTCATTGGGTGAGCTGATTGGCCCACCGCTAACCAATGCGAGATTCCGGGGCCAAAGGGACAATTTATTTTTGCAGGCGGAAAACAAGAGTGAATGGTTTTGATCGTTTTCATGGATTCGTTAAAAAATCCGCGGGCCGGGGCGCACACACGTTTCCGCCCCTGCCCGCTTTTTCCCCACTCGGGAAAAATCATATCGCTTGACTGGCTCGTTGCGTTTCATTGCTTGAGCCGGAAGAATTGCGCGCCGGCGGACATCGAATTGGTGACGACGTAGGCAGCGCCCGAGACGGTTGGGCTGGCGCAGTCCGTCCAATTCGTCGAGCCGAGGCCGGTTGAACTTTGCAGCGTGCAGCCCGAATAGTTCGTGCTCCAGGAGAGCACAAGCTGATGGGCGGTGGACGACCAGGAGTTGATACTTAGCGCCGGGCTCGCCCCAATCAACCCGGGCAGGGTAGCGACGAAGCCATACTCTAAGCTGAAATCGGCAGCCTCTACGGAGTAGGTGCCGACGATCGTGTTGCCGTCGGCGCTGATGCCGGAGGCGGCTGTCAGCACCTCGTCAGGGTCTAAGTTCAAGCCATTCGTTACCAGCACGTCCCGCAGGCTCTGCATGCCGGAGCCGGCGGTCCAGCGGAAAGTATTGCCCACGACGATGGAGCCGTCGCCACTGACGGCGGTGGGGCTGCCGCCGCCCAGGCCGACCATGCCGGAGCCGGCGGTCCAGCGGAAGGCATGGTCGCCGGAGGCGGAGGAGCTTGTGCCGACGACGACCGAGCCGTCGGCGCTGACGCCGGCAGCGGTGCTGTTCGTGTCACCCGGCAGGTGGCCCAGCCCCACCATGCCGGAGCCGGCGGTCCAGCGAAAGGCCTGGCTGCCGGAGCCGGAGGAGCTTGTGCCAACGACGACCGAGCCATCGGCGCTGACGCCGTTGGCGGTGCTGTTCGTGGTGCCCGGCAGGTAGCCCAGACCGACCATGCCGGAGCCGGCGGTCCAGCGAAAGGCTTGGTTGCCGGAGGTGGAGGAGCTTGAGCCGACGATGACCGAGCCATCGGCGCTGATGCCGTTGGGGCTGCTGTAGGTGCCGCCCGGCAGGTAGCCCAGGCCGACCATGCCGGAGCCGGCGGTCCAGCGGAAGGCTTGACCGACGGAGAGGTAGTCGGGGTCGCTTCTGCCGACGATGACCGAGCCGTCGGCGCTGACGCCGGCTGCGAGGCTGTCGTTGTAGCCCGGCAGGCCGCCCACGCTGACCATGCCAGAGCCAGCGGTCCAGCGAAAGGCGTGGAAGAAGTAGCCATATCCGGAGAGGTCATGGCCGCTGGTGCCAACGACGACCGAGCCGTCGCCGCTGACGCCGGTCGTGCTGTAGTTGAAATTGTCGCCCGGCAGCCATGACAGCTCGGTGAAGCTGGCGGCGGCGTAGGCGCAGGAAGCCGTCGTCAGAACCCAAAGCGCACAGACGACCGCTCGCATTGTCCGGTGCCAGTAACTGAGATGGAAACCGGCCAGCAGGAACAGGCAACCACCGGCGCGCCGAACGGCTGCCGGCTTTCGGGAAGGATTTGGAGTATTCATAAGGTTGTTATTTTTTGAAGATATACATAATTCCGGGACTGACCCTTTCACGAGTGCTCCGTCCGCTCCATCTCACTGAGCTTTGGACAGAACACACCGGAACCCGATCGAGTTGTAGCTTGTGATCGCGTTGAACCAATCGCGGTTCGCCGTCCGGCATTGTGTCGCACGCCAATACCAACTGCCGCCGCGAAGCATACGGTCATTCTAATGTTCGCAAATGGCGGTCCACGGGGATCACTGCCTCCCGCGTATGCCACAGCATACCCGTCCCAACACCACTCCTCCACATTCCCTGCCATGTCGTAAAGACCATACCCATTCGGCGCAAAATATCCCACCGGACTCGTGCCGGGGTAATTTGGACTGTATGCCTGCGGTGTCTCCGTCGGAAAACGCCGGGTCACGGTCAATCGCCGTGGCAAGGTCGTAGGCAAAAGCCTCGACCCCATACGGATCAAGAGACAATGGATCACCGGTATAGTTCGCCTGACTCCACGAAATCGTGTTGCCCCATGGAAACCGCTGCCCGCTCAACCCACCCCGCGCCGCCTTTTCCCACTCCGCCTCCGTCGGCAACCGATACCCGTCGCCAGTCCAGTTGACACACTCGTTGCTCAAGTCAATATCATCAGTGCGATACACCGTCGTCTGCGCCCCGGTTGTGTAATACACCGGCGTCCGCCCCGCCATCTCGCTCCGCGCATTGCACCACTTCACACAGTCATACCAGTCCACCGTCTGCACTGGATGATTCGCCGCCTTGCCCGAACCTGCATGGATCAAAGACTATAGCCGTGGTTCGTGGCCCAATTATAAACCGACTGCCACTGACTGTAGCTCACCAGGTTCGCGTCCATGTAAAACGCTGAAACATACACCGTGACGGGGGCATTATCATACGCTGGACGAGTGCCATCCAGCGTGTCCCCCATCGTGAACGACCCCGCCGGAATCAGCGCCATCCCGGCGGGCGGGTTGAAATCAACGACTTGATTGGTGTTGACACCCTGGCCATCGGGGACGGGAAGCTGGACATAGTCCACCCAATTGGTTCCGCCGGACAACGATGTCATGGTCTGGACGGTGTAGATCGTGCCAGCCAGCGCGTTGCTCCAGACGAGTGTGCCATCCGGGTTAACCGTGATAATGGCCGTCGGCGCCGGACCGGAAATCCGGAAGAAATGCGCCTCTTGGGCAGTGGCTTGGTGAACGCCGGCCAGCAAGGCCAGCGCGATAATCAAAGAGTTAAGTGTGTTTTTCATATTTATGGTGTTGTTCGCTCCATTGGGTGAGCTGATTGGCCCACCGTTAGCCAATGCGAGATTCCGGGGCCAAAGGGACAATTTATTTTTGCAGAAATCAGAAGCCGGGGGCCGGAGGACGGAAATCAGAGGCCAGGAGCCAAAAGAGCGGACACGGATTGCACGAATTATGCGAATTCAATTCCGAATTCAATTCGCTTGAGCTTTGGCATCCACGGCGGGTGCGTTGGTCGGACCTTCGATGAGCGCCGTGGCCTCGCTTAGAAAGATGCTGGCTGTAATCCACTCGTAATAACGTCCTTGCTGGTCCCACTTTCGCGCATCAAAAGCGGAGGGTCCGGTTTTGATCACCGGATCAATGGACTGCCGGGCGGAAGCCAATTCCTTGCGCGCTTCGTCGTCGCGGTGCATCTGATGATGAATCATGGCCCGGATGGCCGAAGCCGTCGGCACGATGCTGGGGTCCATGAGACGGTTTTTGCAATGCTGGATGAGTTCGTCGGCCCCGGCATAGTTGCCCTCGCGATAATCGAACAATGCGCGGTGTATGTAATTCGCGCTCATGTCGTCTTCTTTCCGGTCTCCGGAGTATTCTTGCGGCTCCGCCGCTGAATCACCCAGCGGACCTAAATCTGCCATGAACTGTTCATCGGCGGGCGTCAGCAGGGCCAGCAGGCAGAAGAAATCGGCTCCCTTTGGATGGGTGCCACGGAAGCGTTTCACTAGTGCCTGCCTAAACTGGTCGTAGCCGGCTTGGTCGCCAGCTTCCACCAAAGCCGTGGCGTAAAAACCTTCATACGACGCCTTTTCACGACCCCGCGCGCTCCCATCCACCTGCATCAACAAGACCAGATTGGTAACCACACCACTCCACTGGTTTTGCAATACTTTCTGCCACGCCAGTTGCCGGTATAAATCCGCCTTGGCGTCAGGCTCGACCAAGGACGATTCGATCCCATTCAGCAATTTTTCCGCTTCATCGTATTTGCGGCTGTTGGACAGCGTGATGGCTTGGGAGATGGTCATCCGCACTTCCAGTTGCCGGCGCAGCCGGATTTGTTCCTGTTCGGCGCGCCGGGCGCGAACCAGTTCGCTCGTGCTCACCACCACGCCCGCCGCCAGCAACGCAATCAGCGTCGTCACCGCCGCAAAGCCGAACCAGTGCCGCCGGACGGTCTTTTGAAATTCATAGAACTTGCTCGGCGGACGCGCAATCACCGGCTCGCAGTTCAAATGGCGCTGGATGTCCGAGCGCCAGACCGTTGGCGGTTTCGTAGCGGCGCGCGCGGTCTTTCTCCAGGCACTTCATCACAATCCAATCCAAGTCGCCGCGCACGAGATGAACGAATTCTTTTGCCTGCAGCAGCCGGCGTGAGGAGGCTCCGTCCATTTCCGATTTCCGGCTTGCCGGTTGCCGATTTTGAAGTGCTGTTCTTCCGTGAGCCGCGTGCTGGGTTTGGGCGGTTCCGTTTCCCGGATGGTGCGGCGCATTTCGTCCAGCCCGGCGGCGAGCAGTTCCTTTTGATCAAACGGCGTTTTGCCGGTGAGCAATTCGTAGAGCAGCACGCCCAGGCTGTAAATGTCGCTGCGCGTGTCAATGTCCAGGCTGGTCATCGCCGCCTGTTCGGGACTCATGTAAGCCGGCGTGCCGATGAATTGCTCGAAGGCGGTATAAACCGTCTGGTCCGTGAGCCGGCCTTGCGTGGCCTTGGCGATGCCGAAATCAATCACCTTTGGCACGGGCGCGCCGTCGTTGACCGTGACGAGGATGTTCGACGGCTTGAGGTCGCGATGGATGACGCCTTTTTGGTGCGCGTGCTGAACGGCGCGGCAGACCTGGATGAAGAGGTCGAGCCGTTCGCGCGCGGAAAGATGATTTTGGTCGCAGTATTCGGTGATTTTGACGCCGCGCACCAGTTCCATGACGAAGTAAGGCCGGCCCGTTTCGGTCGCGCCCGCGTCGAACACTCTGGCGATGTTCGGATGGTCCATGAGCGCCAGCGCCTGCCGTTCGGCTTCAAACCGGGCGATGACCTGTTTGGTGTCCATGCCCAGCTTGATGACTTTGAGCGCGACGCGGCGGCGGACGGGTTCCTGCTGTTCGGCCACATAAACCACGCCGCAGCCGCCTTCGCCGATTTGCTCCAGCAGCTTGTAGCGGCCGATTTTGTCGCCGGCCTTTTCGGCAACCGGAACATTGGCCAGATTGGTTCGCTTGAAAATGATTCCAGCCGGTGGTGCTTCGAGGAAATCCTTCGCCTGTTCATGCGCCCGGAGCAATTCCTCGACGCGTTGCCGCAACGCCGCGTCGCCCGCGCAGGCGTTGTCCAGATAGGCCGCGCGTTCGCCGGCTGGCAATTCCAGCGCCGCGTTCAGGATGGCCACTTCGGAATTCGGAGGTTCGCTCATGGGATATTCGATTCTCTACCACATAATGCGAAATACGGAAGCGAAAAGGACAAAGGAATTTCCACACACGACATCTGCGGCAATCTGCGTTTCCATCCATCACTACGTTTCGACGCGACAAGCAGTGAGCTCGCGCAAATTCGAGCAATTCGTGGCAACCTTCGAGTCTTGGCATCTTGGCATTGAAAATCTGAGTCAAATCATCGTGCTGTGGGAATAGGCACAGCCGCCGGCAATGAACCCGATGGCTTGCCGAAGACCGTGAACTCGATGATGCCCAGCGGCGCCAAGCGCGGCCAGTTGACCATCGTCAGCCGGACGAACCGGCATTTCGTCGGCGGGATTTCCTCGAAGATGGTGTTGCGGGCGACCGCGTTCGTGCTTTGGTCGAGCACGGTCGTGTAGGTGTTGCCGTCGGTGGACGTCTCGATCTTGTATTGATAGGCATTGGTGGAAGGCAACGCAGGTGCGTTTGTCGTCGCGGACGCCGTGTTCGTGTTCGCCGTAGCGGCTTCAGCGCCCGGAGCGCCGCCGCGCGTGCCGATACCGCGTCCGCCTGCCCTTCCCCGTCCGCCGAACCCAAAACCCCCCGTCCGCCACCCGTGAACATGAGCCGCACGGAATCAATCGTAAACAATTGCACGACGTCAAACCGGGTCGCCGGGCTTAACTCCAGCGTGAACGTTGGCTGCGCGTCATCAGGCCCCGGCTCCCACCACGTGCCGCTGGAATTGTCAACCGCGTAGGCGGCGTCGTGGCCGGGTTGCTGCGAGGAAGCCCGCGACAGCGAGTTCATCGCCCGGACTTTGTTGATGCTGACGGGAATGGAGCCGGAGTCGCCGTCCTTCGCGGGATCGGCGACGACGCCCGGCGCCCATTGTGGCGTGTCGGTGATGCGGACGGACATGTTGCCATCCTTGTCGAAAGCAACCGGGTCCATGCCGATGCGCCGTCCGCCGGGCGGATTGTTCAGCACGATGGTGTAGAACTGCCAGAGTTGTCCGTCGGGACCTTCGACGATGCTGCCGTGGCCCGTGCCGGTGACGAGGCCGTCGGTTTTGCGCAGGAGCGGATTGTTCGGGGCGTAGGTGAACGGCCCCAACGGGCTTTTCGCGGTGTAATAACCCTCGGCGTAGGTTTTCCACTGCGTGCCGGACGCGGAATATTCGAGGTAGTAGGTGCCTTTGTGTTTTTGCAGCCACGGCCCTTCGACCCACGCCACGTCGGGGTATTCGTTCATCTCGCCGTAGCGTTCCCAGACGTGGGCGCTGTTGAAGGCGAACAGGTGTTGCGGCGGGCCGGCAAATCGGGTCAGGTCGTCTGGGATCCAGCGGCACAACGTAAATGCCGCTGACGCCGCGGCCGGGATAATAAAGATACGGCTTGTTGTCGTCGTCCACGAAGATGTCCATGTCGAAGGCGCCGTTCCAGCCGCCGGCCACGCCGGGCGTGTTCGTCCAGTTGCCGAGGTTGGTGAACGGCCCGAGCGGATTGTCGGCCTTGAAAAGCGGCGCCGTCATGTTGCCGCACATGTAAAACGCGCCGTTGTATTTCACGACGTGCGGCGCGACTGGGCACGTTGGCGACACGCTGGAAGGTCCAATTCAGCAGGTCGCTCGGAAATCCACGCGCCGCCGCCGGTGCAATACATGTAGTATTTGCCGTTGTCGTGGATGACGGTGACATCACCGGATGCGGACGCGCCGCCGCCGCTGACCATCGGAAGCGGATTGCAGTAGCGCGGCGATGTGCCCAGCACGGGGTCAGCGGCCTGGGCGGAAGCGAAAACGGCGGCGGACAGCGCGACGCCAAACAAGGGTTGCCATCGGGTAGTCATGGAATGAGATGATGGGTTTTTGCCCGGCGGTCGGCCAGAGCAAAATTGCACGGGGCGCGGGCGAGCGCGATTCATTCACAGCGGCCAAAGAACAAAATCTTACCGCGCTTGCAATTCGTTCCAATCAAGGTTGTTTGATCTTGCAACCGAGCGCTGAAAGCATCGCCTCTCCGTATCGCTTTCCAAACACCCGGGAACCCGCCGAATTGAAATGCATGTGGTCCGGGTTGCACGTGCAACCGGCCGAGGAAATGACATAGGAATTGGTGAGCGTTTTGGGCAGCTCCGCCAGGATTTTGTTGAAGCCCGCGCAAACGCCTTGCTGGTCGGCGTTCACGGTTTCACCCGCCAGGAAGGGCACGTCCGCGGCCTTGAGGTTCAGGTCTTTGACGAGGTCGTCGTAAATGCCCTTCACCTTGTTCGGCCAATCCTGGTCGTTCGGGTTTGATTCGCCCTGGTGCAGCAGGAATCCCTTGATCACGCCGTCCTTCTGCGCCAGCTTGCCCATGTCCACCAGATATTGATAGGGGTTTCCGCCGTAGCCTTTGACGTAATTGAGCATCCACGGCTGGACCGTCGCCAGGTAGTTCGTGAAGATGTCTTTTTGGAACAACTCAATTTTGCAGCCGGGGATCGAAACTTTGATGACGCCGATGCGGATGTTCGGCGGCAGGTTGGAGACCATCGTCCGGCCGAAATAATCAATCATGCAGATGCCGTTGCCCTGCGCGGCCAATGGCGGGACCGCATCATACCAATGGCCCTTCTGCCAGCCGCGCTTGGCGGAATCCGCGTCCGCCATCACTTGAAAGCGCTTGTCCACCGTCTTGTCCTGATCGTCCATTCGCCCGCCGCTCTCCATGTTCGACTGGCCAAAGCACAGAAAGATCCAGAAGTTCGTGTCCTGGGAAAAAGCGCCGGACGCTGAAACGAGGAAACCCACCAGCAAGAATATTTTCATTTTCATCGGGAATATTTATTTGATGGCAAGGAATTCGATTGCTCGCCGGATTATATTCGATTGCTTGCCGGGTTATTTATGACTGCCCTTCGCGGCGTCGAGGACCGCCTGGAGCGACGGCTTGGGCTGCAATTGGCCGTCATAGAGCAGAGCGCCCTGGCCGCGCCGCCACGACCGGTTGTCGTCAATGCCCCACAGCGTCACCCGGGAAATGGATTTGGCATGGCGATTGAAGATCTCGAACAACTGTCCGAAGACCACCGCCTGTTTCTGGACGGCCTCCGGGGTAATCGGCCCGCCGCCGCGGACGCCGAATGCGCCGCTGTTCTCGCCGGTGGAGGTCACGTCCAGTTCGGAAATGGCGACCTTCAGCCCCAGGGACGCATAATCGGAAATCGCCTTGTCAATGTCCGCGAGGTTGCTGTCCAGATGCCAGTGCCCCTGAATGCCGACGCCATTGATCGGCGCGCCGTCCTTGATCAGCCGTTTGAGCAGCAGCATGGAGGCGGCGTGCTTGCCCGTGCCTTTCACGGCGCCCTGCTCAATGTTATAATCGTTGTAATACAGTTTGGCCTTGGGATCGGCCTCGTGCGCCCACTTGAAGGCCATCGTCAGGAAGTCCGGCCCGATCACCCTGACCCAACTGTCATTTCGCAGGTTCTCGGTTTTCCAGTCGCCGCGGTCGTTGATCGCCTCATTCACCACGTCCCACCCATAGACGCGTCCCTTGTAGTGCCCGACCACGGTGTGGATGTGGTTGCTCAACCGCTCCATCGCCACTTCGCGCGTCACCGGCTGGCCATTGGTCCCCTGGAAAAACCAGGGCGCCGTCTGCGCATGCCAAGCCAGGTTGTGGCCCCAAACCTTGATGTGGTTTGTCTGGCACCACGCGACCATCGCATCGGGGGTCGTGAAGTTATACCGGTCCTCCTCGGGATGAATCGGCTGGGGCTTCATGCAATTCTCGGGGGTGATGATGTTGTAGTTGAGCTTGATGTTTGCCAACTCGGCTTCCGAGTAGCCCCGGGGAACATCGCCCGCCGTGCCGATGAGGAATTTCCTGGCATAAACGTCCTTCAACCCCACGGGCCCTTTTGGATGGCTTTCCTTCATTGAGGTGCAACCGGTGAGCGTCATGGCGCCGGCTAGGGCCAGCAGAATGTAAATCTGGGATTTCATGCGCGTTACTATGCCCGCAGCCCCGTGCCCGTCAAGCCCGAACCTGCGATCGCCCGCGAAACGCGAAACAGGCGCATCTTACAATTCGAGGGAGTGGCCTTGAGGGAAAACTCTCGAATTGGGGGAAATCCTCGTTGCCTCTGTTTCCTCCTGTTAAACCCCATGCCGCCCAGACGGATGGAAATCCTGCCCGCCCGGCAGCTTTTTGGCAGTTTCCGGCATAAAGCCCTCATTTCAGACATGTTCCAGCGGTTATTGGGCGTTTTGGCCCTCCAAATTGGCTATTTTTATACAGGCAAGCACGTCATTGCGCGACGCAAGCACGTCATTGCGTGACGCAAGCACGTCATTGCGTGAGGCAGACACGTCATTGCGTGAGGCAGGCACGTCAGTGCGCGAGGCAGGCACGTCAGTGCGCGAGGCAGGCACGTCAGTGCGCGAGGCAGGCACGTCAGTGCGCGGGGCAGGCACGTCAGTGCGAGACGCGGACACGTCATTGCTGGCCGGAATCGAGTGGTTTCCGACGCCAAGCCAGAGGTTCCCTGTCCTCTGCGGGTGCTCACAAGCCTGCTTGGAATCCGCGAGGCAGGAAGAACGGCTCAAAGTTGTATCTTGGAAAACCGGTGGGTGCCCAAGGCCACCAACAGCACGGTAAAGCCCGTCAGCACGGCAAAATCCGTCACCAACCCAAAATGGCCGGCGCCGATGAGCGATTGCCGCAGGCCGTCCACGCCGTAGGTGAGCGGGTTCAAGTTGGTGGCGACCGTCAGCGCTTTCGGCAGGTTCGTCAGCGGAAACATCGCGCCCGACAGCAGAAAGAGCGGCATGATCAGGAAGCTGATCACAAACTGGAACGCCTGCATGTCCTGGAAGCTCGCGCCAATCGCCGAACCGAGCGCAGTGAATAAAATGGCGGTCAGCGCCATGAACAGGAACGCCTCGGGCAGCCCGCTCCAGTGGTCCAAACGAAAACCGGCGACAAAACACACGGCCAGGAACATCGTGCCTTGAATCGTGGCGATGGTGGCGCCTCCCAGAATGCGGCCGAGGATGATCCACACGCGCGGCACCGGCGCCACGAGCGTTTCCTTGAGAAAACCGAACTGCCGGTCCATGAGCAGTTCGATGCCGGAAAACATGGACGTGAACAGGATGGTCATGCCGATCAATCCCGGCGTGACAAACTGGATGTAACTGCCCATGCCGGCCTGCTTAAAAACCGGGCTCAAACCGTAGCCCATGGCGAGCATGTAAATCAGCGGCTGCGCCAGGGAGGAAACGATTCGGGCGCGGGAGCGCAGGTAACGCTTCAATTGCCGCAGCCAGAGGATGTAAATCGCCCGCATGGGAATTATCTCCGCCCCCAGGCCCGGGCCATTTGCCGCATGCGGTCGGCGGGCGAAGCTTCTTCATCGCGGATGGTTGAGCCGGTCAGTTTCAGGAAGGCTTGTTCCAGCGATTCCGTGCCGGTCTGCTGCTTGAGTTCCTGCGTGGTGCCCTGCGCGATGATGCGGCCGTGGTCAATGACGGCGACGCGATGCGCCACCCGCTCGGCCTCCTCCAGGTAATGCGTGGTCAGCAGCACGGTCACGCGCTCCTCCTCGTTGAGTTTCTTCACCTGTTTCCAAAGCTGGCCGCGGGTTTGCGGATCAAGCCCCAGCGTCGGTTCATCCAGAAAAAGAATCTTGGGGGTGTGGAGCAGTCCGCGCGCAATCTCCAGCCGCCGCCGCATTCCGCCGGAAAAGCGTTTCACCTGCTCCTTCCGCCGGTCCCAAAGCTCGAACAGTTTGAGCAGCATCTCGGTTCGCTCTGAACAAACGCGACGAGGAACACCGTAAAGCGCGCCGTGCATCTCCATGTTTTCCTGCGCGGTCAATTCGTCATCCAGGCTGGGGTCCTGAAAAACAATGCCGAAGCGGCGGCGGACTTCATTCGGATTTTCATCGGGATTGAATCCATCAATTTCAATCCGGCCGCTCGTGGGCTTCAACAACGTCGTGAGCATTTTTATCGTGGTCGTCTTGCCCGCCCCGTTTGGCCCCAGAAACGCCACGATATCGCCCGCCGCGATTTCAAAGGAAATGTCCTGCACGGCGGCAAAATCGCCGAACATTTTTGTCAGATTTTGAACGCGGATCATGAAGCAAAATTGTGAAATTTCTAAGCCGGGGACTGCATCCCAGCCGCGGCAAATGCGACGAGTTTGTGTATCAAGCCATCCGCATCCAGCTTTCTGCATAGATTGCCGGGCAGTGAATCCTCCTTGCTGGAGATGAGCAACGTGTGAATCAATGCGCCGAACGCAAAATTCAGCCGCCAAAACAATTCTTCGCGAGGCAACCCGGGGAGCGAGCGCGCAAAGGCCGCCGCAAACCGACCCGTCATCCTCTGAAATCTTGCCCGCATTATTTTCTCGATCTCCGGATTCGGTTCGCTGTGGCATCGCGCCATGAGACGCATGAATGAAAGGTTCCTTTGTCCCGCGGCAAAACTCGCTTCGACCGCCGGCCGGACCATCGCCTCCAGCAGGACTTCAACCGTGGGCGATTTTTTGCCGGCCCTGCGTTCGGCCTCGCCCAGCAACGCGAGCCGTTGCCGATCCACCGGTTCAAGGTGCCGATTGAGCGCAGCCACAATCAATTTCTGCTTCGTGCCGAAATGATAATTGATGGCCCCAAGATTCGCCCCCGCGGCCGCGGTGATGTCGCGGATTGAAGTGGCTTCCAGTCCGCGATCGGCGAAGAGCCGTTCCGCCGTGGCGAGAATCTTCTCCTTGGTGGCGGCCCGGGCGTGATCCGCGTTTTCCGGCCGCGCAATCGCTTTGGCAGAATGATTCAGTTCGCGTTGCGTCTTCATTCGTATCGGAGGGCGTCAATGGGATTGAGCAGCGCCGCCTTGCGCGCGGGATAAAATCCGAAGAAAATTCCGACGGCGCAGCTCACGCCAAAAGCCAGGATGATGGAGCCGGCGGAAACGATGGGGACGAAACTGGTAAAGTGGCACACGAGATTTGAGGCACCAACACCGAGCAGCACGCCAATCGTGCCGCCCAGGAGACTCAACGTGATGGCTTCGATGAGAAACTGCAGCAAAATGTCGCCCGGTTGCGCGCCGACGGCAATGCGGATGCCGATTTCCCGCGTGCGCTCGGTCACGCTCACCAGCATGATGTTCATGATGCCGATGCCTCCCACCAGCAGCGAAATGCCGCCGATGGCGCCCAGCAACAACGTGATGATGGTGGACACGGAGTTCACGGTGTCGGCAATTTCCTTTTGGTTGAAGATGTTGAAGTCATCGGCGCGGCCGGCGGTCAGGCGATGACATTGCCGCAACAGGCTGGTGATTTGCTGTTCCGCCGCCTCCATCCGGTCCGCGCCGGAAATCTGGACGTTGATGGAACGCACATATTTGTCGCCGGTGAGAAGTCGCATCGCCGTGGTGTAGGGAACGATGAGGCGGTCGTCCTGGCTCATGCCCCCCATGCCCGTGCCCTTGCTCTCCAGCAGGCCGATGATCACAAAGGGAATGTTTTTGACGCGCACGGTCTGGCCGACGGGATTGAGCGGGCCAAAAAGTTGGTGCGCGGTTTCGGAACCGATGACGGCGACCTTGGTCGCGCCGCGAATGTCACGCTCGGTGAACATCGAGCCGGCGACGAGCTTCCAATCGCGGATTTTCAGGTATTCGGGCGATTCGCCGGCGATGGTGGTGGACCAGTTGCGCCCGTTGGCGATGGCCTGCGCCGAGGTGGTGTCTTCCGGGCTGACGGCCACGACATCCGGCACTTCCCGGCCGATGGCGTCGGCGTCCGTGAGCGTGAGAACGCTGGCGCTGCCGAGACCGGAATTCACGCCGCCGGCGCGCCGGCTGCCGGCGAAGATGGTCAGCAGATTCTGGCCGAGGGAGGAAATCTGGGATTGGATGCGCGCCTGCGCGCCGTTCCCCAAGGCCACCATCGCCACGACCGAGGCGACGCCAATGATGATGCCCAGCGCGGTGAGCGTGGAGCGCATTTTGTTGCGGCGCAACGCGCGCAACGCGATCATCGCCGTCAACAAGGACTGGAGAATAATTGTCCGGAGGTAATCCAGTGGATTCATGGTTCAAGCGAGTTTGGCTTTTTGTTCGGCCTGATCCAGCGTGGCGCGCGCCTCCTGGGCGACGCGGCGGTTTTCGTTCCGGGTGTCGCTGATCACCTGGCCGTCGCGCATGACGATGATGCGCTTGCAATAGGCGGCGATGTCCAGCTCATGCGTCACCATGAGGATGGTGATGCCGTTGTCATTCAGCTTCTGGAAAATATCCATGATCTCAATGCTGGTCCGCGTGTCGAGATTGCCGGTCGGTTCATCGGCCAGCAGGAGTTCGGGGGCGTTCACCAGGGCGCGGGCGATCGCGACGCGCTGCTGCTGGCCGCCGGAAAGCTGGCTTGAATGATGATGCCGCCGGTCGGCGAGGCCGACGGTTTCCAGGGCTTTCAGGGCGCGCTGATGAGTGGCGCGCAGGGGAATCAACGGCTTGCTGTAAAACATGGGCAGTTCGACGTTTTCCAAGGCGGACGTGCGGGCCAGCAGGTTGAATCCCTGAAATACGAAACCCAGTTTCTTGTTCCGCAGGCGCGCCAGTTGCCGGCGGTTCAAGCCCGCAACGGCCTCGCCGTCCAGAAAATAACTTCCGCTGGTGGGCTGATCCAGGCAGCCCAGCATGTTCATCAGCGTGGATTTGCCCGAACCGCTCGCGCCCATGACGGCCACAAAGTCGCCCCGCTGGATTTCCAGGGTGACATTGCGCACGGCCTTCAGCTCGACATCGCCGGTGTGATAGGTCTTGGCGAGGTCGCGGAGTTGGATCATTGGCGTGTTGCTCATGGGCATGATTCCCGCGGCTATTGTGGCGGAGGAGGGCCGAAGCTGGCTCCGGTCGTCGCGCCCAGTGTTGCGGTGACCACGGCGTCGCCCTGGTTCAATCCGTCGAGAATTTCGGTGTTCAAGCCGTCCGTAATGCCGGCCTTGACAATGACCGGCTTGAGTTTTTTGCCATCGGCGGTGGCGGTGTAAATGAGTCGCTGGTCCGGCTGCAATTTTGCGGGGGGCGCTCCCTCGTAGGCCGCGGTGATCGGCGGCGTGTAGCGGAGGGCGGCGTTGGAAATTTGCAGGGCGTTGGTGCGTTCGGCAACCAGGATGGAGATGTCCGCCGTCATGCCGGGAAATAGTTTTTCCTCCGGGTTGTCCACTGAAACAATGGTTTCGTAAGTGACCACGTTCTGGGTCGTCGTGGGCGATTTGCGCACCTGCGACACCATCCCGTGAAACACATCATCAGGAAAGGCGTCCACGTTGAAATTCACCGATTGACCGAGTTTGACCTGGCCGATGTCCGCCTCGGAAATGTCGGCCGTGATGTTCATTTTGGAGAGGTCCTGGGCAATGGTGAACAGCACCGGCGTGTTCATGGCGGCGTTCACGGTCTGGCCCACGTCCACTTTGCGCGAGATCACGATGCCGCTCACCGGGGCGGTGATTCTACAGTAACCGAGGTTGGCCTGGGCGTTGTCCAACGCTCCTTGCTGGATGGCGACCGTCGCCTCGGCTTCGTGCAGCGTCGCGACGGCGGTGTCGTAGTCCGAACCGGAAATCAGCTTGTTGGTGAACATCTGGGAGTCGCGCGCGATTTGGGCTTCCTGCAATTCCAGATTGGCCTTGCTGTTGGCCAGTTGGGCGGTGGCTTGTTTGACCATCGCTTCGTAATTGCGGGGATCAATCTGCGCCAGCAGCTGTCCATTGGTCACCGTTGAATTGTAATCCACGTAAAGCTTGTTGATCTGGCCCGAGACCTGGCAGCCCACGTCCACGCTCACCACGGCGCTCAACGAACCGCTCGCCGTGACATACGCCATGATTTTGCCACGCGAAACAGGCGCAGTGTCATAACGGACGGCTCCGGTTGGCCGCTTGCAGCCCGTGAAAACCGCAATCATCAGCGCGGCGAAAACCGCGATGCGAATGGCCCCCGGGATGTCCCGGAATGAAGCCGCCCCCAGGCCGCATTTCGCGAAGAGCCTTTCAGCCGTGCCGGGAATCCCGCCCCCGGTGCCGGCAAGAATGGGTGCCGCGGGTGTCGCGGGTGTCGCCTGTTTCGGTGCCGCAAACGCTGCTGCGCTCTGTTTAATCATACGTTTGTATGATTCATACATCTGTATGAATTGTCTGTCAACTGGTATTTTTTACGGGCACGGTGGAATGCTGAAAGGCCGCGTTGCTGGCGCTGGGATTTCTGAACCTGTTTGGAGCGTGGCTGCTACTGTGGAGTCGTCGCACGATGGAACCGGGCTGGCGCGTTACTGGTGGATGGCCCGACGATTGTCAACCCGTTTGAAGGGCTCATCGCGTTGGCCAGAAATGACCAGTCTTTCAGATTCGCCGATGACTGTAACACGTAATGCGTCGAGGGTTGGACCGATGCGCGGATCGTCTCTGTTCCGCTCGCGTCCACCTTGAACGAAGTGAAGGTCAGCTTCGGCTGGCCCAAGGCGCCGCGGACGTTGGGCGACATCGTCAACGTGCCGTCCTCCCGGCCGCACAGGAGCAGATTGCCGTTGGGCGAATACGCAAGGCGCGAGGCCCGGATCGCTTCATTGGTGATAGTTTCGCACAGCGCCCAGGTGGAGGGTCCGTTGTTGGTCCAAATGTTAATCGAGTTCTGGTCGGTCGCGGCGCAGGCCCAGCCGTCCGGAGAAAACGCCACGGAGAAAACCGGATTGGTGCCCGACCCAAGTGTCAAGTCCGTGCCATTGGGAAGGCCGATTTTCAGGACGTTCACGGAGGTTCTGCCATAGCCCACCAAAGTGCCGTCCGGCGAGAAGGTAACGCATTCCACATTATTATTGGTGGCCGTGCTAAGGTAAGTTCGCACCACGGTTCCGGTCGCCCAACTCCCCGGCGTGCTGTTTGTCCAAATCCGGACCATGTTTCCCGGCCGTCGTCCGCCGGAGGCCAGCAAATTGCCTTGGGGCGAAAATGCCAGCGCCGTCACACCGTTCGTATGCCACGAGAGCGTTCCGGGCAGGATCCCTTGCAGGGTTCCGTTGGTGGACCAGAAGGTGATGTTTTGCTCAACCGAATCGCCGCCTGCCGCGAGCGTTTTGCCATCCGGCGACCAGGCCAATGCCATCACGCCGTTTGTGGTCGCTGGAATTGTTTGCAGCAACGCGCCATCGCTCATCCGCCAGAGTTTGATGGTGGGGTCCAGCGGCCCACCGCCCGACCCGAGCCTCGCACTGTCGGGTGAAAACGCCAGACTGCTGACATAATTCGTGTTTCCCGGCCATGCGCCCACGAGGGAGCCATCGCCGGCGTTCCGCACCTGAATCGCCCCGTCGCCGCCGGTGCTGGCGCACAGTGTGCCGTCCGGGGAAAATGCCACAGCGCCGATGAAATCCCATTGGCCGCCCAAAGTGAGAACCGCCGATCCGGTGGTTGCCGACCAAATGCGGACGGTGATGTCGTCGCTGCCCGAAACCACCCGCGTGCCGTCGGGCGTGAAAACAGTGGCCGTCACGGCGAGCGCGTGCGCGGCCATCGTCAACAGGCAGGCGCCGCTTGACCTGTTCCAAATCTTGACCGTTCCGTCCTTGCAGCCGGTGACAATTTCTTGTCCGTTCGGGCTGAAAGCGACGGAGGTAACACCATCGGTATGTCCGGTAAGAGTTTGTTGGAGAGTCCAGGTTGAAGTTGACCAGATTTTGACGGTCTGATCCAAGCTGGCCGAAGCCAGCAATGAGCCGTCTGGCGAGAAGGCCACCGCCGTGACGTTGGTGGTATGCGCGCCGGCCGCGTTGATTGACGTCCAGAGCAGATTCCAGGACGCGTCGTAAACGCGAATTGTGCTGTCCTCGCATCCGGACGCCATCATCTCGCTCGACGAAAACGCGACGCTCGTCACCGCCGCCGGTCCCACCGAAGTGTTGAAGGCCGGACGGGTTGCAACAAATGTTCCAGCCGAAACCGAGGTGACAAAATTGCTGCCTGCGGCGCAACCGGAAGCGAGCTTGGCGCTGTCAGTCGAGAAAGCCAGGGCGGTGACCTTGCCGAAAAGATTGGTGCTGGAGCGCACCAGACTGACGCTGGCGCCGGTCCAATCGCTCCGCGAGCCGCCCGGCGATTGCCAGACGCAGGTCAATCCCGCGCCTGCTTGACCGGAGACGTAGCCGCCGTAATAAGTGCCTGCGGCGATGCTCTTGCCGTCCGGCGACCAGGCAAGGGCGGTGGCAGGGCAGGGCTGGGTGTTAAGCGTCCTTAGCAGAGTTCCGTTCGTGGACCACAATTTTACGGTGCCGTCCTCGCTCGAAGACGCAATCATGGCGCCGTCGGGCGAGCAGGCCACGCCGGTGATTGTGGCCGCGTGTCCGCCTTGCATCCACTGCGGCGCCGGAAAGGCTTTCACGACGGCGGGAAAAATGGCCAGCCCCAGATTGACGGCAACAATGGTTTTTAGCGCGCGGTTGGAACGGAAGAAATTCAGTTTCATGATCGGTTGAAATTTAGTTGCGCCGGACGCACCGCGATTGAACCGGTGTTAATTTCGCGGCGTGGTCCGAATGTTCGCGGTTTCATAACCGTTGGACTGAAAAGTATGCGGCACGAATTGATACACGTTCGAGTTCCCCACCAGTTGATCGCCCGTCATGTGGCCAATGTCGCCGATGACTTGGATTTTTCTGTCGTCCCATTCTCCCAGGCCGGACTTTCCGGCGGCCAGCAACGACTGGCTGGCCTGCCAGATGTAATTCAAGCAGGCCGGAAATGGCATATTGTGGCCATCCGGCGTCTGGTTGAGCAGCCACATAGACGCTCGTGCCCATCAATGTCAGCGCGATGCGATCCGCTGCGAGCCAATCCAAGGAAGCCACGGCGAGGAGCTGGGGCGTGAGAATGCCGCTGCCGCCAACCGGGCCCTGATGATCAACCCCCTGATATCCGTCGGTCACGGCCAGATGCGGATGGATGCCATGCACCTTCACCATTTGATAAACGTTGTCGTTCAGCACCTGATAGTCATAAGTTGAGTTTGACCCTGACCCCGAAGGCGCGCCGGCGGGACCGTGCATCGAACTCTTGTCGCCGCGGCTGCCGGGCTGGGCCCACGAGCCGCCGTTGCCGATGTCAATCACGGGCGCGCTCATGGCGATGTTCTTCGTCGCCAACGTCACGAGGATCGTGTTGTGCGTTTTCATCGGCGCGGCGGAAATAATGAAATTGTCCGGGTTCAAATACAGTTTGCTGACGCGAATGGTTTGCGGGGTGTCCACCGGGTTGGCGCCGCTGTAACTTGAATTGCCGTATTTCCAAATCTGGACGTTGGCAAATCCTTCCTGGTTGAGGTCCATGATCTTGACGGAATACTTTTTGGTGAGGTTGAAATAGCCCTTGGCGTCGTAGCCGGCCATGATGTCGCCCTGGGCCGACGATTCCGCGATGATCACGTCGCGTTTGCCGATGGACTTCAGGAATTCCAGAATGCCGTCCAAGTGCTCCACGCGGGTGCAGGCATAGGCATCCGACCACCAGACGAGATTGGGCTTGATGACCACGCGCTTGCTCCCGATGGCCAAGGCAATCTGATTCTTGAACAATTGCATCGCCCGGAATGCATTGTCCGCCCGATCCGGTCCCTTGGTAATGCCGACCGTTGCTGTGATGCTGGTTGAGTCGTAGGCCGCCTTTGCGACCCCGCCGAAGGTGGCGGCGCGCAAACCGGCGGCGATCCCGACGCCGGTGGCGATGGATTTGCCGAGGAAATCCCGGCGGGTCGTGCGGGCGGAATTCATAAGAGAAAAATGATGATGTGTCGTTTCTTGGCGTCTGCCAAAACACCACGGGCCGTTTCAAACAAAAGCCATTTCGTCACTTGGAGTTTAAGACGGAATCCCGGGGCTTGCTTGTCATTTTTTGCCTTTTTCAGCGTGCCTTTTGGCATTCCGAATGGAGGCTGGGCTGGCTAATTTGCGCCCTTTTCGGCCTGCCCGCCGTTAATTTAAACGCAGGCGGTAAAACTTCGCGGCATTCGTCGTGGACAGCACAACTTGATTCAAATCGTTTGTAACCTGCGGCGCGCTGGTAACTTCCGACCAGGTTGCCGGGGCGCCCAAGAATTCCGATGTCTGCAATTTGTATCCCGTGGACGGCGCGGGCCATGAAACACAGAGGTTGCATCCGTCGGCGCAAGCGGCCAGTTTCCGATTTGAGACCGCGCCGGCGACGAACACCGGGAACGAGCAGACGTTCGGCTGGCCGACCGTGAACAGCGTTTTATATTGCGGGCCGCCAAAACAGAGGTTGTTGATTTGACGATTCATCAAAATTTTTCCGATCAGGTGCCCGTCCGGCGCAAACATTTCCACGCCATCCCCGGCAGTGGCCCAGAGACGTCCGTCCACGTCGCAGCGCATTCCGTCAACGAAACCGCTGCCAACGGTGCAGTTTGTCCTCCCGCCGGTCACCGTGTCGCTGCCGGTGACATTAAACACCATGACGGTTCCCTTGTTCCAATTGATGCCGTCATCGGCAACATACAATTTGGTTTCGTCCGGCGAAAAACAGATGCCGTTGGGCCTCTGAAGACCATTTGTAATCACCGGCAACACAGTCGCATTGCCGTTGGTTTCGAAAAAGCGATACACATAGTAGCCGGGTTGATACCCGGAAGTGCCCAGAGCAATGCCGCTGTCGGATCCAGTGTCGGTGAACCAGATGGAACCGTCTGATTTGACGCAGACGTCGTTGGGCGAAATAAATTTCAGGCCGTTGCAGGTTGTCACCAGCGGAACGATCACGCCGTTGGTGGTCATCACCACCTTGAATCCGCTTCCGCCGGATTCGCAGGAAATCAACCGCTCCTGCCCGTCCAGAATGTTGCCGTTGTATTTCGCCCCGGAAGGCGGCAAGAAGTAATCGGAGAGCGTGTTGTTTGATGGATCCAGCTTCTTGAGTCTGTTGTTGCCCATGTCACTGAACACGAGAAATTGGCCGTCGGGAACCCATACCGCGCCTTCAATTTGAAAGTTAATCGTGGTGTTGGTTGAGAAAACTGCGTTGGTGTTGATTATTTTGCTGAATTCAACCGGATCCGAAACCTGGAACTGGACTGCCCCGGCGGTTTGAGCGGCAAGCCAGACAAAACCGCCGAGCACCAAACCGGAAAAAGTTAAGAGACGCAGGGCGGCATGCATAGATTGGGTGGTGGCTTCTGATTAGCTCAAAATGAGCCGGCGGACAAGCAGATTGCCGCCAAGGCGGTATTCGTTCGTAGTCGTCGGACGCCAAGCCGCGGAAATTGTCGAATCCAGGCGATTCGGTCTATTTCGCCCATGCCTCGCCTTCCGGCGTCCGCCGCCAGGCGAAATACGAGTCGAGAACCTTGAGCGATTCGGCGCTGGGCACCGGCCCGACGTGCGGCGTCTGGTTGAAATACATCACCTGCGGATTGCTGTCGCTGAACGCCGGCCACGCGGGAACGCCCTCGCCATTGGGATCGCCGTGTTTCGCGAAGTTGACCCAATAGGTGGACATGGCATCCGAGATATCCAAGTCCGCCGGTTTGATCTGCGGATTGTTGGTATTGAGATGCTCGAAAACGTAGGGCACTTCCGAGCCGTGGGATGAGCCGTAATTGGCCCGGGGCGAACTTTCCGAATAGACCGGGTGTTGATCGAAATAATAATAGAAGACCTTGGATTTCCCTGTCTGCGCCTGAAGCCGCGCCCAAGTCCACGTGTGCCAGCCGAATGTCGCGTCGCGGGCCAGGTCGCGCGCGGTTTTGGCGACGGTGTTGGACCCGGCGGGATAAGCTGTGATGAGATCATCGGCGAACTTGCCGTAACGCGCTTTGACGTTGGCGAGGTAATCTTCCGGAGTTCTGGGCGGTGAAAAGCTCGCGCCTTCGTCGGAGTTGTAGCCGACGAGAATCGGCGTATCGTTGTATTTGCCCGCCGCGTAGAGGTTGTATTGATCGTCGGGAATCACCCAGCCATCAATAATCGGCCACGACGAGCCGGCATTGCGGCCCGCCGGCAATTTGTCGGGGGTGATCTTCCGCAATTCCGCAATGGACGAAACGCCCGCGCTCTTGGCGTAGGCTGCGCCGGCGTGTTCCGCATCGGCGAGGCGTTTTAGGTTCTCACCCGGAAAGTTGGTGGAGGACCGCGGAGGGCCGAACGAGCCGCCGCTTTCCGACATCGCGCCGGTAAAAAGCCCTTTCGCCAGCGGCGACGCGCACAACATGCTGACGGCGATGCCGCCGGCGGACTCGCCGAAAATTGTCACCTTGTCCGGGTCGCCGCCGAACGCGGCAATATTTTTCCGCACCCATTGCAGACCCGCGATCATGTCCAGCAGCCCGTAATTGCCCGAAACGTGGTTCGTGGTTTCGGCGCTCAATTCCGGGTGCGCCAGAAAACCGAGTTGTCCGACGCGATAGTTGATGCTCACGAATACGACGCCCTTTTTTGCGAGTTTCTCGCCGCTATAGGCGTGATCGGAAGTGGAGCCGGCGCTGAATCCGCCGCCGTAAATCCAAACCAGCACCGGGATGTGGTCGCCCGCGGATTTGGCGGGCGTCCAGACGTTCAAATACAAACAGTCCTCGCTCATGCTCGGGCCGGTTCTCGATCCTTGTATGGGCGATGGCCCGAAGTTGGTGGCTTGCAGCACGCCATCCCAATTCGCGGCGGGTTGCGGCGCACGCCAGCGGAGGTCGCCGACGGGCGGCGCGGCAAACGGGATGCCCCGATAGACCATCAGGCCGTCCTCCGACGTCCCCTGCACCAGCCCGCCTGCGGTTTTGACCGGCGCTGGCTGTTGCGCCCAGCCCGGCCCGGAGGCGAGCATCGCAAATATCACAACCAGAAAAATTCCGTTTCTCACAAGAATGATCCGTTCAAAAAAAATTGTTCCTTCCGTCGCAGGCCGGACTGAAAACGGCACGCCAGACGGGAACCGACGCCGGAGGCATGAACAACAAAATGAGCGCGAACCGTCATTTGGGTTCGGCTGCCTGGTAGCCCAGAAGCGAAAGCATCTCCTCGCCATACCGCGTTCCCAGCAGCCGGTAGCCCGCGGGATTGAAATGCAGGGAGTTTGCCTTGGTGCAGCCCGTCGCGGAGATGACGTGGGCGGTGGGGATGGTCTTGGGCAGATCGTCAATGATCGTGTTCATCCCGGCGCAAGCGCCGCCTTGGTCCTTGGCCACCAGCTCGCCGGCGAGCAGGGGCACGTCCGCGGCCTTGAGGTTCAGGTCTTGAAGCAAATTGTCATAAATGCCCTTGACCTTGTTCGGCCATTCCTTGTCGCCGGAGTTGGACTCTCCCTGATGCAACAAGATGCCTTTGATGACACCGTCCTTCTGGGCCAATTTGCCCATGTCCACGAGATATTGATAGGGATTTCCGTCGTAAGTCTTGATGATATTTTGCATCCACGGGGCGGCCGTTGAGGCGTAGGACTCGAAATTCGTCTTCTCAAACAACTCAATTTTGCAGCCGGCCACCGCCACATTCACAACGCCCACCCGGACGTTCTTGGGCAGATTGGCAACCAGCGTTCTGCCAAAATAATCCGCCGGACAAAGACCGCAGCCGGGCCGGCAAAGCGGCGGGATGGCGGTATACCAGTTGTCCTTTTTCCGCTCCGGCCCGGTGTATCTGCCGCTGTCAGTGAAATCAACTGCTGCCAGGACTTGGAAGCGACTATCCACATTTGTCGTGTCCTGTTGTTGAACTCCCGGAAAGCCTTCCATGTTGGATTGTCCGAAACACAGGAAGATCCAGAAATTTGTGTCTTGCGAAAAAGCGTTCACATTGAGCAGGAGCAACCCTGCCAATACGAGGATCCTTGGTTTCATTTTCATAGCAGTTGGATTTGATGTGTGGTTAGATCGGAAGGAACCGGTTTCTGGCGCCCGCGCACCTGCCGAACAGTGCGCAGGTGCGGGAGACAATTGGTTTTAGCCTCGCCAAGCATGATGGCATCATACTAACAGAGCGCCGTCCGGGGTCAACCGGCACTTTGCAAAGGGAATGAACAATGAGCCGGATGAGCGGCACCATCAAGATTCAACATCGCATCACGCCGGCGCACTGCCCAATGCGTTGAGCTTTTCCCGGTCAAATCCGGCAATCGCCTTGTAGCGGCTGGCGATCTCTTCAAGCTCGCCCGGCGCAAAGACCGGGGCGACATCCTTGAAGCCGCCCGGCGCCCTGTCCTCGGCCAGTTGCATGATCACTTCGGGGCCGTGCTGCCGGTTGGCGCGCACCAACCGCGCCGTCGGCTCCAATCGCGCGGCTTCGTAGCGTTTGAGCGCGGCCACCGGCTCCGGCTCACTGGCGAGCGCCTCCGCCAGCGCGGCGGCGTCGAGAATGCCCTGGGATGCGCCGTTCGAACCGACCGGATACATCGGATGCGCGGCGTCGCCCAGCAGCGTCACCCGGCCGTGGCTCCACCGCGGCACCGGGTCGCGGTCCACCATCGGAAATTCATACACCGTCTCCGCGCCTTGGATGAGTGCCGGAACATCCAGCCAGTCAAACCGCCAGCCCTTGAATGCCGGGGCAAAATGTTCCTTGTCCGCCCGGCGATTCCAATCCCGTGGGATCGGCGCCTGGTCGCCACCCACGCGCAGTTCCGCCACCCAATTGATCAGCGCCCTGCCCTTCGCGGCAGCCTCGGGGCAGATCGGATAGGCGACAAATTTCCGATCCGCGTGGCCGGTCATGATCATCGAGCGCCCCGTAAGAAACGGCCGTCCCTCGGTCACGGCGCGCCACAACATGCGCCCCGAGAACGGCGGCGATCCTTCGTTTGGATAATAATTGCGGCGCACGACGGAATGAATTCCTTCCGCTCCGATCAATACGTCGCCTCGGACCTCCCCGGCAGGCTGGCCGGTCGCGCGGTCAACGAAGCGTGCGGTCACGCCCTGGTCGTCCTGTTCAAAGGATTCGAGGTGCAATCCGGTGCGGATTTTGTCTTTGCCGAGTCGCTCCTGCGCCTCTTCCAGGAGCAGCATCTGTAGCCGGCCGCGATGCACCGAGTATTGCGGCCAGCGGTAGCCGGCGTTCAATCCTCTCGGCTCGCGCCAGATCAATTGCCCGAACTTGTTGTGATAGGAAAGCTCGGCGGTCGGGATCGAAATGGCGGCCAGCTTTTGGTCCAATCCAAGAATGGTCAATTCGCGAATGGCGTGCGGCAGCAGATTCAACCCGACGCCGAGCGGGCGGATGGTCTGAACCGACTCGAACACACGCACGTCAAATCCGCTGCGCTGCAAATGCAACGCCGCCGTCAAGCCGGCCGGCCCCGCGCCGGCAATGAGAATTTTCAACTTCGCCTTCAAGCGGCAATCAAGGCGCGGTGCTCTCGTAGGACGAAGCGGATTCCGGCGGTCCGCCCTTGTAACGGGGATAATTCGGATACGAACAAAGCGGCAGGCTGCGTCCGCCGGCCGCGACAACGAGTGTCTTGTTTGGAGCTTCGTTGCGCTCCACCCAGGCGGTGATCAATGCGGTCTTGTCATACTGGTTTGGAATCGCAAATGAGGGAACTGATTTTCCATCGCCCGTCGTTCCGCTGCTCCGGCCGCTCAACCCGTGACCGACTTGCGGGATGACGTAGAACCTGGCGAACGCATCCACCTCATCGCGCCCCAGCTTGTCCAACACCGATTGGAAATAATCGAGCTGCGAACCCGGCGACGACAGCGTGTCGTCGGTTCCGATGGTCACAATCAGCTTTCCGCCTCGTTTGTAAAACGCGGAGAGATCGGGATCGGTCGCGTCGAGCCATTTGGAGATTTCCTCGCGTCGCTGGTTGAGCGCGCCGCCTTCAACGTAGTCGAGCGGGTTCGCCGAGAGATTTTGCATGAGAAACCCGGTCACGCCGAGGATTCCCAATTGCGAGTGCATGGGCGCGTTCGTATTGGCCCCCTCTTGTCCGCGAAACCGCCGGTCGGCAATCAGCCCGCTGCCCGCCGGGTCAGTGTTCGGCACCCACATGCCGAACGTCTGCAGGCCGTTCGCCAAGGGCGTGGCGAATTTGTAGCGGCTGTAAACGAATTCCAACGTTTTGATCTGGCCATCGGTCAGCCGGGCATTCGCGGTGGTGTCAGCCGGATTCGGATCCACGCCGTCCGGCGCGCGCAAGGCCGCCCAGGGATCGCGTTTGGGATCGCCCTGCGACATGTCGAACAGCGCGCGGGCGGCCATGTAGTTGTTGATGACCCCGTCCGCCAGGCCGTCGAGCTTGTCCGCCTGACGCAGAAATTCGGCGCGGATGGCGTTCACCTTGGCGTGCGTGACCCAATTGGTCAGCGGCTTTTCCTGAATGCGAATCAATTCCGGCGCGAGCATCAATGTGGAAAAATTCAAGATCGGAACGTCGGCGATGATGCCGTCGTAATCCGCCGGATAGCGTTGCGCGACCGTCAACGCTTCGCGTCCGCCTTGCGAGGCGCCGATGTAATAATTGAAGCGCGGACGTTCGCCATAGACGCGTTCCATGATGACCATCGCGGCGTCGTGCGTTTTCTTCATCTGCATGTAACCTAGATTGCGAATGGCCTCCTCATTCAGCGCCCAATCATCACCGCCACCACCGCCGCCGCGCCCAAATCCCGGCCCGCCAAATCCGCCAAACCCGCCCATCTGGTGACCGGAGTCGCTGCCGTAGCGCGCGAAGTCCGCCGTCAGGGAACCGGGACGATCGCCGCGCAGCATGGGCACCATTCCATTCATGCCGCCGCCGCCCATTTGAATGGCCCGCCGGCTCCAACTCGCCGGGAGCAGCACGCGGAAATTGATCGGTTTCCCCTTTGGATCCTTCGGCGCGATTGAGCCGTCCACCGTCGCGTAAGCCACCGAGCTTGGCGTGGCATCGAACCAGCGCGGCGGCGACAGCGTCACTCCCCCCACCGGCTCGCCGATGGCGGAAGCCGGTATGTTGGTCCCCACCCGCTCCACGGTGACATTGGTTGCCGTGAGCACAATATCATTTGTGGCCGGTGGCAGTTTCGATCCCGGGGCGGGAATCAAGTCCGCGGCGCCCGCTGCGGATGGTAGCGCAAGCAATGTTGTCAGCAGCAACTGCGCTACAATCGCCAGCCGGCGGCCGTTTGTAATTCTGGATTCAGGGTTTAACATATTGGTTACTTTGGCAATTTGGTTGGCCGTGTCAACGGCATTGTGTGGCATGTTGAAATTGGCGTGCGTTTACTTCTTGTAGTCCTTAACCGGAACCATGCAGTCGCCATCCGCGCGATGCGCTCATCCGGGAATTCATCGGCGGCAGCACCATCAAAATTCCGCACAACGAGTGAATTGAACGACCGCTCCCGTCGCAATCAGCAGATTACGCGGAGCACGTGGATACCACCGCGAAATACGCGAAAAACGCCGACGCTTTTCAAGGCAAAAAACGCAGGGGCGCAAAGTTTTTGACCGCGGATGACACGGATTTCACGGATGAACACGCATTTCCGATTTTTGCTTTCTGCTTTCAGAATTTCAGCTTTTCCCATCTGCCATCTCCAATCTCCCAATTTGATTTTGACGCTGCCTGCGTTCCGGCGCACACTCGCGTTGCCAAACGCCATGTCACTCATCAAAGGACGCCGCTACACCTGGAGCGAGATTGTGGACGAAACCGGAGCCGACGGTTCAGTCCCGTATTACCTGCTGCATCGGGACGGGAAGGTCGTGGCGGGTTGCTTCACACTGGAACTCAACCCGGAGGCCCCGCTGGTGGTTCTTGCCGGCGACGGCCCGCAGGTCCGCGAGTGGGCGGACATCTTCTGCGCGCAGGCAGGTTCCATCCCGGTATGCCTGAAGACCGGCATGGGCGAATGGCTTTGCGCCGGGCGCTTCCAACTGGCGCGGGCCAGCACCGACGCGGCCGAAATCGCAAAGCATTCCGCTTCAGCCAAAAGATCTGACGTTTACAAAATCCTCTTTCTCGAAGAAACGGCCAAATAACGCATCAACGCCCGCGGATTTCAGCTTCTTGCCGCGCCAAAGTTGGACGCAGACGGGTCCCCAACCGGACACCACCAATCTTGCCGTTGGCTTCCGGTGTGTGAAGGGACTTTAGTTTTCGCTCTTTTGTGATCCACCGTCCCCCATTAAAAATCCGCGCGCCGGGACTGGCATTGATCTTTCGCCCCTGCCTGTGCGTCATGGCCAAACGCCTGCGCGCCGTTTGCACCTGCCGGAAAGCGAACCACTCTGGCGCGCCGGACGCGGCTTCGTCGTCCGCGACCTGCCGTGGACGGTGGAGAAGCTGCGCGTCATCCCGCCGTTTGAATTTGAGAACTGGGCCGTCATCGCCCCCGGCGGCATCCCAAACAAGGTGCAGGTGGGTGACATGGGCGTGGATGGCCGCAGCACCGGAACCATGGTTGCCAAAGTCCTCTCCTCGGGGGAGAGGATTTAGGTGAGGGAGGGCGTCAAAACCAATTAAAACCCTCATCCGGTCTTCGACCGCCTTCTCCCGTCCGACGGGCGAAGGAATTTGGATTGAACAACCGTCCTCCCCATGAACCTCAAGATCGCCAACTTGATTATCAGCGACTTGCGCATCTTGAGGTTGCAGGGGTTCAAAGCGCGAAATGGGGTTCGGAAAATTCTCACCCCGGCCTTCTCCTCCAAGGAGAGGGAGGAATATGTGCCGCGTCTTGGAAAACTCGGCCTGAAAGAACGCTGGTATCCCATCCAGGTAAAACAAAAGGACAAGGCCGGTCGCCCGGACATAGACGCCTTTGAAGCCATGATGATGCGCGAAGATTGCGAGAAAGGCTTCTTCGTGTCGTTCGATTATACCGACGATGCGATGCGTGAGGCCGATGCGTTTTTCCGCCGGAGTGGCAAGAGCATTGTGCTGTTCACCGTGCAGGAAATTCTGGAAGAGCATCTGGCGAAGAAGCTGGCATGAGCGCGACGACCTCCCTCACCCCGGCCCTCTCCCCAAGGAGAGGGAGAACCGTTCGCCGCGTCTTTGGAAATGCGGGTGGCTGGATTGGCCGGATGGTCTGCCGAATTGCGCGAAGCATGGATGGCAAAATCCTCTCCCTGGGGGAGGGGATACAGGTGAGGGCGGGCGTTAAACACAAATTCAAGCGCAGCCACAAAGTCAGCGTCGCCCTGACCGTGCAGGAAATCCTCGACGGGCACATTGCGAAGAAGCTGGTTTGGCGGCGGCGTATTATTTGCAGCAGCGCACCAAGGGCAGTCCCCACCAGACGGCGGTGCGGGCGCTGGCGTTCAAATGGCAGCGGATCATCTGGCGCTGCTGGCAGGACCGCCAGCCCTATGACGAGCCGAGGTATGAAGCCGCGCTGCGGAAAAATGGCAGCCCCCTGGTGGCCTTGTTCGACCGCGTGGAACTGGGCAAAAGCCCCTTCAAAAATCCGGTGAAGAAAAATTAAAAACCTGTTGACGGATTACCTCAGAGGTGAGCTGAGCCACGCCGACGGGCGAGTGGCTTCGCTGGCTCGATAATCGTTGTATAACTCAAAGCGTCCATAAACTCAAGGGGCAGTCGGCGTTGGCTCCAGCGCGAGCCTGTGTGAAAACTCATTCATTGGTTGAAACCTTTACGCCTGCGGCTCGTCTTTGACAAGCATGAAACATCGCGCCGGCCTGGACCGCTCCCAAACGCTGCTCTTCCCCGAACGGCTGGAGGATTACATCGCCGCCGAAAACCCCGTCCGCTTCCTCGACGCCTTCGTGGGCTTCCTCGACCTGCACGCGCTGGGTTTTGCCAAGGCCCGTTGCGCCGACACCGGGCGTCCGCCTTACGACCCGGCGGTGTTGCTCAAGCTCTATCTCTATGGCTATTTGCATCGGACGCGGTCCTCGCGGTCGCTGGAAGCGGAATGCCACCGCAATGTGGAGGTGATCTGGCTGACGGGCAAACAGACGCCCGACTTCAAGACCATCGCCGACTTCCGCAAGGACAACCTCAAGCCGCTCCAGGCCGTGGCGCGGCAGTTCACGCTGCTGTGCCGGAAGCTGGAACTGTTCGGCGGGGAGTTGCTGGCCATCGACGGCAGCAAGTTCGCGGCGGTCAACGCGCGGGACCAGAACTTCAACGCGGCCAAGTTGCAGGAACTCATTGACCGGGCCGATGCGCGGCTGGCGGAATATCTGGCGCAACTGGACACCGCCGATGCCGCCGAACCGGTGGAGGCAGCCATGAGCCGCAAGGAACTGGAGCAGAAGATTGCCCTCGTGCAGGAGCGGCAGGACTGGCACAAGGAACTGCTGGGGCAACTGGACGCCGACCAGAAACAAATCAGCGTGACCGACCCGGACACGCGCAAGATGCCCACGGCGCACGGGACCATCGTGGGTTACAACGCGCAGATGGCGGTGGACGCCAAACACAAGCTGATCGCGGCCGACGACGTGACCAACGAGGTGACCGACCTGCATCAACTGGCCGAGGTGGCGCTGGAGGCAAAAGCAAATCTGGAATTGAAACAGGCCGAGGTGGTGGCCGACGCGGGTTACTACAACGCGGCGGAAGTGAGCCGGTGCGTCGAGCGGGGCATCACACCCTACATTCCCAAGGCCGACACGAGCGCCAACACGGCGCGGGGACTCTACGGCAAGAGCCAGTTCCAGTATGATGCCACACAGGATGTGTATGTATGTCCGGCGGGAAGCCCGTTGACCTATCGCTTCGCGACGTATGAATTGGGCCGCGAGTTGCGCTACTACCGGGCCAGCGGGTGCCAGACGTGCGCGTTGAAGAACCGTTGCACGCGGAACAAGGCCAACCGGACGATCACGCGGGAGGAGAATGAACACTTGATGGAGGCGATGGCCGAACGGATGAAAGCGCAGCCGGAGAAGTTCAAGTTGCGCAAGACGCTGGCGGAACATCCGTTCGGGACGATCAAACGGTGGTTTGGCTACACGCACTTTCTGCTCAAGGGACTGGTGAAGGTGCGGTGCGAATGGAGCCTGACGACCCTGGCCTACAACCTCAAACGGGTGTTGAACCTGGTGAGCTTCGAGAAATTGATGGCGGCGGTGGGTTGAAAGCCCGGCACAACGCCTGCCCGCGAAAAAAGCGGTTGGTTCCAACCTAAAACCGGGGTAGCTCACCTCATCACCGGGCAGCTTCCCCCGAACCATTCCCTGGAAAAACCTGAAAACTAAAATTAACTTCCCTCTTCCAGGCTTTCTATACCACCCCGTCAAAACGTTTTCACACGGCCTCGCGACTTGTTAGGCATCGGTTTTATGGTCAATCTCATTTCTGGTCAAATAATTCCGAGTCGTCTTCCAAATCATTACGAACGAAACCGTAAGAATGGCGGCTGCCAAAAACCAAGGCAACAATGGAACCAACTAAACCATCGCCTGTGCCTTGGCAACCAAAAATCATAATAAGTAAACCAGCCTGATGCTAACATGCCGAAAAATAAACGCAGACTCCAAGCACCGTGATCAAACTCCGTGGGCGGTCTGCTGCCTGACGATAAATATAACCTTCAGCAAACATACGTCTCAAATGGAGCAATCATCGAATACGAACTAAGCGGTACTCCACACTTAACGCAAAAATTAGCAGTCGAAGCTCATTTGGGCGGCGCGACTGGCTCGCAGAACTGCTTTTACATCAATGCGACCATCTGGCAATCCTGAATGTGATTCAGTGCGACATGGTCTCGATGCCTAACAGATCTTCGGCCAAAGCTGGGTTTGGCCTAAGACGGCAAGGCCGTTTTGCCGGTTTTGGCCGATGTGTTTGCAGTCAAGGATGTTGCCAAAGAAAAGTCCGGGGAGCGGTTTGGCCTAATTCGGGCATGGATATTTGGCTTTTGACCTGGGGCATTTTTGAATGCTCCGCACATGGAGCGGAGAGGCATGCTCCGCTGAAATTGAGCCGCCATTTTTTCACTTGCTGCAATCTTAGCCGCGTGTTAAGCCGGGGTCAAGCAAAATCAGTGTGATTTATGGGCAACCCGATATTCATGGCTGACCGTCCCCTGGGGCGGTTTTTACCCAATCCCAAGTTGCGGCTGAAAGGGCAGTTTCACGAGGTGTGCCGGTTCCGGCACGTGGCGGGGTGGTCGAAGGAGGCGTATTTGCAATGGAGCAAGCGATTTCTGCTGTATTGCCGCGATCCCCCATGCCTGCCCATGAACCGGAGCGCCGGTCTCCGACCCGGCGCGTTTCAGCCCGCTGGATATTTAGGACATCGCGAGGGGTCCAAGACTCGTTACCTCGTCTCCTACGGCCCGGCATTAGTGTGCGCGGCCCACTGCATGGTTGAGCCGCGTCAGGTTCATCCGCGCCCATCCGTGGCTAAGTCCGTCAGCCCCCCAATCATCCTCCCAAAATGAAGCGGAGGTTGAATCTGTCCCATTATGTGACACTGGTGGGACACTTTCTGTCTGGTTTTGATACACTCCCCGCGAAACTGGCTAAATTTGACCAATTTCCTTCAAAGGTATCATCGAAAAGTTCAAAGGTGTCGTCGTTTCCTTCAGAGGGAACGGCGTGACTGGCGAAGGTCGCCGTCAAACCTTCAAAGAAAATGGGAGATTGGGGCATTGCAACTTACAGAATCCCGCGTTGCTGGCCGCCCGTTCATTTTTGCGCGCAGCCTCCCGCAATGCAAAAGCGTTTTCAAAATGACAGCCCGCACCGCGAGGCGCCTTGTCTTTTTTTCGTGTCATCTTCGGTGTTTCGTGGCTTGAACGAGGTTTGCGATGGCGCGCCGGGGCGACGCGCCCTGCCTGCGGCGATTTTGCATGACGCGCCACGATTTCACCTCGCAAACAGCTCGAGCGGCACCGATTCCGCCATCAGCCGGTAGCCTTCCGTGTTGGGATGCACATAGTCACCGGTCAAATCCTTGCGGATGCGCAAGGGGTTCTGCGGGTCTTGAACCACTTTCTCAAAGTCCAGCACGGCGTCGAACCGATGGCTTTCGCGAATCCATTTGTTCACCACCTGCCGCGTGGCCTCGTTGGCGGGCGTGTCCTTGCGCGAGTTCTGAATCGGCAGCAGCGTTGCGCCAAAGACCTTGATGCCCTTGGCGTGGGCTTCGTCAATGATCTGCTCATACGCCGCGATGAGTTTTTCCGCCGGCACCTGCTCATAGCTGATGTCGTTGATGCCTTCCATCAAAATCAGGTGCGTCACGTTCGGTCTCGAAAGCACGTCGTCTTCCAGACGCTTGACTCCCGCCGGGCCGGCCGCGTCCGAGGTCAGGAGGCGATTGGAGCCGATGCCCATATTGATCACGCAAACCGGCGTGCCGTCAGGGAGAGCCGGCAGACGCTTGGAAAGCGCATCCGGCCACGAACCGTTGGCGTCGTTGGCGGAGGCCGCGCCGTCGGTGATGGAATCCCCGAAGGCCACAATCACCCGCGTATTTGCCGGCGCCATTACCTGGACATCCGACACGAAGAAATACATCGTGCTACGCGAACCCGGTCCCGCGGACACGAGCGCCGCGTCACCGCAATGATCGCCGGCAACGATATATTGCGTCTTGAGGCCGACCGGATGAAACGCCTCCGACTTCGTCGTCTCCGGCAGGAACAGGCTGACCGTCAAATCCTCATGCTGCTTCACCGCCAAATCCACCGGATCGCTCCAAATTTCCCTGCCCGGCTCCAGCTTCAGCGTCCTGGCTCCGTCGAACGTCAGCGCGCGGTCCGTTTCCGGCACGATGTCCGCGCCACGTGTTCCCTGCCGCAACGCGACGTGCGCGCCGCCGATCACCAGCGGCTGCGTTGAAAAACGGTTGCTCAACTTCACCCGCAGGGCCGTGCCGCCGAGTTTGACGAACAGGTGCAAACGCAGCGTCTGGTTGCTGAAGGCCGGCACCGTTTGCGGAGTTCCGTTGACGGTTGTGGGCAGGTAACTGACGGCCCAGGCGTCCACCCACTTGCGGTTTTCGGTCGTTCCGCCGGCCTGGCCCAGCGCATCCGCCGCCAGCATCAAGGCGCAAACCGCCGCCAGCAGGCACGCTCTCATGGAAAAGCGGGAAGTGTTGGTTTGGCTCATAGGGAATGGCAGGACAGATATTCTTACGCCGGGATAAAAGCAATGAAATTCCGACCGCGCAAGGACGGCAAAAGAGGGGCAGAGTAAAAACTACCGCCTCCTGATTTGCATCGTAATTGCCAGCGTCTGCCTCACGGGCTGCTCAATTTGAAGAACACATCCGGGGCCGTCAGGTTGATGAGGTTCGTGTAAGGCGAAGTGGCCCCGCTTGACGTCCACGGACCTGCCGCGTTCGTCGCTTGGAGCAATGTTCCGAAAGACCACGTCAGCACGAATTGACTGCCATTGGGTCCGGTGGTGACGGCAGGATTGCCCATGAACGCCGGCGGGAAGGTTCCCGTGACGCCGACGCCGGCACCGAACATCGCCTGCAACTGGCTTTCAGACGGGGCTGAATTATAAAGCGCCACTCCGGCGATGGAACCGTTGAATGCGCGGTTGACCAAGTCGTAAGGATCGGAACCGATGACAGTTGTTCCGCCAGCCATGGTAATTGGAATGGTGTTCGCAACCGGATTTACGGCTTTTTGCAAAATCGCCTGGCCGGAGGAATTGAGGTAATACAGATAGAACGTCGCATTGTTTGAGGCAATTACCATGGCCACGAAATTCCAGACGCCAACGATTGGGGCCAGATGCGAGTTGTAGGTGTAAGTGCCGCTGTTGTCATTCCAGTTGTAGCCAAGCGTTCCATTGCCGGCGGAATACCCCAATTGCCAGATTTGACCTGCAAAGGTATTAATACGGCCGCCCATCAATCCCCGGGCAAAACCGCCATTGTCAATCGGTTTCATCCACATGGCGACGGTCGTGGCGAGATTTGTATTATTCAGAGGTGGAAGAGTAACAATCGAATTTGAATTATTGGAGACCGTTCCCAACGCAGTTTCGCCGGCATAAAATCCGGGATAAGACGGAGGCTGCGGCCCCTGCCGACCGTTGAACCCATTTAACGAAGCGGTCCCGTATCTCGCATAATGCCCGTTGCCGGTGTAATCGTAAGCCTGCACCAGCCCGGTGGAAGGATCATTGGTTTCATTGAGCATCCACAAGGCCACCGGATGATTCGACAACGCAGTTGCCGCGTATGAGCCGGCCGGCGGTATGGGTTGAACCACGAGGACCGTTGGGGCGCTCGTCACGGAGCCGCCCGTGTTTGCAGCCGCCAAAACGTAGAGAGAATTCCCGTCTGCCACCACCAGATTGCTGATGGTCAGGGTCGTGGTCGTGGTTCCGTTATACTTCCTGCCTTCCGGGAGGGCGGTGTAAGGGCCGCCATTTGGTCCGGACATCCACTGGTAGATAATCGCGCCCAGCGAGGAATCCCCGCCGGCGGCGCCGAACAGCGTGGCGTTGGTTCCAACGAAGTTGCCCTTGCCTTGCGGCTCCAAGGCAAAGTAAGGCGGCGGGTTCCACCCGACTGCCCGCAAAATCACGCAGTTAAGGTTGCCAAGTCCGTCATGGTTGGTATCCACCAAATTCTGCTGGATCACCTGCACGGTGTTGGAAGCGGTGAACGTCCCGAGGAAATAAACGTTGTCGCCCATCTTGTAGGTGAGCGAGACATCGTTGGTGTCCGCCGGATCCTGCCAGTTCGCCAGATATGCTGTTTTTCCAACCCGGTCGTCCAACCCGAACAACTGCACCTGGTAGGTCTTCCCCGCCACGAGGTTGCTCAACACAATGTAATGGTTGGTGTTGTCGTAAACAAAATCGTTCAGACAGGTGTTGAAACTGGCGTTGCCGGTCTGGTTGGCGCCGGCGCCGGTTCCGTAGCCGTTAAATCCACTGACGCCGATGCAACTGATGCCGTTCGCCCCGAACACGACGCCGCCCTGGCTGGTGGCGACGACCAGCGGCAGGCCGCCGTTGGTGGCGAACATGGCCCCGGCTATTTTATTTGTCGAAGGGAAATTCGTCAGGATTTGTTCGAAATTGAGGCCGCCAAACGGGATGGGCGCCGACCAGAGGTATTGGGGAGCGCCTGGAATCACGGTTACCAGTGCGGGGCTTGAGGCAATGGTTCCGACTGAATTCGATGCAAAAAGCCGGTAATAGCCGGCGTCAGTTGATTGAGTGCTTGCGATGGCGAACGTATTGTTTGTCGCGGTCGGATTTGTCGAGCTGGAAATATTGGTCCACGTTGACCCGTCCGGGCTTTTCTGCCAGTTGTAGTAAATGGGCAGGTTTCCCGAGAAGACGACGCTGAACCATCCCGGTTGCCCGACATGGAGGTTTTCAAAACTTGGCGTCGTGTCCTGGACAATCACCGGCGCGCTGGCCGGGCCGACGGTGAGCATCACGACGGCGCTGGTGACCGAGAGGCCGCCGTCGGTCGCGACCAGGCAGATGCCTTGCACGGAACCGCCAAAGTCGCTGGTGTCCACTTTGACATTCGTGCCGCTCCCGCCCGCAAGATCGGTGAAGGCGCCGGGATTGGACAGGTCTTCAATTTGCCATTGCAACGCGGGTGTGCCCACGGAATCGGTCACCGAGGAAGTCAGCGTCACCGACTCGCCCGCCAGGACGGCGTTGGTGTTGAAGCCATACTCGGGCGTCGAAAGCTGGGGAGTGGTCACGACGAGGGTGCCTAGTTGCATCACCTTTGCCTGGTCAATCTGCATGGCAATCCCGGGGACTGCGGTCTGATCGAAACCATCCCAATAGCATTTGTTAATGCCGTTGAACAACAGGGGATTGATCGGAGTATTGGTGGTGGCGCCGGCCAAGATGCCGCCAGCGGCGTAGGTTCCGCTGTAATTAACCGGCAGGTTGGTGGCGGTGTCACCAGTGATGTTGAGCGCCCAACCGGTCCCGGACAGAGTGAGCTTGACGTCGAGCGTCGGCGAAAAGTGATACACGCCATTCGACCACAACAAATTATCAAATTTCCAACTGCATAACCGGTAAACATTGGTTCCGATGTCCTTGTAAAACAAAGTGCTCGTGCCCGACCAACCGCCTTGCCCCGTGCCGGTGACCAGGCTGTCGCTGTTGAACTGGATCCAGAAACCGGTCGGTATTGCCGCGGGCGGGCCATTGGAAAGCCACGCTCCAGCCGGTGCTATGGTGGTAACGCCCCAAATGAGGCGATCCACATAGCCTGAAGCGCCGCCGCCACCATTCGGTATGGGCGTGTTGGTGGAAAAACTGACGCCGCTTAATTCAAAGGTCGTGCCGCCACCGTTGAGGTTGAAGGGGTTTATGGTGTCGAGGGACGAATAGTTGTCGCCGACTACGGAATCGGCGAGCACCGCGAAACCTCCCGACTTGCTGTTCCAAGCGTTGGTTTCAAACGCATCAATAACATAGACGCCAGAAAAATGGTTCCATGTGTAGGACGTGAATCCGCTGCCAATGCCGTCGCTGTTGTTGGCAAGATTGTTGGATGCGTTGTTGAAATTATTGAGATAAATGACGCTGTCGGCGCGGGCGGTCTGCAGGCCCGCCGCAATTCCCAGCGCCAGACCGGCGGCAAGCAGACGTAGCCAGGAGCCAACCGCCGGACGGGAGCGAGCATACGGGTTTCGGGCGCAGGTAACTTGAGTTGAATAATTCATAGGCTTTGTGGATCGTTTGCCTTCCCAAGCATCAGTTCGCCGCCCTCGCATCCTCCCGGCTCCGATGCGTGAATTCGCCTGGGCCGCACCGTTGATCGCTCCCATCGTCACCGCACCTGACAGCCACATGAGATGGCGGATTTGTCCGGTTTTTACGCAAAAAAGCGAGGCCTTTACGACGCTCTCGATTTTCTCATAATAGTAGAATCCCTTCAATCCACATTTCTTGTTTATCGGAAGGCTAAATATGGTGATGTTAACACGGGCGTCTGAACCTTAAAGCAGATCATCCTGGAAGTCGTCCGGCACTGCCGGCCCGCCGCCGAAGATGTCTTGTTTGACGGAAGTATCGCCACCTTTTTCTCGTAATTCCATCTTGCCGGGCTATATTCCGCTTGCATCCTTTGAACCACAGCAATATGACATCTCTACACTCGGGCGGTTTGCGAACCGCACCCGCGTCCTTCAAAATTGTCCGCGCCGGCGCATTGGCCATCGCACTCCTCATCACCATCGGCGGCGGACCGGTTCGCGCGCAGTCCATCTTTACCCAACGACCCGACGATCCGCGCGCGGTGGATTTTACCAAAGATGCGTTCGGCGCCCGCGGCGACGGCATTGCCGATGATACGGATGCCCTCCAGAAGGCAATGAACCAGGGCCGCGGGGTCATTGTGTTCATCCCCGAAGGGCGTTATCGCCTCACCAAGACCCTCTATGTTACGACGGGCACGCGCGTGTTTGGTTATGGCAAGAACCGCCCGGTCTTTGTGCTGGCGCCGAACACACCCGGCTTTCAGGAACCCGGTCGCGGTTATCCCTTCGGCGACGGCAAATACATGGTCCACTTCGCCGCGAGCCAGGAGGCCGATGGCACGATCGTTGACGCCAGCGAGAACGATTTCAACAGCGCGATGGGCAACATAGATTTTGAAGTCGGCGACGGCAACCCCAGCGCGGTCTGCGTGCGCTTCCACATCGCCCAACAC
The DNA here is from genome assembly GCA_963764035.1 of uncultured Verrucomicrobiae bacterium. Lineage (GTDB taxonomy): Bacteria > Verrucomicrobiota > Verrucomicrobiia > Limisphaerales > UBA11358 > UBA11358. Next base: position 515,041 of record CAVXQV010000013.1, read on the forward strand.
AGCTACCTTAGCCACATGAACTTCAAACTTGGCTCGGCGCTCGCCGCGCTGGAAGACATCGGCAACCAAGCCAGCGACCTGCGCATCACCGGCGGCAAGTATGGCATCATCTCCACGCGCACCAGCCCGAACTGGCAATTCCTCCTGATGGATTCCATTTTCGAGAATCAGACGGTCGCGGGCATTCGCACACAGGACGTCGGCTTCTCGTTGATCCGATGCAACTTCTCGCACATGCCCGTGGCCATTGAAATTCCCGACGGCGAAACCGACCAGATCTTTGGCCGCGACCTGCGCTTCGAGGAAATTTCCAAGGCCGGCATCAAGTTCGGCGACGCAAATAACTTCAAGCATGAGGTTACGCTGGTGAACACAGCCTGTGCCGACGTGCCCCAGTTCCTCGGCAACGCCCTGAAGAAACTCAAGGCGCCCGGCAAGTTCTACGTCGTGGATCGCCTCTCCGCCGGACTGGAAATCGGGCCGGACGGGCGCGAGGCCGGCATTGTCACCCGGCACAAAGAACACGCGCTGCGTGCGCCCGCTCCCATCGTTCCGTCCGACATTCCGCCACTGCCGCCGATGGATCAGTGGTTCACCGTGACCAACGGCACCGATTTGCACGCCGCCATCAACGAGCATCGCGTGCTTTATTTCCCCACGGGCACTTACCGCACGAACGCCCTCCTGATGCTCAAGCCCGACACCGTGCTGATCGGCCTGCACTGCACGCGGACCACGGTCAGTGCAATCGTCACGCCCAATGGCGGATCGAACATCATCAGCGGCTTGGGCTTTAGTGCCGTTGGGCAGTCACCTAATATACTCTGGCAATCCGGCGAGAAATCGTTCATGGATGATATTGCCTTCAGTGGCGGCGGTTTCGGAGGCGGTTTTGGGAGAGGTCGAGGAGCACCCGGCAGCTTCGGCACGAACGGTGCAACGAACGCACCCAGCGGCAGGGGTTCTCGCGGCGGCTCCGGAAGCAACACAAACAGCGAGCGAGCGCCATACCTGCTGGTCAACAACGGCGGCGGCGGCGTCATCCGCAATGTCTGGATCGAAGGCGGCGGCCTCCCCACCGGCCTGCGCGTCGAGGACACATCCACGCCCGGCAGGATTTATCAACTCTCCAACGAGCACCATGGCCGCGTCGAAGTAGTGTTCCGCAACGTGCAGAACTGGGAAATTCACTGCCTGCAAACCGAGGAGGAGGCGGGCAACCAGGCCACCTATTCGCTGGACATTCAGGATTGCCAGAACCTCCTGTTCGCGAACGCCTACATGTATCGCGTGTCACGCATCGTCAATCCCAAGACTTATGCGATACAAATCCGGAACTCGGACAACATCGTTTTCGACAACATTCACGTCTTCAGCCAGACGCGGCTGCCGTTCGACAACACCGTGCTGGAGGAAGGCAGCGGCGTGAATGTCCGCGCCAACAACTTCACGCATCTGTTGGTCGGCAAGGCGATGAAGAAGGGCAAACCGCTGCCGCTGCCCGCGGCGTTTGCCAAAAAAGCCAAATTGGAGAAACTGGCCGGCGGCTTCGGCAACGCCACCAGTCTCACGGCCGATGATAAAGGGCATATCTGCTTCACCGACGCCGCCAATCGCAGGATTTATCGCTGGAACGATTCCACCAATCACGCCGGCGTGCTGGCCGAAACCTCCGGCCAGCTCCAGCCCCAGGTCATGGGTTTCGTCAAGCCGTCCACGCTGCTCATCGCCGCGTTCGCGCCGGGTGCCCGGCAAGTCGGAGGTATTTACAGCCTCGACGTCAATGGCGGCCAGTTGCAATCGGTCAGTGAAACCGAAGCGCCAAAACTCGGCACGGCGCTCCTGCTTCCCGTGGGCCTGCACAATCGCATGGACATCATGCAGGAATATATACAGCACCGTGGCTATCGGTATCGTCCGGGCAGCAACACATCCATCATTAGCGTCATCACGAACGAGCCTTACGGTTACTACTACGCCCCCGACTCGAACGTGGCCCTCATGTCCGGCGGCACCGGACGGCCAATCATGCAAAGCTCCCAACTGGCCGTCGCTCAACCGGGCCAGCAGTTCTTCATGACCTCCGAGGACGACTGCCGCACCTGGGCCGCCTCCCTCGACAAAGATTTGAAACTCACGGCGAAACTGTTTGCCGACCGCGGCGGCAATTCGGTTGTCACCGACGCGAGTGGCAACGTCTATATCGCCGACGGCAACGTGTTCATCTACAACAAGCGGGGCAAGCAGACCGGCGTGCTGGAAACACCGGAGCGGGCCTCCAGCCTCGCCTTTGGCGGGCCTGACAAGAAGACGCTTTTCATCGGCGCCCGTTCATCGCTTTATTCGATTCGCACAAAGGTGCCGGGGAATTGAAATGCACAATGCGGCGAAATACAAAAAGCGCAAAATCCTTATGCGGATTTTGCGCCTTTTGGCGGCAGAATTTTCAAATCAAAATTACGCGGGAATCTTCAGCTTCTCGATGCGCGCGATGTTGTCCTCGACTTCCTTGAGGCTTTCGCAACCGATGGAGAAAGCGCAGAGGGCGTCCTTGGCCAGCGCGTAGCGCAACGCCTCGTTGTGCTGGTCGTCAAGGAGGCTGCCCTCGCCCAGCACCTTGATCCCGACGGTCCCCTTGCCGTTGGCTTTCGCCTGCTTGACAATCGGCAGGACCACTTCGGGAGTGTCGTCCATGCGTTCGCCGGCGGGATTGAGCCGCACCATGCAGATGTCCAGCCACGGATGTTTCGACGCCACCTGCATCGCCTCCACCGAGTGACAACTGATGCCCACCGAGCGAAGAATTTTCTTCTCTTTGGCCGCAGCCATCACCTCCATGGAACCCTTGTCGTCCTCATGCCAGGTCGGACTCATCCGCGTGTGGAGCAGGAGAATGTCAATGTAATCCGTCCCCAGCTCCTTCAGAAAACGATCAATGTCCTCCTTCGTCTTGTCGGCCGTCCAGGCGTCGGTCTTGGTGAGGATGGTCACCTTGTCGCGGGGGACTTTCTTGAGCGCGGCCTTGACGGCTTCATGCGTGCCGTAGGCATCCGCGGTGTCCCATAGGATAATGCCCTTGTCGTAAGCCGCGCAGAACATATCCGCGACTCCGTCAACGCCGAGCGACCGAACCTGGTTGGAACTGTGCCCGGCGCCGTAAGTGCCCGTGCCCACCGCCATGCGCGACACTTTGATTTTGGCGGGTCCCAGTTCGATCACATCGGTTGCGCGGCGAATGGGCGTATTACTCTCCGCGCAGCCGGCGTGGAGCGGGAGAGTGGCGGCGGCCCCTAAGGCCAGCGACCGCCCCATGAATTCTCTTCGGTTAATCTTCATTATCTTCCTTGTTTTTTTAGTGTGAGGTTAACGGGAAAACATTCTGCCAGTTTCCACCCGGGAATCGCAACTTCATTTCGCATCGGAGTTTGGGGGAATCGGTTCCGCGGCTTTCTGGACTGCCGCGAGGTCAAGGCTATGCACCGCCACGCGCGCCCGTGCCAGGGCGTCTTTCGCGCCGGGACCGGCCACTTCCAATCGGGCCAGAACCTTCGCCATGTCCTCCGCCAATTGTGCGGGCGGAGTCCCGGGCCGATGGCAGCGGGCGCAAACCGAAGTGGGACCGGTGAGCATGGCCGTGGTGGCCGGCTCGGTGGCGTGGGCCGAGTGGCAGACCGTGCAGCCGGGCAGCCGCTGCGTGGTAAACAACCGGCCATGCCGCGACGCGGCGAAAGCATCGAATGTGGACGCATGGCACTTGGCACACGTCTTGGAAATGAGCTGCGGACTGGCGGTGGAAAGCGGGTCGTCAACCATGCGAATGTTGTGAACGCTGTGACAATCCACACACTCCGCCACCCGCCGGCGGCCGCTGGCGGCCAGCGACTTGCCGTGAACGCTCGTCTTGTATTGGGCAAGCTGGTCCACGGGCAATTGGGGGTCATACTTGCTCATGACATTCGTATCGCTGTGGCAGTTCCCGCAGAATTCCGGGACGCCCTGGCGCGTGACCCGGACCTTGAAGCCGCGGCTCGCGTTCATCGAGATGTTCTGGTCGCTTTCGTTGGGATCGCCGCCGTGACAATTGGCGCAACTGATCGCCTTGGCGAAATGGATGTCGTTGGTGAACTTCAAACTCATCCCTTCCATGACGCGATGACAATCATAACAGGAATCCTTGCCGGCACAGGCGCCGCAGCCCAGCAAGGTAACCAGCGCGACCAGCAATATTGGCGTCTTCTTGGAATTCAATTCGAACATCGCTTCAGCCATTGGTTGCGGCGAAATTGGCCGCGCCAGGATGGGCAATCACCGACGCGGCTGGTGTCAAAACGCTTTGCCATGATTGGGATTTATTTTGCAGGCGGATTTTCGCCGGTGGCGACGCCCATGACCGAGTAGAATGCCGGCTTGGGCTGGTCATTGGCGTCGAACAGCAGCGGTCGCCCTTGAGCGCGCCAGGAAACGCCATCGTTCACACCCCAGAACGTGACAACTTTCACATATTTGCGATGTTTCACGAATGCCCGGAAGAGACCCGCATAGGCGTCGGCGAGCCGTTTGTCAGCGTTGCTCACCAGGCCACCCTGGGTGGTGGTGGCGTTGGCGGCGACATCCGCCCCGGTGTTGCGCTGGCCGCCCTGCGCGCCGTTAACGTCGAATTCAGTGATGTGGATGGGCAGGCCGAGCGTCTCCAGTTCCGTCAGCGCCTGATCTTCCTGCTCGAAGCTCGGCGACGAAACGCTGACGTGAGTTTGTGAACCAATGGCCATGACCGGGACGTGTTGCGCTTGAAGTGACTTGATCAGGATGATGAGCTTGTGGCGCTTCGCCGGATTTTCCAAAGAGTAATCGTTGTAACGAAGGATCGCCTTCGGATCCGCTTCGTGGGCGTATTCAAACGCCTTGGCGATGAAGTCCGGTCCGATGATTTGCGACCAGGGCGAAACCCGCAGGATGTTCGTTCCGCCGTCGGCAACCGCCTCGTTCACGACATCCCAAACCTTGATCTGGCCCTTATAGCGACCGACCACGGTCATGATATGGTCGTGCATGCGTTGTAACAACTCCTCACGCGACGCCCGCGGTCCGCTAAGTCCACCCCGGCCGAAACCGCCACCGCCAAAGCCGCCGCCGCCGAAACCCCGGCCACGCCCGCCTCTGCCGCCGGCGAGAACATTTGTCCCCGTCGCGTTTGTCGCGGTGGCTACCGCCGGCGCCGACGCGTTGGTCACCCCGGGCGGCATATTGGTTCCTGCGAAAACCCAGGCGGGCGTCTGGGAGTGCCAGACCAGCGTGTGTCCGACGATAAACATGTGGTTGCTCAAGCCGAAGTTCACGTAGGCGTCGGCTGGACCAAAGTTATAGCCATCCGGACCGGGATCCGGCTGAATGAGCGCCCACTTCAGATCGTTCTCCGGGGAAATCTGGTTGAACTGTTGCTTGACGAGCGCAACATCTTTTTCCACCTGTGCCATGTTCCGGTTGACGTTGTCGGCCTGGACCGCAGTGCTGGTCGCAATCGTGCGGTTGATGGCAACGCCGACATAGAAATCCTTTTTGTATGCATCCTTGAGCGTCGTCGGCTTCGCCGTCTCGCGCGTGGCGCAACCGCTGAAGCAAAGCGCCAGTCCCACCAAGGCCCAGCAACCGGCATTAAGCAGCAAACGCCCGCGGCTCCACGCGCGGCGGTTGGCCGCGGAACCCGTGATTTTGACATCGGATACGATATGTTTCTTCATAGTTATTTGATTTGGTTCTTTAATTTTTTCGCTGGACAGACACGAGCCATAACCGGCCATTGCGAAATCATGCTGGTTTGCCTGTTGCACTTGTAATTCAGGAATTTAGTTGGGGAGTTTATCAAGAGTGGTGGCACCCCAGCGATACGACGTATGTCGTATCCAACATGAATTTGGGCGCACGAACCTGACGCGATAGTAGCGATTTGCGCCGCGGCCGCATCATCACCCGAGAAGCAATTTACAGAACGTGACGCACACAACTTTTCCGTTCCGAATTTTCTGCTTTAAGGCTTGCCTGGCTTCGACGGCTTGGGGTAGTGTGAATGCTCGACGCAACCCGGCTTGCTCGAGGTTTCCATTGCTTCGGATGTGGTGGAAAGGCTTCCTTGCTCCAGAACTGCGATTCGTGGATGAGCCGGTGGTTTTGTCGAATAAGCTGAAGAAAAGACAGGCTTGGTTTGGAACGGCATATTGTCTGGCGTGAGAATACGTTTCACCCTGCAATAGCAAGCCGGTTGGCAGAGAGAGATTCAAGCGGCTCCGCAAAGCCGTTTTGTTCAAGCGTTGGCTGGGTAGCTCAGTTGGTAGAGCAGAGGACTGAAAATCCTTGTGTCGGCGGTTCGATTCCGCCCCCAGCCACCATGAGTTTGCGAGTCACCCCCGTCCCTTCGAATTCGCCGCCACGGCATCGGCGATGGAGTTGACGCTTTGCAGGATGCTGCGGGCAAGTTCGGCATCCTGAATCTTGAGGCCGAAATTCTTTTCCAGCGCCACCACCAGTTGCAGCGCGTCCACGGAATCCAGCCCCAGCCCGCCGGAGCCGAACAGCGGCTGGTCGTCGCCGATTTCCTCCGGGCCGAGTTTGAGCATGAGATTTTCCACCAGCATCCGTTTGATCTGCCCTTTAAGTTCAGTCGAGTCGCTCATCAGAAAATTCCACCGTCAATTTTGAGCGCAGAGCCTGTGACATAGCCCGCCTCCGTGCAAGCGAGAAATCGGACGGCGGCGGCCACTTCCTCCGGCTGGCCAAACCGGCGCATCGGGATTTGCGCCAGCGCCCGCTGCCGCGCCGCGTCATCCATGCCGGCGAGCATCTCGCTTTCCAGATACCCGGGGCAAACCGCGTTCACCGTCACGCCGAGCCGCGCCACTTCCTTGGCCAGCGATTGCGTGAGCGCAACCACGCCCGCCTTGGCCGCGGAATAATTCGTCTGGCCCGCCGGCGAAAACAGCGCACTCAATGACGCGATGTTGATGATGCGCCCGCCGTGCTGCGAAATCATCTGCGGCAACACGGCCTGGCAACCGTGGAAAACGCCGTCGAGATTCACTGAAATCACTTCGCGCCACGATTCGGGCTTCATCTGCGCGAGCAGCGCGTCGGCGTGCGTGCCGGCGTTGTTTACCAGAACGTCCAGCCGCGAATGCGCCGCCAGGATTTCCGCCACCGCTGATTTCCAGGAACCGGCGCCGGTCACGTCCAGCGCCACGACACGGCAACGGCCGGGATTTGCCGCCGCCAAGGCGTCCGCGCGTTCGCGGCGGCGATGGACGCCGAGCCAGACCGCGTTGTCTGGCGATTCGTTTAGAAATGTTCGCGCGATGGCCTGGCCCAAAACGCCATTGGCGCCGGTGATTAAAACGATTCGCTCACTCATATAGAATTTCCGACAAACCGCGCGCCAATCGCCTGCTGGTTCGCGCCGACGATGCTGACGTTTGCGGCGGCGAATTTCTTCTGGCGGATTAAATCACACGCGGCCACGCATTGCCATGCCGCCGATGCGACGAACGATTCGCCGAGAACCGTCCTAAGCGTCAGGCGCTTTCCCGTGCGACCCGCCGCAGCGAAATCTCCGTTGTCACAAAGCAATTCGTCCGCCGCCACCGCGGGCAACTGCGCCGTCATTTTGCGCGCGGCTTCGGCGCGGGTTTGCCCTTTGGTAAACAAAAATGAATCCGTTATCGCCGCCAATTCAACCGCCGCGCCGGGATGTGTTTTCAGGTAAAGCGCGCCCGCGCCGCCGCTGTAGATCATGTCGCGCCGGAACAGCCGCACGGCGTCCGCGGCGATCCAATCCGTCTCTTCCGCGCCCGCCACAATGCAGGCCTCGGCATGACCGCACTGCCAGCCAGTCTGCGGCGAGCGCGACGCCCTGCAAGAACGTGCCGTTGTCGCCGACCAGCGAGTAATTGATCGCCGTCGAATTGAGGTAGGCCGAAAGGTGGCTGGCCGGCGCGTTGAAAACCGTTTCGGGAAAAATCAGCGGGCTGGCCGTGGCAGGGTCGTTCAGCACTTCCTCGTAAAACCGACGCGAGTAAGTCACGCAGCCGGGCATGAGGCAGACGATGATGCCCAGCCGCAATTCGCCAGACTGCACGCGCTTCACGTCGTCACCCAGCGCCTCGCACGCGGCGCCGACGGCATTTTGCGTGATGGTGCTGGAACGGCGCAACCGCGGATGGGCGAGGAATGCCGGCGGCACGGGCGGCGGCGGCACGGAACGGAGATGCAGCGGCTTTTCCCAGCCCGGCCGCGAAACAGTTTGCACCGGCAGGGGCGCGCCGGTGTTCAACGCTGAACTCAAAGCGGGAACGCCCCAGCCGGCGGGCGAAACCGCGCCGAGCCCGTGGACGAAAATTTTTGAGTTCATCGAAATTTGCAGCAAACCCGGCGATTTTCAAATTCCGATGCGACCGTAAATCGTAAGTCGTAAATCGTAAATTTCATTGCCATCTCCGAAAAATGAGCGATGCGTTTGCCCCGCCGAAACCGAAGGAATTGGAAAGCGCCGTTTCAATTCTTTCATCCGTGGGCTCGCGCACGACCGGGAATTGGCACGCCGGGTCAATGTTGTTCAGCGCGATTTCCGGCGGCAGCCACTGGCCGCGCAACGCCATGAGGCAGACAACCGCCTCGACCGCGCCCGCCGCGCCAAGCAGGTGGCCGATGTTGGCCTTCGTCGAGCTGACCGGCAGTGTTTTCACCCGCACGCTGGCCCAGCGGTTGATGGCGGCGGCCTCGGTCGCGTCGTTTTGCGGCGTGGCCGTGCCGTGGGCGTTGACATAATCAATTTGTTCAGGCGTCACGTTCGCGCTGGCGCAGGCGGTGCGCATCGCGGCCAGCGCGGCGTTGCCTTCGGGATGCGGCTGCGTCAGGTGATGCACATCGGTCGTCGCGCCGTAACCGATGATTTCGCCGAGAATTTCCGCGCCGCGTTTTTTCGCGCCATCCAAAGTTTCCAAAGTCAAGATCGCCGCGCCTTCGCCAAGCGAGAGACCGTTGCGGTCCGCGTCAAACGGCCGGCACGGCGACGGCGCCAGCGCCTGCAATGAATCGAACCCGGCGAAGGTCAACTGGCAAAGCGCGTCGTAACCGCCGGTCAGGGCTTTATCCGCCCGGCCGTTGCGGACCATTTCCCAGGCGTGGCCGATGGCATTCGCGCCCGAGGCGCAGGCGTTGACGATAACGGTGATCGAGCCTTGAAATCCGAACGCGTCGCACAAATCCAGTCCCTGCCGCTGCACCTGGTAATACGCGACACGCGTCGGCTGGTGTTTGAACTCCCGCGGCGCGCGGAGGGCCTGTCGCAGATATTCCTGGCCGAGTGTCATCTCGCCGCTGGTGGTGCCGAGAATTACCGGCAGATGTTCCCTCGCCGGCCATCCGCTTTGCGTCCACGCTTCGTGCGCAGCGAGCAGGAGCATTCGGGCGGCGCGATTGCGCCGGCGCCGGCTCTTTTCGGACAAACGAGTGGCGGGCAGATTTTCCGGCAGGTCAATTTCCGCCGCGATTTTTGTGCGCTGCCGCGAGACGTCGAACAGCGTCACCGGCCGGAAGGCGGTTTTGCCCGCGCGAAAACCGTCGGCGTTGATCTTCCAGCCGCAGCCCAGCGCGGTGACGATGCCCGCGCCGGTGACCACGACGCGGTTTGCGCGTTCGGATTTTTTGGGCGACGGGAAGTGCACGCGGACCTAAATTGGGTTTGCCGCCGCGGAATTTTTCCGGGCGCCGGTTTCGGCCATCTCGCGCCGGTAAAAATCCGCCAGGCCGGTCGGGGACGGCTCCAGCCCTTCCGCTGAAACCGCGTCGAGCACGCGTTCCTCGGTCATGATGAAGCGGTCCCGTTTGTAAATGATGTAGTCGGCGCGCATCGCGTCTGGCGTCAGATTGATGGTGACGAGGTTTGCCCCGGCGCGCAATCCGCGGCGGTAGCCGTCTCTTTCGGCAAGATTGAACGCGCTGACGGCGGGTATAACCCAGCCGGGCCGCATCAGCCGCAGCGCCGCCACACAATTGAAAGTCCAGGCTGGATTGGCCGCCGAGCGTTTGGCCAGCGGCGTGTCGGCACTAACGATGAACGGGCTGACGCTGCAACCGGCCAACGGCAGCGAGCGCGCCAGTTCAAAATTCTTTGCCAGATCCTCCGGCGTTTGCCCCGGGAGGCCGGCGATGAACCCAGAGCTGACGTTCCAGCCGGTTTCCGCCAGAAGGCGGATGTGGCGCAACCGCTCGGCCAGCGTGCCGGGCGCCTCCAATTCCTCGTATTGCGCGGCGTCGGCGGTTTCAAATTTGATGATGTAAATTTCCGCGCCGGTGGATTGCATCTCGGCGTAAAGTTCGGCCGGGAGTGAGCCGAGACACACGCTGATGCCGAGCGGCGTTTCGCGGCACAACGTCCGGATGAGCGGCAGGACAACGTCGCGGACGGCCACGGGGTCCTCGCCGGCCTGGATGTTGACGTCGGTGACACTCGCCGGCCGGTGATGAATCAGAAGCTCGGCCAGTTGCTCGTGGCCCGCGCGAAAGCGTTTCAACCCGCGGTTGTCACGGCGCATGCCGCAATAGGCGCAGTTTTCACGGCAGAAATTCGACACCTCCATGACGGCCCGCACAAACACCCGGCGGCCGAATTTCGATCGCCTCGCTTCCGCCGCCCGTTGGTGCAACTCCTTTTGTGCCTCACCCACAGCGGCCAGATCAACTGCGGTTGGAAAATAATCTTGAACCGACACACATTGATTAAAACCGATGGACGCGGGCGGCGTCACGAATTTTCTCAATCCCGCGGTGAATTTCATTCTGGCAGTCTAACGGAATCGGGTTAAATTCACTCCATGAAAGGAAAACGCAAGGAATTCTTCATCGCGCTGCTGGCACTGGCGCTGGCCGGCGTTGCGCGGGCCGGCGAGCCGACGGCGTTTGAATTGGCCAAGTCGGGCAACCAATACGTCGGCGTCCAAAGCAAGGACAAGGTGGTGCAAATCCGTTCGGAAAAATCCATCGCCAGCCTGACGCCCAACATCTGGTATGTCGTGTATTACGACCCGGACGCGACGCTCAAGGCCGTCGAGGTGAAATTCGGCGCGGGAAAAAAACTCGACGTGTCCCATCCGCTCCGGCTCCTCGAACCCATCACCGGCGACGACAAGGTGCTCGACAAGGACAAGTTGAAGACGGATTCGGACCGGGCGCTGCAAATCGCCAGGTCCCAGCCGGTCTTGAGAAATCTCACCTTGAAGGCATCGCAATTGTGGCTCGGACACGGCGACGAAGGCCCGGTCTGGAAAGTGAAACTCTGGGCCGCCAAACTCAAGAATCCCAACGACGACGCGGTCATCGGGGATATTTTCATTTCCGCCGCCGACGGTTCGATCGTCAAAACCGACCTGCATCCGAACAGCGTGGACTAATCCATTTTGGATTTCCGATTTCCGATTTCCGATTTGAAGATGGACCGGCCAAGCCAATGCGCGGCGGTGATCCCCTGTTTCAATGAAGCGCCGGCGGTGGCGGACGTTGTCACCGGAGTTAAAGAGTTTTTGCCGAATGTCATCGTGGTGGACGACGGCTCAACGGACATGACCTCGGAAAATGCCCGCCGCGCCGGGGCGGAAATTCTCCAATGGCCAAAGAACCTCGGCAAAGGCGCGGCCCTGCGGCATGGCTGGCATCACGCGCAGAAATGTGGCTTCAATTGGGTCCTGATGCTCGACGGCGACGGCCAGCACGCGGCGGAGGACATTCCGGAATTTTTTGCCCGCGCGGAAATCAGCGGCGCGGCGCTGGTCGTCGGCAACCGGATGAACAATGCCGGCGCGATGCCGCTCGTGCGCCGCTGCGCGAACCGCTGGATGTCGCGGCGGATTTCAAACCTGACCGGCGCGGAACTGCCGGATTCGCAATGCGGCTTCCGGCTCGCGCATCTGGACACCCTCTTGAATCTGTCCCTCCACGCCAATCGCTTTGAAATCGAGTCGGCGATGCTCGTGGCTTTTCTCGCCGCCGGAAAGAAGGTTGAATTCGTCCCCGTCCGGACGATTTACGGACACCACGCCAGCAAAATCCGGCCCCTGCCCGACTCGTGGCGCTGGCTCCGCTGGCGGCTGGCTCAACGCGCACTTTTGCGGGCTTGCAGCACGATCCGTGTGCCATAATAGAGCCATACCTTGGCATCGGGAATTTCTGCACGCGCGGCCAGTTCCCGCCATTCGGGACGGCGGAAACCGCGCCTTACCGAAATCAACCCATCTTCACGCAACCTCGGGTTGGTTCGCATGAGTCGCATCGTCAGCCACAACATCGCATAGAGAAAGGCGTTGCGGTGCAGGTCGCAAATGAAGACCGCGTCGCGCGTCACGCGCCAGGCCTCCCGCCAGTGCCGGACCACTTCGTCGTCGTTGAGGTGGTGGGTCATCTGCGAGGCCACGACGAGGTCGAAGCTGCCGTCGGCGAATGGCAGTTCCAGCGCGGAGCCGGTGACGGCCCTGGCCGCGCCCTGGGAATTCAGCACGACGGGATTGGCGTCCAGATTGGTGAAACGCCAGTCCCAATCGCGCCGCCGCGCCCACTCGGACAATCTTTTCCCCAGCATTCCCGTGCCCGCGCCGATGTCGAGAATTTCCAGCCGCGCGCAACGCTTGCTCCCCAGCCAGCGTGGCAGGCCGAAGACAAATGGGTGGCTGAACTTGAACCAACGGTTGACGCGGTCCAGTTCGCGGAACGCCGCAGCCATTTCGTCCGCCGGCCGGTCCGGCGCGTCGAAATATTCTGCTTGCGCGGAACGCTCGCGAAAAATCATGCTCTCGAATAATTAAAACATGGACACAACACAAGCCTCCGCCGCGAAGCGGCCCCCGCTCCTTCGGTTGATCCTGCGCAAGGCAGTGACGCTCGCCGTCGTCGCCGCCGTGTTCGGCTGGCTTTACGCCTGGGCTTTGCCGCTCGCATATCCGCCGGACCGCGCCGCCGGCTTCGGCTACGGCCTGCTGCACGGCGCGCTCATGCCCCTGTCGCTGCCGAGCCTCGTCACCGGCCGGGAGGTGCAGATTTACGATGACCACAACACCGGTCACGCCTACAAAATCGGCTACATTTGCGGTGTGGACCTCTGCGGCATCGCGTTCATCGGGCCGCTGTTCTGGCGTCCGCGCAGAGTCACATCCACCAGCCCCGGCAAATCTCAATGACATTTAATTTGCCCCCGGCCCAGTAACGGTTCGGCGGCAGCGAAAAAGTTTTTCCGGACCGGTCAAAATCCAGCCGCGCCGGCTGCGCCGGGTCGTTCGGATCGTAGGCGGAAAATTCCCAACCCTTTCCAGTTTCCGTCACGTCGAATAAAATCATGCCGTGATTGATGGTCAGCGAAGGAAATTTCACCAGATGCACAATCGGTGAAATGCTTTTTTGGATTTCTGCGTTGAGACCAACCGCGGTTCGTTCCTGATGGGCGCGGGAAATCGGAAGCACCATTCGCCAGTGGCTGCGCAAAATGTAGGAGCGCCAGGCGCCGCCGCATTCCGATTTCAATAATGCTTCCCGCGCCGCGCTGAATTCACGCAAACTCGCATAGCCGGGCACGACAATCCGGTTCCCGGCATCGCACGGATTTCGCGGGTTGCGTGACACGACTTCTCTGACGAGCCGGCGATAGGCGGCTTCGTGCGCGGTGCCCTGCCCCGGATCAAATCGCGCATGAAACAGGAATTGCCGGGCCGCGCGCGTCAGCACGAAGCAGCGGTGGGCGTAATCCGGCTTCGGCTCGCGGGGGCGGTAGTTCATTTTACCCGTCGTCCCATCCGGCTGGTATTCCCAAACCAGCTCGTTGGCGAAGGCAAACGTGTCGCGGCCGAATTCAAATCGTCGTGGAAATATTGTCGCCATTTGGGATTTACGCTTTACGATTGATGCGCCATTGAATTACCGGACGAATCGTAAACCATAAATCCAAAATCGTAAATTCAAACAATGCTTTACGAACGGTGGCGGGAAATTTCCTCGGAGCGGCGAAACGAATTCGCGCTGCGCGACGGCGCGTCAGATCGAACCTGGAACTTCGGAGAACTTTTTGCAGCGGGAGAAAGACAACAAATCGGCCCGGCCCGCACGGTCTTTCCGCAAGGGCATTCGGCGGAATTCATCCTCGAACTGCTGGCCGCGTGGCGCGAAAACGAAATCGCCTGTCCGCGCGAACCCGGCCAGCCGCCGCCGTCCGTCGCCGGATCTCAAATCTCGAATCTCAAAATTGAAACTCCCGGTTGCGTCCATCTCAAGACCACCTCCGCGACCGGCGGCGCGGCGCGGCTGGTGGCGTTCACGGCGGAACAACTCGCCGCCGACGCGGAGAACATCGTTGCCACGATGGGCCTGCGTCCTGACTGGCCGAACCTCGGCGTCATCTCAATGGCGCATTCCTACGGCTTTTCCAATCTCGTCCTGCCGCTGCTGCTGCACGGGATTCCGCTGATCCTCGCGCCCGCGCCGTTGCCGGAAATGGTGCGGCGCGCGGCGGAAGGCGAAGCGTCAATCACGCTGGCCGCAGTCCCGGCGATGTGGCGCGCGTGGCATGACGCCGGAGCGATTCCCCGGAACACGCGGCGCGCCATCTCCGCCGGCGCGACACTGCCGCTGAATCTGGAGCAATCCGTTTTCGAAACCACCGGTTTGAAAATCCACAACTTCCTCGGCTCGTCCGAATGCGGCGGCATGGCCTACGACGCCGGCGCGTCGCCGCGCACGGACGCCGCTTGCGCCGGCGCGCCGGTGCGCAACGTGCATTTGTCAGTGAACGAGGCCGGCTGCCTGGTCGTGCGCAGCCGGGCGGTCGGAGAAACTTATTGGCCGGAAAAATCCAATTTTCTTGGCGGCGGAGTTTTTCAAACCGGCGATTTGGCGGAGATCAAAGACGACCGGGTGTATTTGCGCGGGCGCTCGGGTGATGTGATCAACATCGCCGGCCGGAAAGTCCCGCCCGAAACCATCGAGCGCGCCCTGCTGGCAAATCCAAAGGTCCGCGAATGCCTCGTTTTCGGCGCCCCCAGCCCGGACGCCGCACGCCGGGAAACCATCGTGGCCGTGGTCGCTGCCGGCGCCGGCGAATCGGAACTGAAGAAATTTCTGCTGCAACGATTGCCCGCCTGGCAGGTGCCGCGCGACTGGTGTTTCGTGGATTCGCTTTCGGCCAACGCACGCGGCAAGATTTCCCGCGCCGAATGGCGCCGCCGCTGGGAATCTGGAATTTGGGGTTGAACCTATTTTTCGCCGCTCAAAGTCAGTTCCGCCGTCAAAACAATCTCGCCGCCGACAGTTGCCGCCGCGTGCGCCTGGACCAAGTTTCCCAAACGGCCGGAGACGGTTGCTTCCAATTGAATGACCTCACCCGGCCGCGCCGTGCCAGACATTTTCACGTTGCGCAGTGCCGTAAGCTTTAGATTTTTCAGCGGCGGGATTTTCGGGTCGCTCTGCGCCACCACACCCGCAAGCTGCGCAGCCGCTTCGACGAGCAATACACCAGGAAAAATCGGCTGGCCGGGAAAATGGCCGCGCAGGAACGGCTCGTCGCCGCGCACCGCGTATTCCCCCGCCCCGCTTTGGCCCGGCTCCAGTTTTGTCAGCCGGTCCAGAAAGCGGAACTCCCCACCGTGGGGCAGGAAATTCAAAGCGCGTTGCAGATCGCCGGAAGTCATGGCGAAAGCGGTTCGACGATTTTGAAATCCGCCGGCGGCTGCCAGTCGAACAATTGTCTGTCCAGGCCCGGATTCAGCACCGCGTTGGTGAAATCGTTCCGCATCCGCGAGCCGTCCACGAAGATCATCTCGGTGCTGGCGAGTGAATAATCGTTCGTCGCCACGCCGAGACGCATCTCCGGCATCATCTGCCGCACGGATTGGCTCCGCGGCTGCAAGGCAAGCTGCCAGACGCCGTTGGTTTCCGCGAGGGACAGCAACTGAAATTGCGTCTCGAATTCCTTCCGGCTGTGCGGAAATCCGGCTTGCAGCAGGGACATCGTGTCGCGCCATTGTTTGGGCGCGTCCTGTCCCAGCGGATAGCGTTCGGCCCGCTTGAGCAACGGATATACTACGAACATGTGCCCGCCGCCGCCCACAGCGATGGTGCGCGCGGGCTGGCCGATTTCCCAGCGGAATTGGTCCGGCATGGCAAAATCCACGTGGCCGGTCGCGGTCAGCGGCTGGGTCAGGGTTTTCAGCATCCGCGTCTGCACAAAATCCGCCGACCAGGACTGCAGATTTTTCTGCGCAGCAAACCAGCCGTCGAGAACGGCGTTGGTGTCGGCGGCGGTCAGGCATGGCGCGGCAAACAGCATCCCGAGTCCCCAAATGAAAAGCGCCAGATGACGAATGACGAATGACGAATGGCAGAATGAGCGGCGGGATTTCATTCGACTTTCGTCATTCGTCATTTGCGTTCCGGCCAGATAGGCACGAAATGATACCATTGCGCGGCATACTGCCGGATGGCCGGCTCGAACGCACGCAGGATTTCCTGCGTCAACCCGATGCGCGACTCGCGGTTGCCGATGGCGGCGCGGTCATAAACAATTTCCGGCAAAATCTGTGCGCGGTAACCGCCCGGCTCGCGCACAATGAACGTCGGCACGATGGCGCAGCCGGAAGCGCGCGCGAGTTCAGCGGCGGCGATGGACGCGGCGAAATCCCGGCCAAACAATTTCACATTCGCCGCCGTCGGCGCGGGTGGACGGTCCACCAGCAGCGCCACCGTCGCGCCGGCCTGCAACCGCTTAATGATTTCGACGATGACAAAGGCGTCCTTGCCGACGACCAGGGTCTCGACCCCCCAGCGCGCGCGCGACGCCTGGCGCATCGCGGTCAGGCGCGGGTCGGGTTCGTCCTGGGTCAGCACCAGCAGATTGATGCCGTGCCGCGCCATGAACGCGCCGCCCAGCTCCCAATTGCCGAGGTGCGGTGTCACGAGCAACACGCCGCGCCCGCGAACTTGGGCGGTGGTAAATATTTCCCAGCCGGTCCAGTCCACAAACCAATCCGAAGTCGCCACACCGCTTTCGTAACGCCACAAATCGGCCAGCTTGAGCGCGAATTCGGTGAACAATTTACGCACCGCGCGCGTTGCGGCGGCGTTATCGTTTCCAAAAACCGGCTGTAGATTCTCAATGACGGCTTCGCGGCGATGACGCGCGAGCCGCCAGTAAACCGCCGCGGCGATTCTGGCGAGGCCGGAGCAAAGGCGGTTAGGAAGGCCGCGCGTGAACCACAAGCCAATTTGCCAGAAGTGCGCCCGATAAAATTGCGACGGCTGGGAAGTTTTTGAGCTGGTTGCCAATTGATTTCCGCCATTGGAGAAAACTTTCCACCACGTCGGCAACAGAAAAATTGAAAACAGCATGTTTCCGGCGATGCCGGCGGCGCAGACGCGGCCGAGACTGGCCATGCCGGCGTTGCTGGAAAAGCCGAGCGAGCCGAAGCCGGCGATGGCCGTGCCGCCGCACAGCAGCAGCGCGCGCCCGACCGAACGGTGCGCCAGCCGCAGGTCGCCGCCGTGCCGTCGCAGGGCGAGCTGCATGAAAATGCTGTAATCCACGCCGGTGCCGAGAATGAGCGGCAGGGCCATGAGATTGAGCAAGTTCCACGACCAGCCGGACATCTTCATCACGGCGAGCAGGCAAAGGCCGCTCAACAGCAAAACGCCGAGGCTTGAAAGTATTTCCGCCAATCGCCGGAACGCCAGCCACAGCGACAGCAGGATCAACCCGGTCATCGGCAGAAGCAGTTTCCAGAGATTGTTCCGCACCTCGTCTAGCACGGTTCCGCCGAGCAATTCCCAGCTCGAAAGCCAGACGCCATCGCGCGGCAATTGCGTTTCGAGTGACGCGAGAGAAGTCGTGTTCGCTGCCGGATATACGAACGCCGCAGCTAAAAACTGGTTAGTTTCGCGCGCGGCCAGTTTTTCAAAAATCCAAGAACACAGCGGATTGGTCGGCCAGAAAATGTTGGTCGTCGAAACCGCCTGTTGCCAGGAGCCGAGGATTCCATCGCTCAATCCCAGCGAATTTTCGGCAAAGCCGTTTGCCCGCACGGCAGAACGGAATGCAGCGCGTTCCGAAATCAGTTTCTCCGCGGTGAAGCGATTACGCTTTTGAAAATCGGGCCGCGGCCAGAGAGCGCCGGGCGAGGTGAAGCCGGTGAGCACCCGGTTGGAGACGGCGTTTTCCAGAACCGGCTGAATTGCGTCGAGCTTGCGGGCGACTTCGCCTTCGTTTTGCCCCGCAACGATCAGCCAGAGCGGGTCACGCCCTCGCGACAGGTTGTTCTTGATGGCATCGAGCTCGGCGTAGGCCTGGCTGCCGCGCGGCTGGAGCGAATTCGCCGATGCGTCCATTTTGGGCAGGCCCGAAAATAGAATTGCCACGGCGCCAAGAGTCAAAATGGCGGTTGCCCCAAACACTAATTTCACACGCGACGAATTAGGCGGTTCGGTGGTGCCGGGTGGCTTTGAAGCTGGTCCAAAACTGTTTCGGCGTTGCATTCGCTCTGGAAACAATGGCGGCAGAAACGCAAAAATCATGACGAGCGCCGAGAGCGCGACGCCGACGCCGACGAGCGAGCCGAGTTGCGCGAGGCCGGGCAGACCGCCAAGGTTCAGGACCAGAAACGCGCTGATGGTGGTTACCGCCGCCCAAAAAATGCTCGGCGCGATGGCGCGGCGGATTTCGGGCACGGACAATTCCGGCTGCGCGAGCGCTTCCTGGTAATGCACGACGGCATAGTCCACGGCGAGGCCAAGCAGAATTGCCGCAAACCCCATGCTGATGACGCTGACCGTTCCGAAAATCAATCCGCCGAGCGCCAGTGTGGACGCAAGAATAACCACCAGGAGCGTGAGCAGCCAGAGCAGCGGCCGCCAGCGGCGGTGCGCCAACCAGAACAGAATTGCGATGGCGACCGCCGTGCCACCGACCGACTGGATGATGTCGCGTTTCATGCTGGCGGAAATTTCCGCGACGAACGCCGGGCGTCCGGTGTAGCCGATTTCAACCTTGTCGCCGGCCGGCAGCGCGGCGCTCGCGGATTTTTTTACGACGTCGAGCCAGTCCGTGCATTCGCGGTAACCGGCCAATTCGCCGCGCGCCTTGACAAACATGATCCGGAACATGCCGTCAGCGGACGCGAAAATCCGGTCGCCTTGACCAAAGCCGGTGGCCGTTCCGGCAAGTTTTTCGGGCAGATGCGTGAACCCGAATGGATCGTAACCGGACTGCGCAAGGTCCATCGGCGACAACGTGGTGGCGAGTTGGTCTCGCGTGGCGGCGAGGACGTTGGCAAGGTTGGTTTCGGCCAGTCGGGTGGCGAACTGGTTGAAAATCTCCGGCGGCTGGTTCAGCCAAAGATACGCGATGAGTTCGGCGGTCTGATCGGGATGTTCCTGCCACGGCGGCTGCCACGTGACATCGGAAATCAGATTGGTCTCCGCGCGCAGTTTTTCCGCGATGGCCTGCGCGGCGGACTTGGCGCTGTCGGCATCGGCGGCCTGGACGGTCACGATGAGTTCGCGGGCATTGGTGAAATGCTGCTGGTAAAGTTTCAGCCCTGCGACCGCGCGGACGTTGGCGGGCAACAGGTCGAGCACCTCGGCGTCGAAGCGCAACCGCGCAACACCGACAGCAATCGGCACGAGCAGCAGCAACCACCACCAGCGGAATTTCATCGGAAAAATCCGCCTTCCAATGTTTCGCCGGTGTGTTTGTTTTCGAGCCGCCAGGAATTGGTGGTCACCATTTCAAAATGCCAGTTGCCGGCGATCTTCTCCCCAAGCAACGCGCGAGGCAATTGGAACCAGACGAACCGCGCCGGAGGTTCGCCCCGCCCGTGCCAGGCATGTTCGCCCACGCCAAATTCAATCTGCCATTGGCCGTCCACACTTTCCGCCGCCGCCACCGCAAAAGGGTCCTTGGTGAGTTGCACGAAATAATCCCCATTTGCATTTGTAGCCAGAAGCAAATCACCGGCAAGTTCGGACCGGTTGTTTGCGGGTTTCCAGATGGCCTGGCCCTGCTGCAAATGCCAGCCGGGCGCGGAAAAATCGGCGGGCGGGATGGGGGCGGCCGTCCGGCATCCGGCGCCACAAACCAGCGTCAGCGTCAACCATGCGGCGGAATGAAGTGCCGAGTTCGGTTTCAAATTTTGGCGGAGGGCGTGGCGGGTTTTACTTCGCGGAGGCGTCGCGGCCCGAAGCTGATGCGCGGCACCAGCGGCCAGCGTTTCTGGAGCTTGACGAGCAGGAAAAAATATTCCACGCGCCAGCGCAACGCCCAGCCGCCTTCCACCTCGCCCGCCAGCACGGCGATGACGGCGGACGGCAGGTCGTAGTGGTTGCGCGGCTGGAGGAACAGTTCCATAAACGGCGTGGTGTAATAATTTTCCACCACGCGCCAGTAAAACATCAGCCCGCGGCGGACCCGTTTCTCGTATCTCGCAAACTGGCGGCCGCCGGCGTGGCCGCGCTGGAAGGCGGCGACAATGGTTTCGGCCGCGAGCTTGCCCGACCACATGGCGAGAAAAACCCCCGCCGAAAAAATCGGGTCCATAAATCCGGCGGCGTCGCCGACCCGGAGCAGCCGGGGGCCGACGAGGCGGCGGTTGTAATAACTGAAGTCGGAAGTGGTCTGGATGGCATTGACCAGACGCGCCTGGGTCATGCGCTTTTTTACTGCCGCGCTGGCGTCCACCCACCGCTGAAAAATCTCCTCCGGCGTGCCGGCGGATCGGGCGAATTCATCCTTGTCCATGACCAGGCCGACGCTGGTCTTTTCCGCCGAGAGCGGAATGATCCAAAACCATTTGTCCTCCAACCGCACGATGATGGTTTCGGTGCGTTGCGCGATGGGTGGCAGGTCAACGTTTGCGAAATGGCCGAAAACGGCGAGCTTTTTGTGGCGCGGATGGATGACGCGCAGACCTTCCTGATTGCCGGTGAGATTGCCCCGCCCGCTGGCGTCAATGAGAAACGCGGCGCGGAAGTGGTGAATCTGGCTGTCCGGCGCACGGGCTTCGATGCTCACGCCGGCGGCGGCGGAAGTGAAGCGCTGGACGGTCCAACCCTCGCGCGCGTCGGCGCCCGAATCGCGGGCGTGCCGGAGCAGGACGTGATCGAAGCGCGAGCGTTCGACGTGGATTGCCTCCGGCTCGCGGTTGAACCGGCCGTCGCGGAAGACGAAACCGGTGCTGATGGAATCGTTGCCCAGCTCAAACCGCGCGGCGAATTTCCGCAGGAAACCGGCCGCCTGCAATTTGGGCAGCACGCCCATTTCCCGGAAGAGGGTATGATTGCAGGGCAGCAGCGACTCGCCGATGTGGAAACGCGGAAAGATTTCCTTTTCGAGGACGAGCACGCGCTTGCTGGCGCGCGCCAGGTATGTCGCGGCGCTGCTGCCGCCGGGACCGCAACCGATGATTATCACGTCGTAACCGTTTGAATTCATTGCCTCCATCCAGTTAATTCCGGAACACAACTCCAAAATACAGCGGTTAAAAACAGGCGAAAGCAAAATAAAATACCACTGCTCGAACCCCTGGCTGGTCCGCTGCGAAACCGCAGCGCAATCATTTGTTCTCAACCCCACAACCCGGCCAGACGCCGCGTCTGGATTCTCAAACCTTCGGCGCGTCCGGAATGGCACCCCGGCTGGGTCATGCCTTGCGGCAACGGTTCGGGAATTCTTCCGGCTTCCGGGACTTCAAGGCGCGGCCCGATGCCGATGTTCCGGTCGTATTTCGCGCAGGCAGCGGCGGCAGAACCTTCAGCCGGACTTGGTTACCCGGCCAGATCGTTGTTGACCTCGATTTCGTCGTAACGGTTCATGCGGTAAATCAGGACGGAAACGCCCCAGGTCAACGCAAACAGGCCGATGACGGCAAAACCGACGAGGCCGAAATGATTGTCCAGCGCGCCGATCGTGTCCCAGATGACACCGTGGAAGTTCAGGTGTTCACTGATCAGGCCCAGGACCTGGATGCCGCCGACGATCAAGGCCACCAGGACGGAGACAAACGTGATGGTCAGGTTATAATAGAGCTTGCGGACCGGTTTCAGAAACGCCCAGCCATACGCGCCAAGCATCAGGATGCTGTCGGTCGTGTCAATCAGCGCCATGCCGGCCATGAAGAGCGTGGGAAAGACGAGGATGGTCCAGACGGACAATCCCCGGGTGGCCTCCGTCGCCGAAATGCCCAGCAGGCCCACCTCCGTGGCGGTGTCGAAACCCAGTCCGAACAGAAAACCGACCAGATACATCTGCCAACTATGCTGCACCAGGCGAAACGTGTTCCGGAAAATGCGCCCGAAAAATCCGCGCCGGGCCAGCACGAGGTTGAGGTCCTCGTCCACAAACTTGCCGCCGCGCTTGACGCGCTGGAAAGTCTGGTAAACCGCGAGGAAAACGCAGAAGTTGGCAACGGCAATGGCCAGAAGAAAAAAGGCGGAAACCGCCGTCCCCACCAGCCCGCCGATGGATTCAAAGGACGCGAAATGGGACTTGATGGCGGCGGAGGTCAGGGCGATGACGGCTGACAAGCCGAACACGATGGTAGAATGGCCGAGGGAAAAACAAAAACCCACCGCCACGGGACGCTGGCCTTGCTGCATCAACTTGCGGGTCACGCTGTCAATCGCCGTGATGTGGTCCGCATCCACGGCGTGACGCAGGCCGAAGGCATAGGCCAGAAAGGCTGTGCCCAGCAGCACCGGATGATCACGAAAGGCGATCAGCGCCCAGAGCCACGCCCCGGCATTGACGCCGATGAGCAGCGCATACATGGCCAGGATCCGCCCCTTCACATCGGCCGGAACTGCCGAACGAAGCGCGGCCATTGCACCGGAAAAAGAAGCGCCTGCTGCCATAAATTTCATCACCGCGATCCGCCGTTTAAATCCATCCCGTCATTCACGCCGGGTCCGGCCAGAGGAAACCCTGCGGAGCCGGGAACGATCCAGTCTCGCCTCTTTGCCACTTGCCGGCAACCGAAATCTTCATACGAATTTTGCCTTTCGTAACACCGATTTTGTCGCCGGCAGCCGGGTTGACGCGGAGGATGAATCTGGTAACGTCAGCCGATTGCATGAAAAGAGAAACCGCCTCGCGCTTCAGCGTTTCCCTGCCGCCGACGCTGCTCGAACAACTGGACGAAATGTCCGCGGAAAAAGGCTACGACAACCGGTCCCTCGCCGTCGCGGACATGATCCGGGCACACCTCATTGAGCATCGCCAGAAAACTGATTCCGGCGAAATTGCCGGCACCATCACGCTCGTCTATGACCATCACAAGCCGCATTTGCAGGCCAGCCTGACCGACATCCAGCACGATCACCACGACGCGATCCTCTCCACCGTTCACGTCCACCTTGACCACCACAATTGCCTGGAAGTCCTCATCGTGCGCGGCAAGGCCAGCGTCATTCGCAAAATCGCCGACGAACTCATCGCCGCCAAGGGCGTGAAGCACGGCAAGCTCACGGTAACCACCACGGGGGAAAATCTGCCGTCGTAATTGCGGTTTCGACTAGCTCTTGCTCAAGCGCTCCACCGGTTTCTCAAAGAACATCCGGTGCGCTTCTTCGAGAATAGCCGGGATGCGACCGGCAAAAGGGCTGTTCTTCAGCGCGGCGCGCAAATCGTGTTCGCGCAGCTTCGACGCGTTCTGGCCGGGAAACCAGTGTTCGGCCTGGCCCAGCAGGTTGTAACGCATCTTGGCCCAGGCGGTCAATCCGAGCGGTTGGGCGTAAGTCCACAGGCGCAGAATTTCCGTGACGTTGATCTGGCCGGGAACGTCGTCGAAGTTCGGCAGGCCTTCAAACCATCGCGCGCACCAATCCGCGCCGAGCACGGCAACCATCTCCGCGCGCCAGCGCTTTTCAATGGGCGCAATCGTTTCAGGAATTTTGTTGTAGAATTCCAGCGCGGCCACGTGCTCGTCAAAATCCGTCGGCCGCGATGCTCCGCAGCTCAACGTGTGGACTTCCGGTCGGTCCAGGCAGTAAAGATCGTTGAACTGCATTGGCGTGAGCGTTGCGGAGAACGCCTTGATTTTCTCGCCTGGCTCCTGAAGTTTGCCGCCCTTGTCGTTCGGACTGATGATGAACACGCCCATGTCCTGTTTGTGCGCGGCCAGCACGGCGGGCCAGTTCAGGTCGTTGACGAAATACCAGTGCAAATTGACGTAATCAAATTCCCCGGTGTTCACGGCCTCCAAAATGACGTCGGTGGTCGCGTGGGTGGAAAAGCCGATGAACCGGCAGCGGCCCTCCTTCTGCAATTTGCGCGCGGCTTCGAGACAGCCGCCCTTTTTGAGCGACCACTCCAACAGTTCGCGGTTGTTGATTCCGTGCAGCGAAAGCAAATCCACGTGATCGAGCTTGAGATATTTCATCGAAGTCTCGAACGTCCCGATGAACTCCCCCGCCGTGGCGCGCGGCGTCACCTTGGTCTGGACGATCATCTTGTCCCGCGGGATTTTCGGCAGCACCGCGCCGAGCTGCATTTCCGAAGTGCCGTAGCCCCGCGCGGTTTCGATGTGAGTGACGCCCAATTCGAGCGCGCGGTGGATGCACGCCTCCAGGTTTTCCTGGCCGGCGCGCGGGATTTCCCGCGGCGGCACGTCCTGCCACTTGTGCTGGTAGCGCATCCCGCCGCAGGAAATCACGGGCATCGGCAATCCGGTCCGGCCAAAACGACGATATTTCATCGCGCTGAAAATAGGTCGTGAAGGTTCGCGTGGCAAGGACGTGCCTTAAAGCCGAATTCCGAAGATGGGGGGCACACCCGCCACGGGTGTGGCTGGACGCGCCGCGCGGCCAGCATTGTGCGTCGGGTCGAGGTGTTATTGGTGGGTCGGGTCGCGCTGCGACCCGACGCGGCTCGCAGCGCGAGGCGCGCCACCTTGGAAATCACGTCACCGCAGGGATGCGAAATAGCTTGCATTTCTTCCGCGCTTGTGAATAATTTCACAAATTCAGCCATGAAAATCCAAACCGGCAACCTCGGTGGATTGACTCACGCACTCGCGAGTTTGGCCGGCGACGTTGACGCCCCGGCGGTTGTCCTTGAAGCCCCGTCCGCCCGCCTTGACCGACTAACCGCCATTCTTGAAGCGCCAGCCGGCGCCCTTGATGCGCTAACATTCAATCTTGGTGGCGTAAATCCCGAGGCGGACGGCTTAACTTTCGATCTTGGCGGCTTAATTTTCGATCTTGATGCGCTAACTTTCGATCTTTTTGGCTTAACTTTCGATCTTTCTGGCCGGGGAATTTCCAGTAACCGGCTACCTTACAGCCATTTGCGAATTTAACCCTGAAAACTGGTCAAAAATCGCCAATTTCCCACTCAACCCCTCACCTCTCAACCCCCAACCATTATGACCGACCCAACACCAACTCCCACCCCCACGCCGACGCCCGCGACCCGTCGCCAGCGCCAAACCATCAACCGCGCGCATCTGGGTGAAATCGCCAACAGCCGCCAGGTGGCCGCCGCCGCCGTCGCGCCCGCCAATGCCGCCGTCCTGGCCGGCGTCGAGTTCGACATCACCTTGCCGGCGAAAATCACGACGCTGGCCGATGCCACCGAGACGAAAATTGGAAAACTCACCGGCGGCCGGGCCGACAAACTGACCATGACCGACCAGGAAAAAGCCGCCCGCGACGCGCTCATCGCCGTCATTGCGCCCATTCAAACCGCCGCCTGCCGCAAATACTTCGGCGCGCAAAAGGCCGAACGCCACGCCTATTTCGTCGGCGACGATTTGCACAACGACAATTTCCAGGAAGCCCTCGCCGCGTCCAAAGCCATCCTCGCCCGCATCAGCCCCGGCAAAGACGACGCGCCGCCGCAGGACACCCTGCCCGGCATCAAAGCGCCGCAGATTCAAGCATTGAGCGACGCCATTACAACCTACGGCGGCGGCAAGGACGACCAAAGCGGCCAGCGGAATTTGAATGCCCAGGCATTGGAGGAGATTGAAGCGGACATCAGCCAACTGGCCGGGCTGCGGCATCAAGTGCAACTGGCGGTGGAGCAGGCGCTGCCGTGGCGGACGCCCGGCGTGGCGGCCATCCGGCAATCCTTCCTGCTGCCGCCGGACCGGCCATTGCCACATTAAATGAATTTTGCCGTGCCCGTGCCTGGCAATGTCGTAAAGGTAAAGGGACAGTTCGGGACTGACCCATTCATGAAAGTATTACCGTCAACATATTGGATTCTCTTGCTGGTCTGCCAGCCGGTTCTGGCCAGTTTGCCGGCAGGTTATGTGATTACTTGGAGTCACGATTATACTGCTGACACCAACGGTCCTGCCGCACCGTCCAACTTTAAGACCAGCGTTGTGACAATCGCCGGTCAAGAGTTGACCAATGCCGTGGCGATTGCGGCTGGGGATAATCATGGCCTTGCGCTCAAAAGTGATGGCACGGTGGTCGCGTGGGGACCGAATCAAGGTGGCCAAACATCTGTGCCTGAAGGAGCGAGTAATGTGGTGCATATTGCAGCGGAAGGCTCTTATAATGTGGCAATAAGGAGTGACGGGACGGGCATCGGATGGGGAGCTGCTGAAACGCCAGAACTGACTGATCTGACTAATGTGGCGGCCGCCTCGTATTACGTTGCACTCAAAGCCGATGGCAGACTAATTTCTCGGGGAAGGGAGTTCAGAAACCGCCCAGTATTTGTGCCGCCCGGGTTGAGTAATATTGTCGATTATACACTGCAATATGGCGAAGGCGTAGCGCTCAGGCGCGATGGCACAATTGCCCAGTGGACATCAATTGGTCAAATCCCGATTGCTTGGGAACCGACAGAATGGACCAATCGCAGGGTGATTGCTTATAGAATATCATCAGCGGATTACAAAGTGATCGATGGCTTGAGCAACGTAATGGCCATCGCATCCATGGGAGGATTCAGCCTGGCACTCAAGCGTGATGGCACGGTCTTTGGTTGGGGAAACAACAGAAACGGCCAAGCCACAGGAGTTCCAGAAACAAATTCACCGATTACTTGGGGATACTATTTCCGGGATCCTTGGTCTTCGCAAGGATTGGTTACAACTAAGGGGCAGGTATTGAGTAATGTCGTGGCGATTGCAGTAGGAATCGGGATCGGTTTGGCGTTAAAGAATGACGGCACGATAGTCGCATGGGGAGACGCTCCTCATCATCGAGTAGATGCGCCTCCTGGATTGAGTAATGTTGTGGCGATCGCCATTTCAACAGCAGATAGGGACGTTTTCGGTCTGGCCATCACGACCAACCGCGCCGTTGCCGAGAAGTTCCGGCATTGAGTGTGAAAATCGCAAAGGGGTCAGTCCTGGTCTTGACAGTCATCTATGCCCGCACTGCGCCAAAACCATCACGCTGTTGAAGTCCGCGTGAGTTTCGCCGGATTGACGCCGCGCACGCACGGCAATGAACCGAAAGATGGGAGCGCCGGGCACCCGCCCGGCCCGTGGCCAACGTAAAGGAGTCCTGATCTTTGCAAGCCTTAGCCGGGTTCGGTGCCGGTCCTCGGCGCTGAATCTTTTTTGTCAATTGCCCAACCGCCGCGCCATTGGAATTCCGGCGTGACAGCCCGCGTTTCATCGGGCATTCTGCCATCATGAATCCTGCCGACGCCACGCGGCTGCTCGACGATTTTCGCGCCGGAAAAATCCCGCGCGAAAAAGTCCTGCGCGCATTTCAAGCCGCGCCCGTGGCGGACCTCGGCTTTGCCAGCGTGGACACGCACCGCGCGCTGCGGAAGAATTTCCCCGAAGTCATTTTCGGCGCGGGCAAGACGCCGGAACAGATTGTCAAAATCGCGGCCAAGCTGGCGGAACACGGCCAGCCGGTGCTCGCCACCCGCGTCAACGCCGACCATGTCCGCGCGCTGAAGAAAAAATTCAAGCTCGCCGTCCATCATCCGCTCGCGCGCTGCGTGACCATCGAAAAAAAGCCACTGCCCAAGCGCGCCGGATTCATCGCCGTGGTCTGCGCCGGCACCAGCGATTTGCCGGTGGCCGAGGAAGCCGCCGTCACCGCTGAAATCATGGGCAACCGCGTCGAGCGCATTCATGACGTCGGCGTGGCGGGCCTGCACCGGATGCTGGCGAAGCTGGAATTGCTCCAGCGCGCGAATGTCCTGGTCGTCGTCGCGGGCATGGAAGGCGCGCTGCCGAGCGTCGTGGCGGGGCTGGTGGCCAAACCGGTCATCGCCGTGCCGACGAGCGTCGGTTACGGCGCGAGTTTTGGCGGCATCGCCGCGCTGCTGGCCATGCTCAACAGTTGCGCCAGCGGCGTGACGGTGGTGAACATTGACAACGGCTTCGGCGCCGGTTACGCGGCAGCCAAATCAACGCGCTGGTTTCGCAGCAATGAAAACGCTTTATCTCGACCTCATCAGCGGCATCGCCGGCGACATGTTCATCGCCGCTTTGATTGATCTTGGCGTGGACGCCAAAAAGCTGGAGCGCGAACTGAAGAAACTCAAGCTCGACGGCTATCATCTTCACGTTTCGCGCCAGCAAAAGTCCGCCATTGCCGGCGTCAAGTTCGATGTCCACCTCGCGCACGACCACGACCACCATCACGGGCATGATCACAGCCATGATCACGGGCATCAGCATGAACACGACCATGCGCATGAGCATTCGCATGAGGACCAGCGCAATTTCGCCGAAATCAAGCGGCTCATCTCGCGCAGCAAGCTTTCCGGCGTGGGTGAAACAAAAATCCATCGCCGTCTTTGCGCGCATCGCCGAGGCGGAGGGCAAGATCCACGGCCTGCCGCCGGCGGAAGTCCATTTCCACGAAGTCGGCGCGGTGGATTCCATCGTGGACATCGTCGGCGCGGCCATCGCGCTCGAACTGCTCGGCAAGCCGCGCGTGATTGCCTCGCCGGTGGTCGAGGGCACGGGCTGGATTGATTGCGCGCATGGAACATTTCCGGTGCCGGCGCCGGCCACGCTGGCGATTCTCGGCGCGCGAAAGATTCCGCCTGACCCAGTGCGAGGAGCCGCACGAACTGGTCACGCCCACCGGCGCGGCGTTGCTGGCCGAATTTGCCGAAAGTTTCGGCCCGATGGAAAATCTGGTGGCCGAAAAAATCGGCTTCGGCCTCGGCACGCGCGAAAACAAGACCCGCCCGAATGTCTTGCGCGCGGTGCTGGGAACAGGCAGTCGCGACAGTCCAACAGTCCCGCAACGGATCCAGTCAGAGTCAGGCCGACGCCTGTCCTACGCGATTGGGAAACCGACCGCGTCGCCGTGCTCGAAACCAATCTGGACGATTGCCCCGGCGAAATCCTCGGCGCATTCGTGGAGACGGCGCTGGCGGCGGGCGCGCTGGACGTTTTTCACACGCCGATCCAGATGAAGAAGAACCGGCCCGGCGTTTTGCTCACGGTTTTGTGCGCGGAATCCGATGCGGACAAGTTCAGCTGAAATGATTTTGCGCGAGACGACGGCGTTTGGCGTGCGCAAGACCATCGCCGAGCGGCGCAAGTTGCGCCGGGAATTCGTCGAAGTCGACACGCCGCATGGCAAAGTAACCGTGAAAATCGGCAGACTTGATGGTAAAGTGGTCCAGGCCGCGCCGGAGTTTGAATCGGCCCGGAAGATCGCAGCCAAGGCTGGCGTGCCGGTGAAGAAGATTTATGAGGCCGTAGGAGCCGGGGTAACGAGGCTCAAGCCAAAGAAAAGTTAGCGACTCCTTACGTCGTCTCCTACAGTGTTTGAAAATGAGCGAAGCGAACAACAAATTGGAAAAGCTGCGGGCCTTGCTGAAAAGCTACGGCTCGTGTCTCGTGGCGTATTCCGGCGGCGTGGACTCGGTGTTTCTGGCCCGCGTGGCCAATGACGTTCTCGGCGATCGCGCGCTGGCGGTCATCGCGGATTCGCCGAGCCTGCCGCGCCGCGAATTGCAGGAGGCGCTCGACCTCGGAGCGAAATTCAAATTCCCCGTCCGCGTCATCCAAACGCAGGAATTTGCCAATGAGAATTATATGGCGAATCCCGCAAACCGCTGCTATTTCTGCAAGCACGAGCTGTTCGAGGAATTGGCGCCGCTGGCGAAAGCGGAGAATTTCGCGGTGATCGCCTACGGCGAGAATGCCAGCGACATCGGCGATTTCCGGCCCGGCGCGAAGGCGGCGGCGGAGTTTCAAGTGCGCGCGCCGCTCAAAGAAGTTGGCCTGACCAAGGCGGAAATCCGCGAACTGTCCGCGCAACTCGGCCTGCCTACGGCGGACAAGCCGCAGATGGCGTGCCTTAGCTCCCGCGTTCCCTACGGCGAGAATGGTTTCGCCGGAAAAATTGCGGATGATCGAGCGGGCGGAATACGTTCTTCACGACCTCGGCTTCCGTGACATCCGCGTGCGGCACCACGAATTACAGAAGCAAAGCCTGGCGCGGATCGAACTGGCGCCGGCGGAAATTCCGGGGTTGCTGGCGAACGGCAAGCTGGCCGTGGTGGCCGAGGAGTTGAAGAAAATCGGCTACGCGCACGTGACGCTGGATTTGCAGGGCTACCGGCGCGGCAGCACGAACGAAGTGCTCGCCAAGAAGTAAATCAATTCACCAGCCACACGGGCTTTTGGAGATTTACGACGTCGCCGTTACTCGCGCCGGATCCTTCCACTTGAGTTGATTCTGGATGGTCTTGGCCAATTCGTATTTCTTCGCGAGCTTGGCGACGGGTTCGCCGATGATTTCCATCTTGCTCAAGTCGGACTCGCCCATCTTGGCGGCGGACAGGTAAGTCAGGTAGCCGATGTCGGCCGGGTCAATGCCCATCAGGCTGGCGCCAACGGTGTCGGCGGCAAGGTAATCGCTGCTGACGACGCAGACGCGGTGATCCACGGGGGTGCCATCAATCGGCCCGTTGCCTTGCATGCCTTGAAACCCGTCAATGACGGCGAGCGACGGGTGCAACAGCGGCGCGAGCAGCGCCAGATTGATGTTGATACCGCGCGCGCCCCCGCCGTGGATCGTCGGCTTGTCGCTCACGGTGCGTCCGCCGCGTCCGCCGCCCGCGTTGGGATTCGGGAGCTTCAACGGCGCGCCAACAACGATGTTCTTGATGGACATCGTGGCGACGGCCTGGTCGTGGGTCTTGAGCATGCACGCTGAAATGATGAAATTGTCCTCCTGATTCGCCAGGATGCTTGACACCCGGATCGGACGCGGCTTGGCGTCGCCCTGGTTGAACACCATGACCGTCTGGAATTTCTCCTTGTCCAAATCCACCAGCTTGACGTTGTATTTGTCCGCCAGCTTCGTGTAGCCAAAGTTATCAAAGCCCTGCATCGTGGAGGCGAAGGCGGCGGATTCGGCAATGATGGCGTTGTCGAGCTTTCCGATGGATTTGAGAAATTCCAGAATGCCGGTCAGGGCATCGGCGTGCGTGGCGGCAAGCTGGTTGGTCGGAGAAACGTTGTTGGGCTTGAGGACGACGCGGCGATTGCCGATGGATTGGGCGATCTCCGCCTCCAGCGACTTCAAGGCCCGGAAGATGTTGTCGGTGCGATTGTCGCCATTGGTCAGCGCGACCTTGCTCGGCGCCGCGGAAGGGGCGGCCGGTGGCGGCGGGGTTTCTGGTGCCACCGGCACGGCATTGGATTCAGCGGCCCGGGCAAAACGCGCCGCAAACAACGCGCCGGCGCCCGTGATGAGTCCGGCTTTCAGAAATGCACGGCGATTGGTGAGGGAAAATTGCTGGTCAGATTGGGCAGACATGACTGGATACTACCCGACCGCGACCCGGAAGTGCTTGGCAATTCTTGCCAATTCATTGACGTTTTTTGGCCGTAGTCAGTTGTTGACCAGACGATTTCCACAGCACAACTCCAAGTTACGCCGCGCTTTTGACGGGCAACAAGTGCCGGTTGACACCCCGAACGGCGCTCTGCCAGTATCACGCCATGCACAGCAACGCCCCTAAACCTGTTCTCCATCCTCCCTGCAATGCCCGGCGCACGCGGACGCAAAAACGGTGGCATAAATTGATCTTCGGCAATTGCGTGATGCTTGGGCTTTGCGTAGCCGGACCGGCCTTGTTCGCGCAATCCGCACAACAGAACACGCCAATGGTTCTGGAGCTTGGGCGCCTGGATACCGGCGCGACGGTTTCGTTCGTCCGCTCCATGGTAACCGGTTGGGGCATTGCAATCGGAAGCACGGCGACAACCGTCTATCAGCCACGACCTGCGGCGCTGGAGGTTTTCCGCGCAGAAGAGGACATTCGCCAGCTTGCGGCCGGATACCAGACGGTGCAGAAATCGGCGGCAGGAGTTGATGCCCAAGCTGAAATCGCCTTCGGCAGCAATGTCGTCTTTCATGTGCAAGATCACTGGAGCCTGACCGGCACAGTGCTTTCGGTAAGCCGGAAGGTTGGAGTCACGGGGAACGCGCCGGGTGGATTTGACTCGTCGGTCGTCTTCATGTTCACACCTGCTGTTCCCGTCCAATGGACCAACGTGAACTTCCTGGTTCCGGGCGCGTTGTATGGCGACCCCACCTATGATGGCGCTGGTTCAGCCGGCGGCACCCTGAATTACGCGGCCCGGCGATTGATCTTGCGCGAGGATATTCTCCCCGCACCCATGTTCGGGATCTGCTTCAGCAATGGCGCCTCTGTGACCATGCTGGATCCCGCGCCGCGCGGCGACACAACGGAAGAAGAGACCCGACTCGCCAAGCCTGTCATAATTGATTCCCGGCTGCAATTCGGCGCGCTCGGGGTTTCGCAAACAACCAACGGCCCGATGGTGTTCAGCTTCACGTTTCCCGGCACGAGTGATTCCCTGGGTGGCCGCGGAGCGCCTTCGGGACGGCGGTGGATACGTCGCTATCACCCAATTGAGCCGGGCGTGGCCCATAGCTATCAAGTCAGCTTCCGCTTCGGGCAAAATGAATCATTCCGGGATTTCACCCGAAACTCCTGGCGCTGGGCGTGGAACACGCTGAACCCGCCCGTCCACTACATTGACGTCGAGCAGATGCGCCGCGTTTTGATTGACCACCTTGAGGCCCAGGCCAACACCATTGACGGGCGCACCGCGATGCCGTTCGTCATTTCAACCATCGAGACGAACCAGGTCCAATGGAATTACACCATGGTGGCGATGGGATTTGTCGGCAAGGACATCGAATGCGCCGACCAGTTGCTGCGCGAAGGTGATCGCGACAAGACCGAGCGCGGTCAAAAGATGCGCCAGACCGGCCTGGCAATTATCTCGTCACTGATCCAAGCCCTCTCAACGGTCCCGCTTCAGGGCACAGGTTTTGACCTTGCCACCGGAAAACCCTGGACGGGCGACCACCAGGAGTGGGTCGCTCCCTGGCTGCGAAACGCGACCGAAGACATGCGCGTCTTGATGCGGGCCTACCGGCGCGAAAAGGCGCAGGGCCGGGAACATCCGGAATGGTTCAATTGGGTGAAGCAATACGTGGATTGGCTGATCCTCCAGCAGAGGGCGGATGGATCGTTCCCACGCCGGTGGGTGGCCGGCAGCAATGAGATTGCAGAACCGACGGGAACATCGAGCTATTGCCCCGTGCCACTACTGGTCATCATGTCCGAAGAAACGGGCGACCCGAAATTCAAGGAGGCAGCCATTCGCGCGGCTGAATACGTCTGGACAAATTTCGGAACGCGCGGATTTTTCGTCGGCGGCGCAAGCGACAACCCGAACATCACCGACAAAGAGGCCGGCATGTTGAGCATGGAAGCTTTCTTGAGCCTTTACGACTCAACCAAGGACTCCAAATGGCTTGACCGCGCCCAGACCGCGGCGACTTTCGCCGAAAGCTGGATTTGGATTTGGCAAGTGCCCATGCCGTTGGATGCAGACGACGCGCAACTTAACTGGAAGAAAAGCGCGCCGGCACTCGGATTTCAGGGGATAACGGCAATGAACTCCGGCAGCGTGGATGAATACCTCGATTGGGCCGTGCCCTCCTACGCAAAGCTATACAACCTCACGAAGGATCCGCACTACCTCGACGTGGCGCGCGTTCTGTTGCACGACACCAAATCCATGGTCGCGCTTCCCGGACGCCAATACGACATGCGCGGCATCGGCTGGCAGCAGGAGGGCTGGCGCATGGGGCCGGGCGGTGGCGGGCGCGGCAGCAGCGGACACCGGTTCTGGCTGCCGTGGATTTCCGCGAACCACCTCTACGGAATCACGGGTCTGGAGGAGTATGACCCGGCATTGTTCAAGATACTTTCCGTGAAACCCGTTTCGCAGACCGGGTCGAAATAACCGCATCGTTGCGTTAAGGCTCCTGGTAGAGCTTCGCGATTTCCAAGAGAATCTGTTCCGCCTGGCGGTAATACTCATTTTCCTCCATGACGTCCTTGCGCGCGTGCAAATCGCTTAACTGTTTCTCCAGTTCGTCGCGGTGCGCGCGGGATTCCGGCGACAGTTTCTTTTCCGAATCGCTGCGGACAAGATGAAGCTGATTCGCCCGCACGCCGTCCACCGATTTGCCGTCGGCCGCTGTCTTGACGGCGCGCACGCCGCGGAACCAATCCGCCGGCGTTCCGAGTCCGTCGCCGTTGTCATCGAGCAAGGCGTGTTCCGTCGCCAGCCGCCCGGCCTCCTTGTAAAATTGCGCCACCTGCCGCGAGGCAAACAGAAATGCCTCCAACAACGAAGTCTGGCCGTCTTTGTCCAAATCCGCCGCCGGATCGGCAATCGCTTTGGCAAGATAACCGCCGAACCGCGTCGCGTTAATTTCGTTGCCGCTGCGCGTGGCGGTGATGATCACCCGGCCCGGAGCCGACAACGCGTTAATGAACGGGCCGCTGGATTCGGCGCAATCAATCACCGCCAGCGGACGCCGGCAGGGTTTCAAAGCCGCCGCGAGTTCGTTCGCGGAAATGTCCGGGCCGCGCAGGTTGAATTTCGCCGTGCGCCCGTCAAACGTGCCGTGGCCGATGAACACCAGCCACAATTCGCCGGCCGGTTTTGCCGCTTCGTTCGTCAACATGTCGAGCAACCGCGCGCGATCATTTTCCGGATTGTTCGTCTCCTCGCCGATGACGATGGTTTGCAGTCCGCCTTTGACCGCCGCCTGTTTCCACAAGTTCCGCCCAGGCGGAAAATTGTTCGCCGTATTCGGGTTCGCCCGCCGCGCCGACGACCAGCACGAGCGTGCGCTGGTCGTTGGTTTGGGCGCGTGACGAAGTTGACGTCAACAATAATAAAACGAAAACCAACATCCAACATCCAGTGCGCCTGCATCGCCAACCGTTCGATGTTGGATGTTCGATGTTGGATGTTCGATGTTCCCTTTTCCTCACGGCAGTCCTTTCCAGCGGCGGATGCCCCACTCCGCCACAAAGCACGCCAGCACCAGCAGAAACACCGCCGGCTTGTGCCACAGCGGTTCACTCCACGTTTCCGTGATCGGCGCGCGGTGTTCGGGAAGATTGCGGACAAATTTGTCCAGGTCCTCCAGCCGCACCATCTTCGCCGCCCGTTTTTTTGGCAATGGTTTCCAGCAACGCGCGGTTCGGTTTCAGGACCGGAATTCCGCCGCCGCCGGATCGGACGTCCAGCCTGCCGCCGCGCGGCCCGCCACTTTTCCATCCGGTTGCGTCACCACCGCCTCCACGGAATACGCGCCGGTTTCGCGCGCAAGGTAAGTGGCTTCATAAGTTCCCGGATGGTCGGCGGACGGCTCCGCCGACGAGCTGGACAAAATTTGTATCAGCCGCGTTCCCCGCGCCGTTTCCGCCGGTTGATGACATCGTCCGGACCGGACGCACAGTAAATTGAACCGTCGCGTCGTCCAGCGGTTTGAATTCCTCGTCATGCGCCTTCACGGTCAGGCGGACTTCCGCCGGATCGCCGTCCACGGCGGGTTCGGCGGACACGGCAATGTTCGCCGGCACATCGGAAACCAGCCAGCGGACCAGTTGCCGCCAGCTTTTGGCCAGATCTTTTTGCATCGTTTCGTCGCGCAAGCTGCCAGCGCCACAAGTCGCCGACCATCAGCGCCGCCGTGCGGCCCAGGCCGAATCGCTGCGCCGCCAGCGCCGGATAAGTTTTGCCCGACGGATCGGAAACTGTCGCCAGGACGCTCGCGCCCGGTTTGATGCCGCTCACTGGATTGAGCACTTCGTGCGGCTGCGTCACCGCCAGTCGGGTGTTTTCATCCGCTTCCGTCGCGCGCAGCCGCGTCCACGGTTGCAGCCAGCCGTCGCGGGTGAGCGTCAATTTCCACATCGAAGGCAGCGTCGCGTCGGTCGCCCGATCCAGATACACCGGCAGCATCGAGGCAATCGGCGTGCCCGCGTATCCGCCTTCGCGAAACGATTCCGCGCCGCCGAGCATGAGAAATCCGCCGCCGCGCTCGGAAACGAACCGCTGCAACAGCGCCTGCTGATCGTGCGTGAAAAATTCCGCTTCCAGGTCCGCCACAATCACCGCCTGATATTGGAACAATTCCTCCGCCGTTTTCGGGAAACCGCCGCGCAATTCAAATTCATCCTTCGTGTTCAGCCGGACGATCACCGGTTGGTCGTAACGCGCGGCGTCCTCGCCCTGGTTGCCAGAAGCCGTTGAACAGCGGATTGGACGAGTCACCTGACGACCCCTTGAATTGAAACTTCGGCTCGCGCTTGCGCGACGCGAATGAGCGACACCATCTGCACCTGCGGGTCGTCCTGGATCGCGCGGTTGAGGAATTTGTATTCCCAGTTCGGCCGGCCGCTTACATATAACACGCGGAACGGCTCCTGTCCGCGGTCCACCACGATCATCTGGCGGTTGTTGACGAGCGTCGCCTCGCGCGCGAGCGCGTTGGAATCGTCCAGCTCCGTCTGCGAAAAAGCCGCCAATTCATAAAAATGCAGGCCGGCGCCGGCCGGCTGGATTTGAAAACGAAAGTTCAGTTCTGCCGCCGGCCCCGCCGAGCGTTGCGACAATTGAACGACCGCGTTGGTCGCGCTGGAAATGCGCAAGCCGGCGGCGTCCGGCTGATTGGTTTGAGTTCTGCCGGTCGCCACTTCCGTCAAGCGCGCCACGATTTGCTGGCCGGCAAATCCGTTCGCGGCGACGTCCGCCTGCATCGTCACGGGCGCGTCTTCAAACGCCGTCTGGCTCACCCCCACTCTTTCCAGTGAAATGTCCGTGAGGTCCTGGTCTGAACCCAGCACGAACCGGATAAATCGGCGGGCAGCCGTCGAGCGGCGGCAGATCCGCGCCGATGTCCGTCGCGTTGCCGTCGGTGAACAGCAGCACGCCGGCGACCGGCTGGCCGCGCCAGTGTTCCATCGCGGTTTTCAGCGCGCCGCCCAGCGCCGACGCGCGCCCGTCAAAATTCAGTTCGCTGAAATCGCGCGTGCTTTGCAGCCGCGAATCAAACGTGTAACGCCGCACCTGGAAATTTTCCTCCAACGCCGATTGCCAGCCTTCGGCGTCGCCGGCCAACGTCTTCCGCAAAACTGCGCCGCGCGATTGCGATTCGCCCGCGTCCTTCACCTGCAGGCTCTGGCTGTTGTCGGCGATCAGCGCAAAAACATTCGCGCCGGGCCGCGCGCGCTGGCCGACCCGAAGCGGGTCCAGCAAAATCAGCGCCAGCAGCACAATGCCGGCAAATTTCAGCAGCCCGCAGCCGACCCGCACCGAGCGTTCGGCTGCGCCGCGGTGGCCGGCCCAAACCAGCGCCGCCGCCAGCACTACCACCACGCCGGCGGCCGGCCAGCAGCCACCCCGGGTCCGGAAAAAATAATCGAACCCGTCACTGCGCGCTCCCCAGTTTTTCGTAATACTGCCGCACCAGTTCCGCGTAATTGTCCGGCACCGGATCGCGGTCCAGCGGCGCCAGACTGTCGGAATTTTCCCGGCGCGCCAGTTCGTCCTGCAGCCAGACGCGGACCTGCGTCAGCGGCGTGATAATTTGCTCACGCACGACATTGACGTCCGGTTTGCGGCCGGTCTGGCGAAATTCCGCGCGCATCGCCGAGACCCGCTCGCGCACGGTCGCCAGTTGATTGCGCAAATCCTGCTGGTCAACCGCCTGCTCCACATTGTGCAACTGGTCCGACCAGTCCAAATAATCGCCGCCGGTGATCGGCCCGCCGGCGCTGCCGCCCGCGCCCAATTCCACCGCCAATTGGCGCAGCCGGGCCTGGCCGTCACCGGTGTTGCCGCCAGCCCTCGCCTGCGCTCCGCGCTGACCGTTTCCGCCCCGCGCGTTATTTGCCTGCTGCTGTTCGCCGCCGCGATTTCCGCTACCGGAATTATTTTGACCGGAGGCTTGTTCCTGCCCCGGTTGTTGACCCGCCTCCTGGTTTCCATCCGAAGCCTGGCCGTCGTTGTTGCCGCCGGCTTGTTGACCACGGTTCCCGTTGCGCGCCGTGTTCCCGGAATTTCCCTGCCGCTGGCCTCTTGAATCGCTTGCCGGCGACTGCGATTCTCCCGCGCCTGCACGGCCATTGACAGCGGCGATTGAATTCGTGTTTCCCGCACGGGTGATGTTTTGCGCCGCGCGCGCGAGAAGATTTGATTGATACAACGCGCCGTTGTTCGTCCCAGCGGCAAGTGCGGCGGCGTTGGTGCCCGCGCCGGGCAATTCCCTTTCCACCTGCCGGGTCAAATCGTCCAACTGCCTTTGCGCATAACGCAGCGCGTCGGTTTCGCTGCCGAGCACGCTGTCCGCGGCGCGGTCAATGCCGCCGGCGAATTCCGTGAGGTTCGTGCGGGCCATGCGTTCCACCTGGCTGGCCTGCGGCAGGAATCCGCGCTCCGTCAGTTGCGACCCCATTTCCAGCAGGTTATCCGTGTGCATCTGGTCCGCGCGCCGCAGCGTGTCGTAAAGTTGCTTCGACAACAGCGGCTCGGTGGTTTCGGACTGCTCGGTCACGGCGCGCATTTGTGCCAGCAGATTCGTCAACGCGGTTTGCTGCTGCGCCATTTGCTGGACGATCCGCTGGCGGTCGGCTGAATTGTCCAACGCCTGATGCTCGCCGTTGTTGAGCGAGTCCAGTCCGCGCGCGATTTCGTCCTCGCGCTGCGTCAGGTCGCGCGCCTGGCTGCGCAACTGCCGCATCTGCTCGGCGAACTGGCTGGAGGTCTGCTGCTGCAAATCGTCGCGCAGGTTTTGCATCGTCTCCTGCGCCCGCGTGCCGGCGGCCAGCGCCTGCGACGCCGACTGCTGCTCCATTTGCTGCGCGGCGCGCTCCATGTCCGATGCGCGTTTGCTCCAGTTGCCGCTGCGTTTCCGCCTGCGAACTGGCGTTGGGCGACTGCGCGAGTTGCTGGCGCATTTCGTCCACGTTCGCCAGCATCTGACGCTGCTCCTCCTGCAGCCGCTTGAGCTGGCGCTGAAGATCCGCGCGTTCCTCGTCGGTGCGCGCGGCCTGCAACTGCGGTTTGCAACTCGCGCAGACGGTCGTTCAAGTCCTGCTGGCGCTGCGCCAGTTGTTTCAACCGGTCCGCCGTTTGCGACTGCTCGCGCTGCTGCGCGTTTTGCGGCGCGGCGGCCTGGCTTTCGGTTTCGTAACGGTTTTCCTCGCGCTGCATGTCCAGCTGGTTGAGTTCGCGCTGACTGGCCTGGCCGGCGGAACTGCCCGCCTTGCTGGCCGCTCCGTGACTGCGTGACGCGATATTCGCGCGGCGTGACTTTCAGCAATGCCTGATACGCGGCCTGCTCGGCGGCGATGGCGGCGGGCAGATTTTCCGGGGATTTTTTCGCCGCGTCCAGCGCGGTCTCGCGCGCGTTCCATTTCCTTGATGGCCGATTCCAGCGCGCCGCGGTCGCGCACGCCCTCGCCCTGCGCCAGCATCTGCCGCGCCTGTTCGAGCGCCTGCGCCTGCGCGTCGTGAACGGTGCTGACGTTGGCGGAATAACTGTTGGTCGCCACCGGTGCGGGCCGGCGGGCTGCGCCGTCAACGGCGACGGCGAATGAGAAAAGCCCGAACAATAACGCGTGATATTTCATTTTCATGGTTTGCTCTCTTTCGTTGCGACCGCCCCGGTTTGCTGCAATTTCCAGGTGGCGATCACGATTTGTTTCTGCAACTCCGCCAGCCGCGGGCTTTGATTCCCGCCCTGGCCGCCATTTTGATTTTGGTTCTGGTTTCTTTGCTGGCTTTCGGACGCGCCGGATTGGTCGGCGCGGAAAACTTCCTCAAACGGGCGGACTTCGGCGAAAAAAATGTCACTGAACGTGCGGCGCACCTTGCCGTCCGGCCCGTAATCCTCCGCCCAGGCAAAGTAAGTCACCAACTGGTCCACATCCACCCCAAGTTTTTCCAGCGCGATCTGGTTGGTGAACTGCCGCTGCACGTTGGCCGGCGCGGACTGGCCGAGTTCAACAAACTGCGGCGGCTGTCCCGCCACGCCGTAGCCGATGCCGTATTTCAGCAAGCCGAAATCGTCGCGCGCCTCGCCTTGACACCTGCATTTCCTCCAGCTTGGAAACCCGCTGATCGCCGCGTGGAAAAACGATTTTCACTTCCGGCGGGCGGTCCGGCAGCGCCTGAAACACAAACTCGGCGGGCATTTTGTTCGTGCGGCCATCGGCGTCCACCAGTTCCAGCGAATAACGCGCGCTGTTCGTCAGCGTGAAATCGTTCAACACGGCGACCGCATTGGTTTGCAGCGCCAGCGGCAGCGATTGCTCCTTGCCGATGAGCCGCGCGCGGGCCACCGGTTTGTTGAGCAGCAGCGTGTAATTCAGCCGCGTGCCTTCCACGGCGCTGATGCGCAGCGTGTCGCGGATCGTTTTGTTGGTGAGGCCGGTGTAAGCCGGATAAACGCAGCTCGGCGTCGGCGCGCGTCAACGCGGGAAAGTCAAAAACGCTGATTTTGTAATCGCGGGTTTGTTTGCCGTTGTATTCGACGTGGTAAAGCGCCGTCCTCGGAGACTTCCAGCAGGCTCGCGCCAAAAATCGGATCGGCCAGATTGCGCGCCATCGGGAGGCGCTGCGTTTTGCCGGAAGCCCAGACCAGCACCAGCGCCGCTTCCGGCGGCGGCTGGCCGCCGAACCGCGCGGAAATCACCAGGCCCGAGCCGCGTTCCACCTGCGTGTCGCCGGGCGTCACCTCAATTTGCTTCGCCAACCAACGATGCGAAATGCAAGTGCGCCCGCGGCAAATGTGAATTGCCGCCGAGCAGAAAGCACCACCAGCATCGCGGTCGAGCGCCGCAAGCTGCCGGTGTTCCTGGCCGAGGAATGTTTTTGCGCAATTTCCTGCCGCCACAAAATCGCGTGCGGATGCGCGCAGAGCCTCCTCGATGACGCGCAATTGCAAAAATCCAAACTCGCCGGATTCGGAATCCGGCTCCTGCTCGACCGCGGTCGAAAGCAGATGCGCGGACTTCGCGGATATTCCCGCGCAATGGCTGCGACCAGCGCGCGAAAATCCGCCGGACGCTGTTGCTCGCGCCGCCACACGATCCACGCCGCGATCAATCCGCCGATCAGCGCCAGCCACCAAGACGGTCTGCGTGTTCCAGCCCGTAAAGCTGTGAATGAACAGCAGCGCCAGTTCCGCTCCCGCCGTCGCCGCCCAGCAAAACGCGAGCCGCCGCCACAGCCGCGCCCGGCGCAGCCTGAACTCGATCGCGCCGAGTTGATATTGGAGGCGCCGTTCCATCATGCCGACGCCTCCGCCGGTTTTCGCGCGCCGCGCGAGCCAGCCGCTCAAAATAATTTCGCCCAGCATCACCGCCAGCACGCCGACGATCAGCCAGCGCCAGAGTTTTTGCCGGTTTTCCAGTTCGGCCTGCTGCAAATGACGCTGCGCGTTCCGGCGCCTTGGCGCACGGGAATTCCGCCGGGCGTTTGCAGCGGCACGCCCAGCCGCGCCAGTTCATCCGGCGACATCGGCGCGGTGCGGCTTTCGTCCAACGGCAGATTCACCGCGAACCGCCGCTGCTTGCCGCCGAACGTGGCGGTGTAAATTCCGGGCAAATCGGTTTCGGTGAACGGCTTGCCGGCGGCGAGCGCTTCGGTTTTTCCATCGGGCTTTTGCCATTGAACTTCGCCGCCGGACGAAGCGGGCGAAGGAATCGCATCGCCGGTTGAAAATTGAAACCGCGCCGGCGCCGCCGCGCCGCTCCAGTCCAGCAAGGTTTGCATGAACGGCGGAAATTTGCTGGAGACCGCAAACTGGCTGTCCGCCGGATTCCAGCCGGAAGCGAGCACGAGCAGATTGCCCTTGCCGACTGGAATTTGCGCCAGCGCCGGGCGAGCCGTCGTCAAATTTCGCCAGCACGCGGACGCTGGCGGTCGCGGGAAATTCCACGCGCCGATGTTTCCAGAAATGGATGTGCGAGAAATCGCTGAAGCGCGGATCGGCAAACGGCGCAAACAGCGGATGCGTGAAATCAATTTCGCCGAGCAACGCATAATCGCCGTCCGCCTCGGTGATTTGAATGTCCGGCCAGCCCGGTGAGCGCCGCCAGCGTCGGACCCATTTGGGCGTCCGTCAAAACCAGCAGCGCGGTTTTGCCGCGCGCCAGCCAATCGCGCAGCGGCGCGGTTTCTTCCGGCGTCGAGCGGCCCGGCAATGATGGCGAACGCCGCTTGGTTCAGCCAATCCTCGGCGAAAAGGCCGATTGGGCCGGCGGCGAATCGATTTCAATCTGCCGGCGTGGCGTTGCCGGGATAAACCCGTTGGGCGTAAAAACGCAACTGTTTCGGGTCGTTGGCCGAATCCGAGCCGAACCAGGCGATCTTCACATGCTCCACTTCCGGCGCGGCGTAAAACGATTGATTGTCAAAGTCCTCCTCGTCGCCGGTGAGCCGGAGCTTTCCCGCAGTCATGCCGGCGGGAATTTTGGGCGCGGCAAAACTGTGCGTCTGGCCCGGCGGCAGATAAATTTCCATCGGCTTGCCGGCGGTTGCCGTTGCCGTCCGGCGTCTGCCAGTCCAGATCGAAATTTTTCCTGATTGGAATCGCGGGCATTGGTGACGCGCACGCGGACCGCGTTGTCATCACTCCGACTGCGCGCTGGATTCGCGCTCAGGATTTCCAGCCCGGCGTTCGACTGCGGCTTGGCGTCCACCCGCTCGACAATGACTTTGACGCCCGTCGGCCAGTCGTGGCCCTGCAAGCCGTCCAGTTTCGCGCCTTCCTGCAAATCGCTGATCAAAACGAGTTCGCGATGGCCGGCGGGTTTGCCGGCGTCGTCCACGAATTGTTCCGCGGCGGTCGTCAAGGCAAGGCCGAGTTGCGTGCCCATCCAGCCGGGAGCGGTTGCGGCCAATCGCTGCCGCGCCAGCGCCGCGCGTTGGTCCGGCGCCCCACGACGACCAATCCGCGAAACTGACCAGCGTGCGCGGCTGGCGGTCAAACGTCACGATGGCAACCTGATCGCCGGGCGAGGCTTTTTCCAGATAGCTGTCGGCGACGGCGCGCGCCTTGTCCCAAACGCCTTCGCGCCTCATGCTGGCGCTGGTGTCCACGAGCAAAATGGTCTGGCGGCTTTCGTTCGCCGGCGGCAGGCAGCGCGATTGTCCTTGGTGAAAAATGGCCGCGCAAAACCGGTGGCCAGCAACAGCAGGCACAGGCAGCGCAGCAGCAGCAGCCACGGATGTTCCAGCTTGCGGCGGCGCGTGACGCGCGGCGGTGTCGGGCGCAAAAACATCAGCGAACTGAAGGGCATCCGGTTCGCGCGCCGTCCGGCGGATGAGATGAAAGACGATCGGCGCCGGCCACCGCCAGCGCGCCGAGCAAAAACCATGGCGAGAGAAAATTCATGGCGGCGGCGGCGGACCGAATTTCGGCGGCGGATGAATTTGCCGCGGCGCTGGCGGCTTTCAGAAAATCAAACAGCGCCAGTTCCAGCGGCTGGTCGGTGACGACGCGGTGAAACGTGAAACCGAGTTTGCGGCAGATGTTTTCGCACGCCGTCGGCTGTGGGCCTGAAGCCGGCGCTGGTATTCCGAGCGCGCGGCCGCGGGATCGAGATAAAAGTCCTTGCCGCTTTCGACATCTTGAAACAGCGTCGCGCTGGTCGAAATCGAACGCCAGTTCGTTCGGGTCGAGCACCTGGAAAACCACGACTTCATGGCCGGCGGCGGTGAGCCGGCCGAGATTGCGCTCCAATTCGTCCACCGGCGCGAGCAGGTCGGAAATGAGAACGATCAGGCCGCGTTTGCGCACCAGTTCCGCCACGCGGCGCAGCGGCTCGGCCGAGGTTCGTTTCGCTGCCGGCGGATTCTTTTTCCAGCGCCAGCATGAGCTGCCGCAGATGACCGTGGCGATGCCGCGCGGGCAGGTAATCGCGGACCTGTTCCGCAAAGGTGAACAGGCCGACGGCGTCGCCCTGCCCGTTCAAAAACCAGGCGAGCGTGGCGGCGAGCGTGCGGGCGTAATCGGATTTGGAATAGCCGAGCGAGCCGTAGTTCATCGAGCGGCTTTGGTCCACGAGCAGGTGGCAGCGGAGATTGGTTTCGTCCTCGAATCGTTTCAGGTAGTAACGATCCGAGCGCGCGAAC
Source organism: uncultured Verrucomicrobiae bacterium (assembly GCA_963764035.1). Classification (GTDB taxonomy): domain Bacteria; phylum Verrucomicrobiota; class Verrucomicrobiia; order Limisphaerales; family UBA11358; genus UBA11358. Next base: position 559,545 of record CAVXQV010000013.1, read on the forward strand.
AAACGCCAGTCGAGATAGCGCGTGTCGTCGCCGGGCGAGTATTGGCGATACTCGGTGAACTCGACCGAGAAACCGTGATACGGGCTGCGATGCAGGCCGTTCCAAAATCCCTCCACCACCACGCGGGCGCGCAGTTCGAGACTGCGAATGGCCATCAGCGCCTTCGGGTCAACGAAGCCGGCGCTGCGGGGCGAAGAGGATTGGAAAGTGAACGGCCATTTCAAAAGGGAGAACATCGAACATCCAATGCCAACGTCGGTAGCGGTCATCGTGCGCGCGACGTTCAATGGCGCGTTCGAATGACGCGACGATGGTTGTCGGATGTTTCATTCGCACTTCGGCTCGGTCACCGTTTCCAACAGACGCCGGATGACCGTTTCCACATTGGTGCCTTCGGCTTCGGCGCGGTAGTTCACGAGGATGCGGTGGCGCAGCACCGGCGCGGCGAGCGTGCGGATGTCCTCGGCGGAGACATGCGTCCGGCCTTGCAGCAGCGCGCGGGCTTTGGCGCCGAGCACGAGAAATTGTCCGGCGCGCGTGCCGGCGCCCCAGCTCACCCAGTCGTTCACAAACGGCGCGGAGTTCTTTTGCTGCGGCCGCGACGCGGCGGTCAGGCGCACGGCGTAGCGAATCAGATTTTCCGCAATCGGCACCTGCCGGACGAGTTCGTGAAATTGCAGCACGTCCTCGCCGGTGAACAGCGGCTCAATGGCCGCCGGAGCTGCGCGCGGTGGTTTGCCGCACGACGGCGACTTCCTCGTCCTCCGGCAGATAATCCATCACGACGTTGAACATGAAGCGGTCCAGTTGCGCCTCGGGCAGCGGATAGGTGCCTTCCATTTCAATCGGATTTTGCGTGGCGAGCACGAAGAACGGCTCCTCCAAAACATGCCGGACGCCGGCGGCGGTGACCTGATGTTCCTGCATGGCTTCGAGCAGCGCGGCCTGCGTTTTGGGCGGCGTGCGGTTGATTTCGTCGGCGAGAATCATGTTCGCAAAAACCGGCCCGCGCACGAACACCATCTTCCGGCCCTCGCCGGTGTCCTGGAGAATTTCCGTGCCGGTGATGTCCGCCGGCATGAGGTCGGGCGTGAACTGGATGCGCTGGAATTTCAGGTGAAAAATCTGCGCGATGGATTTGACCAGCAGCGTCTTGGCCAGGCCGGGCGCGCCGGTGATCAGACAATGCCCGCCGGCAAACAGCGCGATCGAGGATTTGCTCGATGACTTCCTTCTGCCCGACGATGACCTTGGCCAGTTCGGTTTCGATTCGCGCGCGGCCGGCGATGAATTTTTCCACGGCCTGCGCGTCGTTCGATTTGTGGTTCGGTTGATGTTTCCACAATGCCTTTCAGTTGGTTTGGGTTAATGGGTCATGACGTAAAAAATGATGTTGATCGCCAGCGGGTAGGCGCGCGTTTCGGAAAATGTGTGAAAGTAATCCATCGTTCTCGCCTTCGCGCTCCCAGCCGTCGCCATTGTCGGTGTTGTGCAGCGCGATGACCATGATTCTCTGCTTGTCATCCAGCCAGGCGCGGACATGAACATCCGCCGTGTCCGCCCGGCCGCGATGGGTGATGCCGCCGCGCCGCCAGAAATTCTTCGTCTGCACTTGCAGGTCATTCTTCGCCATCTTGAGGTCGAAGACACAATGGAAAATCGGATGGTCCATCGGCAGTTCCACCCACTGGCGTTCGGGCAGGACGCGTTTCATTTCCGTTTCAAAGCTCTGCCATTCGCTCGTCGCCCCAGAAATCGTCCGCCACCAGCACGCCGCCGTTGAGCAGATACTTTCGCAAGATGGGAACCTCTTCGTCCCGCAACACCATGTGGCCGGGTTGCGACATGAAAATCATCGGATAGTCGAACAGGTCCGGGCTGGTGAGCTTCAACACGCGGCCGTCGGGATCCACTTTCATCGAGGTCAATTGCTGAAGGCGAAACGAGAGATTCAGGTCGGCGTCGGGATAGTCATTGACCCAGCCCAACATCGGCCGGCGCGGGCATGTCGTTCATTTTGTAAATGACGCGCGCATAGGTGAACACGTCCTTCTCGAAGCCGGGCGCGTTCGTCCATTCCGGCGTGCCGGTGCTGTGCGACGCGGTTTCGCGGGCCGTGCGCACGGTGTCCTCGTTCACATAATCGCCGCCCTCCGTCGCGAACGATGGGGCCGTCATGCGCCGCCCCAGCCGCGCCGGAAACCGGGGCCGAACCGGCGTTTGCGCGACGCAGACGCCGGCGGTCAGCACCGCGAATCGCGCCGAGCAAAAGAATGGTGCCGCGGGTTTTCACGTTCAATGCGTCATCAAGTAGAAAATGACATTGATGCCGAGCGGATAGCCGCGCTTTTCGGAAAATTCATGGAAGAACCACTCGTTCTCGCCTTCGCGCTCCCAACTGTCGCCGTTGTCGCAATCGTGCGTGGCGAGGACCATGATGCGGCCTTTGTCGTCCAGGATGGCGCGGACGTGCATGTCCTGGCAATTCATCCAGCCGCCGTCTTCGAGTGCGGTGAAAGTCTTCCCAGGTGAAGTCGGTGGAATGGCGGCTGCATGGCAATGTCAATGCCGGCGTCTGCAATTTGTTCTTCGGAACCTTGATGTCAAACACGCAATGGAAGATCGGGTGGTCCATCGGCAGTTCGACAAAATCGCGGTCGGGAAACACGCGCTTGATCTGGCTCCGCGAAACGCTTCCACTGCCATTCGCCCCAGAAATCGTCAGCCCAGAGCACGCCGCCGTTGAGCAGATATTTCCGCAGGATCGGGACTTCCTCGTCGCGCAGCAACAGCGCGCCCGGCTCGACCATGTAAATCCATGGATAATTGAACAGGTCCGTGATCCGTCAGCCGGAGCGTGCGGCCGTCGGGATCGGTGCGGATGGTGGTGACTTGCTGGAGCCGAAACGAGAAATTCAAATCGCTGTCGGGGAAATCCGTGATCCAACTGCCGGCGCTGCTGGAGCCGTTCGGAGTCGCGGTCTCGGATGATGCGCACAAAGGTGAACACATCTTTTTCAAAGCCCGGCGCGTTGGTCCAATCGGGCGTGCCGGTGCTGTGCGAGCGATTTCGCGCGCAGTGCGGACCGTGTTCTCGTCCACCATGACGCCGCCTTCGGTGCCGGGTCATGGTGCCGCCGCCGTAGCCGCCCCGGCCAAAACCGCCGCGGAAATAGCGTTGCGCGAACACGGCGCCCAATGCCAGCAGCAGGATCAACAGGATCAGGCCCGATTTCTTCATGGTTTCTCCTGCGGGTTAGACGTTGCCGGACCATTGGTTGGTTGCAGCTTTTGCGCGTCTATTTTCAGCAGCAAGCGCAGGCCGTCCTGGAATCGCGGCGCGTCTTCCAGGGCCTGCAACACCTGGCGTTTGGCCTCGGCTCGGAATCGCCGCGCGCATGCAGCAGCCGGGCGAGTTGATAATGGACGTCCACCGGGTCGGGCGGATCCAGCATCAGCAGCTTGCGGTCGGCGGTGATGGCCTGGTCGGTGTTTCCCGTGGCCACGCCCGCCTCGGCCAACGCGCGATACGGCGATGAAATCAACGGATTGATCGCCAGCAAACGCTCGGCGTATTTCGTCACCGCCGGCCAGTCCTTTTGCGCTTCCGTCAATTCAATCAGCCGCGACATACAAATCCTGAAAATCGGACTCCTGCGCGGCGAATTTTTCGAGCGTGGCCAGTTCGGCGTTGGTTTCGTTCAAGTGCCGCTGCGTCACGGCCAGCAGCCAGAGCGGATTGTCCGCCTTGCTTTCGCCGTGATAACTGTCGGCCAGCGATTTGAGCAACGGCTCGGCCTCCGCCCAGTTCTTGGCGTCCATCGCTTTCACGGCGTTTTGCATCTGGAGGTAATAATTCTTCGGATGCGCCAGTTCCCACATCTGGAAGTTTCAGCCTCGTCGTGCGCGGCGGTTTGTCCAAATCCACTCCGGGCGCGAGCTTTTCGGCCTGCGCGCGGGCGAAGGCGGCAAACTGCTTTTCCAGTTCCGGCAGCGGCGCGGTGCGTTTGGCGATGCTTTGATAGACCTCCTCGCCATCGCCGAGGTCGGTTAAAATCTTTTTCAAGGCGTCAAAACCAAACTGCTGCACGATGAATTCCACGACCAGCGACGATTCAAAATAGGCGAACTGGAGATGCACCGAATTGCTCGGCGCCAGAAACGCGCCGCTCAATTCGCTGATCGGCGTCAATTCGCCGTGCAGAATCATGTCGCGGTAGGCGAGGTCCATTTTTTCGCCCCACGCCGGATTGGCCTGCCGCTCTTCATAAACGGAAATGCCCTCGCTCAACCAGCGCGGCATCCGGTTCTTCGTGTCGGTGAGCGTGATGACGTGGGTGAACTCGTGCCAGAGCACGTCCTCCCAGTTCGCCGGATCCGGCGCCTGCGACGCCGGGCTGTTGGCCGTGATGACCGAGCCGAAACAGACGCCGAGGTAACCGGGGTTTTCCGGAATCCCAAACGTCCGCACGGCGAAATCCTTTTGTTCGGGGAAAATTTCCACGACGGTGGGCTGCGTCAGCGTCACGCCGTATTTGCGGGTCAAGGTTTCGCGGGCGCGCGACAGCAAATCCATCACCTGGTCGCCATACAACCCGGCTTCGTGCTGGGACATGTGGACGATGAAATGGTCGTTGGTGAGCGTCGCGAATTTGTCCATCTCGTCGTGCAGCACGGAAAGGTTGTAGGCCGTGACATCGTATTGGTCGTTCGAGTGGACCGATTCCGCGAGCGCCCAGCCCGCGTCATCCTGGCCGAGCCGCAGCAAATCCTCGGCGAGCTGGCGCTGCGCGGGCAGATAATTCGGCTCAAAATCCAGCGCGCGCCGCTGCGCCGCCGCGCCTTCGGCAAAACGGTATTTCTGCGACAACTTGAGGCCGATGAGATAATCCACCTGCGGATTGCGCCGGTAAAACTTCAGCGCGTCCGCGCGGAACTGGCTGGCGGCATTCGTGTCGTTCCGCAACTCCGCCAGCACCGCGCGATACGCCAGGGCTTCGGGCTGATGCGGATTCACCGAGAGCGCGAGCGCCAGTTGCTTCTCCGCCTCGTCGTATTGCTCGGCGTCAATCAAGTGATCCGCCAGCAGCAGCAGCGTCGGAACGTGCTGGGGATTGACCGCCAGCGCGGCCTGGATGGCCTGCAACATCTCCCCGCGGTCGCTGGATTCGTAAGCGCGCGCGCCAGGCCGGAATTCATGTCCGGATCATCGGGAAATTTTTTCAGCCCGGCGCGGAAGGCGTCCGCCGCCAGCTTGAAATCGTGTTTGTCCAGGGCCAGTTGGCCGGCGGCGAGAAACGCCTCGCGCGCCGGCGGATCCAGTTGTTCGGCGCGCTGGAAACAATTTTCCAGCACCAGCCGCGGCTCGACGCCCAGCAGCAGCAGGGCCTGGCCCAGCGCCACCAGTTCCGCGCCATCCTGGTAGGTCGGCGTGCCGCTGTTGCAACAATAATTCGATTTCAGCGAGCCGGCGGTTGGCCTCGGCCGGCTTGTTCACGAACAGCGCCGTTTCCCGCGCCAGCAAGCGCAGGGCGACGTTGGGGGAATAACCGTTCAGTCCCGGCGACGGCGTTCGAGTAAGCCTCGTCATAACGCCCGACCGTCATCAGCGATTCCACCAGCAATTGCCGCCAGTCGTTGCGGTAGGAATCGGCGGCCAGTTCCTTTTGTGCCGTCGTGATGACGGCGGCGTAATTGCCGTGCAGAAATTGCGCCTGGGCGTCCTCCACCGATTGCGCGCCTGCGTTCGCCGCCGGAAAAAGGACGCCGATTCCCAGCAACCAGGCCAGCGGCATCAGCCGTCTCATGCGCCAACCGGGATTTTGGGTGTCCATGCCGCCCCTTCCATACACTCATTTGCCACACGAATCAACGCACATTCTTTGCCCCGGGGCGCATCCGCGCACTGTTCTTCTCGTCCTCTGGCAAAAGTGTGGCGCGGGCGTCCTCGCCTGCGGGTTCGGGCGGCGTCTCGCCCCGTGAAATAAACTGGGTAGCGTCTGAGGGGCATCCGGCGGGATGTATTTCATGGGGCGAGCCGCGCGAATCCAACGGACGACCGGTCCTGGCAGCGGGACGCTGCCGGAACTCGCAGCCGTGGACGGCTGCGCTACATTAACGATGCGCGGATGCGCCCTGCGCTCCGGCCGGCGTGCGCATTTTGACACCGTTCCCGACTTGACCGGGCTCGCGGAGCGCCGGACTCCGATCCGGCGTGTTGCCGGGCGAATTACAACAACTCGCCGGGTCGGAGACCGGCGCTCCGGTTCATAGGCAAGCTGATACTGGATGCTGTCGCCGGTAGGGCGCGTCACTCCGTGCGCGCCGGGCCCGAAAACTGGCGGCGACGGCGGGCACGGAGTGCCGGGCCCCCTGCCCGCAAAAAAATGAACGGACGGCCGGCGCTGGAAACGTTCGGCGAATCCTGCCAGCCGCCCGATGTCCGGAAACGCTCCGGGCAAATTGCAGGGGTCGAGGTCACGAGACCCACATTGTTTCATCCCAAATTGGCGTTTTCGCGGCTACGCCCAAGGACGCCATCGGCAGGATTTTCGTTTTAATCCTCTTTGGATTGGCAGCCGCCGTATGCGCCGTGATGGCATGACCCAGGCCCGATGGGAGGAAACGAACCCGATAGCCGCAGGAAAAAGCGCAAAGTCGCGCGGTGGCCGACGACACGTTGGGGCGTCCGTCCGGCTCGGTTGAGCCATAAAGTCACCAGTGGTCGTGCCTCCGCCTCTACATATCATGTATGTTGGGGTTGTTGATGGGGCAAATCTAAAGGACATTCCCGCGAGTTACGGAATTCGTTTAGGACAATCGCAATTCCCCGGCAAGCATCCTGGGTGAGACGATCTTTACGCCTTGAATCGTCTTGCCCCAAAACTTGCCGAAATCGCGTTCATCGCCGTTGAGCAAATACGTGGCGTTGCCGGCGATTGCCCCGCCCAAAATCGGCCGGTCTTTCAGCGGCAGTTCAACTTCCAAGTCCGTGACCAATTGGGAAACGATTGCGCGTTGTTTGAGCAGCCGTTCCAACACCTTGACGCCATCGGGGAATTTCGCGGCCAGATTTCGCCGGGCTTCCTCAATGGCGTATTCGTTGGTCAGACAGCGGGCTTGATCCAGAAGCACGTCCAAAAAGGCCCGCATCCGGCTATGCGGTTGCGCGGCCGAAAAGAGGATGTTCGCGTCCAAAAAGACGGGAGTATGTATTTAACGCAAATCTCGTCCTTCGTGCGGGGTTTACCCCAGCAATTTGGTGCCCGTTTGCGTTAGCTACATACTCCCGTTTATTTTTCAGCTTGGACAGCCTTTGTCCGACCCCCTTTGCAAGAATGTCGTCAAAAGAAAGGCACATTATGACGACAGACAAACAACTCGAACTCGGATTCAACCCCGACCGTCAATGCCGGGGCGCCAGCAGCCCCCGGCGCGAAGGCCACATCGCCCGCGCCAACTGGTGGTTCGCCCGGATGCGCGGCATCGTCGGAAACGCGATGGATTGGAGCGCCGTGGCGGAACCGCGCCCGGAGCAAACCTGGATGCCCGGGGCGAACCGCGAAGTGAAGGTGTGACGAAAGACTGGATGAGTGGATGAATGGATGGTTGGATAATTGGACTGGCTGCCGCGCCTCCCAATTATCCACCATCCGCCAGTCCATCAATCCACTTTGTATCCGGCGCGAACAAACTCGCGAATGACTGACAGTTCCTGTTCGCCGGCGATGGTGTGGTCTTTGCGAAACTCGCGCCATTCGACGTGGATGCCGGCGGCTTTGAGCACCGGAATTTGCGGGCGCACCTTGTCAATCGGCACCAGCGGATCGGCGATGCCGTGCGTCATGAGAATGCGCTGCTGGCGCGCCACGGGCGAAAGCTCCTTCACCAGGTTCTCCACGTCATAAATCCAGCCGCTGATGCCAGAGACGCCTCCCAGCCGGTGCGGATAACGCAAACCAATTTCCAAAGCCATGAGACAGCCTTGGGAGAAACCACCGAAGGTGATCAGCTCTGGTGGAAAATTTTTCTTGCGCAAATCATCCAGCAGGTCAAAGAGCATCTTCCGGCTACGCTGGATGCCGGGTGCCATGTCGTCCAAATCGAACCACGAGTAGCCGCCATAGTAATCGTCCGGCGCGTTCACGAGCAGATAATTCAGCCACGGCAGACCCATCGCCTCCGGCAGCCAGCGGTAACCCTCGATGCTGTCGCCGAGGCCGTGCAGCATCACCATCAACCGACGCGAATTGGTTTCGGCGGCGGGAATCAGTTCCGAGTGCAACATAAACAATATCCCATAGCAGCCGACGTGAGTCGGCTCCAAAACATGTGGGGGAAAATATGGGGCGGACTCACGTCTGCTGCCACACAATTATTTCTCACCACCCGTGGCCGCTTTCAGTTTTGCCGCCGTGTCGTCGGCCCATTTGATCAATTCTTGTCGTTGAGCCTCGGTGAGGCGCGCGTCCGGGTGCATGAAGGTATATTTGCCCGGCGGCATTTCCTTGTAGCCCACGGCCTCGCTGATGTTTCCCAGCCGCCGGGCCGCCCAATCCGGATGACCGTGCGGCCAGTCGGAGAAATTCAGGTGTTCGCGGCCGTCGTTGACGTCGCTGACGATGAGCCAGGATGCCGGCGCGATATGGCTGTCCCACGGCCACTTGGTCTCGTAGGAATGGCAATCGTAGCAGGCGACATGGAGCAGCGCGGCGATTTCCGGCGGTGGCGGATTGGTGGCGGCAATGTCGCCGCTGGGCGGCACGGGCGGGTTGGTATGCGCGGGCTGCACGAATTGCGCCACAACAAATACCGCCACCAGCACGCCGAAAATCCATTTCAATTTCTTTTTCATTCCAAGTATCGGACGCGCCAACGATGGGAAATGTTCCCGCGCGAAGCAAACCTGAATTGCGCCGCCGCTTTATCGCCCGTCCAAGGAACCCTGCCCTCCCGCAGAGCAACGCTGCCGTCCGACCAAGGCACGCTACAGTCCCGCAGAGGAGCGTTGCGACCCCGCAAAATGCCTCTGTCGGAGGCAAATATGAGGCTAATACGAGGATTGGCTGAACCCGCCATTTCACCGCGCGTTGCCGGGTTCATTCGCCAAGTTTTCCACGGCCTGGGCACGACTGGCCTGCGAATCATCGCGGTCAATCAGACTTCGATGCCGTAAGCCTTGATCTTGTTGTAGAGCGTCTGGCGGCCGACGCCGAGGAGTTTGGCGGCCTCGAACTTGTTGCCTTCGGTCGCCTTGAGCGTCTGGATGATGGCGTTGCGTTCGACGCCTTCCAGCAGCGTGAAGTTGGTGTCCAGTTCCTCGCCGGCGGGCATGGGAATCCCGGCGTGGACGTTGGTGATGGACAGATCGGCGGCGGCCACTTCGCCGCCTTCGCACAGCAGCACCGCGCGCTGGATTTCGTTCTGCAACTGGCGGATGTTGCCCGGCCAGTCAAAGGCGGTAAGCCGGTCAATCGCGTCGGCCTTGAACCCGCGGATGTCGCGGCTGGCCTGCGCGGAGAAACGTTTCAGAAAGGCGTTGGCCAGCGGCATGATGTCGTCGCGCCGCTCGCGCAACGGCGGCAGATGAACGGAAATCGTGCTGATGCGGTAGAACAAATCCTCGCGCAGCTTGCCGTCCTTGATGGCGACCTCGGGCTTGCGGTTGGTGGAGGCGAGGATGCGGCAGTTGGTCTTGTAGCTGGTCTTGCCGCCGACGGGCCGGACTTCCTGGTCCTGCAACACGCGGAGCAGCTTGCTCTGGGTGTCAATCGGCATCTCGGAGATTTCGTCGAGCAGCAGCGTGCCGCCCTCGGCCTGCCGGAACAGCCCCTCGCGGTCGGCGTGCGCGCCGGTGAAGGCGCCCTTGACGGAGCCGAACAGTTCGCTTTCGATCAGTTCGCGCGGCAGGGCGGCGCAGTTGATTTTGATGATTTTGTTTTTGCTGCGCGGGCTTAACGCGTGGACGAGGTCGGCGATGACTTCCTTGCCGGTGCCGCTTTCGCCGGTGATGAAGAGGGAGACGTCGCTCGGCGCGATGCGCTCGACGGTGCGGACGACCGCCTGCATGGCCGGGCTGCGGAAAATGGGCGAGGCCGCGCCGCTCATGGTTTCCAGCGCGCGGCGGAGCGTGACGTTCTCCTCGCTCTGCTGTTTGCGCTCGACGGCGCATTTCACGTCGGCCAGCAGTTTTTCGTTTTCAAACGGCTTGGAGAGGAAATTGTAAGCGCCGCGGCGGCCGGCTTCCACGGCCATGGTGATGGTGCCGTGGCCGCTCAACACGATGACCTCGGTTTCGGGCCAGCGTTTTTTGATTTGCGGCAACAGGTCAAGGCCGTCGGCGTCCGGCAATTTCACGTCCAGCAGCACCACGTCGGGCGGGTCCTGGGAGAAACGTTTTTGCAGCGGCGGCGCCGCTGTCGGCCTGGGCAATGTCGTAGTGGTCTTCCAGCACCGCGGCGAGCAGTTCCCGCAAGTCCTTTTCGTCGTCCACAATGAGAACTTTGGCTTTCATAATTTGCGCTTCCGGTTGCAGGCTTCAACAAACGCCGAAAAAATCGCGCGATGTTCCGCGTGACGCTCGGCCAGCCGTTCGGGATGAAATTGCACGCTCATCAAAAACGGCATCCGCCGCGCCGCCTCCGGCTTCCATTCCATCGCTTCCACGATTCCATCGCGCGTTCGCGCCACTGCCGTCAGTGGTTCCGCCGGATTCAAAACGGCTTGATGATGCGAGCTGTTCACGCCCAGCACGCGCTTGCCGGTGATTCTGGCCAGCAACGAACCCGGTGTCAACTGCGCTTCGTGGACGATTTCGCCCGCCCGGTCCAGACGCTGATGGTTCAGCGCGCCGGGCACCTGGCGGCGGATGTCGGCAATCAATTCGCCGCCGAGCGCAATGTTCAGCAATTGATGGCCGCGACAGATGGCCAGCAACGGCTTGCGCTGGCGGAAAACCTCGTCCAGCAGAATCAGTTCGCGCAAGTCGCGTCTGCCGCCGTCCGGCGTCGTGTCCACGGTTTTGCGGACCGCCCGCGGCAGCTGTTCGGCGTAAAGGTCGGGATTGATGTCATCGCCGCCGGTGAGCAGCACCCGTCCACGCGGCGGAGAACCTCGGCCAGCGAGGCGCGGTCGGTCGTCGCCGGGGCCGCGACCGGAAGGCCGCCCGCCTGGAGGACGGCAAAATCGTATTTCACCGAGAGGCTGGCGGACAAATCGCCGAATTCGACGCCGCGCCGTTCAATGCTGGGTGTGACTAAGATGAGTGGCGGCCTGACCATCGGAGCAATGTAAAGCCGGCAGCGGATTTGTCAGCGAAAATTTGGTTCAGATTTCCGTCTCCGGAAACCGCTCGCGGATTATCCGGCGCAGGCGCTCCTCGTCGGCCGGCTGGTAGCGCCGGCGGGTGATGAGCCGCTGCACGGCGTCGAGCAGTTCCAGCCAGTCCTCCAGCGGCGGCTCGGTAACCGGCTGCCAAACGTCAAAGCGCTTTTCGCGCTGGAAGAACTTCCACTCGCGCCCGATGTGCTGCGCATAGACCTGCAGCTTCTGGCCGTCTTCGGTCACGCGCTTCCAACTGATTTCAGCTTTGGGCATGGTTTCAGTCCAGAGTCCAGGGTCCAGAGTCTCCAGCCGGGAATCCAATCGTCGCACGATGCGCTGACTGTGGGCTGTGGGCTGGCAACTGTGGACTCATGATGGCAAATCCACGCTGGCGACCGCCATCGCGGCGATGCCTTCCTCGCGGCCGATGAAACCCATGTGCTCGTTCGTAGTGGCCTTGATGCCGATGTGCTCGAAGTTGAAGCTCAGCGCCTCGGCGATGCGGAGTTTCATTTCCCTGATGTGCGAATAAATTTTCGGCGCCTGGGCGATAACCGTGGCGTCCACGTTCACGATTTTGCCGTTGCGCAACGCGATGACGCGCGCGGCTTCCGCCAGAAAGATTTTACTGGCCGCACTCTTCCAACGCGGGTCGGTGTTGGGAAAGAAGTGGCCGATGTCCGGTTCGCCGAGCGCGCCAAGGAGCGCGTCGCAAATGGCGTGCATGAGCGCGTCGGCGTCCGAATGGCCGTCGAGACCCTTCGTGTGCGGAATCTCCACGCCGCCGAGGACGAGCTTGCGCCCGGCGACCAATTGATGAACATCGTAGCCGATGCCAACGTGAACCATGGGCGGATGATAAGTTCCTCGCGCGCCGTGACAAAGCAATTATTTTTCCACGGCTGGCAGCCTGAAGAAAAAGGTCGCGCCTTTGCCCGGCTCGCTTTTCACCCAGACCTCGCCGCCGTGCGCCTGCACGATGTGCTTCACAATCGAAAGGCCGAGGCCGGTGCCGCCCTGCTCGCGCGAACGCGCCTTGTCCACCCGATAAAACCGCTCGAACACCCGGTCGAGCGCTTCGGCGGGAATGCCCGGCCCGTCGTCCTGGACGAAGATTTCAATCTTGCCGTCTTCCGTTTTCTCCGCCGCCGACGGTGACATGGCCCTGCGCGCGGCCGTATTTGATGGCGTTGTCCACGAGGTTGGCGAGCACCTGTTCGAGCCGGTTCGCGTCCGCCGTCGCGGCCGAGTTCGGGCAATTCATTGACCAGCGTGATGCTTTTGTTGTCCGCCGGCGGTTTCAAGTCGGCAAAGACCTTTTCGACCAGCGGACGCAGCGCGACCGGCTGGAGATTCAATTTCATCCGACCGGCTTCCAGCGCGGAGATCGTGAGCAAATCCTGGATGAGCAGATCCAGCCGCTGCGTGTTGCGGTCGATGATTTTGAGGAAGCGATCGGCGACCTCGGGATTGTCGCGCGCGCCGTCGAGCAGCGTTTCCACGTAGCCCTTGATGAGCGAGAGCGGCGTGCGCAATTCGTGGCTGACGTTGGCGACGAATTCCTCGCGCGTGCGTTCGAGCTGCTTGAGCCGGGTGAGGTCGTGGAAGACGAGGATGGTGCCTTCGCGTTCGCCGGCGGAATTGGTGATGACGGCGGCATTGACCTGCAGCCAGCGTTCGCTCAATTCCGGCAGCTTCAATTCATGCTCGAAAACCTGTCCTGCGGTCTCGACGCGCTCCACCAATTCGGCGAGTTCGTGCAGGCGCAGCGCTTCCATGACGGTTTTGCCGCGCAACTCGGTCTTGATGCCGAACAGGTTTTTGAACGCGCGGTTGGCGAGGTAAATTTTCCGGTTGCGATCGAGCAGCAACAGGCCTTCGAGCATCGAATTGAACAGGACCTGCTGCTGCGCCTTGGCGTCAACGGTCGTCTGCTGCTGGCGCCGCTGGAAATCCTCCATGTCCGCCTGCAATTGCTGTTGCTGGCGGCGGAATTTTGCACGCCACCAGAAATGAATGCGCGGCAGCCGCGGCCGAGCGCGAAGAATGAAAAGGACGCGGCCACACGACTGAGTTGAAGTCGAAGTGTCACTCCACAAACCGATAGCCGACGCCGCGGACGGTGTCCAGATGCTTCGACGCCGGGCCGAGCTTCTCGCGCAGCCGGCGCATGTGCGTGTCCACCGTGCGGGTGTCAATCAGGCTGTCATATTCCCACACGTCGCGCAGCAGATGGTCGCGCGATTGCACGCGCCCGGCGCGCTGGGCCAGCGTGGTGAGCAGCTTGAATTCCGTCGCCGTCAACTCAATCGGCCTTGCCCTTCCAGCTCGCGATGTGGCGCGGAATGTCAATCAGCAGGTCGCCGAACCGCAACTGGTCGCGCGGCTTTTCCTCGGCCTGGCCGCGCGCAATGATTTTTTTGATGCGCAGCAACAGTTCGCGCGGGCTGAACGGCTTGGTCAGGTAATCGTCCGCGCCGAGTTCGAGGCCGAGCACGCGGTCAATCTCCGCCGCCTTGGCGGTGAGCATCAGGATGGGAACCTTGGCGGTCGCCGGGTCGAGCCGCAGCGTCTTGCAAATCTCAAACCCGTCCATCTCCGGCAGCATCACGTCCAGCACGATCAAGTCGGGCGTCTGGCCGCGCGCTTTTTTGAGCGCCTCGGCGCCGTCGGCGGCGGTGATGACGGCGTAACCGGATTGTTTCAGGTTGAACTCGACCAGTTCAACCGCTTCGGGTTCGTCATCCACCACAAGGATTCGCGGCTTCACGGTCCCTCTGCATATCATGCCGCGCGATCGTCACACAATTTCAATCGCGTGAACAACAGGTTACGGAATTGTGACGATTCGGTGACGAAAATGTTGAACCGTGAACCGTGATGCCGGATTCTCGTTTCACGATTTCACGCAGCACGACGCGGGCCAGCCAATTCTCCTTTCGTGTCGCTGGAAATTCTGGCATGTTGCCGCCATGCCGGTTCCTGTCATCAACATCGCCCAAATGCGCGAATGGGAAAGCGCCACCTGGGCCGCGGGCCAGACCGAGGCCGAGGTCATCCGGCGCGTCGGCAAGAAAATCGCCCGGCGCGCGCGCAAACTCACGCGCTCCGACGACGCCGATCCTGATTCTCGCCGGCAAAGGCCACAACGGCGACGACGCCCGCGCCGCGGCGGAATTCTTGATACGCGCCGAGTTGAAATGCTCGACGTGACCGAGCCCGAAGCCGATTTGCCGAAGCTCGGAGGACAGCATGCTGCAAGCAGAAGCCCGCGCTGATCATTGACGGCCTGTTCGGCATCGGCTTGAACCGCCCGCTCGACGACGGCTGGAAGAAATTCATCGCGGCGGTCAACCAGTCGCAAATTCCGGTTCTGTCCGTGGACGTGCCGTCCGGCTTGAACGCCGACACCGGCGAACATTTCGGCGCGGCGATTGAAGCCGCCGTCACCCTGACCGTCGGCGCGCCGAAAACCGGGATGCTCGCGCAGGCCGCGTGGCCGTTCGTCGGGCGGCTGGAAATCGCCGGGGACGTCGGCCTGATCCCCTGCCCGCATGACCGGCGAATTGAACTGGACGCTGCCGGAGGATTTTGAAAATTTCCCGCCGCGCCGCGCCGTCGCCGGCCACAAGGGCTCATTCGGACATCTGGCGATTGTTGCCGGCAGCCTGGGATTTCACGGCGCCGCGGTGCTGGCGGCCCGCGCCGCGCAACGCGCCCAGCCCGGCCTCGTCACGCTGTTCACGCAGGAGAATGTTTATCATCGCCGTCGCGTCGCAATTGCAGTCCGCCATGGTGAAATTGTGGACGCCGGAGATCCAACTGCTGGAAGCCGCCAGCGCGGTGTTGCTCGGCCCCGGCCTGGCCGCGCTGGAATTGACCGACCAGATGAAAGGAGTCATCCGCCGGCTCTGGCGCGACTGGCAGTTGCCGCTGGTGGTGGACGCCAGCGCGCTGGACTGGCTGGCGGCGCAATCCACGATGGCGCGCAACGCCATCCGCGTCGTCACGCCGCATCCGGGCGAGGCGGCGCGGATGCTCAACACCACCGTCGCATGGGTGCAGGCGGACCGCCCGCGCGCGGTGCGCGAACTCTCGCGCCGGTTTGGCAATTGCTGGGTGGTGCTGAAGGGCCACCAGACGTTGATCGGCCGCAGCGAAGGCGAAATTTTTGTGAACCCGTCCGGCAATCCGCACCTGGCGCAAGGCGGCAGCGGCGACGCGCTGGCGGGATTTCATCGCCGGCCTGCTGGCGCAACCGGCGTTGCAGGCAGACGTGGAAACAACCATCCGCTACGCCGTCTGGCAGCACGGGGCCGCGGCGGACGAATTGCAGGCCAAACGCGCGAACTGGGTGGTGGAAGATTTGGTGAGCGAACTCGGCAACGCGCGGTGAAAGGCCGGCGCGACAAACGATTGCGAGGCGGGCCTGCTGACAAACCGATGCTCGCGGGCGACTCGGCTGCGCCTCGCGCCTCCAACCCGGCAAAAAATCATTCGTTAGGCGCATCCGCGTTTGATACGCCACCAACGAATAAACCGCCACACATAAAAGATGAAAGCCGTGCAAGCCACCCAAGGTAGCACGTAAAGCACTAACACGAGGGATAGAATCTCCAAGCGATCACCGGTAGCGAAGAACACTCCCGGAGATAAAAGGGCAAAACCAAGTGCCGCTGGACCGGGAAATGCAAAGAGCCAAAAATCACCAACAAGGCTTGGAGTAACGAGAAAAGCGAGCAAGCCAGAACGCAACCACGCCTCCCGAAATGTGCATGCAAAACAACCATGACGTTCAGGCCATAAATACCGAACAGCCACGACTACGGCGCAAAGGTATAAAGTGACCGTGCATACATCAGCAATGCCCCACATGGAATCCGTCGCATTCATATGCGCCTAACAAGTTTTAAATTGAAATTTCGCAACTTATCCTTTTTAGACGCCAACAATATAAACCGTGCGGAATTTGTTTTCCAGAACGAAAATGCGCCGTTTATGCTCGCGGACGCATATCAAGATATGAATGGGTGTCCGTGACGAAAACGTCTCGATTGGATGATTTTCAGCCAAAACCGCCATGCACTCTCCCGGTAATGGAGCACACTCCGACGCCGTTCGAGCGCGCTCTTTTCGCGTGGGAGCATGCTCCCCGGCCGTTCGCGTGCGCTCCCACCGGGTTGGAGCGTGCTCTAACGCCGCGGGAGCACACGCCTGCGGCGTGGGCGTGCGCTCTTTTCCCGTTAGAGCACGCTCTATTCGAAAAAGAGCACACTCTTTTCCCGTTGGAGCGCGCTCTTTTTCCGTTCGAGCATGCTCTTTTTGCGTTGGAGCATGCTCTTTTTTCGAAAGAGGACGCGATTTTGGGCGGTTTTTACCGGCCTTCCCGGCTGGAAAACAAGAAAACCCATTTATTTTCAACGAGTTATGCCGTGGTGGTCAAAAATAGCCACTTTTTTGGGGTGCCGGGCGGGTGTTCCGATGACCTGCCCGCCCCGGACGAAAGGGGCGCTTGTGAAAGTGCGCATATCAAGAAATGAGCACTTTGCCGCCGGGTCATATTAACACCCGGCTTTGGCGGTTTGGCATCGCGCCAAAACCGGTAAAGCAGGGTGTTGATGAAATGGCCGTCAATTCGGAGAGTTTTCCATCAATGAACACCCCCTCAAATTCTGATATGCGCCCCATGCTCGCGCCGCGATGACAACGAAGATTTGCCGCCGTGACTCAATTCAGGCTGCGGGCTGCAATCGGGCGCGCAGGACGTGAATGAGGGCTTTGACGGTTAGTTCGATAAACAGGAAAGGTTTGGCGATAAAGTCATCGTCGCCAGCCACCGGGGAGCCGGCGCGTTCGTCGAATTCACTCAACACGGTGACGAAGACGACGGGGGTCTTCCGGTGCCGCGGCAGGGCGCGCATCTTGGCGCACAATTCGTAGCCGGTCATGCCGGGCAGATCCACGTCGAGCACCACGAGGTCGAATGGCTTTCCCTCAAGCAGCTTCAAAGCGGTGATCGGATCCTCGGCGGTGACAACTCGGAGTTGAGCCTTTTCGAGCGCGTAGGTGATGGCGCGGCGCGAGATGGCCTCGTCGTCCACAACCAGGATTTCGCCCACAGCCATTTCCGGAAGCCCGGGCGTGGCGCCGCGGTCGAACAGCAATCCGAGAATATCCACGCCGGCGGCAACCGTGCGCAGCGTGGACGAATTGATGTTTTTCGGTTTTTCGCAGAGTTCCTTGAGCAGCGCTTCGACGGCGTCGGACATCCGGGAGATTTGCGGCAAACCGGCGACGCCGGCATTGCCGGTGAGGGCATGGAGACGCCGGTAAAATTCGTGAACCTGCTTCAGCCGCGCCACCTCGCCACCGGCCGTGATGATGTCTTGGAGGCCGGCGCGCAAGGCCGCCAGCGTGGCGGGCAGGCCCTCAACGAAAGACTTTTGCAGGTTGGCCTGAAAGACGGCGTCCAGCGCGCCGGATTCGGCGAGCGCCACGGTCTTGCTTTCCACCCCAGCCAATCCATCCTTCGGCGGACCGGGCTTTGGCGCCACGCCCTCGCCGCCGATGGCGCCGCGGACAATTGCCACAACTTCCTGCGGCGAACTGCCGGTCTTGGAGAGGCATTTGTTGGCGCCGGCCTTCCACGCCTCCTGAATTAAATTGGACAGATAGGTGTTGGAAAACACGATGATCGGCAACCGGGCAAACTCCGCCTCACCGCGGATTTGCTTGATGACCTCCACGCCCGACATTTTGGGCAGCATGAGGTCGAGGACCAGGAGGTCGGGCTGGAACGTCCGCAGCATCTGCAAGCCCGTCTCGCCGTCGAGGGCGATTTCCGCCTGGTAACCTTCCGCTTCGAATCGTTTGCGATAGACGGTGGCGACGATTTGATTGTCTTCAATGATGAGGATTTTCTTCATGAACAGCTCACGCCGCCGGCGGCGTCTCGGCGAATGCGGGATGGTCCGCGAAGAAGGTCCTGATGTCGTTGAATTCCCGCCGGGCCTCGGCGCACAACGCATCAGCCCCGGTCACGGAGCCTGACTTGCCGAGTTTTTCAAGCTGGAGCAGCACCGCCGCCAGCCGCGTCATGCCAAGCGTGGCGCACGCGCCTTTGCAACTGTGCGCGACGTGCCCGACATCATCGGGTTTGTTCGCTGCGCACGGCGTCCTCGATTTCATTCAATTGTTGCGTGGTCTGCCGGTAAAACAATCCAACCAATTCCCGCAGGCTTTCCCGGTTGCCTTCGGTCAAATCCTCCAGCCGGCCCATTTCCACCGGAGGTTGCCGGTTCGCAGGGGAGTGTCCTTGGCCATCGTCGCGCCGGCTGCCGGGTTCGCCGCCGTCGCGGCCGGGGCCGCGACCGTGTGAATGTGCGGCGCCCAGCGTTCGATGGCGTTGCGCACGTCCGCCGGGCGGATGGGTTTGGCCAGATAATCATCCATGCCCGCGGCGAGGCAGTTCTCGCGATCCGACTGCTGGGCGAGGGCGGTCATGGCGATGATCAGGATGCGCGAACGGTAATGGGGATGGGCCGCGCCGTTTTTCTGCCGCTCGCGGATGGCGCGTGTGGCCGCCAAGCCATCCATTTCCGGCATCATCATGTCCATGAAAATCAAATCATAGGGCTGGCGGTCGAGCGCCTCCAACCCCTCGCGCCCGTTGGCGGCGAGGTCGCACTGATAGCCGATCTGCTGCAAAATGCGGACGGTGACTTTCTGGTTGATGACATTGTCCTCGCACAAAAGGATGCGCAGCGGGTAACGTTCGGCGAGCGGCTGGTCGGCCTTGGGCGGCGCCGGCGCGGCGGGTTCTTTTTTGTTGAACAGCGCGCTCTCAATCGCGGCGAAAACGGCGCGGGCTTCACCGGCTTGGTGAGACTGTGCGCAAAGGCGGCCTGCAGTGTGGGGCGCCGCACCGGTGCGCTTGCCCAGCGGCATGAGGAAAATGACGGGCATCATCGCCGCTCCGGGCAGCTTGTGGATTTCCGCGGCGAGGTAGAAACCGTCCATGCCGGGCATTTGCGCATCCACGACCGCCAGGTCAAATTGTTCGCCGGCGCGAAGCCAGTCGAGCGCCTGCGCGGCGTTTTCGGCGGCGCGCGGATTCATGCCCCATTGCGTCGTCTGCTCGGCCAGCACGCGGCGGACGGTCGCGTTGTCATCCACGATCAAAATCCGCAAATCAGCCAGCTTGGGCTGCCGGCCCGCCAGCGCGTGCGTCCCGGTGGCCTGGCGTCGGCGCGTCCGCCTGGAAGTTGGCCGTGAAATGAAACGTGGAGCCTTGGCCAGGCAGGCTTTCGGCCCACATTTTGCCGCCCATCATTTCGACGAGCCGCTTGCTGATGGCCAGTCCCAGGCCCGTGCCGCCGTAATGCCGCGCGGTGGATTTTTCGGCCTGCGCGAACGGCTTGAACAACCTGCGCCAGCTTGTCCGGCCTGATGCCGATGCCCGTGTCCCGCACCGAAAAATGCAGATGCAGCGTCGAATGGCCGGACGCGTCCGGCGCGTCGGTTGAAAGCAATTCCGCATGGATGAGGACCTCGCCCTTTTCGGTAAATTTGACGGCATTGCTCAAAAGATTCACTAGCACCTGCCGCAGCCGGAGCGAATCGCCCTCCATGTTCCGCCGGAATGCCGCCGTCCACCTGGTAGGCCAAGATCGAGATTCTTTTCGGCGGCCTTGGTGGACAGCAGATCGAGCGTTTCCTCAATGCGCGTCCGCAAGTCGAACGGCCGCGTGTCCAGCTCCATCTTGCCCGCCTCGATTTTGGAAAAGTCGAGGATGTCGTTGATGATGGTCAGCAACGATTCGCCGCTGGTCTGGATGGTTTCCAGATAACTGCGCTGCTCGGACGTCAGCGGCGTTTCCATGAGCAGGCCGACCATGGCGATGACGCCGTTCATCGGCGTGCGGATTTCGTGGCTCATGGCGGCGAGAAAATCCGACTTGGCGCGCACGCTGGATTCGGCGAGGCGGCGCGCCTCGATCAATTCCTGGTTGTTCTGGACCAATTCGTCCTGCCGCCGCCGCATCTTGAGCGCGGCCAGCAGCCGCGCGCGGAGGACGGCGGCGGCCGTCTGTTTGGAAATGCAATCCAGCGCGCCCAGTTCAAACGCGCGCAACTTGACCGCCGGATCGTCCGCGCCCGTGAACGCAATGAGCGGCGTGACGCCGGCGGGCGGATGTTCCTTGAGCCGGTTGAGCAATTCCGCGCCGGGTGGCGAGTCCAAATCCAGCAGCACCAGTTCCGCCGGCTGCCGGTGCAGCAATTGCAGCGCCTCCTCGGCCTGTCGCGCCAGAACGGACGCAAGGCCATCCGCCTCTAAAATGGCCGACAGCTTCTCCGACCATTGGGAATCGCCGCCGACCAGCAATATCTTTGATGCCGGCTGGTTCCTCATGGTTTGTCGCTCCGTTTCATTTTTTGTTCCCGCCCAAGCAAGGACATTAAACACACTTTTTAACAATCTGCCAATGCGATTTTCGATAAAAGGAACAGCACCAGATGGAAAGAAAGATTGCTGGCGCGCGATTTCGCCGCTAAATTTCCGCCATGCTGCAAACGGTGCATGAACCCAGCAGAACAGAACCGCCGGCCACTCTCCGCGAGACCCATCTCGCCGCCTACCGCTTCATGCTCCGTGGCACGCCTGTCTGGACGATAAATACGCCGCGCTCTACCGCGCCGGAAAAATCCACGGCGGCGTATTCCTCGGACGCGGCCAGGAAGCCTTGAGTGTCGCAGTCGGATTGTCCCTGAAAAAGGGCGACGTGTTCGCGCCGCTGATTCGGGATCAGGCCGGCCGGCTCGCGTTCGGCGAACCCGTCGTGGATGCCGTGCGGACGTTGCTCGGCTCCGCGCTCGGCCCGATGCGCGGCCGCGACGGCAACGTCCATCGCGGCAACCCGCGCGAGGGATATTTGCCGATGGTCAGCCATCTGGGCGCGATGATTTCCGTGGTGAACGGCACGTTGCTCGCCCGCCGGCTCAAAAACATTTCCGGGACCGTCGGCGCCGCGTGCATCGGCGATGGCGCGACTTCCACCGGCTCATTTCACGAAGCCTTGAATCAGGCCGCCGTCGAGAAACTGCCGCTCGTGCTGGTCGTGGCCGACAACCAATACGCCTATTCCACGCCAACTTCGCGCCAGTTCGCCTGCGCCAGCCTCGCGGACAAGGCCGCCGGCTATGGCGTTGAGGTGCAAACCGTGGACGGCACGGATTTGTCGGCGTGTTTGAAAACCGTCGGCGAAGCGGTGGCGCGCGCGCGCGGCGGCGGCGGCCCGCAATTGGTCGTCGCCACATTGCTCCGGCTCTGCGGCCACGGCGAGCATGACCCGGCGGATTACGTGGACCCGAAATTGAAAAATTCCCCGATGGGCCGCGATTGCCTGAAGGTGGCGGAGGAGTTTTTGTTCCGGCAAAACTGGCTGGACGCCACCGCGCTGGCCGCGATGCGCAGCGAAGCCGTCCATGAAATTGAATCCGCCTTCGCCCAGGTCCAGCGCGAGCCGGCGCCCGACCCGTTCGCCGAGGAATGGCGCGCGATTGCCACGGAGCGGCTAAGTGAAATGCACAATGAATAATTTTTCGGGAACATCCAACATTCAACGTCCAGCGTCCAACCTCCGCCGGCGGAGACCTTGGGTGTTGGATGTTGAATGTTGGTTGTCGAATGCTGGTTTACCCCTGCCCCGATGAGCCTCACTTATCTCGAAGCCATTCGCGAAGCGCAGGCTCACGCCTTGCGCGACGATCCGCGCGTGTTCATTTACGGGCAGGACGTCGGCGCGTTCGGCGGCGCGTTCAAGGCCACGAAAAACCTGGCGAAGGAATTTCCCGGGCGGGTGCTGGATTCGCCCATCAGCGAGGACGCGATGGTCGGCCTGGCCGTCGGCGCGGCGATTGAAGGCATGCGGCCGATCATCGAAATGCAGTTCGCCGATTTTTCCACCGTCGGTTTCAACCAGATTGTGAACCAGGCCGCCGACGCTTTTCTGGCGCACGAACGTGCCCTGCCCCATCACCGTGCGCCTGCCCTTCGGCGGCACGTCCGGCAGCGGGCCGTTTCACAGCCAGTGCATCGAGGCGATTTATGCGCATTATCCCGGCCTCGTCGTGCTGACGCCGGCGACGGTCGAGGACGCTTACAGCATGTTGCTCGAAGCGGTGGCGATTGACGACCCGGTGATTTTCTGCGAGCACAAATTTCTTTACTACCACCTCAAGGCCGAAAAATTGCCCAGCGAGGCGCTGCCCGTCGGCAAGGCCCGCATCGCGCGCGAAGGCCGGGACCTCACCATCGTCACCTACAGCGCGATGGTTCACGAAGCGCTTGGAGGCGGCGGCGGAACTCTCCGCCGAAGGCTGGGAAATCGAGGTCGTGGACTTGCGCTCCGTGAAACCGCTCGACACGGACACCGTCGATGGCCAGCGCTGCGCGGACCGGCCGGTTGCTTTGCGTCGGCGAGGCGTGGCCGTGGGGCGGCGTGACGGCGGAAATCATCGCGCGCGTCACGAGCGAAGGTTACGGCCTGCTGGACGCGCCGCCGCAGCGCCTCAACGCCAAGGACACGCCCGTGCCGTTTCACCCGAATTTGTGGACGGCGCACCGGCCGACCGCGCGCAGCATTGCGGCGGCGGCGAGAAATTTGTTCCGCCTCTGATTATGCAAATCGTCAATCATCAATCGTAAATCGAAAATGCCTTCCGTTCCCATCATCATGCCGCAGCTTGGCGAATCCATCGCCGAGGCCAAAGTAATCAGCTTTCTGGTCAAACCGGGCGACACCGTCGAGGCCGATCAGGATTTGATCGAAGTGGAAACGAACAAGGCCACGATGACCGTCACGTCGCCGTGCCGCGGGCGCATTGAAAAATTGACCGCTGAATTGGGCGAAAGCTATGCCGTCGGCGCCGCGCTGGGCCAGATTGAAGCTACGCCGGAAGAATTGGCGCGTCTTGGCTTGGATGCTTCCCCGCCGGCGAAAACCGGCGACTCGGACCGGATTTCAAATGCCGAGTCAGGCGGCGGAAAATACCGCGTCCAGCCGACCGTGCGCGGATTGCCCGTGCCGGCGAACGTGGCGGGCGCGAGCTATCTCTCGCCGCGGCTCAAGGCGCGGATTCACGAACTCGGCTTGAGCGCCGCCGACCTTGCGGGCATCGCCGGCAGCGGCGCGGCAGGCCGCGTGACCGTCGAGGATTTTGAGAAATTCATCGCGCACATCGAAAAACAAAGAGTGAGCCGCGGCGTCGTCCATGCGCGTGTCCGTGGCGGACGCCATGCGGCGCAGTTGGACGCGGCCCATCGCGCACGTCGGCCTGCCGGTCTGCCTCGACCCGCTGTTTGCCTACCGCAAAATTGCGCGGCCCAAACCCGGCCCGGCCCTGTGCGCGTTGCGCGCGCTGGCGGTGGCGCTGGCGGAAAACAGCGCGCCCGCCGGCCGGCTCGTGGGAAACAAAATTGTCCATCCCTCCTCGATTGACATCGCCTTCGCCGTCGAGGCCGAGGATGGCGTGCTCGTGCCCGTCATCCGCAATGCCGACAAACAATTGCTGAAGGACTTGATCGCGCCCTACAACGAGCTGGTGGAACTGGCGCGCGAGCGCAAATTGCCGCCGAACGCCACCGGCGGTTCCATCGCCACGGTCACGAATTTCGGCACGTTCGGCCTCGAATGGGCCACGCCGATTCCGCTGCCGGAACAGACGCTGGTGCTGGGCCTGGGCGCCGCGCGGCACGAGCCGCATTGGGACTCGCGTCAAAGGCCAGTTCGTGCCGGTGATGGAGGCGAACATGACTTTGAGCTTCGACCATCGCGTGCTCGACGGCGGCGCCGCCGGCCGCCTGCTCCAGCGTGTCGCGGAATTGATGTCCAAGCCGGAAACCTTGTGACGCGGGGGCGGGCATCTGGATTTTTATATCCGGCATTGGTTCTCACTAACACCCGGCTTCAGCCGGATGCACAAGCCGGCGCCAACTCAAAACGGTTTCAACCGTTTCTCCGAGCGTCAAGCCGTTGAAACGGCTCGGCTTTGGCTGCCGATTACACACCGGGCTGAAGCCCGGTCTTAATGTGACTGCAAAAATTGAGAGGCACGCGACGCGCACAACTTTCAACTTTCAACCTTCAACATTTAGCCTTTAGATTGGCGCGTGCCATTCTGGAGTTACATCCTGACCGCGCTGGCGGCCTATCTGCTCGGCTCGATTCCGACCGGCTTTCTCGCGGCCAAGGCCAAGGGCATTGACATCCGCGCCGCCGGCAGCGGCAACATCGGCGCGACCAACGCCATGCGCGTGTTGGGCAAGCCGGCGGGAATCTTCGTGCTGCTCTTCGATGCGTTCAAAGGCTGGGGAGCATGCTACTTGGGTGAAGTTTTGTTCCTGGCTTTTCAGCCGCTGTCAGTTCTCGACCCCCATTATGACGCACAAGACGTGATGAGATACGCGAAAACGGCTGCCTTAATCACCGGCATTTTCGCCGTGCTCGGCCACAACTACCCTTGCTGGCTTAAATTCAAAGGCGGCAAGGGCATTGCCACCACCGCCGGCGTTTACCTTGCGCTCGCACCGTGGGCCGTGCTCGTAGCGCTGTTCGTTTTCATCCTGGCGGTCGCGCTAACGCGATACGTTTCGGTCGGTTCGATTGCCGCAGCAATCGCGCTGCCGGCAACGGTCTGGGTAATGTCGCCGGATAATTTGCTTCTCGGCATCGTCACGACGGCGCTGGGTGCGCTGGCCATTTACAAACACAAATCCAACATCCAACGCCTGCTGACCGGAACCGAAAATCGTCTGGGCAGGAAGCGGCAACCTCAAACACCGGAGGAACCGAAATGAAAATCACCGTGCTCGGCGCCGGCGCGTGGGGAACCGCGCTGGCCAAAGTGCTTCACGAAAACGGCAACGCCGTCACGCTCTGGGACATCGCCACCGACACGCTCCGGGAAATCCAGGGCGGGCGCAGCGAGCGTTATCTGCCGGGCGTGAAGCTGCCGACGGATTGGAAGCGGAAGCCGATTTTGAAAAAGCCGTCGGCGGCGCGGAATGCTGCGTCATGGCGATTCCCTCGCAATTCTTCCGGCAGGTCGCGGCGAAACTGAAGGGCCATCCGGCCATTTTCGTGAGCGTCACCAAGGGCATCGAATTTGAAACCGGCGAGACGATGAGCCGGATTTTGCGCGAGCACGCGCCGGCCAACCGCGTCGCCGCGCTGTCCGGCCCCAGCTTTGCCCGCGAAGTCGCGCTCGGAATTCCGACGACCGTCGTCTGCGCCTGCGAAAGCGACGCCACGGCGAAGACCGTGCAGGGACTATTCCACCGGCCGGAATTCCGCATCTACCGCAGCACGGACGTGCTGGGCGTGGAATACGGCGGCGCGCTGAAAAACGTCATCGCCATCGGCGCGGGCGTGAGCGACGGACTCGGCTACGGCGACAACACCAAGGCCGGCCTCGTCACCCGCGCGCTGTCGGAAATGCGCCGGCTCGGCGTGGCGTGCGGCGCGCAGGCGGAAACGTTTTCCGGCTTGAGCGGCCTCGGCGATTTGATGCTGACGTGCTTCTCGAAGCAAAGCCGCAACCGGGATTTGGGTGAACGGCTCGGGCGCGGCGAGACGATGGCGGCCATTCAGGCATCGCATCCGAAACTGGCGGAAGGTTATCCCACCGCGCGTTCGGCCTACCGGCTGGCCCGCGAAAAAAATGTGCCGACGCCGATCATTGACGAGGTTCACGCGATGCTCTACGAAGGCAAGGAGCCAAAACAAGCCGTGCGCGATTTGATTTCGCGGGCATTTAAAGCCGAAGATTAAAAACCGCGGATGAACACGGATTCAAACAGAAATATAATCCGTGTCCATCCATGTTCACCCGTGGTTAATGACTGCTTCTTCCGATTCCAACTGCGGAATTTTGGTTCAAGCTGGAAGGAAACCAGGACCCCTCACGCTAATGGGTGGCTCCTTTATGGGCCTTGGGTCGGCCAAAAATAGCCTCCGGGAGACTCTGGTTGGAGACGGGGAAAGGCTTCCCCAAGGCCGGGAAGGGCTTCCCGCAGACGGGGAAAGGCTTCCCGCAGAGCGGGAAGAGCTTCCCAGAGATGCGGAAGGGCTTCCCCAAGACCGGAAAAGGCTACCCGCAGAGCGGAAAACGCTTCCCCAAGGGCGGGAAGCCTTGGTCATAGACGGGGAAGGGCTTCCCCAAGGCCGGGAAGGGCTTCCCGGAGGGCGAGTGACCAGCAAAAGTGGCTAAATTTAGCCAGTCGGCAGGCGATTGTCTCCTTTTGGGACAGTTGTTATCCAAAAAGTGCGTTTTTGGCAAGTTGCATGTTTCATCCTAAAAACCGCAGTTCAACCACGGATGGACACGGATAAACACGGATTTTCAGATTCCCATTTGCTTCACCTTCCGGGTGAAGCAGCGAATTTGTAAAAGACGTTTTATATCCGTGTCCATCGGTCCATCCGTGGTTAGAGATCTTAAGCAATTGCGCCTTTAATCAGCTTCAACAATTCCGCGTGGGACTCCACCGCCTTGAACTGCGGGAATTCTTTCTTCACATTGTCCGGCGCGTGGATGAGGAAGCCGGCGTTCGACGCCAGCAACATCGCGGTGTCGTTGTAGGAATCGCCGGCGGAGACGACGTAATAATTCATCCGTCGGAACGCCGTGACGGCCTCGCGTTTCTGGTCGCGGATGCGCAGCCGATAATCTACAATGCGGTCGTTCTCGACCACCAGCTTGTGGCACAGCAGCGTGGGCCAGTTCAATTGCCGCAACAGCGGCGTGGCGAATTGCTCGAAGGTGTCGGACAAAATGACCACTTGGACGAGCGAGCGCAATTCGTCCAGAAATTCCCGCGCGTCGGGCAACGGTTGCAGCGTGCCGATGACCTGCTGAATATTGGACAACTTCAGCCCGTGCTTGTCGAGAATGGCGAGCCGTCCGCGCATGAGCTTGTCGTAATCCGGCTCGTCGCGCGTGGTGCGGCGCAATTCCGGGATTTTGGTCTTCTCGGCGACGGCGATCCAGATTTCCGGCGTCAGCACGCCTTCCATGTCCAGGGTGACGATTGATTGTTTCACTGGCGGGAGTCTTGCAAAATCAATTCAAGGTGTCGAGCTTGAGCGTCAAAATCGGTTGAAGGCGGACAATCCTGAACTGCTTTCCCGGCCTCTGCCTGTTTTCCGGCGCGCACTTCGCCGCATGGCAAAGTATTCCGGGGCTGAACCATTCCGGCTTGGCGCAGGTTTCGCCCGAACTGCCGACGAACCGTTGGCGGTCGGTGACAATGTGGAAGATCAGCTCGCGCCGGGCTCCTCCGGTTCATCAGATGACAAATCGCCGGGATGATTCGATGCGCAACTGCCGGGGCATATCCGGCGATTTACTCCAACTGCCCCTTTTCGGCAACAGCGGCGACACCTTTATCCACTGATGTAAAAGCAATCTCGATCGCGGCAAGCAATTGCGCCGTATCGAGGGGTTTCTCCAAGAAAGCTGTCGCGCCCTGGCGGAGACATTCGGCTTTTAACTCGGGACCGCCAAATCCGGTCAGCACAATGACCGGCAAGCCGGGAAAAATCCGGTGGACGGCATAAACCAGCGTCACGCCGCTCACGAACGGCATCTGCAAATCCGTGATGACCACATCAAAACTCTTCTTCCTTTGGATCAAAATTTCAATGGCGTCGCCGGCCCATTTGGTTGCGAAGACGGTCGCGCCCTGGCCGGTCAATACTTTTTCGAGCGCGCGCAGCATGCGCTCGTCGTCGTCTGCAATCAGAATGTTCCTGTTTCGAAGTTTCTTTACCATTACGCAAATCCCCTGTCGCAGAAGCAATGCCAACTCAATGAACAACCGAAAACGACCGTATTTAGAGGGATTTCAACGCGCGGAAGATTTCGTGCCGGCGCCCGGTCCCGCTGCGTATGCCAAAGTGGCGGTTTGTCTGCTGCCATTTTGACAGTTCATCCTTTTCCAGAATTTGCCGGGCGGCGTTCCAAACACCGCCCGGCATTCCCCTGCGGCCCCGGCCACCGCCTTCATTTGCAGAACTGCAAACAAAGTGACGCCTTGACCCAAGACGCCGGCGGCAGCCAGTTCCGTCTCCTTGGTTTTCTCCAGCCCCCGGCTCCTCTTCAGGGACGAAGTCAATTAACCTGGCGGACGGCATTCAGGCAACCGAACGGATTCGGCACAACCAACGAACATTCCGGATCGTCGCGCCACTGGCCGTCCACCAGGAAACGGTAATAATAGGTGCCGCGCTCAAGCCGGACCGCCGCCCACCACAGGCCGTTGGCCCGCTTGCGCAGCTTGATCGGCTGCTCCTGCCAGTTCGTGAAACAGCCCGCCAGTTGCACGCTCTTCACGTTGGGCGCGAAATAGGAAAAGTATTGTATCCTGGTCTTTCTAAGCGGCTTCAGGATTGCCGCTGTCGCTCCGGCGTCGTCGGCGGGCAACCGCCGGCCCTGGCCGACACTTTCACTTGCCGGCATGAATTGATAAGAGGAATCCGCGCGCGCGCCGGGCGCCGCGAGTTCAGGTGTTTTTATCCGGTTAAATAACAATGTTTTCATCGTTGGTTTTTGCAATTGAGTCTCTCGGTTTTGGTCAATTGATTTTAGCGCCGGCTTTATTGCAACACGAACGCCTCCCCGATGGCGGCCAGCAATTGAGATGTGTCCAGGGGTTTCTCCAGAAAGGCCACCGCACCGTGGTAAAAACACTCGGCTTTGACCTCCGGGCTTCCGAAGGCCGTCAGCACTATGACCGGAACCATGGGAAAGCTGATTGAGGCGAATTTGCCATCCGCGCCTGACGCGGGCCGATCCATCCTGGACCGGAAGGACTGCGCAATCATTTGCAGGATGGTCGAACCTTTGACGAACGGCATCTGAAGATCCGTGATCACAAGGTCGAAACTTTTTTTGGGGTCGGACAATTGTTCCATCGCCTCGCCCGCCCAGCACGCGCAGGTGACAACCGCGCCTTCCGTGGTCAAAACCTTGGCGAGGGCGCGCAACATGCTCTCGTCATCATCCACGATCAGAATGTTCTTGTTCAGGATGCTTTCCATTGCTGCGTATGTTCCTTACGCAAGACGAATGCCAGTGGAGATCGTTGCTTCGAAATGCCGCGTTTGCGGGCAATTCCACGGTAAAAGGCCCATCGGCCCGACGATGGGGCGTCCCTTTATGCCAGACTGGCAGTTCGGACACTGCCAGACTGGCGGCCTGGATCACGAATCCGAAAAGTGCCGATACATCGTGCGTGGCGGAATGCCGAGCATTCGGGCGGCTTGAAGCTTGTTGCCCGCGCAATGTTCAATCGTCGCCCGCACCAGCCGTTTCGTCGCTTCGTCCACGGGCGTGCCGATGGAAATGGAAATGCTCACTCCATCCCCCTGCGCCACCGCGGTTTTGGTTGGCGCGAAAGTAAAATGGGTGACCGTGTCGCCGCTGGCCAGCACCACGGCGCGTTGCATGACATGCTCCAGTTCGCGGACGTTGCCGGGCCATGCGTGCGCCACCAGTTGCTCCAGTGCGCGGGGGGCAACGGCGTGGACTTTCCGATTCATTTCTTCCGCCGACGCGCGGAGGAAATGGCCGGCGAGCAGCGGAACGTCCTCGCGCCGCTCGCGCAGCGGCGGCAGCGCGATCTGCATGGTGTTGATCCGGTAATACAAATCGTGCCGGAATTTTCCCTCCGCAATCGCCTTGGGAATGTCGGCGTGGGTGGCGCAGAGCAGGCGGACGTTCACTTGAATCACCTTCGTGCCGCCCAGCCGCTGGAACTTCCCGTCCTGCAGGACGCGGAGCAGTTTCGCCTGCAACTGCGGCGTCATTTCCGCGATTTCGTCCAGCAACAGGGTTCCGCCGTCGGCCAGTTCGAACTTGCCGGACCGGGCGGTTGCCGCGCCGGTGAACGCGCCGCGCTCGTGCCCGAACAGTTCGCTCTCCAGCAGGGTTTCCGGGATGGCCGCGCAACTGATCTTCACAAACGGCCGGTCGCAGCGGTCGCTCAAGTTGTGCAACGCGTCGGCGGCAATCTCCTTGCCGGTGCCGCTCTCGCCCTGAATCAGCACGTTGACATCCGCGGGCGCAACCTGGCGGATCAGTTGTTTGACCGACTGCATCGCCGGACTGTCGCCGATGAGCGCCTCAACGCCCCGCCGTTGGCGAAGCCGCTGGCGCAACCGCCGGTTCTCGCTGGCCAGCCGCTGCTTCTCCAGCGCCTTCGCCACGGCCTTCAACAGCGCGGCGCTGTCCAGCGGTTTCTCGATGAAATCATACGCGCCCAGCCGCATGGCCTCCACCGCCTGCTCAATGCTCCCGTGGCCGGTGATCATCAGCACCTCGGTTTCCGGCAACAGCTCCCGCGCCTGTTTCAACACCGCGATTCCGTCCAGGTCCGGCAGCCGCAGGTCGCAAACCACCAGCGCGATGGATTGTTGTTTCAGAATCCCCAGGGCTTCCTGGCCGCCGCCGGCGCTGACCACGCGGTATCCCTCCGCCAGGAGCACCTTGCCCGCGGCGTTGCGCAGCCGTTCGTCGTCGTCCACCAGCAAAATGTGCGGGCCGTTGCTCATGTCGTTTTATCCACCGGCAGGAAGACGGTGAAAGTGGTGCCTTTGCCCGGCGTGCTTTCGCATTCGAGATGGCCGCCGTGTTCAGTGGTGATTTGCTGGACGAGCGCCAGCCCCAAGCCGGTGCCGCCGGGCTTGGTGGTGAAGAAGGGCGCGAACACCTTTTTAAGATGCGCCTCGCTGATGCCCTTGCCGGTGTCCGTGACCCGGAGGCAAGCCTGCCCGTCTTCGCGCCGGGTGCCCACGGTCAATTCGCCGCCGCCCGGCATGGCGTCCAGACTGTTGCGGATGAGGTTCAGCAAAGCCTGCCACAACTGTTCGGCATCCGCGTTGATCGTCTTGAGCGCCGGGTCGAAATCCGTGCGCAGTTTCACCTTCCCCTTTTCGAATTCGCCGTTCAGGAACGCCAGTTTCTGATCCAGAAACTCGCTCAATGCCACCGGCTGCCGGCGCAACTTCGGCAGCCGGGCAAATTGCAGGTAATCCTCCACCACGCGCTGGACGCGCTGGATTTCGATTCGCATGTCCTTCACCAACGCGCGCCCCTCCTCTGCCGGACGGGAAGCCGCGCCGGCAAGCTTGTCAAATTCCCTTTGCATCAGGTCGAGGTTCAGGGTGACCGACCCCAGCGGATTGCGGACTTCATGGGCCACCTGCGCCGCCATCGTGCCCACGGTGGCGAGCCTTTCAGCCTGTAGATTTGCCGCCTCCAGCCGTTTGCGCTCGGCGATTTCCTTCCGCAACGCCTCCGTGCGCCGCTGCACGATTTCCTCCAGATGATAATGCGCCGCCTGAAAAGCCGTGAGCAAAAAGACCACGACCAGATAGAGCACCAGCAACATCAACGCGTTCCAATAGCGGGTGAACGGATGCGCATCCAGGGGGCCGGAAAACCGGTCGGCGACGAACCACATCACCGTGCTCGCCACCGCCAGCAATATCCCCGCCCTGCGCCCCGCCACCCAGCTCGCCCAACAGATTGGCGCCAGATACATCGCCGACAATGCGAGGTCGCGTCCCGTGATATAATCCAGAAACCCAATGACCACCGTCAACGCCAGCGCCAGAACCACAATCACCGGCTCTGGCTTGGAAAATGAAAAACCCTTCGATCGGCTCATAAAATTATCCCGCTGCATCTAAATATGACAGACGCGACCTTCTTTCGTTCGAGCATTGCGCCGCGACAACGCGCGCGGCGCGCAGAGGACTGCGCCCCCACCGCGAGGTTCGTGGAGCGGACGGTCGTTTATCCGGTTTTGAGTTTATGATATACGGCGCAACGGCGTCAAATCCGCCCCAAAACTTTGTCATGGATTGTCCATCATTTGGCAGCATGGAGGCAGCCCCGGTGGACGGGGCTGCTAAAGTTGTCCTGCTTTCTTTGTGAAGGGTTCGGGGCTTGAAATGGCGGCGACACTGTCCGGCAGCATCCGCAAGGTCGGGATGTCCGATCCGCGATGGAATTGCCCAGCCATGCGCTCCCGCCCCGCCTCGCGCCGCCCCGAAATGCTCCCGTCCGGCTCCTCGCCGGAAGCAGCTCCGTCAAAAAGCGTCGTTTTGACCAACGCGCGATTTTTTGCCGGCCAAAAAGCATCTCCCTGCCCACGCCGGAGCTTTTTTTCGGTCGCAGAGCGTCGTTTTGGCCGCTGCAGAGTTTTTCTTCGGTCAAAAAACGTCTGTTTACCCGAAGAAAAGTCCGGGATTGCTCAAAAAGCGTCATTTTGGCCCGGTTTTGGCCCGGCCTGCCCTGAAGCCCCGGTTTTGGCCGGTTTTGCCGCACTTTCAAGCGCCGTTCACAGCGGTTTGGGTCTTACAAGGATTATCGGGTCTGCGGAGCGACCCGCCCGTCCAATCCCGATTTCATCTGCTGTTCGATTTCCTCCCGCAGGCGACTTTCCAATTCCTCCAGCGGCGCGGACGCTTTGATGCCGGCGGCGGGCATTTGTTTCCGCCATGACGAAATATTTTCTTCGGGATGCAAGATTCAATTGGAGTGGCGCAACAGAGTTATTGCCCGTGTTGACCGGCCAGGGCTTGGGCGAGGCCGGCTGTCGCTTCGGGAAAATCCGGTTTGGCGGCGAGCGCGGCCTTGAAATAGACCGCAGCCTCACCCGGCCGGCCGTGCTGGAGCAGATAGGTGCCGAAATCGAATTGCATCACCGGATTTTGCGGCGCGAGTCGCGCGGCGATGGCGAGATGGTTCGAGGCTTCATCCCCCCTGCCTTGCTCCAGCAAGAGCATGCCCAGATTGAACTGGCCCAGCGGAAAATCGGGTTCGATGCGGACGGAGTCGGCGTAGAGTTTCGCGGCCTGGTCGGGCTTGCCGAGGTTTTCCAGCACGGTGCCGAGGCAATTGTCGGCGGCGTAATTGTCGGTGGTGACTTGGATGGTGTGCGAGAAAAGCGCCAGGCTGTTCCGCCAGTAATTCAATTGAAGGGAGGTGACCATCAGGCAGCCGGCCAGGGCGGCGAGCGGCGCGCGGCGATTTTCGTCTTTTGCGGACGGGAATTCAAAAGGTCGTTCAATCCCCAAGCGACAACGATGAACAGGCCGATGCCGGGCAGGTAAGTGTAGCGGTCGGCCATGGATTGAATGCCGGCCTGCACGAGGCCGATCGCCGGCACCAAGGTTCCCAAAAACCAGAACCAGCCGACGGCCAGATACGGAAAGCGTCCTGCCCGCAACACGGCCAGGACCGAAATGAGCCCCAGCAGCAATCCGGCGGCGATCACCGCGGGGAGCGGCCATTGATGCGGGTAGGGATAAATCAGCGCCAGATCGGCCGGCCAAAACATTTTCCCGAGGTAGCGCACGTAGGACATCAGCGCGTTTTCCAGGCGGAAGGAAAACGGCAGGGACGCGCCGGACCAGACCGCGCCGCTTTGCGCGATGCGGGTGACGACGCAGGAGGCAATGGTGAGGACGAAGAATGGGATTTTTTCAGCGATGAGCCGGGCAATCGTGATTCGTGATCCGTGAATCGTGATTCGCTTGAGCGGCCAGAAGTCCAGCAGCAACAGGACGAACGGCAGCGTCACGACCATGGGTTTGCTCATCAGCCCGCAGGCGAACAAGAACACGGCGAGGAAATAATGCGGCGACAGGTGACCGGTGACGCGCGACAGGAAACCGCCGGTTCGTGTCACCTGGCACTTGTCACCGGCTGCGTGTTTTGCGTAGGCCAGCAGCGTCAGCATCCAGAAGAACGCGCTCAACACGTCCTTCCGCTCGGACGCCCAAGCGACGGACTCGACGTGCAACGGATGCCACGCGAACAGGGCCGCGACCAATGCGCTCCGCCACAGCGCGCCGGTGAGGCGGTTCAGCAAGACAAAAAGCAACAGTGTATTCGCCGCGTGAAGGAGCACATTGACCAGATGATGTCCGGCGGGATTCAGCCCGAAGATCTGGCAGTCGGCCATGTGCGAAATCCAGGTGAGCGGATGCCAGTTGTCGGCCTCGGTGCTTTGGAAGGCCCAGGCGATGCCGCTCCAAGTCAGGCCGGCTTTGACGTGCGGGTTGTTGAGGATGTAATCGGGGTCGTCGTAATTGACAAAGCCGTTGCGGAGGACCGGCAGATACACCAGCAGCGTCACCGTGGCGAGCACGATGGCGATGGTCACTCTGGTCCGGCCCTGTGTCATTTCAATCGGAAACGGGGTGCCGTCAAAACTTAACCGACCGGGCGTTCCGTTGCTCGAACCGGCGGCATTCCGTGTAGCCGACGGAGCGCGCCAACTGGACGGCCTCGGCGAAATTCATCCCCACTTCCTCCGGCGCGTGGGCGTCGGAACCGAACGTGACGGGCACGCCTTGCCGGAAGGCGAGCTCGAGGATTTCCCGGCTGGGATAAATCTCCCGGCAATCCTTGCGCAACCCGGCAGTGTTGAGCTCGATGGCGCAACCGGATTTCCTGGCGGCGGCGAGAAACTTTTCGTAGAGCGGTGCGCAGTCGCGCGCGGGCCGGTGGCCGAACTTCTTGGGCAAGTCCGCGTGGCCGATGATTTCAAACAGGCCCGAGGCCGCCGCCTGCGTCAGCCGGTCGAAATAGGCGGACCAGACCTCGAACGGCGTCGCGCTGCTTCCATTCGGACAGTTTCTGCGGATCGTCAATCGCCCACGAATCCGAGACGTAATGGACCGACCCGATGAAATAATCCCACGGATGGCGGCCGGCCAGGTCGCGGATCCAATCCTCGTGGCCGGGGAGATAATCCACTTCGAGCGCGAGGCGGATGGTGAGCCGGGGAAAGTCCTTTTGTGCCTGGCGAACTGTTTCGACGTATTCGTCGAGCTGGGAAACATTCATCCGCCAGTTGTCAAAATTGTCCTGGCGCATGGGCGAGTGGTCGGAAAAGCCGATCTCCGTCAGGCCGAGGGCGATGGCGTGTCTCGCGTATTCGGCCGGCTCGCCGGTGGCATGGTGGCAGAGCGGCGTGTGCATGTGATAATCGGCGGGCAACGACATGCGGCAAGTTTCGAGTTTCAAGATTCAAGTTTCAAGTGTTGAATGGAGGCGATGGCGGACGAAATCTCAAGCAAGCGCTGCGGCTGTTCGTGGCGATTCACGATTCCCGAACCGGTCAGGAATGAAATGGTCCGCCGTCCAGCGGGAGTTGAAGCCGCTCGCGCTGGGCGACGTCCGCTGGACCAAGCGCGGAACAGCTTCACCTGACGCTGAAATTTCTGGGCAACGTCCCGGCCGGGTCGCTCGAAGCCGTGAAGCAATCACTGGCGGAAGCGTGCGCGGAGGCCGCGGCCATTTCCTTTGCGCGCCAAGGGCATCGGCTTTTTCCCGAATGAACGGCAGCCGCGCGTGATTTGGGTGGGATTTGAGGGCGACGGAAACGTTCTGGCGGATCTGCAACAGCGCGTCGAGCGGCGGCTTGCGCCGTTCGCGGAGAAACCGGGCGCGGAGAAATTCCTGCCGCACGCGACGCTGGGCCGGTTCCAGAAATACCGCCGGCACAAGACCGAACAACTCCTGCCGCGCGCGGCGGCGCTGGCCGGTCACGTCTTCGGCGAATGGCGGGTGGAGGAGGTCGGCCTGTTCCGCAGCGAATTGTCCGCGGACGGCGCGCGGCACACCCAGTTGCGGTTTTCCCGTTCGGTGCGAGTTTGGAGGCGTGAAACTTTTTAAGACCGCGCTAACGTCTATCAAAATGTATGCTTAAGCCACTGGCAAAGGATGGCTGGAATTACGAGACGGCGGCGCACCTGCTGAACCGCGCCGGCTTCGGCGGGCCGCCGGAGGAAATCGCCAGGCTGACCGACCTCGGCCATGATGCGGCGTTGTCCTCGCTGCTGGACTACGAGAAGATTCCCGACCCCACGCCCAATCCGGTCGTGGGCGGTGCCGGATCCGGGCCGCGCGGAACGCCATGCGCGCCATGCAGGCGATGGCGCCGGAGGACCGCCGCAAGGCGCAGCAGGCGGAGCAGCGCGCCCAAAACCAGCATCATCATCGAACTGCGCGGCTGGTGGCTCAACCGCATGGCCCAGGGGCCGCGGCCGTTTCAGGAGAAAATGGTTTTGTTCTGGCACGGCCATTTCGCCACGAGTTACGAAAAGGTCCGGAACGCCTATTACATGTGGCGGCAAAACGAGTTGTTCCGCCGGCTGGCCACGGATTACTGGCTGCGGCTGCTCATCGAGGCGGGCAAGGACCCGGCGATGCTGGTCTGGCTCGACCAGGCGCAAAGCCGCAAGGAGCATCCGAACGAGAATTACGCCCGCGAAGTGATGGAGCTTTTCTCGCTCGGCGAGGGGCATTACACGGAGAAGGACGTCACCGAAGGCGCGCGCGCGCTGACCGGCTGGTCGCTGGACCGGGACACGGAGCGGTTCATTTATCGTCCGGGTTTTCACGACAACGGCGACAAGACCTTTCTCGGCCTGACGGGAAACCTCAACGGCGAGGATGTGATGGCGCAAATCGTCAAGCAGCCGCAGGCCGCCGTCTTCATCACGGGCAAGCTGTGGAATTTTTTTGCCGGGCAGATGCCGTCCGCGGAATTGAACACCGCCCTCGCCGACGCGTTCGTGCAGAACGCGCGGTGTTTCAAGCCGTTTCTGCGCGTCATGTTCCGCAGCGAGGAATTTTACAGCAGCGCCGTCATCCGCAACCAGGTGAAAAGTCCGGTGCAATGGCTGGTCGGCACGTCGCGGATGCTGCAAATGCGATCTGCCGCCGGCCTTCGTCAGCGCCGCCATACTGCGCACGCTCGGCCAGGATTTGTTCGCGCCGCCGAACGTCAAGGGCTGGGACGGCGGCATCACCTGGATCACGACGAACACGCTGCTGGAGCGATACAACGACGCGGCCACGCTGGTGCAAGGGCACGACCCAGCAGCTTTCGGCGGCCGATTTCGCGCGCAAGCCGGGCGGGCCGGGCGGCATGGTCCAGGAGAGGGCCGCGCAACGCGTCCACATCGGCGGCGTGGACGTGGAAAAAATCCTGACGCCCGAGGAACGCGCCGACAAGGGGCAGGCTGGTCGCGTCGCTGCAGCACCGCCTCCTGCAATCCACTCTGTCGAACGAACAGGACAAGGCGTTGCGCGATTTTCTGAATTCCCGGCCGGCGTTGAACGACGCGGACATCCGCAACGTCATCCGCCTGGTCATGTCCACACCCGAATATCAAGTCACATGAAAACCATTCGTCCTCCTCGTCGTCCTCGTTCTCGTAATCGTATTCCAAGGTTCATCGAGGACGAGAACGAGCGGGAGGACGAGGACGAATCACAATTATGAAAAACGAAATCACTCTCCAGACCCGGCGCGAATTCCTCCGCAGCACCGTCCTCGGCAGCGCGCTCTCGTGGACCGTGCCGGCCTTTCTGGCCGACACATTCAGCGCGCTGCAAAGCCAGGCGGCGGACACCGCCACGCAAATCGTCACCGGCAAGGACGCCACCATCCTCGTGGTCCTGCAAATGGCGGGCGGGAACGACGGCCTCAACACGGTGGTGCCTTACGCGAACGATTTTTACCACAACGCGCGGCCCGCGCATCGGCCTGTCCGCCGACAAGGTCATCAAGCTGAACGGCGACATCGGCTTTCACGGCGCGATGGCCGGATTCAAGGAGCTTTATGATTCCGGCGATCTCGCCGTCGTCCAGGGCGTCGGCTATCCGAATCCCAACCGCTCGCATTTCCGCTCGACGGAAATCTGGCAGACTGCGAGCGACTCGGACCGGGTGGAGAAATACGGCTGGCTGGGGCGCTACTTCGACAACGCGTGTTCCGGGGCGGACCCGACGGTGGGCGTCGTGCTGGGCCGGCAACTGCCGGAATCCTTTTTCGCCAGGACGCCGAAGGGCATCTGCTTCGACAATCCGCAGAACTACCGTTTCCTGTCGCCCGAACATCCCAAGCCCGGCCAGACGGACATGACCGAGGCGGCTTACGAGAAGTTGAACGACCCGGGCATGGTCAGTTCCGACGACCCGGAAACGGACAACAGCGGCGCCAGCATCGCGTCGCTGCCCGCCGGGATGCCGATGCAGGGCGGCAAGGCGGTGGATTTCATCGAACGCACCGCATTGGACGCGCAGCTTTCCAGCGAAGAAGTCCGCGCCATCGCCGCCAAGCGCGCAAAACGCCGCGACATATCCCGCGTCGCAGCTCGGCAATTCGCTCAAGCTGGTCGCCAAGCTCATCGGCGGCGGGTTGCCCACGCGGATTTATTACGTCTCGCAGGGCGGATACGACACCCACACCAACCAACTCGGCACGCAACAGCGGCTGCTGGGCGATCTCGGCGGATTCGGTCAAGGCGTTCGTGGCGGACATGAAGGCGCAGGGCAATTTGCCGCGCGTGCTGGTGATGACGTTCAGCGAATTTGGCCGGCGCGTGAATGACAACGCCAACGGCGGGACCGACCACGGCGCGGCCGCGCCCATGTTCATCGTCGGCGACAAGGTGAAGGCCGGATTGCTGGGCCGTTATCCGAGCCTCGCCCCGCAGGATTTGTTTCAGGGCGACATCAAATACAACGTGGATTTCCGGCAGAGTCTATGCCGGGGTTTTGGAGGGCTGGCTCAAGACCAAGAGCGCGCCGATTTTAGGGAAACAGTTCGAGCCGCTCCAGGTGGTTTGAAAATGAAAGGCTCCTGGGCGGCCGGTTTGGTGCGACGCCAAACTTAAATGAGGTCGCCACCCGGCAGCACAACCATTTCCTGCAACCTTGAACAGGCGGCGTTTGACTCATTCGATAGGAGACGGGAGCCACAATGGAAACCGGTTTCATCTTCATAACCAGCCGGCACGTGCCGGTCGAGGAAACCCCCAAGCCACTCTCCCAAAATCCGCGCCGGGTTGCCGGACAGCAATGACGGATGCCGTGTGCGGCTGTTTCGCTCGAATAATATTGCTGTCACTCATGCCTAATAAGTCGGATATCCGCTGGCGGCACACTCACCGTAATTTGGCAATTTTAACGCAAATATTGCCGCGCTTGGACGGGAGCCCAAAGCCGACGCCGTTCGCAAGAGACAACCTCTGGTCGTCACCGGGCGTGGCCATGACCAGAATTGTTATGCCGGAGTCATTTTATGTTGATTTTCAACGGCCGGTTGACATATTTGAGCCAACACTTTGGCGATAATGAGCTTATGAGCAACCTGTTTCGCGTGGTCTATATCAGCACCGCAACAAAATTATTTGATTCGGCGGAGTTGCGCGAGATGCTCAAAGAAAGTAACGAACGCAATAAGCAGTCGGACGTCACGGGGATGTTGCTCTACAAAGACGGCCAGTTCATGCAAGTCCTGGAAGGCTCCGCGGAAGCCGTGACCGCCACCTTCAGCCGTATCAGCCGGGACCCGCGGCATCATGGCATCATGGTCCTGCTGAAAGGAGCGGTCCAAGAACGCCGGTTTCCCAGATGGTCCATGGCCTTCCGCGATTTGAATCTGCCGGACCACCAGGACGTGCCTGGCTTCAGCGAATTCCTGAATACCCCCCTGACCGGAAAGGAATTTGCCAACGACCCGGATCGTTGCGAGAAGCTTCTGCTCGTCTTCAAGAAAAGCATCCGCTGAAGTGTTTCCCCGGACTGGCCCCTTGATTGTTTCGCTGGGCGACAGCTTCGCGCGCCGGATTCACGCCGGCTTCGATTTCGGCGGGGTGGTGCTTTTGCGCTCGATCAATTCGGCCGTGAGGCGCTGGGGCTGGACGGTCTGGCCGCGCAACAGCGTCATCATCGCGTCCACCGCGGCGATGCCGAGGCGGAACTTGGGCTGGCGCACGGTGGTCAACGGCACCCGGAAATATTCGGCCACCATGACGTTGCCAAATCCGGCCACGGAAATGTCGTCCGGGATCTTCATCCCCTGCGCCATGAGAGTCTCCGCGCAACCGACGGCGACGAGGTCGTTGACGGCCTGAACCGCGGTGGCGCGGCAGTGTTCATTGATCATCTGCAAGGCGGCCTTGGTGCCGTCTTCGATGGTGCTGCCGGCCTGAAAAACGAGCCGGTCATCCACATCCAGGCCGGCTTCACGGAGCGCGCGGCGGAAACCCCCAAACCGCTCATGCGCCCACGGCGCCACGGCCGGCCCGGTCAGGTAGGCAATGCGTTTATGCCCGAGATTGAGCAGATGCTTGGTAACACTGTAGCTGGCAATCTGCTCCTCGATTTCAATGCTGACGAAGGATTTGCAGAAGGGCGCCGGCGTTCCGAGCAAAATGACCGGCGTCTGGCGCCCGAGCAGTTCCTGGTAAATCCGCGCCTCGGCTTCGTAACGGTAAACCGGCGAGATGAACAGCCCGTCCACGCGCCGGGAAAGCAGGCGGCGAATGCCGTATTCCTCGCGTTCGGGCAGGTTGTGCGTGTGGACCAGCAGAATGTCGTAGCCGAGTTCGTGCGCGCGGTCTTCGATGGCAAAGACGATGCGGGAGTAAATGGGATTGGTGATGGAAGGGATGACCAGGCCGAAAATCCTGGAAGACCGGCTGCGCAGGCCCTGCGCAAAGGAATTGGGGATGTAACCCATCTGCTGGGCGAGCGCCTTGATGCGCGCCTTGGTCGCGGCGGAGACGTCCGGGGCGTCCCGCAGGGCTTTCGAGACGGTCATCACGGCCACCCCGGCGTGCCGGGCGATGTCTTTTAATCGGACCATGGCAATTAAAAAGGCAAAATGAAAAAGGAAAAGGTTTGCAATGCGTCAAACACTTTTGGATTTGGAATTTCTCTTTGCTGAAACGACAATGGCGCCGAGAATGCGTTTGAGTTCCAATGCTTCGTCCAGAATTGGTTGCAAACGCGACTGCGCTACGACTTCGGCCGCGGCGAGCAACCGGAGCCGGATAATGAGTTTCCCGCGCTTCTTTCAGCGAAATGTTGTTCTTGCTGATGAAATCGGCGCGGCTTCCCGCCGCCTGTGCTTCTTCAACATTTGAGCCGATACTCGTGCCGCACCGCAGTAATTGCTTGCCGAGCGTTGAATTTACCCAGGACCTGCCTTCCAGAAACTGACACAATTTGATAATCCGAAGCCCAAAATCAAATGATCGCTTTTCAATATCACGTGGTTTTCCCAAAGCATTCATATTTTGGTTACTTTTTAATTTTGCCTTTTGCCTTTTTCATTTCAAAGATACGTTCCCCGCCAGTGCAATTTGCGGCGCAGGGCTTCCAGAAACGAACTGTCCGGCAAATGCATCAACCGGATGGCGCTCCGGCTCCGGCGGATGGTGATTTCATCCCCGGCGTCCAGATCGGCCACCACCTCGCCGTCGGCGCTCAAAATCGTCGCGGGTTGCGGCGTGACGGCCTTCACGCGGAGCGTCGAGGCCAGCGGCAAAATGATCGAACGATTCGACAGCGCGTGCGGACAAATGGGCGTCAGGATGAAAACCTCCGCCGTGGGCAGCACCACCGCGCCGCCGGCCGCCAGCGAATACGCCGTAGACCCCGTCGGCGAACTGATGATCAACCCATCGCAGCGGTAGCGCGTGACCAATTCGCCGTCCACACTCACGTCAAGGGTGATGAGCCGGGAAACCGCGCCGCGACTGACGACAACGTCGTTGAGGGCCGTGGCCAGAATGCGCTCTCCCTGGCAGACGCCGCCGGCTTCGATCAAGGCGCGCGTCTCGAACTTGTATTCACCGCGCCAGATGTGATCCAGCGCCTTCGCCAATCCATCGCTGGGCACGGCCGTCAGAAAACCGAGGCCGCCGAGATTGACGCCAAGCATGGGCGTGGCCGAACCGGCAATCGCGCGCGCCACGCGCAGCATCGTGCCGTCACCGCCGAAGACGAGGAGCAGATCCACTTCACGGGCGAGCGTGGCGGCGTCGGGGGCCGCAACCGCCTTCAGACCGGTCA
This sequence comes from uncultured Verrucomicrobiae bacterium, assembly GCA_963764035.1. Lineage (GTDB taxonomy): Bacteria > Verrucomicrobiota > Verrucomicrobiia > Limisphaerales > UBA11358 > UBA11358. Next base: position 601,819 of record CAVXQV010000013.1, read on the forward strand.
GCCGGAGAGTCTGCTCGTCGCAAATGATTCCCCGCCCGGCGCGCTGGATGAGGCGCGAGGCTTTGCGGACATTCTCGGCGCAACCGGCTTTGCCGTGATTGCCGATGAGGCCGACGCGCTTGATTTTGTCAGCGGTTTTTTTCAATCAACACCAGAAATTCTTTGTTCCCGGCCGGGCCGAGCAAGGGGGATTCAACCACATTCCGCCAGCAAAGGCCAGCCCCGTGAGATAACCCTTCGTCCGATGCGTGCATCTTGACACTTCCCCCCGGAGCGCCGGTCTCTGACCCGGCGGGCGTTGAAATTCGCCTGGAAACACGCCGGATCGGAGACCGGCGCTCCACGGGGCCGGCCTGCGCGCTCACAAATTCGCGCAGCTCCCGCAGCACGCGGTCGTGAATGGCGGCGTCGGTGATGACTCCCCTGCCCTTGTCCGCCTCGGCCTTGCCGGCCTCGAACTGCGGCTTGATGAGGGCGACGATTTTGCCACCGGCCTTCAGCAACGGCACGGCGGCGGGCAGGATTTTCTTCAGGGAGATGAACGAACAGTCAATGACGATAAGGTCGGCGGGTTCTTTCTTCCCTCTCCCCTCCGAGGGGAGAGGGATCGAGGGTGAGGGGCCGGGTGGTTCATAGGCCGCCGGAATGGTTGTTCGGCTTTCGTCGTGCTGACCCCTCACCCCGGCCCTCTCCCCTCGGAGGGGAGAGGGAGTTTCCGTCATGTGGACCGCAAAATGTTCCAGCGTCAGATTTCTCGCATTGGTTTTTTCCATGACAACAACGCGCGGGTCGTTGCGGAGTTTCCAGGCCAACTGGCCCCGGCCCACGTCCACGGCAAAGACCCTGGTCGCGCCGCGCTGGAGCAGGCAGTCCGTGAAGCCGCCCGTCGAAGCGCCGAGGTCAATGGCGACCAGGCCGTTCACGTCGAGTTGGAATTGATTCAGCGCGTGCTCCAATTTGTGCCCGCCGCGGCTGACGAATTTCTCGCCGGCGTCGAGCGCGAGGGCGTCGGCGGGCTTGACGGCGTCGCTGGGCTTGCGGGCGGGCTGGCCGTTGACGCGGACCTGCCCGGCGAGGACGGCGCGTTTGGCGCGCTCGCGGCTTTCACAAAGGCCGCGTTCCACCAGTGCTTGGTCGAGGCGAATCATGGATGTTTCGTGCCGCAGGCCATCATCGGCAGATCAAGGCGACCCGGATTGATTGACAGGAAATTCAAAGCCTGACAATCCTGAAATGCAACCAGCGCGATGCCCGGCGTCTTGATCCCAACCGTCCTCGTCCTCATCCTCGTTCTCCTCCTCGTCCTCGATTGGGGACTAAAAACCGAGGACGACGACGAGCCGGAGCACGAGGAGGATGGTGCATGGTGAAATGAATAAATCAAAATGAAATTCCGCTTGCCAAGCCGCCTTGCCCGGCGCAACGTTCAAACCATGAAACCGGAAGGCCGGAACACGAAAATGGATGGGCTGAAGATCGAGCCGCCGATTATCTAGTTGGGTGTCATTACACACTATGAAAAAATCCACCATTATCTTTTTGATGTTGAGTTTAATGCTGACGGCGTGCAAAAAGAGCGACACGAAGCTCAGCCAGCAAGTTCCTGGCACTTGGACTCGTGACAGCTCTGATATTCTCGTTATTGATTCGGACGGCAGCTGGTCAATCAAGCCATCGAGTGGCAGTCCCAAGAACATTTACGCAGGGACCTGGCACATTAAGGGTGGCATTTTGATTATGACGATGACGAATGCTTCCTCGAACGGCTTCGCAAAAAGCAGAATTCTTCGCGTGGATGACCACCAGCTTGTTTACCAGGACATCCTGGGTGGAAACATTCAAACGAACAGCCGATGACGCCTAATATGAGGTTAGGTGTCAGCGCCACGCGCCCATGACTATTGCAGCCATCATCGCAGCATGGAATTGGATTCGAGAGTTTGTCGGATTTTGGCTGCCTATCGTAGAGCAGCGATTCCCATTCCGTATCGAGATGTCCGGCGTCACCGACCCATCGAATCGTGGCCACATTTTCCGCGTAACGCTCATCAACCAGACGAAAGATTTGCCACTTTCCATCCGAGCGGTTCGGATTCATTACGGATGTCCCGCTTACAGCCATACTTTCGTCTTGTTGCCGTGGCAGACTGTGAGCATTTCCCCAAAGGCACATCATCCTTTTTTCTTGTCGAGCAGCAATCCAGAGACGCAAATCCAGCAGAGATTTCTCACGAAGACACCGCCAAAGTATGACCCCAAGGCATTGCCATCTTTTTCCAGCGGCGCAGACTTTTTCAAGGCGATAGCCAATGGCAAGCCGAGAGATTCTTGGATTGAGGTGGACTTTAATGAGTTTAAGGAGCGCAGATGCCGGAGAGGACACATCAAGCGATTGTTCGCTGCGATTATTGCGGCAGGCCCACGATATTAGAATTATGACCACAATGCTGACACCTAACACCGCGCGAGGCCGTGTGAAAACGTTTTGACGGGGTGGTATAGAAAGCCTGGAAGAGGGAAGTTAATTTTAGTTTTCAGGTTTTTCCAGGGAATGGTTCGGGGGAAGCTGCCCGGTGATGAGGTGAGCTACCCCGGTTTTAGGTTGGAACCAACCGCTTTTTTCGCGGGCAGGCGTTGTGCCGGGCTTTCAACCCACCGCCGCCATCAATTTCTCGAAGCTCACCAGGTTCAGCACCCGTTTGAGGTTGTAGGCCAGGGTCGTCAGGCTCCATTCGCACCGCACCTTCACCAGTCCCTTGAGCAGAAAGTGCGTGTAGCCAAACCACCGTTTGATCGTCCCGAACGGATGTTCCGCCAGCGTCTTGCGCAACTTGAACTTCTCCGGCTGCGCTTGCATCCGCTCGGCCATCGCTTCCATCAAGTGTTCGTTCTCCTCCCGCGTGATCGTCCGGTTGGCCTTGTTCCGCGTGCAACGGTTCTTCAACGCGCACGTCTGGCACCCGCTGGCCCGGTAGTAGCGCAACTCGCGGCCCAGTTCATACGTCGCGAAGCGATAGGTCAACGGGCTTCCCGCCGGACATACATACACATCCTGTGTGGCATCATACTGAACTGGCTCTTGCCATAGAGTCCCCGCGCCGTGTTGGCGCTCGTGTCGGCCTTGGGAATGTAGGGCGTGATGCCCCGCTCGACGCACCGGCTCACTTCCGCCGCGTTGTAGTAACCCGCGTCGGCCACCACCTCGGCCTGTTTCAATTCCAGATTTGCTTTTGCCTCCAGCGCCACCTCGGCCAGTTGATGCAGGTCGGTCACCTCGTTGGTCACGTCGTCGGCCGCGATCAGCTTGTGTTTGGCGTCCACCGCCATCTGCGCGTTGTAACCCACGATGGTCCCGTGCGCCGTGGGCATCTTGCGCGTGTCCGGGTCGGTCACGCTGATTTGTTTCTGGTCGGCGTCCAGTTGCCCCAGCAGTTCCTTGTGCCAGTCCTGCCGCTCCTGCACGAGGGCAATCTTCTGCTCCAGTTCCTTGCGGCTCATGGCTGCCTCCACCGGTTCGGCGGCATCGGCGGTGTCCAGTTGCGCCAGATATTCCGCCAGCCGCGCATCGGCCCGGTCAATGAGTTCCTGCAACTTGGCCGCGTTGAAGTTCTGGTCCCGCGCGTTGACCGCCGCGAACTTGCTGCCGTTAATGGCCAGCAACTCCCCGCCGAACAGTTCCAGCTTCCGGCACAGCAGCGTGAACTGCCGCGCCACGGCCTGGAGCGGCTTGAGGTTGTCCTTGCGGAAGTCGGCGATGGTCTTGAAGTCGGGCGTCTGTTTGCCCGTCAGCCAGATCACCTCCACATTGCGGTGGCATTCCGCTTCCAGCGACCGCGAGGACCGCGTCCGATGCAAATAGCCATAGAGATAGAGCTTGAGCAACACCGCCGGGTCGTAAGGCGGACGCCCGGTGTCGGCGCAACGGGCCTTGGCAAAACCCAGCGTGTGCAGGTCGAGGAAGCCCACGAAGGCGTCGAGGAAGCGGACGGGGTTTTCGGCGGCGATGTAATCCTCCAGCCGTTCGGGGAAGAGCAGCGTTTGGGAGCGGTCCAGGCCGGCGCGATGTTTCATGCTTGTCAAAGACGAGCCGCAGGCGTAAAGGTTTCAACCAATGAATGAGTTTTCACACAGGCTCGCGCTGGAGCCAACGCCGACTGCCACTGCGGTTGAGATTATATTTGGATTCACAGGAGTCCCACGGGTTTGAGGGATTGAGGGGTAAAAAAGAGTTGGCTTGCAGCGTGTGAACCTGCCACAAGGCAGGGAATGAATAAGAACCACAACGCACAAGCCAACGCGCAGCAGCTTCTCGCTCCTGCATCAACTCTGCAATCTTATTCCGGCACATCTGGTGCCCAAACTGGCGCGGGACACCGGCGTCGCCAAACGCGCCCGCACTTTCACGCCGTGGAGTCATGTGGTGAGTCTGCTCTATGCCCAACTGACCCACGCCATCGGCCTCAACGATGTTTGCGACGCCCTGCGGCTGCATTCGGGGCCGCTCTCGGCCGTGCGTGGCGCGACCCCGCCGAGCAAGAATGCGCTCTCCACCGCCAACCGGGAACGCTCCGCCCAAATGGCCCAAGACCTTTTCTATGCCGTCCTCGGCCATCTGGAAAAACTTCACCCCGGTTTTGGCCGGGATCGCCGCCCGCGTTTTGCCTTCCGCTTCAAGCGGGTGATTCATCTGGTGGACGCCACCACCATCCAACTGGTCGCCCGCTGTCTGGACTGGGCCAAACATCGCCGCCGCAAGGCCGCCGCCAAGTGCCATCTCCGGCTCGACCTGCAAACCTTCCTGCCGCGCTTCGCCCTCGTGGACACCGCCGGCGAACACGAAAGCCTGCGGGCCCGCGAAGTGTGCGCGGGCGTGCGGGCCGGGGAGATTGTCATCTTTGACAAGGCTTATGTGGACTTCACCCATCTGGCCGACCTGTCCGCCCGCGACGTGTTCTGGGTCACCCGCGCCAAAGACAATCTCCGCTGCCGGGTGGTGCGCCGACTCCAGCACGGGGCCGACGGAAACATCCTGCGGGACGACTTGATCGTCCTGACCAGCGGCCCTTCGGCCAAAGCTTATCCGGTCGAACTGCGCCGCGTCGTGGCTTTGGTCGAGGTGGACGGCGAACTGCGGGAAATGGTTTTCCTGACCAAAACTGGAGTGGAGCGCCCAGACCATCGCCGACCTCTACCGCTGCCGCTGGAGCATCGAGGTGTTCTTCAAACAGATCAAACAGACCCTCCAACTGGCCGACTTTCTGGGCAACTCCGCCAACGCCGTGCGCTGGCAGGTATGGACGGCCCTGCTGACCTATGTGCTGTTGCGCTTCGCTGCCTGGTTGAGCCAGTGGGGCCACAGTTTCACCCGCCTCTTTGCCTTGTTGCGCTCGGCCCTGTGGCAAAAACTCGAACTCCGTAGCCTGCTCGAAGTCTATGGGATAGCCGGTGGCGGCGGTTGGTTTCTGGGCACGCCACAGCAGGCCTTTCTCGCCGGATTCAGTTGAGGCTATGGGATAGCCGATTCGCATAATCACACAAAAATTCAGATATTCTTAAACTCGATTTGGTTCGGCCTCTCGTTTCCTTCGGAAATCACCCTCCGAAAGTCACATTACGGTGTGCTGTGGTTTTCCACTGATTGGATTCAGGTTCATCCTTTTTTTTGAGAGTCACGCAAGTAGGCGTCTAATTGATCCGACAGGCTGAACTCCCTTCCCCGCGCCGCCCGGAATGGCCTCTTTTTCCGTCGGTGCTAACAATTGACAAGAAAGGGAGAGCCACCCTCCGGCCTTTCCATCAAGGTCGTCCGGTATGCGTTGGGCCTCTGCCATTGGTAACGGCGCAATCCCGACGGACGATCCGGCCTTCCCCTCGCCCGCCATAGCCAGCCTGTTGCCCGACAGCCCCGTCCCGTCGCCCGACCGAGGCACATTTTCTGCCGGTAGCGCTCCTCTATCTGCCGGTAGCGCTCCATTTTCTCCCGATAGCGGTCCTCTACCTGCCGATAGAGGAGCATTTTCTCCTGATAGCGGTCCTCTACCTGCCGGTAGAGCCGCGCTATCGCCCGAAATAACGGCGCATTTGGGCGTCCGGCTGCCTCCCACAGGGGCCAATTTCCCTCACAAACAACGCAAAAACATGCAGATAATCCAATAAAAATGATAAAATTATGGGATTATCCACTTGACAAACCAATAATGGCGGGTTAGGTTGGCGGCATGAAAACGAAATCGCCGCTGAAAGATTTAACGCTCATTCAAATCATAGACCGCTTCCCCGATGACGAGACGGCGCGGAAACACCTTGAAGCCGTGCTTTGGAAAGACGGCCCGGTTTGTCCGCATTGCAAAAACCACAAGGAAAAGCCGATTTACAAACTCGAACCGCGCGCCGACAGCAAAAAGGCAGTCCGCGCTGGCGTCTATAAATGCGGCGCGTGCCTGAAACAATTCTCGGTGATGGTCGGCACGATATTCGAGGACAGCCATATCCCGTTGCGGAAATGGCTCATTGCTTGGTATCTGCTTTGCAGTTCCAAAAAGGGGATTAGCTCGCTCCAACTGAAGCGCATTCTGGAAATCGGCAGAACGCCTGCCAAAAGAGCCGCCCGCGCCATTGCCGCCGTGGAGGGAGGACGAGTTAAAAAAGTTTGACCGGATGGACGAGATTTTGAATCAGGCCACTTATGACATGTCACAAGACATAGATTTGGTGTTTGAATTATTGGGATACGGACACCTTTTAGAATACAGCCTGCGGATGGCAGATTTAAGCATCAAAGCAAAGCGTTATAGAAAATTAACCCAATATGCCGCCAAAGAGAAATTGTGGGAGAAAATTCACGGCATTCTCTACGGTTTGAAAACCGAGGTTGCTTTAGCTAGGAACAGCAGGGATCGCGGGGGAACCAAAGTCCAATAAAGAACGGGGGTTTTCCACCTTGAAACAAACTCTCTGCGACCGTCATATATCCCGACGCTCCATGCGAAAACCTCGTCATGGAATAAAAGCAGTTCGGCATCTTTCGGGGGAATTTGTTTGCTGGCATCATAAATCCGCCCTAGTTTTGGTTTGACTGACATTCGTTAATAGCCGCCAGTCAAACATGCCCAAGACCAAAACAAACACGCCGGACTGGAAAGACGAGCCGCTGAAGTTCGCTTTCCATCCTGACGGGGCGTTGCGGCGGGGGGCTTTTGCCAACCCGCCGAAAGTCCAGGCTCTCAAAAAGTCCATCCGCGCCAGCAGCAGGGGACGCAGATAATCCACAATTAAGCCAGATTCAACGGCTTGCGGCTATTTTGGTTTGTCATCTGGATAATCCCAAAAATTATGAAACAATCACCCATCCCGCCCCAACAGGGGCCTTATGTCCTGTGGCACGACAGCCTCATGGCAGCCGTCACCGCCACGGTGCCGGGGGTCAAACCAGCGGATGTCACGGCCATGGCAGCCGACAATGCCGATATGCACGCCAAACAGGACGCCATCATCCCCGTTGATGACGCCTCAATCGCCGCCCATAACGGCTTGAATACGAGCATTGGCAAAAGCCGCAAACAGGTGCGCGCCATGATCAAAAACATCAAAAATGATGCCACCTACACCGAGCAATTCGGCGAAACCCTCCACATCGAGGGCGCGGAAGACACCACCGACATGACCCAGGAGCAGCCGCATTTGACCGCCACCGCCAAACCCAACGGCGTGGTGGAAATCAGCTTCAACAAAAAGCTCGCCGAGGGCGTCCACCTCAAGGCCAGGTTCGACAGCGACCCGGGCCCGGGCTACACCTATCTGGGCAGCGAGACGCATTCGCCCTACGTGGACAACCGTCCGTTGCAGACGGCGGGCAAGCCGGAGGCGCGCCATTACCAGGCGGCGTTCTTCATGGACAAGGTGGAGGTCGGCAACCCCAGCGACGCCGTCACCGCCATCGCCCAGCCGTAGGCCGACCCGGGTGGGGCGCGCAGTCCCCTGCGCGCCACGCCCAAACGCCTGGAAGTGTCTTGATTTGCGCAAACGGAGCGCGAGTTGTCCCAGCCCGCGGCATTTTGCACGATCCAGCCGCTGCGGATTGGAGACCATCCGCGCTCCGTGCCAGATCAGGACGCCACCAAATGCCGCTTGACGGGAGCGGTTGCGGGCCGTAATGCTGCAATTAAACGCTAGACAGCGATTTTGGTCCGGTTCATACCTTTCTTGTGAATCGTGATAGACTGAACGTGGAAAAGGACAGGCTGAATACCCAGCCGCCGACTAATAGTTAGACCACATCCGCGCCCATGACCACCAACGACTTTTGGCAAAGAATAGATGATGCACGGCAAGCCAGTGGCAAGCTGGTCGAGATGCCACAAAGACTTATTGATGTTCTTTGCACTATGGATGAGCCGGAGATCATTTCTTATCATTTTCACTACCTCGATTGTATGCGCCTGTCATACGATGGTAAGCTGTGGCTTGGTGCGTCGGTGCTGATGGGCGGATGCAGTGATGATTCATTCAGCGACTTTCGCTGCTGGCTGATTGCCCAAGGCAAGGCAGCATTCGAGTCAGCGATAGCTGACCCAGATTCGATGGCAGCTTGGCAGAGGTTCGATAGCGATGATGGCTATCCTACGTTGTTTTATCTGGGTTCAGTTGCGGTTGACGCTTTTTTTAAGCGATTGGGTATAGCCAAGCGAGATTTTGCGACCCAAGAGCGGTTTAGGGCATTGTGTCCACCTTGGAAGCATCCAGACTTGAAGCATCCAGAGTTTATTGACATCACCGACGAGGAGAAAGCCAGGGCATTGTTCCCAAAGCTTGCGGCAAGATTTCCGAGGGGGATTGGATGGAGAAATTGACATGATGTGGCCTAATCAGAGGACAGGCTGAAGCCGGTTGAGATTTCATTTCGCATTTGCCGGCGGCCGGTTTGTGGTGACACCTTCCCGGCAAACGAAAAGCAACGCAACTCCTGGACAGCCGCAAGTCAGCGGGCACGGTGGAGGTCAGAGCGTGGAGACGCGGTTCTGGACTTCGAGGTAGCGCTGGAGGAACAGGGCGTTTTCCGCCGCGGCCTTTTCAATCAGTTGCTTGAGCATGAACATCTCCGAGCTGTTGATGACGGCGTGGACGCTGTGCTGGAAGGCTTCCATGGGGGCGAAGGTCTGAAAGTTATTGCCCAGGAGGATGATGGTGGCGTGGCGGCGCTGGTTCATCGGCATGGTTTGCAGCGCCTGCAAGGTGGAGTTTTCCTCCAGCTTGTTGGCGCCGAACAATTCCTCGACCACCACGACCTGATAGCGGATCTGGCTGAAGCGGACGAGGAAATCGCTGTGCGTGGCGGCGGTGTGGACCTTGTAATTCAGTGAACGCAGGGCCATCTTCACGGCGTCGAGCCATTCGGGCGTGGAAAAGGCGATCAACGCCGGCTTGTCGGAGGCGGTGATGAACTGGGTTTCAAAGGCGCCGGCCATAAATCATTTGAGTTTGATCGCGCCGGCGGGCTCCCTGGATTTGGAGGGCGGGGTCTTCATCTTCAACATGCCGACGGTGGTGGTGTTTTCGCCGCGCTCCTTCTTGACGTTGTCAATGGCGCGCGTGACGACGCCGCGTTTGGTGCAATAGAGCATGGCGGTTTCCTCGGTGATGATGCCCTGCACGAAGGCGTCCACGCAGGCGTGGTCGAAGTTGCGCCAGCCAAACGGATAATTCGCCTCGATGATTTCGTAGAACGTTTTGCCTTCGCTTTCGCCCAGCCGGACGGTTTCCTCGGTGCGGAGGTTGTGCCCCATGATTTCGAACAGGGCATGGCGGGCGCCGCCGATCTTCGGGGCGAGGCGCTGGCTGACAATCCAGCGCAGCGAATCGGCCAGCCGGATGCGGATCTGCTCCTGCTCCTCGGCGTCGAACATGCCGAGGATGCGGTTGACGGTTTCGCCGGCGTTGATGGTGTGCAGGGTGCTCAAGACCAGATGGCCGGTCTCCGCCGCGCTCAAGGCGATCTTCACCGTCTCCTGGTCGCGCATTTCGCCGACGAGGATGACCTTGGGAGCCTGCCGCAGCGCGGCGCGCAGGCCGTTGGGGTAGGAGTCGAAATCCTCGCCCAGTTCGCGCTGGTTGAACGTGGCCATCCGGTGGGAATGGACGAATTCGACCGGGTCTTCGAGCGTGACGATGTGAACGGGCTTGGTCTTGTTGATTTCGTGGAGGATGGCGGCCAGCGTGGTGGATTTGCCGGAGCCGGTCGCGCCGGTCACCAGCACGAGGCCGGTTTTTTCCTTCGGGATGTGATGGAGGATTTCCGGCAGCTTCAATTTTTCCAGCGTGGGGATGACGGTGTTCAACTGGCGGCAGACGATGGAGTAATGGCCGCGCTGGGAGAAGACGTTGACGCGGAAGCGGGACTTTTCCGAAAGCGCATACGCGACGTCGCACGAGCCGTGGCGCAACAGGCTTTCCAAGTGCGGCACGTTGTCGCCAATGAGATTGAGGGCAATCATCTCGGTCTGGAACGGCGTCAACTTGGGAATCGGCGGATCGAAGTCCACGGATTTCAGTTCGCCGTAGGATTCCACCTGCAACGGGCGGTCCACGGTGAACAGCAGGTCGGACACTTCCGCCTGCGCGGTGTGCATCGCGGTCAGGATTTGATCCAGTTCAGGTCGTCGCATAGGTCACTGGTCGTCATCCTCCGGCGGATGGGCGAGGAAGGGACGGAATTTTTTCCGGTCGAGCGCCTTGTCATAGGCGTCCTCCGGCGCAATGCGCTTCATCCGCACATGCTCCATGATGTGGTCGTCCAGCGGCTGGTTGCCCATTTTCTTGCCGACCTGGATCATGCCGGGAATCTGGTGGGTCTTGTTTTCGCGGACGAGGTTGGCGACGGCGGTGTTGAACACCAGAATCTCCAACGCCGCCACGCGGCCCTTCTTGTCCGTCCGCTTGAAGAGGGTCTGCGCCACGACGCCCTTGAGCGATTCGGAAAGGGTCTGGCGGATTTTGTTCTGCTGGTCCGCTGGGAAAACGTCAATGATGCGGTCCACCGTTTTGGCCGCGCTTTGCGTGTGCAGCGTGCCGAACACCAAATGGCCGGTGCTGGCGGCGGTCAGCGCCAGCTCGATGGTTTCCAGGTCGCGCATTTCACCGATGAGGATGATGTCCGGGTCTTCGCGCAACGCGCCGCGCAAGGCGGCGGCAAACGATTTGGTGTGGACGCCCACCTCGCGGTGGTTCACGAGGCAGTTCTTGCTCTCATGCACGAATTCGATCGGGTCTTCCACCGTGATGATGTGGTCCTTGCGGTTTTTGTTCGCGTAATCCATCATCGCCGCCAGCGTCGTGGATTTGCCGGAGCCGGTCGGCCCGGTGACGACGACCAGTCCGCGGTGCAGCATGGCGAACTTCTTGAGCACGGCGGGCAGCGGCGCGTCGAACTTCTCAAAATCCTCGAAGGACAGCACCTTGGTGGGAATCTGCCGGAACACGGCGGCCATGCCGTTCTTCTGGTTGAAGAAATTGGCGCGGAACCGCGAGATGTTGGGAATTTCGTAGCCAAAATCCACGTCGCCGGTTTCCTCGAACAGTTTGATTTTGTATTCCGGCGCGATCTCGTAGAGCATCGTCTTGAGATCGTCGCTTTCGAGCGGCGGATAATCCACGCGCATGCAATTCGCCGTTGATGCGCAGGATCGGCGGGTTGCCCGACGCCAGGTGCAGGTCCGACGCCTTTTGCTCGAACATCAGGTTGAAAAACGCATCAATTTTGGCCATAGTTTTGGCTTCGTTACGGGCGATGAGTAGCTAAAATCGGCGCCAAATGCAAACTGTGACCACAATCCGCGGAAAAGATTCGCCATGAAATCCCTAAAAACGGGGTTTTGTCTTTTGCCCGCTTCATGGAACTCGCCCTCTACTGTCCAGATTGTGGATATTATGAGACAAAAAGGGACATTGGGCGGCGCGGCGATTTCTACACCAGCGTGAGCGCCGGAAGCCTTTTCGGGGAGATGCTCGCGTTCCAATTTGCCGCCTGGCTGGAGGAAATGCGGAGTGCGGAGCGCGGACTGCTGATTATTGAAGCCGGCGCACACGACGGCCAACTGGCAAAGGACATCCTGACCTGGCTGCAATCCAATCGTCCGGCGCTCTTTGCTCAAGTCGAATACACCATCATCGAACCTTCAATCCAGAGACGCCGATGGCAAATTGAAACTCTCGCGGAGTTGAAAGGAAAAGTCAGTTGGCATGCGCACATTCCCGACCTGAAAAATCGGAAAGCGGCAAGCGGCAATCCGCAATCCACTGTGATGTTTTCCAACGAACTCCTGGACGCCTTTCCCGTCCACCGCTTCGGGTGGGATGCCCGGAATAAAAAGTGGTTCGAATGGGGCGTGGCGGCCGACGGGGAAACATTTGTCTGGGCGAAGCTGGAAAATTCCGAATTGCCATCTTCCATCCTCAAACTTCCGTCCTCGCTTTTGTCCGTGCTGCCCGACGGTTACATCATCGAAACTTCGCCCGCCGCCGTGAAGTGGTGGCGCGACGCCGCCGGCTCTCTCGCCCGCGGCAAGCTGCTGACCATTGATTACGGCTTGACCGGCGACGAAATGTTTTCACCTTCGCGCGCCCGCGGCACGCTCCGCGCGTATTTTCGGCACCACGCCGCCGACGATCTCCTGGCAAATCCCGGCGAACAGGATCTGACCGCCCATGTCAATTTTTCCGCGATTCAAAAAGCCGGGGAGGATGCCGGCCTGACGACGGAATTTTTTGGCAGCCAGGCGAAGTTCCTGACGGAGCTTGTGGCCAAAGCCGCCGAAGCGAACAGCCTGGGCAACTGGGGTCCGAGGCAAGCGCGCCAGTTCCAGACCCTCACGCACCCCGAACATTTGGGCCGCGCCTTCCGTGTGCTGGTTCAATCGCGTCGCAGCTCGTAATTCAGAATGGAGAGGCAATAAATCGCCGCCGTTTCGACGCGCAGGACCAATTTGCCGAGCGAAACCGGCTGTGCGCCGGAGGTTAGAATCGCCTGCAATTCTTCCAATGTGAAATCGCCTTCCGGCCCGATCCAGACGGCGGCGTTTTGCGGACGGCGCCCGTGCCTGGTTTGAAATTCCTCAAAACATTCGCGCGGATGGCGGCGGGCGGTCTGCAAGGAGCCGACGATTGAGAAATCAAATCGTTCCGGACGCGCGAGGAATTGCGCAATCGTCACCGGCGTTTCGATTTTAGGCAGCCATAACGCGCCGCATTGCTTGATGGCCTCAATCGCCACGTGCTGCCATTTTTCGCGCTTGTCGGCGGCGGCTTCGGCATCCAGATGCGTGGCGACCCGCTCCGTCAGCAGCGGCACGATGCGTTGCGCCCCCAGTTCAACGGATTTCTGGATGAGATCCTCGATGATTTTCCCCTTGGGCACGGCCACCAGCAGGGTGATGGGGCACGGCGCGGCCGCCGTAAAGTTTTTTAGGGACACGGAGAGCGCGACGGCATCGCGCGAACAATGGTCAACGGTGCAAAGGTATTCATTCCCGTTCCCGTCCAGGACAGCGACCATCTCGCCGTATTTCACGCGCAGGACACGCAGCGCGTGATGCGCTTCCTTTCCGGCAAGCCGCAACGCGGCCCCGGCGCAATGTTCTCGCTTCAAATAAAAGCGGTGCATTTCGATTTACGATTTCAGATTTACGATTGACGAGTGATTGGAGCCCATTTCATGAAATCGCGCCAATCGCCTGTCGCAAATCGTGGATTATCAGCGGAACAAGTTTTTGGCTTTTTCAAAAAATCTCTTGGAAATTGGGTTCACGTCCTCGTCGCACAATTCGGCAAACTCCTGCAATTTCGCCTTCTGCTCGGCGGTCAGGCGCGTCGGCACCTCGACCTGGACGCGCACATGCAAATCGCCGTGGCTCTGGTCTTGCAGGTTTCTCACGCCCTTGCCCTTGACGCGGAATGTCGAATGCGATTGTGTGCCGGGCGGAACCTTGATCACCGCCCTGCCCTCGAGCGTCGGCACTTCGATTTCCGCGCCGAGCGCGGCCTGGACAAAGCTCACCGGCACCTCGCAGAGCAAATCGTCGCCGTCGCGCTGGAAGATTTCATGCGGCTTCAGATGCAGCATCACGTAAAGGTCGCCCGCCGGCCCGCCGCGCAACCCCGCCTCGCCGTTGCCGGAGGAACGCAGGCGCGAGCCGCCGTCCACCCCGGCGGGGATCCGCAGTTTGATCTTGGAACTGCGTTCGCGCCGGCCCTCGCCCTGGCACGATTTGCAGGGTTTTTCCAGGATGCGGCCGGCGCCCCGGCAATTGGGACACGTCTGCGCGATGCTGAAAATGCCGCGCGACATGAGCACCTGTCCGCGCCCGCCGCAGGTCGGGCACGCCCGCATCTTCGAGCCATGTTCCGCCCCGGAGCCTTCGCAGGTTTCGCAACGGTCCAGTTTTTTGACGGTAATTTCCTTCTCACAGCCGAGCGCGGCCTCTTCGAGCGTGATTTCGAGATCGTAACGCAAATCGTCGCCGCGCTGCGGGGCCGATGGGTCGTGGCCGCCGCCAAAGATGCTTTCAAAAATGCTCCCGCCGCCCCCGCCGAAGACCTCGCGGAAAATGTCGAACGGATCATGGAAGCCGCCGGCGCCGGTTCCGCCAAAACCGCGGCTGGCGCGCTGGCGCGGGTCGAATGCAGCGTGGCCGTATTGATCGTAGGCGGCGCGCTTTTGCGGTTCGCTCAACGCCTCATAAGCCTCGCCCAGTTCCTTGAATTTTTCCTCAGCCTGCTTGTCGCCCGGGTTTTTGTCCGGGTGATATTTGACGGCCAGCTTGCGGTAGGCCTTCCGGATTTCCTCCGCGTCGGCATCGCGGTTCACGCCGAGGATTTCATAATAATCGCGTTTGGACATGTTCGGGAAACGGGAAACGGGAAACGTGATCAAGCCGCCGGCTTTTTGGCGACGACGACGGTGGCCGGGCGCAGCAGGCGCTCGCGCAGTTTGTAGCCCTTGCGCAATTGCTGGCTGACGTGGCCTTCCGGCACATCGGCGGATTCCAGCATCGAAACGGCCTCATGCAGCAGCGGATCGAAGGGTTTGCCGGCGGCGTCAATCTCCTCAAGACCGCATTCGGTCAGGATGGTTTTCATCTGCTGCTGAATCATCGCCACGCCGGCCTGGAGGGACGCCAGTTTATCGTCCCCGACCGATTGGGCGGCGGCCTGGGCCATTTCAAAATGGTCGAGCACGGGCAGCAATTTCTCGATCAGGACGGCGGTGGCGGACTGCGCGGTTTCGATGCGCTCGCGGGCGGCGCGTTTTTTGAAATTCTCGAAGTCGGCGGTCGTGCGCAGCAGGCGGTCCCAGTTTTCGTCCGCCTTGGCGGCGCGGGCCTGGATCTCCTCAATCTGTTCCGGCGTCAACGGAACCACGGCAACCGGCTCGGCGCCCTCCGGCGGCGGCGCGGCGGGCGCGGTGTGGTCGTTTTTCCGGTCGTGCTCGTTTTTCTTCATGGTTTCGTGGCGCGCACAAAAGCCGCGCGACTGACATATTAGACGATTTCCCGGCGACCGGCAACCCTTCCCGGCGGGTATCAATCTTTGCCGATGGGGATGACGAAGCGCGTCAGAACCGGACGCCGAAGCCCACGGTCAGGTAGTAATCATTATTATCCGGGGTGCTGCCATCCGACCGAGGTTGGGGATTGCGGAGATAGTCCCAGATGAACGAGACGTCCAAGTCGAGGTGGCGTTTGATTTCGAATTCCAGGGTGGACACGGCGTGATGGGTGAATTGGCCCGCCTCCCGGTCCATAATCATGGCCTGCACCGTTTGGATGAAGGTCAGGCGGCGGGTCAGGTCGTATTCAAAACTGGTTTGCAGCACGCCCGCCGGGGTTGACGAGGAGTCTGGTTGACCCGGCTCGACCGAGTCAAACCGGGTGTATTGGAATCCCGGCCCGGCCGAAACAATCCACTCCAGGCCATCGCGGTTAAAGATATAATAACCCGCGCCCACGCCGGCCGTCAGGCGGTAGGCGATGTTGGCCAGGGGATCGTGGTAACATTCAAATTCCACCGGGCGCACGAACCAGTCGTGATTGAGCCGGAGGTCGTAGGTCAAGTTCACGCGGTCGTCGTTGGCGTTTTTGGTGTCGTTGACCTCGCTGTAATTGCCCAGGTATTCCAGCAACAACCGGGTATCGGGCGTGCGCCGGGCCAGTTCCGCGCTGGTGTTGACCGTGGTCTGCTTGCTGTTGCCAGATTGCAGAGTCAATCCCACATCAACCTTGCCCGACCAGTAATGGATTTCACGGCCTCCCCCGCCGGGAGTAATGCCCGTAAGTTCTTCCCGCGGCATGCTGACGATCTCCGGCCCGCTGACCGTCACGACGCCGTTGCTAAGCGTCACCGTGCCGTAAATGGATTCCTGCCCCTCGAACTGGGTGAGCATGCGATGCGCCGAATAAAGCTGACGGATGTCCTTCAATTTCAGAGACAGTTCCTCGAGCTCATCGCTGTCGAATTCCACGTCCTTTTCCTGGATATACTTCAGTTCCCCGCGCAACCATTCGCCGGATTTGAGCTGAATCCAGTCGGCGCCATCGTGTCCGACGCCCGGCGGCAGCCAGGCCAGATTGGTGGCCGATGACGGCCTCGTCACCGCGGCCGGGGCGACAACTTCCGGCACCGGCGCAGCATTGGTGTCATCGGGCAAGACCCGCTCAAGCTTGCGGATCTGCGAAGGCACAAAGGTCAGGCGGCCGGCAAATCCGGATTCGAATACCACGGTGTTGGTGGTTTCCACGAGAATGGTGCCGACAAACCGCTCGCCGTTGGTGCTGATCAACACGTCCGCCGTGGCGGCCAGGGGCATGAATCCAAAAACCCAAACCAACACAACGCCAACGAGAGCGTCATTCGTCGGGTTACAAACGCGCGCCTTGAGCCATGCGATGGAGTGATCTTTTTGTTTCAAGGCGCAACGGTTCCGTTGGCCGGTTTCGACGCGGCCGCCCGGATGGCGGCGGCGATATCCACGCTCACCTTGGCCAGCGCGCGGCTGTGCCCGGCTGCCAGCGCGTCGTTGCTGCCATCCGCCACCGGCTCATCCGCAATCGAGTGGCCCGAAAATGAAGCCCCGCCATTGGCCGGGCTGACCACCCACAGCGCGGCAATCCGCACCATCTTGCCCGGATCCGACGCGAATTTCTGGATGTCAATGGTCACCCGATAGTCCGGCTTGAAATTGGCCAGCAGAACCCCCGTCACGCGCGGCGTCCCCAGCAGCGCGGCCAGATCGGCGGCCACGACGCGGGCAATGCCGCTGTTCAATGGCTCGGCCCAACGGTTGAATTCGTCAACCGCCACTTGATCCGGCGTGATTTGGACCGTGAATTGAGGCCGGTCCACTTCCGCCGGGACGGTCACCGGGCCGACGGCCACGGCGTAATTCGCCTGTGACGTCCCATCACCCGTGGCAGCGGCGTTCAAGGTGTAAAAACGGGACGGCGTTGATTTGCACCCGGCCGCCAGCACGGTGGCCAGGACGAGGAAGGAAAGTTGGCGGAGAGATTTCATGGTTTCAATTTATTTGGAGTCGTTGGGTTTGCCGAGGAGGAGCGCCTCCGGATGGCGTTCCAGATAATCGGCCAGGATGCGCAGCGCCTGGGCCGCGCCACCCACCTGCTGGAGGGCGGCGTTCAACTGCGCGTCCAGAACGGAATTCGGCGCGATGAACTGGCCGGCGTTCATGAGCAACACGTTCGCATTGGTGAGCGTGCCCTGCATGCCGTTGAGCGTGCCTTGCGCGCCAACGAGCGTGTGATTAAGGTTGTCGCCGATTTCCTTGAACGGCATCTGGTTGACCTTGGCGACAATGCCCGAGATGCCCGCTTCAAGGGAATTCAACGTGCCCGGCTGCGTCGGCAGTTGCAGGGGAGTTTGCGACCAGTCCAGCGTGACGGGCTTGGCATCCGGGAAGAATTCCAGCGACACAAACTGGGAACCGGTGAGGATGCTGCCGGTCTTCAATTGCGCCCGCAATCCGCGCGCGACAAACGTATCCAGGGTTAGGCGCTGTTCTTCCGGCGTGTTGGTGAGAGCCCCGCCGGGCGCGTTGAGAAAATCAACCCCGTATCTCGCCGGATCAATCTGAATGGTCACCGGCGCGGAAAAATCATGCGTCTGGGCGTCGAATTGCGCGCGGATCTCCGTCACTTCGCCGATGGTGATGCCGTTGAGCTCGACCGGCGCGCCGACGACCAACCCGCGCAACGACTCCGTGAAAACGATCTTGAACGTCCGGGGCTGAATGGCGGGCGGACGGAACGCCTCCGCACGGTCCTTGAACAAGTCAAAAGCAGCGTCCGCGGCGGCGGGCGGCGACGACAAATCGGATTCGGGCGTTTCAAAGGCAATGCCGCCGACGAGGATGGACAGCAGGGACTCGGTCCTCATCCGCAGGCCGCTGGCGGACAGCGACACGTCCATTCCGCTCGCATGCCAGAACCGCGTGTCGGGCGTTACGAACTGGTCGTAAGGCTTCTGCACAAAAATCCTCACGTTCAGAAATTTGCCGCTTTTGTCCAGTTCATACGAGGCCACCTGGCCGGCCTGCAACCGCCGGTAATAAATCGGCGTGCCCTTGTTCAGCGACCCCAATTCCGGTGTTTTCAGGTTGAAGTAACGGCCGGTGATGCCGTCCACTTCCAGCGGCGGGTCGTCCAGCGCAACGAAACGGCGCCCGCTTTCCTTCGTCTTGCCGATTTCCATGCCGATGTAGGCGCCGGAGATGATGGTGCTCAACCCGGAGATGTTCGCGCCGGAGATTTCCGGTTTCACGACCCAGAATTGCGTGTCCTTGTGCAGAAATTCCTCGGTCTTGGGACTCATCTTCGCAGTGGCGATGACCGTTTGATAATCGTCCGCGAAAGCCGGATGCTGGAGATTTCGCCGACCTCCACGCCGTTGTAACGGATGGTCGTCTTGTTCGCCTCCAGCCCCTCGGCGGACTTGAAAGACGATCGTGATGGTCGGCCCCTGGTTGCGGTAGTTGTTGACGCCGATCCACGCGCCTACGAGGGCGGCCACGATGGGGATGATCCAGACGAAGGAAAATCGGCCGCGTTTTTTGGCCACGACCTTCGCGTCAGGTATCGTTGAATTTGTTGGTTCCATATTATTTCTGCGCCTCCGGTGTTTGAGTTGCCTGTGAACTTGTCGGGATCCCAGATCAGCCGCGGGTCGAACTCTTCGACCGCCAGCATGGTCAGCACCACGACCGCCGCGAAAAAGAAGATGCCGGGGGCCGGCTCCACGGACATCAGCGGCTGCAAGCTGGATCAGCGCCACCGTGAACGTGACCACAAACACATCAATCATGGACCAGCGGCCGATCACCTCGACGATACGGAAGAGCTTCACCCGCTGGGCCGGAGTTTGCACCGAGCCTTTCCGCACCGAATAAACCAGATAAAGCATCGCCCCGATCTTGGCGCTGGGAATGCAAATGCTGGCGAACAGGATGATGAGCGAAAGCGGCCAGCCGGTGGGCGACCACAGGAGAATCACGCCTTGCATGATCGTGTCGGACTCCCGATGCCGCAAACGTGACCGTCGTCATGATCGGCAGGACGTTCGCGGGGATGTAGCAAATCGCGGCGGCAATCAAATAGGCCAGCGTGCGCTCCAGGCTCTGCGGTTTGCGGAAAACCAGATGCCCGCCGCAACGCGGGCAATGCCCTTCCTCCGCGCCGGGCGCCGGACGCGAAAGCAGGCCGCAGTGTTCGCAGCGCTGCAAGCCCTTTTGCATCGCGGTCAAGGCGGTTGCGCTCATGCCGTCGCCTCCTTCACCGGCGCGCTGGCGGACCGGCTGTTGCGCCTTCGCATCGGCCCACTGCACGCGCTCCCAGATTTCGCGCGGATCAAAAATGGACTGCATCGCGGCGAACAGAACCACCAGCCCGCCGAGGGCGAACAGCGCGTGGCCGAGAACCGGCGTCGCGTATTCCGCGATCTTCGTCAGCGCCACGAACACGCCCAGCAGCATGACTTCAATCATGCTCCACAGGCGGGTGAAGGGAATATGCCGGAGCAGCGGGCCGACCCAGAACGGCGGCACTTCGCAACGCGCGCCGAGCAGCACCAGCAGGAGCAAACTGATTTGAAGCGCCGGGGCAAGGATCGCCGCGAAGAAAATCAGGACGGCGACGAGTTGCTGCCCGTGTTCCCAGAGCAATTCCGAGCCGCCGAAAACCGTGGTGAAACATTCCTTGCCCACGACGGTGAGGCCGAGCATCGGCATGGTGTTGGCAATGATCCACAACACCGCCGCCGCAATGGCCAGCGCCAGCGTCCGGTCGAGCGAATCCTCCCGGCGCCGCCACAATTCCGTCGTCGCAGCGCGGGCAGCGCGCCGACTGGCCCGCCGCGAGTTCCGGCAGGCGCTGCACCAGGTCGCAGTTCGGACAGGCGACGAGCGACGCGTCGGCCAATGCTTCATTGGCCGCGATGGCCCTCACCCGATTCGGCGATCGAATTTTTTTCGTCTGCATTCATGTTTGCAGTCGGCCCGCTCACGGCCTAGATTCCGGATTTTTTTCACGGCCGCCACCTGGCCCGCCGGCCAGCCGGTGGTGAATCAGCCTCGCCGCCACCGAGCCGGCCAGGAACACCAGAACCAAAACCAGCCCCAGCCAGAACGCCTCATACACCACTCGTCTGGCATCGTCGGCCGTCTGTTGCCGGATTTTGGCAATCTGCGGCGCGCTTTGATTGAGCGCGGCGAGCAGATCATTCAGGTCCTTCGCCGCCCCGCCAATCTGGCTGGCTGCCGTCCCGTAATCCAGCACATTGAACGACCGGCTGTTCGTGTTCACCACGGTCGCGTTGGTCGTCGGCGGAGAAACATAACGGACGAACTGGTCGAGCGATTGGATGGCGCCATTGATGGCCGTGGCCGCCTCCGCTCCCGCGGTGAGCGTCAGTTGCACGTTTGTATGCTGGGATTGCAGGCCGTCGAGCAACTGCTGGATGGCGGCCTGCCGCTGGTCGTTGATCAGTTGCGGCAATTGCTGGGCCGTCTTCGCGAACAACAGGGCGGATTCCGCGAATTGGCCGGCGTTCGTCAAGACCTGCTGGGTTTCCGGCTGGTCGGCCAATTGATAGGCCAGCACTTCCGTCTGCCAGCTCAGCAACATCGGCATCCGCTGGCTGTAATACATCGCCCGCTCGCCCAGCAGGCGGGTTTGTTCAATCGCCGCCGCCGTCGGGTCCAGGCCCGCCAGCGGGTCGAGAAACAACAGGCTGAAGATGCTGGTAGGCTTCGTGTTTTCCGGCCTGGGCATTCTGCCGAGCGCCGCCGCAAATTCCCGGAACCGGACGGCGCCGATGTAACGCTGATCGGGATTCTTCTGGCGCCATTCGGCAATCATGTCGCGCAATTCCTTTTGTTGCGCCGGTTTCAACGTGCCGCTCGCCAGCGCCCATGCGTCATTCTCCAGCTTGCGATGCGTTTCCAGCAGGGGCGACATCGCGTCGCCGTAAGTTTTAAATCAGTAATCCTCCACCACCATCCGCGACAGCGTCACCAGCACCAGCATGTCCAGCGCGTTCAGCGCCGGGTTCGGGTCGCTCGCGTCTATGAACGCCGCGGTGGCCTGGTTCAACTTCCAGCGCAGCATGCCCAGCCGCAACTCCGGCGTGCCCACCCGCGCCGCCGTTTCGTCGCTGACCTCCGCCACCGTCGTCGCATAAATGTCCGCAAACCGCATCACCTTCTGCTGTAATACGTCAATGTCCACCGGCCCCGTTTCGTTGGTGGACTCCTGTATTGATTTGATTTTCACCTTCTGACTGGAGCCGGACGAACGCAGCAAACCGCAACCCGTCATGCACAGCATCAGCGCAACACCGGCCAGACAAACGCCCAGGAAAAGCCGGCTGCCACTCCATTTCGTTTTCGGCAAGGCATTCATTTGTGTTTGGGCTGCAATAAAATCTCGCCGGCGGTCACCAGCGGCACTCCATCCGCCGACGATTCTTCCGCCGAACTGGCTGCGGTATAATTCGTCCAATATTCGCGGTAACCGGCGTGAGTGAACGAGAGCGTCACCGAATGCCAGCCACCATGTCTAAATAACGTGATGGCGCGCTCGCCGTCCAGCAAAAACCGCCCTTCGGCATCCGTCTGGACGCCCCGGGATTCCATCAGGAGCTGTCCGCCCTTGGGCGGGGTGGCCACGGCCATCGTCCCGCTTGGCGAAACCCGCCGGACGGTGGCCTTGGCCAGCGGCTGATGAGTGTCGGCAGCCAGAACCCCTCCCCTCACCTGCGGCGAAATATAATGTGAGAAGTCCCCCGACAACTTCTCCGACTCGCACCCGGCCAGGAAGACGGTGGACAACAACACCACGCGCCGCCAGAGCACACGACGGCCATTGTGCCTTCGCCTGGTATTGGCTGAATCGCCTAAAAGAAATTCTGCTCTCATCAAAACAGTTAATCACAGTCCAAGTCGGACCGCGTGCTGATGATCTCACCACCCGTTTGCCGCGCCAGTAAAATAAACCTGGCCGGCAAGGTTTTTGTCTGGCCCCGTCGCGCTGGCTCTCAATGGCTGGCGGTGACGAAATCGTAACAACGGCTGGCTTCGGTGGCCGGGTCCTCGCCTCACGGTTGGACGTCATCATCGCCGACGCCTTCGTCGGTGATCGAGTGGCCATCGCCCTCGACCATGACCGGCCCTTTGCCGTCCTCGGAGGCCATGCGCGGCTTGCCGTGGGCCAGCCCGACGCCGGCAACATACATCAACGCCAGCGGCTTCTCGGATTCCTTGCCCAGCGCGTTGAGACGATCTTGCATGGCGGCAACCTTGTCCGGATGCGCGGCGGCGACGTTGTTCGTCTCGTAGGGATCCTCCGCCAGATTGTAGAGGTCAACGCTCGTCGGAATCAACGTGCGCCAGATGAGTTTCCAATCGCCCTCCCGCACCGCGCCGCGAAACGGCTCGACGTTATAAACCACCTCGGTGCGCGGCGACGGCTTGCCGGCGGCGATGGTGTCCCACACGTTCAATCCATCGAGCGGTTTGCATCTGGCGGTGGACGCGCCGGCCAGCGCGGCCAGCGTGGGATAGAGGTCCACCACGTGGATGATGCCGTCAACGGTGCCGGGTTTGATGTGGCCCGGCCAATTGGCGCAAGCCGCCACCCGGCAGCCGCCCTCGAAGAGCGTGCCTTTGCCGTCGCGATAAGGGCCGTTGTCGCACGGCAGCTTGATCTTGGACAAGTCCGCCATCTGGCCGGCGAACATGGCGTTGCGGGTGCCGCCGTTGTCGCTCTGGAAAACGATGAGCGTGTTTTCGCGCAGCCCCTTTTGGTCGAGAGCGGCGACGACTTTGCCAATTTCTTCGTCCATGCAGGCTACCATGCCGGCGTAAGTGCGGCGTGTCGGGTCGGCGATGTTTTTGTAGCGGTCAATGTAATCCTTCGGCGCCTGATACGGCGTGTGCGGGGCGTTGAAGGCGAGGTAAAGATAGAATGGTTTGCCCGCGCTCTGCCCGTTGATGTATTTGACGGCGTCGCTGCCGATGAGCTGGGTGGTGTAGCCTTTTTCCTTGACCGGTTTGTTGTTGCGGAACCAGTCGAGCACGCCGGCGTCGCTGTGCGTGTAATAGTCCAGCTCGCCGATCATCGCGCCGTATTGATAATCGAACCCGCGTTGTTTGGGCCAATACTTGAGGTCGGCGTGGCCGAGGTGCCATTTGCCGATGATGGCCGTGGTGTAGCCGGCGTCCTTGAGGCATTGCGGCAGGAGAAACTCGTTGGTGTCCAACCCGTAGCCGGCGGGTCCGGGAATGACGATGGTTTGGAGTCCGTAGCGGAACGGATAGCGTCCCGTCATCAGGGCGGCGCGCGTGGGCGTGCACATCGGCTGCGCGTAGAACTGCTGGAACTTCACGCCCTCCTGCGCCAGCTTGTCGAGGTTGGGCGTCTGGATGTCGGCGCAGCCGTTGAAGCCGACGTCTTTCCAGCCGAGATCGTCGGCGACGATATAGACGATGTTGGGCTGCTGGGTCTGCGCTTGCGCCGTGCCGCCGCCGGCCAGCGTCGCCGAGGCGGCCAGGGTCGCCAGGCCGTATTGGATGAGGTCGCTTCTGGTCATGATTATTTTTGTGCCCGATCCGCGCAGAATCGCAATAGCACGGGCGCGGCCGGGGCGGAGCGGCGGTTTCGGTTCATCGGTTTAGAACGACATGATGATTTTCACCCAGAACAAGTCGCCCTTGGTCGTGTTGTCGCTGTGCGCCTGCGGCAGCCAGGAACCGTCCACGATGAGCGTGTGCGTGCCGACGGGATGGACGTAGGTAACGGTCGGGCCGACGCCGTAGGATTTGAGCATGAATCCGCCGAGTTGCGCGCCGGAGCCGCTGTCGCCGGTGATCTGCTTCATGTAAAACGCCGTGGCGCCCGCGCCGGCCAGGCCGCCGAACAACGGCAGGTGCTGCGCCACCGTGCCGTCCACGTGGAACAGGTCGCCGGACTGGTAATCCGCATCCTCATTTTTCGTGTTGAAATCCAGCGCCGCGTAAACCGACGCTTCGGTGCCGATTGTTTTGCTCATCCAGCTCGCGGACAGCATCGGCTCAAACGTCCAGTAACCCAGGCCGGTGTTGGCCAACTGGTTCTTGTCGTAACCGCCCGTCGGCATCCAGAGGTTGAACAGCCCGTTGACGGCAAAATCGCCGTTCGTCCATCCGGCCATGATCGGCAGCAATTCAATGTCGCCGATGCCCGATGTCGTGTCCTCCCGCGCGCCGGAAAGCTTCACATTGTTAATGTTAAAGGTCGCGTTGGCTTTCACCGACACCCAGGTGTAGGGCACCAGGACGCCGGACGCCAGCCGGCCGCCCAAGAAATCAAACGGATAGGTATAAATGCCCGCCGGCACCTCCCCTTGCATGTTGACAGTCGCGCCCAAGGCTTCAATTTTGCCGAAGGGCAGTTCCTGGGACGGGCTGAACGTGGCGTTGTTGTAATTCAAATAGATGTTGCCCAGATACAATCCCGGCGTCATCGGCACCATCGTGCTGAAATCCGATTGCTGGCCGGAAATGTAGTGCGTCGCGCCGCTTTGCGCGGCCCGGACGCTGGCGGTGAATGCCAGCGCGCACGCGGCGCCGGCAGCGAAGATTTTATTTTTCATCGTTGGAACGGGTTCGGTTCGATTTTGAAGGATCGAATTAATACATCTTTGAAGCTGAAATCAACTGCAAATTGATTTCAACGCGCGGCAATGCGATGAACCTTTTCTTTCGCTCTCTTGGTTCAGGGGTCTTTCACGCAGCGGAAGCCGACGTGATTGCTGCCGGTGTCAACGTCCCCCTTGCCGCGCGTGCCCATCATGTAACGGGTGCAATACTGGTCCGTGCAGAGAAACGAGCCGCCGCGCTGCACCCGTTCCGGCTGGGCATCGGCCGGATCGTAAGATTTGTCCGGGCCTTGCGGGTTGCGCGCCACGGTGACGCCCGCGAGCTTGAGCCGCGCATAGTAGTCCGGCCGATACCAGTCGCTGCACCATTGCCAGACGTTGCCCGCCATGTCGTAAAGCCCGTAGCCGTTCGGCGGAAATTGTCCGAGCGGCGCGAGGCCGGCATAGCCGTCCTCGCCGGTGTCGTGATAGGGAAACTGGCCGGTGTAAATGTTCGCCATCCATTTGCCGCCGGGCTTCAATTCGTCGCCCCAAAAATACGTTTTGCCGGTCAACCCGCCGCGCGCGGCGAATTCCCATTCCGCCTCCGTGGGCAGCCGCTTGCCCGCCCATTTCGCATAAGCCGCGGCGTCGGCGTAGGCGACCTGCACCACCGGATAATTGCCCCGGCCCTTGATGTCGCTGCCCGGCCCGGTGGGATGCCGCCAGTCCGCGCCATGCACATAACGCCACCACTGGAAAAAGTCGTCCAGCGGCACCGCGTTCGTCGTGGGCGTGAAAACGACGGAACCGGCCACCAGATTTTCCGGCGGCGCGGTGGGAAACTGCTCCTTCGTCGGCGCAATCTCCGCGATGGTCTTGTAGCCGGTGGCCTGGACGAATTTTTCAAACTCGTCATTGCTCACGTCGTTCGTGTCCATCCAAAAGCCGTCCACATAGACCCGGTGGACCGGCTCCGCGTCGTTCACCGCGTTCATCGTGGCCGGGGTGCAGACGCCCTCCGACGGCACCTGACAGCCCATGGAAAACTCTCCGCCGGGAATCCACACCATGCCGGACGGGGCGTTCGCAGGCGTGGGCGTCGTGTTCGGAACAGTGGACGCGAACAGCGACGCCTTTGGCTCCGGCGACGACACGGCAGGAGCGTCCTGTGCCGACAAAGGCAAAGCAACCAAGTTGCCGGCCAGCGCGAACAGGGCTACGCAATCTCTCCACGCCCGGCAATTCCCCGCACTAAATTCCATTTTCATAAATTGACACCGGAAAAAATACCATTGCCGGCGTCGTCCGGTGTCGCGTGATGCACTTAAAACTTGAACGTGAGATTGGCAGCCACGCCGTTGAAGATGAGGTTGATGCCGTTCTTGCTCGCGCCACTGCCTTTCGATTCATCCAAGGCCACCGCCTGATAGCCGGCCGAGGCGCTAAAATACTTGCAGAAGTCATACGCCAGCATCCCGGACGCCGACCAGGTCCAATCCGTGTCGTTGTTTATATCGAACCCGCCGCCGTCACCCGCCACATCCAGGTGCAACTTTTGGGTGATATACTGGCTGGCGCGCAGGCCGATGACCGGGTCGAACACATCCCAATTAGCGTAGCCATGAAAGTCGCGGTTCCCGGACCGATCATGGTGATCAATGTCCGTGGACGCATACCAGTAGCGGAGGCCGGCGGTGCCGGCCAGGGTGAAGGGATGTTCCTCCCCCGTCTGGACGAGCAGATAGGAGACGCCGCCGTTGGCGACCACAAATTTCAAATCGGCGGAAAAGTTCCCGCCGAGCTTGTCGTTGAACCCCCCGCTGAACTTCATGTAACCGACATTGCCGAACGTGCCAAACTTGCCTTTCTGTGCATTCAGCGCCAGCGAGAAGGAGGCGTCGAGATGATCCCTCAATTCACTGAAGGGGATGTTCACATCCTCCTGGTGGCCGAGGACGGTGACATTCCCATCAATTTGCGGCGCCCAGAGCGGAACGGTCACGCCGAATTTCCACGAATCGTCCTGGGCGGCAATTGGAGACATCGCTGGCATCTGCGAGTTCATGGTGGAGGTGGCCGTGGCGTCCTGGGCGGAGGCGGTCGTGGCGATTCCGGCCAACGCGGCAGCCGCGAGCGCGGGGCCGGCCAATGTCAGTGCTTTTTTGCGTTTCATAATTTGATCAGTGTTGCAGGTTTCGGTTTATGCTGTTGAGGATTGTGCCAGCAGTCCGCGCCCACTTCAAGCCCGGCGGTGACCAGCAGCAGTTTGTTCATCGCAAAAATGAATCTATTGGGACGGGCCGCTGCCGGCTCGGAAACGCGCAATTTATTTTTTGGGAAACAAAAACGTGATGGCGAAACGCAGTCCCCAGTCGGGTCCGCCGTTGGGGCCGTCCACGTAATAACGATAGCCAATCTGGAAGGCGACGGGCTGTTTGCCGATTTTCACCAACTGCTGGACCGTGAAGTTCATGGGCACCGACCATTGGTCTGTCTCCCAATTGCGGGTGGACTCCGTGTTCACCCCGAAGGTGGTGTAGGTCTTGGTGGTGTAGGAGACGAAGGGTTGAACGAAGGTGGAGTTGATTTGCTGACCGCTCCAGCCGCCGACGGACCAGATGTGGTTGGCCAGGACGCCGTAGGTGAAACCGTGCGACTGTTGCAATGCCACAACGGTGGGACCCGCGCCCCACATGCCACCGCCCAGGGCCGGATCGGTCGCGGTGGGATAATAACCCACCGGCCCGGCGCCCAGAATCCACCCGCCCACCGGTTCCTTGGGCGAGAGGAAAAAGCTTTGCGTGATGTCGCCCAGACCGGAATGACTTTCCCGCGCACTCGCGGGAGCCAGCGGATTCTTGTCCAGCGCATCCTCGTATATGACCGGCACGATGGTGCGGATGATGAGGTTCCAATCCGTGCTGATGGAGATCGGCACGACCGGCTGGATGTTGCAGGTGTATTTCATCGCGCTGGCCGGGCCGATGCCGAAGTCCCAATTGTTTTGGAAGGGCACGCTGATGAGATTGGCGACGGGGTTCTGGAGTTTTTTGGCCAGCTCGGCCTGTTCGTCCTGCGCTCCTGTGCCCGTGCCGCCGCCGGCGGAAGCAGCGTCGTTTGCCGCGGGGGTGAGCTTGCTGTCGAAGGCCAGTTTGTCCTGGGCGCGGGTGGTTGACACCGCCAGCAAGCAGGCAAGGGCGAGCGCGGCGGCGAGGAGGTTTTGTTTGTAGGTGGTTTTCAAGGCAGTCGTTTTTGAATGGGTCATTTCGCTCGCTTGGGTTTAGCAGTTCGCGAACTTGGCGGCAATGCTGTTTGGAAAAAAACGGCCTCCGTTTCCAGAGGCCGCCTGATGCTTTGGTGGGGACATCGCGCGCGATGTCCGGCCGGCACAGCGCGCCGACCCTGTCATTTTATTTCACGCCGGGACGGTGACGCTGGCGGGCTGGCTCCAGATGCCCACCTGTCCCTCGCCCAGATGGTAAATGGCGCGGTAGGTCCACTTCACGGATGTGGCCGGGAACGCTTGCGTGTCGGTGTAGCCGGGCGTGGTGTCAATGGTCAGCAGCACATAGCCCTTGCCGTCGTTGCGGTCCACCTGGATTTCGCAACTGTCCAGCCACGCGCTGTAACCGCCCCAGCCCCATTTGATCATCACATGATTGCCGAAAATAAAGGCGGAGATGACGGCCTGGACGGTGGTGTAGTCGGGCGCGGGCTGGGCGGTGCCGACGATGCCGAGGTCGCTGCTGATGGTGCCGGTGGCCTTGCCGCTGTCCTTGATGAGCTGGATGAAGGCGAAGAGGCGGAGGAGCGCGCCGGGGATCACGGCCGTGACGGTGGCGGGCAGGGTGGGCGGAATGAACACGGGCAGCACCTGCGGGACGGCGCCGGCGCCGGTCTGCGCCTCGGCCACGGCGTTGGTGCAGGAAAGGGTCCATTTGCGCACGGCAGGCTGCCACGATTGCAGGAGGTAGAGCAGCCAGAGGCAATCGGCGGTGACGGCGGCCACCTGCGCGGGGGTCAGGCCCATCTCGGTGGCGTGGCCGGCCAGCTTGTTGATAAAGTTCGTCAGCCAGACGATTTGAGCGCCATGGCCGGGGGGATAATAATTATTATGTTTCATGGGTTTGTTTTTGGCGTTTTATTTCATTTTTTTGCGGGAATGGCTGATTTTCAGCCAGATGGGCTTCGTCACCAACGCAGCGGGGCGCAGCACCAGCGACAGGTGATGCGTCATCAATGAAAAGGGGCGCAACACCAGCGGGAAGGGGTGACCGGGATTTGAAAAGGGGCGCGGCACCAACGGCTGGTGATGCGTCACCAATGAAAAGGGGTGCATCACCAGGGAAAAAAGGCGTCCCCCTTTTGGAAAGGGGCGCGGCACCAGCGGCCGGTGATGCGTCACCAATGAAAAGGGATGCGTCACCAGAGGCAGATGAGACACCCCCGGGGACAAGTGAGGCGTCGCCAGACGCAGGTGACGACCCGGATTTCAAAAGTGGGGCGTCACCAGACCTGGAAGATTCGCCCCTTGAGGGAAAAGCGCCATCACCCTCCGCAAAAGTTTCGCCGGTTGTCAAAAGTGCGGCTTCGTCCGGCACAAGGGGCGCGCCCCGTCCGGCGGAGGGTCCGCCCCCGGCGCCGGCCGCGGCTGCCGCCGGACAATTTGCCGCACGCCGGCACCGTGGCAGGGTTGGGCGGATGCCGGCTCCCGAAATGATTCCTAAAAATTTCATCCCTATCCCGTAAAAAACTCCGCAAACAGTTTCCCCAAAGCGGCGGGCAGGACACAACACACGTCTTGGCTTTCGCTGAACAATTCTTGCACTGGCCTGGAACCGGCCCGCGTGTTTTACCAGCGAAGCAAAAGGCTAAAACTTGAACTGGGCGACGACCAGCACGCCATTGAAGATGAGGTTACGTTTCCGTCCACAAGGAGGAGGGCTGGGTGTCGACCCATTACTTCGAGGATCCAGGGTATTCCGGCAAGGACATGAATCGCCCGGGCATTCAGCAATTGCTGGCCGAGGTCGGTGCCAGGAACATTGATATGGTGGTGGTATATAAAATTGATCGCATCGCCCGTTGCCTCCCGGATTTTTACGAGTTTTGGCGCGTGCTCGAGAGCCATGGGGTCAATTTTGTGTCCGCCACTCAGAATTTTGACACCTCCACTCCGATGGGCATGTTGATGCTCAATATGCTCCTGAGCTTTGCCCAATTTGAACGCGAGATGACGGCAGAAAGAACCTTTCACAAACTGGCCGAACGGGCAAAGCGCGGCAAATGGAACGGCGGCTGGGTTCCGATCGGTTACGCATACGAGAAGGCGACACAGCTCCTTCAGCCTCATGTAGACGAGGATGATTTGCTTAAAAGCATGTATCAATTGGCGGTGAAACTTCGCAATGCAACTGATGTTTCCAAGAGCCTGAATGAATCAGGAAAACGGACGCGCCAGCGCGTGCTCGTCCGTCCCGACGGGACGGAGCGCACCATAGGCGACAAGCGCTTCACTGACGGACGATGGCAAGGACAGCACCACGCTTCGGTCAGGAGGCAAACCTTCACGCAGACGACGTTGGATTCGGCGTGAAGATTGGGCTATGGATATGATTGACCCATCAACCGGAAATATTGTTGCTGGTTGGTGGCAGTCACAGTCACGATGGCGTTCGCGCCATTGGTGGTGACCGTGTATATCGCGTCGGTCCAGGGGCCAAGCGGACTGTCCGCCGATTGCACATGGAAAGTTCCTGCTGAAATCGGCCACGTCAGTTGCAGATTCGATCCCGTCTTTACGGTAGCAATGGTCGGTTGCGGCGGCAACACCGCCGCGCCAGTCACGTAGTTCGCGGAGAGCAGACACTTACCTGCGCTGCCGGCGTTGTAGATCGCGGCAATTTCGTTGGACGAAAGCGCCCGATTGTAAAGCGACACCTCGTCAAGCAGCCCCCAGAAGTATCTGCCCGTGCAGCCGCAATAGGTTCTGCCATCATCCGAGCCGATCGCCACAAAACTGTTGGTCAACATCGGTAGAATGATCCCGGAAGCTGTCGGCGCATTCCCAATCGGCAAGCCATCAATATATAACTGCAACTTGGCACCGTCGTAAGTGCCGGCAATATGGTGCCACACGCCGCTGGAAACCGGGATACCTCCGCCATTGACGCTTGATATCAAATGTTCACCCGTGGTGGTGTTGAGATACCAATTGATGCCGACGTTGCCGCCATAGCCATCGGAAATTTCGATGCCATAATAATCGCTCGTCACCAATCCTTGATAATTGTTCATCAGGTTGCCGGGATTGGCATACATCCAGAATTCGATCGTCATCTGATTGCTGAATGCATTGAGGCTGGCGGTTTGCGGGACTTTCACAAATTGGTGAATCCCGTTAAAACTGAAGGCTTGGCCAACCCTGCCGGCAGCAAACGAGGCACCACTGGTTAACATTCCGTCGTTGGCGCCGATGCTGTCATCGGCGTTGCCTTCCGCCCGCCACCAAGCCACCAGACCCGAAGGCGCAGGATCACAGGACGTCGCCCCCGGCACCGTCAGCACTGCGTTGGCGCTGTTGGTCGAGCCGCCGGCGTTGGCCACCAGCGCGGCATAGCGGCCGGCTTGGGCCGGTTGGACATTGGTCAACGTCAGCACGGGGTTGGTTGCCCCCGGAATGTCGGTCCCGTTGAAGCTCCACTGGTAGAACAGCGGTGGCGGACCGCTGGCACCGACCCTGAAGATCGCCGTGCCGCCCACGCCCACCGTTTGATTGGTCGGCTGCGAGAAGATCACCGGCGGTGCCAGCGCCAACGGACACTTGCCGGCGCCGCCGGCGTTGTAAATCGCGGCGATTTCACCGGCCGAGAGCGCGCGGTTGTAAATGGAAGCCTCGTCAATCAGCCCCCAGAAGTATCTGCCCGCGCAGCCGCAATAGGTTCTGCCATCATCCGAGCCGATCGCCACAAAACTCGTGGCCAGCATCGGCAGGATCATTCCGGAAGCCGGCTCCGGGGTTCCCTTCGGCTGGCCGTCAATATATAATTGCAATTTGTTGCCGTCGTAGGTGCCGGCGATATGGTGCCATTGTCCGGCAGACACGGGGATGCCACCCCCATTGACGTTTGAACTCAAATAGGCGCCGTTTCGGGTGTTCACATACCAATTGATGCCGTTGGCGCCAAAACCAAGGCCGGAGGATATTTCGATACCGTAGTAATCACTGGTTACCAGTCCTTGGAAAGTAGCCATTGAATTGCCGGGATTGGCATACATCCAGAATTCGATCGTCATTTGATTGCTAAATGCATTGAGGCTGGGGGATTGCGGAATGCCCACATATTGTGCCGCCCCATTAAAACTGAAAGCCTGCCCGGCCTTGCCGGTGGCGAAGGTCGCACCATTGACCAATATTCCAGTATTGGCGCCAATGCTGTCATTGGCGTTGCCTTCCGCCCGCCACCAAGCCACCAAACCAGACGGCGCGGGATCACAGGACGTCGCCCCCAGCACCGTCAGCACGGCATTGGCGCTGTTGGTCGAGCCGCCGGCGTTGGCCACCAGCACGCCATAGCGGCCGGCTTGATCTGTCTGGACATTGGTCAACGTCAGCACGGGGTT
Source organism: uncultured Verrucomicrobiae bacterium (assembly GCA_963764035.1). Lineage (GTDB taxonomy): Bacteria > Verrucomicrobiota > Verrucomicrobiia > Limisphaerales > UBA11358 > UBA11358. The sequence goes on from CAVXQV010000013.1 coordinate 634,615, forward strand.
GGTCGCCCCCGGAATGTCGGTCCCGTTGAAACTCCATTGGTAGAACAGCGGCGGCGGACCGCTGGCACCCACCGTGAAGGTTGCCGTGCCGCCCACGTCCGCCGTTTGGTTGGTCGGCTGCGAGAAAACAACCGGCGGTGCCAGCGCCAACGGACGCTTGCCCGCGCCGCCGGCGTTGTAGATCGCGGCAATTTCGTTGGACGAAAGCGCCCGATTGTAAAGGGACACCTCGTCAATGATGCCACGGTAGGAGGCCCTCGCGCCGGGCGTTGGGTGGTTTCCGATTCGCAGTGGCCACGTGTTCGACAGGTCTCCACGAACAGCCGTCGGATCAAACGTCGCAATCAACTGCCCATCCACGTAGAACCGGATCCCGGTCGCTGAATTCCTCTGAACTGTCACCGCGACGTGATGGAATTTCCCGTCGCGCAGGTCCTGTTCCGCGGCAAGGTTGTAAAAGTTACTGCCCTCGTTGAGCGTGTCAATCATTTGGAAGCACAACCTTCCGTTGCCGAGATACATTTCATAACCGTAGGCGTGATAGAAATCCGGGGCATAACGCTTGCCGACTACGGTCATCACTTCGCCGGAGAGATCGGTGTAATTGCCCGGGTTGTGCAACGGCAGAATCCAGGTCTCTATTGAAAAATCCTGGTTCGGACCGAAGTTGAGCAGGGAAGCATCCGGCACGAGTATGCGGTTGGTATCATCTTCAACACCATTCAATTGGAAACCCTGCCCCACTTCAGCCGCGACATAAGTTATCCCCGACGGCACCGCCGCATTGTTCGGCCCGGCACTGTCATTGCCGTTGCCGTCCCCTTTCCACCAACCCACCAAACCCGGCGGCGCAATATCGCTTCCCTGGCTAAAAAGCGATCCATTCGCCATGCAAAGGAATGCGAAAACTGCAAGGATCTTTCTCATATTGCCCGCTCTTCTAAACATTTTCGCCGGCTCCTGCCATCGGTTCGCCATGCAAAAAATCCCTCCCTCCCAAAGTTGAAAACTCAAACCAGCTTTGAGAAGTTCTACGCCATTCTGTGCCAAATTAAACCAAATTGCAAGAGTTTTAATGTCACTTCTCCAGCATTCATTCCCGCCAACAAAACGCTGGCCGTCATCCGCCACAATTGGAAACGAGTCATCCCGACTTGCCGACCTCCCCGCTTTTCGGCATTCTGCCGCCATGAACAAAACAAAATCGTCCGATCCGCTTCGTCCCCATTCCAGCATCCTGCTCGACGGCCCCGAACGCGCCGCCGCCCGCGTCCATGCTTTATCCCGTCGGCTTCAAGCCGGAAGATTTCAAGAAGCCGCTCATCGGCATCGCCTCCACCTGGGGCAACGTCACGCCGTGCAACATGCACATTGACAAGCTCGCGCTCGAATCCGAGAAGGGCGCGAACGCCGCCGGCGGCAAGGCCATCGTCTTCAACACCATCACCATCTCCGACGGCATCTCGATGGGCAGCGAAGGCATGAAATACTCGCTCGTCTCCCGCGAAGTCATCGCCGACTCCATCGAAACCGTCGTCGGCTGCGCGGGCATGGACGGCTTTGTGGCCATCGGCGGCTGCGACAAAAACATGCCCGGCTCCATCATCGCCATGGCGCGGCTCAACCGCCCGTCCGTCTTCGTTTATGGCGGCACGATTCTGCCCGGCTGCATCACCAGCGCGCCGGACAAGAAGCTCGACATCGTGTCCGTGTTTGAAGCCATCGGCGCGCACGCGAACCACAAGATTTCCGACGCCGAACTTCAGGCCGTCGAGCAATGCGCCATTCCCGGACCCGGCTCCTGCGGCGGCATGTATACCGCCAACACCATGGCCAGCGCCATCGAAGCGCTCGGCATGAGCCTGCCCAACAGCTCCGCCCAAAACGCCATCTCCCCCGCCAAGATGGACGATTGCCGCCGCGCCGGCGCGTGCGTGATTGAAATGTTGAAGAAAGGGCATCCGCCCGCTCGACATCCTCACGAAGAAAGCCTTCGAGAACGCCATCACCGTCGTCATCGCGCTTGGCGGCTCGACCAACGCCGTGCTGCACCTGCTCGCCATCGCCCACGCCGCCAAGGTGAAGCTCTCCCTCGACGACTTCACCCGCATCGGCAAACACGTGCCCGTGCTCGCCGACCTCAAGCCCAGCGGCAAGCATCTCATGTCCGAACTCGTCGCCATCGGCGGCATCCGCCCGCTCATGAAGACCCTGCTCGACAAGGGACTGCTCCACGGCGACGCCCTCACCGTCACCGGCGAGACCATGGCGCAAACACTCGCCGGCGTGAAACCCTATCCCGCCGGGCAGACCATCATCCAGCCGTTCGACAAGCCCATCAAAAAGGACAGCCACCTCGTCATCCTGCGCGGCAATCTCGCCAGCGAAGGCGCCGTGGCGAAAATCTCCGGCAAGGAAGGATTGAAATTCACCGGCAAGGCGCGCGTGTTCAATTCCGAGGAAGCCGCGCTGGAGAAAATCCTCGACGGCTCCATCGTGAAGGGCGACGTCATCGTCATCCGCTACGAAGGGCCGCGCGGCGGGCCGGGCATGAGGGAAATGCTTTCGCCCACCTCCGCCATCATGGGCAAGGGACTCGGCAAGGACGTGGCGCTCATCACCGACGGACGGTTCTCCGGCGGCAGCCACGGCTTTGTGGTCGGCCACATCACGCCCGAAGCCTACTCCGGCGGGGCGATTGGCCTCGTGAAGAACGGCGACACCATCACCATTGACGCCGAGAAACGGGAACTGACACTGGACATAACCGGCAAGGAAATGGCCGCCCGCCGCAAGGCATGGAAAAAGCCCGCGCCCCGCTACACCCGCGGCGTGCTGGCCAAATACGCCGCCCACGTCACCAGCGCCTCATTCGGTGCCGTGACGGATAAGGATTTGAAGTTGTAAAACGCAGACAACGAAACCGACGAAACTAGCCCCGTTAGGGGCGTCATATTTGTAGAATCACGACACGCTAAATTCAAAGCTCCGTAGGAGCGGTATATGGCGAACACCTACACGCAAAGCTTCCGCCGCCTCCCTGAACCTTCATGCGCTGGATTTGCCGGACTGTCACCGGCATATCCAGCAACGTGCGCGGCCTGTTCCTTCTCCCTGGGGGAGAAGGTTAGGATGAGGGCGGGTGTAAGTCACTACGCAATATTGTTTTAACGACCGCCCTCGCCCCGGCCCTCTCCCCCGGGGAGAGGGGGAAGCTTACGCCGCGCGATGGCATGGCATGTGCCGGCAGTCGCTGGACCAAGCATCCGCAAAATGGACCTTTTTGACCATTTTCGGCCAAAATAACCCGATGTTGCTTGTTTGGAACCGGTTAATCCACTTTGTCCTGCCGCAGACGGTCGTTGAAATGCCATTTTCCATTCTATTTCAGTGGATGAAGGTCAATCTTCCCGTCAAAAAGGTCATCCTTCTCGTCGAGAAGGTCATGCTTCCCGACGAGAAGGTCATGCTTCCCGACGAGAAGGTCATGCTTCTTGGCGGGAAGGTCATGCTTCTTGGCGGGAAGGTCATGCTTCTTGGCGGGAAGGTCATGCTTCTTGGCGGGAAGGTCATGCTTCTTGGCGGGAAGGTCATGCTCTGGCGGGAAGGTCATGCTTTGCGGCGGGAAGGTCATGCTTCTTGGGGAAAAGGTCAATCTTTCGCGGCAGACGGTCAATTTTCGGGGATGGAAGGCCAAGGCTTTGAGGCCAAATACGTTAGGTTTGGAGGGGTAAGGCGGGGCGCGGATGCCATTGTCTGGCCAAAAATAGCCACTGCTTGTCAGCGGCGGTCTGAAATGGCCTTTTGGCGTGGTGGCGGGCTTCCAGTCTGCCGGTGAAGGGGGCATTCTGCCGCCTGTTCCTGCCCAGATTCGCGGCTGGAAGCCGTGTCACGGGCAGCCGAGATGGCTGCCGCCACGAATCAAGTGGTATTTTCAGACTGATTCTAATATTGAATTGCCTTTGATATGGCAATAACGCCCCTCACCCGTCCTGCGGACACCTTTTCCATGAACCTCGAAACCGGAGACGGTCCCTTCCAAACCAACCTTGAAACCGGAGACGGCCCCCTCACCCCATCCCTCTCCCCCTCAAAGGGGGAGAGGGTGCCGTCCCGACTGGTGAGCGGGCGGTTCAGGGGTTCAATGCGCGAATGTTCCATTGGGAGAATTCTCCACCCATCTGCTGGGGAGAGGGACGGGACGAAGGGCGATTTGGAGCAAAATAAACGCACTTTGGTTTAATCCGAATTCCGAAGTTGGGGAGCACATCCGCCCCGGGTGTGGCTGGACGCGCCTCCCGTCCAGCACCTTTGCGCGTGAGACCGTGCGGACCGTTCGGAACTTGTCTGTGTGCCCGGGTTTTCCGCGAGGGCGCGGAAAACTGCGCCCGCGGCGGGCGCGCTCCCAGTTCATTTCGGAATTCGGGTTTAAGGATCAGATCCCAATCCCGAAAACTCTTTTGCATTTGGCGTTTGCCTTCCGGCTCGACCAGAATGATTTTACAATCCGGATGTTTTCGCGAATCCTGATTTTCATGACTGCGGTCGCCATTTCATCACCCGCTGGCGCGGCGACGGAGGAGGTGGTGCTGCTGCACGGCCTTTGCCGCACGACGCGCTCGATGGTGAAGATGGAGCGCGCCCTGACCAATGCCGGGTTCATGGTTCGGAACGTGGCGTATCCCTCGCGCACGGCGTCCATCCAGCAGCTCGCCGATGACGCAATTGGCGGGGCCGTGGCGGATTGCCAGCGGGACGGCGCGGTGAAGATTGATTTCGTCACGCACTCGCTGGGCGGCATTCTGGTGCGCAGTTATTTTGCGCGGCATTCCATTTCCCCGCTGGGGCGCGTCGTGATGCTCGCGCCGCCCAATCGGGGCAGCGAGGTGGTGGACAAGCTCGGCGGCTGGTTTCTGTTCAAATGGCTCAACGGCCCGGCGGGCGGTGAATTGGGCACGGGCACGAACTCGGCGCCGAACCGGCTCGGCCCGGTGAATTATCCCGTCGGCGTGATTGCCGGCGACCGGTCCATCAATTGGATCAACAGCCTGCTCTTCATTCCCGGTCGCGACGACGGGAAGGTGTCCGTCGAGCGGACCAAACTGGCCGGCATGAGGGATCATATTGTCATTCACACGGCGCATCCGTTTATCATGAAGAACCGCCAGGCCATCCGGCAGACGGTTCAATTCCTGCGCACGGGGCATTTTGATCCGGGGGCCGGTTAAATTGTTCTTCCCTCCCCGGCCCGTTTGTGATTAGCTCGGTTCACCGTAGTTCAACCAAATCAAACCATGAAACGAATCTTTATCATCACCGGGCTGGCGGCGTTGACGCTGTCGTTCGCGGGCAGCGCCCTGGCACAAACCGACATCACGGGCAATTGGAAGTCGCAGTTTGACTCCCAGATTGGCACGCAGAAATACACGTTCGAGTTCAAGCTCGACGGGACCACCCTCACCGGCAAGGCCATCGGCATCCGCCAGGACGCCACCAACGAGGTCGCCCTGACCAATGTCAAGGTTGACGGGGACAAAGTCTCCTTCTCCGAACCGCTCAAGATTCAGGACAACGACGTGGTCGTGGAATATTCGGGCACGATTGCGGGCGACGAGTTGAAGTTGCATCGCAAGATCGGCGACTTTGCCGAATATGACATCGTGGCCACGCGGGAGAAGGCGGGCGCCGCCAGCCCGGCCGCAATGCCGGCGACGGGTTCCGTCACCGGCAAATGGCAGGGGCAGTTTGATTCCCAGATCGGCGTGCAAAAATACACCTATGATTTCAAGGTGGACGGGACAACCCTGACCGGGCAGGCCGTCGGCATCACGGAGAATGGAACCAACAGCTCGGCCATCACCGACGGGAAGATCAATCAGGACACCATCACCTTCGTGGAACCGCTCAAGTTCGGCGACAACGATATCCGCATCGAATACACCGGCAAAGTGTCGGGCGATGAAATCAAGTTGCACCGCAAGGTGGGCGATTTTGGCGAGGAGGATCTGACCGTCAAGCGGGTTCCGTAAGGCGACGCGTAACGGTTGCGGAAATTGATTCGCCCGGGGTGCGGGCGGATTTGCCAGTCGCGCCGGATGGTTCGCCCTGAACATCCGGCGTGTTGTTTTGTCCAATGGGTCATGAATCCTGCGACACGAGTTGCCGGGCTGGGCAGTGCCGGGGTGCTGCTGGCGGTGTTGTTCGCCGCCGGAGCGCTCACCAATCAGCCGCCGCTGGTGGTGAACCCGATGCGGCTTGAGGGTTCGAGCAATTTGGTCCTCAAGATGCCAAACTCCGCGCCCATTGTTCGTCTGGGCGTAAACCCGGTCACGCCGCAGCCGCTGGAACCGGGGATTTACCAGACCCGCCCTTACGCGATCATGTTGGTTGTGCCGAAATCGGGTTTGGATGACCGCTGCGTGATGAAGGCAACCGGCGCCGGGTCGAAAATGCCGGTGGTCAAACCGGGAGTGCGCGCCGTCCCGGTTGTTCCTGCCAACTAACAGCTTCAGTTCGGCGGGTCAGGATGAGGCGCCGCCGGCGATATATTGCTCCATTTGCTCGATCTGCGGCGTCCTGGGCGGAAATCGTCCAGTTCACCAGGTCGCCAATGGACACGATGCCGACGACGTTTTCCTTGTCCACCACCGGCAGGTGCCGGACGCGATGTTCCGTCATCAACTTCATGCAGTCCTCGACCGAATCGTGCGGTTTGACGGTGATGACCACGCCGGTGAAGATCTCCCGCACGCGGGTTTCCTTGGAGGATTTGCCCTGCAGCGCGATCTTCCGGGCGTAATCGCGCTCGGTGAACAGCCCGGCGAGCTTGCCGTCGGAGAGGACCAGCAGCGCGCCGATGTTTTTATCGGCCATGAGCTTGATGGCGTCAAAGACCGTGGCGTCGGGTGAGATGGACCACAAGGCCGTGCCCTTGTGGTGCAACAATGAACTGATTGGAACGCTGAATTTCATAGGTTTGATATAGGTTTAACACCCTTATCCACCCGGTTAGCGATTCTTGCAAGCAAAATGTTCCAACAATTTTCTTTCCGCGCGGCCCTTCTGCTGCGACCTTTCTGGCAACTGTTTACAAGCCATGGAATCATTGCCGACTGTTTTACTGAAACCGGGCGAGGCCGACCGCGTGGTCGCCGGCCACCCGTGGGTTTATCACAACGAAATTCTGCGGGTCACCCAGTCCACCCGCCGACGGCGCGCTGGTCCAGGTGAAGGACAGCCGGCAGCGGCTCATCGGCACGGGGTTCTTCAATTCAAAGTCCAAGATCATCGTCCGCGTGCTGTCGCCGGACCGGCGTTGAGGTGGACGAGAGGTTCTTTGAGGAACGCATCCGCGCCGCGCTCGCCGTCCGGCAAAAACACCTGCCGGGCGCGACGTCCTTCCGCGTCGTCAATGCCGAGAGCGATTTCTTGAGCGGCCTCATCGTGGACAAATACGAGGACGTGCTGGTGGTGCAGATCTCGTCGCTCGGCATGGACCAGCGGAAGGCGCAAATCATCGCCGCGCTGCAAAAGATCTTTCCGCCCCGCGCGATCGTGGAGCGCAGCGACATGGCGTCGCGCAAATTCGAGGGATTGGCGGAGGCGAACGGGATTTTGTCCGGTGAATTGAGCGGGCCGGTGTTGGTGAATCTGAATGGTCTGAAGTTTGAAACCGACCTCGTTGCCGGCCACAAGACCGGCTTGTATTTGGACCAGCAGGTGAATTATCAGGCTGTGTCACAGTTCGCGGAAGTGCGATCAGGTGCTGGACTGTTTTAGTTTCCTCGGCGGTTTCGGCCTGCACGCCGCCCGCGCCGGCGCGACCCACGTGCATCTGCTTGACCAAAGCGCCGAGGCGATTGCCGCTGCCCAACGCAATGCCGCCGCCAACGGTCTGGCGGAGAAATGCTCCTTTGAAGCCATCAACGTCTTCGACTGGCTGAAGGCGCAAACCGCCGTGAAGCCCCACGAAAAGGTCATTCCGCGGTTTGATTTGATCATCCTCGATCCGCCGTCGTTCACGCGCAACCGCGCTTCGGTTCCCGACGCGCTGCGCGGCTACAAGGAAATCCATTTGCGCGCGCTGAAACTGCTCAAGCCCGGCGGAACGCTGGCGACCTTCTGCTGTTCGCACCACGTCGGCGCGGGGTTGTTTCAGGACACGGTGCTGTCGGCGGCGTTCGACACGCGGCACGTTTTGCGCCGGGTCGCCAGCTATTCGCAAAGCCCGGACCATCCCATCATCCCGATGATTCCCGAAACGGAATATTTGAAGGGCTTCGCCTTTGAACTGGTGAGGTGAGCCATGCCAGCATTTCCCGTCAGCCTGGAAAAGGAGACCCAACTCGCCCAACGCATGGCCGCGCTGGGCGTGCGCGAGGCGGACATCGAGGAAACTTTCGTCCGCTCCGGCGGCCACGGCGGACAGAACGTCAACAAAACCTCGACCTGCGTGATGCTGCTTCACCGCCCGACCGGGTTGCAGGTCAAATGCCAGGAAACCCGCCAGCAGGGACTCAACCGCTTCATCGCCCGCCGCCTGCTGCTGGACAAGATTGAAGCCAGGAAAACCGGCTTCGTGGCCGCGCAACGCGCCGAGATCGAGAAAATCCGCCGCCAGAAACGGAAACGTTCCCGCCGCGCCAAGGCCCGGATGCTGGCCGACAAATCCCATCACGCCGACAAGAAGTCGTTTCGCCGGCCGGTCGCGCCGGAGTAGAGCAGCCCGAAAGATTCCCGTTGCCCACGAACCGGGGCGCCAATCTTTGAATCGGCCCGTTGCGGCTGTTTCCCGGGCCGGTTCGTAGATCGGCGCTCCCAACGTTCCGTTTCACGCCACGAAACGAGTGGAATTGTTGTTGGAGGTCGCAATTCCCCATTTGCCCCCTCAAACGCAGCAATTTTTGTTGATTGAAAGACAGAATTGGGTTTGTCGCCGCCGGCAGGGCGCTGGTATGATTTCGCAATGCTGGCCGTTCCCAGCGATCCCCGTGTTTGTTTGGGCAACGGCCTTAACCAATAGACGGAAATTTAATTATGACACAAATCGCAAAACTGCTCGGCGACAAGGCCGATTATCTCCTCAACTTCAAAAACCCGAAAATCTCCGAAGGACCGGCTGCACGTTCCCGGACCGGAATTCGTGGACCGCATTTATGCCGCGTCCGAACCGCAACAACCGCGTGCTCGGCAATCTCCAGCGCATGTTCAGCCACGGCCGGCTCGGCGGCACCGGCTATCTCTCCATTCTGCCGGTGGACCAGGGCATCGAGCATTCCGGCGGCGCGAGCTTCGCCAAGAACCCGGATTATTTCGACGCGGAGAACATCGTCAAGCTGGCCATGGAAGGCGGCTGCAATGCGGTCGCTTCCACCTTCGGCGTGCTGGGGGCGGTCGCGCGCAAATACGCGCACCAGATTCCGTTCATCGTGAAGATCAATCACAACGAACTGCTCACCTATCCGAACAAGTTCGACCAGATCATGTTCGGCACCGTCAAGCAGGCGGCGGACATGGGCGCGGCGGCGGTCGGCGCGACGATTTACTTCGGCTCCGACCAGAGCGGCCGGCAGATTGTCGAAGTCGCGCAGGCGTTCGCCCAGGCGCACGAAATGGGCATGGCGACGGTGCTGTGGTGCTATCTGCGCAACAACGCCTTCAAGATCAAGGGCGCGGACGGCAAGGCGACGGATTATCACGTCTCGGCCGACTTGACCGGCCAGGCCAATCATCTCGGCGTGACGATTCAGGCGGACATCATCAAGCAGAAACTGCCGGAGAACAACGGCGGCTTCAAGGCGCTGAACACGGGCAATTCCAGCTACGGCAAGTTCGACGAGAAGATTTACACCGAGCTGACCAGCGACCATCCGATTGACCTCTGCCGCTACCAGGTGGCCAATTGTTACATGGGCCGCGCCGGCCTGATCAACAGCGGCGGGGAATCCAAGGGCAAGGGCGACCTCGAACAGGCCGTCGCCACCGCCGTCATCAACAAGCGCGCCGGCGGCACGGGATTGATTTCCGGCCGCAAGGCGTTCCAGCGCCCGATGAAGGAAGGCATCGGCCTGCTCAACGCCATCCAGGACGTCTATCTCGACAAGTCTGTCTCCGTGGCATAAACGGCGGGAGCACGATTCTTTTTTATCCAACGGCCAACTCCGCAACTTGTGGGGTTGGCCGCTTTATTTGAGCAGTTCCCGCTGCCAGCCCATCAATTCCGGCGCGTGCCGGTCCCAATCGCGCGCCAGGTCGCCGAGCGTGGATTTGCTGGCGATGAGTGTCGGGTCAATGCCCAGCTTGTGCGCGTGCGCGTCGCGGCGCCTGGCCAATTCGGCGTAACGGCGGCGCTCGGCCTCGGAGGGGCGTTCGAATTTCTGCCGGAGTATCTCCGGATGCCGGTCCGTCGGCACGGCAAGTCCGGACCGGACCGCTTCCAACAAAGCACCGCGCCGGCGCGGCGACATTCGCGGCGGCAACAGAATTTCGACGGGATGATTCCCCGTCGCCGCATCCGCGATGTCCGTCAGTCTTTCGTGGTTCAGGATGAAGAACGGCGGGCGGTTGGCAGCGACGGCTTCGCGTTCGCGCCAGTGCCAGAGCTCGCGCAACACGGCCAGCGCCGGGCGGGTCAAACGGCTGCTGCCCTTGATGCGCCAGACGGACTCGCCGTCCACGACGGGCGGCTGCGAGCAGTCGGCGATGAGCCGCGCACAACATTCCTGATGCCAGGCGAGCCGGTGTTTCTGCTGGAGTTCGTGCTTCAGCTTGTCAACCAGCGGCTTCAAATAATGCGTGTCGTTGCGCGCGTAGGCTTCCATTTTCTCGGTCAACGGCCGCCGCGCCCAGTCCGCTTTCTGCGACGCCTTGTCCAGTTTCACGCCCAGATATTTTTCGACGAGCGAACTCAAGCCGAATTGCCGTTCGCCCACCAGCCGCGCCGCCAGCATCGTGTCGAAAATCGCAGACGGCGTAAATTCGTGGTGTTTGCGGAGCAGGCGCAAATCGTAATCCGCGCCGTGCATGATGAGTTCGCGGCCGACGAGCGCGTCCAGCACCGGATCAATGTTGATGCCCGCCAGCGGGTCCAGCATCCGGTCGTGCCCGGCGATGCTGATCTGGATGAGGCAGACCTTTTCCGGATAGGCGTGCAGGCTGTCGGCCTCGGTGTCGAGCGCCACCCAATCGGCGGCGCACAACTTCGGCAGGAACGCCGCCAGTTTCTCTTCAGTGTCAATCATCGGCTTAGACACTACGGTTTAAGGCTTTTGCGCCGGAGTTTCAAGCAAAGTCGCAAACATGCGGGGAAGAAAGAGCATATCACTTCTTGCAATCTCATTAACACCGGGCTTCAGCCCGGTGGCGGGAGGACAGGCAAAGACGAGCCGTTTCAACGGCTTGGCGCGCGGAGAAACGGTTGAAACCGTTTTGAGTCCACACCGACCTGGGCACCCCGGCTGAAGCCGGGTGTTAATGAACGCCAAAACCCGTTGCCGAATATCGAGATGCTCACGGGGAAGCTTGCCAAACGCCGCCCGGCTTTTAACATTCGCCCAATGAATCTCGCAGTTGCTTTCTCGAATTGCGCGCAAAGGCATTTGCAGAAAACCGCCGTGTTCTGGGGCGAAACGACGGTTTCCTACGCCGACCTGGTGGCGCAATCGCAAAAGGTCGCCGCGCATCTGCAAAATCATTTCGGCGTCCAGCCCGGCGACCGCGTGGCGTTGTGGCTGAAAAACTGCCCGGAATTTGTCGCGGCCGTCTTCGGAATTTTGCAGGCGGACGCGGTGGTCGTGCCGGTCAATAATTTCCTCAAGCCGGCGGAAGTCGCTTACATCCTGAACGACGGGGGCATTGACCTGGTGATCACCGACACGGAGTTGGCCGCACATTTTCCCGAGCTGGCCGCCTCGCGACCGCAATTGAAAATGTTCAAAGTGGAAGAGTTCGCCGCGCTCGCCGAATCACGCATCACGCATCACGTTTCACGCGCCGAGTCCGACCTGGCCGTCATCATTTACACCTCCGGCACGACCGGCAAATCGAAGGGCGCGATGCTCTCGCACGGCAACCTGCTGCACAACGTCGAAAGCTGCCGCCTCGTGCTGGCGATGGTCGAGGACGATTCCTTCGCCGTCATCCTGCCGTTGTTCCACACCTACATGATGACCGTCGGCATTTTCCTCCCGTTCACCGTGGGCGGCTCGATCTTGCTCGTCAAGTCCCTGCATCCGCCGCGCGCGATGATGCAGGAACTTTTTTCGCGCCGCGCGACGATTCTGCCCGCGATGCCGTCGTTTTACCGGATGCTGCTGGCCGTGGATTTGCCCAAGCCGCTGCCCATCCGCATTTTCATCAGCGGCTCGGCGCCTTTGCCAATGCAGACGCTCAAGGAATTCGAGGCAAAGACTGGCGTGCCGCTGCTGGAAGGCTACGGTTTGAGCGAGGCCAGTCCCGTGGTGTCCAAAAATCCGCTGCGCGGCGTCCACAAGGCCGGCTCCATCGGCCTGCCGATTCCCAACGTCGAAATGAGCGTGCAGGACGAGATGGGGAAAATGCTCGGCGCGGGCGAAACCGGCGAGATTTGCGTGCGCGGCGGGAATGTGATGATGGGCTACTGGAACCAGCCCGCCGAGACGACCAGGGCCTTCCGCAACGACTGGCTGCTCACCGGCGACGTGGGCCACCGCGACGCCGACGGCTATTACTACATCACCGACCGCAAGAAGGACATGCTCATCGTCAATGGCAACAACGTCTATCCGCGAGAGATCGAGGAGGTGATTTATCATTTCCCCGGCGTCAAGGAGGCGGCGGTCATCGGCGTGCCGGACGCGCGGCGCGGCGAGCAGCCGCTGGCGTTCGTGGCGGTGGCCGAGGGGCAGACGGTGGACGAAGATGCGCTGCTCCAATTCATCCGCGACAAGCTGGCCGATTACAAAATCCCCAAGAAAATTGTCATCCTCCCCGCCCTGCCCAAGAACGCCACGGGCAAGATCCTGAAGCCGGAATTGCGGAAGCGGGCGTGGAAATGAATTCCGACCGGATTACGGAATCTCCAGCCTGCGGAATTCTCCGGCTTTCATCGCAGCGATTGCCGCCTGAATCAACCCCGCCGCCGCTTCGATGCGGCGCAGTTTGTTCGTGGAAAGCTCCAATATTGCGATGCTTCGGCCCGCAAGATTTTGCTGGTAGCGCAGGTTTTGGTCCGAAGTGATGAATAAATCAAACTCGCCTTCCGCCAGTTGCAAGAGCCGTCCATTTTTGATTCCACCCCAGCCTTGTTGTTGGGCCGTTCGGTAATCGTGGCCGGTGAGCAGCCGGTGCATCGGCCACGGCACACATTCGTCCAGCAGGATTTTCATGCCGTGGCCGGCTCAAGCAGCGCTAATTCCGACCGTTCCAAAATCCGGCAGGCCATTTCACGCGTCACGGACGGGAAACACTCCAGAAACTCGTTGAGGGAATAATCGTCTTCGAGATACTCAAAGAGCGTCTTGACGGGCACGCGCGTGCCCCGGAAAACGGGCGTGCCGCCCAGTATCTCCGAGTCAACCGTAATCAATTTATCCGCACTCATGATGGCAAGGTAGCACACCGGAAACTGGGCCGGCAAGTGCTGAACGCGCGCTACGGCGAACGGAGGCGGTAGAAACGGCCGGGATAATTCGTCCACTGCGGGTCGCTGAAATAGATTGAGCCGTTGGTTATGGTGCAATTGAGCAGCGGATTCCATGTGCCTCCCAAGTCCGTGCTGGCTTCCACGACGATGGGTATGTTTGCGGTGCCTGCGATATTGAAACCAAACTGATTTGTCTGGATACCGAAACTCCCATCTCCCGTTTTTGCTTGCGGATTCCACAAAACCGTTGGCCAACTGCCAAAAGTGGCACCCCATCCCGTGGTGCCCGGCAGATAATATGCCGTCCCCGATTCACCAGAAAATGCCGAATAACCATCTGCCGGTGCGTTTCCTAGGAAGTAGGCGTTAGTCAGGCTGGAGCATCCAAAAAACGCGAATTGCCCGATGTTGGTGATGCTGCCAGGGATCTTCACACTGGTCAGCGCGCAAACTTCAAACGCGTTGTTCCCGATACTGGTTACGCCATCGGCAACCACGATGTTTGTCAGGTGGGTGCAGTAAAAAAACGCATTATTCCCGATGCTAGTAACACTGCCGGGGACCGTCACACTGGCCACGCGAAAGCAGTAAAGAAAGGCATTCGATCTGACGCTCGTGACGCTGTCGGGAATTGCAAAACTCCCAGCCAGTCCAGGCGGAAATTCGATCAGCATTGTCTGGTTCTTGTTAAACAAGACCCCACCCAGGCTGCTATAGGACGGATTGTCGGCATCCACCGTTATCGAGGCCAAGCTCTGGCATTCTTCGAAAACATCATCCCCGATGCTGGTAACGCTGTTTGGAATCATCACGTTGGTCAATTCGGTGCATTCATAAAACGCCTGATCCCCAATTCTAATGACGCTGTTGGGGATCGCCACATTCACCAGGTAGTAGCAATTATAGAATGTCCCGTAATCAATATTGGTGACGCTGGAACCAATCGTCACGCTGGTTAGGTTGGTGCAAAAATAGAACACATTCGTCCCCATTCTGGTCACACCGTTGGGAATCACAATATTCGTCAAGCCAGTGCAGCGAGCGAAACAGCCGTCCCCAATACTTGTAACGCCGTTCGGGATCGTCACGTTGGACAGGTTCGTGCAGAAGAGAAACGCATAATTACCAATCGTGGTAACGCTGTTGGAAATCGCATAATTTCCTTTCAACCCACCTGGAAACGCAATGAGTGCAGTCAGGTTCTTGTTGAATAAAACCCCGGCAGCACTGCTGTATGATGGATTATTTGTATCCACCATGATCGATGTCAAACTGGGGCAACACATGAACGCCCCATCTCCGACGTTGATGACGCCGCTGCCTATTGTCATTTTGGTCAGGGCAAAGCAGTTAAGGAACGCGCCTTGCCCGACGCCGGCGATTCCGTTGGGGATCGTGACACTTGTCAGGCTGAAGCAATTCAAGAAAGCTTGATAACCAATAGCGGCAACCGGGAAGCCATTAATTATATTGGGGATAGTCACGGCACCACCGGGGCCTGAATATTTTGTGATGGTTATGGCACCGTTGTTGGTGACGAATGTGTATTGAGCCTGGAGTGTTGCCGGCAACGCCAACGAAATCAACGCCGCCAGCAGCAGCCGCGCAACAATTGGCGGCAATTTTCTGTTTCGGCAGGGCCGCGCGGCCGCGCGGCCCCGGACGACCAGCAGGCAGTCCCTACCAATCAATTTTGGGTTCATGGGATTGATTTCATTTTGGAGTGCGCGGACATGTCCGCGCTTTGTTCCGGCGCGACATGTCGCGTCGGGGAAAGCGGCGACATGTCGCCGCACTCCACATTTACGCCTTCGTTACTGGCGCGGGCTTGGCGGTCTTTTTCGCGACGCGCTCGACGTGGCTGGCCACGGTCCATTCGGCCAGCTTTTGCGGATCGTTTTTGTAGGTGTTGCGGACAATTGTGTCCACGACGTGCAAGGCAATCACGGCTTTGTGAACGGTGTCGGCAATGCCGGCGGTCGCGCCGGCGCGGGTTCCTTTGCCGGCGGCCTTGCTCTTGATGCAGGCTTCAAAGGCGTCGGTGTGCGCCTGGAGCGTGTCGAGAAAATCGGCGGGCAGACTCAAGGTGATGAATTGCGCCTTGAGCGGCGTGGCGTCCTGGATGAAGGCGCGGGCGGCGTTGAGCAGCTTTTGATTGCTGTTGCCGCGCGGCATACGGAACTCGCCTTCCACGCCCGGCGTGCCGAGCAGCGCCAGGCTGTGCGCGGCGCGGTTGATGTGGACGAGGTCGTCCTGAATGAGCAGCCACAGCGTCGCTTTGGAGAGGACGCTGCCGTGGGCCTCGCTGCCGCCGGAAAGTTGCTCCGCGCCCAGCGCGCCGGCCTGCATGACGGCGTCGGTGATGAGGGCGAATTGTTTGTCGCCGAGGCTGCCGGCCAGGAAGTCGGCGGCGTTGGCGGTGTGGAAGGCGTCGGTGCGTTTGAGGGTGTCGAGGGTGCGGATTTCTTGTTTTTTCATGAGGTATGTGTGTTGAATGTTTTCGGCTGATTCACAGTCATTATTCCCCCGGCGGGCGGCGGTGCAAGCGAATTCTTGTGAATTTTTTCACAAGGTGCCCAGCCACCGTAGCGGCGTCTCGGCAGAACGCCGCAAACCTTTGAAAATCGAAGAATGCGGCTTTCTGCCGAAAGCCGCTACGCCGATTTTGCAGAGGTCCCTTTTGGAGTGCGGCAACATGTTGCCGCTTTCCTCGACGCGACATGTCGCGTCGAACCAAAGCGCGGACGTGTCCGCGCACTCCAAATTCGGGAACCCAGGGCCGACTCACGTCGGCTGCCACGGTTACGGGCTGCGCAAACGGACGGACAAGCCGCACGGATTGCCTTTGGCGATGAACAAATCGGGTTTGCCCATGCGCAGGTCCGCTTGAACGATGCACCGACCGGCTTTTGCCATGCACAATTCCGCTGGCAGCCTGCACAAGCCGGGTTTGCGCCTGCACGGATTGACTTTTGCCATGCACAGGTCAGGTTTCGCCATGCACAGGTCGGCTTTCACCATGCACAGGTCGGGTTTCGCCATGCACAGGTCGCCGGCGCGCCTGCACGGGCCGGTGCGCGATTCGCATGGGACGGTTTGGACCAAGCTCAACTGGCTTGTTTTCAACGAGTTCCAGATATGCCTTTTCCGGGTTGCCTTTCGGGTGGGGGTTCGTTAATCTGTCCAGACCGTTCGGGCATGAAGCGCGGGCGGTAATAGTTTTTATGGCTGAAGGATATTGCGTCAAATGCAAGGCCAAGCGGGAAATCTCGAATGGCGTCGAGGAAACCATGAAGAACGGGCGCAAGGCGATCAAGGGCAAGTGCCCGACCTGTGGCACGGTCATGTTCAAGATTCTCGGCGGCAAGGCCGCTCCGGCAGCCGCTCCAGCCGCTCCAGCCACCCCCGCTAATCCGCCGACGAGCTAATTATGTCGCAACAGCTCGCCTACGTCATCGTCACTCCCTACTCGCTTTACAAGTCGCGCACCGGCGGCATTCTAAGCCGCCTCATCTCGCGCACCGGCCTCGAACCTGGCCGCCATGCGGATGTTTGCGCCCAGCGCCGAACTGGTCAAGCAATATGCCGATGAGATCGTTTCCGCCGAAGACCCGCAGGACCGGAAAATCCAGGAACTGCTCCACGATTACGTCCTCCAAAATCTCTCGCCCGACCCGAAAACCGGCCGCCGCCGTCGCGTCATGGTGATGATCTTCCGCGGCGAGGACGCGGTGCGCAAGGTCCGCTCGGTCGTCGGCAACCTGGGTCCCGACCGGCGCAGCGGCGAAACCATCCGCGACACTTACAGCGACTTGATCATGGATGACGACGGGAAGACGGTCCGCTATTTCGAACCCGCCGTGCTCGCCGCGCCGAACGTGAAGGAGGCGGAGGCGAAACTCAAGTTGTGGGCGCGGTTTTCCGACACCGACGGCGGCGTTTTGGAGAACGTCATCGCCTACGCGCCGGGGCAAATGGGCGAACGCACGCTGGTGCTCATCAAGCCGGACAATTTCAAATTCCCGACGGGCCGGCCCGGCAACGTGATTGATTTCTTCTCGCGCACCGGACTTTACATCGTCGGCGTCAAGGTGCTTCACATGAGCCTGGCGCAGGCGATGGAGTTTTACGGCCCGGTCCGCGAAGTGTTGCGCACCAAGCTCAAGGACGGCGTCGGCGAACGCGCCAAGACCGCTGCTCGAAAAGGAACTCGGCTTCGTCATCCCCAAGGACCAAGAGAAGACGCTCGGCGAAATCCTCGGCCCGCTTCACGGCGACCATCAATTTGAGAACATCATGCGGTTCATGACCGGCCACACGCCGTCCGAATGCAAGACCGAGGCGGACCGCCAGAAGCCCGGCACGCAAAAGTGCATCGCGCTGGTTTATGAAGGCGTCGAACGCCGTCCGCAAAATCCGCGACGTGCTCGGCCCGACCGATCCGTCCAAGGCGCCGCCCGGCTCCATCCGCCGCGAATTCGGCTCGAACATCATCGTCAACGCCGCGCACGCGAGCGATTCGGCGGAAAATGCCCAGCGCGAAATGGCCATCGTCAAGCCCGGCGAAAACAATTTCCGGCAGGTCGTCGAGGAAGTTTACGGAAAGCTGTAGGCGCGCAATTTCTCCAGCAAACGCGCGTCGGCGGCGGGAAATTCAAAATCGGCCAGTTCGGATTTGCGAATCCATTTGAACGCGGCGCAGCCGAGACGTCTGCGGTTCGCCGGATTCCAGACGGCAGAGGAAGAATTTCAGGTGGACGGATTTTTCCGGATAGTCGTGTGATGATTTCCTCAAACAATTCGCCGACGGAAATTTCGATCCCCAGTTCCTCGCGGATTTCGCGGACCAGGCATTGCTCGAAGGTTTCACCGGGTTCGCGTTTGCCGCCGGGAAATTCCCACAGCCCGCCCAGGTGCGAACCGGCGTGGCGCTGCGTGATGAGCAGTTTGCCGTCGCGGAAGATGAGCGCGGCGGAAACCTCGACATTGGTTTTTTACGCGCTCCGACACTTTTGTAAACCCAGCCGCAGCCTTCCATTTCCGCGCGGTCGAACAGATTGCGCCCGTCGAACATGATCGGATGGGTCAGCGATTGCTTGGCGCGTTCCAGATCGAGCTTTTTGAATTCGTCCCATTCCGTCGCCACCACGAGCGCATCGCAACCCTCGGCCACGGCGTTCATGTCGTCCACGTAAGTCACGTCCGGACAGGATGGCCCTGGCTTTGTCCATGGCCTTGGGATCGTGAACGCGAAGCGCGGCGCCTTCCTTTTGCAGGCGATGGCACAGATCAATCGCCGGCGACATCCGCACGTCGTCGGTGTTCTGCTTGAACGCGAGGCCGAGCACGCCGATGGTTTTGTCCTTCAACACCCAGAGCGTGTCGGTGATTTTTTTCACGAAGCGGTCCATCTGCTCGGCGTTGATGTGCTGGACTTCCTTGAGCAGGCGGAAATCGTAGCCGATTTGCTCGGCGATCTTGATGAACGCGCTCAAGTCCTTCGGAAAACAACTGCCGCCGAAACCGATGCCGGCGTTGAGGAAGCGGCGGCCGATGCGTTCGTCCAAGCCCGATGCCGTTGGCCACCTCCTGCACGTTCGCGCCGGCGGCTTCGCAGATGGCGGCGATGGCGTTGATGTAGGAAATCTTCAGCGCGAGAAACGAATTCGACGCGTGCTTGATGAGTTCGGCGGAATTGATGTCGGTGACGATAATCGGCGCGTTGAACGGCGTGTAAATCTCCTTCATGGCCGCGACCGGCCGCTGCGAGCGGACGCCGATGACCACGCGGTCGGGCTTCATCAAATCGCCGACGGCAAAACCTTCGCGGAGAAATTCCGGATTGCTGACGACATCAAATTCCACCTGCGCCTTGCAATAACGCTTGATGGTCTCGGCCACCTTTTCGCCGGTCTTGACCGGCACGGTGCTTTTGTCCACGACGATCTTGTATTCGCGTCATGGCGGCGGCGATGTCGCGCGCGACCTTCTCGATGAAGCTCAAGTCCACCGAGCCGTCCGGCTGCGGCGGCGTGGGCACGGCGATGAAAATCACGTCGGATTTCTGGACGCCCTCGGCGGTGCTGGTGGTGAACTCAAGCCGCCCGGCGGCGACATTTTTCTTCACCAGATTCTTCCAGGCCGGGTTCGTAAATCGGAATGCCGCCGGCTTGAAGCAATTGGACCTTCGCCGCGTCGTTATCCACGCAAACGACCTGATGGCCGACCTCGGCGAAACAGGTGCCGGTGACCAGACCGACGTAGCCCGTGCCGATAATCGTCAGTTTCATGTTTTACTGCCCCGGCTTGGGAGGGATCACCGGGGCTGTCGCCGCGGCAGGCGCGGGCGCAATGACCGGAGCGGGCGCGGGCGCGGGCATTTTGTTCCTTAACTCGATCAAATGCATGGTCGCCTCGGAACCGAGCGCACCGCTCGGGTTGGCGCGCGCCACGTCCTGATACAGCACCAGCGCGTCGTTGAGCTTGCCTTGGGACTCCTCGATCCGGGCCAGGCCAAATTTCGCCGCGCTCACGACTGCGGTGTCGGAAGAATTGTTGATGACCCGCTGATACGCGCCGGAGGCCAGATCCTTTTTGTCCTGGGCATCCAGGCTCGTGGCCACGCCGAGCAACGCCTGGCTGGAAAATTCGCTGTCGGAATGATCGTCGAGGAATTTTTGGAACTGCGCCTGCGCGTCGGCATATTTGCCCGCTTCAAACAAGGCCGCCGCTCCCAACAGCGATGCGCGCTGCCCCGCGATCGTGCCGGGATATTCCGCCGCCACCTTCGCGTAGGCGTCGGCCGTCTGGTAGCCGCCGGAAAACGCCGCCTGGGTCAACGCCCGTCCGGCGGCGACTTCCTTGGCCGCGCGCTGGGAGACGAAAAACCAGAGAATCATCGTGGCCGCGGCGGCAACCACCGCGCCGCCAATCACCCGGTTGCGATTCACTTCGACCCAGTTCCAAAGTTTGAAAAGTTGTAATGTCGTTGAGTCTTGCGCTTGCATAGCGAGCTCACAGTCTTTCCATTGCCTGCCCGAAACACAAGCCAAAACTCCAGCATTTGGCCGCCGGAGTTTGGCTGAACCTCGAACCAGCGGCGATCCCCCGGCGCGCTCCCAAACTTTGAACTTTGAACGCTGAACCCTGAACTTTAAGCTGGCTGCATGGCATCAAAGGTCAAAGTCGCCGTCTTGGGCACCGGCTCGCTGGGGCAACATCACGTCCGCATTTATTCCGAACTCGCCGCCGCCGGGCAAGTTGATCTCGCCGGCATTTACGACGCCAACGCCGACACCGCCCGCAAAATCGCCGCAAAGTACGACGTTCGCGTCTTCACTTCCATCGCCGAAGCCGCCGCCGCCAGCGACGCGCTCAATATCGTCACGCCCACCGTCACGCACTTTGAAATCGCCAAACCACTGCTCGCACAGGGCAAGCACGTCCTGCTCGAAAAACCGATGACCGACAACACCGCGCAGGCCGCCGAACTCGTCCAGCTCGCGCAGCAGCGCAATTGCGTCCTGCAGGTCGGCCACGTCGAGCGGTTCAATCCCGTTTTCAAATACCTCCAGACCGCCGCGCCCGAACCGCGCTTCATCGAATGCCACCGGCTCTCGCCCTACCCTGCCCGCTCCACCGACATCGGCGTGGTGCTCGATTTGATGATTCACGATTTGGACGTGGTGCTCGCGTTCGTGAAATCGCCGGTGACGAGCGTGGACGCCGTGGGAATTCCTGTTTTGAGCAAATCGGAGGACATCGCCAACGCGCGGCTGCGGTTCGCCAACGGCTGCGTCGCCAATCTCACCGTCAGCCGCGTCAGCCCGGAGCAGATGCGAAAGATTCGCGTGTTCAGCGGCGGCAAGACCACGCCCAGCTACGTCTCACTGGATTACCGCGCGCAGGAAGGATTCATTTACCGCGTAGCCCGTGAAGATGAGTGGGTAAGTTCCAAGTTGAGAAAGCTCATTGCTCTTGCGGACAGCAGCGTGACGGTTGTCAGCGAATTTGCCAGGAAAAGAGTAGTGCGCGAGCCGGTGCCGATCGCCAAGGACGAGCCGCTCAAGCTGGAACTGCAAAGCTTCGTCAACTGCGTCCGCGAAAAACAGACGCCTGTCGTCAGCGGTGAATCCGCCAAACGCGCGCTGGATTTGGCGTTTGAGATTACGAGGCAGATCCAGGGACAGAAAATTTAACTGCTGCCCGATTTCCTGACGCTGGGCGAATCGCCCGCCATGCAGGACGAAGCCGGTGTTTCCCGTCTTTTCACGCCCAGAACCCCAGGCATGGGGATTTTTGACCGTTTCGCGCGTTTTCGCCATCTTCCGGCATTTTTCAGCCTTGCAACCGTATTTGCCCGCGGTTGGACGGCTTAAGCTGTTGATCCAGAGGTTCAGCCAGGCCATCTGGCTGTGCCATAGGACGGACTGGCGGTGCCGAACAGTGACCGGTGAACTTTGCTCAAAGTCCGCGGACGCCGACCATGCGCTGGGTTTGGACGCACCAGACTTTCAGGCGCAGGCACCGGAGAATGTCGAACGGATGCAGCGTGGTGGTCTTGGCCCGCCGCAGTTCGGGAATGTCGCGGTAGATTTCCGGCAGGCGGTAGAACGGAATGCGGTGGTTGAGATGATGAATGTGGTGATAGCCGATGTTGGCGCTGAACCAGGCCATGATGGGACCGGTTTTCATGTGGCTGGAGGATTCGAGCGCGGCGCCTTCGTAGGTCCAGCCTTCCTCGTCCATCAGGGTGACGCCGGGGAAATTGTGCTGGGCGTAAAACAGGTAGGAACCCAATGCGCTGGCAATGAAGAACGGCACGACGAGCGTGAGCACGAGAGCGCTCCAGCCGGCCAGCAGCACCAGCGAAGCGGCAAGCACGAGGTGCAAGAAAAAGGCCAACAGACAGTCGTAATGTTTGCGCGGAGATTCGAAAATGGACCGGAGCGTCATGCTGAAAAGAAAAACGGTCAGGTAGCCGCACAGCAGGGTGGCGGGATGACGCAGGAACAGATACTTGAACCGCGCGGCGCGGGAGGAATTTTGATATCGCTCCCGGGTCATGACGGGATAGGAGCCGAGGTTGGAGTCGCGCAGCTTGGAATTGTGGGCGTGATGATGGTCGTGCGAATGGCGCCAGGTGCTGCTGGGACACAGGAGGCAGATGCCGGCGACGCGCATGAGGATTTCCGCGAGGCGCGATTTGGGCAGGATGGCGCGATGCTGGTGGTCGTGGTAAATCACAAAGAACCGGACCATCAACAATCCGGTCAGCCCGCTGCACACGATGCGCAGGGCGAGCGGCAGACCGGGCAGCGTTCCGGCCAGGGCGGTGACGAGGAGGAACGCGGTGGACAGGATGCACCACCAGCTTTTCCAAGAATTATCACGGGCATAGTCCTTGGTGCGCGGGTAAAGGGCTTCAGTGGTTTGCATGGCCGGTTCGGATGGGGATGTTTGCAACGGTGTGGACGAGGTGGAGAAAATGGGCATTAAATTTTGCGCGGCAATCGTGCGGGATTTTCAACGCAGCCGCCAGGTGATGCGCGCCTTGTCCAAATCGTAGGGGGACATTTCCATCTTCACGCGGTCGCCAACGGTCAGGCGCACGAAGCGTTTGCGCATCTTGCCGCAGATGGTGGCGAGCACCAGATGCTTGTTATCGAGTTCGACGCGGAACATCGTGCCGGGCAGGACGGTGGTCACGCGACCCTCGATTTCAATGGCTTGTTCTTTCATCCCGGTTGGAATATGAAAGGCGGAGTTCAGTTCACCCGAACTCCGCCCTTAAAATTTTGCGTTTGATTAATAGCGACCGCGACCGCCGCCGCCGCCGCCACCGCGATAACCACCGCCACCACCGCCGCCACCGCCGTATTCACGACGGCCGCCACCGCCGCCGCCGCTGCGCTCTTCACGCGGCCGGGCAACGTTAACAGTGAGGGCGCGACCGCCCAGTTCCTTGCCGTTCAGGCCGTCAATGGCCTTCTGCGCCTCTTCGGGGGTGCTCATGGTCACAAAACCAAACCCGCGCGGGCGGTTGGTGGTGCGATCCATCATCAGGTTGGCTTCGGTGACCGTGCCAAACGCGGCGAACGCGTCCTGCAGATCGTTTTCGGTGGTGTCGAAGGAAAGGTTTCCGACGAATAATTTATTGCTCATGTGATGTTACTTTAGTTGTCCGAGATTCGATTTGCTTTAACCAGACTGTTTCCGTTCATCGGATTTCAAATCATCACTGAACCAAGTTCACTTGAAGATTTACCATGCCTTGAAAGAGACAAGCATCTATCAGACCTAGCAAACCTGACAGGTTTCGCTGGAATAGCAACAACTATCTTGAGATATTTTGCCCGCGCAAACGCGTTCCAGCGTCGCAACAAACAGTGAAACCAAAGACTTTCATGCTCATCGCCGGCGAGGCGAGCGGGGATTTGCTCGCGGCGGAACTGGTTTCCGCCCTGCCGCGGGCAAATCTGCCGGACGCGCACGATTTTTCGGCGCGGGCGGCACGAAAATGGCGGAGGCCGGCGTCGAACTGGCGTTTGACCTGACGCAGCACGCGGTCATCGGCATTTCCGACGTGCTGAAAAATTATTTCAAGTTCCGGCGGCTGTTCAACCAACTGCTCGCGCTGGCCATCGAACGCAAGCCGGACGTCATCATCGGCGTGGATTACGGCGGGTTCAACCTGCGCTTCGGCCACGCGATCAAGGAATACGTCCGCGACAATCCGTTTTCGAAATGGAATCCGAAAATCGTCCAGTTCGTTTCGCCGCAGGTCTGGGCGTCGCGTCCGGGCCGCGCGGATTTGCTGGCGGCGGATTACGATTTGCTCTTGAGCATTTTCCCGTTTGAAAAGGACTGGTATGCGCAGCGCGTGCCGAAGTTGCGCGTGGAATTTGTCGGGCATCCGATGGTGGGAAGATTTCGAATGACGAGTTGGCGGACGGAAGTCACAGAAGGCGAGAATCGACTCAGCGGAGCTCTCACTCGACACATTTTGCTTCTGCCCGGCAGCCGGAAGAGCGAATTGCAGACGGCATTTGCCGGTGATGCTCGACGCGCTGAAGTTGATTCAGGCCAAAAGTTGCCGCGTACGTGCAGAACGCGAAAATGGTTTTGCCGAAACTGCAGAGCATGCTGACGACAACTCGCGGACAAGCTGATCCGCGCCTCCATGGCACGAATTTGGAAATCCAAATCGGCAATCTGCCGGAGGCGCTGGCGCGGGCGGATGTCGCCATCGCCTCGACCGGCACGGTGACGATGGAATGCGCGTTCTTCGGCGTGCCGACGGTGACGCTCTACAAAACGTCGTGGTTCACTTACGAGATCGCCAAGCGCATCGTGACGGTGAAATCGCTGACGATGCCGAACATTGCTGGCGGGCGAGGAAGTTTATCCCGAATTCATCCAGAGACGACGCGACGCCGGAAAACATCGCCGCGCGCCGCGCTGGAACTGTTGCAGAACGAATCGCGCCGGGCAAAAATCAAATCGCAGCTTGCCAAGATTGTTTCCTCGCTCGGCGAACCCGGCGCAGCCGGCGCGCGGCGGCGGCGATTTTGAGTTTGTTCCCATGAAAGACCTGACGAATCCGAACCTGGATCAAAGTGAAAGGATTGTTGCTTTCTGCTCATCGGCATTGCCGCCGCAATTTTAATTTTCCTCGACAGCCCGAATTGGAAAACCGCCGTCTTGCTCGCCCTGGCGATCTGGAGCTTTCTGCCGGTTTTATTATTTCGCATTTTACGTCATCGAAAAATACGTTGATCCGACCTACAAGTTTTCCGGGCTGATTTCGTTTGTGAGGTATTTGCTCCGGCGGCGCCGTTGAGTTGTAAATTCAATTTGAGTCTCGTTACCTCGACTCCTACACTGTTCATGGAATCACTGCACGCGCCGTGGCGGATTGAATACATCCTCGCGCCCAAGCCCAAGCTGGACGCGAGCCTGTTCACGCGCATCGCGCAGTCCAGCGACGACGAGGGCAATTACGTCATCGCGCGCGACCGGACCTGCTTCGCGCTGCTCAACACATATCCCTACAACGGCGGGCACCTGATGATCGTGCCTTACAAGGAAGTCGCCGACTTGAACGGCCTGACCGACGAGGAACTCGCCGATTTGTGGAAGCTGACGCGCCGCTGCATCAACGCGCTGACCGCCGTGATGAAGCCGGACGGTTTCAACATCGGCATCAATCTCGGCAAGGTCGCCGGCGCGGGCATCGCGGAACATCTGCACATCCACGTCGTGCCGCGCTGGAACGGCGACACGAATTTCATGCCGGTGCTGGCGAACACGACGGTTCTGCCGCAGGCGCTGGGCGAACTGGCGGCAAAACTGCGCGCGGAACTGGCGAAATAATTTCAATGGCCACTGAAACCCTTCATTTCGAAAACGCGCGGGTCGCGCAGCAGCTTTTCAACAACGAACCGCGCAACCTGCAATCGCTGGAAACCGAACTGGGCGTCAAGGCCACCGCGCGCGAAGGCTGGATCAAGCTGGAAGGCGCAGGCCGACGCCATTGAACGCGCCAAGCATCTTTTCGTCTCGCTGGAAACTCTGCTGAAGGCCGGCTCGCAAGTCCGCAACCGCGAATTCACCCACGCGCTGAACGTCGTGAAACACGAAGGCGCGGAGACGCTCAAGGATCTGGTGAGCGACCGCGTGACGACGCACGAAAAGAAAGCCCGGCGTCACCGCCAAAACCGTCGGCCAGAAAAAATATCTCGATGCCATCCGCAAACACGACGTGACGTTCGGCGTCGGGCCGGCGGGCACGGGCAAGACCTATCTGGCCGTGGCGATGGCGCTGGCGGCGTTGCGCGACGGCAAGGTTTCGCGAATCATTTTGACCCGCCCGGCGGTCGAGGCCGGCGAGGCGCTGGGCTTTCTGCCGGGCGACCTTTACGAAAAAATCACGCCGTATCTGCGCCCGCTGCACGACGCGCTGCACGACATGCTGCCCGCCGAGGAAATCCAGAAGCACACCGAGCGCGGGACGATTGAAATCGCGCCGCTGGCCTACATGCGCGGCCGGACGCTGAACAACGCCTTCATCATTCTGGACGAGGCGCAGAATTCCACGACGGAGCAGATGCTGATGTTTCTCACGCGGCTCGGCCACGGCTCCAAGGCGGTCATCACCGGCGACGAGACGCAGATTGATCTGCCGCCGCACAAACATTCCGGCCTGCTCGAAGCGCACCGCGCGTTGAAGAACACCGAAGGCATCGCCATCGTGGAATTTTCCAAGCGCGACGTGGTCCGGCATCCGCTCGTGCAGCGCATCATCACGGCTTACGAGGAGCATCGCGGCCGGTCGAAGCCGGAATGAACATCGTCATCGCCAACCGCCAGCGGACGCGGAAAATCAATTTGCGGCTGTTGAAGAAAATCACCGGCGATTTGCTCGCGGAATTGAAAATCGAAGAATGCCGAACTCGGCATCAATCTGGTCGCCGCGCCGGAAATGACCTCGCTCAATGAAACCTTTCTGCAGCACGAAGGTTCGACGGATGTGATCACGTTTGACTACATCGGAGCGGCCGTGGCCCGTCCGCGCAAGACGAAGACCGGAACATGCGGCGGGCCGCCTGCGCTCCGTGCATGGCGAAATTTTCATTTGCGTGGACGAGGCGGTGTTCAGGCAAGAAATTCGGGACCAACTGGCAGTCGGAAATCGTCCGTTACCTCGTCCACGGCGTCTTGCATTTGCTGGGCCATGACGATTCGCAAGCCAGACCCGCGGCGCAAGATGAAACGCGAGGAGAACCGGCGGTTGCGCGAACTTTCCCGCCGGTTTTCGCTCGCGCAACTCGGCCGCGCCGTTAAACTGTCCGCGGTGAGGAAATCGTTGTTCGCCCGCTGGCGCGCCAGTTTTTTCACCGGGTTGGCGGTGGTGCTGCCCGGCGTCATCACGCTTGCCGTCGTCAAATGGCTGTTCGGCACCATTTCCAGCTTCACGGATTTGCTTTTGTTTTTCCTGCCGCAGAAATTTGACTCACGAGAACGACAGGCGCCGGCCCGATGTTCTGGTATTGGAGCGTGCTGGCGCTGTTGCTGGCGGTCGTCATCTGTCGGCTCATCGGCGTGCTTGACGCGGTATTACATCGGCAAGCGAATGATTGCGTTGGCGGACAGCCTGATGCTGCGCGTGCCGGTGCTGAACAAGATTTACGGCACCATCAAGCAGGTGGACGAGGCGTTCATTCCGGCAAAAAAAGCTCGTTCAAGACCGTCGTGCTGGTCGAATATCCGCGCGACGGGAATTTATTCGGTCGGCTTCATCACCAGCGAACAGCGCGGACGAGATCGAGACAAAGACAGGCAAAAAATGCGTGTGCATCTTCATTCCGACGACGCCGATTCCCACGGGCGGCTTTCTGATCGTCGTGCCGGAGGAAAAAGTCATCAAGCTCGACATGTCCGTGGCCGACGGCTTCAAATACATCATCAGCATCGGCGCGCTTTCGAGTGAGGCCGCACCGCCGCCGAAGATTCAAATGATTGAATCCGCCACCGGCATCATTCTGCGGACGCGATCCGCTCACGGAAACCAGCCTCATCGTCCACTGGCTCACGCCGGATTTCGGGCGCATCGCCACGGTGGCCAAGGGCGCGCGCCGGCCAAAATCGCCGTTCCTCGGCAAGCTGGATTTGTTTTACGAGGCGGATTTTTCATTCAGCCGCAGCCGCCGTTCGGATTTGCACCTCCTGCGCGAAGTCGGCCTGCGCGAAACGCACGGCGCCATCCGCGAAGACATTTGGAAATTGCGCCAGGCCGCCTACGCCGCCGCATTCATCGAACAGGCGACGGAAACCGGAAACGCCCCTGCCCGCCGTGTTTGAATTGCTGCGCGGTTTTCTCGATTGCCTCTGCCGGCAACCGCCGGTCCCGCAACTGGTTTTTGCGTTTGAACTCAAATTGCTTGCAGGAACTTGGCCTCGAATCCTGATTTGCACAAAGCCGAGCCTGTCGGCGGGGGCGAAACAGATTTGTCCGGGCGCTCTTGAAGAGCGACTGGCCGGCGTGTTTGCGACTGAAACTGGCGCCTGCGCAAACGGACGAACTGCGGCGGTTCCTGCACGGATTTCTTGATTTTCCACCTGGGCCGCCTGCCCAAGGGCCGCGCCGCGGCGCTGGCGGAGAAGCTCTGAAATCGCTTTCCGCGTCGCGAATTTGGCGCTATTTTTGCTCTAGTTCCGGGGTAACTGAATGAGAAAACGATTTTTCAGATTTTCAACCGTGCGGATGAAGCTGGTGGGCAGCGTGCTGCTGCTCACGCTGCCGGCGCTGGTGTTCATGTATTTTTACGACCTGCCGATGAGCGGATTCGTGGTGGGGATTCTGGCGCTGGTGGCGGCATGGATGGGCGGCGAATTTTTCGTCCGGCGGCAGGTGCAGGCCATGACGCGGACGGCCAAAAAAATCGCGGATGGCGACCTGGACGCGCGCACCGGACTGCCGGCCTCGGAGGATGAACTCGGCCAGCTCGCAAACATTCTCGACCGCATGGCGGAATCGTTGCAGCAGCGGAACGCCGAGCGCGAGACGAACGGAGAGGGTTTTGCTCAACCGCGCGCTGGAACAGACGGTCGTCGCCGCCCTCGGCCAGTTCGCACTGACCACCAACGATCTGGAGGCGCTGCTCAACCAGGCCGTCGTTCTGGTGAGCCAGACGCTGGACGTGGAATTCGTGGCTGTGTTCAAGCGGCTGCCGGATCGGCCAATTGCTTTTGCAGGCGGGCACGGGCTGGAATCCTGAACACATCGGCCACACGAAGCTGCCCGGCAACAACGCCACCCAAATCGCCTACACGCTCAATTCCGGCGAACCGGCGATTTCGCCGGATGCCAAAAGGGAAATCCGGTTTGCCGCCTCGCCGTTTCTGGCCGCGCACGGCGTGGTCAGCGGCGTGACCATCGCCATTCCCACGCGCGGTGAATCTGTTCGGCGTGCTGGGCGTCCACACCGCCCGCCCGCGCGAGTTCACCGCGGACGAAACCCAATTTCTGATCGCCGTGGCCGGCTGCATCGGCATGGCCGCCGATCATTTGAACCTGGAGGACCAGTTGCGGCAGTCGCAAAAAATGGAATCCGTCGGCCAGCTCGCCGCCGGCGTCGCCCACGATTTCAACAACATGCTGACGATCATCCAGGGCCATTCCAGCGCGCTGCTTGCCAAGCCGTCCCTGCCGCCCGAAATGCTCGACCCGGTGCAGGCGGTCTTTTTCGCCGCCGAGCGCGCCGCCGGCCTCACGCGGCAACTGCTCATGTTCAGCCGCAAAAACATCATGCAGCCCAAGCCGCTCGACCTGCGGGAAACCGTCGGCAACATGACCAAGCTGCTCGACCGGCTGATCGGCGAGAACGTCGCGCTCAAATTCCAATCCCCCGCCGGTCTGCCGTCCGTCCAGGGCGACAGCGGCATGATCGAACAGGTGGTGATGAACCTCGCCGTCAACGCCCGCGACGCCATGCCGCGCGGCGGCACCCTGGCCATCGAAATTGAACCGATGGACGATTGACGCCACCTACGCCGAAATGCGGCCGGACGCGCGGCCGGGTAGGTTTCTGCGGCTGCGCGTGGCCGACACCGGCATCGGCATGGACACCGCAACGCTGGGCCGCATCTTCGAGCCATTTTTCACCACCAAGGAGGTCGGCAAGGGCACCGGCCTGGGACTCGCCACCGTTTACGGCATCGTCAAACAGCATGAGGGCTGGATCGAGGTCAACAGCGAGCCGGACAAAGGGAGCATGTTCGATGTCTTCTTCCCCATCAGCGAGCAGCCGCTCCCGCCCGAAAAAATAGAAGCCGCCGCGCCCGCGCCGGTCACCGGCGGCCACGAAACCATTCTCCTGGTCGAAGACGAGGAAATACTGCGCGAAATGGCGCGCGACATTCTCAAGAATTGCGGCTACCGGCTGTTCGAGGCAGCCACCGGCAAGGAGGCGCTCAAGTTGTGGAGCGAATGCGGCGACAAGATTGACCTGCTCCTGACCGACATGGTGATGCCGGAAGGCATTTCCGGCGTGGAACTCGCCGAGCGATTGCTGGCCGACCGGCCGGATTTGAAAATCATTTTCACCAGCGGCTACACTTCCTCCGAAATCAACGCCGGACTGATGGCGCGCATCGCAAGCGCGCTTCCTTCAAAAACCCTACTCGCACACCACGCTCGCCAAGATCGTTCGCGATTGCCTGGACCAAACCGCGGTGGAGCGTTGACGCCGCATGGACAATCGCGCGTCTGGAGACATGACCGTCGCCATTTTGAGCGACATCCATTATGCCGGCCCCGCCGAACGCGCCCGCGGCGAAGAATACGAGTTTCGACCCATCGCCAATCCCCTGCTTCGTGCAGCCGCGCGTGCTTACCGGCATCTGGTCTGGATGCGCCATCCGCTGGATCAGGGACGGCAACTGGACCGTTTTCTGGCTGGAGTCCAGCCGGTGGATTATCTTGTGGCCAATGGAGATTACAGTTGTGACATTGCGTTCGTGGGCGTGAGCGACCCGGCGACGTTTCAAAGTGCGCAGGAATGCCTCGGCAAACTTCGCGCGAAATTTGGCGAACAGGCGCGGTTCACTTTCGGCGACCACGAATTGGGCAAGTGGCCGCTGGTCGGGCGGACAAGGCGGGATGCGCCTGGCAAGCTGGCATGCCGCCACGCGCCAGCTCGGCCTGCAACCAATGTGGAAATTCTCCGTCGGGCGGTATCTGCTGATCGGCGTCGCCTCGCCGCTCGTCGCCCTGCCGGCAAACCGGGCGGAAGTTTTGCCGGAGGAATGGCCGGAATGGCAGCGACTCCGCGAGGCGCATCTTGCTGAAATCCGCGCCGCGTTCGGCGCCTTACAATCCGAACAACGCGTCTTGCTGTTCTGCCATGACCCCACGGCGCTGCCGTTTCTGGCACGCGAGGAATCAGTGCGCCGCCGGCTGCCTCAAATTGAACAAACAATTCTCGGCCACTTGCACACACGCCTCATTTTGTGGAAAAGCCGCTTGCTGTCGGGAATTCCGCCCATTCGCTTTTTGGGCCGGAACGTCAACCGATTCACCTCGGCGCTGAATGAAGCCCATCAATGGTGGCCGTTCCGCGTGCGACTCTGCCCCGCGCTGTCCGGCATTGAACTGCTAAACGACGGCGGTTATTTCACGGTGCAGCTTGATCCGGAAGCGAATCGCCCAGCGCGGTTCACCTTTCATCCGCTGCCGCGTTAGAACCTACGCGCCGCGCAAATCGGCGCTGCCTGCCTCCAGCAATTTCACCACGGCTTCCACCGCCGCGTCGGTTTTGGCCGCCTGCAACGCGCCGCCGCGCGGCTTGATTTCCACCTCGCCCTTCGCCAGCGACTTCTCTCCGATGCCGATGCGGATGGGAAAACCGACCAGTTCCGAATCTTTGAATTTCACGCCGGGCCGCTCGTCCCGGTCGTCGAGAATCACGTCAACGCCTTTCGCCGTCAATTCCGCGTAAATTTTCTCGGCAAGCTTCATCGGCTCGCTTTCCGGCGCGACCGCCAGCGGCGTGATGCAAACGGTGTAAGGCGCAACGTTCAACGGCCAGATGACGCCGTCCTTGTCGTTGGACTGCTCAATGACCGCCTGCAACGTGCGCGTGATGCCGATGCCATAGCAGCCCATGACCGCCGGATGGCGCATGCCGGCTTCGTCCAGGAAAGTCGCGTTCAGCTTCTCACTGTATTTCGTGCCAAGTTTGAAAACGTGCCCGACTTCAATCGCGCGGCGGATTTTCAGCGGTTTGCCGCATTTCACGCACGGCTCGCCTGCGGCAACGGTGCGCAAGTCGTGCCACTCGCTGACCTTGATATCTCGCTCAATGGAGACATTTTTCAAATGGAAACCGTCTTCGTTCGCGCCGGTCGTCATGTCGTTCGCACCCTGCAAACGTTGGTCGGCGAGAATCTTCACTTCCGCAGGAATATTTACCGACTGCACCGAGCGAACCGGGTTTGGCGCCAAGCAACGGGACGATTTCATCCACGGTGGCAGGCCGCGCGGCAACTGCTCCCGTCTTCGCCAGCAATTTTGTCTCGTTCAACTGGTCGTCGCCGCGAATCAAAATGATGATCGGCTTGCTGTCGGCGACGTAAACCAGCGTCTTGATTTGCCGGTTCGCCGGCACCTTGTAAGGTTCCTTGCTCAATGCCTCGATGGTCACAACGCCGGGCGTGGCGAATTTCCCCACCGCCGCGCCAACCTCGCGCGCCGCCGTCTTGGGTATGCCGCTCGTCGCCTTCTCGATATTCGCCGCGTAACCGCAGCCTTCGCAGAACGCCACTTCATTTTCGCCGGTCTCGGCGGGCACCATGAATTCGTGCGAGTAATTGCCGCCGATGACGCCGGTGTCGGCCTCCACCGGAAACGCCTTCAGACCGCACCGCGCAAAGATACGCGTATAGGCGTCATACATTTTCTTGTAGCTGGCCATCGCGCCTTCGTCCGTCGTGTCGAACGAATACGCGTCCTTCATGATAAACTCCTTGGCGCGCATCAGGCCGAAGCGCGGACGGATTTCGTCACGAAACTTGAGGCTGATCTGGTAAAAATTCTTGGGCAACTGCCGGTAGGAATTGATTTCGTTCGCCGCCAGCGTGGTGATGACCTCCTCGGCGGTCGGGCTTAAAAACCATTCACGGTTCGCGCCGTCCTTCACCTTGAACAAAACGTTGCTGGCGGTTTCGGCGCGACCGCTCTGCTCCCAGATTTCCTTGGGCTGGAGCGCCGGCATGAGCACCTCAATCGCCCCTGCGCGGTCCATTTCCTCGCGGACGATCTGCTCGACCTTTCGCAGCGCGCGGAGTCCGAGCGGCAGAAAAGTATAGACGCCACCGGCGAGCTTGCGGATGAGGCCGGCGCGCAGCAAGAGCTTGTGCGAGAGAATTTCCGCGTCAGCCGGAGCTTCGCGGAGCGTGGGAATCAAGGTTTGTATCCAGCGCATGTGAATTTACGATTTGCGATTTATAAGCAACGAGTCAACCGAAGGGCGGAGTTTGCCGCGTAAATCGTCAATCGTAAATCGTAAATCGCAAATTACTTCACGGTGTTCACCAGCGGCGCGAGGCCCTGAATCCGCACCTCCAGCTTGTCCCCGCTCTGAATCGGCCCGACGCCGCTGGGCGTGCCGGTCAGAATCACGTCGCCCGGCAGCAGCGTCATGTTCGTGGAAACGAAGCTGACGATTTCGGCCGGCTTGAAGATGAGCTGTCGGGTGCTGGAATTCTGCCGAAGCTGGCCGTTTTGGAACTGCTGGATGGTCAGATCGCTTGGATCCAGCATCGTTTCCACGAACGGCCCCAGCGGCGTAAAGGTGTCGAATGATTTGCAGCGCGCCCATTGCGACTCGGCCTTCTGGATGGTGCGGTCGCTGATGTCCTGCGCGGCGGTGTAGCCGAAAATGTAGCGCGGCGCCTGCGTGGGCGAGACGCTTCGGATTTTGCGGCCGATGACAATGGCCAGTTCCGCCTCGAAATCCGTCCGGTGCTGGGGAAAGGGAATTTCAATCTTGCCGCCGTCCGGCAGCAGCGACGTGGTGGCCTTGAACCAGATGAGCGGTTCCTTCGGCAATTCGCGCCCCATCTCGCGCGCGTGATCCAGATAATTGATGCCCACCGCGATGATTTTGCCGGGCACAACCGGCACGAGCGTTTTGACGCCTTTGCGCGGCGTTGGCTTGCGGTCGAACGACGGCGCGCCGAAGACGTCGCCACGCAGCCGGAACAGTTCGCCTTCCGTCACCTTTGCGTAAAAGATTTCGCCGCCTTTTTGAAACCGTCCGATGGCCGCCATGGAAATTTATGGTTTGTGCTTAACGATATGATTTTCTCCAGTTTCGCGCTGACCCGGGAATCCTAAATCATGAAACATCCATCGTAAATGACATTGTTGCCGGGCGGCATTTTTTCAACTACATTGCCGGCATGAAATGGCTGACGAAGCAGGAGCGGTTGGTGCTCTGTGTCGTCGTGGGCTTGTTGTTGACCGGTTTGGCGGTAAAGGCGTGGCGCACCGCGCATCCACCTCCGGCGGCCACCGAACAGCCCAAACCTTAAAGATGCAAGAGATTAATTTTGAACAGGCAATCGAACTCATCGCTGCGAAAGATTCGCGTTTTGCGCGCGATGCCTATGTGTTCGTCCGCGAAGCGCTTGATTTTACGCAAAAGCACGCCGGCAAGGAAGCCCGCGGCGGCATCCGCCACGTCAGCGGACAGGAACTGCTCGACGGCATCCGGCAGTTCGCCCTCCAACAATTCGGCCCGATGGTGGTGACCGTGTTTGAAGAATGGGGCGTAAAAAGCTGCCGCGACTTCGGCGAGATTGTCTTCAACATGGTGGAGATTGGCCTGCTCGCCAAAACCGAGCGCGACTCGCGCGACGATTTTCAGAACGGCTACGATTTCACCGACGCCTTCCTCAAACCGTTCTGGCCGGAAAGCAGAAGGAAAAGCGAAGCGAAGCCGGTCGTGAATTGAAAAGGCAAAGTTTCCGTTCGGGCGGTCAGGCGCCCGGCCCGCCGGCCAGCATCCGGATAAATTCCATAAAAGTGCTGCGGACGTCCAGGACGTTGAAAATCCAGAGCGCCGCCGCCATCGCGATGTAAGGACCGTAAGGCATCCGCGACGACCATTCGCGGCGGCCTCCCAAAACCAGCGGCACATAAACCGCCAGCCCGATCATGGCGCTGGCGAACAGCGAAAACACCACACCGGGCCAGCCGACGAACGCGCCAATCGCCGCCATGAACTTCACGTCGCCCAAGCCCATTGCCTCGCGTGGCAGGACAATCCCATCGCTCTCGGCCTCCAAATGCGGCACGTCGTCGGGCTTGAGCTGCTCGTCGCCGATGGTCAGCGCGCCGGGCGAGATTTTGATGGTCACGTTCTCGTAGCCGCGGTCCACCAGCTCGGCTGTGCGTGCCTGCAACACAATCGTGTCGGTCTTGCGGTAGAAAATTTCCTCGTAGGCAATTTCCTTGTCCGGCAGGTGCAGGCAGGTCTCCGTGAAAATGATTCTCGCCCCGCCTGGCCATTTGAACCGCTGGCGGCCGAACATCCATTTCCCCAGCCGTGAAAATCCATAGACGATTCCCGCGCCGGCCACCGCGCCCAGCACGCCCCGGGAAAGTCCCGACCACATCGCGGACGCGTTTTGAAGCGACGGCAGGAAAAAGGACGCAATAAGTCCGACGCCGATTCCGCCGAAGGTGATTTCGTCCGGAATGATGAAATGCTCGAAGTCAATGAACGTCGCGCAGATCAATCCGGCGGCAAACACCGCATATACCAGCGCCAGCGGCATGGAAGGATACTGGTGCGCCGGGTCGCCAAAAGTCTGCCAGGAGGCGAGGAACATCAGGCCGGTCAGAAATTCGACCAGGAAGTAACGCGGCGAAATGGGCGTGCCGCAGTTTTTGCACCGGCCGCGCAACGCCAGCCAGGTCACGAGCGGGATGTTCAAATACCAGGGGATGGAATATTTGCAGTGCGGACAATGCGACGGCGGCGTGACAATGCTCATTCCCAGTGGTAGCCGGTGGATGCAAACGTTTAGAAAGCTCCCCACGATGCAGCCAAGCACGAAGAAGCAGAGCGACCAGAAAGGGAAAGGCACCAAAGACCAGTCCGCAGTCCACGGTCGCCAGTCCACAGCCGCCAGCGAAAAGTTGTTAGTCCACGGTCCACAGTCCACAGTCAATAACGCGATTCCAGCGCTTGACAGGAATCCGCCGCACTGGTCGTGGACGGTGGACTCCAAACTGGGGACTGGATTCTGGGGACTGTGGACTGAATGCGTCATTTGAATTTCCTCCGGCGCAGGTCGGATTGCTTCAAGTAAGACATGAATCCGGCGAGAAGCCGGCCCACTTCGTCAGCAGTGCTGTAAAGCCCGTCGAACTGCGTGGAATTGATGTATTGCTGATCCAGCGCGACGTAAAGATGCGATTTCACCTCCCCGCAGGAGCCTTTTGAGATGGAAAGAAACTGGGTTAATTCCTTGTCCCCGCCGCGGTCGAATCCTTCCGCGACATTGCCCATGATGGAAACCAAGGCGCGTTGAATCTGGTCCCGTAATCCAAAGTCTTTCGCAAACGCCCCGGT
This sequence comes from uncultured Verrucomicrobiae bacterium, assembly GCA_963764035.1. Classification (GTDB taxonomy): domain Bacteria; phylum Verrucomicrobiota; class Verrucomicrobiia; order Limisphaerales; family UBA11358; genus UBA11358. The sequence continues at coordinate 671,380 of CAVXQV010000013.1, forward strand.
CTTGCAGCGCGCATAAACTTCCCTGGTTAATTCCCGCGCCTTCTGCCATGCCAGGATGTCCTCGAATTTCTGAATTTTCATAATCACTCCACAGTCCACGGTTATCCGCCCACAGTCAAGAAAACGATGCTCGACTCAAGACCGACGACTGCGGACTCTGGACTGTGGACTTGTGAGTGCCGACTGTGGACTGTGGACTGTGGACTGATAAACTTCCGCTTCCAGTGCGCGGCGCATCACGTCCACCGGCGCGGTCTGGCCGGTCCAGATCTCAAACGCGGCCGCGCCTTGATGCAGCAACATGCCGAGGCCGTTTGACGTCTTGCAACCCGCCGCCTTCGCCAGCGCCAGCAGCTTTGTCTCCGCCGGCTTGTAAACCATGTCATACACCGCGCGCGCCTGCCGCAGCGAAAATTGTTTCTCGTCCACCGGCGACGGGTCGCCCGCCTTCAACCCGATCGGCGTGGCGTTGATCAACAAATCCACCTCGCCCTTCGGGAAACCAATCGTCACATTCACGCGCGGATAGCGCTTGCGGATTTCCTCCGCCACCGCCTCGGCCTTGGCGGTGACATAATCCGTCAGGAACAATTCGGCCACGCTCTCCATCGCCATCCGCAATGCCGCCACCTGCCCCGCGCCGCCGGTGCCGACCTGCAACACCTTCAATCCGGCGAGCTTCAAGCCGAGGTCCTCGCGCAACGCCCGCGCTATACCGTCGGAATCCGTGTTGAACCCTTGCGTCCGGATTTCGCCGGAAACGGATTCGGTGAAATGGTGCAACGGCTGCCATTGCCCAGCGGCGTCGCGCGCCTCGAACCGGACGGTGTTTACCGCGCCCCAAGTCTTGGACGATTCGTCCAGCGCGTCCACGATTTGCATCGCGAGCAATTTGTGCGGCACGGTCAGGTTCAGGCCGGAAAATTGCATCGCCCTGGCCCCGGCGATGGCGGCGCGCAGATTGTCCGGATGCACTTCAAATGCGAGATAACGCCAGTTCAGGCCGAGCTGGGCGAACGCGGCGTTGTGCATCGCGGGCGACGCGGAGTGCCGGATGGGAAAGCCATAGACCGCGCAGAGGCGCGTCGAGGCGTTGATGACGGGTTGAACCGGGTCGGACATGCGGGATTTATATGCAGCCGGCACGCCGGATTAAAGCTCAAAGTCCGGTTCAAAGTTGATTTCATTTTGACCCGTCGTGGAATCTGCGCGTCAAATGAATCTTGGACTTACTTGGCCAAACGATAAAAGATCGAATCGGCGTTGGTCGAAGTCGGAAGTGAAATCTGCCATTGGTTGCTCACCATTTGCGGCGCGGACGAAGTTACACTCAACCAACTGCCCGGCGCGAGGTTTATGGATGATTGCAATGTGAAACCACCATACGCCATCGGCCAGGAGAAGGTCAGGTTTGCGTTCGTCAGCGAAATCCCCAGTTCGGGCGCTGGATTGACCGTCACGCTCACGCTAAAGGTAACGCTGCTGTAGGCGTTCGTGTTCGACGGCGTGAACGTCACGCTCTGCGAAGCCGTGCCGGCAGCGGGAACGATGGGCGGCGTGGTGAAGGCAAAGCTCCCCGCCACGGAGGCTGCGCCGCCACTCAAGCTGGAACTGGCCAGGGTCTGGCCGTGGGTGATGGCGCTCGCCGTCGGCGCCGTTATGATCGTCGGCGGCGGCGGCACCAATCTCCGAACCACGACGGCGGTTGTATTGCCGAGACCATTCAGCAGGTTTTCTTGAATCACCATGGTTGAGTTGGTGGCGATGAACGTAGCCACTTCATAGTCATTGTTACCCTCGATAATGACCGGGGAAACATCGCTGGCGTCGTTGGGATCCTGATAGTTCACCGTGCGGGCGTTCTCGGGCAAGCGGTCGTCAATGGCAAACAATTGCGCCGAGTAGGGCGCGCCGACTATCAGGTTGTGTATGGCGATGGTATGATAGCCGCTTGTGCCATCATAAAGATAGTTATTCAGCAGGGTATCGAGAGCAGCGTTGCCGGTGCCGCTGAAGTTTGCCCCGCTGCCTGGGCTTCCCGCATTGAGAGCGGATATGGTAACGGCGCTGCTGTTCGACACAAAGGTGTAATTGGTGCCGCCCGCTGTCACGATGGTCGGCGAGGTCGTTTCCATGTCTTCCGCTTCAAAAAATGTGCCTGGCAACCCACCCAGGATTTGCGCCGCCGTCAGATTGCTGATCGTCACCGGGTCGGACCAAGTATAGGTCGGCCGCAACGTCACCGCGCCGGCCTGGACGCTGTTCGGGCTTTCACCTCCAGGGTTCACTGCGCTTACCACATAGAAATAAATGGTGGCAGCGGCCAGTCCGGTGTCGTTGTAGTTGGTCGCGATTACACCTGTGGCGATGACGGCGTAAGGCCCGTTGTTTGTCGTCGAGCGTTTGACGTTGTAACTGGCCGCGTTGGTTACTGTGTTCCAAGCGAGGTTGATCTGGCTGCTGGAAACTGTGGCCGCGGCAAGCCCGGTTGGCGCCGGCGGCAGCGGCACCGAAGCGCCCGCCAGATAACCATAAAACTGCAGCTCGGCCACGTTGCAGAAGCCGTTGGCCGGCGAAAGATACCGGATATAACGAAACGCGGATGTGTTGGTGATGTTCACCGACGTGAACGCGCCCGAGGTTGGCTGCGTTGCCACGGTGTATAACGTGACCGCGTCGCTGAAGTTCGCCTGGTTCGCGCCCTGGAAAATACCGCCCACCATGCGCCCTTCATAGCCCGAACGCGGACAGTAATTGATTTGCGTGATGGCGTTGCTCACGCTCGCGCCAAAATACAGCCCCAGCCAGTCGCCGTTTCCGTCCGGCCCGTCGAAGAATGTGCTTAGGTCGCCGTCGAATACTTTGGCAATGGTGTTGCCTGACCCGCCCCACGAACCCGGCGTGCCGATGACGGTGCCGGTGAGCTGGGGATGATGCACCACAGCTTCGGCACTGTTCGCAGTTTCGCTGCCGCCGACCACCGCGCTGACCACGTAATAACAATTGGCAATGGCATACGCGCCAAGGTCGGTGTAGTTGGTCGTGGCAACGCCCGTGGCAATGGTCGTATAGGGACCGCCGCTGTAGAGCGAGCGTTTGATATTGCAACTCGTGGCGTTGGCCAATGCGTTCCACGTAAGATTGACTTGGCCGCTGGACATCGGCGTCGCGGTCAAGTTTGTGGGGCCGGCCAACGACGGCCAGCCAGGCGCAGTCACGCTGTCAAACGTCGCCGTGCATAAGCCCCAGTTGTTGCGCGAACTGACAGCCATTCCAAGATATTCCGCGCCGGTCATGCTGACGGTTGCCGTGCCCAAAAGGATCCAGCTATTGCCATCCGCTGAATAATACCCACTGAAGCTGGTCCCATTTTGCACCAGGGACACCCAATAGGGTGCCGTTAAATTCGTCACGTTATTCACGAGGGTTCCAATGGCGCTGTTGGTTAAACGGTAATCAAGCACCAATCCGATGCCCGGCGTCATGCCAACAAAAACATTGGCCGCGTCGGAGTTCAAACCGCTGCGGATCATCACTCCGGCCTTCGACTCCGGATCAATGTTCTGCACGGAAGTGACCCGCGCGACAACCGTGCAGTTCCCGCTGTTGGTCTCATACACAAAACGGAACGTATCTTGAGTCCCGACATCGAAGGACTCCGAGTTGTCAATGTCCGCTCCGGCTCCGCTAACGGTGAACACGCCATTGGTGTAACTCTCGTTGCCGACCGCGCCCACCGGACCGAGGTCCTGCGCCATCCACGGCAACGGCACGTTGGCCGCCGGGGTCGCGCTGGCTACAGCCGAGTTCGTGCTCTGGCTGCCCGGCGTTGTCGCCGTCACCGCGTAGTAATAGGTCGTGCGTCCCGCCAGATTGCGGTCGGTGTAATTCGTCCCGCTGGCGCTGCCGACGATCGTGTAAGGCCCGCCACTGATGCTGGAGCGCCCGATGTTGTAACTCGCTGTGTTGCTCGCGGCCTGCCAGTTCAATGCCACCTGCTCAACCCCCGCCGTCGCCGTCAATCCCGTCGGCACGGATGGCGCAAGCAATCCGCCGGTGCAGGTCACGCCATAAAATGTCCCCATCCCGTTAATTGAGTTGTTATTGTTGCAAAACGCCAGTCCCATGTAGCCCGTGGATCCCATGCTGACGGTCGTGGATCCCAACTGCGTCCAGTTTGTTCCATCCACGGAGTAGTAACCCGTCAATGCATTTCCGTTCTGTGCCAGCTTCACCCAATGCATCGTGCCCACGACCGTCACCGAGTTGGAACTGGTGCCGCCGCCGTCGCTCGAACGGTATTGAAAGGTCATGGTATTGGTCGCCGTCAGACCAATGAAAGCGTTGGCCGCGCTGGCGTCCAAACTGTCGCGAATCATCACGCCGGCCTGCGCGTTCGGGTTGGTGGTTTGCGGCACAGTCAGTGGCGCGATGATGCTGCAATTGTTGCTGGCGGTTTGATAAACATAATGGAACGCGTCAGCCGTGCCCCCGATGCCGTTCCCGGATGCCAGCACCGTGAACATGCCGCCACAATAGACCGCGCCGCCGGCCACGCCCACGGACCCGATGTCCTGCTGCTGCCACGGCAACGGAACGTAACCGGCAGGATTGACAATGCCGGATACGCTGCCGGCTCCGCTCCAATTATAGGTTTTCCCGGAAACCACGATGCTTCCGCTTTGTCCCAGGTTAAGAGCGGTAAGATTGGTTCCGCTGGCAGTGACGCCATTGACCTTTTGGAGCGTGCCAATCAGATTAAATTCCAGAGTGCTGTTGGTCCCGCCGCACGCGATGGGGGGATCAATTGTCGGCAAACCCATGACATGCACGTAGGAATCATCACTAAGACCAAACAAGGTTGTATGGAGTTGACCGGCTTCGTAAATGGTGGCGGGAATGCCATAAAACCGCATCTGACCCCCGAAAAACGTGCCCGTGTTTGTATAGTAGGTGCGGCTGACACTCGGAGGCCCCCAATGCCCCGTCAGAAAGAGCAGGCTGGTGCTTGGACCGGTTACAGTGCCCGAATTGTTAATGCCTATGTTGCCCCGGTCGCCGTCATTCTCAAACCACAAGGCATAACCATTGCCACTCGTGCTGACATTGGTAATCGTCCCGCTGTTATAGAGCCAGATGTCGTAGCTCTGAACGCCGTAGTAAAATCCCTGGGCCTGCCCTTTGGGACTGAAGTTGGCACAGTAGATGAGGCCGGTATTCTTGAACATCACCGGACCGTTTGCCCAGCACGGGAAGACCCGGGCCTGGTTGGTGGCCGTGGTGGAAGTGGTCATGGCCGTGAGCTGGCCATTGTTCTCGAAATACATGGGAATTCCGACGCCTGAACCCACGCCAATGCAGTCCGCATAAGATTGATTGGCTGTGATTCCTTGCATGCCCACATCAGCAACCGCCTGGATCGTCCCGTTGTTCACCAGATACACGCTGTTTTGTATGTTGACGGCTCTGGCCAGAAATTGGGACCTCGCGCTGATCGTCCCACTGTTGATGATGGTGGTTCCCGAGCTGTCCGTCCACACGCCGTCCGCCTCGCCATCGTTGTTCAGCACTTCCCCGTCAATCGTGCCCGAATTGGTGATGGTGAGAAATTGCAATGAAAGAATTCCTTCTGCCTGCGCCGCGCCGTAGCCGGAAAGAATGCCTTGAATGGTTCCACTGTTATTGATGACGGCCCCATCGCTGCCATCGTCCAGCACGCCCATCGCCCACCAGTAATCCCCCGACATCCATAGCCCCGTAAATGCCAGTGGACCTGTGTTTGTCGGGCAGGTGGAGGTGCTGTAGATCAGCGATCCGGAATTGTTCAGGGTTGACCGGGTGTTGATCAACGTGTTGCCACTGAAGTGGTCGTGTTCCCCTGTCCATATATTCCGCTGGATGTTCGTAAATTGCGCCAGCGCGCTTGATGCGGACAGGGCGCAAAGCAATGCCATCAGTCCAGCCCTCCGAAGAGAGCGTTTCATTGGAATCCACCGGCGGCCCGCTGTTTGAAACGCGGCCTTTCGGTCTGGGGATTTCGTTGCATTTGATTTCATGGTTTACTTCGCCAAACGATAAAATATCGCGGCCGCGTTCCCCGACGACGGCAGCAGCACCTGCCACCGGCCGCCGGTGTTTTGCGGCACCGCCGAAGTGACCGTCACCCAACTTCCCGGCGCGAGGTTTGTGGACGACTGCAATGTGAAACCGGCGGACCCAACCGGCCACGAGAACACGAAATTCGTGCCTGTCGCCGAGATAATCAGGGGCGGCTGCGCTTGCGGCATGGCGCTGGCCGGCAAGCTGGCAGCGCTCTCTCCTGCCATGTTCGTGGCAGTCACCACATAGTAGTAGGTGGTGCCATTGATCAGGCCGGTGTTGGTGTAATTGGTCGTGGTCACGTTCGAAAGAATCAAGTAAGGCCCGCCGTTATTGGTGGCAGATTTCAAATTGTAACTGCTCGCGCCGCTGACCGTGGCCCAACTCAATGCCACCTGCGCGTTGCCGGCGGCAGCAGTCAAACTGCCGGGCGTGCCGGGCAACAGGGGCCAGACTAAGCCACTCACATTGTCGAACACGGCCGTGCACAAGCTGGGGTTGTTGTGAGAAGTGACCGCCAGCCCAACATACGTCGTGGTCATGTTGGTCAATGTTGTGCTCCCAACCAGAGTCCAGCTCGTTCCATTTGCAGAACAGTATCCGGTGAATGTGCTGCCGCTCCTCACCAGCTCAACCCAGTAAGGCGCGCTGCCGCTGGCCGTGGTATTGTTGCAATTGCCGCCATCGCTGGAGCGGTATTGGAAAGTCACTCCGTTGCCCGGCGTCACCGCAATTAAAGCGTTGGCTGCGCCGGGATTCAAGCTGTCGCGGATCATGATTCCGGCTTTGGACCACACATTGATGTTTTGCACAGATACGACGCGGGCAACCATGGTGAAATTGACGCTGTTGGTCTTCATATAAACAAAGCGGAAGGCGTCCGCCGTGTTCCAGATGTCGGCCCCGGACCCGCTCACCGTGAACGTGCCGTTGGCGTAACCGGCGCTGCCCCACACTCCCGCGGCCCCGATGTCCTGGGGCATCCAGGGAGGAGGCACCGTGACGGTTGTGGTCGCGCTGGCCTGGGCCGAATTGCCGCTCTCGCCAGCGAGGCTGTTCACCCCCGTGACGACGTAGTAATAAGTTGTGCCGTTGCCAACCAGCCGGATGTCGGCATAGTTCGTCGTGGTGGCATTGGCAACGAGAGTGTAAGGCCCGCCGCTGGCGGTGGACCGATAGACGTTGTAACTGTTGGCGTTGGCGGAAGCCTGCCAGCTTAACGTCACCTGCTCGACACCCCCGGTGGCAACCAAACCGGTTGGCACCGACGCGGACGCCGGTGTGAAGCCCGGCGCATTCACATTGTCGAACGTCGCCGTGCATAAGTTTGCGGTGGTATGGGCGGTGTCCGCCAAACCGACATACACCGTGGAGGTCATGGTGATTGTCGCGGTTCCTTGTTGTGTCCAGTTCACGCCGTCTGGCGAACGGTAGCCCGTGAAAGTGCTTCCGCTCCGCACCAGCTTGGCCCAGTAGGGCGCGCTCAAACCGGAGGTGTTGTTGTAACTGGTGCTGCCGCCGTCACTGGAACGGGATTGCCAGGTCACGCCGTTGCCCGGCGTCACGCCGATGAAGGCGTTGGCCGCGCCGGGATTCAAGCTGTCCCGGATCATCACCCCGGCTTTTGACCACGCATTCATGTTTTGAATCGAGGTGACGCGGGCGGTGATGGTGAAGTCGGCGCTGTTGGTCGTCACATAAATAAATCGGAAGGCGTCGGCAGTGCTCTGGATGTCCGCCCCGGACCCATAAATCGTGAACGCGCCGTTGCTGAAGTTTTCGCTGCCGGGCAAATTCACCGCCCCGATGTCTTGCGCCACCCACGGCGACAGCACGTTGGCCGTCGGCGTCGCGCTGGCCGGCGCCGAGTTCGCGCTTTGGCCGGCGCTATTTACAGCGTTCACCTCATAGTAATTCGTCGTGCCGCCCGGCAGGTCGGTGTCCACAAATCTGGGACCCACCGCGGTGGCGATTTTCGTGTAAGACCCGCCGCTCGCGGGGGCGCGCAGGACATTGTAATTGGTTGCGTAGCCGCCCTCCTGCCAGGTCAACGTCACCTGCTCGACGCCAGCCGTCGCCGTCAATCCCGCCGGAGCCGGCGGTGGGGCAATCGGCCATGACGGCGTGCTCACGTTGTCGAACATCGCCGTGCCCAGACTTGTGTTGCCATTGTTGCAAAACGCCAGTCCCGGATAAACCATTGAACCCATGCTGATCGTCGCCGCCCCCACCTGCGTCCAGGTTGCGCCATCCGTGGAATAATATCCCGTGAACGTGCTGCCACTCTGCGTCAGCTCGACCCAGCAAGGCGCGGTCAAGCCGTTCACCAGGTTGGAACTCGTGCCGCCGCCGGTGGTCAAACGGTATTGAAAAGTCACGCCGCCGGGCGTCAACGCCACGAACGCGTTGGGCGCATTCGAGGCCAGGCTGGACCGGATCATCACGCCGGCCTTGGCCATCGCGTTGGCGCTCTCCTCCGAACTTACTCGCGCGATGACCGTGCAGTTCCCGACATTGGTTTGCCACAAAAACCGGAACGCGTCGGCCGTGCCCCAAACGTCGTTGCCGGATGCGGTCACCGCGAACACGCCGTTGCTGCCCACGGTGTTGGTGTAGGTGCTGCTGCCGACGATGCCCACCGCTCCGACGTCCTGCACCGCCCACGTCGGCGGCACGTTGGCCGGAATGACGTTGGTTTGAACGAAGGTGGTGATGCTCTGGCCGGGCAGGGTCACGGTAAAACTGCCGCCCGAAACGGCGAAGCTGCCGATGTCCGTCATGCTGTTGTTGGTGGAGGTCTGATACCCTTCCAGCAGCGTGGCGTTGCCGTTATGGATGGCGAAGGACTGGCTCACGGAATTGTTGTTGGCATTAACCGACACGATCACCACACCGCCGTTGCCATAGGCGTTGTAAGCCGTGACATTCACGTTGGCTTGCGGAGTGTAATCGGCGGTGACCTTGATGGAACCGGGGCGGATCCATTTCGCAAACTGGCCGAAGGTGTAGCCATTCTTGTGGATGTAGCCGCTCTCGTCCACAAGATTCAAACTTGTGTCCGTGTCATACACCCACCACCAAACATAGGCGTTGAATTGGTTGTTCATGTATTGACTTATATTTTGGGCTTCCTGGATACATCCAGTCATGTTATCCTGCCCAAGCGAGGTTGGACTATTCTCGGTCATCCATACACGTTTGCCCGCCGCGATTTCCGCTGAATGGACGGACGGGGTGGCTCCATAACCATGACCGCCCGCGATGGGCATGATCGAATTCGGGATGTTGGGGTTGTCGGCAATTGTCTGCGAATAAGGCTCTTGGAAATAAAAGCTTTCCGGCTCCATGAGCGGCACGCCAACGGACGCACCATAGGTGGTGGTCCATTGGACAAATCCGTTGGTCGTCCAAAATTGCCAGCCGTAGTCAGGCTCGTTGGCGGGGGAAACCCAGTCCAGATGAGTGTATTGCGCGCACTGGGCCAGAAATACTGCGTTGGCGCCATAGTATTGGGGCAGCAAATAGGTGTTGGTGTCATCCCATCCGCTCGGCCCATACCAGTCCGTCCCGAACACCTTGACGCCGTAAGAATGCGCCGCCGTGGTGTCCGCCTGTTCATAATTCCACGCGCCGTCGGTCGCGCCGGCCACGTCATTGACGATCTGGACGCGCATCAGAGACATGCCCAGCGTGCCATAGAGCGATGCGTTCTTGGCGGTTGTGAGAGTGCCGCACCACGCGGTGGAGAAACCGAACCCGTCAATGACCTGCTGGCCTTGGGCCATGTAAATGTTGCACTGGCCGCGAACGCTCATCGGGACCAAATCCACCGCCGTGAGAATGGCCATGACGCACATTGCCATGAATGGATATTTATTCGCTTTCATTTTGATCGGTGGAAAAGACCGGATTGCGCGGCAGCAGGGAACGCCAATGGAACAGTTCCGGCGGGACTGGCAGCGAGACATGCTGGGAGGGATCTCATCATTCGTTTCACGTTAGCAGCCGAATGGTTAAGAAGATATTAAGACCCAACGCCAAACCGGAGATGACCTTGGGTTTTAATGCAAAAACGCCAGAAAACAACGGCCAAAGCCGGACGGATCGGCAGCCCTCTCGTCCACCTCCCACCCTTCGGCAACAGTTAATTTGAGTCAACTCGACCAGAAGCGGGAGCGTATGAATCTGTTTCATCTCAAATCGGCCGGGAACAAATGCTTTTGTCGGTCTGCAACCGGGGCTGCAAGAGTCAATTCTGCCAGGAACGACGCTACCACGGACACGAACTCGAACATGGGCCGCTGCTCCAATATCGCATGGCTTGCCGGTTTTTCAAATTAAAACTGCCGTGAAATCAGATAGTTATACGAAGCACTGCGTAGGAATCAAACGACGCCCGCGTGTCGGGATAATCCCATTCGCCGGCAACCGCATGGCACACTCGAAACCATCGGCTTCCAGATTCTCGCGGGTTCCGGGTTGGCGAACGCGGCGTTGTGCATCGCGGGCGACGCGGAGTGCCGGATGGGAAAGCCATAGACCGCGCAAAGGCGCGTCTAGGCGTTGATGACGGGTTGCATCGGGTCGGACATGCGGGATTTATACGCAGCCCGCGCGCCGGATTAAAGCGCAATTTCCCGATTCAGGCTGGAAATTCCAACTTCGCTGGCTTTTGGCAATCCGTCTTGGCGCAGCAGGAACAGTGTTGGCCCGCTCTTCGGCTATCGTTGAATCTTCCCCATGCGGGGACATGGGACTACAGTCCCAAGCAGGTCGTCTAGTGTCGCTTTCTTCAACATCTGCTTCAGGCGCATCTGCGCTTGCTGAAGCGCCTCGGCCTCTGTTGTATCGGACAAGAAATCGAAGTAAGTCCCCGTTTCTGTGTCAACGTAACGCTGTGCAGTTATTCTGTGTAGCTTCATAAAGTTTATCATGTTGTTTGACGCGCTTTCAACCACGCAAATAAAAAACCAGCAAAGCCATGGCTCGCGCCACAATCCTTGCTGGGATTCCCAATACAATAATCAGGTAGCGTTAATTGTCAATATTTTTATTGCCGTAAAAATGCGGAAAGGTGATTGCCAGTGCGCAAAGTGCGAGCATGACGTGGACGCTGATTATCTGGCTCAACCCCTCAAAAATGCCCCAGATGAAAGCGGCTGAAATGAGAACGACGAATGGATTTGGTTTTTTCACGGTTGCCTTAACTGTCTCCGCAAGTCCTGGTCTTCATAAATTTGGCGGATGCGGCGCAAGTCATCGGCTTGGAGGGATTGCAGCCAAATCAAGTCGTCCTGCCTGTGACGATCTATCAGCTTGTCCATCTCGGATGGCTCGTTCAGTCTTTCAAAATCCAGCTTTTGTTGGGCGATGTCGTTCGCGCGCCGCACTTCCGCCAGAATCGGGTCTGGCTTTGTCAGTTGAAGACTGGGCGTTCGCGCTCGTTGAAAATCTTCCCACGGCTTTGTTCCTGTTGATGGCTCAACCTTTTCGAACTGGTCAAAAATGTTTGGTTTTGGCTTTAATGTGGGTGAAGCAGGAACATTCGATTCGGGTTCGATGATGTCATAACCGGGCAAATTTTGCCCAACCTTTTGCAGTTGTTTGGCCGTTGCAGGAGTTGCGGTTCCATAAACACCCTGGTTGCTCAAATCCTTGCTGTTTTTAATCAGTTCGATTTGCCGTGCTTCGGCCTGCTGCCGCTGTCTTAAATGGTCGGCTTTAGAATCGTCGTAGATGAACAATGCCGTCCCGCTCAAGATCAACGTGCAGACAATGGCCGTCACTTTCCAGTTGAGAAACTGCGCATTCATAATCAGTCCTGCTGCCGAACGGTGATTCAACTCCCGAAACCGCAAGGCGTCAACTGTGAATTATCTGGGACAATCGCACAATCGCACCGGATTTGGCATGGTTAAAACATGGCCAGCGAGCAGGAGAATTATATTCCAAACATAAAGCCGACGCAGTCACCACCGCCAGTCCCCCAACTTTCAGATGAGGCGCTTGAGAAGAGGAGTGGGAAAGGGTGGAATCCAGAAGTGGCAGACGAGATTCAAAGGCGGCAATTTAGGAATTTACAGGACGCAGTTGGCCAATCGAAAAAGACTCGTTGGATTGAATGGGCGATTTTGATCGTCAGTGTGATTTCCGCGATTGCGGCCTTTTTATCCGTGTTTTCAAAGCACTGACGACCCTTCAAGTATCGGAAATGCCCGTCTTTATTGGCGAATTGCATAAAACTATTTTTGGGGCCCTTGTCCCCACAACTGGTGACATGACGATTTCCGGGGTTGGTGTAATTTATCGGCAGTGGTGTTGAGCAGTTCTCAAGTGTGTAAGAAAGAGGCCGGGCCGGGTGTCCGGCCTTGATCTTTTTTGCAGCCAAAATCGCGATGGACAATCCGCCGGATCGCTGCGTCATCCATCCCCCTTCATTGCCCGCCACGCGCGGTGCCAGGCAGCGCAAACCCTCTCATGCTTGACTGTTCCTGCGGCTTGCCGTGAGCAGCGCCTTCATTGCTTCCATTTTCTTGCCAGCAGCGCCGCAGCCGCCACGGCGGCGGAAACCGCGAGGATGCCGGAGACAATCCAGAGGGAGACAAACAAAATCCGCTTGTGAATCTCCGCCAGCTCGACTCGGGCGGAAATTCTCAATGTCCCGCCTTCCTGGAGGGTGATGGATTTCTTCCGCCCGTCGAATTTGTATTCGACGAGCAGCTCCTTGGACTTGCCAAACGCCGGATCGCCAAAGGTATTATTGCCCACCGTTAGTTCAAGGCCATCGTTCTCAATCATGTCCGTGAGGTCGGCGGTCACGTCGCTGGCCTGGCCGTATGGCAGGTCGCCATAAACCGCCTTGACGATGACCAGCCGGGATTTTTTCGGCGGGACCGGAGGGTTGGCTGAAATTCTCAACCGGCTGCCTTCGAAAGCGGTCTTGGCGCCGGCCACCCCGTCAATCGTGTAATCCACCTTGAGTTGCTTGGGAGTATCCGGGGCCGGGTCGCCTCCAAAAATGTCGTTGTCTATGTGGAAATTAAGCGTGTTATCATCCATCATCGCGGCGACCAGCTTCGTGACGTTGGTGGTGGCCGCCGGATCGGACAAATTGCCGTAAACCGCGTTGACGATCACCAGTCTTGCCGGCGCGTCCGCGGCGGGAACGGCATTGGTTGCGGTGTCCTCCGCATGGTTGGAAACGCACGCCATGCCCGCAATGAACCCGCAGAGCAGGGCCATTCGCGTGGATTTAAGGCAATCAAGGAAACATCTGTTTTCACGGAGCATGGGGGGAAACTAATCAGACGCGACACGGCGTCAAGGTGGAAATTAACATTATGAACTGCCCCGGCGGCATTCGGCATTCGGAATGCGGCATTGGCAGGGCGCGCACTCGGTGCGCGCCGTCGGAGGGCCATTTGCCATGCGAATTTCCCACCAACTCGCGGCGGGCAGAGGACTGCCCGCCCTGCCGGAGCGCCGTCGGCGCGGCATATTCCGATGATGTCGCTCCCACGGAGCTTTTGAATTGATGGGATGCGTTTCTACAACGATGCCAGTCCTGCGGACTTCACCGCCTTCGCGCCCTTCGCGGGACAAAAACCAAAGCGCCAGTTGCCCCCAATCGTCCATCCCGAAACCATTTCCGCGTTGCCTTGTGTCTCCACTGTCCCATTTCCATACAATCCTGTCCAAATGTGGGACACTTTTCCATTCCCGGCCGGCAGCGGCTCTGATCAAAAGTGACTTTTTTCAGGCCCGGACGCCGTTTTGAGGTTTTTTTGGGGGCGCAAATATGAAGGGTTTGGTTTCAGAAACGTTTTATATTGGTCCAGAGCCAAAGTTTTTTGTTCCAATGTAAAAGTGTGTTGCCGCAAAAACGAAGTCGCTGGTCACTGATGTGAAGTCGTTTGTTCCAAACACGTTTCGTTGTGGTTCATGGTGAAAGTTTCCTGTGCCAAAGACGAAGTTTGTCGCCACCGAAACGAAGTTGTAAGCTCCAACAACGTTTTGTTATATTTTTAAGCAGCAGTTTCTTGTTCCAAAAACGAAGTCTTTTGCCGCGGATACGAAGTCTTTTGCCCGCAATACGAAGTCTTTTGCCCGCAATACGAAGTCTTTTGCCCGCAATACGAAGTCTTTTGCGGGCGAATGCCGCAACCGGCGCCGGCGCTTGTGAAAAAAATCACAAGTTGGCACGGGACGTGCTCTTATATTTATTACGCTGCGATTGACCGCCTGTCAGTGTGTCCGTCGTCTTACTTCGGGGGAAAACGTAAAAACGGTATGAAAAGATCGGTCCGAGTCGGGCTGGGGTTTGTGAACCTGCCCAAAGGCGACTTCAACAACTTCGCGATCCTGTGCATCGTGTGCCTCAAGAACAACCTGCTGTTTCCCAACCTCCCTGTCACCATCATCGCCCTGACCGCGTTGCAAGCGGCGTATCAGGATGCCATGAACACCGCGCACATGGGCGGCCCCAAGGACACCTCCGCGATGCTGGAGGCGCGTGACAACCTCTGCCTGGCCCTCCGCCAGATCGCCGCGTATATCCAAAGCCTCAACCTCACTGAATCGCAGGTGCTCACCTCGGGCTACGACGTGATTGTCTGGAGCAAAACCAAAATCACCCTCGTCGCGCCCACGGGCATCGTCCTGGACAATTCCATCAGCGGACAGTTGGGCGTCAGCTTTCCGGCGGTGAACGGCGCCAAGGCGTATCACGTGCAGTTCAGCGCGGACGGCGGGAAGACGTGGCTGGATGTGGGCATCTGGCCGAACACCAAGGGCGTCGTCATCCCGAACCTCACGCCGGGCACGGTCTATGGCGTGCGCATCCGCGGCATTGGCGGGTCCACGCAATACAGTCCCTGGAGCGGCGTTTTTTCGTTGATGGCCACCTGATGGCCACTCGTCCCCCCACCCTGCCCGCCCGCCATTCGGCGGCGGGCATCCGCCAGCAGGGGTGAGGCATGAATTTGCGGGCATGAAGAATCCCCCGCAATCGGGCGATGGCAAATGGCCAAAGCGTGCAACTCGGGTAAGATTGGCCGCCCATCGCCCGGTCATTTTTTTCAAGAACAACATCCGGGATACCATCCCTCAAATTCCGTCGGCCTTGATGCCCGGCTCCAGCCGGGCGATGAGGCGGATGTAGAATGGCAGGGCAAAGCGGGGCGTGGCAGCACCGGCCTGCAGCCAGCGGCCCAGCACGTCTGGCGACAACGCGCAGTGGGTCATGTTGCAGCGGGCCTTGAGCCGCTCCAGATGGAACTGGAGCGGCCGGCTGCCGGACTTGCGAATGCGAATGAAACACAGCAGAACCGCCTGGCTGACACATTGTTTCGTAATGCCGGCGCGCCGGGCAATGCTCTCCAGCTTTTCGATTTCACCGCTTTCCGCTCCCAACCGGTCGCAGAGGATCTGGCCTCCCCGATCCGGCAAAAAACCGACCAAGGCATCGAGGATTTGGATGAGGGGCTTCGGCCGCCAGCCGGCCCGCTGGGGCGGCAGGTTGAATTCGCCGCGCGCGGCGCGCGCCAATATCTCCTGAAGCTTCGCGACGGTCTTGGCCCCGCAGCCCCTTGCCGCGCGCAAGGTCTGAAAGCGCATCCCCTGCAATTCGCCAGCGCGGGTAATGCCAAGCTTGCGGAGCACGGTTTCCAGCCGGACCGACAGGGGCAGTTCAGACACGTTCCAGGAACGGATGATTTCCGGCACGTCGAAACTGTAGGCGACCGGCGCCACCTCGTCGGCTTCGGCAAGCTGGAGGAAGTGCTTCAATTCGGCTATGGTTCCCGCGCCGCAATCCCCCTGCGCACTCAACTCGTCAAACGGCAGGTCGTGAAGCCCGCCAAGGCAGCGGATGCCGCGCCGGAAAATTGTGTTTTTCAGCCGGGTCGAAAGCGGAAGGCTTAAGATATCCCACGAACGGACTTTTTCCGGCACCACGAAACAGCAGGATGCTGGCGCCACCCCGCCAGCTTCGGCAAGCAGGAGGAAGTGTTGCAGTTCTGCAATGCTCCGGGCGCCGCAATTCCCCTGCGCCCTCAACTCAGCAATCGGCAGGTCTTGAAGCTCGCCGAGGCAACGGATGCCGCGCCGACGGAGTATGTTTTGCAGCCGGGTCGAAATCTGAAGGCCCAAGAGGTCCCACGAACGGGCCTTTTCCGGCACGGTAAATTGCCCCGGCCACATTTCCGCCGGGGTGCGCCGGGCTGCCGGCCGGCGTTCCAACCACGGGACGGACTTTTGAGACCGATGCTGTCTCTCAAACCACTGCTGCCGCCACTCTTCGCGGATGTCCGCCGGGGAGATGCCGTGCGCCCGCTGCAGGGCATCCACCAAATGGCGCAATTCGGCCATGATGCCCAAGTCGCATCCGGTTTTCAGGCGCAATCCCGGATAGGACCGGCCATGCAAATCACCCGCCACCCAGAAATCATGGTGGTTGAGAAAAAGGAGCGTGGGCAGTGACGGCTCCAAACTCCGCAGTGGAACGCGTTTTGCCGGCTCGGGGATGTAAATCGGTTCATCCCAGGCCAGCGGCAAAGCCGCCGCCGGGGGTTCCGCTTCAAGGGGGCCGGCATCATGGGAAGTCTGGCCGTCCAGCGGCGAAGCAATGACAGGAGCCGCGTTCATTCTAAATCTATGATTGGAGCATGAGCCGCCGCGGGCCGCAGCACAAGCGGAAAATGCAACGGACTGCGATGCAAACTACAGCCGGCGGGCGGGCGCGATTGGCGGCTGGACGATGCCAGGTTGCGGGAGCGCCGCCATTTCGATCATGGCGCAGTAACCACCAACCGCTTCGGTTGGTGAAGATGACGCACAAAGCCGAAACGATGCGATTGAAAGGCGAAATGGAGGCGCATGTGGCTGCGACGCCCCCGTCGCAGAGAGTGCCGGCGACGCCTCGTCGCCTGTGCCGGCGGACAACCAAACAATGCGGCGAGAGTTTCGCGCGACGAGAGCCGCGTGGAAATGAATTGTTGTGACACTTTTAACAAACAGTCCTCAAGGCATCTTCTGGTTAGGTGTGTTGGTTGTGTTTATAAAATCGCGCTGTGCATCCATTATATTATTTATTGACTCGTTTATTTGGTCGTTGGCTTTAGCAATTGGCACGTCCACGTGATAATCAAAGTCTGGGTTCTTAATGTGGATGGTGCTATGAAATTGATCTAGCCATCCAGGTTCCATTTCCAAGGTGCCTCCCGTGCATGAAATGATTAACTGCCTGTGGCTCCCCGAATTGTTGGCCGCAACGGTAATCATGAAGCTCATGTTCGTATTCTTTTGTAGCCCGATTGTTGCCACTTCAATTTGCCCGACGTTTTGGTCCATGTTTGATGATAAACACAGTAAATAACCGTCTGACTGGCTAATCCCGTCCCCGGTTTTTTTCGCTTCGTCATGCAAAGCGTCGCGTAACACAACGAGCGAGCGACGATAGTAAGGCAAATATGAGTTCCACCATTTAATCCTATCTAAATAAATTTGTCGCTGTTGAGCCTCAGTATCGGCATCTTTTTTTGCCTTCAGTTTTTCGATTAGTGAAGTGAAGTTCGTATTTGTTTTGGAATCCACGCTATACATTTCGGTTCGAGTTTCAAAAGTCGCCAGTTGAGGGATGTTGGTAGATGATTCAGGAGGGGCCGGCTCTGGCCTAGGAACGGTTTTAGTGGGCAATGGCTTTTGAGTTTCCTTTGATGCAATTGAAATTGTGTTTCCAGTTTGTCTTGGTCGCTGAATATTTAATATAAGAATCCCTACCAAGGCCGAACAAACCACCAGCAGGATTGTTACTATGGACGGATAAATTGATTTCGGGTCAATTTCAGCCTCCTTTCTGGATTCCAATGTTTCTTTCACAACTTCTCCGGGGGCGGTAAAAAATGCCCTAAATATGAAGCCGATGATTGGCAACAAAAACCCATACAGAATGGCTTCAATAATAATTTCCCATTGTCCGTGTTCATCCTCCAATCCGTTTCTCCGCAGATAAACAGCATACACAAATCCGACAACAGCTTCTGGAATAGCCTCTTTAAGAGTGAATTCTTCGTTTGCCTTCCTAATGATTGCCAGCAAGAAATGACGCCGTTTAGCCATACAGCAAAATCATCTACCAATGCCCGCATCGCGTCCAGCCAGTTGTTTTTGAGGCAAAATGTGGAAACGGCAGGCCGAATCCTAAAAACACCACTTTGGGCCGCATTTTTATTGGTTCTCATAAAGAAAATGGGTTTTTGAAAGATATAATCCCGTTTGGCCTTGTCCCCACAACTGGTGACATGACGATTTCCGCGGATGGTGTAAGCTACGGCCAGTGGTGTTGAGCAGTTCTCAAGTGTGTTAAGTGTGTAAGAAAGAGGCCGGACCCGATGTCCGGCCTTAATCTTTTTCCGGGCCAAAAGCCGGGGGAAGTTTCCCGATTGGAAATCAAACTGCCGCGCCCTCCTCTTTCATTGCCCCGCGCAACGGTCTGATTAAACTCTCCGCCCGTGGCCAACAACAACGCCCGCTCATTTCTCGACGACGCCGGCTGGGGCGACGCCGCCCGCGAATCCCTCACCGGCGACGCTTCCGCGCGCCGATACGTCCGCCTGCGCCAAGCCGGCCGCACCGCCATTCTCATGGATGCCTCGCGTCTGCCGGAAATCATCAAGCCGTTTGTCCGAATAGACACGCATCTCCGGCAGCTCGGTTTCAGCGCGCCGGAGATTCTCGCTCGCGATGAGGCCAATGGCCTGCTCCTGCTGGAAGATTTCGGCGACACCACCTTCGCGCAATTGCTGGACGAATGTGGCTGCGACGCCTCGTCGCAGAGCGTGGCCGCGACGCCTTCGTCGCGCAAATCCCCGGCGACGAGGCGTCGCAGCCACGACCCAGAAGAACTTTTCGCCCTCGCCACCGATGTCCTGGTTGCCCTGCACCGGCATCCGCAGGCCGTCCCGGAAGGTCTGCGCGAGTATTCGCCGGAAAAAATGCTGGCGGACATCGAACTATTTCTGGACTGGGGTGCGCCGGGAATTTCCGACAGTGGCCGCGCCGAATTCAAGAAAGCCTGGCGCGCGGTGCTGCCGATTGCGCACGCGGTGCCGGTGTCGCTGCTGCTGCGCGATTATCACGCCGCCAATCTGATGCACCTGCCCGGTCGCGACGGCATCCGCCGGGCCGGGCTGCTGGATTTTCAGGACGCCTACCAAGGCCCGGTCACCTACGACCTCGTGTCACTGCTCGAAGACGCGCGGCGCGACGTGCCGGACGAGTTGCGGAAGAAAATGCTCGCCCGCTACCTGGCGCAATTCCCATCGCTCGACCGCGAAGCTTTTGAAACTTCGCTGGCCGTCCTTGCGGCGCTGCGGCACACGCGGGTGCTGGCGATTTTTGAAAAGTTGAGCCGCGAAGGAAAAACGGATTACAAGCAGCAGCATACCCCGCGCGTTGAACGCCGGTTGCAAGCCGCGCTGGCTCATCCCATGCTGGCGGGGGTGCAACGCTGGTTTGACGAATACGCAAAACTGTTCTGACACACGAGCCGTGTTTTCCTCTCGCCCCGGCCATCTTGAACGAGGCGGAGCAACGGTGTTTGAATTCGGAGGGCAAATTTTAGATTCGGACGGCATTTCGATGCCGCTTTTTCTTTTCCTTCGTGTTCCAGGTGTTTAATCTTTGCCCGTTTATGGCTGAATTCAACCGCGCCGACGGACGCGTCTGCAAACCAGTTGCGCCCGCTGCGCTTTCAAAACAACATCGCGCCGAACGCCGCCGGCTCCACGCTCATCGAGTGGGGCAACACGCGCGTCATTTGCGGCGTGACCGTCGAGGAGACCGTGCCGCGCTGGATGAAGGAGCAGAAAGCCGGCGGCGGCTGGCTCACCGCCGAGTATTCCATGCTCCCCTACTCCACGCTGGAGCGCAAACCGCGCGACAGCACGAAGGGGAAGATTGACGGCCGCTCGCAGGAAATCCAGCGGCTCATCGGCCGCGCCATGCGCGCCGCGCGTCGACCTGGAAAAACTCGGCGAGCGCACGGTCTGGATTGATTGCGACGTGCTCCAGGCGGACGGCGGCACGCGCACGGCGGCCATCACCGGCGCCTTCGTCGCGCTGTCCGTCGCCGTGCGGCGGTTGATCGCCGCCGGAAAGCTCGCGGAAAATCCGATCCTTCACGCCGTCGCCGCCGTCAGCGTCGGCATCGTCAACGGCCGGCCGCTGCTGGATTTGTGCTACACCGAGGACGTGGCCGCGTCGGTGGACTTCAATCTGGTGATGAATTCCGCCGGCGAGTTCATTGAACTTCAAGGCAGCGGCGAGGAGGCCACGTTCAGCGAAAACCAATTGCACGATTTGCTGGCGCTCGGCAAGGCGGGCATCCGCGACCTGCTCGCCGCGCAGGAAGCAGCGCTCGCACAGGCTTGATTCCCGTGGGCACCGCCTATTCCCGAACACTCGCCGCCCACGCGCCTGCTGCTGGTCCGCCACGCCGAGGTCGAGCAGCGTTACCACAAGATTTTTGGCGGGACGATTGACATGAACCTCTCGCCACGCGGCCACGAACAGGCGCGCAAGCTGGCGGAATATCTGCACGGAAAGAAAATTGATGCTGTTTACGCCAGCCCGATGAAGCGCGTCCAGCAAACGCTCGCGCCCTATTTGAACAACGGCGCGCCGGCCCAGACCATCATGCCCGCTCTCCGCGAAATCAACTTTGGCGACTGGACCGGCCTGAACTGGGAAAAAGTCTGCGAGCGGTTCAATCTCGACCCGCACGAATGGCTGGATCACATCGAGCGGGGCATCACTCCCAACGGCGAGAACGGCGCGCAGTTCCGCGCCCGCGTCGAGCCATGCCTGTGCGACGTCATCCAACGGCATCCCGGCCAGACGGTGGGCATTTTTTGCCACGGCGGCGTGGTCCGCATGATTCTTTCCATCCTGCTCGAACTGCCGCTGCCAAAAACCAATGCCTTTGAAATCGAATACGCCAGCGTCACGCGGGTCGCCTTGCATCCGAAACTGGCGGAAATCGAGCTGCTCAATTTCACGCCGTGGCGCGATTTATAATCGTCATCGTCCTCCTCCTCGTCCTCGTAATCGAGACGAGAAATCGAGGACGAGGACGAGAACGAGGAGGAACGGATGAAAGATAAATCGCTTTGGAAGATTTCAATCACGACGACGCCGGAGGCCGAGGACGCCGTCGCAGAAATGCTCGGCTCGGTGCTGGCCACGCCAGCTTCGACCTATTTCAATCTTGAGTCCGGCACCAGCACGGCGACAGTCTATTGCGACGCCAAACCGCCGGCCGACGTCCGCGAAGCCGTTGCCGCCGGACTGGCACAAATCAAAAAATGCGGACTGAAGATCGGCCCGGGCAAAATGGCGATTGCCAAAGTCCGGCGGGAGGATTGGGCGGAATCGTGGAAACGGCATTTCAAGCCCATCGAAGTCAGCGGGGCGCTGCTGATAAAACCAAGCTGGTCCAGGCGCAAGCCGCGGAAAAATCAGGCGGTCGTGGTGCTGGACCCCGGCTTGAGCTTCGGCACCGGCCAGCATCCCACAACCTCGTTTTGCCTGCACCAGATTGTGCGGAGCGCGGGCGGCCCGCCCGCAGGTTCCCCGATGGGCAACGCGCGGGCGAGCCGCCCGCGCCCCGCTTTTTTGGACATCGGCACCGGCTCCGGCATCCTGGCGATTGCCGCCGCGAAGCTGGGTTGCCAGCCGGTGCATGCATTTGACTTTGACGGCAACGCAGTGGAGATTGCCCGCGTGAACGCCAAGCGAAACCGCGTTGCCGGCAAAATTCATTTGTGGCGCGGCGACGTCGCCAAACTTCTCCTGCGCCCGGCGCGAAAATACGATCTGATTTGCGCGAATTTGATTTCCGAGCTGCTGATCGCCGAACGGCGGCGGATTGCCGCACAATTGAATGACGGCGGGACATTGGCCCTGGCCGGTATTTTGAAATCCGAGTTCGGGAAAGTGCGGTCGGCGTTTGAAGCATTGGGATTGAAATTGATTTCGAGCAGGACCGGGATGGAATGGCGGTCCGGTTCGTTCCGACTGGCGTAAATATTTATTGAACGCCGGTGCGGTGTGCCAAGTCTGATTGTAGAAGTGAAGAGAATGAATCGCACGTCGCCGGTTGGGGGAGGTTGGCATGTTTTAGGCTGTAATTTTGGTGAAAGGAAAAATGTTATGATGAAGACACTGGAATTCATGGGCGAAGCAATTCGCAATCCAAAACATCCGTTCCGCAAAACAGATAATCAGCCCAAAAAAGCGCGCAAAAACCGCTACGAACGCAGGAAAATCAAGGAGTATCTCCACCTGGCGGATTTGCTGACCGAAGAAATGGCTTAGGCGCGTTTTTAGACAGCGTGCCTAGAAAACGCCAGTGCGGTCCGGGCCAGGCCGGACGAAGGGAAATTGTCTTCCCTGACAGTTTGGGCAGATTCCGGAAAATAAAGACATAGGTGTCAACACTCCGAAGCCATTCCGGGTGGGAATTCGTTTCTCAATTCTTCAGGGGTGCATTCTTCAATCTCCACAATCCGCTAACATTGCACGCAGATCGGATGAAGGCGGCCTTTCAAATCCACAACCGGTTAAAGTGAAGATGCGCCTGTGGTTTCCCAGCCTGAAGAAATAACGTCGAAAATCCCGAAAACGCCGTTGCCGGCGATTGGCTGCTGCTGATCATAAAAAAAACCGCGCCACTCATGTGCCGCGGTTTCTGCAAAATTGTTCAGCCGTCCCGGCGGCAAACATCCAATGCTGCCGGAACCGCCGGTTATTTCATCAGCAACATCTGGCGCGCGCGCTTGATGGCCGTGGTAAGCCGGCGCTGGTAATGCGCGGGCAGCCCGGTGTATTTGCGCGGCAGGATGCGGCCCTGATCGGTCACGAACTGCCGGAGCAGGTTTGTGTTCTTGAAATCAAGGGCGTCCACGGTGAAGTCAATCTTCGGCTTCGGGCGCGGCGTGCGGTTTTCCGTCTGGCGGCGCGAGCCGCGTCTGTCGTTTTTGTCGGTATGCGTTTTGCGGGGCATGGCTACTTGATCTCCTTATGCAGGGTGTGGCGGCGCAACGCGGGGTTGTATTTTCTGATCTCCAGCTTTTCCGTCTTCAATTTCTTGTTGCGCGAGGTGGTGTAGCGCGAGGGCGATTTGCCCTCCTTGCGCGCCTCGGTGCATTCAATGGTGATGGTGTCGCGCGGCATAATTTATTCCTTTTCCTTGGCCTTTTGCTCTTCGCCCGGCTCTTCGTCCTCCGTTTCCACTTCGGTGACGCTGGCGCTGTCAATCGTGCCGAGCGTGCCGAGCCGGCGCTGGCGCAATGCGCCGTCCTTCTCCAGTTGCGCCTGCGCCGTGACCGTGAAACGGGTCCACGGTATCGCCTCCAGCCGGGCGCGGGGAATCGGCTTGCCGGTCAGTTCGCAGACGCCGTAGGTCTTTTTCTCGATGCGCTTGAGCGCTTCTTCGATTTCGTAAACGGCGTCCTGGTCCGACGACAGCAGGCTCAAGGCGAAGTCGCGGTCAAAATTGTCCGTGCCCGAATCCGCCATGTGCAGGCTGTAACCGGGCATCTCCTGGGCCGAATCCTTCGCCAGCCCGTTCATCTGGTGGAGCAACTGCTCGCGCAATTCCAGCAGGTGGTTGTAAAACTTCTGCCACTCGGCCTTGATCTTCTTCGGCCCGGCGGACGCGTGGGGCTTGGTCATGGGCCGGCCAAGAATCGCGGCGGTCGTGGCGGAGGCCTGCGGCCGGCCGTGCGGCGCCGCTTTTTTGGTTTCTGTTTTTTTCGCTGTCACAGTTTAATAATCTTTCCGGCTTCAAATCCGGTTCGTCAAGAGCGCGGGAATGTAGCAGAGGAGAACAAATATGCCACAAAAATCTTAAAGAAAATTCGGCGCGACCGCCCGAATGAAACTGGCGGTGTCTTTTAACCAAAGTTCGAACCTTCTTTGAAGAAAACCCGGCTGTCTGATACACCGTTTAGGGTATCCGCACACCCTTCCACACATGAGGAGGGGTGCTGATTTCTAATCATCCTTTGTTCACAAAGCTTTTGTCGCATTTTGCCTTCAAGTGCGCCCCCCCGACTTCGGTCGGTTTTGCCGCTCACGCGGCTGTCGGGCTGCGCGCGGCCAAGAGGCCGTGCTCGCCCAAAACCTCCCTCGTCGCTGACGCGACAAACTGGTTCAGGCACAAGCGGCAGGCTCAAAGACCAGCCCGCAGGCGAACGACCGCGAGAACGGCTCGTAGAGCACGGAGCAACAATTTTCAAATCACTGTGCAAGCGCATGGCTGTTAGCAAATGCTTTTATAGGGTAGAAGCCTTACCCCTTGTCTGGACAAGGATTCTGCGGCTCGCTCAAATCTCGCCGCTGGACGCTCGGAGTCCCGCGAGACGGCCACGCGATGATCGCGAAATATCCGGCAAGACATCCGGCGAAATATCTCGCCGCAAAACCGCGCTATGTGCCGACAATGGCCGGGCAGTGACAACGGCAACGCCGTCGAATGTCCGGCAGGTTGGCTCGCAAGACAACTCGCGTTGCGCCGCAGTCATACAGGCGGTGGTCGCGCCGGGAACTTGCGGGACGACTAGCAAGAGACAGCAGCGCAACAGCCGTGCCACGGTTCGCGTAACGGTCAGAGCAACATCTCGCAAGACAACTTGCTCAAATCTTAACCACGACATTCAAAAATTATGAGCACACCAACTACGTCACCGCCCGATCTCGAAGGACTGCGGAAAGCGGTTCAGGAATTCCGGCCTAATCCGCATCGCGTCCCGTTCACCAATCTGAAACTTGTCCATGATTCCATCGTGGAATTACGCAACCGAACTATATCTTATGCAGCCATCGCCGAATTGTTACAACAGCATGGTATAAAAGCCAGCCGGGCGCGCGTGGCCGAATACGGCCGCATTGTCCTGGACGGAGGTAAAAAGCGCAAACGGCGGAAACGAGCGACAATCGCGCCGGTCCTCAATGTCCCGGCTACGCCCCAAAGTGCGCCAGCCGTCGCCGCAAAACCCGCGCCGACCACGGCAGCGCCGGCGGCAGTTACGAACAACGTTCCCCCGCCGGCAAAGGAAAGCTCACCCTACACGTCACGCGGGCCACACATTGCCAACGTGAGGATGATGAGTCCCGAAGAAAAGGCAGACCTCGATGCTTTCCTGAAAGCAAAAAATGCCCCAAAATAGTGACCGCCGCTCACGCAGCTCGTGGCGCGTTTATCCACTCCGGCGAGTTGCCGGTTTGATTCATTGGTATTTTCCACCCATGACCGTGACACTTCCCGCGTGAAGCCTTAATCGCCGTCCGGTCTTTGGCGAAGCGAGCATCGTCAAGGAGGAACGACAAAACGGCGAGTCATGTTTGAGCCGTTTTTCGTAGTGTCCTTGACGACGCGCAGCGAGCCATACAATTGGAAGGCGATTCACGCGGAGTTAGTAAATGGTTAGCATTGAATTCGCAACGCGGTTACCCGACGTTCAATGACGCGGGATGCTGAATGCATGCTGCCAGGCGCGATTAACATGGGCGATGATTTCGTCTACGCCGACGCCGTGTTTGATCTGCGCAAAAACAAACGGTCCGTCGCCGCGCATTTTTTTTGTGTCGCGCTCCATGATTTTCAAATCCGCGCCGATGGCTTCCGCCAAATCGGTTTTGTTGATCACCAGCAAATCGCTTTGCGTGATCCCCGGTCCGCCTTTGCGCGGAATTTTGTCGCCCCCCGCCACGTCAATTACTTGAATCGTGTAATCCGCCAGTTCGCGGCTGAAACACGCCGCGAGATTGTCGCCACCGGATTCGATGAGCAAAATCTCCGGCTGAAATTTGCGGTGAAGCTCTTCAAGCGCGAGCAGGTTGGATGAAATGTCCTCGCGAATTGCCGCGTGCGGACAACCGCCGGTTTCCACCGCGCGAATGCGTTCCGCTTCGAGCGCATGGTGTTGGGTCAGAAACTCGCCGTCTTCCTTCGTGAAAATGTCATTGGTTACCGCGGCAATATTCATTGTCTCCCGCAGCCGCTTGCAGAGTTGCAGCATCAACGCCGTCTTGCCGCTGCCCACCGGGCCGCCGATGCCGACCGTGAAGGCGCGTTGGTCGAAATCTCGATCCAACGGCAGTTCGCGCTCGTGAAAATGTCCGGGATGATCGGAGTGCTTGTGTGAATGGCCGTTGCCGCCGTGGGAATGAAAGTGGAAAAGCAGTTTCATAACTCAACTCAACTCTGAAACAGTCGCGAATAAAGCCGATCCTGCGCGCCCTGCCACAAATCCAGCAGCGGCGCGGTTTGCGCGATGTCGTCCAGCGACAGCGATTCGCATTTGCTTCAAAATCATTTCGGCTTTCGGCGAAAGTTCGTGCTGCAACATCTGCGCTTCCATCGGCCCGATGATGTTTAATCGCACCGCCGCCGCAAACACGCCGCGCAAATGATTGAAGAAAAACATCCGCAGTCGCCGTTTCGCGCGGAATTTCGAGCCGACGCAAACACGCGCCAAAAACCGGGGCAAAATGAGCGAAAGGCGGCGGCTCCCCGTTTTGTGGCCGCCGACGCAATGAGGCTTCGGTTTGGCTGGAATGAGCCTGTCACCTCGGCCATTACAGGTGAGAAAATCCGTTCCACAGCCGCCAGAAACGCCCTGCCCTGCAAACGGCTTGCGCGATTGGCCACATGGTTGGTCGTGAACGCATCGCAGAGCGAATCAAATTCCGCAAGTTGCTCCGGCGAATCAAATGCCGCCGTCACAAATGGCAGCGCTGCGCGGCCGAGTTGCTCCAAACTGGCGTCGAGAAATAAAATCAATTCGTCGCGATTGCGCACTTCGCCATGCTGCCATGCGGCCTCAAGGCCGGAAGAATGCGCAAAACCGCCGGTCGGAAACGCGGAATCTACCAGTTGCCAGTGAAGCCAGTCGTCAGGGTGTTTTGGGGGCGTGGACGAACTAATGACAGGAGTCAAGGCAACTCCTAGCGGTTGACGACGAGCGGGTTTAAGCGTGGCTATTTTACGTCGCCGCCGGTGACCGTTGATTTGAAGCGCGCGCGGCACGGCTAAAACAAATGATACCGCTGCGCGAGCGGCAGAATTTTCGCCGGCTCGCACGTCAGCAGTTCGCCGTCAGCGTGGACTTCGTAGGTTTCTGGATCCACCGTGATTTTCGGCATCGCGTTGTTCCATTTCAAATCGCTGCTTGCCGATTTTGCGGCAACCGCTCACGGCTTCGATGCGCTTGGCCAGCCCGTAATTTTTCGCCACGCCTTTTTGTTTGCAAATCTGGCTGACAAATGCGATCGAACACGGTCCGGTGGCTTTTCCAAAACTGCCGAACATCGGGCGCATGAAAACCGGCTGCGGCGTGGGAATGCTAGCGTTGGGATCGCCCATTTGCGCCCAGGCGATGACGCCGCCCTTGATGACCATTTCCGGTTTTGCGCCGAACATTGCCGGTTTCCACAAAACGAGATCGGCGAGTTTGCCGACTTCGACCGAACCAATGAGATGCGCCATGCCGTGGGCGAGCGCGGGATTGATCGTGTATTTTGAAATATATCGCTTGATGCGGAGGTTGTCGTTGTCGCCCTTTTCTTCCGCGCAGGCGACCGCGTTGCTGCTTCATTTTGTCCGCCGTCTGCCAGGACGCGCGTGATGACTTCGCCGATGCGGCCCATCGCCTGCGAATCGGAACTCATCATGCTGATGGCGCCCAGATCGTGCAAAATGTCTTCCGCCGCAATCGTCTCGCCGCGGATCCGGCTCTCGGCGAACGCCACGTCTTCCGGCAGATTCGGATCGAGATGATGGCAGACCATCAGCATGTCGAGATGCTCGTCAATCGTGTTGACGGTGTAAGGCCGGGTCGGATTGGTGGAACTCGGCAGCACGTTCGGCTCGCCGCAAATGCGAATGATGTCCGGCGCGTGGCCGCCGCCCGCGCCTTCGCTGTGATAGGTGTGAATCGTGCGGCCCTTGAACGCGGCAATCGTTCCTTCGACAAAGGTGGATTCGTTCAACGTGTCGGTGTGAATCGTGACCTGCACGTCGATGTCGTCCGCCACGCCGAGGCAGCAATCAATCGCCGCCGGCGTCGTGCCCCAATCTTCGTGGAGTTTCAGGCCAATCGCGCCGGCTTTGATTTGCTCCGGCAAACCGGCGGGCAAGGCGGTGTTGCCTTTGCCGGTGAAACCAAAATTCAGCGGCAGATCATCCACGGCCTGCAGCATCATTTTCATGTTGAACGAGCCGGGCGTGCAAGTCGTGGCGCAGGTGCCGACCGCCGGGCCGGTGCCGCCGCCGACCATCGTGGTCAGCCCGGCGGCGATGGCTTCGTGCGCCTGTTGCGGACAGATGAAATGGATGTGCGTGTCGAGTCCGCCAGCGGTGAGAATCAATCCTTCGCCCGCGATGACTTCGGTGGTGACGCCGATGATCATGCGCTTTGGTGACGCCGGCCATCACGTCGGGATTGCCCGCCTTGCCGATGCCGGAAATCAAGCCGTTTTTGATGCCGATGTCGGCCTTGTAAATGCCGGTATAATCCACGATCAGCGCGTTGGTGATGACGCAATCGAGCGCGTCCGTCGTCGCCGACGCCGGCGGCCTGGCCCATGCCTTCGCGGATGACTTTGCCGCCGCCGAATTTGCATTCGTCGCCATAAACAGTGAAATCCTTTTCAACTTCGAGGATGAGCGACGTGTCGCCGAGCCGGACTTTGTCGCCGGTCGTCGGGCCGAACATGTCGGCGTAATGGGCGCGTTTCATTTTATGCGACATTGGAAAATCCTTTCTGCTTCACTCGTTTCAACGCGGCTTTCTTTCCGGCGGCGGAAACTTTTCCGTTCGCCAGATTATTTCCGCCGCGAATGATTTTGTTCCCGGCAATTTCCACAAGCTTCACCGTTTTGGTTTCGCCGGGTTCAAAGCGGACTGCCGTTCCCGCCGGAATATCGAGCCGTTTGCCGTAAGCCGTGCGCGCGATCAAATTTCAGTGACGCGTTCGTCTCGATGAAATGATAATGGCTGCCGACTTGAATCGGCCGGTCGCCGAGATTGGTGACGGGAATTTCCACTGTCGCGCGACCGGCGTTGAGTTCGATTTCGCCGTCGAGGATTTCCGTTGAGCCGGGAATAACTTCGTCCGCAGCCGGTTTGAAAATCGAAACATCCGGCACTGGCAGAAAACTCCCGTGCAGCGCGAGTTTCAAATCGCCAGTTCTCGCTGGCGATGGGATGATGCACGGTCACCAGTTTCGAGCCGTCGGGAAAAGTGCCTTCCACCTGCACGTCGTAAATCATTTCTGGCACGCCGGGCATGACTTGATTGCGGCCCAGCAATTGCCGGCCGAGGTTCATCAGTTCGGCGACGCTCTTGCCATCGCGGATGAATTCCAGAATGACGGTGGCAATGAGCGCGACGGCTTCGGGATGGTTCAGCCGCAGGCCGCGCGCGAGCCGTTTCTGCGCGAGAAACCCGGCGTTGTGCAGAAGCAGTTTGTCAATTTCGCGCGGAGAGAGGTGCATGCTAATTTTACCACTTTCGCTCCCACGGATCGTCGCCGAGCAAGTCGGGCAAAAAGGCGAGATGACGATGAATTTCACGGCCAACGGCTTCGACCTGTTCGCCGGCGACACGAAGAACCGCGCCATCGCGAACCGGACTGGCGCTGGCGATCAGTGAGCGATTTTCGTCCGACCGGCGCGCGAGGAAATTTCTTCAAGCAATTGACCGGCGGCGGCACGCAACGGTTCGCCGACGAGCAACAGCATGGCAAAACAATTGAAACGGCCGGCGCGCATTGGCGAGGCCAGCGAGCCGTCCGACCGAATCCAAAAGAATTGAATCAAGAAAACTCCTTTCGCCATCCGACGAAATACTTCGTTGCGGCTTTTGAAGCGGGAAAATTCCCAGCGCTCACCACGCGCGGCCCGCCCGGAGGTGAACCAGTCCAGCAGCACCAAACCCGCGCTTGGCGCCAGATGAAATTCCTGGCGCTGCGCGTAACTAGAGTCCGCGAAGGCTTGAACCGGGTCGGGCGCGAACACGAGCAGGGAATGTTCCGCCAGCGTCGCGTGCGTGACGTGGCCGCAAGGTAGTTGCGCTGGGGTTGCGGTAAATTTTCGTCGAAGCCTGCGTGCCGAGGAAACAGCGCGCGCCACGACCGATTTGCAAATCCAGCCGCGTCTGGTCGCCGGCCACGAGGCCGCCGCCGAAACTGCTGGTGCAGGCCCAGACGCTGCGGCCGCGCGCGCGGGGCGTGAGCAACTTCAGAGGATTGCGCGCAAACGCGGATGTGACAGCGCTTTTCTCACAAACAGACTCCACTTTCAGCACTGCCTCACCTTGTTCGCCGGAATTGTTTTTAACGGGCGCAACCACGCTTAAACGGTCAGATGTTTTTTCACGATGTCGTCGTTCAGATGCGAAATTGGTCCTTCGGCCACAATCGCACCCCGGTCCATGATGTAAAAGCTGTCGCCGACGCTCAAACAAAAGTCAAGGTATTGCTCGACCAGCAGGATGCTGATTTTGCCTTCCTTCTTGATTTTCAAAAG
Source organism: uncultured Verrucomicrobiae bacterium (assembly GCA_963764035.1). Lineage (GTDB taxonomy): Bacteria > Verrucomicrobiota > Verrucomicrobiia > Limisphaerales > UBA11358 > UBA11358. The sequence goes on from CAVXQV010000013.1 coordinate 702,072, forward strand.
CGTGTCGCCGATGAGATCAATGATGTTCGGCTGGATACCTTCGGTCGGCTCGTCGAGAATCAAAATCTTAGGGTCGGTCAAAAGCGCGCGAGCGATCGCGAGTTGTTGTTGCTGGCCGCCGCTCAACACGCCGCCCTTGCGTTGAAGACATTCCTTGAGAATGGGAAACAATTCCAGCACGCGGTCCAGTTGGCCATTGGCCTTGGTTCCGTGGACGACGAGGCTGATTTTCAAATTTTCCCAGACGGTCAAATGCGGAAAAATGTCGCGTCCCTGCGGCACGTAACCGATGCCAAGCCGGGCGCGATGGTCGGGCTTGAGGCCGGTGAGTTCGGCGTCGGCGAATTTGACCGAGCCGGTGTCGAGTTTCGCCAGACCGACAATCGTTTTGAGCGTGGTGGTTTTGCCGACGCCGTTCCGGCCCATGAGACAAACGAGACTGTGGTTGGGCACGGCGAGATTCACGCCGCGCAAGATGCGTGAGCCTTCGTAGGAAACCGAAATGTTCTCGAGCGTTAACATTGGGTCGTCGTCACGGATGAACACAGAGAAACACGGATAGAATCTTTGACAGCTTTTGAGCGAAACTCGCGGCCCGCCTTGTCGCGACGCCGGCATTCGCAACCGAACCGGCCGCAGGTTGGAACCCTCGCTCCGTTCCAATCCGTGTTTCTCTGTATTCATTCATAAGTTAATTCCTTTCCTTCTTTTTTCTGCCGAGATAGACCTCTTTGACACGCTCGTCGTTCTGCACGTCATCCACGCTGCCTTCACAGAGCACGGTGCCTTGGTGGAGCACGGTGACCTTGCGGGCGATTTGCCGGACGAAGGTCATGTCGTGTTCGATGACCACGACACTGTGCTTGCCTTCGAGGCTCAACAGCAGTTCACCAGTCTTGTGCGTCTCCTCATCGGTCATGCCGGCGGCAGGTTCATCCACGAGCAGCAGTTTCGGGTTTTGCGCAAGCAACATTCCGATTTCCAGCCATTGCTTTTGGCCGTGGCTCAGTGTGCCGGCCTTCGCGTCCGCTTTGCCGTCGAGCGAAACGGTTTTAAGAATTTCATAAATGCGGTCGCGCCGTTCAGGCGTGACGCGCGAGAACAATGTCCGCCACACGCTGCGGCTGCCTTCGAGCGAGAGCCAGATGTTTTCAAAAACGGTGTGGTCATTATAGACCGACGGCGTTTGAAATTTGCGTCCGATGCCGAGTTGATTGATTTTGGATTCGCTCAACTTGATGAGGTCGGTGTCCTTGCCAAATTCAATCTTGCCGCTGTCGGGTTTGGTGCGGCCGGTGATGAGGTCGAGCATCGTGCTCTTGCCCGCGCCGTTTGGTCCGATGACGACGCGCAGTTCGCCGGCATCCATGTAAAACGTCAGGTTGGAAATGGCCTTGAATCCCTCGAACGTCTTGTTGACCTCTTCGAGCAGCAAAATAAATTCGGGCTTTGGGGGTGCCGGAGTCATTTGGATTTGGCAAACGTTTCCTTTGGCGGCGACGACGGAATGGTTTCAACCATTTCGCCATCGCCATTTTTCGGCGCGGAAATTTTTTGCTTCCATGCGCGCAATTGCGCGGGCAAGCCGACAATTCCCTTTGGCATGAACAGCGTCACGAAAATAAACATCGCGCCAAGGAATAACAGCCACAAATCAGGATAGGCGCGCGTCGCCCAGCTTTTCATGGCGTTCACGGCGAACGCGCCGATGACGGGACCCACGAGCGTGCCGCGTCCGCCGACCGCGACCCACACGACGGCTTCGAGCGATTTGTCCGGCGCCATTTCGCTGGGATTGATGATGCCGACTTGCGGCACATACAGCACGCCGCCGAGCGAGGCGATGAGCGCGGCGAGGACAAAGACAAACAATTTGAAATTGGCGGTCGAGTAGCCGGAAAAGAGCACGCGGTTTTCGCTGTCGCGGATGGCGCGCTGAATTTTCCCGAATTTTGTCGTCGTGAGCCACTTGCAGAAGCAGATAAACCAGCAGCAACGCGACGCCCGTGCAAATGTAAAGTCCGCGCTGCGTCGCCGGTTCGCGCAAGTCGTGGCCGAGAACGAATTTGAAATCGGTGAAGCCGTTGTTGCCGCCCAGCAGCAGGCTGTTTCGGAAAAACAGCAGGCACGCCGCGTAAGTCAGCGCCTGGGTGAGAATCGCGAAATACACGCCGCGAATCCGCGAGCGAAACGCCAGATATCCAAAGATGCCCGACAGCACACCCGGCAACAACACCGCCATCATCATCGCAAAGGCGAAATTGTCGAACGGTTTCCAAAAATTCGGCAAATTGCTCCAGCCGAGAAACACCAGAAAATCGGGAATCGGTTCATGATACTGGCCGAGGCTGCCGATCATCCGCATGAGATACATGCCCATCATGTAGCCGCCGAGCGAGAAGAACAGCGCCTGGCCGAGGCTCAACAACCCGGTGTAACCCCACAACAAATCCACGCTGATGGCCAGCATCGCGTAGCAAAGATATTTGCCGTAGAGGTTGATGGTAAAATTGCTGACATGCAGCCAGCTCGTCTCGGTGGTGAACGCGTTCAAGCAAGGCAACACAACGATGATGACGAGCCGCCACCGCCAGAACCGCGCCCAGCTCGATTTTGATTGATTTGTGCGACATGAATCAGTCCAAACTGCGGCTGCGAATGGTGAACAACCCGCCGGGTTTCCATTGCAAAAACAAAATGATGCAGACGAGCACGACAATTTTGCCTGTGACCGGCGAACCGGTCACTTGTTGCAGCACTTGATCCGCCGTGCCGATGCTAAACGCGGAACAGACCGTGCCGATAATGCTGCCCACACCGCCGACAACGACGGTCATAAAACTGTCCACGATGTAACCCTGGCCGAGGCTGGGGCCGACGTTGCCGATTTGCGAGAGAAACGCGCCGGCCAGACCCGCCAGGCCGGAGCCAAAGGCGAAGGTCATCATGTTCACGCGAGTGGTGCGCACGCCCATGCAGGACGCCATCGAACGATTTTGCATCACGGCACGAATGAGCAGGCCGAGCGGCGTTTTGGACAGCAGCAGCCAGGTGCCGACGACAATTAAAATCGCAAAGCCGATGACGAAGACGCGATTGTAGCCGAACGAGACGTCGTCAATTGTGAAATGGCCGAGCAGCCAGTTAGGCGAATTGACCTGCACGTTGTTCGCGCCGAAAACCATGCGGAACATTTGCTGCATGACGAGCGAAACGCCCCAGGTCGCGAGCAGCGATTCGAGCGGCCGGCGATAGAGAAACTGAATGACCGTGCGTTCCAGCACCAGGCCGGCGAGCGCCGCCATGATGAAAGCTCAATGGAATCGCGAAAAGAAAATAGCTTTGATAGAACCAGCCGGTCGCGTTCAAGCCGGGCAGATGCAGGCCGAATCCAAGTTGTTTGCCCGCGATGCTGAAGGGCAGCGTGATGGCAAAGGAAAATCCCGCGCCGAACAGGTTTTGAATCACATAAGTCGTATAGGCGCCGACGGCAATCATTTCGCCATGCGCCATGTTGATGACGCCCATCAAACCAAACGTGATGGCCAGACCGAGCGCGACGACGAGCAAGATCGAGCCGAGGCTGATGCCGTGAAAAATCGTGCCGTAAAAATTCACCCACCAAATATGGTCGTTGATTGAACTGACGGCGCGTTTGATTTCTTTCGCCAGTTGCGGACTGTTATTGGCGTTGGCGGCGAGGTGATTCAGGTTGTCCAGGCTGCCCATGGAATTCAACGCGGCCAGTTGCTGGACGGCGGCAAATTGCACGGCTGGATTGGTGTCGTTTAATTGCAGGCGTCGCGATGGCTTCGTTGATCGTCTTTTTGACGTAGACGATTTTTTCCTTGGCCAGCCGATTTTGCAAAATCGGCATGTAAGATTCCTTCTGCGAATTTCCGAGCTTGATCGACGGCGGAATAGCGCGCGTCCGGGTCAGGATCGGAAAGAGAAAGCGTGTCGAGCACTTGTTGAATGGCGCTGCGCAGGCGCATGTCGGTGTCCGCCGTGTTCAAATCGCTGTCGCCAAAGCGCAGTTCCTTGCCGCTGGCGTCCTTGACAAATTGCCCATCGCCAATGCGAATGGCGCGCGCCTTGCCGTCGGCGTCCTGCTGGTCTTCGAGCAAGACCGGCATTTTGGAACCGTCGGGCGCGGGTAAAGATAAATTCCTCGCGCGTCCAGGCGGTACAGCACGTCGTTGGCCAGCTTGGAACCGGAGTCGGCCAGTTCGTTCAGCAAAGTCTGCTGTTCCGCTCCGGTGCTCAAAATGACCTGCGCCAGTTCCTGGCGAACTTCATTGGTGCTCGTCGCTTCCGGCGCCGGACGCCGCCGACCGCGCGCAGGCAACAGCAGCATGAGCACAGCAACCGGAAAGCAGCTTGAAGACAAACTTCATAACGCGTAGAACAAAGGGGTGGAGCCAAGGCCCCACCCCTCGAATTGTTTGAAGTTGCAAAGGACGGGCGGCCAATTTACTTGCCTTTGGCGGCCAAATCCGCGTCGAGTTTCTTCAGCATCCACGGTTCGCCAGGAACCTGATCGAATGACTTGATGATCTTGAACTGGCCGTTGGCCCTGGTTTCGCCGATATACACGTTCTTGGTGGTGTATTGATCGGGCTGCACGGTGATTTTGCCGCCGGGGCCTGCAAAGCTGATGTCGCCGGAATCCAGCACTTTGCGCACCGCGTCCACGTCAAACGTGCCGGCTTTTTCCACCGCTTCCTTCCACAGATAAACGCCGTCATAGGAAAGCACCATCGGGCTGTCCACCGCGCGCTTTTCCTTCACCACGCCGGGATGATCTTCCGTCTTGAGCCACGCGTTCCAATCTTTGAGGAAGCTCTTGTTTTCCGGCGTGTTCAGCGACATGAAATAAGTCCAGCAGCCGAGTTCGCCCACTAGATCCTTGGTCGGCATGGAGCGCAGTTCATCTTCCGCCAGGCTGAAGGAAACGACCGGACAATCCGCACGGCGTCAAACCAGCGGCGACAATTTCCTTGAAGAACGGCACATTCGAGTCGCCGTTGATGGTGTTGATGACGCAGGCGTCGCCGGACGCGGCAAACTGCTTGATGTCCGCGACAATCTGCTGGAAGTCGGTGTAGCCGAACGGAACATATTTGCCGGCGGAAATGACCTTGCCGGAATCATCCTTGCGGAAACCGCCGCCGATGTCTTCCGGCGAGACGCCATGCAAGAGCAGATATTTGTAGAGAATCAAATCCGTGGTTTGCGGATAAACATAGTCCGTGCCGATCAGGTAGAATTTCTTCTTGCCTTGGGCAAGCAGGTAATCCACCGCCGGCGTGGCCTGCTGGTTCACCGCTTCGGCCGTATAGACCACGTTTTTGGACTGTTCTTCACCCTCAAATTGCACAGGGTAAAACAGCAATCCGTTGTCCTTCTCAAACACAGGCAGCACGGATTTGCGGCTCACAGAAGTCCAGCAGCCGAACGTGACGGCCACTTTGTCTTGTTCCAGAAAGTTCCTTGGCTTTTTCGGCGAACAACGGCCAGTTGGACGCGCCGTCCACCACGACGGGTTCAATCTTATACATTTTGTCGCCGACCTTGATGCCGCCGGCGGCGTTGATTTGATCGAAGGCAAATAGCAGCACATCGCGCAACGACGTTTCGCTGATGGCCATCGTGCCGCTCAACGAATGCAGGACGCCGACTTTCACCGTGTCTTCGGCCAGCGCCCGGCTGGTCAGCGTCAAAGCGGCAGTCAGCGCCATTAATTTCAAGAGGTTTTTTTTCATAGCTGGATTGATTTGGATTTTGAGATGGAATTATTATTTTTGATTTGGTTTATAAAATTAGAACATATATGTCGCACCGCAGCCGATGATGAGCTGGTAGTCTTTGCCGTTCAATCCACCGGAATGAATCGTGTAGTCATAGCGAATTTCCGGCTGGATTTTGATGTAGGGCACGGGCGTGAGATTGAGCGTGAGCGTCAAGCTGCCCAAAGAGCCGCCACTGTCGTAAACGCCACTGCTCGGTGCTTGGAGGCCGGCACCGGGACGAACGGGCGGTCCAATCACACCATTGTCTTGGGAAACGTAGTCGGCACGGACAGCCACACCAACCTTGGAAGTGAAGTCATACCAAGCCCAGCCACCGACGGACCACAAATCGGTCTGGCTGCCCGGGGCATCGAAGTGGAAATAATCAACTTCGTAGCCGGTGCCAAGTTGTTTGGTGAACTGGTAGCCACCAATGCTTGAAATGCCCGAGGTGGTCGAGTCGCCGGGCTGGGAATCATACCAGCCGATCAAGTTGACACCAGAGATTTGTCCGTCGGCTTCAAATTCGACGGAGCCGCTGAATGCCTTGCCTTGATTATTGTCCACCGGCCCTTGATAAAGTCCGTTGTCCACGCGCAAGGTCAGACCAATCTTGTCAGTGAAATTGTAGGTGCCTTGGATACCGGCGGAGGGGCCGTTGCCGGTATACCACCATTGATAGCCTTGCGAGAAGTTGGGATTCGCCGCGCCGCCGTCGCCGGATTCCCAGTTCAGCAGCGAAATCAGTTCGCCCGCCTTGATGTCCAATCCCGGTGCCGACGGGAGCATTGAGTTCCACATAAGCTTCACGCAAATCATTGAAGCTCGAGTTGGCGCCTGTTCCGTTGGCGCCTGGAGAATTGAGATCGGGGGCATCATCGCCGAACATCAGTGAAGGCTCGAAAGCCCGCATCCCATTTGTCGGTGGCCACGGGAGCGCTGGCGATGGTCAGCTTGGATTTATTCATCGAAAAAGAATTGTCCTTCGTGTTCCAAAGATATGTATCAGACTGGCCGGAGGCCGGACGCTGCGTATTATAAAAATACGAAGTCTGCACAAATCCGCTGATGGTGATCTGATTCATGGCCGACACGACGGCGTTCGTCGGCCCGCTTGGCATCAGGCCTTCTTTTTTGACCAAATCTTCCAATGCATCGAGCCGCTTTTGCATTTCGGCCATCTTTTCAGCATCGATTGTGGTCTGGGCGTATGCCGCCATGCCGCCGCTGACCATCAGGCCTAGGCAAGCGCCGGTGGCGACCAAACGGGTTTTGGCTCGCGGTTGTCTTTTTCGGGTTTGATTTTTCATGTCAGTTAATGTGTGGCTCCTTGTTGTTGTTTTTCACACTTGTCTCATGGCGAAAAGCCAACTGGCGTCGCAAATGCTTCACTCATCTTGCGGCATCGGCCTCGTTTGGGTTTTTCGCCATCCGTTTGGCGCTAGAGCAGTCACGGTGCCAGAGGAGCGAATCCGCAGCCGTCCGAAATTGAAAAAAGTTTTGAACAAACGTGAATGAAATTCACCAATGAATGAAACACTCGACAGCAGGCAGTTGAGAGCGTTCACCGTCCTGGCCCAAACGGGAAGCTACACACACACGGCGAAGCAACTTTATGTGACCCACTCGGCCATCAGCCATGCCATGCGCGCACTGGAGGAGCAAGTCGGCTGTCGCCTTTTTGCCAAGTTGCGCAAAAAGGTCATGCTGACCGAGGCCGGCGAGGCTTTGCTGCATCACGCCAACCGCGCGCTTGCGGAAATGAAGCAGGCCCGCTCGACGCTCGCCGAATTGAACAAATGGGGTTCGCGCAGGTTGCGATTGGCGGCAGACAACATCGTTCTTTCAACTTTTCTCGCCCCCATCCTGCTTAAATTCCATGAAGAATTTCCGCACATGTCGCTCCATGTCCAAGCTTGCGGCCACGGCGAGGCGACCAGTCGGCTGGAAAACAATGGCGTTGACCTTGCGTTTTCAGCCAAACCTCCGGCCAACGACCATTTTGAATTCATTCCCCTGATTGCCGACCGCTTTCATCTTGTGGTGAATGCCACGCATCCATTGGCTATCCAAACCAGCGCACCGCGCGGCGAGTTGGCCAAATACCCCTGCGTCCTGCTTTCCGGTTGCGGCCATGAACGCAAACAAGTGGATGATTTTCTTTCCCGATATGGCTTCGCACTGCACATCGTCGGGGAAATCGAGAACCTGAATACCGTGAAGGCCATGTTGACACGAACCTCGTTCCTGACTTTTTTGCCGGGGTGGGTCATAGCCACCGAACTAAAAGATCAGTCACTTGTCGCCTTGCCCGCCGGCCGCAAACCTCTTGAACAAACCTGGGGCATCGTTCATTCCCGCATCCGTCCGCCGAATCATGCCGAATCCACCCTCCTGAAACTTTGTCGAAAGCAGATTTCGGAACTTGCTTAAGCTTGGCCCGAAAACGGATTCTCTAACTCAAGCTGTCCTTAACAAACAGTCGTTCAAGCAGCTTCATTTCGCTGCCAGTGAAATTGCCAGTGAATGGGTAATGAATGAGCAATCGGTGTGTAGTTGATCGGTATTGGGCGCGTAATCGCTGGTGCTTGACAAGCATTCAGAAAAGCCCAATTCTATTGGCGTTCGTCAGTTATGAGGCTGCCCGCCTCTGGCGGTGGGGTGGTAATTGCGGAGTAGTGGATTTTGAAAAAATCCCCTGACCCCGTTCGATTCCTACCCTCGCCTCCGGCGATCACATAAAATGATTTGCCGCGTCAGTGCTTTCCTCGGGACCCTTTTCCCGACGGCCATGCCCTCCGGGAATAAGACCTTTCCCCACTTTTGTGAGTGATGAATCACGACAGTTGCGGGACGCGGAATTAGTAATCCACACCGACCAGCACGCTGGAAGCTTTGATGATCGCATAGGCCGTTTGCCCCCTTTTCAGCTTTAATGTTGCGGCGCTGCCAGCGGTGATTGTTGAAACGATTTCAATTTTGGGCGCAATTTCCAATACGACGAGGCTGCTGATGGGGCCTCGTTTGATGCTTTTGACTTTGCCTTTAAGAACATTGCGGGCGCTAAGTTTCATAATTTTCCTTTTTGGTTTTACCGGCCATTTGCCGATGCGCAACCTTATCATTTTCCAGCTGCGGGCAAAACGATAAAACTGAGACAGGCCGGTATCGCACTCGATTCGTTGCCTGTCCACAGCTTGGATTTTTCGAGATAAACCATTTCATTTCACTGCAAAGGCATACCACGCAGTCATGCTGGCGAGCAACAACAGCGGCGCGGCGACCAGGCAAAGTCGCCAGAGTCGTTGTTGCGCAGCAGGCGTCTTGGTGAGTCCCAATACTTCTGAACCGGTTGCGACACCGTTGACCAGATGATACACAGCGGCGGTGATGCCGAGCAGGTAAAATTGCGCGACAAGCAGATTTGCTGGATGGCCTGACGCCGCGCTCCAGAAATTGCCGAGGCCGTCGCGCACGGAAGCGAACGCACGCGACGGCTCAAACAATCCGCCAGCCGCGTAGCGTTCCAACGCCAGCCAGTGCGTCAGG